>CAVZTS010000005.1:0-158426 GCA_963778275.1 uncultured beta proteobacterium | reverse complement strand
TGCGGACGCGGTTTCGAGCGCCTCGCAGGCATCGCGCGCCTTCTTTGCAGACAACACCAGCGTCTCGCCGGGGACGTACGGGTCGCAGCTGAGGTCGACCTTCAACGCCACGAGCGCATCCATCGCCTTATACAGGTCTCTGTCGATTTTGCGATCCATGGTTGTTGCTTTCTTCTCCGGTTGTGCATTTACGACCGTTCAGGTTCGCTGCGGGTTCCCCCGGTTGTGGTGGCTCCCGTTGCCCTCGCCCGCGTCATCGCGCCGCTTCTCGGCGGCCAGCGCATTGATCAGCGCGAGGACCTGCGACATGTCCGCCGACTTGTCGAAGAAGCTGTCCGCGCCAAGCCGATAGCTGAGCTCCCGGTACTCGGCGTTGGCGCGATTTGTAAGAACCACCTTGACCGCGGATTGAGCCAGGCCGCGGTGCTGCATCACGCTCAGGACGTCGAATCCCGTGCCGCTGTCCAAAGCGAGATCGATCACGATCAGGTCCGGCTGCAGCACCGAGAGGTCGGCGATGGCCTTTTGCGCACCGGCGGCCTGGCCGACCAGCTCCGCGTGCGCCGCCTCGATCGTCGAGGACAGCAGCCGTTGAATGATCGGGCAGTTCTCGATGACGTAGACCTGCAGCGGTTTGGAATTTTCGTCCATGCTTCCCCACAACAAAGGCCCCCATGCGAATATCGATGCCTGAGTCCCCCCGCCCAAAAGGCGGCGCAACCGCCCCGCCCGCCGGTCCGGGTTTGTAAATCTTGCCAAGTGCTACCCGTCCAGGCCCACCTTGAACCCCAGGCCTGCGGCGCCTTCCGGTGTCTTGAACAACCGGGGGAACCTCGTGTCTAATCGTTGAGGGAGTATGTCCGAATCGACCTGCATTGCTGCTGCTGCACCGGCTGTCGCGCCGCTGACCCGGTGGCGGCTCGCGGACATCGATTTCGACGGCATCGACCGGTCCAAGATCGTCGATGACCCGCTGGCGTTCAGGATCGTCTTCCTGGCATCGTTCATCGAAACCGGCTCCGATCTGTATGCGGAGAACCTCATCGAGTACTTTGCTGGCGACGCCGCAGTATCGCGGTGGCTGCGACAGTCGTGGCAGCCTGAGGAAGTTCAGCATGGCCACGCGTTGCGCGAATACGCCGCGCGTGTCTGGCCGGAGATCGATTGGCAACGCCGGTATGACAATTTCTTTGCTGAGTACTCGCGCACCTGCACCGTCGGCGGCCTCGAGCCGGCGCGGGCGCTCGAGCTCGCGGCCCGGTGCGTCGTGGAGACCGGAATGTTGACCTTCTACAGCGCGCTCGCGCACTACGCCCGCGAACCGGTGCTCAAGGACCTGGCGGCGCGGATCTTTGCCGACGAGGTCCGCCACTACAAGCATTTCTATTTTCATTTCCGCCGCTACAACCGGCGCGAGCGGCATCCGCGCCGGCGCGAGCCAACGCTGCTGCGACGGGTCTCCGAGACGCGAACCGGCGATGGGTATTACGCCTATCGCCAGCTTTGGGATGGCCAGTCCACCGGCCGCGCTGCGAGCTTCGACGCCGATTATCGCGAGTTCACCCGCTCGTTCGCCAATTTCATGCGCGGCATCATGCACCGCGCGAGATGCCCATTCGCATGTTGCTCAAACCGCTGCAGCTGCCTGCAGCGCTCGTGGCGTGGGTGACCCTGCACCACGCGCCGGTGTACGCCTTGTGGATCGGTTCGGCCGGCTGTCCGATGTTCTGAATGCGCCGGCATGAATTCTCGAATACCTGCGGCCACCAGCGCCTTGCGGAGATCGCGCGCGACGCAAGCGGGGTGCCGTGGGCGCGGCCTTGCATCGGCAACGAAGCCCGCGCGCGGCCTAGAATGAGCGCACCAGTGTCAGTACGGGCCCGCTCCGATTTTGGTTGCCGGTGAGCCCGTAGGCGGCGCTCGCCGAACTGATTCTGACCTGCTCAACTCAACGCTGTAGGGCGCCAGGTCGATTCCCATCGCCAGGCGGCCATCGACGAGATGCTCGCGCTGGCCGGAGTACGGGTTGACACGGTCGTTGTGCAGGACGCCGAGGTGGGCAAGCAGCCGCACCCGCTCAAAGAGCGGTGCACTGGCGTTGACTTCGGCGTAGAGCGCGCCGGAGTCCTGCCCGAAGTAACGGTTCGAGTAATACAGCCGCGCGCTGACATTCTCGAATGCGACACCCAGATACGCTTCCAGGTAGTCGTGGCCCGCGGCGGTGAAGGTGGAGTAGTCGGCCCCGACCTCCCAGCTCGGTCCATCGGCGCAGCGCCATGCGTAGCCGACAAAAGGTACCGCCGCAGCCGGCGTTCCGACGACAGCGGGAATTCGACCGTGGATGCGAAGCCTCCCGCGTACCAGCCCTGCGCATCGTCATACGCGAGGCCAAGCTGCGCGGCGGGTTCGTCCGCGCTCAGGGAAATGCCGCGAAAGCGGTAATTGGAGAGGAGGCTGACGGTGCCGGATAGCTGGGCGGCGACGTTACCCGATAGCAGCGCGAGGCAAAGACTGACCGTCCAACACTGCAGCACAGCCTCAAAGGCGCGGCGACGCCCTCGTGTCGCGCGCCTCCGCGCACGCACAGGCTCCAGTAATCCTCCCAACGGCGGCACAAGCATCGACTATAGCGTGGTTATCGACGGCCACGCCGGACATCGCGGGCGCTTCCAGCAGCCCGCGAGACCTGTGGCGCAGACAAGCCCGGTGAGAGTTCCCGCAGGAGCGCCACCAGGCCGGTTATATGGGCTGCCGCGAACGACGTGCCGGTTACGAAGCCCCACTTTCCGCCAAGGACCGTCGTCGGAATGTCCCGCCCGGGAGCGCGCAAGATATCCCCTGCAACATCCTGCGCGTCGTCTCCCGCGATGGCAAGCACGCCGCGGTGCGAGGCGGGGAAGCCCCCGTCGCGGCTTTGCGGATCGGCAGCGCTGACGACGGTCACGCCGCGGCTCAAGGCAGCATCGAGGAGTCGCTCGAGAAGGCGGTCGCGCGGGCCGCCGAGGCTGAGGTTTATCACCTGGGCATTCGCCTCGAGCGCGAACTGCAGCGCCTTGGCCAGCGTGAAGCCGCCGCAGACGGCAGGGTCTGCGCGCTGCGCGGTCTCCCAGCAGGCCCGCAGTGCGAGCAGTCGCGCCTCCGGCGCGATGCCGACGATGCCCACGCCGTTGTTCCCGGTTGCGACGATGATTCCGGCGACCGCGGTCCCGTGCTCTTCGCCGACCCCGACGCGTGCGTCGACGAAATTTGCATCATGGCGACGCGCCCTTTGAGATCCGGATGCTCCGCCTCGACGCCGGTGTCGATCTCCGCCACGCGGATATTTCGGCCGGTCGCGACTTTGTGAAGGTCGGCCAGGTGCCACCGCGTCGCACTGGGCTGCAGAGGGTAGAGCGGGTCGTTCTTAACGAGAAAGATGCGGACCAATTCATCGATTGCGCCGATTCAACGCGTGGGTCGAGTGACAATTTCTCGACGATTTGCTCGATCGAAGCGTGGCGCGAGGTAGCCATGACGAAACAGTCCACGCCAAGGACCGGCATGGCCCAGTCATCGACGATTTGGAGTTGGTACTGCGCGGCGAGCCCTTCGGCAACGCCGACGCCGGGCCTCGCCTCCCAGTCGCGAGTCGTAACTGCCGGCATAATCCACGTCGGGCCCAAAGTGCGGCGGGGCCAGGCGCAACATCACCAGCACTTGCTGCTGCGCAGAGCCGGCGTCGACCCGCGGGTCGCCCTGGCGATCCAGTGGCGCGCAGGCCGCGAGGTAAAGGCTAAGCAGTATCGCGGCCGTCGCCGGCAGACGGGTCAATGCGCACCTTGCACGGCAAGTGGCTCAACGAGCACGGTGGCCCGCTCTGCCCGCAGGGCCCGGAGTGCCTGCTCCTGCCGCCGCGCGGGGACGTCGAGGACGTAGGCATTCGCCTGGGTGGGGCCGTCGACGATGCGCGCGCCCGCTTCGCGCAGGATGCGCCGCAGGTCCGCTTCCGCGGTTGCCGGATCGAACACGACGGCAATGCTCCCGGCCGGCGCGCTCCCCGGCGCCGCTCCCAGTGTGCGATACAGCGCGGGGCTGTCGGCGGCAGGCACAGTATCGCTTAGGCGCCCAGGACGATAATCACGGCCAGCTCAGCGGCGATCACCCAGCGCGCCCAGGGCTGGGCGCGGTTCCAGAGTTGCCGCAGCGCGCCGAGCTCCCGCGGCCGTGCGGTGGTTCCTCGAAGGCGGTGGCGCAGATTGCGCAGGGCAGGCGCCGCGCCGGCCGCCGCCTCCCCGGCAATGCACGCCGCGTGGAGTCCCCGCAGCCATTCGACCTCGCGCTGGCAGCGTCCGCAGCCACTCACGTGCTGCTGCACAAATGCAAGCTCGTCCCCTTCCAGGGTTCCGTTGACGAACCAGGGCAGCAGCGCGTCGGCCACCTTATGCGCGGCCAAGTCCAGCTGCAGTACGCGCCCGGTCATGCCGCGACCTCCGCCCCGTCGGCAAGCCGCGCCCTGAGGCGCCGGCGTACGACTACCGTTCGCGTCTTCACCGTGTCGACCGCACGATCGATACCGGACGCGGCTTCCCGGCGGGATGGCCGTTGCGGCCGGTGCGTTCGATCACGGCCCGCAGTTCGGGTTTTGCAACGCAGCATTCGATCGGCCCTTCTCTGCTTGTGGAGGCGGCTGTCGGCGTTTACCGCTGGGTGGCCCGCCGGAAGGAACCCATTCCCGGGACGCATTCCATTCCCCCGCGGGCGGGGCTTTTCCGTGCCCCGACAGGGTCTTGCCGCCGGCTCGGATGGCGGTTACCGCCCGCGCCGGCCCGGCGATCGAGCCGATCGCGCACCGTGCAGGATTTACCTCGGGAGCATCCGGACGTCAACCCGTACGCACCTCCGCAGGGTCTGTTCTGGACGGGTTTGCGGCGCTGCGTTCGACGCTACCGGTTTGCAGGGCTCGCGTCGGTCGGAGTCCTGGCCCGAGGGGGGTCGGCCTGAAAGTACCGAAACACGCCTTGGTATTCCTCCAGCAACCATGGCTCGCGGTACAGGACTTGAGGCCGATGTTCTCCTCCTCATCCAAAAGGACCTCATACCGTCCATCGCGATCCGCATCGTAGACTGCGACGACCGCCGGATGGCTCCCGTGGCTGCTCGTGCTGTACCGGATGCCCTCGACAGGAACCACGCTCGTCGGATCGAATCGCAGCCCGAGCAACTGCGGTGATGGCGAGTGCCAGTGCAAAGCTCGAACGCTATCCCACGCGAAACGTCGCTTTCCACGTACACGGATTGAAGGGAATCCGCACACTCCGCCGGCACGATTGCAGCGATGATTCGCGCCGCGGTGTCCGGCATGAGCCTGCGAATTTTGCGAAGGTCATTTGTCGTAACGGCGCCGGCGTGCGCGGTACGTGCGCGCCGCGAAGCGGCTGCGGCGGCGGGTCGAACAAAAGACGCGGCACGGCGCGAGTCACGTCCACCCGCCACGGAACGTAACCTGCTTCGATGAGCGCGCGCAGCGTCTCGGGTGTCGGCGCCTGGCGCCAGGTCAACTCCCACACAGCCTCGTCGTAGAATAGCGTCCCGTCACCTTCCGAACGAGCTCCGCGCGGTACTTGTCGGGCACATATTGCAGACGTTCAAGCTGACGTCGTCGGAAAGAGTGTCGTCCCCTTTGGCTTCATAGTAGCCGCGCATGTACTCCACTTGCAGTGGCCCAAGGGCTTCCAGGGTGATCGGTTGAACCACTTGTGGCCAAACATCCGGCCGCGGATCTCCCTTAGCGCGGCGGCTCCTCCCATTTTGCGAAGGGCTTCGATCGTGTCCGGTAGGCAGCGAGGCGCCGACTGAACTCGGCATCCTCGCGCCGATGCGCAGGCAACAAGAGCGTGCCGAGCTTGCCTCCCTCCGCCAGGCCGAGCCGGACGAATGCAAGCCGGACGCCTTCATCGAACGGCGTTGTTGCAACGCGAGCGGGATCCGCCCATTGGGTTGCGAGCAGGGCGTATGCCAGCTCGATCCTCGGCTCCAACGGTTTCTGGCCGTCATCGAGCAGCCCTAGCAACACCTGCTCATCCCCTGGCTCGGGTCGGCCTTCGCGGATCGGGGTCAAGGTTCCAAGCACGAGGCCCGCGGCGACGAATTCATACAACGATCGGTCGTACCACTCCGCCGAGCCCCGCTTGAATTTCGCCGGAGCTCACGGAGTCTGCTTCGCGCCGCGTCGAGCGCGAGGCGCCTTGCGCTCTCGTCCGCCCCGAGCGTTGCCATCAGGCACGCAGGCGCGTCGAGCAGGGAGGGTCCCTGGCCCCGCGGACCCGTGTGCGTGTCCGGCGGCGGAGGATATTGGGATGCACAGCGCGCGATCGCCGCGGCCACTCGCACTGGCGTCGGCCAATCCTTCCGGTCCGCAAACACAACGTCGAGCCTCGACCCCAGGGGTTGCAACTCTGCGCAAGGGTATCTATGGCTGCAGGCGTGTCGAGAGTGATCCGCGCGCCGATTCAAGTTCAAAGCCGGCCGCAAGGCATGGCACAAGCGACAGCGCGACCGCCAGGAGGGCCCTGGACGGGATGTACGGGGCATATCGACGCTCCGGAGTGCAGGTGGCCACACCGGATTGTATGGAACGTTCTATCGCAAGAGCGGGCAAATGGCGTCGGCTTGGTGGCGATTTGTGGCGAACTTCTGCTGTCCGCTATTGGCCGGCCTGAAGGTAACCACGTTGATGGACACCTCCATTGCAGCGATGCCCGGTTGAGATGCTGTTCGATGGCATACGCGTCGCGCCCACGCGGGGGGGGATAGGCCTGCTGCCAGTCATAACCCTCGCCGGCGCCGGGCGGCTCGTTTCCAGTGCCGGCGCCGCGCGTCGCCGCAACAGCATGACCAGCATCGCGGCAAAGCCCAGAAAAATGAGCAAGGATGCCTGCGCCAATGTCAGTCCCAGGACCTTGAAGGACGTATCGGAGCAGTCTCCGGTGGCGTGAAACATTCCGGCCAGTACGTCAGTGACCGCCATCGTGTCGAGCATGTAGGAGAGGCTGGCACTGCAAGACTCGACCAGCGGCGCCGGAAAAAGCTGCAGGTACGTCTGATAGCCGGCGACCCCAAGTCCTCCCACTGTCAGGACCGCGGCCGTCAGAAAAGAGTCCGCTGCGCTCGCCCGTGGGGGCGCGCCGCGGCAGCGGCGAAGAACACGGGAATCAGCCCAAGATAGGTAAACCGCTGCACGATGCACAACGGACACGGTTCGACGCCCAGTCCGTGCTGGACAAAGAAGCTCGCGCCGACAAGACCGGTGCAGGCGAGCCCGAGCGCGATGGCAACTCGAGCAGGGGAGGTGAAGAAATGCGCTATGGTTTTCATGAGCACGGCAACAATCACAGCCCCCGCAACGAGACCTGGCATTGTGTTTCGTTACCCCGCTTATAGTATCCACTCGGACAATGCTTTGGAACTTGACATACGTCAAACCGGCATAGCCCTGATTCTCCGCCCGTGGTCGGCGATTGGCTTACGATCGCCCGCCGGAGCGATGTCAGCAAGCGCTGCGCAACGCCTGGCGCGGCGATTGAGCGAACGCCCAGGAAAAACACTATGCTACGAGACATCTGCCGAACGAATCCACCGA
This sequence comes from uncultured beta proteobacterium, assembly GCA_963778275.1. Lineage (GTDB taxonomy): Bacteria > Pseudomonadota > Gammaproteobacteria > Burkholderiales > Casimicrobiaceae > PALSA-1003. The sequence goes on along the minus strand of CAVZTS010000005.1, from coordinate 150,808 downwards.
CCTGTTGCGTCGGCCAAGGGCGCTGGATTAGCGGCGCCGGCGCGAGCGAATGGGCAGCAAGAACGGTACGGGGTCATGCCCGGAGACAGACCGGAACGAGGTAACCACCTTTGGTGGGACACCGCATTTGGAGCCGACACTTTTAACATGGGCATGCAACCAACCCGCCGATCGTCAGGCGGCCTCGGGACGCGGCGACAGCGAATGCGTTATCGCCCGCGCTGCATCTCCAAACGTGCTGCCGCGCGCGAGGCCGAGCCCACTGCAGGTCGCAGCCGGCAGAATGTTCACGCAGCCCAGGAGCTCGCGCACCGCCGCCCGCAGCGCCGGCTGGTCGCGCTGCTCCAGTGCAGTGAGGAACCGGTCGCGCAAGACGGGGGATGCGCTATGACGTGTGGATGTGGGTATGAGGTACATCGGCTCCTCCGCCTGGGGCAATGGATCCGCGCGGGGGGCCGGCCAGGCCCGCAGCTGGCCTTCGTTCGGCGTGCAAAAAAGGGCCCCGACAGTTATCCTGTCGGGGTCCAGTAGCAATGAGCAGATCGTTCTTGGATCTTGAGTAAAAGCGTCAAGGAATCGGCTGTCCTAAGCTATCTAGGCAACTTTTTCTTTCTTCGTCGTTTTGTTTCCGCTCACACTCGCCATGGCTTTCGCGAGCACATCCTTCACGGCAGCTGCGGCCGCATCGCTGCCCTCGGTAATTGCCGTCGCAAACTGGTCGATGTATTGCTGCGTCTCCTTGGTGTAAGGAGCAAACGGCGCGCCCACAACCTTCGCCATCTCGGCTTGGGTCTGTGGAACGATCTCGAAGCAAGTGCGGGTGACCTCCAGGATCCGGCGCATGTTCGCCTGGTAGCGGCCTGCCCACTCCACGACGAGGGCGCTGGAATCCTTCGCGGTCAGCAGGGACTTGAGATGCTTCGCGTTCTCGGCGAATGCAGCGTTGGCCGCTTCGCTTTGCAGCTTGAACAGCCGCTCGTTGGCCTCGGCCATGATCGTGGCAATGCGCAGCGCCGTCTCAAAGTTGGCCTGGCGAACGTCCGTGGCGGTATGGGCAGAGTTTGTTGCGTTGTGACTGGACATGTGGTGACCTTTCAGGAAAACAAATTCGAACCGCAGGCAGAAGCGCGCTCGCGGTGCTGTGCTTGGCTGCCGGACGCTGCGCGCCTGGATGACGGCATTGCGCGGCGACCGGGCGTACGGCGCGGGTGCTCGACCAGCTTCAGGACGGCATCGCAAGCGGGGCGATGCCTGGGGGACGCCAAGGGTTGCGGTCCAACCTGGCGAAAGCGGAAGGGTTGAAACTGCCCTCTCCGAACGAGGCTGATCATAGCACGCGACGGCCCCTCGCGCGGCGCGTGCCGCGTTATTTCTTGCTGAACGGCGCGATCTCTGACACTGGATTCGCGTCCGTCCTACAGAAAAATCGGACCCGCGCCGATTGCCGCCTGAAGGCGACCCGGCCAGAATGCGCCGCAGGTAGGGCAGATCCATGGCGCGATTCGGCATGCCGACCGCAGTCCCGATCGTCCATAGGATCTGATCCCTGCCCAAAATGTTCAACGCCTCGCCTCGAGCGAGGCGTTGTGTTTTTTTTGCTTCCTCCACTTGAGGATCGTTGCGCGGCAACTTGAGCGCAACCGGTGCGCTTGGCTGAACCACGCGCAGCCGCCCGTTCCATCGCGTGCCGTCTTTCAGCGGATGCCAAGAGCGCGCGCGATGTAGCACCCGGTTACACATCGCGTGTCATCGCTGCCATCAACCCCTCCGTTAACGGCTTGTACGCACAACGGAGAAGACCATGAAGCTCGCTCTTGCGCTCGTCCTCGCCAGCGTGGCTGTTTGCGGATGCGTTCTGGTTCCAGAGGGCCCGCCAGGAAGCGGCGCCTATGTGGCCGTGCCCGCCCCTGTCGTCGTCCGGCCGCCGGTCGTCACCGTGCGTCCGTACTATCGAGTCTGGGGGTACTAGGCGCGCTGACGGGCAGGCTGATTCAGTGCGCGACTTGCGCGCGGCGGCGAATTCAGTAGCATTGCGCCGTCACCCGATCCATCGAGGCGCTGCAGGATGTCCAAAGGCAAAGGCAGTACGTTTCGCGGCCGCGACGCCAAAGACGGCGCCGACGAACCCGCTTCCCGCAAACGGCGCGACGGCCAACCATGCCCTCGCCGCCGCGGGTTGCACCGCGGACCCGCGCCAGCCCCAAGGGTCGCTGATTCCGGCGCCTCCGGCTCGCCGTCCTCAGGCGTAGTGCCGGCCGAAGCGGTTGGCGAGAAAGCGCTCGAGGTCGGCATCTTCCTGGCGCACGAAGCCGCGGCTCGGGCAGCACCCCTTCCCGCACCAGATCGACCATCGCGCATACGCCCGCCGCGGTGGTGATCTGAATCGCCGAATACAGCCGCTCGCCCAGCGTCTTGCTGTAGATTTTCTTGGCGAAGGACTCCTGCGTGAGGCGGCCGTCCTGCATGCCGCTGACCGTGACGAACACGAGCACGACGTCCTGGCGGGTCATCGGCACCGATTCCTCGAGCACATCCTTCAGGATCTCGCGCCGCTGTCCCAGGCGCAGATCGCGAATGAGCATCTTGATCCAGGTCGCGATGGCCCGGATAGCGAACCGTCTTGTAGTTGAGGTTCTCGACGCGGCCGGCGAGCGTGGCGCACAGCGTTCCGAGCCCGCCTGAGGTATTGAACGCCTCGTAGCCGACCCCGTCGAGCGAGAACGCCTCGATCTCTTCCAGCGCGAGCGTCTCGCGCGGACTGCCGTCGATGATCGCCTCGCAGGGATTGCAGTACTCGTTGATCAGCCCGTCGGTGCTCCAGGTCAGGTTGTACTTCAGCGCGTTGGTGGGGTAGACCGGCAGCGCGCCCACGCGCATGTGCACGTCGCGCAGGGTGTCGAACTTGCGCGTCATCGCGTGCGCCAGGATCGAGATGAATCCCGGCGCGAGGCCGCACTGCGGCACCAGCGCGGTTTTCGCGTCGGCCGACAGCGCCTGCACCCGACGCATGCTGGCAACGTCTTCGGTCAGATCGAAGTAATGCGCGCCGGCGGTGACGGCCGCCTGGGCGATGAGCGGCGTCAGGTAGAAAGGGCAGGCGCTGATGACCATCGCCTGGCCGCGCAGGAGTGCGGCGAGCGCGGCGGGCATCGTTGAAGTCGGCATGCTTCGTCGGTCACGCCGAGCGCGGCGATCGGAGCCAGCCGCGCCGGGTCCTGGTCTGCGACGGTCAGCGCATAGTCGCCCGAGTCGTGCAGCAGGTGCGCGATCGTTTCGCCGATTTTTCCGGCGCCGAGCAGGATCAAGCGGTGTCATGGTGGGGCCGTTTGCGTTGACGCGGCGCACGTCCGCGGTCAGGGTCCGAGTCTATCGACGATGTATGTCGAAATACAGGCTGCAATCTGGCGTTTAGCGAGGTATAATTTTGACGAAATGCCGGAAATCCGACGAATCGACGAATAACCGCCGAGCAGCAACGGCTGCTCGCGCTGCTCCGCCGCAACGCCCGCGAGTCGACCGCGTCGCTGGCACGTCGCCTCGGTGTCGCCCGGACCACGGTCCAGGAGCGCATCCGCCGCCTCGAGCGCGACGGCGTGATCGCCGGCTACACGGTGCGGGTCAGCGACGACTTCGCGCGGCAGCGCATTACCGCGCAGGTGCTGATCAACGTCGATCCCAAGGCGGGCGAACGCGTGGTGCGCGAGCTCGAGGCGCGGCCCTGGGTGCGCGCGGTCTACGCGCTTTCGGGCGTGTTCGACTATGAGGTTCGCATCGAGGGCGGGAGCACCGAAGAGCTCGACCGCGCGCTCGATGCGATCGGGCGTATCGACGGCATCCAGCGCACGCAGACCTCGATCGTTCTCTCGGTCAAGTTCGAACGCTAGCAGCGCTGCAGCAGACTTGCGCACGCCACCCGCGCCGGGCCCGAAGCCCGGCCATGCCGCGGCGATGCGGCGATGGCGAGCCGGGATCGGCGCGAGTCCGATACGGCAGGTGGCTAGCCCTTCTTTGGGCTTTTCCTTTTCCTTTTCCTTGGCCTTCTCTTCCTGCTTGGGCTCGAGGTCGGGGCGGTGGCGCGACCTTGCGGCGGTGGGCGGTGCCGCGGCCTTCGGCGGCGGCGGCGGCGGCCTGGCGGCCTTGCGGCGGCGGGGGCGGCGGCGCTTGTTCTCGTGCTGCACGCGCTGCCTGCTCGGCGGTGGCGGCGTGGCGCACGGCGCCCTCGGGCGGCGCGGCACGCTCTGGTCACCGCGCGTTCCTTGGCGCGGCTGGGGCGCTGGCGCGCACGGTGGCTCGCGGCAGCGGGCCTGCTGCTCTCCTTCAATATGCGCTCCTGCGCGGAGCGGCGGCTGGCGACGGGGCCCTGGCGGCGGACCCTTTTCTTCCTTCAGCATGCGCTCCTGGGCCGCACGGCGGCGGCTGCGCGTACCGCGGGCACCGGGCGGCGCTGCCCTTGCCGCTCTCCTTCAGCATGCGCTCCTGGGGCGGCGGCTGCGGACGTGGCCCCGGGCGGCGGCCCTTTGGCCGCTGCGCCGGGCAGAGTCGGTCGCGGCGTCACGGCGCGCATGACCTTTGCCGGCACCCGCCTTGCTGATCGGCTGCGCCGCGGCCGTCGGTGCGACAACCTTGACCGTCCTCGCCTCAACCGTTCGCGCCGGCTGGATCGTACTTGAGCTTGTCCGGCTCGATGCGGCTTGCCCGGTTGTGCGGCCAGCAGCGAAGCCTTGGCCGCAAACGACGGCGGGGGTGGCGGCGGCGGCGTCCTGCGCCACGACCGGGCGCGCGAGTACGGCAGCCGGCGGCCGCTTGGCCACCGCGATCGCGGCGGCGCCCACCGCCGCACCGCGCCGACGGCAAGCACGCTGGCATGCGTCGGCGTTACGGTCGCGACCGGCGACACCGTTTGGCGCGCAATCAACTCCCGCGACACCGGGACGGCGTGCCGGGAAACCGGTTCCGCGCTGGCGAATGCCGTCGTGGGCACCGCGGTCACCGCTCCGGGCGCCTCGCGATTGCGATAGACGATGTTGGTGACGTTGACGTTGTTGTAGACGTTGTTGATCACGGTGGTGTTGACCACCGTATTGCTCACGTTGACGTTGTTGAAATACTCCCGGCTCGCCGCGTAGCCCGGTCGATACACTTCGCCCGGTCCGAGCGGGAACCAGCCGATGCCCGCGACCGCACCGGTCGACAGCGACAGGCTGAAGCCGCCGCCGCCGATGAAGGCCACCAGCGCCGGGGCGTACACCGGGCGCACGGCGATCGGGCCGGGCACCCAGCACCAGCGCGTCTGCACGTACGCCCAGCGGCCATAGTGGAACGGCGCGAAGCCCCATGGCGCATCGTCGACCCAGGTCCAGCCCCAGGGATCGACCCAGGCCCAGTGCCCGTCGTGATACGGGCGCCCAATTGGCGGGCGTTGCGGTTGGAAACCAGACGTTGCCGTAGCCCTCGACCGAGCGCCACGTTCCGTTGTCGTCGAGATCCGAATAACCGACCATGTCCGGGGAGACATACCGCGCCGCCACCGCTGCGTCCTCGCGACGGTTGCGCTCGAAGCACCAGTTGTCGAATTCGTCGGGGGCCGGCAGCGCGTCGAACGAGTAATCGCGCAGGCCTTCGCCGACGAAGGTCGCTTGCTGGCCGGCATCGAGGGTGTAGGCCGCGCCTTCGCCGGACGCCTCGCCCGCGCCGCTGCGCACGCGCACGACCGTCGCGTTGCCGGCGGGATCGACATCGATGCGATAGTCGCCGGTGCGGCGGATGGAAAAAGCCAGGTTCGGCGTATCGATCTCGAAGAACTGGTCGGGATAGATGCGGCGCACGCGCAGATTGAGCGTCCCCTGCGCGACTTCGATCTGGGCGATGCGATCGTCGAGGTTCAGCAGCGAGACGCTGGTCGCGCTGCCGAGCCGGGCCGCAGCGGTTCCGATCTGCAGCTCGGCGCGCGAGCCGGTGTCGGACCAGACGCGATCGCCCGTGACCAGCGGACGGTTCTGCCTGCGCGAGAACCCAGTCCTGCTCGCCCGCCGGGCGAGAAGCTCACGGCGCCGCCGATTTGGGTCAGCCGCGCCACGCGCCCCGGCGGGTCCGCAGCGGCGGCGCCGCAAGTCAACAGCGCCACCGCGGCGCAGAGCGCGGCCAGCCAGGTACCCAACAGCCTTCGGGATCTCGTCATGATTCGTCCTCGGTGGATGCCTTTGTTGTAGGTCGCTTTATCTTGGCGGCGGATGCGCTTGTAGCATTTTCCGGCGCGCGCAACCGTTACCCGTATTTTGCCGCACTCCGCCGCCGCAGCGCCGGCAATTCGTCGGCCGCCACAGCGGAGCAGGAACCGTGCCGCGCCGGGCAACGCCGGCCCTAGGGCCGCTCAGCCCCTGACCGGTGCGGGTCCTGGCGGCCCTTCGCGCACTCGCGCCCCCTTAACGCCGTGGGCCGTGGATGGCGATGACAGTGGCGCGGCGGCGCGCGTTACCGCGATTCGGACGGGTTCGGATCGAGGCCGTCGCCGAAGGAGAGCGTGCCGTGCTGCGCGCGCTCGCGCAGCAGGAAGAAGGCGAGCTTGTTGCGCCACGTGCTGCCGCCGTAGAGCGCCTCGACGCTCTGCCGGGCGGCGCGGCCGACGCGCTGGCGCAGCGCGGCGTCGTCGCGCAGCTTGAGAATCAGCGCGATCGCCTGGTCGCTGGTGTCGAACAGGAAACCGTTGACGCCGTGCACAATGTAGTCGGCGTAGCCGCCCCGCCGGCCGCACACGACCGGCAAGCCGCAGGCCATCGCCTCGAAGACGACGCGGCCGTAGGCCTCCAGCCAGTCGTCGCTGGTGCGGTAGTAGAAGCAGTCGAGATCCTGCAGAAAATCGGCCGGTGGCTTCGCCCCTGCCGGCAGCAGCCGCACCGCGGCCGCCCCGTTGCAGCGGCCGCGCAAGCACGTGCCGCCCATCACGCGCGACTCCACGCCGGCGCCGGCCAGCGCCGCATACACGCCCGCGTCCTCATCGTGGTGCTTGGTCGTGTCGTCGCGCGACATGCGGCCGATGATGAAGCGGCCCGGGGGTCGCCCGGCGTTGCGTGCTGGGTATGAATTCCGCCAGATCGATCGGGCTTTCGATCACCGGCCCCGGGTGGTGCGAAAGCCGCCGCAGCAGCGGCGAGGCGTACACGACCTCGACCGGGGTGCGGTGCCAGGCCTGCAGGCGGTAGAGCGCCTTGGCGAAGCGGTCGGGCTGGTAGGTGTTGTAGACCAGTATCGTGCGCCGCGGCAAGGTCGCCTTGAACCAGTGCCCGACCCGAAAATAGGCTCCGACGAAGATGAAAGTGCCGCCGACCGGCCAGCGGCCGCGCCACGGCCGGATCAACTCGACCGGATAGCGCTGCCGGAACGAAGGCGCCGGATCGAACCGGCTCCACAGGCGCACCGGATAGAACGCGGCCAGCGCCTTGTACATCTCGATCGCGCGCCAGTCGCTGCCACCGTTGGCATCCCAGAGCGGATTGATGAGGTGGATGACTTCGCCCGCCGCGGCCGCAGGGCCGGCTGGCTGAGTCTGGGATCGGGGCTGCGGCATTGCGCGATGCACGGCAAGCGTCCGAGGACTACCTTGCCAGCGAAATCGGCACGGCGCGACGATTTAATTGTAAGGAAATCTTGCAGGCGCGCCCGCATCGAGCGCGAAGAACCGCGCGGCCTCGCGGCCGGTCGGGGACCAGCGCGCTCTTCGGGCTACACCGCGGCGCCGGCCCGCTCGCGGCAGTGCGTGACCCACTGCGCGGTCAGTTCTTCCTGCACCCCGTTCTGCGCCAGACGCGCCCCGAGCGCCTCGAAGACGACCGCATCGAGATCCTGGTCCTGGTTGAAGCACGAAAACACGTACCGGATCGCGCCCGTCGCCGGGTCGCGCTGCGGCTGCAGGCATTGCGCGCAGATCTCTTTCATCATGCACTGCATCGGCGAATTGATCGAGCCGATGCCGTGCTGCGTCGGCTTGATGAACGCCTTGAGCTCGTTGTGCCGCGCCGCCGCCACCGCGGCCATCATCCGGTCCGAGCCGATGGCGATAATGCGGTCGCTCGCCGCGAACGGGATCGGCTGCGCTCCGAGCGCACCGCTCGCGTACGCCACCATCGCCTGCACGATATTGCCGACGAAGGTCTTGTCCTGCGCGCGGCCCGGGGCGAAGCCCGGCCCCTCGTCGCAGCACCAGACCACGGCGTCGGCGGCCGCTTCGATCTCGGCCACCTTGTAGCGGTCGATCATCTTGCGATAGCCGGCGAAGTACAGCACTTGCGACCCGGCGTTGCGAAACGCCCGGCCGATGGAGAGCAGCACCGCATTGCCCAGGCCGCCACCGACCAGGGCGACCGTTTCCGCGCCGGCGATCTCGGTGGGCTTGCCCGGTCGGCCCCATGAGCACGACCGGCTCGCCGGGTTTGAGCAGCGCGCACAGATCCGACGAGCCGCCCATCTCGAGAACGATCGTGGAGATCAGCCCCTGCTCGCGGTCGACCCACGCGCCGGTGAGCGCCAGGCCCTCCATGGCAAGCCGGGTGCCGTCGACCTTGGCGGCGAGCGTCTCGAAGTTCTGCAGGCGGTAGAACTGCCCCGGCTCGAAGCGGCGCGCCGCCGCCGGCGCGTGCACGATAACCTCGACGATGGTCGGCGTGAGCCGCACCACGCGGTGCACGGTGGCGCGCAGCTCGCCGCTGATGCCGGCCAGGAAATCGGCGTCGGTAAGCGGCGAGGCGGCGCTGCTGCGCGCGAGCATGCGGCTGACGATCGGATAGCCCTTGGTCGCGCTCGCCATCGCCTTCACCACGTTGCCGAAGAACGACGGGTGCAGATCGCCGAAGAAGCTGATGGCGCGGCCATCGGGCTCGAGCGCGGTGAGCACGTGCGTGGTGGCGGGCTTCGCGAGGCCCCGCTCCGGCTGAACCGGGTTGCCGGCCTCGTCGAGGGTGCGAAAGTAGCGCGCGTCGAGGCGGAAGTGCGCCGGGTCTTCGCGGGCCGCGATGGTGTTCGGCTGCGTGCCTGCCGCAATCAGGATCGTGTGCGCCGGCAATTCGGCGCGCCCGGTTTCCTGCCACGCGCCGTCCTCGCCCAGCCGGCGCAGCGATACCGCGAGCGCGCGGGCGCGGCCGTTGGCATCGATCTCGACCGCGAGCGGGGCCAGGCCCTCGGCGAAGCGGATGCCCTCCTCCAGCGCTTTCGCGACCTCCTCGTGGTTGAGCGTGTACGACGGGCTGTCGATCAGGCGCTTGCGGTAGGCGATGGTCACGCCGCCCCAGGCCTGCAACAGCTCGTGCACGCGGGCGGGCCGCGACGCGCGCGCGGCCGCGGCGCGCTCGGCGCGGATGGCGCGGGCGTGCTCGAGGAATTCGCGCGCGATCTCGCGCTCCTCGTCCGACCACGCGGCCTCGACCGCAGCCTGCCCCTGCTCGAGCGTGAGCGCCTCGTAGCGCGCGAGGAATTTCTCGACCTGCACCGGGTAGTACGCCTGTGCTTCGGTGGCGGTGTCGATCGCGGTCAGCCCTCCGCCGACCACCACCACCGGCAGGCGCAGCTGCACATTGGCCAGCGAGTCGCGCCGCGCGGCGCCGGTGAGCTGCAGCGCCATCAGAAAGTCCGACGCGGTGCGCACGCCGTTGGCCAGGCCGTTGGGCAGATCGAGCACCGTCGGCTTGCCGGCTCCGGCGGCAAGGGCGATGTGGTCGAAGCCGAGCTCGAACGCGCCCTCGGCGGTGAGCGTGCCGCCGAAGCGCACGCCGCCGTGCAGCGCGAAGCGCTCGCGCCGCTCGAGCAGCAGCCGGATCAGCTTGAGGAAATTCTTGTCCCAGCGCACCGTGATGCCGTACTCGGCGACGCCGCCGAAGCCGGCCATCACGCGCTCGTCGAGCGGCTCCTGCAACAGCGCGCGTGTCGCGAATCGGCGCGAAGGGCACCCGCGCTCCCGTCGCGCGTGACCCCCGCCAGCGCGTCGCGGCAGCGGCTCGATCTTGAGGCCGTCGATGCCGACGACGGTGTGACCGTCGTTGAGCAGATGGTGCGCCAGCGTGAACCCGGCCGGCCCCATGCCGACGATCAGCACGCGCTTGCCCGTCGCCTGCCGCGGCAGCGGGCGGCGCAGGTTGCAGCGGGTTCCAGCGCGTGAGCAGCGAGTAGATCTCGAATCCCCAGGGCAGCGCCAGGACGTCCTTCAGTACCCGCGTCTCCGATTGCGGGATGTCGACCGGATCCTGTTTCTGATAGATGCACGCCTTCATGCAATCGTTGCAGATGCGATGGCCGGTCGCCGCAACCAGCGGATTGTCGACGCAGATCACCGCCAGTGCGCCGAGCGCCCAGCCGTCGGCGCGCAGCTTGTGGAACTCCGAGATCTTCTCCTCCAGCGGGCAGCCGGCGAGCGTCACGCCGAAGGGCGACTTCTTGAATGGCGCAGGCCCGCCCTCGGGCGGCTTTTTTGCGCGCAGGCCCGTGGCGCAGGAATCGGTCTGCTGCTCGTGGCACCAGATGCAGTAGTGCGCCTGGTCCAGGCCGCCGGCCAGATCGGTACCCGGATCGGTCAAGGCAAAGCCGTCGCGCCGGCGCAGGTGCTCGTCGGGCAGCCGCCACATCGCGACGCCGTGCTGCGTCTCGCGCTGCGACCGGAATCAGGCGCATGAAGTCGAGCTTGCGCGGCGCCTTGAACAGCACGCCCGATTGATGCCGCGCCTTGCCCGCCGGCGTGTGCACCGCCCACGCGGCGTAACGCAGCGCGAGGTCGATCTCGGCCGCGTGGGCCGCTTCGTCACGACCCCAGGCGCCGACCTGCTGCGCGAAGGCGAGTTCGCCGCGCAGTCCGCTAAGCGGCGCGCCGAGCCTCGCCTCGAGTTCGCGCGCGAGCGCGGCCCCGTCGAAGCCGGCCGCATCCTCGGCCTTGTACTTGTTCAGTGCCTTGCGCTGCACGACCTGGCGCTTGCAGGCGAACAGCGGCGCGAGTTCGTGCTGCGCGGCCTGCAGCGCCGTGACCTCCGCGCCGATGCCGAACAATCGCGCCAGAAAATCCTCGACGTGCGGCGCGAGCGCAATCAGGAGCTCCGATTCCTCCCGCCGCCCGAGGGCGTCGGGGTCGGCGCGCGCGGAGGCGAGCCGCGCGGCGAGCGGCGCGTCGGCGAGCGCGAGCTGGGCGCAGAAGGCCGCATCGACGCGCGCGAGGCCCGCGGTCGCGTACAGATCGTCAAACGAAAGTCCGAATTCGAGCCTCAACATCCCGCCTGCCCAAGGTTCCGGCGCACGTTACCGACCGCTTGCAGCGCAAGCGCCACGTCGAACCTCGTCTCGAGGACATGTGGGGGCGGAGGCATCCCGGGCAAGCGCCCGGGCTGCCGCACCATCCGCGCCGCGGAAGAGCGCGGCAGCCGGCCGGGGCCGCCGCGCGAAAGAACAGGGTATTTTACCCGCCGCGCTCCCCCGGGGCATCCCCGCGGCGGCATAAGCATAGAACCGGCTCAAGGCGCAGCCTTCGAAGCTTCCCGAAGCGCCCGCGCGGCGGCTATCATGCATGCCGCGAGCCGCCCGGCGGAACGCCTGGCGCGAGTCGCACTTGGAGAAACAGATGAACCGGTTTCTGGCCGTGGTCGCGGGCGTCCTCTGGCTTGCGGCAACGGCGAGCGCCCAGCCCGTCCGGCTCGGCGAGCTCAACAGCTACAAGACCTTCCCGGCGTTTCTCGAGCCCTACAGGAAGGGCATGGAGCTCGCCGTCGCCGAGATCAACGCGGCCGGCGGCGTGCTCGGCCGCCCGCTCGAGCTCATCACGCGCGACGACAACGGCAATGCCGGCGACGCGGTGCGCGTTGCCGAAGAGCTCTTGGCGCGCGAAAAGGTCGACGTGCTGATGGGGACGTTCTCCTCGGCCGTCGGGCTCGCCGTCGCCGACTTCGCCAGGCAACGGCAGGCGTTCTTCCTTGCCGCCGAGCCGCTGACCGACAAGATCGTCTGGGAGTCCGGCAACAAGTACACCTTCCGCCTGCGGCCGTCGACCTACATGCAGACGGCCATGCTGGTGCCCGACGCGGTGCGCCTCAACCGGAAGCGCTGGGCGATCGTGTACCCGAACTACGAATACGGGACGGCGGCGACGCGCCGCGTTCAAGCAGCAGATGATCGCGCGGCAGGCCTCCGGCATCGAGTTCATCGAGGTCGCGGTGCCGCTGGGCAAGATCGACGCCGGGCCGGTGGTGCAGGCGCTGCTCGACGCGAAGCCGGACGCGATCTTCTCGTCGCTGTTCGCCGGCGATCTCGCGCAAGTTCGTGCGCGAAGGCGAGCTGCGCGGCCTGTTCCGCGATCGCCCGGTGTTCAACCTGCTGGCCGGCGAGCCGGAGTATCTCGATCCGCTGAAGGACGAGGCGCCCGTGGGCTGGTACGTCACCGGCTATCCGTGGTCGGGCATCAACACGCCCGAGCACAAGCGCTTCCTCGACGCGTACCAGGCGCAGCTACGGCGACTATCCGCGGCAGGGCTCGGTGGTCGGCTACAGCGCCGTGATGAGCGTCGCCGCGGCGATCCGCAAGGCAAAATCGACCGACCACCGAAAAGCTCGTCGCCGCGATGTCGGGCCTGGTCGTCGACACGCCGTTCGGCAAGGTCACGTATCGCGCGCTCGATCATCAGTCGACCATGGGCGCGTACGTGGGTCGCATCGCGGTGCAGCGACGGCAAGGGCGTGATGGTCGACTGGAAGTACGCCAACGGCAACGACTACCTGCCCACGGACGACTGGGTGCGCGCACACCGCCCGGCGGATTGAGCCGGATCGCCACGGGAGGACCCGCCACGGGTCAGCGCCGGTGACGCTCTCCGCCCTGTCCTCGTCCAGCTCCTCAACGGCCTTGCCGGGGCGTCGGCGCTGTTCCTGGTCGCCGCCGGCCTGTCGCTGATCTTCGGCGTCACGCGCATCGTCAATTTCGCGCACGGCTCGCTGTGCATGCTGGGCGCGTACCTCGCCTACACGCCTGGTCGGACGCATGGCCGCGGCAGCGCGCGGCTTCTGGGGCGCGGTGCTGCTCGCCGCGCTGGGCGTGGGCGCTGCTCGGCGCGCTGATCGAAGCCACGCTGCTGCGCCGGCTCTACCGCGCGCCCGAGCTCCTGCAGCTGATCGCGACCTTCGGCATCGTGCTCATCGTCCGCGACGCGGCGCTGCACGCCTGGGGACCGGAGGATCTGCTCGGTCCGCGCGCGCCGGGATTGCGCGGCGCGGTCGACGTCTTCGGCCGCGCCGTGCCGCAGTACGACCTGTTTCTCATCGCCGTCGGGCCGCTGGTGCTGCTCGCGCTCGACGTGCTGCTCAAGCGCACGCGCTGCGGCGCTGCTGGTGCGCGCGGCGACCGAGAACCGCGACATGACCGCGGCGCTCGGCGTCGATCAGGCGCGGCTGTTCACGGGCGTGTTCTTCGCTCGGCGCGCTGCTCGCCGGCCTCGCCGGCGCGCTGCAGCTGCCGCGCGAGCCGGCGAATCTCAACATGGATCTCGTCGATCATCGCCGATGCCTTCGTCGTCACCGTCGTCGGCGGCCTGGGCAGCATTCCCGGCGCCTTCATCGCCGCGCTGGTCATCGGCCTCGTCAAGGCGCTGTGCATCGGCGTGGGCGACGTGACGGTGCTTGGCGTCGACGTCGCCTTCTCGAAGCTCACGCTGGTCGCCGAGTTCGTCGTGATGGCGCTCGTGCTCGTCGTGCGGCCCTAGGGCCTGCTCGGGCACCGCCGCCGCGCGCCGGCGCCGCGTCGCGGAACTGCGCGAGCTGCAGGCACCGCCGGGGCGCCGCTTTGCCGTGAGCGTCGCGGCGCGTCGTGCTGCTGCTCGCGCTGCTCCGCTTCGTCGCCGACGAGTACACGCTGGTGCTGCCGACCGACATGCTCGTGTTCGCGCTGTTCGCCGCGAGCCTGCATCTGCTCATGGGCCCCGGCGGCATGGCGTCGTTCGGGCACGCCGCCTACTTCGGCCTCGGCGCCTACGCCGCCGCGCTCGCCGTCGCACGGCGCTGCCGATGGCAGGCGGCGCTGTTCGCTCGCGCCGCTGGCGGCGGCGGCGCTGGCGTTGCTCGTTCGGCTGGTTCTGCGTGCGCCTGTCCGGCGTCTATCTCGCCATGCTGACGCTCGCGTTCGCGCAGATCGCCTGGTCGATCGTCTGGCAATGGGACAGCCGTCACCGGCGGCAGCAACGGCTTGGTCGGCATCTGGCCGCGCCGCATGGCTGTCGGCCCGGCGGCGTACTACCTGCTCACCCTGGCCGTGGTCGCCGCGGCGATCCTGCTGCTCTGGCGCGCGATGCTTTTCGCCGTTCGGCTACGCGCTGCGCGCCGCGCGCGATTCGGCGCTGCGCGCCGGCCGCGATCGGCATCGACGTGCGGCGGCATGCAGTGGGCCGCCTTCGCGCTCGCCGGCGCGGCTCGCCGGCCTCGCCGGCGGGCTCTACGCGTTCTCGAAGGGCAGCATCTCGCCGGAGTCGCTCGCCATCCCGCGCTCGGTCGACGCTCTGGTCATGGTGCTGCTGGGCGGGCTCAACGCTGCTCCGGGCCGCTCGTCGGCGCCGCGGCGTTCATCGGCCTGCAGGACACGCTGGCGCGGCACACCGAATACTGGCGGGCGCTGCTCGGCGCGGCGATCCTGCGCCATCGTGCTCGCCTTCCCGACGGGCATCGGCGGCGACGCTCAGGCACGTGGCGAGGCGCCGGGCATGAGCCGCGGCCGCTGCTCGTCGTCGAGGCGGCTGTCGAAATCCTTCGGCGCGGTGCGCGCGCTCGCGGCGCTGTCGTGCCACGTCGCCGCCGGCGAGCTCGTCGCGCTGATCGGCCCCAACGGCGCCGGCAAGACGACGCTGTTCAATGTCCTCAACGGCCAGCTGCCGGCCGACGCCGGCAGCGGCGACGCTCGCCGGCCGGCGCATCGACGGCCTGCCGCCGCACGCATCGCCCGCCTGGGCGTCGGGCGCACGTTCCAGGTCGCGGCGACGTTCGCGTCGATGACGGTGCGCGAGAATGTCCAGGTTGCGCTGCTCGCGCGCCACGGCGAGCATCGTTCGCCGTGGCGGACGGCGCGGCCGCTGCACCGCGCCGCCGCGCAGGCCTGCTCGAGCGCGTCGGCATCGGCGCGCTCGGCCGAGCGCGCCTGCGCCACGCTCGCCTATGGCGACCCCAAGCGGGTCGAGCTCGCCATCGCGCTGGCCGGCGAGCCGCGGCTGCTGCTGATGGACGAGCCCACGGCCGGCATGGCCGCCGCGGAGCGCGCGCAGCTCATGGCGCTGGTGTCGGATCTCGCGCGCAGCGACGGCATCGCCGTGCTGTTCACCGAGCACGACATGGACGTCGTCTTCGCGCATGCCGACCGGATCATCGTGCTCGATCGCGGCCGGCTCATCGCCGACGGCGCTCCGGCCGCCGTGCGCGCCGACCCCGAGGTGCGCGCCGTCTACCTCGGCGCGGCCTCGCCCGACGGCGCTCCGGCCGCATGCTTGAGGTCAGCGCGCTGTGTGCCTGGTATGGCCGGGCGCAGGCGCTGCACGAGCTCTCGCTCTGCGTGGCCGACGCCGAAACGGTCGTGCTGCTGGGGCGAAACGGCGCCGGCAAGTCGACCACGCTCAAGGCCATCGCCGGCCTGTTGCGCCCGGTGCGCGGCGAAGTGCGCTTCGCCGGCAGGCGTATCGACCCGCTCGCCGCCTGGCGCATCGCGCGGCTGGGGCTGGGATATGTCCCGGAAGAGCGGCGCATCTTTACCGATCTAACCGTGCTCGAGAACCTTTCCGTCGGCCGGCAGCCGGCGCGCGCGGGTCTTCCCCCGTGGACCTTCGCGCGCATCGTCGCGCTGTTCCCGAACCTGGGCGAGGTGGCCGGTCGGCGCGGGCGGCGAGATCTCCGGCGGCGAGCAGCAGATGCTCGCGATCGCGCGCACGCTGATGGGCAATCCGAGCACGCTGCTGCTCGACGAGCCCACCGAGGGGCTCGCGCCGGTCATCGTGGAGCAGGTTGCCGCGGCGCTGCGCGAGCTCAAGCGCGACGGCGTGGCGGTGCTGCTATCGGAGCAGAATCTCCGCTTTGCGCGAAGCAGTCGCCGACCGCGCCTACGTCATCGAAAGCGGACAGCTGCGCTACGCCGGAACGATGGCCGATTTCGCGCGCGACGCTCCCGCGGCTGCGCGGCCGAATTGCTGGGGCTCGACCTAGCGCAGTCGCGTCGAAGCCGGCGGCGAGGTCGGCGATGAGATCCTGCGCGTCCTCGAGGCCCACGTGCAGCCGCAGGTACGGCCCGGGCGCCTCCCAGCGCGTGGCGGTGCGGATGCGCTCGGGATGGGCCGGGATGATGAGGCTCTCGAAGCCGCCCCAGCTCCAACCCATGCCGGAACAGGCGCATGCCGTCGAGCATCGCGTCGACGCGCGCCTTGGCGACAGGCTTCAGGATCACGCCGAACAGCCCGCAGGCGCCGGTGAAATCGCGCTGCCACAACTCGTGGCCGCGCGAGCCCTCCAGCGCCGGGAAGATGACCTCGTCGACCTCGGGTCGGTCGCGCAGCCAGCGCGCGACGGCGAGCGCGCTTTGCGTGTGCCGCTCCAGCCGCACCGCCAGCGTGCGCAAGCCGCGCAGCGCCAGAAAGCAGTCGTCGCTGCTCGCGGTGACGCCCATGTCGGTCCACAGGCGGTGCAGCTCCGGGAACGTCGCGCTCGGTGCAGGTCACCCATCCGACCAGCACATCGGAGTGGCCGCCGAAGTACTTGGTGCCGGCGTGCAGCGAGATGTCGGCGCCGCGCGCAAAGGCGGGAAACCCCAGCGGCGTCGCCCAGGTGTTGTCGAGCAGCACCAGTGCGCCGCGCCGATGCGCGACCTCGGCGATCGCGGGCAGGTCCTGCACCTCGAAGGAGAGCGACCCGGGCGATTCGGTGAACACGACGCGCGTGCTCGGCCGCATCTCGCGCTCGATGGCGGCGCCGGCCAGCGGATCGTAGTAGCTCGCCTCGACCCCGAAGCGTCGAGCTGCTGGTCGCAGAACCGCCGCGTCGGACCGTACACGGAATCGGTGACGAGCACGTGATCGCCGGGCCGCGTCGTGGCGAGCAGCGCCAGCGTGATCGCGGCGAGCCCCGAGGGAACGGCCAACGCTGCGTGGCCGCCCTCGAGCGCCGCGACCGCGCTCTGCAGATCGCGCACGGTGGGCAGACCGTGCAGGCCATAGGTGATGCCCGGATATTCACCGCGCTCGGCGGCCTCGAGATCGGCGACCGTGTCGAACAGGATCGTCGACGCGCGGTAGACCGGCGTGTTGACCGCGCCCAGGTGCTGCCGCGGATCGCGGCCGAGGTGCGCGACCGCCGTGGCCGGCCGCAGCTTGGACCCGGGGCCGGGGTCGTCACTCATGCCGGCAGCGGCTGCTGCAGCGCACGCTGCGATCGCCGCCACCTGCGCCGCGACCGGCTGTCGGATGTCGACGACGATCGCGGCGGAGGGTTCTTCGAGCGTCGCGAACTGGCTCGCGAGCAACGTCGGCGGCATGAAGTGCCCGCTGCGCGTGGCAAGCCGCGGCTCGATCGTCTCCGCGTCGCCCTTGAGATAGGCGAAGCGGACCTCGCCGCCTTGCGCAAGGCGCTCGCGGTAGGCCTGCTTGAGCGCGGAGCAGGCGAGCACGACATTGCTGCCCGCGCCGCTGTGCGCGCTTCAGCTCGACGACGATGCGGTCGAGCCACGGCTCGCGATCGGCGTCGGTCAGCGGCACGCCGCTCCCCATCTTGGCGACGTTCGCGGGCGGATGGAGTTCGTCGGCCTCGACAAATTGCCAGCGCAGCGCGCTCGCGAGCGCACGGCCGACGGTGGTCTTGCCGCAGCCGGACACGCCCATGAGCACCACGATCATGCGCCATCGCCCGCACTGCGCTCCGCAGGCGTGACCTTGTGGCCACCGAAGCCCTTGCGCATCATGGCGAGCACGCGGTCGGCGTACTCCCCCTTGCCCTGGCTCGCGAAGCGCATCATGAGCGCGAGCGAGAGCACCGGAGCCGGAATCCCCTGCTCGACGGCCTCCGCGACGCTCCAGCGCCCCTCGCCCGAATCGGCGACCAGCGGCGCGATGTCGGCGAGCTCCGCGTCCTCGCGCAGAAACTCGGCGGTCAGATCGAGCAGCCACGAGCGCACGACGCTGCCATGGCGCCACATCTCCGCGACCGCCGCCACATCGATGGCAAACTCGGCCTTGCCCTTGAGCAGCGCCATTCCCTCGGCGAGCGCCTGCATCATGCCGTATTCGATGCCGTTGTGGATCATCTTCACGAAATGGCCCGAGCCGCTCGGACCGCAATGCAGCCAGCCGCGATCGGGCGCGGGCGCGAGCACTTTCACCACCGGTTCGATGGCGCGTGCGGCGGCGGGCGACCCGCCGAACATCAGCGCATAGCCGTACTCGAGTCCCCACACGCCGCCCGAAACACCGCAATCGACAAAGCGCACGCCATAGCTCGCGAGCTCGACCGCGCGGCGCACCGAATCCTTGTAGAACGCGTTGCCGCCGTCGACGATCACGTCCTCGGCGAGCAGGCGCGGGGTGAGCGCGGCAATCGTCTCCTCGGTCTGCTCGCCCGCGGGCACCATCAGCCACACGATCCGCGGCGGCGGCAGCGCATGGATCAACGCTTCCAGGTCATCGGCAGCGCTGCAGCCGGCGATCGCGGCGAATGCCGCGCGCGTTTCCGCATGCCGGGCGAAACCAATGACTTCGATGCCGCCGCGGGCGAGCCTGCGCGCCATGTTGGCGCCCATGCGGCCCAATCCGACCATCCCGATCTGCATGTCCACGCTGCTCTCGACTCGCAAAAGGGTGATGCTACCGAAACGCGCGCGGCCAGCGCCAACCCGATGCCGCGCGCCGGCGTCAACTCCGGTCGCGTTGCGCGTCGCGTAGAGCGCGGCGCCGATGATCAAGACGGCGCCGGCGAGCGTTCTTGGCGGCGAGGTCTCGCCCAGCAACAGGAACGCGAGCGCGATGCCGTACACCGGCTCCAGCGCGGTGACCACGCTGGCGGTGTGTGCGGACAGCACACGCAGGCTGCGCACGAACAGCGTGTGCGCCAGCGCCGTGCAGACGACGCCGAGGACGACGAGCAGGAGCACCGCGCGCGCGTCCGGAACCACCGGCGCGGCCGCGACCCAACGGCAACAGGCACGCCGCGGCGCACGCGTTTTGCCACAACGCGATGGCGCCCGCCGCGTGCCGGGTCGCGAGCGTGCGGTTGGCCACCGCCAGCAGCGCGAACGTGAGCCCCGCGACGATGCCCCAGGCGAGTCCCTGGACGACGCGGTCCTGCCAGCGGAATTCCGGCACGACGAGCAGCAGTCCGCCGGTGACCACCGCGGCGGTCGCCCATTCGCCGCCGCGCAGCCGGCGCTGCCGCAGCGCCGCCTCGAGGAGCAGCACGAACAGCGGGAAGCTCGCGAAGCCGAGCAGCCCGACTGCGACGCTCGCGGTCTGGATCGCCTGGAAGAACGCGACCCAGTGCACGGCGAGGACTGCCCCGGAAGCCGCGAGCAGCCATTCGAAGCGCGCGCGCCCGCTCGCCGCGCTCGCCTGCCAGCGGCAGCAGCAGCGAGAGCGCCACGCTCGCCACCGATGCGCGGCCGAAGACGATGGCCACCGGCGGCAGCGACAGCCATTTTCCGAACAGGCCCGCAAATCCGAACAACAGGACCGCGAGATGCAGTGCGGCCAGCGCACGCGGCGCGCGTCGCCGCGGCAGCGAGGGGGCGATCGGTCATCGAGCGCCATTGTGCCATCGCGCGCGCATGTGCCCGGGTTACAATCGCAGCTTCGCCGCGGCGGTCCCGCCGCGCGCCGCAGCCAGGGCCCGGAGAAAGGCGTCCATGCCGAAAGACCTGCCCGCCAAGAAGGTGCTCGACGCCGTGCGCAATTCCGCCGGCAACCGGGTCAAGGTCGCCGTGTCGGACATCGACGGCGTGCTGCGCGGCAAGTACATCCACAAGGACAAGTTCTTCTCCGCGGTCGAGGGCGGCTTCGGCTTCTGCGACGTCGTGTTCGGCTGGGACATGAATGATCAGTGCTACGACAACACCACGCTGACCGGCTGGCACAAGGGTTTCCCCGATGCGGTGGCGCGGATCGATCTCGGCACCCATCGCGCCGTGCCCTGGGACGAAGGCGTGCCATTCTTTCTCGCCGACTTCGTCGTGCAGCAGGCCGGCAAGGATCTGCCGCACCCGCTCTGCCCGCGCCAGCTTTTGAAGCGCGTGCTCAAGCGCGCGGAAGATCGCGGCATGAGCGTCATGTGCGGCATGGAATTCGAATGGTTCAATTTCGCCGAGACGCCGCAATCGTGGGCGGCGAAGGGCTATGTGCGGCCGGAGCCGATCACGCCGGGCATGTTCGGCTACTCGCTGCTGCGCGCGGGCGGCCAGCGCGAATTCTTCAAGGCGCTGATGGTCGAGATGGGCGACTTCGGCGTGCCCATCGAAGGCCTGCATACCGAGACCGGGCCCGGGGTCTACGAGGCCGCCATCCTGTTCTCCGAGGCGCTCGAAGCCGCCGACCGCGCGATCCTGTTCAAGACCGGCGCCAAGGAGATCGGCGCGCGCTTCGGCATCATGCCGAGCTTCATGGCGAAATGGAGCCCGCAGTATCCGGGCTGCTCCGGACACATCCACCAGAGCCTCTCCGACGGCAAGAAGAACCTGTTCCACGATGCCAAGGGAAAGCACGGCATGAGCAAGCTCTTCGAGAGCTATCTCGCCGGGCAGCTCGCGGCGCTGCTCGAGTTCGCGCCGATGTTCTGGCCCACGATCAACAGCTACAAGCGCCTGGTCGACGGCTTCTGGGCGCCGGTCAAGCCGACCTGGGGCGTCGACAACCGCACGGCGAGCTTCCGCGTCATCGCCGCAAGCCCGAAGTCGACGCGGCTCGAGACGCGCTGCCCCGGCGCCGACGTCAACCCGTACCTCGCCGCCGCCGCATGCATTGCCGCCGGCCTGCACGGCGTCGAGAAGCGGCCTCAAGCTCACCGCCAAGCCGATCCACGGCACCAACGTCGGCGCCGAAAACATACCGCGCGCGCCGCGCACGCTGATCGAGACGACGCGCAACTTCCGCAACTCGAAGCTCGCGCGCGACTGGTTCGGCGACGACTTCGTCGAGCACTTCGCGGCGACCCGCGAATGGGAATGGCGGCAATGGCTCGACGCGGTGACCGATTGGGAATTGAAGCGGTATTTCGAGATCATATGATGCAGGCCGGCACGCGTTCGGCGGCGCATTCCTGCCGTGCCCGCGGCTTGGCTGCGCGCGCAATCGCGCTGCTCTTCGCGAGTTGCCTGTGCGCGCTCCCGCTGGCGGCGAAGACCCTGCGCTTCGCCAGCGGGTTCGACCCGCAATCGATGGACCCGCACGCGCTGGCGCTGCAGTACCAGACCCGCGTGGTGAGCCAGATCTACGAATCGCTGGTGGCCTACGACCGCAACTTCAAGGCCGAACCCGCGCTGGCCGTGTCGTGGGCGCCCATCGACGCGCGGACATGGCGCTTCAAGCTGCGGCCTGGCGTCACGTTTCACGACGGGACGCCGTTCACCGCCGACGACGTCGTGTTCTCGATCGAGCGCGCGCGGGCGAAGAATTCGCAGCGCGCCTTCCAGCTGCACGGCGTCGTGGGCACGCGCCGGGTCGACGACCTGACCGTCGATTTCCTGCTCGCCGCCCCCGATGCGGTGCTGCCGGAAAAGCTCATCTACGTGGGCATCATGAGCAGGCGTTGGGCGGCCGCGCACGGCGTGCTCGAGCCGCAGAACTACAATGCGCGGCAGGAGACCTACGCGGTGCGCAACGCCAACGGGACCGGCCCCTACCGGCTCGCCGCCTACGAATCGGATGTGCGCACCGTGCTCACCGCCAACCCCGGCTGGTGGGGCAAGCGCGGCAACGTCGACGAGGCCGTCTATGTCGTGATCCAGTCGGATGCCACGCGGCTCGCCGCGCTGCTGTCCGGCGAGGTCGACTTCGTCATCGATCCGCCGTTCCAGGATGTGCCCCGGCTGAAACAGGAGGGCCGGTTCAAGCTCGAACAGATGACCGACATCGGCACGCAGTATCTCGGTTTCGACCAGGGCCACGACGAGCTGGCCTCGAGCGACGTCAAGGGGAAGAACCCCTTCAAGGACCTGCGCGTGCGCCGCGCGGTCTACCAGGCCATTGACATCGATACCATCGTCAGCAAGGTGCTGCGCGGCCAGGCCACGGCGACCGGCTCGTACGTGTCGCGTCTGCTCGACGGGTACGTGCCGGAACTCGAGCGCCGCCTCAGCTACGATCCGGCGGCCGCGCGCGCCCTGCTCAAGCAGGCCGGCTACGGCGACGGCTTCGCCGTGACGCTCGACTGCGTCAACGCTGCCTTTCGGGCCGCGGTGTGCCAGGCGATCGCCGGCATGCTCACCCAGGTCGGCATCCGCGCCAGTTTTCAGCCTTGGCCCACCGCGACGTTTTTTCCGCGGATCACGCAGGCGACGACGAGCTTCTTCGAGTTCGGCTGGTCGCCGGGCACCGATCCGTGGCCGATGCTCAATGCCATCGTCCACAGCCAGGGCGCGGACGGCGCCGGCACGTTCAATGGCGGTCGCTACTCGAATGCCCGCCTGGACGCGGTCATCGACGCGATCCGTGTCGACCCTGACCTCGCCCACCGCCGAGCGCTCGTCGGCGACGCGCTGCGCATCCTGCGCGCCGAGCTGCCCCTGATTCCCCTCTACCGGCGCACGCTGACCTGGGTGATGCGTCCGGACATCAGCGTGGTGCAATGGCCGAACGACGTGCTCGAGCTGCGCTTCGTCCAGGTCGGCGACGGCCAGTTCTGAGGGCAAGGCCGGCGATGAACATTTCGCGCTTCACCTTTCCGACGACGATCCACTTCGGCCCGGGCTCGCGCAAGCTCGTCGCCGAGCATCTGCGCGTGCAGGGCCGGGAACGCCCGTTGCTCGTCACCGATCGCGGCATTGCTGCCTTACCGCTGCTCGAGAAGTTCGTTGCCGGAATGAAGGGCCTCGAAGTTGCGGTGTATTCGCAAATCGGGGGCAACCCGGTGCGCAGCCAGGTCACCGAGGGCGTGGACGCCTACCGTGCGCACCGCGCCGACTCGATCATTGGCCTCGGCGGGGGCGCGGCGCTCGACGTCGCCAAGGCGATCGCGCTGATGGCCGTGCATCCCGGCGACGTGCTCGAGTATGCCTGGGATCACCCCAGCGTGCGCCCGATCAGTCACGATCTTCCCTACTTCATCGCCTTGCCGACGACCGCCGGCACCGGCTCCGAGGTGGGACGCTCGAGCGTGATCTCCGACGAGGCGACGCACGTCAAGAAGATCATCTTCTCGCCGCGCCTTCTGGCGAAGGCGGTGTTCGCGGATCCGGAGCTCACGCTCGACCTGCCGCCGCACCTGACCGCGGCCACCGGCATGGATGCGCTCACGCACAACATCGAATCGTATCTGTCGCCGGCATACCACCCGCTTTGCGACGGCATCGCGCTCGAGGGCGTGCGCATCGCCGCCAAATCGCTGCGCACCGCCGTGCGACAGCCGCACCATCTGCAGGCGCGCTCGGACATGCTGATGAGCTCGATGATGGGGGCGATCGCGTTCCAGAAGGACCTCGGCGCGGTGCATTCCTGCGCGCACGCGCTCTCCACGGTCGCCGATTTTCACCACGGCCTGGCCAACGGCATCATGCTCGACCACGTCATGCGCTTCAACCTGCCGGCGGCGACGGCGAAGATGGCCGAGCTCGCGCATGTCGTCGGCGCGGCCAAGCATTCGGCTGCGGAGAGCGCGCAGGCATTCGTCGACTGGCTGACCGCGCTCAAGGCCGAGCTGGCGATTCCGGCGACGCTTGGCGCCTACGCGGGCGAGCGCCCTGTGACGCGGGCGGACATTCCCGCGCTGGTCGAGGTGGCGTGGAACGACATCTGCCACCAGACCAACCCGCGGCCCTGCACGCGCGAGGATTTCGAGCGCATCTTTTCCGAGGCGCTCTGAACGTCATGCTGAAGATCGGCATCTCTGCCTGCTTCTTCCACGCCGACCCGCAGCGGCTCGTGTTCAAGGGCAAGACCCTGCAATACGTCGAGCAGGAGATGGCGCACTGGGTGATGCAGGAAGACGCGATGGCGCTGATGATTCCTTCCCCCGACGGCGATTCGCGGCGTTCCGGCAGCCGTGTCACCGTCGGCGACTACGCCCGCGAACTCGACGGCCTGGTGCTGATGGGCGGCTCGGACGTGAGCCCGGAAACCTACGGCGAGCAGGCGCTCAGGCCCGACTGGGCCGGCGACCGGATTCGCGACGCCTACGAGATCGCGCTGCTGCGCGCGTTTGTGGCCGCGGGGAAGCCGGTGCTCGGGGTCTGCCGCGGTGCGCAGGTCATCAACGTTGCGCTGGGCGGAACGCTGTACCAGGACCTGACCACGCAGCTGCCGGGAGCGCTCGATCATCGCGACTGGGAGATCTACGACAAGAACTGCCACGCGACCTCGGTCGTCGCGGGCTCGGGCCTGGCGCGGCTCTACCCCGGCGTTACCGTAACCAAGACCAATTCGGTGCACCATCAGGCGATCAAGGACCTCGGCCGCGATCTGGTCGTCGAGGCATGGTCGGAGCCGGATCGCGTCGTCGAGGCGCTGCGCTGGCAGGGTCCTTCGTACGTGTTCGGCGTGCAATGGCATCCGGAGTTTCACGACCGGGCCGATGGCTCGTTCATCGACGACACGGCGCTGCTCGGCGACTTTCTCGCCCGTGCCCGCCACTGACGGCGAGCCGCCCGTGAAAATCGTCAATCCCGCCACCGGCGCACTTCTGGCCGACGTCCCCGAGGACGGCGCGTTCGCGGTGCGCCGGAAGTACCAGCGCGCGCGCGCGGCACAGCCGGGCTGGGCGGCGAAGTCGATCGGCAAGCGCGTGGCCACGATCCGCGCCTTTCGCGACCGCCTTGCCGCGAAGCAGGAAATGCTCGCGCGCACGTTGACGCTGGAAACCGGCAAGCCCATCCGCCAGTCGAGCAACGAGCTCCGCGGCCTCGCCAAACGGCTGGACTTCTTCTGCGCCGAGGCGGCCCGGGTGCTGCGCGACGAGAACGTCCACGCCGACGCCAAGGAAAAGCTCGAGGAGCGCATTTCGCACGAGCCGCTGGGCGTCATCGCCAACATCTCGGCGTGGAACTATCCCTATTTCGTCGGCAGCAACGTGTTCGTGCCGGCGCTGCTCGCGGGCAATGCGGTGCTGTACAAGCCGTCCGAGTTCGCGACGCTGACCGGACGGCATATTGCCGAGACGCTGCACGAGGCGGGCGTCCCCGCCGACGTCTTCATTGCGGTGTTCGGCGCCAAGGCGACCGGCGCGGCGGTTCTGCGCCAGCCGATCGACGGCCTGTTCTTCACCGGCTCGTATGCGACCGGCGCGCGGCTCGGCGCCGCCGCCGGGCGCAAGATGATCAAGGTCCAGCTCGAGCTCGGCGGCAAGGATCCGGTCTACGTGTGCGAGGACGTCGACGTGAAAGCGGCTGCGGCAGGCATCGCCGACGGTGCCTTCTACAACACCGGCCAATCGTGCTGCTCGGTGGAGCGCATCTACGTCCACGAGACGATCCACGATGCGTTCGTCGCGGCCTTCGTTGCCGAGGTCAAGGGCTACAAGGTCGGCGACCCGCTGGACGAGGCGACCTATATCGGCCCGCTTACGCGTCGGCCGCAGCTCGAAGTGCTGCAGCGGCAGGTCGCCGACGCGAGGCGCAAGGGCGCAACGCTTGTGGCCGGCGGCCATGTCATCAAGCGCAAGGGCAACTGGTTCGCACCCACCGTGTTCACCGGCGTCGATCACGGCATGGCGCTGATGCAGGAGGAAAGCTTCGGCCCGATCATCGGCATTCAGAAGGTGAAGGACGATGCCGAGGCGGTCGGCCTGATGAACGACACCGAGTACGGATTGACCGCCGCGGTCTACACGCCCGACCCGAACCGGGCGCGGCGCATCCTGGGCCAGGTCCGTACGGGGTCCGCGTACTGGAATTGCTGCGACCGGGTGAGTCCGCGGCTGCCGTGGTCCGGCGTCGGCCATTCCGGCATCGGTCTGACGCTGTCGACCTACGGCATACAGACCTTCACGCGGCCCAAGGCGTGGCATTTGCGCGGTGTATAGTGCGTCGCCGCTGCGCGTGCGCCGGTCCAGTCGGCGCGCAGGCTTCGGGCGCCATCACGAAGCCACGGAGGATCGCAAGATGAGACCTGGCATCACCGGCAAGCTGCTTTTGATCGCGGTGACGGTCGCGCTGCCGCTGCTCGCGCACGCGACCGACGCCGCCAAATCCGAGGGGGCGAAGGCCGACGCGAGCTCGCTCGCGCGCGGGAAATACCTGGTCCTCATCACCGGCTGCAACGATTGCCACACCGCGGGCTATGCGCCCAGCAACGGCAAGGTGCCGGAAAAGGACTGGCTCACCGGCGACCGCCTTGGCTGGCGCGGGCCCTGGGGCACGACCTACGGGGTCAACCTGCGGCAGTACATGCAGACGCTGACCGAGGCGCAATGGGTCACCGCGGCGAAGGCGCTGCAGACGCGGCCGCCGATGCCGTGGCAAAACGTGCGCGCGATGACCCCGCAGGACCTGCGGGCGATTTATCGCTACATCCGCCACCTCGGCCCGGCCGGTGAGGCCGCGCCGGCGTACCTGCCGCCGGACAAGGAGCCGCCGCCGCCGTTCGTCGCGTTCCCCGCGCCACCGAAATAGGCTCGCCGGCGCGAGGCGCGTCGCATCGTCGCTAGGCGCTGCCATCCTGCAGCGCCGCGGCGCGCAGCGTATTGGCGAGCAGGGTCGCGATGGTCATCGGCCCGACGCCGCCGGGCACGGGCGAGATCCAGCTCGCGCGCTCCTTTGCGGCGGCAAAATCGACATCGCCGCAGAGGTTGCCTGCGCTGTCCCGATTCATGCCGACGTCGAGCACGATGGCCCCCTCGCGGATCCAGTCGCCCTGGACAAACCGCGCCTTGCCCACCGCCGCAACCAGGATGTCGGCCTGGCGCGCGATGCCGGGCAGATCGCGGGTCGCGGAGTGACATACGGTGACGGTACAGCGGGCCATGAGCAGCTCCAGCGCCATCGGCCGGCCGACGATGTTCGACTGGCCAATGATGACCGCGTGCTTGCCGACGAGGTCCTCGCCGGTGTCGCGCAGCAGGGTCATGCAGCCGTACGGCGTGCACGGCCGCAGCAGCGGCCGCTTGAGCACCAGGCGGCCGATGTTGTACGGGTGCAGGCCGTCGACGTCCTTGCCCGGGTCGATGCGTTCGGTCACCGCATCGGGATCGATGTGCCGCGGCAGCGGCAGCTGCACCAGGACGCCGTGCACCGCCGGATCGGCGTTGAGGCGTGCGATCAGCGCCAGCAGCTCGTCCTGGGCGATCGTCGCCGGCAGATCGTGCGCGAAGGACGCCATGCCGACCGCATCGGTGGTGCGCCGCTTGTTGCGCACGTAGACCTGCGAGGCCGCGTTCTCGCCGACCAGCACGACGGCGAGCCCCGGCTGCCGGCCGCCTGCGGCAATGCGCGCGGCAACCTGTGCCCGGATCTCCGCGGTCAGCCGCTCGGCGCGGGCCTTGCCGTCGATGATGCGCGCGGTCATGTCGGATCGGGAAGCATAGCCAAGCGCGCAGTTTACTTGATGTCGATCTGCGGCCAGCCGCGCGCGCGCGCGAGTGCCGCGAGCGCTGGATCGGCGTTGACCGCCACCGGATGCGTGACGCGCGAGAGCAGCGGCAGGTCGTTGACCGAATCGCTGTAGAACCAGCTCTGCCGGAAGCCCGCGAGGGCGAGGCTTCGTTCCTCCAGCCACGCTTCGAGCCGCGTCACCTTCCCTTCGCGCAGGTTGGGCGTGCCGGCGACCTTGCCGGTGTAATAGCCGTCCTTCATCTCCGGCTCGGTGGCAATCAGGTTTTCCAGGCCGAGCTCGCGCGCGATCGGGGTCGTGATAAAGCGGTTGGTCGCGGTCGTGAGGATGAGCAGGTGGCCGGCGGCGCGGTGATCGGCGAGCAGCGCGCGCGCCGTTTCCGAGATTGCCGGCCGGATCTTGCGCTGCAGGTAACTCTCGTGCCATTGCGCCAGCGTGCGCGGATCGCGGCCGATCAGCGTGGTCAGATAGAAGTGGGTGAACTCGACCGAAGTCGCCTCGCCGGCGCGATAGCGCGCCACCATTTCGTGGTTGGCCTTTTCGAAAGCTGCCCGATCGAGCATACCTCCCTCGATCAGGAACTCGACCCAGGCCTCGTCACTGTCGATCGTCAGCAGCGTGTGGTCGAGGTCGAACAGCGCCAATACGTCAACGCTCATGAACGGTCCGCTAGAATGCGGCCATGCAGGCGCAGTGGAGCGCTTCTCCAGCGGCGGTGGCACGGATTGCCGATCGCCTGGCGCGCGCGCTCGCGCCACCGGCCGCAGCATACGAGCCATTCCTGGTCGAGGAGTCTGTTGTGGGGTGGGTGACGCCCGAGCGTGCGCACCGACTCGCGCGCTGGTCGGCGCTCTTCGAGCGCAGTGAACGCGGCATCGAGTTCGTGGCGCGCCTGGACACCGCGCACGCCCGCAGCGCTGCCATGGCTGAAGTCGCGCGGGCCCTGGCGGCGGAGGGCGCGCTCACGGCGTGGCGCGACGAGCGCTATTCCGTCGCGGCGGACCCCGCTGCGGAACCCTTTTTTGAGCTCGAGCGCGCCGCGGCGCGCTACTTCGGCATCCATACGTTCGCGGCGCACGCGAATGGCCTGGTCGGAGGCGGCGCCGGCTGGCGGATGTGGCTTGCGCGCCGCAGCGCGACCAAGGCGATCGACCCGGGCCTGCTCGACAATCTCGTGGGCGGAGGCATCGCCTCCGGCACGACCGTGGCCGAGACGATCGTCCGGGAAGCGTGGGAGGAAGCGGGCATCGACGAAGCCGTCGCGCGGCATGCGCCTTGCGCCGGAACGGTCGAGGTCTGCCGCGACCGCCCCGACGGGCTGCAGCGCGAATCGATCTTCGTTCACGATCTCTGGTTGCATCCGGATTTCCTGCCGGCAAACCGCGACGGCGAAGCCGTTGAACACCGGCTCTGCGTGCCGGAAGAAATCCTGCGGGTGCTCGAAAGCGACGGCATTACGGCCGATGCGAGCCTTGTGATCGTGGATTTTCTGCTGCGCCACGGACACATTGCGCCCGACGACCCGAGTTACGGCACGCTGCAGGTCCTGCGGCGTCCGCCCGTCTTGTCGCCGCGGCTTAATTAGAACAAGCATGGGTTCTTCGGGCGCGCTGGCCAGTGCCGGGTGCCCTGGTAGGCGTGCCGACTCGCGCGCCGCACGTTCCCTCACTAAAGCAAATTATTTCAACCGGCGACACGGGAAGCAAGCAATTGATCTCGTCCATCGGGGTTACCCCGGATCGGTGTGGCTATTCGCGCACAGCAGGCAGCGAGCCATCTCCTCGAAGCGCCTGTCACCGGGTGCGGCCTTGGCCGGTCAGGGACTGCCAGCTGCGCCGAGCGCCGGTGTCGCGCCCCAATCGGGGGAATACGCAGGCCTGCTCTGCTGCTCTTGCTGCGCCAAGGCCAGTCTCCCGCAGCCGGCCTTTGCGCCAGGTCAAAGCGCGCGTTTTCGCCCGGCGCGATACTGCGCGCATGAGCCGACCCAATCCAACGCTATTGACATTGCTCGGCTGTTGGACGTTTGCCGCGGTCGCGTTCGCATGGACGACCTACCGGGACACGCCGGCGCTCAGCCGCGAGTCTGCTGCTGATCCTCGGCGCTTATGGAGCTATCGTGGTGGCCATGATCGGTGGCATCTTCCTGCGCGCACGACTCACCCGGACGCCCAAGGTCCGCGGCCATTGAGATAGCGGCATCGCGATTCGAGAGCCGCCCCATTCGTCGGGCAGCGCAGGTGTTGCACGCGAACCGGCGGCCGTGGCCGTCGTTCCCGATAGCGCGGTTGGCCGGTTGCGCTCAGTTTACCAGCCCGCCAACGCCGAGCCTGCGTTCGGTGAGACGCAGCGCCAGTCCCGTGAGATTGGTCAACACAAAATACACCAGTGCGATCGCGATATACACCTCGAGCGACCGGTATGAAACGCTGATGATTTTCTGACCCTCGTGCATCAGGTCGGCGATGGTCAGCAGCGACACCAGCGACGAATTCTTGATCAGCGCAATGAATTCGTTGCCCAACGGCGGGATCATGCGGATCAGCGCCTGCGGCACGATGACGTGGCGCATCGCTACGCCGTCCGGCATGCCCAGCGAGCGCGCCGCCTCCAGCTGGCCGCGGGCCACCGACTGAATGGCCCCGCGCACGATCTCGGACACGTAGGCACCGCTGTACATGCCCATGCCGACCACGCCGCAGAAGAATGCCGGCAGGTTGATGCCGAAGTAAGGCAGGCCGAAGAACCAGATGAACAACTGCACCAGCAGCGGCGTCCCGCGGATGAAGGCGACGTAGGCGGTGCAAATTCCGTAGAGTACGGTCCGCCTCGGGTCGAGCCGTCCCAGGCCCACCAGCATGCCGATCACGCATCCGAGCACAATGGCGCCGGCGGTGACCTCGACGGTGACGAGGGTACCGTGCGCCAGCTCGCGCCAGCCGGCCCAAACGGGAGAGAAGTCGAACTCCATGGTTCCTCCCTGCCGTGGGGCCGGTCACAGGTATTTATTTACCAGCTGCTGGTAGGTGCCGTCGGCCTTGAGCTTCTTCAGCGCGTCGTTGAACTGCCGCAGGAGTTCCGGTTCATCCTTGCGGATCGCGTAGCCGTACTCCTCCACGGTCAGTTGCGTCTCAACCACTTGCAGCGTGCCGCGGGTGCGGGCATACAGCTTGGCCGCCGGCTTGCCGGTTACCGCGGCGTCGGCGCGGCCGACTTCAACCAACTGGAACATCTCCTGGTTCTTCTCCACCTCGATGCGGTCAACGGTGGGAAAGTTTTCCTTCAAAAAGTTGACCGACTTCGTTCCCACCTGCACCGCGACCTTCTTGCCTTTCAGATCGTCGGGACCCTGGATGCGCTTGTCGCCCTTGGCGGTCATGATCACCAGGCCGCCGGGGTAGTAGGAGTCCGTGAAATCCACCACCTTCTTGCGCTCGTCGGTGATGTAGATCGCCGACGCGGCAACGTCGAAACGCTTCGACAGCAGACCCGGGATCAGACCCTTGAAGTCGATGTCGGTCCACTCGACCTTCTTGTTCAACACCTTGGCGATGGCTTCGATCAGTTCCACGTCGAACCCGACGCGCTTGCCGCCCTCGCTGTATTCGAACGGTGGAAAGGTCGGGTCGGTGGCCACACGCAGCACGTCCTGCGCCCGCGCGAGACCACTGCCGCCCAGGGCCAGGGCGGCAAGCAAGGCAACAATGCGACGGCGAGCTGGTGTCATGGGGTTTCTCCTGTGAAGTGGGTCAGTACTTGCCGGCCATTGGTCGGCCGGGCGTGGAAGCCTCTCGACGTGCGTGGCGTGGCCCGTCAGCGGGTTAGGACCAGTATGGGTTGCGCTGCCGAAAAGGATCGTGGCGTCGTTATGTCGCGGGCGTCACGTTCTGCGGGAACAGGTGGCGCCGGGATTCGTCGTCCATCTCGGTCTTGAATGCGTGCCTGTCCTTTAGCGCCAAAGCCCGCGCCGCCGCTGGCCGCGCATGGATTTCGTCGACAAGCCGCTTGAGGTTGGGAAGTTTCGTCAGCGCGTCCTCGCCCCCCAGGACGAAGGGCACGAGGCGCGCCCAGCCCCACACGTCCATATCGACGATCGTGTAGGCGTCGCCCAGCATGTAGCGGTGCTTCGCGAGCTGCGCGTCCAGGATCGCGTAGTGTCGCTTGGCCTCGAACACATAGCGATTGACGGCATAGGGCAGCCGCTCGGGTGCATAGTGCTGGAAGTGGACAGCCTGCCCGGAATACGGGCCGACGCCGCTGCCTACGAACATGAGCCAGGAGTAGAGTCGACCACGCGCCGCCGGCGTGTTTTCCGGAAGGAACTTCCCCGTCTTTTCGGCCAGATAGAGCAGGATGGCATTGCTGTCGAACACGGTGGCGCCGTCGTCGACGATCGCCGGAACCTTGCCGTTGGGATTGATCGCCCGATATGCCGGCGTGTGCTGATCGCCCTTGCGCGTGTCCACCGGTATCGGCTCGTAAAGCAGGCCCGATTCCTCGAGGAACAGCGCCACCTTGGTGGGATTGGGTGCGAGGTTGTAGTAGAACTTGATCATCGAATCCCCTTCCAGCTGTCGTCGATGCGAAACGAGTTCTCAAGAAAGGCCGCCGCCCGACAAGAAGCGCAAGTCTACTGCCTTGACCGCCGGCTGGCGCATAAGGGCGCCCCCGACAAGGCCATAGATCGTTCAAGGCACCGCACCGCAATGCGACGCAACGCACGAACTCTATCGCATTAAACGCCGACCCGTCCTGGCCACGAGCAGCCTGACCCAACCGTCGCAAATCGACACTGCACCGGTTCGCGTGGCCCTATAGTGCTCCGGGGCCCCAGTATCCGACTGATTTCCGACCTGTCCCAGGTACCCCTCGAAGGCGCGTCGTCGGTGAATCTCTCCGGGTGCCATGGAGCATCTAAGCATTCAAACCCATGCCCGGCAGGGAGGCACCGCGATGAGTCCACAGATTCGAACTTGGGCGAACGTACGTGAGCCGTTCATCCGGTTCACCCTGCTCTGCATGGCGCTCTACCCATGGTGGGCTGATGGCCGATGGGCTGGGTGCTAACCCGACGACCATGACCTTTGCAGCGGGTGGAACGATCCGCATGAACCTCAACGTCGGGACCATGGAGGTCGTTGGCGTGCCTGACGACCGGATCACCGTTTCGTGGCACTCAAGGTTCCTCGATGACGAGAGCGCTGTCAGCGTGAAGGTGCAGCGTTCCGGTGCGAGGGACGCGAGCGTCGTGGTCGACGGTCCTGGCAACAGCGTGGATTACCGGATCGAAGTCCCGCAGCAATCCAACGTCGTCATTCACATGCGAGCCGGTGACCTTGACGTCCGCGGCATTCTAGGCAGCGTGGCGGCGAATCTTCTGGCCGGCAATATGGATCTGCGCATCGCCGAACCCCGGCATTACCGCTCCGTGAGCGCGTCGGTGACAGCCGGCGGTCTTACCGCCAAGCCCTGGCACACGGATGCCGGCGGCCTATGGCGCTCCTTTAGCGCAAGCGGCGAGGGCGAATTCGACCTGCACGCTCGGCTGCTGGCCGGGCAACTTACGATCCGCTCTGAATAAGCGGTCGACCGTCTCGACGAGGTGAACGCGGCACGCGCGGCCGGCGCGCCGTCCATGCGCAACGAACTGCGCGCCGGGTACCAAGGTGGCTGAAGGCCTCGAACAATGCCACTTGGAGCCGCACGCTTTGCGGCGGCGGTTGAGCCGCCGCTGCTGCGGCAAGGCTACATCTAACCGGTTGGCCCCGGCGCATAGAACGCACGGGTCCATCCCGTGGACTCGTCGTAGACCTCGACCGATGTGACACACTCTCCCGGCACGGCCCCGGGTAGTGGCATCAACACTGGTAGCACCTCGACGCGCCCGAAGACCGTCGGCGGCAACAGTGGACCCGGTAAGTCAAGGAAGGCCGCCTCGCCGGGCTTGAGGCTCACGGGTAGCGTGCGCCCGATCGGGTTGCCATTGGCGTCGACGAAGCCCAGGATGCCGAAACAAGGGTTCGGCGGATGCGCCAGCACATTGAGGCGGACCGTCTGGAACTCTCCGGCACCCACCGGGCCGAGACCGAAGAACGGCGAGCCGGCCTGAACCGCGGGCAATTGCGGCGCGACGACCGACGTGACGTGCGTGAAATCGTTGAAGATTTCGACCGTCCCTTGCGCGTCGCACGCAGCGACAGTCGGCGGCGGCACCAGGGTTATCACCGCGCGAAGCTCGGCGAGCTGGCGGGGTATCTTCACGAAGTCGGTGATGCGGAAACTGTGAAACGTTACTTTTCCAGTCCCAGCTCCGCTACTCTGGGATCCGATGTTCATGCCATTGCTGTCATACACCGCGAACTGGAGCGCGCAGGCGTTCACCGTGGCAACGTTGACTTGGAAGGTCTGATCGAATCCCACACCAACCATCGGAAAGTCGATGATGCTGGCGGGTGCCGGTTGTGCCTGGGTGAGCGTTACGAACCACGACAACAACAGCAGTAGCCCTACCTTTGCAACCATAGCGTCCTCCATAAGTTACCCGCGTGATCGCGGGGGAAAGACAGCGAATCTTTTCGGGGATCGAACCGCGCAACTATTGTGTGATCGTGGTCAGCGGTCGCGTAGATGTGCACGACAAACGGTTACACGGGACGGATGGATGGACTCCGAGGCATCGGCGGTGTCGGACTATGTCCTACGATGAAGCGAAAGCAGTCGGCGGTGCGCGAGCGCAGCGTGTCGCCGCCATCGAATAGGAGGAGCTTCCGTATGCGATCGAGCAGTGAACGACACAGTGGAGGTTACGATTGAGCCCCGCTACGATGGTCGCCGTTATTGTTTTTTCGCTTGCCGCGTTGGTGCATCTGCTTCGCCTCGCGTTGGGCTGGGAAGTCACAGTGGCCGGCATCTTCGTTCCACCGTGGGAGAGTGTCGTCGTCTGTCTAGCGGCGGCTGCGCTCGCCTTCGCGCTTTGGCGTGAAACGCATAAGTGAGGCACTGCTTGACCAACGGGCACCAACCGTCAGCCTGCTTGGCCTAGATGACAAACGGAATGAAACGCTTCGTGCGCGACATGTATTCCCGGTAAGGCCCACCAAGCGTCTCGAGAAGAGCTTTTTCCTCGACTACGACGCGGATTCCGTAAAGATAGCAGTGACTCAAAAAAAGGATTGCCACGCTGATCCAGCTGCCCAGCGCGAGCCCGATGCCGGTGTACATCAGGAGGGCGGCTGTATAGGAAGGATGACGCACGTAGCGGTATACGCCGTCCTGAACAATGCGCTGGTCTTGTGCAACGATAACCTTTCCGGTGAAGGATTTTCCAAGCGCATTGAAGCATAAGCGGCGCAGGACCGCGCCGGCGATAAGCATTAACGTCCCGAGTGCCGCCGCGACAAGCGGGTACGGCATCGTGAGCCAAGGCATATACGACGCCATGCAGGCCACGATCATCGCGATTGGCGATCCGATCACGATCGCCCGAAAGGTCCCCTTGTCCTGTCCCGACGAAGCATCGGCAATTGACCCGCGAATGACCCGCCCCTCGCGAATGAAGGCAAAGAAGAACACGATCCAGAAGGGGATCGCGAACGGGAGCTTAAAAATTTCTGCTACGTGCAAAGCAGTCTCTCAACAGTCCTGCCCAGGGCCCAACGCCGCGGCATGCGACTGCCGGCCTATGGCAATGGAGGGCGCATCGGTCCGGCGGAGCTTGCCGCTCTTGGGGCACGCGGCCGCCTGTTCAAAGGAGCACCGTGCCGATAGGATACGCGAACCCCACCCTGAGGCTTGCCGCGGATGGCCGCATACAGCACGGACAAGGTCTTCGCGGGCTCCATTCCCGAGCTCTACGATACCTACCTGGTGCCATTGATCTTCGAGCCGTATGCGACAGATCTCGCGCGCCGGTTGTCGGTACGGCGCCCCGGGCGTGTGCTCGAAATCGCTGCCGGCACGGGCGTTGCGACACGCGCGTTGGCGAGCGCATTGCCGCCAAGCGTTGCCATCGTTGCCACGGATCTCAACCAGTCCATGCTCGACCGTGCGTCTTCCGTCGGAGCCAGCCGCCGCATCGACTGGCGTCAGGCGGACGCGATGGCGCTGCCTTTTGGCGATGCGAGCTTCGATGCCGTCGTCTGCCAATTCGGCGTCATGTTCTTCCCCGACAAGCCGCACGCGTTGGCGGAGGCGCGGCGGGTGCTTGCGCCCGGCGGCTGCCTGCTGTTCAGCGTGTGGGATCGAATCGAGGAGAACGAGTTCGCCGCGGCGGTCACCGGCGCCCTCGGGGATCTGTTTGCGCAAGACCCACCCCGGTTCCTGGCCCGCACACCCCACGGCTACTGCGACACCGGACAGATCCGCCGCGACCTCGCGGCGGCCCGTTTCGCGCGAGCACCACTGATCGAAACGCTCGCGGCTCGCAGCCGAGCCGCATCCCCGCGCATCCCGGCCGTCGCGTTCTGCCAGGGAACGCCTTTGCGCAATGAGATCGAGTCCCGCGATGCCGCTGGACTTGTCGGCGCTACGGCCATTTGCACCGACGCGCTTGCGAGGCGCTTCGGGACCGGCGCGATCGACGGCAAAATGCAGGCCCACATCGTCGCGATCGAAGCCTGATCCCTACGCTAGGGCATAAGTGCGGTCAGGCGGCGCGACTGCGCGCCGTGGTGGCGACTACCCTTCGTTGCGCCGCATGCGGATCGCATTGCCGTAGCACAGGACCGCGGGCTCCGTGCTCGACGACCACTTCGGATGGCCCTGGTCCAGGCAGACAACGTTGATCAGCCCGTCCGCTCCCCAGCGGGCCGCCTCGGCCTGCAAGGCGGCGGTCCCCACGGCCTCGCTCGGATAGGTCGGCACCGAAAATGCAGTGCGCCCGGAGTCCACCCAGATATGGCGCACGACCTCATATTGACTCACGGCGGGCTGCTGGCCGGTTCCATAGACCTTGACCGCAGTGCGCGCTGCCATCGTCGCCATGCTGCGGGACGCTGCCGCAGCCGGACAGCACGCACGCTCCGACCGCCACCAGCCCTGAAAGGCATGCGCTTCGCAGTTTCATCGTGATGTCCACCCAAGGATTGCGCCATGTGCCCGGCCCATTATAGTTCCGGAGCGCGACGAGTCCCAGTCTGCAACGCGCACGGCCGCTCACGCGACCCGGGTCGCGACCTTCCGCGCATCGGGCGCGACGCTCCGGATGCCCATCTCCCGCAGCGTGTCGCGAATCGCGTTCACCGCATGGCGCATCTCGTTGGGGCCGATCGCGCCAATGCAGCCGACGCGAAAAGTCTCAAGCTGCGTGAGCTTACCCGGATAAAGGATGAATCCCTTGTCGCGCACCCGTTCGTAGAATCCCTTGAACGTGTAGTTCGGGTCCGCCGGCGCGTGGAAGGTGACGATGATCGGCGCCTGGATCCGTGGATCGAGAAACGGCACGAATCCCATCTCCGCCATGCCTTCGACCAGCATCTGGTAATTGCGCGTGTAGCGCGCAAGGCGCGCGGGCTGACCGCCTTCGGCGAAGAACTGATCGAGCGCCGAATTGAACGCTACGACAACGTGCGTCGGCGGCGTGTAGCGCCACTGCGTCGTCTTCTCCATGTACACGTACTGGTCGTGCAGATCGAGCGCGAGCGACGTGCAGTTGCCCGCCGCGCGCTCCAGCACGTCCTTGCGCGCGATGACGAAGCCCATGCCGGGCGGGCCTTCGATGCACTTGCCCGAGGCTGCGATCAGGGCATCGAACGGCGTCGCTGCCAGCGTCGATCGGCAGCGCACCGAACGAGCTCATCGCATCGACAATGAGGCGCCGCCCATGCTTCGCCACCACCGCGGCGATTTCGGGTAGCGGGTTGAGGATGCCGGTCGACGTCTCGCAATGGATCAGTCCGACGTGCGTGATCGATGTATCGGCGGCGAGCAGCCTCTCGACGTCCTGCGGCGCCGTCGGCACGTCTTCCGCCGTCTGGGACGTCGAAAGCTTGCGCCCCATCATCTGGGTCAGGCGCGCCATTCGCGCCCCGTAGGCGCCGTTCACCAGCACGAGCAGGTGCCCTTCACGCGGAACGAGCGTGTTGATCGCTGCCTCGATCGAGAACGTCCCGCTGCCCTGCATCGGCACGCACACGTGCGCGTGGCGCGCTCGGACGATGTCGAGCAGCCTGCCCCTGATTTCGGCGGTCACCGCGTTGAACGCCGCATCCCACGAACCCCAGTCGCGCAGCATTGCCGCCTTCGTCGCCAGCGATGTCGTCAGCGGACCGGGAGTCAGCAGGATCGGGTCGCGGGTTTCACCCATGTTTCACTCTTCGCTTGATTGTACTCGGAACCGTCTCCTCCGGAAGGCGTCACGCGCCGCGCCCGGCCGATGCCAGTCGGCAGGGTCGAACGGCGGAGAACGCGCGGTTGCGCTAACGAAAGCTCGCCTTGCTGCGAATGCGGCTGACGCCGATCAATACCGTCAGCGTCACCGCCAGCAGCAGTATCGTCAGTGCCGCACCGTCGAACACTGCGCCGCGATCGGAAAGCGCGAAAATGCCGACCGGCAAGGTCACCCAGCCCGGTGGATAGACCATGATCGTCGCCCCCAGCTCGCCCATCGACAACGCAAAGCACAGGCCCGCCGCGGCAACAAGAGACGGCGTAATGAGCGGCAGCGTCACCCGGAACAGCACATAGGCGGGGCTGGCGCCGAGACTCGCGGCGACTTGCTCAAAGTGTGCCGGCAGTCGTGCCAGTCCCGCCGCTACGCTGCCGTAGGCGAATGCCGTGACCAGGACGATGTGCGCGATCAGAACGATGTACTGGGTTCCGTTCAGCAGTAATGGCGGGCGGCTGAACGCGACCAGCAATCCGAGTCCGACGGACACCGAGGGCACGGCGATCGGCAGCAGGAACAGTGTGCTCACAACGCGTACTGCGCGCCCACGCAGGCTGCGCACCGCGAGCGCAGCCCAGGTGCCAAGCGTGAGCGCAGCGGCGCTGGCGATCAGGCCGGTCAACAGGCTGGTCAGCAACTCGTTGCCGGCATTGCTGAGCACCGCGTCGGCCAGGTGGTGCAGCGTCAGTTGGCTGGGCAACACGCCATTCCACTGCCCGGCGACGCTGGCGGCGGCGACCACCAGCAGCGGCAGCCCGAACACGGGCAGGAACAGGGCCAAGAACAGGCACCATGCCAGCCAGCGACCGAGCCTAGATGAAAGAAGCACGGCCCCCTCCGCTGCGCGAGAGCAGGAAACGATAGAGCAAGTAAAGGCCCACCGACAGCGCGATATTCACGACTGCCGCAACGCAGCCCGCCGTGTAATCGAACTCCTGGATCGCCTTGCCGTAGATCACCATCGGCAGCGTGATGACGCCCTTGGCGCCGATGAACAGCACGATGCCGAACTCGTTGAGCGTGAGCAGCAGGCACAGGCTGCCGCCGGCGAGCAGCGCCGGCACCGCCTCGGGCACGATGATCTCGCGGATGATCTGCAACGGCCGCGCCCCGAGGCTGCTCGCCACCTCGATCAGCGCGCTGTCGAGCTGCGAGAACGCGGCCAGCAGTGGCCGCATGACGAAGGGCGTATAGAAGGTAATCTCCGCCAGGATCACGCCCCATTTGCCGTACACGAAAGTCGATCGGCGGCTGCGCGGTATGCAGCAGGTCCATGAAGATGAAATTGAACGCGCCCGCGGACCCGTACAGGAATGTGAACGACAGCGCGATCAGGAAGGACGGAAACGCGAGGATGGTGTCGATGAAGCCGCCGATCAGCGCGCGCGCCCGGGAACGGCACGAACGACATGATCAGCGCCAGCACGAAGCCGAGCGCGAGGCACCCGACGGTGGACAGGACCGCGATCTGCATCGTGCGCAGCAGCGCGCCGTGAAACAGCGAGGAGGACAGCATCGCGGCGTAGGGCGCGAGGCTCGAGCTGGCCGGCGTCGCCGGTCAACGACTGCGTGACGATGAAGAACAGCGGGTAGAAGAAGATGCCGGCGAGCACCAGCAGCGGGACCAGCAACCACATCCAGCGCCGCACCAGCGGTGCGCGTCCCGGCGCGGCCGCGCGCATCGATGGCGCAGTGTCGCGGTCGCCGCCATCGCAGCCCTCGGGCTAGTCCATCGGCGCGTCGGCGTGCCATCCGGCGCCGGACGCCGCTGCGGGCCGCCGCCAGCAGCGTCGCGTCGTCGGGCGAGAAGTGCATCGACACGCGCTGGCCGCGCAGCGGCGGCGTGCGCAGCGGCTTGCAATCGGCCCACATCTCCATGCCGTCCACTTCCAGGAACAGGCGATGGACGGAGCCGCGCCACTGTACCTCCACTACGCGTGGCCTCGATCGTGTTGCCCCCCGCCGCGGGGGTTCGAGACCCAGCGCATGCGGGCGGATGCACAGCGTCCGCGTCTCGCCCGGCTGGGCCGCGGCGAAGGCCGTTACCTGCGAGCACCCGCGGAACCGAGGCGGACCCTCGCCTGCTGGCGGGCGTCGATCGCACCGTTCCACGGCGACGGGCAGCAAATTGGCATTGCCGACGAACGCGGCGGTAAAGCCAGACGGCGGCTGCTGGTAGAGCGCCTGCGCGCTGCCGACGTCCACCAGGCGGCTTTCGTTCATTACCGCAATGCGGTCCGCCAGCGTGAGCGCCTCGATCTGGTCGTGCGTGACGTAGAGGATCGTCACGTCCGGCAATTCCCGGTGCAGTCGCGCGATCTCCTTCAGCATGCCGCTGCGCAACTGCGCGTCCAGCGCCGACAGCGGCTCGTCGAGCAGCAGAACCTTCGGACGAATCGCCAGCGCCCGGGCGATGGCGACCCGCTGCTGCTGGCCGCCGGACAGCTCCTGCGGGTAGCGCTTGGCGTAGGCCCCCATGCCGACCAGATCCAGGCATTCGCCGCACCCGGCTCGCGATCTCGCCGCGCGGCGCTCTACCCGCGCGCAGGCCGAAGGCGACGTTCTGCTCGACGCGCATGTGCGGGAACAGCGCGTACTGCTGCACCACCATGCCGATGCCGCGCCGGTGCGGCGGCATCAGCGTGACGTCGGTGTCGCCCAGGAAGATGCGGCCGCGCACGGGGGTGACGAAGCCCGCCACCGCCCGCAGCGCGGTCGTCTTGCCGCAGCCCGACGGCCCGAGCAGCGCCATCACCTCGCCAGGCTCGATCTCGAGGCTGAAGTCCTCGCAGCGCCACGGTGCGCCCGTAGGCGACCGTGACGCCGTCGAAGCGGATGCCCGGTTGCCGCCGAGCGGGAGCGCCGTGCGCCGCTCTCGCTCGCCACGCGCGTCCCGTCCGATCGCTGCCGCGCCAGCACGAGCGCTGACTCGTCAGCTCCCGGTCACCTCGTGCCACCGCGCGACGTCGGCCGAGAGGTCCTTGAGGACCGCATCCCAGTCCGGAGCCCACACCGTCACGCCTTGCATGAAGGTCATGCAGCTGCTTGAAGTTCGCGTCGCGTCGGCTTCACGTCGGAGCGCGCCGGGCAGCCCGCGCGCGATCGAGCTCACCGTTTCCTGCGCCTCCTTGCTGAGCAGGAAATCGATGAGCTTCTTGCCGTTCGCGGCGTGCGGCGCCCCGTGCACCAGCGCGATGTTAGTAGGGCGCGGAGAGCGTCGTGCGCTGGCCCTTCGCATCGGCCGGCCAGAAGATGCGCAGATTCGGGTTGTCCGCCATCTGCGAGAAGTTCATCTGCACGTCGCCGTTGGCCACCCAGATCTCGCCCTTGTTGACCTTGGCGGCGAGCTTGCCGGTCGACGACGACGGGCCGACGTTGTTGGCCTGCAGCTTCTTCAGGTACTCGAAGCCGGCGTCCTTGCTGCCCATGGCATGGAAGGCGAGCACCATCACCGCCGTGCCGTCGCCCGCCTGTCCGGGCGTCGAGTACTGGATCTTGCCCTTGTACTTCGGATCCAGCAGATCGTCCCAGGTCTTCGGCGGTCCGCCGAGCGCGGATCCGTTGTAGATGAAGCAGACGTAGTTGTTGACCAGCGCGTACCAGCGGCCGCCCGGGTCGCGTGCATTGGCCGGGATCGCGGCGGCGTCGGCCGGGGTGTAGGCGTCGAGCATGCCGTCGGCGGCGGCCTTCTGCATGAACGGCGGCAGCGTCACCAGCACGTCCGCCTGCGTGTTGGTCTTTTCCCGCTCGAGCCGGTTGACCACTTCGCCGGACCCGCCTTCGATGTACTGCACCTTGATGCCGGTTGCCTTGGTGAACGCGTCGAACTGGGTGTCGTACCAGTTGGGCTTGCCGTCGCGCAGCCCGTCGGCGCTATAGATCGTGACGACGTTCTGGGCCTGCGCCGGGTTTGCGGCGACCACCGCGACCGCGAGCGCGAGGGTCAGGAGTACTGAACAGCGCTTCATCACTTGTTGCCTCCCATGGTGAATTTCATCGAACAATGCGATCGGCAAGCGGACTCGCCCGCTCGCGTTCGCCGGGCGCGCTGTGATCCTACACCGCCGTCGCGGCGCGCAACGCCATGCCGAGCCGCATATGCTGGTCGCGAATCCAGCGCGAGTGCAGGCGAAATCCTACGCTTCGAACCATGCGACAGGCAGCGTAAAATCCATGCCGGCCGCGCGCGTCACGCCGCATCGGTAGCAATATCGCACCGAGATTGCAAAATTGTGTCGAGCAGGCGCGATTTGATGACGGTTCGCGGATGTCGTTTGTATATATTGCCTACTGACCGGCAAGCTTGCCGCCGCCGCTGGCCGAGGCGGCCGGCCCATTGCCCGGAGAGGAGACCGCAGCATGAATTTTTCATACCGCCGCACCTACCGCGGCCCGATCGAGGCGGTGCTGCTCGACTGGGCCGGTACGACCATGGACTTCGGTTGCATGGCGCCGGCCGTCGTATTCGTGCAGGTCTACGAGCGCAAGCGGGTTCCCATCACCATGGACGAGGCGCGGGCGCCGATGGGCGCGCACAAGAAAGTGCACATCCAGAAGATTTCCGAGCTGGAGTCGGTGCGCCGGCGCTGGCAGGAGGCGCACGGTCGTCCGCCAAACGATGCCGACATCGATGCGATGTTCGCCGAATTCGTGCCGCTTCAGCTCGCCTGCCTGTCGCAATACTCGAAGCTTATCCCGGGCACGCTGGAGGTCGTCGCGGAGCTGCGCCGGCGCGGCATGAAGATCGGGTCCACGACGGGCTACCTGACCGAGATGATGAAGATCAACCGCGAAGACGCGAAGCGGCAGGGCTACGAGCCGGATTCCACCGTGTGCGCATCGGATGTGCCCAGGGGCAGGCCCTATCCGTACATGTGCCTGCAGAACGCCATCAACCTCAACGTCACGACCGTGCAATCCTGCGTGAAGGTCGACGATACCATTCCCGGGGTCGAGGAAGGCCTCAACGCCGGCATGTGGACGGTGGGCCTCGCCGTCAGCGGCAACGAAGTCGGGCTGCCGCTCGAGGCATGGCAGGCGCTGCCCAAGGACGAGCAGGCGCGCAAGCGCGGGCCATGCCACCACGCGCATGCAGCAGTGCGGAGCGCACTACGTCATCGACACCATCGCCGACCTGCTGCCTTGCATCGACGACATTCAGGCGCGGATTCGGCGCGGCGAGACGCCCTAGCGACCGCTCAAGCCTTGCTCTCGAGCGGTCGCTGCAGCGTCTGCGCCACTGACCGCCCTGCCCCTGCCATTGCGGCGCGGGTCGCCGTCGCCTGCGGTGCGCTTCCTGGATGTGGAATGCTGAACTGAGTTGACGGACGATGCGCATCGAGTTCTCCGGCCCGTACTGCCGGCGTTCCAGAGCATTAACACCGGCAGGCACTCCGCCGCGCCGGGTCTGCTTGCCTCGCGCCCGCCTCTCGACCGCTCCTGTGGGATGATCAGCCGCAACCCGGGTCTCGGCTACAATGCAGCTCACGCAGGAAATCATGAACAAGCTGCAGCACGGTCGAGAGCTATCCGCCGCAGTCGTCGCCGCGGCTCCCAGGTCGTCGCGATGAGCGAACGATCGCCGGAGTCGCGCGAAGGGCGCATGTCGGCGAGGGATCTCGCCGCCGAAGGCGATGTCAATCTCTCGCCGCTGCGCAGAGCCTGGGAGGCGGAGCATGTCGCCGCGCCGACCCGCGCCCTGCTTGACGCCGACAGCGAACATTTCCTGCACCAGTCGCTGTCGACGCCGTGTCTGAATGCGCTCCAATCCTGTGCCGGCATCTGGCTCGAGGACGTCGAGGGGCGACGGATCATGGATTTTCATGGCAACAGCGTGCATCAGGTCGGCTACCGACACCCGCACGTAATCGCAGCGATCAAGAAGCAGCTGGACACGCTTCCCTTCTCGCCGCGGCGCTACACCAACGCCGCGGCGGTGGAGCTCGCGGCCAAGCTTGCCTCGCTCGCGCCCGACCCCTTGTCGAAAGTCCTGTTCGCTCCCGGTGGAACGCTGGCCGTCGGCATGGCACTCAAGCTCGCGCGCGTCGCGACCGGCCGCCACAAGACGCTGTCGCTATGGGATTCCTTTCACGGCGCCTCGCTGGATGCGATTGGAATCGGCGGCGAGGCGGTGTTCCGCAACGGCATGGGCCCGCTGCTGCCCGGTGCCGAGCACGCGCCGCCGTGCGACTCCTGCGAAGCTGCTCCTTCCGCTGCGGCGAAACCTGCAACCTCGCCTGTGCGGAATACC
Organism: uncultured beta proteobacterium; assembly: GCA_963778275.1. Classification (GTDB taxonomy): domain Bacteria; phylum Pseudomonadota; class Gammaproteobacteria; order Burkholderiales; family Casimicrobiaceae; genus PALSA-1003. The sequence continues at coordinate 106,467 of CAVZTS010000005.1, read as the reverse complement.
TCGAATACGTGCTTGACCGCGAGGCGGATATCGGCGCCGTCGTCATCGAAACGGTCCGCAGCACCGACGTGCAGATTCCACCGCCGGAGTATTACCGCATCCTCCGCCGCGCCTGCGACCGTCACGGAACCCTGCTCATTCTCGACGAGATTCCGATTTGCCTGGGGCGCACCGGCACCATGTTCGCTTTTCAGAACTACGACATCGTTCCCGACATGGTGGTCATCGGCAAGGGACTGGGCGGCGGCGTATTCCCGATGGCGGCATTGCTCGCGCGCCGCGATCTTGACATCGCGGGCGACCGCGCGCTCGGCCATTACACCCATGAAAAGAGCCCGGTCGGCTGCGCTGCCGCACTGGCGACACTGGAGGTCATCGAAAGCGAGCACCTGCTCGAGAAATCGCGCAACGAAGGCGCGCGGGCGCTGGAACGCCTGCGCGCGCTGCAGCAACGGCATCGGCTCGTGTCGCAGGCGCGCGGCATCGGCCTGTTGCTGGGCGTCGAGCTGGCCCGCGACGGCCGGCCGGCATTGCACGAAGCCGAGCAGGTGATGTATCACTGCCTGGCGCACGGGCTGTCGTTCAAGATCGGCCAGGGCAACGTGCTCACGCTTTCGCCGCCCCTGATCATCGCGCCCGACGAGCTCGACCAGGCGCTCGACATCGTCGATGCGGCGTTGAGCGCAGTCGAGGCCAACGCAGGTGCGCGACGTTAATCCTGCCCGCCGGTCCGTGCCCCGGATAGGAACGCGGTGGAGCTGACTTTCGGCATCACGCTGGCCGTGCTGGGCGCGGGCTTTCTCCACGCCGGCTGGAATGCGCTGCTCAAATCCTCGCCGGGCGGCGACGCCTTGCTCGATACGGCGACGGTCGTTGCGGGATCCTCGCTCTGGGGGTGTGCCGTCGTTCCGTTCGTAGGGGCGCCGGCATCCGCGGCGTGGCCGTACATGGCCGCCTCCGCGGTGATCCACTTCGGCTATTACTTCACGCTCGCTGGCGCCTATCGCACCGGTGACCTTTCGTTCGCCTACCCGCTGATGCGCGGCACGGCGCCACTGCTGGTGGCGCTGCTCGGCATTGCCTGGCTGCAGGAGCTGCCGTCCCTGCCGATGGCGCTGGGCATCGTGCTCATCTCGCTGGGCATCGTCAGCATCGCATTTGTGCAACGTCGCAAGCATCCGCGCAGCGCCGCGTATTGGGCGTTCGCCAACGCCGCGCTCATCGCCGTTTACACGCTGATCGACGCGGCCGGCGTGCGCACTTCCGGCAACGCGGCAGGCTACGTGTCGTGGCTGATCTTTCTCGAGGGGCTGCCGTTTCTCATCTGGGTCGTTTCCCGGCGTGGCCAGGCGGCGGTGCGCTATTTGAGGCGCAACGCCGCGCGCGGCCTGGTCGGCGGCGCGTGCAGCCTCGCTGCGTACGGCATCGTCCTGTGGGCGATGACCCGGGCACCGGTCGCCGCCGTGGCGGCGCTGCGCGAAACGTCGGTCCTGTTCGCGGCGCTGCTGGGCTCGTTATGGCTCAAGGAAGGCTTCGGCTTGCCCCGGCTTGCCGGGGCGCTCAGCGTCGTGATCGGCATCGCGGCGCTCAAACTATAGGCCAGCCACCAGGCTCAAGCCGGGGCGATGGTCGAGGGGCGACGTGTCTACGCCGCGTCGTCGCGCGCGTCCTGCCCGCGCAGCGCGTGGCCCCGCAGCTGATATGCCGCCGCGCGGTGGGCCATGCGCGCCTCGCGTCGCGCGAGCTCGGGTCGCGGCGCCGGACGCCAGCGCGACAGCAGGGCATCGGCGGCGGCCGGTGTCGTTGCACACGAGCACCATGTCGCAACCGGCGGCGCACGCCGCCTCGGCGCGCGCCACGACATCGCCCGCCCCCTGCGCGCCGGCCATCGACAGATCGTCGCTGAAGATCAGGCCGTCGAAACCGAGCCGCCCGCGCAGCACGTCCTGCAGCCAGATCCGCGAAAAGCCGGCGGGCGCGGCGTCAACCGCCGGATACACGACGTGCGCCGGCATGATCCCCTCGATGCCGAGGCGAATAAGCGCGCCGAACGGGACGAGGTCGTCCTTCTCGAGCGCCGCCATCGGCCGGTCGTCGACCGGAATCTCCGCGTGCGAATCCGCGCGCACAAAGCCATGCCCCGGGAAGTGCTTGCCCACCGCGGCCATCCCGCCCTCGCGCAAGCCGCGGCACAGCGCCCACGCGAGGTGCGCCACCGCGTTCGGATTGCGGTGCAGCGCGCGATCGCCGATGATCGCGCTGGTGCCGTGATCGAGATCGAGCACCGGCGTGAAGCTGAAATCCACGCCGTGGGCGGCGAGCTCGCTGGCGATGCCAGCGCCGATGCGCTCGGCCTGCGTCGCCGCGGCGGCGGCGTCGCGGTCCCAGCGCTCGCCCAGCGTGCGCATCGGCGGCAGCGCGGTAAACCCGTCGCGAAAGCGCTGCACGCGCCCGCCTTCGTGATCGACGCCGATGAGCAGCGGCGGCTCGCGCAGCCGCCCGGATCGCCGCGGTCAGCGCCCGCAGCTGCGGCGGCGCCGCGTAATTGCGCGTGAACAGGATCACGCCGCCGACGAGCGGATGGGCGATGCGCTCGCGCTCAGCCGCACTCAGCTCGAGGCCGGCGATGTCGAGCATCACCGGTCCGCGCGGCATGCGCGCTCATCGCCCGGGCCCGGCTGCCTCGCGCAGCAGCGCCTTCATCTGGCGCACGGCTTCGCGCAAGCCGACGAAGACGGCGCGGCTGACGATGGCGTGGCCGATGTGCAGCTCGCGCACGCCCTCCAGCGCCGCGACCGGCTGCACGTTGAAGTAATTGAGCGCGTGGCCGGCGTTGAAGCGCATGCCCTGGGCGCGGATCGCCGCGCCGGCAGCGCGAATCCTGGCGAGCTCGGCCACCACGGCAGCGCTCTGCGGGTCGCGCCCCTTGGCGTGAAACGCGTGCGCGTACGGGCCGGTGTGGACTTCGCACACCGCCGCGCCGATCCGCGCCGCCGCGTCGACCTGGCGCGGGTCGGCGTCGATGAACACGCTGCTGACGATGCCCGCCGCAGCGAGCCGGGCAACGACCTGCTTAAGCCGCGCTTCCTGGGCGGCGACGTCGAGGCCGCCCTCCGTGGTGACCTCCTCCCGGCCCTCGGGCACGAGCATCGCCATCTCGGGCTTCAGCGCGCAGGCGATGTCGACCATCTCGTCGGTTGCCGCCATCTCGAGATTGAGCTTGATGTGCACGAGTTCGCGCAACCGGCGCACGTCCTCGTCCTGGATGTGGCGCCGGTCCTCGCGCAGGTGCACGGTGATGCCGTCGGCGCCGCCCAGGTGCGCCTCGACCGCGGCCCAGACGGGGTCGGGCTCGTAGGTGCGGCGCGCCTGGCGCAGCGTTGCGACGTGGTCGATGTTGACGCCGAGCTCGATCATGGCTTAGGGGTGATCATCGGTCCGTCCTCCTCGGCTTCATCGAGCGCCTGCAGGTCGCGCACGACGCGGCGGCTCACGATCGCGCGCTGCTCCAGGTAATGGTCGAGCACCTCGCGCATCAGCCGCTTCGCCTCGGCCACCGTCTCCGGCGTCGGTGAAGTCCTGCTGCGCCAGCGCCAGCAGCGTCGCGCCGCGCACCTGCGGGTAGTGCTGCCCCGGCTCGGCGACGCTCACGCGCGGGCCGCGGTCGAACGCGTAATAGTAGCGCGCTCCCGGTTCGACCGGCCGCGCCGGTGTCGGCCTCGTGGGTCAGCGGCAGCGCGTAGCCCAGCTCGGCTAAGAGCTTGAGCTCGAACCGCCGCAGCACCGGCGCCTGCTCCGTGCCTTCGGCGAGCTGCGCCAGCGCCGCTCGTAGTCACGGAACAGCTGCGGGTGCGGATCCTCGCGCGGCAGCAGCTTCAGCAGCAGCTCGTTGAGGTAGAAGCCGCAGAGCAGCGCCGAGCCGCCCACCAGCGGCAGGCCGCCGCGCCATTCGGCCCTGACGCAGCGTCTTGAGCTCGCCCGCCCCGGTCCACGACAGCGCGAGCGGCTGAAAAGCCTGCAGCAGGCCGCGCAGCTCGGAGCGCGGGCGGCTGCGCGCCGCGCGCGACCATCGCGACGCGCCCGTGCTCGGCGGTGAACGCCTCGACGATGAGGCTCGTCTCGCGGTACGGATAGGTGTGCAGCACGAACGCCGGTTGGTCGTCGCGTCGCTGCTCGAGGGCGTGCGCATCGGCTTCAATACCCGAGCCGCGTCAGCGTGCGCTCGTCGTCCGCCCAGCCGGCCTTCACCCGCACCCAGACCTCGAGGAACACCGTGCCGCCGAACAGCCGCTCCATGTCGCGGCGCGCGGCGGTCGCGATCTGCCTTCATGCGCGCGCCGCGCTGCCCAGCAGGATCGCCCGCTGGCTCGCCTTCTCGCACCAGGACGGTGGCGTGGATGCGGCGCAGCTCGCCGTCCTGCTCGAAGCTGTCGATCGCACGGCGGTCGCGTAGGGCAGTTCCTCGCCCAGCAGGCGAAAGATCTTCTCGCGCACGAACTCGGCGGCGAGAAAGCGCTCGTCCCGGTCGGTGAGCTCGTCGGCCGCGTACAGCGGTTGGCCCGGCGGCAGGCAGGCGACGATCTCGGCGGTCAACGCGTCGAGCTGCCAGTGCTTTTCGCGCGCTCACCGGGACGATCGCGGCAAAGTCGCGCAGCGCGGCGATTCCGGCGAGCAGCGGCAGCAGGCGCCCGCGGTCGGCAAGGCGGTCGATCTTGTTCACCGCCGCGATCACCGGCACGGCCGCCGGCAGCAGGCGAGCACCGCGCGATCGGCGGCGTGATGCGCTCCGCTTCGAGCACCAGCGACCACGCGCGTCGACGCCGGCGAGGCTCTCGCGCACGCTGCGGTTCATCCGGTCGTTCAAGCGCGAGCGGTGCGCGTCTGGAACCCCGGCGTGTCGACGAAGACGATCTGCGCCTCGGCCGTGGTCAGTATGCCGCGCATGCGGTGCCGCGTCGTCTGCGGGCGCCTGAGGTGATGCTGATCCGCGCGCCGACCAGCGCGTTGAGCAGCGTCGACTTGCCGACGTTCGGCTTGCCCGACGATCGCGACCTGACCGCAGCGAAACGCGGCTCGGCGCCGGCGGAGTCAGGCGTCGGCGCGCTTGCTGCATACGCGCTGCGCCGCCGCGGCCTGCTCGGCCGCGCGCCGGCTGCGCCCGTGCCCGTGGCCGCGATGCCGAGCGCCGCGATCCGGCAGTCGACCTTGAAGGTCTGCGCATGCGCCTCGCCGCGGACGGCGACGATCGCGTACTCGGGGACGGGGAGCCGCCGGCCCTGCAGCCATTCCTGCAGCCGCGTCTTCGGGTCCTTGGCGATCGCCGTCGGTGTCGGCGCCGGCAATGTCGGCGGCGTAGATGCGCTCGATGGCCGCGTGCGCGGCCGCGTAGCCCGCCGTCGAGAAAGACGGCGCCGAAGCACCGCCTCGAGCGCGTCGGCGAGGATCGACGGCCGCGTCGCGCCGCCGCTCTTGAGCTCGCCCTCGCCGAGCCGGATCGCCGCGCCGAGACCGAGCCCGACGGCGAGCCGGTGCAGCGTGTCGCGGTTGACGAGGCTCGCGCGCATGCGCGACAGGTCGCCTTCGGGCAGCTGCGGGAAGCGGTCGAAGAGCAGGCGCGCGATCGCGCAGTTGAGCACGCCGTCGCCGATGAACTCGAGGCGCTCGTTGTGCTCGGCGGCGAAGCTGCGGTGGGTGAGCGCCTGGCGCAGCAGCTCCGGACGGCGAAAAGCGTGACCGAGCGATGCGTCGGGCGGCGTCGGCGGACATCGACCCCTACTTGCGTTGCCGTGGCCGTGAAGTCGAGCAGCAGGCTCACGTTGCCGACCAAGGGCAGCGTCTTGGTCCAGGACGCGGTGGCGACGATCTCGTTGCCCTCCTTGACGACGTCGACGTCCGCGCCGTGGACCGAGTCGATGTAATCGGCGCTGGCCCGGTAGGTCGAAGTCGCGCCGGTAGCTGCGCCAGCGACTGCCCGTCGTGGGCCGCCTCGAGCGTCTCCTTGAGCGCCTTCTGCACCGAGAAGTATTCGATGTACGCGGGCAGCACGCGGAAGCCGATCATGGCGACGGTCAGCACGACCGCGGCGACGAACATGAATCCGATGAATGGAAAGGCCGTTCTGCCGGTCCGATGCGCATGCTCTCTCCCTCAGCGGATGCCGCTGCCGATCCGCTTGAACGCCAGGCTGCTGATGTCGTCCCAGTTGAACCAGATGAAAAACGCCCGGCCGCGGATATGGTCGTCGGGCACGAAGCCCCAGTAGCGGCTGTCGTCGCTGTTGTCGCGGTTGTCGCCCATCATGAGATACTCGCCGTGCGGCACCTTGCAGGTGAACCCTTGCTCATTGTAAACGCAGTTTTCCCTGCCTGGAAACGACCGCACGTTGAGCGGATAGACCGGCTGCGCCGCCGGATCGATCGGCAATCGTGTATTCGCGCTCGCCCGAGCGCTCGCTGCGCTTCTCGGTGCGTCACGTAGCGTCAGCCCTTCGAGGTAGCCGTAGGTCCCGTCGGCCCTGCGGCAGCGGCACGCCGTTGACGGTGAGCTTCTTGTCGCAAGTAGACGACCTCGTCGCCGGGCACGCCGATCACCCGCTTGATGAAGTCCTGCGACGGATTGACCGGGTAGCGGAACACGATGACGTCGCCGCGCTGCGGGTCCCCGGTGGGAATGATCTTCTTCTCGATGATCGGCAGGCGGATGCCGTAGGCGAACTTGTTGACCAGGATGAAATCGCCCACTTCGAGCGTGGGCCGCATCGACGAGCTCGGGATCTTGAACGGCTCGGCGACGAACGAGCGCAGCAGGAACACGATCAGCAGCACCGGGAAGAAGCTCTTCGGATACTCGATCCACCACGGCTCGCGGCGCGCCGGGGCTGCGCCGCTTGGCGAGGTAACGGCAGCGGTCGGCCAGCACCGATGGCGCCGGTGAGCACGGTCAGGAACGAACAGGATCAGCGCGAAGTTCATCGGCATCATTTCTCGCCGACCTGCAGGATTGCGAGGAAGGCCTCCTGCGGAATCTCGACGCTGCCGACTGCCTTCATGCGCTTCTTGCCGGCTTTCTGCTTTTCCAGCAGCTTGCGTCTTGCGCGTGATGTCGCCGCCGTAGCATTTCGCCAGCACGTTCTTGCGCAGCGCCTTGACCGTCTCGCGGGCGATGATCTGCGCGCCGATCGCCGCCTGGATCGCCACGTCGAACATCTGCCGCGGGATCAGCGAGCGCATCTTGGTGACCACTTCGCGTCCGCGGTACTGGGCCGCGGCGCGGTGCACCATGACCGACAGCGCGTCGACGCGCTCGCCGTTGATCAGGATGTCGAGCTTGACGACGTCGGCACCGCGAAACTCCTTGAATTCGTAGTCGAGCGAAGCGTAGCCGCGCGAGACCGATTTCAGCTGTCGAAGAAATCCATCACCACCTCGGCGAGCGGCAGCTCGTAGGTGAGCATCACCTGCCGCCCGACGTACTGCATGTTCTTCTGCACGCCGCGCTTCTCGGTGCACAGCGTCAGCACCGGCCCGACGTAATCCTGGGGCACGAGGATGGTGGCGGTGATGATCGGCTCGCGGATCTCCTCGACCCGCGACAGGTCCGGCAGCTTCGCCGGATTCTCGATCTCCATGCAGCGTGCCGTCGCGCAGCAGGACCTGGTAGACGACCGTCGGCGCGGTGGTGATCAGATCCATGTCGTATTCGCGCTCGAGCCGCTCCTGCACGATGTCCATGTGCAGCAGGCCCAGGAAGCCGCAGCGGAAGCCGAAGCCCAGCGCCTGCGAGACCTCGGGCTCGTAGTGCAGCGACGCGTCGTTGAGCTTCAGCTTCTCGAGCGCGTCGCGCAGCGCCTCGTACTGGTTGGCCTCGACCGGGTACAGGCCGGCGAACACCTGCGGCTTGACCTCCTTGAAGCCGGGCAGCGCCTTGTCCGCCGGGCGCGTGGCGTGCGTCAGCGTGTCGCCGACCCGCGCCGCCTTGAGCTCCTTGATGCCGGCGATGACGAAGCCCACGTCGCCGGCGGCGAGCTCGCTGCGCACGACCGCCTTCGGGGTGAACACGCCGACCTGCTCGCAGTTGTACGCCGCCCCGCTGGCCATCAGCAGGATCCTGTCCCGGGGCTTGAGCGTGCCCTCCATCACGCGCACCAGCATCACGACGCCGACGTAGTTGTCGAACCAGGAATCGATGATCAGCGCCTGCAGCGGCGCGGCGGGATCGCCCTGCGGCGGCGGAATGCGCGCGATCACGGCCTCGAGAACGTCGTCGACGCCTTCGCCGGTCTTGGCGCTGACGCGCACCGCGTCCTGCGCCGGAATGCCGATGATGTCCTCGATCTCCTCGATGACGCGGTCGGGGTCGGCGGAGGGCAGGTCGATCTTGTTCAGCACCGGAACGACTTCGACGCCCTGCTCGATCGCGGTGTAGCAGTTGGCCACCGTCTGCGCTTCCACGCCCTGCGAGGCGTCGACGACGAGCAGCGCGCCTTCGCAGGCGGCGAGCGAGCGCGAAACCTCGTAGGCGAAGTCGACGTGGCCGGGCGTGTCGATCAGGTTGAGGCTGTAGTTCCGGCCGTCGCGCGCCGTGTACCACAGCGCCGCCGTCTGCGCCTTGATGGTGATGCCGCGCTCGCGCTCGAGGTCCATCGAGTCGAGCACCTGCTCGCCCATCTCGCGGTCGGACAGCCCGCCGCAGCGCTGGATGAAGCGGTCGGCCAGCGTCGACTTGCCGTGGTCGATGTGGGCGATGATGGAGAAATTGCGGATGTTGTCCATGAAACGCGAAGGGCACCGCACGCGGTGCCCTGGCTTGGCGATCAGTTGCCCGTTGACGGCCGCAGCGTCGCGGCAGCGGAAAATGGTGAATTTTAGCGGAAAAATCCGTCCTCCGCGCGACTGTCGCAGCCGCCCTCGGGCGCAACGCCGCGGCGGTCGCGCGCGCCAGCGCGCGGGCGCGGCAAAAGGCGGCCAGCGCCGCGGGGTCGAGCCGGAAGTGGCAGATCTCGCGCTCGCCGGCGAGCAGCACCGGCACCTGCTCGCCCCAGCGCGCCTCGAGCGCCGGATCGGCATCGACGTCGATTTCGTCGACCGCGTAGCCGGCCGCCGCCGCCAGGGGCGCGAGGGCCTCGCGCATCTCGTCGCAGAGGTGACAGTAGGCGCGGACGAGCAGGGTCAGCCGCGGTCGGGGGACTACTCCGCGCCGCCGCCGTTGCCAACCTTGATGCGTCGAATAGAACTGCTGGTCGCCGCGCCGCAGCAGCAACGTCACGGAGGAGCCCTTCTCCAGCTTGGTGATCAGGGCGTTGACCTGGTCGGCGCTCTTCGCGTCGGTGGTCGCACCCTTGTTGATCACCGCCAGGATCACGTCGCCGGGCTGCGATGTTGCCGCGGGCGTCGCCGCTGATGTCCTCGACCAGAACGCCGCTCTTGACGTCGAGCTCCTTCTTCTGCTCGTCGGTGAGGTCGGACAGCACCAGGCCCATGCGGTTGGGCTTCGCCTTCTCCTTGCTCGGCGCGTTCTTGCGCGCCACGCGCGGCGCTTCCTCGTCCTTGAGCTCGGCGACGGTGACCGTCGAGATCCTTCGTGCGCGCCCTTGCGCCACACCTGCAGCGCGATCTTCGTGCCGGGCTTGACCTGGGTGATGATCCGCGGCAGCTCGGTCGGACGAGCTGACCGCGCTTGCCGTCGACCTTGAGGATGATGTCGCCGGCCTCGACGCCCGCCTTGTCGGCGGGGCCGCCCTTCTCGACCGAGTTCACCAGCGCGCCGCCGGCCTTCGGCAGGCCGAACGCGTCGGCGGTTTCCTTGGTCACTTCCTGGATCTGGACGCCGATGCGGCCGCGCGTCACCCGGCCCTTGTCCTGGATCTGCTTGACCGCGTTCATCGCGACGTCGATCGGGATCGCGAACGCGAGGCCCATGTAGCCGCCGGTGCGGCTGTAGATCAGCGAGTTGATGCCGACGACCTCGCCGCGCAGGTTGAACAGCGGACCGCCCGAGTTGCCCGGATTGATCGCGACGTCGGTCTGGATGAACGGCACCAGGTTCTCGTGCGGCAGCTCGCGCCCCTTGGCGCTGACGATGCCGGCAGTCATCGTGTTCTCCAGGCCGAACGGCTTGCCGATGGCGACGACCCACTCGCCGACCTTGAGCTTGTCCGGGTCGCCGATCGTGACCCGGGGCAGACCCGTGGCGTCGATCTTGAGCAGCGCGACGTCGGTGCGCTTGTCGGTGCCGATGACCTTGGCCTTGAATTCGCGCTTGTCGGTGAGCTTGACCATGACCTCGTCGGCGTCGTCGACGACGTGCGCGTTGGTGAGGATGTAGCCGTCGGAGGAGATGATGAAGCCCGAGCCGACCGACTGCTGCTCGAGATCGCGCGGATGCTCGCGGCCGCGCGGGACCTGCCCGAAGCGGCGGAAGAATTCGTAGAACGGATCGTCCTCGGACAGATCGGGCAGCGGCGAGCGCGTGCACCGTCTGCGTGACGTCGATGCTGACCACGGCGGGCCCCTGCTTCTCGTAGAGCTCGGTGAAATCGGGCAGGCCGCGGCTCGCCCTGCGCCGCCGTGCCGAGGCGAAGGTGACGGCGCAAAACAGCGCGCCGGCGACCGACCAGATGCGAAGGTTCATGCTGCTCTTCCCTGTTGAAGTCTGCTTTTCGTTGCGGGCCGCGGTTGCAGCGCTAGCGATGGGCGACCGAAAACGCGATCTGGCGCACGGTCGCGCCGGGCGTCTCGCCGAGCACGGTCACCAGATGTTCGTCGAGCTGCCGACTGTAGACGTTGATGCCGCCCTGCTGCGTCGGCCCGACCGGCTGCGGCGCCTGCGGCATCGGCTCGACGAATACCGACACCGCGACCAGGCCGTCGGAGAACACGAGGTGGGCCACCGGCGCGGCCTTGCCGCGCAGCGTGCGGAAACCCTCGACGATCTTGGCGAAGCCCGGCGGCAGTTGCTTGACCTGCCAGCCGGTATCCTGCGGCACGACGTCGCCGGGCAACGATTCGCGCGTCTGCCAATCGGCGGCGGCGGCCGGTAGGTCGGGCGCACGTTTTCGCGATCGATCTTGCCGCCGATCTCGATGTCCGTGAACAGGAACTGCTCGATCGGGTTGTTGTGCTCGTTCAGGAGCTGCGCCTTGAGCAGCAGGCCGGTCGCGAGGTCCGCCCAGAGCTTGTGGCCGTAGCGCATGCCGTCCTTCGGTTCGAACACGAACGCCTGGCGTTTCGACCCCGGCGATGCGCGCGACCTCGGCCTTGCGGAAGAAATAGTACTCCGCCAGCGTCTCGAGCTGCTGCGGCAGGAGCGACGGGAAGGCGTTGCGGTAGGTTCGCGGTTCGATGCGGATGATCTTGGCGTCGGGGTAGTAGCAGCGCACCTCGTCGTTGTTGCGGATGACCTCGCGCGCCGGGCCGTCGAGATTGATGAGCTTCTCGTGCTCGCCGCGCTTGTCGACCATGTGCAGCAGGCGCGAGGTCTCGACCCGCCTGCCGTGCTGGTAGACGAGCGTCCCCATGTAGTTGAGCTGCTGCGCGGCGTTGGCCGCGGTGCGCAGCCACTCGGCGGCGTCCTCGGCCTGCGCGGCCGGCAGCCACAGCAGCGCGGCGACGCCCGCGAAGGCGAGCACGCCGCGCCAGGCGAGTGCCGCTTGTCGGGCGGTTACTCCGCAGCATCCGGCGTGTCGGTCGCGACCGCGCGCAGGTACGGCCGCACGCCTTGGATTGCCGTTGTCGGCGAGTATTCCTGGTGCGCGAGCAGGTATTCGTTGACGACCGGCCGGCGCACGTCGGCCGGACGCACGGCGGCCGCCTGCTGCGCGGTCGCGATCGCGGCCGGCGGCACCGCCATCGTCGTGAGCGCCACCCAGCCCACCACGCCGACCGCCGCCACGCTGGCGGCAAGCGCCCACGCCACCGCCGTCGGCGTCGGCCGCAGCCGCGGCGGCGCAAGCACGGTCGGTTCGGCGGCGAGGCGCGCGGCAAATCGCGCCGCGAAGCCGGGGGCGAGGCCGCCGCTGCCGCGCAAGGCGTCCCCGATCACGTGATAACACACCCACGTCTCGATCGACGCCGCCTCGCGAAAACCCTCGCAGGCGCGCTCGCTGCGGCTTGCATCGAGCTCGCCATCCATCAGCAGCGAGACTTCCTCCGGCGTCAGCTCCGTCGGCCGGGCGGGGTCGGCCCCGTCCGGCGCAGCCTGAATTTGCCCATTACCATCTCCGGTCCTTGTCGGTCCCCAGCAGCGGCCGCAACTCCGCTGCGATCGCTTCGCGCGCCCGGAAAATCCGGGAGCGCACCGTGCCAATCGGACAATTCATCACGTTGGCAATCTCTTCGTAGCTCAGACCCTCGATCTCGCGCAGCGTGATCGCTGTGCGCAGATCGTCGGGCAGCGCGTCCATCGCCTTGTTGACCGTGGTCGCGATTTCTCTGCCCAGCAGCTCGTTCTCCGGCGTATTCGAGTCCCGCAGCTGCTCCGCGTCCTCGAAGTTTTCCGCCTCCTCGTTGTCGAAACCGGTCGAGGTCGGCGCCCGCCGCCCCATCGCGACCAAGTAGTTCTTCGCGGTGTTGATCGCGATGCGGTACAGCCAAGTGTAAAACGCACTTTCCCCGCGAAAGCTCGGCAGCGCGCGGTAGGCCTTGATGAACGCCTCCTGCGTCACGTCCTCGACTTCGCCGGCGTCGCGCACCAATCGCGACAACAGCCGCCCCAGCTTGCGCTGGTACTTCAGCACCAGCAGTTCGAAGGCACGCTTGTCGCCGCGCTGCGCGCGCTCCACGAGCTGCTGATCGACTTCGCGATCACCCATCCGCGGGCCGCCCCTGAGTCATCTGGTTGTTCTCGCCCCACCCGATCAGGTAGGCGCGGCACCCGCCGGGAGTATAGAGCCCTGCGGGACGCTCGTGGCAGCCACGCGGCACGATGCCTGCTCCTCTGGACCGCCCGCCACGCGGGAAGTTCAGTCGGCCAACGGGCTTTGCGCCCTTCGCGCTCAGTTCCGGCGCTCCAGCTGCACCGCCGGCTGCACGCGACCGGTGACCAGGCCCCGATAATTGCGGATGACCGGCTCGCGCCACGCTTCCAGCGCTTCCCGCTGCCCGGCATCGAGCAGCCCGAGCAGCTGCAGCGTGGCGACGGTCGCCGGGTGCAGGCCGCGGGCGTTGCCGTCGACGACCTTGAGGGCGATTCCCCAGCCCTTGCTCCGGACGCCGACCGCCTGGACGCCCTCGGCGCCGACCTTGGTCACCCAGTCGCCGCGGCCGGCGCGCATGAGGATGAGGTCGTTGCGGCCTGCTCCGGACACCATCTCCGGATGCGCGGTCATGGCCGCGGCAAGCCGCGCCGGCGCGGCGCCGTAGCGTGCATCGGCGGTGGCGGTGGCCAGCCGCGCGAACGCGTACGCCAGGCGGTCGAGCGGCACCGCATAGTTGGGCGCCGAGCAGCCGTCGATGCCGGCGACGAGCGCGCCTTCCGCCACCCCGGTCATGTAGGCTACCGCGGTGCGGATCGCCTGCTGCAGCGGGTGGTCGAAAGCGAGGTACGAATCGAGCGGCAGGGCGCACTGGCGGCAGTAGGCGAGCATGCCGCTGTGCTTGCCCGAGCAGTTGTGCTGCAGCGGCGTGAACTTGACTCCCGCCGGCGGCAGCTCGTCGCGCGCGGCGTAGAACAGCGGCGGATGAACGCCGCACTGCAGCTGCGCCTCGGTGCAGCCCGCGCGCTCGAGCATGTCGGCCACCGCCGCGACCTGCCGCGGCTCGCCCGAATGGCTCGCGCACAGCAGCGCGACCTGTTCCTGGCTGAAGCCGAAGCGCTCGATCCCCCCGCCGGCGACGAACGGCAGGGCCTGCAGCGGCTTGAGCGCGCTGCGCGTGATCGTCAGGTAGTGCGGGTCGCCGGCGGCGAAGAGCAGGCGTCCATCCCGATCGACGACCGCGACCGAGCCGAAGTGCACGCTGTCGACCGCGTCGCCGCGGGTGACGCGCGCGAGCGCAACGTGCGGCGGGGCCGCTGCAGTGAGGGTCGACACGGGTGGGGCGCGCGCGGGAAACGCATATTTTAGCGCGGTTGCAAGGCGAGCGCGTCGCGGATCTGCTCGAGCGCGGCGGGATCCTCGATCGTCGTGAGATCGCCCGGATCGCGACCTTCGGCAAGCGCCTGGATCGAGCGGCGCAGCAGCTTCCCCGAGCGCGTCTTCGGCAGCACGGTCACGAAATGCACCGCGCCTGGGCCGCGCGATCGCGCCGAGCTCCCGATCGACCGTATCCATCACTTCGCGCCGCAGCGCTGCGGCACCTTCGGCGGTCGCGACGCGCGCGGAGTCCTTGACGACGGCGAAGGCGACCGGGATCTGCCCCTTGAGCGGATCGGCGACGCCGACCACCGCCACCTCGGCGATGCCGGAGTGCGCCTGCACCGCCTCCTCGATTTCGCGCGTGCCCAGGCGGTGCCCGGCGACGTTGATCACGTCGTCGGTGCGGCCCAGCACGAAATAGTAGCCGTCCGCGTCGCGGGTCGCCCAGTCGAAGGTCGAGTACACCTGCCGGCCGGGGATCGTCGCGAAATAGGTCTTGACGAAGCGCGCGTCGTCGCCCCAGACGGTGGTCATGCATCCCGGCGGCAGCGGCGGCACGATCGCCAGCACGCCCTTCTCGTCGGTTCCGACCTCCGCCCCGGTCGCCTCGTGCAGCAGCCTCACGTCGTAGCCGTACACCGGAAACGACGGGCTGCCCGAACTTGCGCGGCGTGTCCTCGATGCCCGGTTGCGCGGAGAGGATCGGCCAGCCGGTTTCGGTCTGCCAATAGTTGTCGACGATCGGCGACGCCGAGCGATTCGGAGGCCCAGCGTGCGGTCGGCTCGTCGAGCGGCTCGCCGGCGAGGAACAGGTAGCGCAGGCTCGACAGGTCGTGCTTCTTCATGTAGGCCGGGTCCTGCTTCTTCAGCACGCGGATCGCGGTCGGCGAGCTGAACATCGTGCGCACCTTGTAGTCGGCGACGATCTGCCACCAGATGCCCGGGTCGGGACGGATCGGCAGCCCCTCGTACAGGATCGTCGTCGAGCCGTTGATGAGCGGCGCGTAGACGATGTACGAGTGCCCGACCACCCAGCCGATGTCGCTGGTGGTGAACATCGTCTCGCCCGGGGCGAGGCAGAAGATGTCCTGCATCGACGCGGCGAGCGCGACGGCGTAGCCGCCGGTATCGCGCTGCACGCCCTTCGGCTTGCCCGTCGTTCCCGACGTGTACAGGATGTAGGAGGGCTCCGAGGACTCGAGCCAGGCGCAGGGCACCTGCGCGCCGGCGTGCTCGGCGGCGAGCGTGGCGTAGTCGAGATCGCGACCGGCGATGCGCGCCGGGCCGGCATCGAGCCTGCGGTCGACGATGATGACCTTGCCCGGCGGGTGTGCGGCCAGGCGCAGCGCTTCGTCGACGAGGTGCTTGTAGGGAACGGTCTTGCCGCCGCGCATGCCGGCATCGGCGGTGACCATCACCTTGGGCCGGGCGTCGTCGATGCGGGTGGCGAGGCTTGCCGCGGCGAATCCGCCGAACACCACCGAATGAATGGCGCCGATGCGCACCGTGGCCAGCATCGCGAACACCGCCTCGGCGATCATCGGCATGTAGATCAGCACGCGATCGCCCCGACCGACGCCCTGCGCCTTAAGCATCGCGGCGAAGCAGTTCACCTCCGCGGCGAGTTCGGCGTAGGTGTAGGTCCGCCGCTGCCCGGTTTCGGTCGAGATGTAGATCAGCGCCGGCTGGTCGCCGCGCGCGGCCAGGTGCCGGTCGACGGCGTTGTGGCAGAGGTTGGTCTTGCCGCCGACGAACCAGCGCGCGAAGGGCGGCCGGTCGTAGTCGAGCACGCGCGCGAACGGCGTCTCCCAGTCGATGAGCGCGGCCTTCTCCCGCCAGAAGGCGTCGCGCTCCGCGAGCGAGCGGCGGTGGATCTCCCGATAGGTGGTCATGCGCGAAGCCTCCTCGCCCGTGGCGCGGGCCTCATCCTGCCCGATCGCGCGATGGCAGCGCATTCTAACCGTCCGCGGCGCACCTGGCGTTGACCCAGATCAACGGCGACCCGGCAGCCTTAAGCGCCGGCTCACGCACCCGCTTTGCGCCGCCGACTGCCGACACCCGCGGCGCCAGCGCAGGCAACGCCTTGTGCGCTAGCGCACAGATCGGGGACCGGGCCTTGGCGGTGCTGCCGCGCGCCGACTGCCTGGTGCTTGCCGTGCCGCTACAACGAGTTCCTGGACCTGCCACTGCCCGATCTCGCCGCCTCGCTTGCTCCCGGCGGCGCTACGGGTGCGTGTCCGAGCCGATCCGCACCACCGTCCGACCCCGCACCAGGCCTTTCAGATAGGCGTCGAAATGCGTCGGTAGGTCTTCGAAATCGATCGTGCGCACCTGATCGTGCACGCGGTCGGGCCGCCACTCGACCGCGAGCTTGTTCCAGATCGCCTGGCGCACATGCATCGGGCAATTGGCGCTGTCCACGCCCAGCAAATGCACGCCGCGCAGGATGAACGGCATGACGGTGGTGTTGAGCTTGGGGCTCGTCGCCAGTCCGACCGCGGCCACCGTGCCGCCGATTTGCATGGTCGACAGCAGCCAGGCCAGGATGTCGCCGCCGAGATTGTCGATCGCGCCGGCCCAGGTCGCCTTGTCGAGCGGGCGGATGTTGGCGAGGTCGATCGACTGCCGCAGCTTGACCTCCTTCGCGCCAAGGCCGCGCAGGTACTCAGTCTCGGTTTCCTTGCCGGTGATCGCGACCACGTGATAGCCGCTCTTGGCCAGAATCTCGATGGCGACACTGCCGACCCCGCCGGTCGCCCCGGTTACGGCGACCGGGCCCGCGTCGGGCTTGAGCCCGTTGTGCTCCATCAGCATGATCGCCTGCGCCGCGGTAAATCCCGCCGTGCCGAGCGTCATCGCGTCGAATGCCGTCATGGCCTCGGGGCGGCGCACGATCCAGTCGCCCGGGACGCGCACGTATTCCGCGTAGCCGCCGTCGTGGGCGACGCCGAAGTCGTAGGCGTGCACGATCACCTTGTCGCCCCGCTTGAAGCGGGGATCGGCGGAGGTTTCGACCGTGCCGGCCATGTCGATGCCGCCCACGGTCGGGAATTTGCGCATGATCCGGCCGGCGCCGTTGTAGGAAAGCGCGTCCTTGTAATTGATCGTCGAGTACTTGGTGCGAACGATGACGTCGCCCGGGTCGAGTTCGTCTGCGGTCATCTCGACAAAGCGGCTCGACACCACCTTGTCGTTTTCGAAGGTACGGTAAGCCTTGAACGTGTGCATCGGTAGGGTCCTCCTCAGGGCGGGGTTGGCACGGCGGGTTCGCCCGCTTGATGCGGCAATGCCATGTATTCGCGAGTGCGCATCTCGATCAATCGGCTGGCGGTGCGCGGGAATTCCTGGCTGTTCGGGCCTTCCCGGTAGAGGTCCCCGGCCGGTACCGCCGCCGACAGCACTAACTTTACCCGATGATCGTAGAGCACGTCGACGAGCCAGGTAAAGCGCCGGGCCGCATTGCCCATGTCCGGGGTCAGCTGCGGCACGCCGGACACGAACACGACCGCGAACCGGCGGGCGAGCTCGAGGTAGTCGAGCTGCGAGCGCGCGCCCTCGCACAGGGTCGCGAAATCGAACCAAACGAGGCTGCCGGCACGCGCGCGCGCCTTCAGCGCGCGCGCGCCGACGGTCAGGCGCGCATCCTCGTCCGGACCGGTGCGCATGCGCTCGAAGCGCGCTGCCAGCGCCGCAGCGACGGCCTCGGAGAGGGGCGTGTAATAGCATTGCTCGTGCTCGAGCTCGCGCAACCGGTAGTCGGTGCCGCCATCGATCTCGACCACATCCAGCCAGCGCTTGAGCAGCGCGATCGTCGGCAGCAGGTTCTGCCGCTGCAGCCCGTTGGGGTAGAGGTCGTCGGGACGGTAGTTCGAGGTCATGACGAACACCACGCCGCGGTCGAACAGTGCCGTCAGCAGTCGGCCCAGAATCATGGCGTCGGCGACGTCGGAGACGTGAAATTCGTCGAAGCACACCAGGCGGTGGCGATGCGCGATCCGGGCGGCGACGGCGACGAGCGGATCTTCCTCGCGCTTGAGCGTCTTGAGCTCCTCGTGCACGTCGCGCATGAAGGCATGGAAGTGCACGCGGGTCTTGCGCCGCAGTGGCACCGCGCGGCAGAAGGCGTCCATGAGGAAGCTCTTGCCGCGGCCGACGCCGCCCCAGAAGTACACCCCGCGCGGCGGCACGGGCGGGTTGAGCCAGCGCTGCAGCAGCGACGCGCGCGCGCGCTTGAAGACGACCAGTTCGTCGTAGAGCCGCTGCAGGCGCTCGAGCGCCGAGCGCTGCGGCGCGTCGAGCACGATGCTGCGCCGCGCGAGCTCCGGCTCGAGACCGGCAAGCAGTGCGCCGGGGGCGGACGGCGCGGCGTCGTTCATGTCGCCCCGCGCCGCCTTCGCCTCGCCGCCGTCAGAGGTTGAGAGTGCGCCGGTCAACCGCAAGCGCGGCTTCCTTCATCGCTTCCGACAGCGAGGGATGCGCGTGGCAGATGCGCGCGATGTCCTCGCTCGCCGCGCCGAACTCCATCGCCACCACGCCTTCGGAGATGAGCTCCGAGACCATCGGCCCGATCGCGTGCATGCCGAGGATGCGGTCGGTCTTGGCGTCGGCGAGAATCTTCACGAAGCCGCGGGTATCGCCGAGCGCGCGGGCGCGCCCGTTGGCGGTGAACGGGAAGGACCCGGCGCGGTAGGCGACGCCGGCGGCCCTGAGCTGCTGTTCGGTCTGGCCGACCCAGGCGATTTCGGGCGCGGTATAGATCACCCATGGCACGGTGTTGAAGTCGACGTGACCGTGCTGGCCGGCGATGCGTTCGGCGACCGCGACGCCTTCCTCCTCGGCCTTGTGCGCGAGCATCGGGCCGCGCACGACGTCGCCGATCGCCCAGACGCCGTCGAGGTTGGTCCTGCACTCGCCGTCGACCCCGACCAACCCGCGCTCGTCGAGCTTCAACCCGACCGCCTGCGCGTCGAGCCCGGCGGTGTGCGGAACGCGGCCGATGGAGACGATGAGCTTGTCGAAGCGCGCGCTGCGCGGCTTGCCCTGCGCATCGGTGTACTCGACGCTCACGTCGGCAGCCGCCGTGACTGCGCCGATGTTCACGCCCAGTTCGATCGCGAGTCCCTGCTTGGCGAACTGCTTCCACGCTTCCTTGGCCACCTGTTCATCGGCCGCGCCGAGAAATACCGGCAGCGCCTCCAGGATGGTCACCTCGGCGCCCAGCCGGCGCCAGACGCTGCCCATTTCGAGGCCGATCACGCCGGCGCCGACCACGCCGAGCCGTTTCGGGACTGCAGGGATCGCCAGCGCGCCGTCGTTGTCCAGAACCAGCCGGTTGTCGAACGCCACCGCGGTGCCGTTGACCACCAGGGCGCGCGGCTTCGAGCCGGTGGCGACGATGACGTTCTTCGCGGTCAGCGCGGCCGCGCCGGGCCCCGCGACCTCGATCTGCCAGGCGCCGGGAGCGCCACCGGCAAACCGCCCGACCCCGGAGAAGAACGCCACCTTGTTCTTCTTGAACAGGTAGAGGATGCCGTCGTTGTTCTGCCGCACCACCTTGTCCTTGCGCGCAAGCATGCGCGCGACGTCGACGGCGAGACCCTGGACCGCGATGCCGTGCTCGGCGAATTCGTGGCCCGCGTGCTCGTAGTTCTCCGACGACTGCAGCAGCGCCTTCGACGGGATGCAGCCGACGTTGGTGCAGGTGCCGCCGGGCGCCGGCTTGCCATCCGCGGTCGTCCAGTCGTCGATGCACGCGGTCTTGAAACCGAGCTGCGCGGCACGGATCGCGGCGATGTAGCCGCCCGGGCCGGCGCCGATGACCACGACGTCAAATGCATCAGCCACTCGATTTCCCCGTCACCGCAGATCACAGGTCGAGCAGCATGCGCGCCGGATCCTCCAGCGCTTCCTTGATCGCCACCAGGGACAGCACCGCCTCGCGGCCGTCGATGATGCGGTGGTCGTAGGATTGCGCGAGATAGTTCATCGGCCGCACCACGACCTGCCCGTTCTCGACCACCGCCCGGTCGTGCGTCGCGTGCACGCCGAGAATCGCCGACTGCGGCGGATTGATGATCGGCGTGGAAAGCATCGACCCGAACACGCCGCCGTTGGAGATCGTGTAGGTGCCGCCGGTCAGCTCCTCGACCGAAAGCTTGCCCTCCTGCGCGCGCTTGCCGAAGTCGCCGATCTGCTTCTCGATCTCGGCGATGGTCAGCTGATCGGCGTCGCGCAGGATCGGCACCACCAGCCCGCGCGGGCTGCCGACCGCGATGCCGATGTCGAAGTAGCCGTGATAGACGATGTCGGTGCCGTCGATCGAGGCGTTGACGACCGGAAATTTCTTCAGCGCGTGCACCGCCGCCTTGACGAAGAAGCCCATGAAGCCGAGCTTGACGCCGTGCTCCTTCTCGAAGCGATCCTTGTACCGGTTGCGCAGCTCGATGACCGGCTGCCATGTTCACTTCGTTGAACGTGGTCAGGATCGCGGCGGTCGACTGCGATTGCACCAGCCGCTCGGCGACGCGCTGCCGCAGCCGCGACATCGGCACGCGTTGCTCGGGCCGGGCAGAAAAGGTTGCCGGCAGGTCGATGGCCGGGATCGCCGTCGCCGTGCCTGCCGCTGGCGGCGCGGGCGCTGGCGCGGGGGTGGCGGGCACGGGCGCGCTGGCGCCGCGCTTCGCTTCCACCGCGGCGAGCACGTCGCCCTTGGTGATGCGGCCGCCGCGGCCGCTGCCGCCGACGTCGGCTTCAGTGAGCTTTTGCTCGGCCATGAGCTTGCGCGCGGCCGGCAGCGCGGTGGCCCCTGCCGGCGCTGCCGCGGCGGCGGGAGCGGTCGGCGCGGCCGCCGGGGTCGCCGCGGTGGCCGGCGTCGCGGCCGTTGCCGCCGTTGCGGGCGCCGCGGAGGCGCCTTGCGCCGCCGTATCGATGAGCGCGATGACTTCCTGCGCCGTGACCGTCGCGCCGTCGGCCTTGCGGATCTCGGTCAACACGCCGACGCCGGCGCGGGCAGTTCGAGCACGACCTTGTCCGTCTCGATGTCGATGAGATTCTCGTCGCGGTTGACGGTGTCGCCGGCCTTCTTGTGCCAGTTGACCAGCGTCGCCTCGCCGATCGACTCCGGCAGGACCGGGACCTTCACTTCGATGGCCATGGTGAGGCTTCTTCGCTACGTGCTCACGGGATCGCACCTCAGTGCGCGGTGATCATCTCGCCGGACGCCAGCTTCGCCGCAAAGGCGTCGCTGACCAGTTGCTGCTGCTGCGCCAGGTGCTTGGAGGCATAGCCCACCGCGGGTGAGGCCGAGATCGGCCGGCCCGCATAGGCGAGCACCTGCTTGTCCCCGATGTCGCCGCGCAGGTAGGCACGCAGGCGGTACCAGGCGCCCTGGTTCTGCGGCTCCTCCTGGCACCAGACGACTTCCTTCGCGTTCGGGTATTTCACGATCTGCGCCTGGAAATCGGCATGCGGGAACGGATACTGCTGCTCGAGGCGGAGGACGGCCATGTCGGCGATCTTGTTCGCGCGCCGGAAATCGATCAGGTCGTAGTACACCTTGCCGCTGCAGACGATCACGCGGCGCACCTTCTTGGCGACGAGCTTCTCCGCATCGCCGATGACGGTCTGGAACCGCCCCTCGGCGAGCTCGTCGAGCGCGGACACCGCCTCCTTGTGCCGCAGCAGGCTCTTCGGGCTCATGACGATCAGCGGCTTGCGAAACTCGCGCACCATCTGCCGGCGCAGCAGGTGGAAGATCTGCGCCGGCGTGGTCGGCACGCAGACCTGCATGTTGTGCTCGGCGCACAGCTGCAGGAAGCGCTCCGGCCGCGCCGACGAATGCTCCGGCCCCTGCCCTTCGTAGCCGTGCGGCAGCAGCAGGGTCAGGCCGCAGATGCGGCCCCACTTGACTTCGCCCGAGGCGATGAACTGGTCGATGACGACCTGCGCGCCGTTGGCGAAATCGCCGAACTGCGCCTCCCAGAGCACCAGCCGGTTCGGCTCCGAGGTCGCGTAGCCGTACTCGAAGCCGAGCACCGCCTCCTCGGAGAGCACCGAATCGATGACCTCGAAATCGCCCTGCCCTTCCTTGATGTGCTGCAGCGGGATCCAGATGCCGGCATCCCATTTTTCCCGGTTCTGGTCGTGCAGCACGGCATGGCGGTGAGAAAACGTGCCGCGAGCCGAATCCTGGCCGGAAAGGCGCACCCCGTAGCCCTGGTCGAGCAGGGTCGCGTAGGCGAGCGTCTCGCCCATCCCCCAGTCGAGCGGCAGCTCGCCCTCGCCCATGGCGCGCCGGTCGGCGATGACTTTTTCCACCCGCGGATGGAGCTTGAAGTTCGCCGGCACGTCGGTGACGCGGCGCGCGAGCAGCTTGAGCGTCTTCATCGGCACCGCTGTTTCCGCCGCATCGGTCCAGTGCTTGCCGAGGAAGGGCGTCCAATCGACCGCGAACGGCGGCTTGTAGTTGGACAGGATCGTGGTGTTGGTATGCAGCCCCTTGTCCATCGCCGTGCGATAGGTGGCGATCATGGCCTCGGCCTCCTCGGCCTTGACCACGCCCTCGGCCACCAGGCGCTGCGCGTACAGCGTGCGCGTGCCGGGATGCTCGCGGATCGACTTGTACATCAGCGGCTGCGTGACCATCGGCTCGTCGGCTTCGTTGTGGCCCAGGCGGCGGAAGCAGACCAGGTCGATGAAGACGTCGCGATCGAATTTCTGGCGGTATTCGATGGCGATCTCGATGGCCAGCAGCGCCGCCTCCGGATCGTCGCCGTTGACGTGGAAGATCGGCGCCTCGACCATCTTCGCCACGTCGGTGCAATAGAGCGTGCCGCGGGTGTCGCGCGGATCGGAGGTGGTGAACCCGATCTGGTTGTTGACGACGATGTGGATCGTGCCGCCGGTGCGATAGCCGCGCGTCTGCGACAGGTTGAGCGTCTCCTGCACCACGCCCTGGCCGGCGATCGCCGCATCGCCGTGGATCAGCACCGGCATGACCTGGTCGAAGGTCGTCGTCCTTGCGCCGGTGCTGGCGCGCGCGCACCGAACCCTCGACGACCGGATTGACGATCTCGAGGTGCGAGGGATTGAACGCCAGCGTCACATGCATCGGTCCGCCCGGCGTCGCGACGTCGGAGGAGAAGCCCTGGTGGTACTTGACGTCGCCGGCCGAGAGCTCGCTCGCCGACTTGCCCTCGAATTCCGCGAACAGGTTGGCCGGCATCTTGCCCAGCGTGTTGACCAGCACGTTGAGGCGGCCGCGATGCGCCATGCCGATGACCATTTCCTGCACCCCGGCGGCGCCGGAGCGCTGGATCAGGTGGTCGAGCATGGGAATCATCGTGTCGCCGCCCTCGCCGGAGAAGCGCTTCTGGCCGACGTACTTCGTGCCCAGGTAGCGCTCCAGCGTCTCGGCGGCGGTCAGCCGCTCCAGGATGTGCTTGCGGAACTCCGGCGGATACGCCGGCCGCGAGCGCAGCGGCTCGAGGCGCTCCTGGATGAAGCGCTTCTGCGGCGTATCGGACATGTACATGTACTCGGTGCCGAAGGTGCGGCAGTAGGTCTCCTGCAGCGCCGCGATCAGGTCGCGCAGGCGCATCTGGCTCGCCCCGCCGGGCGCGCCGCGGTACGAGCCGACGTTGAACTCCGCCTCCAGGTCGGCATCGGTGAAGCCGTAGCTGCCGATGTCCAGGTCGGCGATGTACGGCTGCTCCTGCCGCTTCAGCGGATCGAGGTCGGCCTGGAACACCCCGAGGGTGCGGTACTTGCTGATCAGCCGCAGCACCAGCACCTGCTTGTGCATGGCCTGCGCGTCGACCATCGGCGCGGCCAGGCGCCGGCTCTTCGCGAGCTGGATGAACGAATCGATGACCGGCGCGTGCGCCACGTCCTGGGCGCCGTCGCGCAGCTGATCGAAATACGCGCGCCAGTCGGCGCTGACCGCACCGGGGTTGGCCAGGTAGATCTCGTACTGCTGCTCGATGAACGGCGCGTTGCTCCCGAACAGGGTCGACGTCCCGCGCAGCTCGTTCATCATGCGTCGCTTGGCCTCGCCGTTCCAGGTATCCGCGCTAGCGCTGCGCGATCGGCTTCACGTCGCGGCGCTGCGCCCCGGTGTAGAGCTGGCGCGGGCGGCCGATCTTCTGCTCGGGATCGGAGATCATCTCGTTCCATTGCGCGATCCAGCCCACCGTGCGCGCCAGCGCGAAGATCGCCGTGAACAGGCTCACCGGAATGCCGATCGCGCGCTGCACGATGCCGGAGTAGAAATCGACGTTGGGATAGAGCTTGCGCTGCACGAAGTAGTCGTCCTCGAGCGCGATCTTCTCCAGCGCCATCGCCAGCTTGAACAGGCGGTCGTCGTGCAGGCCGAGGTTCTCCAGCACCTCGTGGCAGGTCTCGCGCATCAGCTTCGCGCGCGGATCGTAGTTCTTGTACACGCGGTGCCCGAAGCCCATCAGCTTGACGCCGGAGTTCTTGTCCTTCGCCCGCTTGATGAACTCGCCGATCTTCGACACGTCGCCGATCTGCTCGAGCATGTTGAGCGCGGCCTCGTTGGCGCCGCCGTGCGCGGGGCCCCACAGGCAGGCGATGCCGGCGGCGATGCACGCGAACGGATTGGCGCCGGACGAGCCGGCCAGGCGCACCGTCGAAGTCGACGCGTTCTGCTCGTGGTCGGCGTGCAGGATGAAGATGCGGTCGAGCGCGCGCACCAGCACGTCGTTGATCTTGTAGTCCTCGCACGGGACCGAGAACATCATGCGCATGAAATTCGCGGTGTAATAGAGCTCGTTGCGCGGATAGATGAACGGCTGGCCGAGGGTGTACTTGTAGCACATCGCGACCAGCGTCGGCAGCTTCGCGATCAGGCGGATCGCCGATATCTCGCGGTGCCAGGGATCGCTGATGTCCAGCGAGTCGTGATAGAACGCCGACAGCGCGCCGACCACGCCGACCAGCACCGCCATCGGGTGCGCGTCGCGGCGGAAGCCGCGGAAGAACTGTTCATCTGCTCGTGCACCATCGTGTGCTGGGTGACGGTATGCACGAACTCGGCGTTCTGCGCCGCGTTCGGCAGCTCGCCGTGCAGCAGCAGGTAGCAGACCTCGAGGAAGTCGCACTGCACCGCGAGCTGCTCGATCGGGTAGCCGCGGTACAGCAGCTCGCCCTTGTCGCCGTCGATGTAGGTGATCGTCGAGTCGCACGCCGCGGTCGACAGGAAGCCCGGGTCGTAGGTGAACTTGCCGGTCTTGCCGTACAGGGCGCGAATATCGGCCACCTCCGGCCCGATCGTGCCGGGCAGGATCGGAAAGGTGACCGACGGCGAGCCGTCGCTGAAGGTCAAGGTTGCGGTTCGGTCGGTCATGGTGTGTCACTCCCAGGCGGAGTACAGAACGGGTCGGCGTCCGGCGCGGGCGCATCCTCGCCCACGCGAACGGCTCTCAGTGCTTCCAGCAGTGGTCGCTACGGCCGCGTCCGCGGGCGCGTTGCCGGCCCGAGAGCAGATCCCACAGCTCGTTGTCGCTCAGATCCAGCAGCCGATACAGCGCCGCGATCTCGTCCGCCGCGAGGCCATCGCCACGCGCGTCCAGGAACCGCGTCAGGATCAGGTCGTTCTCCAGCAGCCCGCGCCGGCAGCGCCAGCGCAGGCGATTGAGCTCAGCGCTCGTGGCCATGGCGTGCGGCAAATGCGCCTCGATCTTATCCCGGACATGGGCGGCGGGCTCGGATCACACCGCCCGCTTGACCATGATTTCCTTGATCTTGCCGATCGCCTTGGTCGGATTGAGGTTCTTCGGGCAGACGTCGACGCAATTCATGATGCGTGTGGCAGCGGAACAGGCGGTACGGATCCTCCAGGTTGTCGAGCCGCTCGCTGGTGGCCTGGTCGCGCGAATCGGCGATGAAGCGGTACGCCGCCAGCAGACCCGCCGGGCCGACGAACTTGTCCGGGTTCCACCAGAACGAGGGACAGGCCGTCGAGCAGCAGGCGCAGAGGATGCACTCGTACAGGCCGTCGAGCTCCTCCCGGTCCGCCGGCGACTGCAGCCGCTCCTTCTCCGGCGGCGGCGTGTCGTTGATCAGGTAGGGCTTGATCGAGTGGTACTGCTTGAAGAACTGGCTCATGTCGACGATCAGGTCGCGGATCACCGGCAACCCGGGCAGCGGCCGCAGCTCGACCGGCTCCTTCAGCTCCCGCAGATTGGTGATGCAGGCGAGCCCGTTCTTGCCGTTGATGTTCATCGCGTCGGAGCCGCACACCCCTTCGCGGCAGGAGCGCCGGAACGACAGGCGTGTCGTCGTGCGCCTTGAGCCGGATCAGCGCGTCGAGCAGCATGCGGTCGTGCGGGTCGAGCGCGATGTCGTAATCCTGGATGCGCGGCGCGGCGTCCTGGTCGGGGTCGTAGCGGTAGATGCGGAATTTCATGCGCGGGCAATCCTAGTAGGTGCGCGCCTTCGGCGGGAATGCATCGACCGACAGCGGCTTCAGGTTGACGGGCTTGTAATCGAGCCGGTTGCCGTCGCGGTACCACAGCGAGTGCTTGAGCCAGTTGACGTCGTCGCGGTCCGGATAATCGCTGCGCGCCTGGGCGCCGCGCGACTCGCGCCGCGCCGCCGCCGACACGATCGTCGCCTTGGCGACCTCGATCAGGTTGTCGAGCTCGAGCGCTTCGACGCGCGCGGTATTGAACGTCTTGCTCTTGTCCTTGATCGCCACGCGTCGGACGCGCTGCTCGAGCTCCAGGACCTTGGCCACGCCCTTCGCGCAGCAGCTGCTCGTTGCGGAACACGCCGCAGTGGGTCTGCATGGCGCGGCGCAGCGCGTGCGCGACATCGGCCACCTGCTCGCCCGTGGCCGCGGCATCGAGCCGCGCGAGCCGCGCCAGCGCGCTGTCGGCCGCATCCGTCGGCAGCGGCTTGTGCGCGACCCGGCGCAGGTCGCGCGCGACGATATGGTTGCCCGCCGCGCGGCCGAACACCAGCAGGTCGAGCAGCGAGTTGGTGCCCAGCCGGTTGGCGCCGTGCACCGACACGCAGGCGCATTCGCCGACCGCGTAGAGACCCGGGACGACGGCATTCGGGTCGCCGCCCGCCGGCGCGACCACCTGGCCGTGGATATTGGTCGGAATGCCGCCCATCATGTAGTGGATCGTCGGCACGACCGGGATCGGCTCCCTGATGGGGTCGACGTTGGCGAACTTGATCGCGATCTCGCGGATCGACGGCAGCCGCTTCATGATCACCTCGGGGCCGAGGTGATCGAGCTTGAGCAGCACGTGGTCCTTGTGCGGGCCGCAGCCGCGCCCTTCCTTGATCTCCTGGTCCATCGAGCGCGAGACGACGTCGCGCGAGGCGAGGTCCTTGAGGTTCGGCGCATAGCGCTCCATGAAGCGCTCGCCGTTGCTGTTGAGCAGGATGCCGCCCTCGCCGCGCACGCCCTCGGTGATCAGCACGCCGGCGCCGGCGACGCCGGTCGGGTGGAACTGCCAGAACTCCATGTCCTCGAGCGGAATGCCGGCGCGCGCCGCCATGCCCAGGCCGTCGCCGGTATTGATGAACGCGTTGGTGCTCGCCGCAAAGATCCGTCCGGCGCCGCCGGTGGCGAACAGGGTCGCCTTCGCCTGCAGGATCATGACCTCGCCGGTTTCCATCTCCAGCGCCGTCACGCCGAGCACGTCGCCGTCGGCATCGCGGATCAGGTCGAGCGCCATCCATTCGACGAAGAACTGCGTGCGCGCGCGCACGTTGCGCTGGTACAGCGTGTGCAGCATCGCGTGGCCGGTGCGGTCGGCGGCGGCGACAGGCGCGCTGCACCGGCTTCTCGCCGAAGTTCGCCGAGTGGCCGCCGAACGGGCGCTGGTAGATCGTGCCGTCGGCGTTGCGGTCGAACGGCATGCCGAAGTGCTCGAGCTCGTAGACGACCTCCGGCGCGGCACGGCACATGTATTCGATCGCGTCCTGGTCGCCGAGCCAGTCGGAGCCCTTGATCGTGTCGTACATGTGCCACAGCCAGTGATCCTCGCTCATGTTGCCGAGCGCCGCGCCGATGCCGCCCTGCGCCGCGACCGTGTGCGAGCGGGTCGGAAACACCTTCGACAGCACCGCGACCGACAATCCGGCCTCGGCGAGCTGCAGCGACGCGCGCATGCCCGCGCCCCCGGCGCCGACGACGATGGCGTCGAACTTGCGCACCGGAAGGCTCATCGCGGCGAGCTTTCGCATCGGCTCGCCGCGCGGCCGGCCACGACGCGGTGCCGGCACCCGCGTCGCGCCCCGCGGACCGGACCCTGCGCGCGGTTGCTCATCCGCGCCCCCAGAGCAAATCGACGAGCCAGGCGGCGTAGCCCAGCAGGGTCATCGCGGTGAGCGTTTCGACCGTCAGCCGCAGCGCCGTCGGCTTCACGTAATCCATCCAGATGTCGCGCATGCCCACCCAGGCGTGCCAGAGCAACGCCAGCCCGAACAGCGCCGTCGCCACGCGAAACGCGGCATTGGCAAACAGCGCCTGCCAGAGCGCGTAGTCCACGCCTTCCTCGTAGACGGCGATCAGAATCCAGAGCAGCGTGTAGAGCACCATCACCAGCGCGCTGATGCGCTGGATGAGCCAGTCCTTCAGTCCGTAGTGCGCGCCGACGACGATGCGCCTCACCACAGCCGCACCCCGACGATGAGCGTCAGCGCAAGGCTTATGACCAGCACCGCGACGCTGGACCGGCGCGCGGGCTTGAGCTCGATGCCCTGGTGGACATCGAGCAGCAGAAACCGGATGCCCGCGCAGAAATGGTGCAGATAGGCCCAGGCCAAGCCGAGCAGGACGATCTTCGCCAGCGGCGCGGCGAGCGCTGCCTGCAGGTCGTGGAACGCCGCGGGCGAAGCGAGACTGCGCTGCAGGGCGAACGAGCAGCAGCGGCAACCCGACGAGGAACAGAACCGCGCCGGATACGCGATGCAGGATCGACACCAATCCCGGCAGCGGCAGGCGGATGCGAACCAGGTTGAGATAGACGGGGCGCTGCTTGGTCACGGGTCGCTCGAGGGCAGACATGGTGATTCTCGGCACGCGGCAGCGAAGGCGTCCGGTGGCTGGTGCACGGCAAAAATTATACAGGGAATCGGGGCCCTCCTGCCACCGCGGCCGCGCCCGGATTCGCACGCGCGTGCGTACGCGGCCATTCCGGACTCGACACCCCGCTGCGGGCACCGTAACATGCGCATGGCTGCGCGCGTCGGTGGCACTCGACGTGCCGCGCAAGGCGCCGGGGCGTGCGTGGCATGCCCTGCAGCCGACCGGATCGATCGCCCGGGGCCGGAAGCGGCCGCCGGTCCCCGATCACCAGACCCATGCTCGCCAGGAGTCTTTCATCATGAAGAAACCCCTCCGCGTCGCGGTGACCGGCGCCGCCGGCCAGATCGGTTACAGCCTGCTGTTCCGGATTGCCAGCGGCCAGATGCTCGGCGACGATCAGCCCGTGATCCTGCAGCTGCTCGAGCTGCCGATCGACAAGGTGCAGGCCGCGCTCAAGGGCGTGATGATGGAGATCGAGGACTGCGCCTTCCCGCTGCTCGCCGGAATGAGCGGCAGCGCCGACGCGACGCTGGCGTTCAAGGACGCCGACATCGCGCTCCTGGTCGGCGCGCGGCCGCGCGGGCCGGGCATGGAGCGCAAGGACCTGCTGCTCGAGAACGCCAAGATCTTCACCGCGCAGGGCAAGGCGCTCGACGCCGTGGCCAGCCGTGGCGTCAAGGTGCTCGTCGTGGGCAACCCGGCCAACACCAACGCCTATATCGCGATGAAGTCCGCGCCGTCGCTGCCGCGCAAGAACTTCACCGCCATGCTTCGGCTCGACCACAATCGGGCGCTGTCGCAGCTCGCGGCCAAGGCGGGGGTTCCCGGTCGGCTCGATCGAGCGCCTGATCGTCTGGGGCAACCACTCCCCGACGATGTATCCGGACTACCGCTTCGCCACCGCCGCGGGCGCAGCGCTCAAGGCCAAGATCAACGACGAGAACTGGAACCGCACCGTGTTCATCCCCACGGTCGGCAAGCGCGGGGCGGCGATCATCGAGGCGCGCGGGCTCTCCTCGGCGGCATCGGCGGCCAACGCTGCGATCGATCACGTTCGCGACTGGCTCGGCGGCAGCAACGACAAGTGGCTGACCATGGGCGTGCCCTCCGACGGCAGCTACGGCATCCCGCCGGAGGTGGTCTACGGCTTTCCGGTCACCACCGCCGGCGGCGAATACAAGCTCGTGCCGGGCCTGGAGATCGACGCGTTTTCACGGGAACGGATGGACGCGACGCTCAAGGAGCTCGAAGAAGAGCGCGCCGGCGTCGCTTCGCTCCTGGGCTGATCGCCTGCTGATGGTGACCGCCCCGACGCTGCAGCACGGAGAGCAACGATCCATGACCGGGCCGCTGCATCCTTCCGCCGCGCTCTACGATTCGGCGCGCGCGCCGCACCCGCCTGCCGCCGTGCGTGCACTACGCGGGCACCGAGCGCTACCTGCGCAAAGCGCTGGCGCTGCAGCAGCAGATGGGCCCGGTCTTCGACATCGCCTGCGATTGCGAAGACGGCGCGCCGGTGGGCCAGGAGCGTGCGCATGCCAAGGCGATGGCCGCCCTGATCGCGGGCAGCGACAACGCGTTCGGGCGCGTCGGCGCGCGCATCCACGACCTCACCCATCCGGCATGGCGCAGCGAACTCGATATCCTGGTCGGCGAAACGGGCGCGACGATCGCGTTCCTGACCGTGCCCAAGGTCAACACGGTCGACGATGTCGAGCGCTTTCTGCATGCGCTGCGCGAGGAAGCGCTGCGCGCGGGCGTACGGCGCACGATTCCGGTGTGCGTCATGATCGAGACGCCCGGCGCGGTGCACGACGCCTGGGCCATTGCGGCGCTGCCTGGCATCGCGAGCCTCGACTTCGGGACGCTCGACTTCGTCAGCGCGCACCATGGCGCGATCCCCGCGGCAGCGATGCACAGCCCCGGACAATTCGATCATCCGCTTGTCCGGCGCGCCAAGTGCGAGGTCGCCGCCGCGGCCCTTGCCCACGCGGTCGTGCCCGCCCATGGCGTGACCCTTGCCCTCGACGATCCTGACGCCGTGCGTGCCGATGCGACGCGCGCGAAGGACGAGTTCGGCTTCCTGCGGATGTGGAGCATCCATCCGACGCAGATCGAGCCGATCGTGCGCGCATTCAGCCCCGACGCCGATGCGGTCGCGACGGCCGCCGCGGTGCTCGCCGCGGCGCAGGCGGCCGACTGGGGCCCGATCCGCCACGACGGCAAGCTCTACGACCGCGCGTCGTATCGCTTCTGCTGGGAGCTGCTGCAGCAGGCGCACGCCGCCGGCGTGCGGCTGCCGGAGGCGGCGCGCGCCTTTTTTGCCGCCGGCGCGCCCGTTGCCGCGAGCGCGGGCCGCGCCGCGATGACCGCGCCCTCCCCTGGCGCCGCGTTCCGCGCCGCGCTGGCCGCCGAAAAACCGCTGCAGGTACCCGGCGCGATCTGCGCCTATCACGCGATCCTCGCCGAAAAGAGCGGCTTCCGCGCGCTCTACCTTTCCGGAGGCGGGGTCGCCGCCGGGTCGCTCGGCGTGCCCGACCTGGGCATCACCAACCTAGACGACGTGCTCACCGACGTGCGCCGCATCACCGACGCGTGCGCGCTGCCGCTGCTGGTCGACGTCGACACCGGATTCGGCGCGTCGGCCTTCAACATCGCGCGCACGGTCCGGTCGCTGGTCAAGTTCGGCGCGGCGGCGATGCACATCGAGGACCAGGTCGGAGCCAAGCGCTGCGGGCACCGCCCCGGCAAGGAGCTCGTTTCAAAGGCCGAGATGGTCGACCGCGTCAAGGCCGCCGTCGACGCCCGGACCGATGCCGGCTTTGTCATCATGGCCCGCACCGACGCCCTCGCGGTGGAGGGTCTCGAGGCGGCCCTCGACCGCGCGCGCGCCTATGTCGAGGCCGGCGCGGACATGATTTTTCCCGAGGCGGTCACCGAGCTTGCGATGTACCGCCGCTTCGCCGATGCGGTCAGGGTGCCCGTGCTCGCCAACATCACCGAGTTCGGGCAGACGCCGCTGTTTACCGTTGCCGAGCTGCACGGCGCGGGCGTGGCCATCGCGCTCTACCCGCTGTCGGCGTTTCGGGCGATGAACCAGGCCGCGCTCGCGGTCTATCGGACCCTGCGCCGCGATGGCACCCAGAAAGCGGTCGTCGGCACGATGCAGACGCCGCGCCGAGCTCTACGAATTCCTCGGCTATCACGCCTACGAAGCGAAGCTCGATGCACTGTTCACGCGGGGCGACCCATGAGCGCGGAGGTCATCATGGCAGAACCCGGCGCCGGCGCCACCGCCGGCGGTAAACCCAAGAAGTCGGTTGCCCTTTCCGGGATCGTGGCCGGGAACACCGCGCTGTGCACCGTCGGCCGCACCGGCAATGACCTGCATTATCGCGGCTACGACATCCTCGACATCGCCGATACCTGCGAGTTCGAGGAGATCGCCCACCTGCTTGTTCACGGCAAGCTGCCGACCGTCGCCGAGCTCGCGGCCTACAAGGCAAAGCTCTTGGAGCTGCGCGGCGTGCCCGAGGCGGTGCGCGAAACGCTCGAGCGCATCCCGGCGGCGGCGCATCCGATGGACGTCATGCGCACCGGCGTTTCCGCGCTGGGCGGCGTGCTGCCCGAGCACGAGGCGCACGACGAGAGCGGCGCGCGCGAAATCGCCGATCGCCTCATGGCATCGCTGGGCTCGATGCTGCTGTACTGGCACCATTGGACGCGCAACGGCAAGCGGATCGACGTCGAGACCGACGACGATTCGATCGGCGGCCATTTCCTGCACCTGTTGCACGGCAAGCCGCCGCCGGCGTCGTGGGTGCGGGCGATGCATACCTCGCTCAACCTCTATGCGGAGCACGAGTTCAACGCCTCGACCTTCACCGCCCGAGTCATCGCCGGAACCGGGTCGGACCTGTACTCGGCGCTCACCGGCGCCATCGGCGCGCTGCGCGGCCCCAAGCATGGCGGCGCGAACGAATTCTCGTTCGAGGTGCAGCGGCGCTACGCGACCCCCGACGAAGCCGAATCCGACATCCGGCGGCGGCGTGGCGGCCAAGGAAGTCATCATCGGTTTCGGGCATCCGGTGTATACCGTGAGCGATCCGCGCAATCGCGTGATCAAGGAGGTCGCATGCCGACTTTCGCTCGAGGCCAACGACCTCAAGATG
The DNA here is from genome assembly GCA_963778275.1 of uncultured beta proteobacterium. Taxonomy (GTDB): domain Bacteria; phylum Pseudomonadota; class Gammaproteobacteria; order Burkholderiales; family Casimicrobiaceae; genus PALSA-1003. The sequence continues at coordinate 73,157 of CAVZTS010000005.1, read as the reverse complement.
TTCGCCATCGCCGAGCGCATCGAGCAGGTCATGGCCGACGCGAAGAACATGTTCGCGAACCTTGACTGGTTCTCCGCAGTCAGTTACCACATGATGGGCGTGCCCACGGCGATGTTCACCCCGCTGTTCGTCATCTCGCGCACGTCCGGATGGTCGGCGCACGTCATCGAGCAGCGTGCGGACGGCAAGATCATCCGTCCGTCCGGCAACTATATCGGCCCGGACGATCTGCCGTTCGTGCCGCTCGCGCTCCGCCGATGAAACACCGGGTCGGCCGCGCATCGGCAGCGAAGCTCGTCGGCCTGGCGGGGCTGTGTGCCGCGCTGGCCTGGGCCCCGGCGCGGGCGGACGAGGATGCGGACCGCGCCGCGGCCGTGGCCGCGGCAACCGCGCAAGCCGCGCATTGGCTCGATACCCTCGACGCCGGCGATTACGGCGCGACCTGGAACGATGCGGCGGCGGTGATGAAGGAGGGGCGCAACCTGGACGACTGGATTGCCGACGTCGGCGCCCCGCGGGCGAAACTCGGCACGCCGGTCGCGCGGAATTTGCAGCGCGCCGATTTCGCGACCACCGTGCGCGGCGGGCCCCGGGGCCAGTACGTCACCGCGACCTACTTGAGCCAGTTCGCCACCCCGCCGGCGGTTCTCGAGACGGTCCTGCTCACGTTCGCCGACGGGCGCTGGCGCATTGCCGGGTACAACGCGGTTGCCGTACCCGACCCGCCAGTGCCGCCCGACCCGGCGGACAAGGCCGCCGCCAAACCCGGGGATTGAGCGTGACCGCCGCCGTGTCCAACATCCGCCCGCAGCCCGACCAGGTGCTGGTCGATATCGCCGCATTACGTCAGCGGCTACGCGGTGACGAGCGAGTCCGCCTACGCCACCGCGCGGCATTGCCTGCTCGATACGCTCGGGTGCGGCCTGGAAGCGCTTTCCTACCCGGCCTGCACGAAGCTGCTGGGCCCCATCGTCCCGGGAACGGTCGTGCCCAACGGCGCGAAGGTGCCGGGAACCCCGTTCCAGCTCGATCCGGTGCAGGCCGCGTTCTGCATCGGCGCGATGATCCGCTGGCTCGACTTCAACGACACCTGGCTCGCCGCCGAATGGGGGCATCCATCGGACAATCTCGGCGGCATCCTCGCCACGGCCGATTGGCTTTCGCGCACCGCGCTCGCCAGCGGCGGCAAGCCGTTGACCATGCACGCGGTGCTGACCGCGATGATCAAGGCGCACGAGATCCAGGGAATCATCGCGCTCGAGAACAGCTTCAACCGCGTCGGACTCGATCACGTGGTGCTGGTCAAGGTTGCGTCGACCGCGGTGGTCGCGCAGATGCTCGGACTCGCAGACCACGAAATCATCGATGCGGTCTCGCTCGCCTGGGTCGACGGCCAGTCGCTGCGCACTTACCGCCACGCACCCAACACCGGCTCGCGCAAGAGCTGGGCCGCTGGCGACGCCACCGCCCGCGCAGTGCGCCTGGCGCTGATGGTGGCCAAGGGGGAAATGGGCTATCCCTCGGTGCTGACCGCGAAGACCTGGGGTTTCTACGACGTGCTGTTCCGGGGCCGGCCGCTCGTTCTGTCGCGGCCCTACGGCAGCTACGTCATGGAGAATGTCCTGTTCAAGATTTCCTACCCCGCGGAATTCCATGCCCAGACCGCGGTCGAATGCGCGATGGCGCTGCACCCGAAAGTGGTCGATCGCATCGATCGGATCTCCCGCATCACGATCCGCACGCACGAGTCGGCGATCCGCATCATCGACAAGAAGGGCCCGCTTGCCAACCCCGCCGATCGCGACCATTGTATCCAGTACATGGTGGCCGTGCCGCTGATCCACGGCCGCCTGACCGCAGCCGATTACGAGGACAGCGTGGCGGCTGACCCGCGCATCGACGCGCTGCGCGCGCGCATGGAATGCGTCGAGGACCGCCAGTTTTCGCAGGACTACCTTGACCCGGACAAGCGCTCGATCGCCAACGCCATCAGCGTCGAGTTCGACGACGGAACCCGTCTCGACGAGGTCGTCGTCGAGTATCCGGTCGGGCATCGCCGCCGGCGCAGCGAAGGCATTCCCCTGCTGATCGAGAAATTCAAGACCAATCTGGCCCGCCGTTTTCCGCCCAAGCAGCAGCGGGCCATCCTCGAGCTCGCCCTAGACGCCGAACGGCTGGCGGCAACGGCGGTGCCCGCGTTCGTCGATCTGTTTGTAATCTGAGCCTGTTGGAGACCGCAATGCGCAACATCACACTGCTCTTGCTTACCCTGCTTCTCGCTGCCAGCTCCGCGCTGGCGCAGGAGACGCCCAAAGCGCAAGTCCGGCCTGTGGGAAATCACCCGGACCACGTCGCGAACCGACGACCAGCCGCGCAAGGACACGCTGTGCGTCGACCAGGCGACCGATAACGTGCTGTGGCAGCTGGCCGAGGGAACACGTGGCGAGCTCTGCAAGGCCGACAAGGTGACCCGCAACGGCGACAAGCTCGTCGTCGATGCCACCTGCCAGGTGCGCCGCAGCACGTCGAAAACCCACGCGGTGATCAGCGGCCAATTCGACTCGGCCTACAAGATCGAAAGCAAGTCGACCTACACCCCCCCGCTGGGCAACGAGGGGCAGGGCCACGCCACGCTCGAGGGGAAATGGACCGGGCCCTGTCCGGCCGGCCAGCGTCCCGGCGACCTGGTCATGGCCAGCGGCATGAAAACGAACCTGTACGATGAGATCCAGGCCGCGAAGGATGCGGCCGACGCGAAGGCGAAGGGCGTCAAGCCGAAGCCGGCGCACGTATACCCGCCGATTCCGAACCGCTAAGGAGTGCCGATGGCTCACGCCCTGCAACAGACCCTGCAGCCGTTTCGCACTGCCGGTGGCAAGAGCGGCAACTGCTACTCGCTGCCGGCGCTGGAAAAAGCCGGCTTCGGCAAGGTGTCGCGACTGCCGGTGTCGATCCGCATCGTGCTCGAATCGGTACTGCGCAACTGCGACGGCAAGAAGATCACGGAAGAGCACGTGCGCCAGCTTGCGGGCTGGAAACCCAACGCGTCGCGCAGCGACGAGATTCCGTTTGTCGTCGCGCGCGTGGTGCTGCAGGATTTCACCGGCGTTCCGCTCTTGTGCGACCTCGCCGCCATGCGCGGCGTCGCGCAACGCATGGGCAAGAACCCCAAGGTGGTCGAGCCGCTGGTGCCGGTCGACCTGGTCGTCGACCACTCGGTGCAGGTCGATTACTACGGCACCAAGAACGCGCTCGACCTCAACATGAAAGTCGAATTCCAGCGCAACGCCGAGCGCTACAAGTTCATGAAGTGGGGGATGCAGGCGTTCGACACGTTCAAAGTCGTGCCGCCCGGCATCGGCATCGTGCACCAGGTCAACCTCGAATACCTGGCGCGCGGCGTGCACCAGAAGGCCGGGGTCTACTACCCGGATACGCTGGTCGGCACCGACTCGCACACCACGATGATCAACGGCATCGGCGTGGTCGGCTGGGGCGTGGGCGGCATCGAAGCCGAGGCCGGCATGCTCGGCCAGCCGGTCTATTTCCTGACCCCGGACGTCGTCGGCGTGCATCTGCGCGGGCGACTCGGCGAGGGCGTAACGGCCACCGATCTCGTGCTCGTCGTCACCGAAATGCTGCGCAAGGCCAAGGTCGTCGGCAAATTCGTCGAATTCTTCGGCGAGGGGGCCGCGTCGCTGCCGGTCCCGGACCGGGCGACGATCGGCAACATGGCGCCCGAGTACGGCGCGACGATGGGCTTTTTCGCAGTCGACGACAAGACCGTCGAGTATCTCGTCAACACCGGCCGCACCCAGGAGGAGATCGAAGCCTTCGAAGCCTATTTCCGCGCGCAGCAGCTGTTCGGCATGCCGGCGGCGGGCGCGATCGATTACTCGCAGACGCTCGAACTCGACCTGGCCACGGTTGTTCCGAGTCTCGCCGGGCCGAAGCGCCCGCAGGATCGCATTGCGCTGCCGCAGATGAAGAACGCGTTCAACACGCTCTTTTCCAAGCCGACCGCGGAGAACGGGTTCAATCAGCCGGCGGACAAGCTCGCGCGCCGTTACCCGACGAAGCTGTTCAACGTCGCGGCGCGGCAGGTCAACGACGGCGCCCAGCAGCTGCCGAACAACGGTCATCCCTCTGGACGTCGTGGAGATGGTCGACAACCGCCCGACCCAGGATCGCGTGCCAGCGCCGCGCGCCAAACCGGTCGACATCGGCAACGGCGACGTGCTGATCGCGGCGATCACGTCGTGCACCAATACCTCGAACCCGGGCGTGCTGCTTGCCGCGGGCCTGCTGGCGAAGAAGGCCGCGGCCAAGGGCCTGTCCGTCCAGCCGCACATCAAGACCTCGCTGGCCCCGGGTTCGCGCGTGGTCACCGACTACCTCGAGAAGGCGGGCCTGCTGCCGGAACTCGAGAAGCTCAACTTCTACCTCGCCGGCTACGGCTGCACGACCTGCATCGGCAATTCCGGGCCGCTCGACCCCGCCATCGAGGAGGCGATCGCGCAGAACGACCTCATCTGCGCGGCGGTGCTGTCGGGCAACCGCAATTTCGAGGCGCGCATCCATCCCAGCATCAAGGCCAATTTCCTCGCCTCGCCTCCGCTGGTGGTCGCCTACGCGATTGCCGGCCGTGCCAACATCGACATGACCACCGAGCCGCTCGGCACCGGCCGCGACGGGAAGCCGGTCTTCCTGCGCGACATCTGGCCCTCGACGCAGGAGGTGGGCGCGGTGATGCAGTACGCCACCGACCCGGCGACGTACCGCCGCCTGTACAGCGATTTCACCAAGGACAATCCGCTGTGGAACAGCGTCCCGACCTCCACCGGACAGGTCTATGTCTGGGACAAGTCGACCTACATCGCCGAGCCGCCGTTCTTCAAGGACTTCGCCATGCACACCGGCACGGTCAAGGACATCCGCGGCGCGCGCGCGCTCGGCATCTTCGGCGACTCGGTGACCACCGACCACATCAGCCCCGCCGGCGCGATCAAGCCGACCTCGCCGGCGGGCATCTACCTGCTCGAGCATGACGTGGCGGTGCCCGACTTCAACAGCTACGGCTCGCGCCGCGGCAATCACGAGGTGATGATGCGCGGCACCTTCGCCAATGTCCGCATCCGGAACCTGATGCTGCCGGCGAAGACGGACGGGTCGCGCGTCGAGGGCGGCGTGACGATGGTGCAGCCGGAGGGCAAGCAGACGTCGATCTACGAGGCGGCGATGCAGTACATCGCGCGCGGCACGCCGACGATCGTGTTCGCCGGCGAGGAGTACGGCACCGGCAGCTCGCGCGACTGGGCCGCCAAGGGCACGCAGCTTTTGGGAGTCAAGGTCGTCGTGGCGCGAAGCTTCGAGCGCATCCACCGCTCCAACCTGGTGGGGATGGGCGTACTGCCCTGCCAGTTCAAGGGCAACGACAGCGTCGCCTCGCTCAAGATCGTGGGCGATGAGGAGTTCGATCTCACCGGGGTCGAGGCGGGCATCCGCCCGCAGATGGATGTGACGCTGACGATCCGGCGCAAGGACGGCTCGACGCAGCCGGTCGCGGTGCTGTTGCGCATCGACACGCCCATCGAGGTCGACTACTACCGCCACGGGGGCATTCTGCCGTTTGTATTGCGCGAGCTGCTGGCGGCGTGAGCCGCACCCAGCCCGCGGCGGAGTTCGCCCTGCCGGCGTAGGCATTGCGCCGACGCGGGGGCGCGGTGCGCGACGCATGCCTGACATCGACCCCCTCCGTCGCGCGCTGCCGCTGTTCCTGCTCGCCGGGCTCTGTCTGTCGTCGCTGGATGCGACGGCAAAGTATCTGGTGCGCGACCACGCGCTCTTCCTCGTCGTCTGGGCGCGCTACGCCGGCCAGATGCTGGTGGTCACGCCGTTCGCCTGGCAGCGCATCGGGCCGGGGTTCTGGCGCACGCGCCATCCCGCGCTGCAGTTCCTGCGCTCGGCATGCCTGCTCGTGGCGACGCTGTGCTTCTTCGGCGGGTTGCGCTACCTGCCCCTGGCGGAAGCCTCGGCGATCACCTTCCTCGCCCCGATCTTCGTCATCTTCCTCTCCGGTCCGCTGCTCGGCGAGCGACCGAACCGCGCCCGCTGGGTGGCGTCGGTCGCGGGGTTCGTCGGGATCCTGGTTCTGGTCCGGCCCGGCTCGGCGGTGTTCCATCCGGCGACGCTGCTGCTCGTGGTCGCGGCAGTGTGCAACGCGTTCTACTTCCTGATCACGCGCAAGCTCGCCGACGAGAGCGCCTACACGACGCTGTTCTACAGCGCGCTCGCGGGCACGGTGGGGTTGTCGCTCGCGCTGCCGTGGCAGTTCGATGGCGGCGCGCCCTCGCTGCGCGATGCGGGATTGTTCCTTCTGCTCGGGCTTTTCGCCGGCCTCGGCCACTGGTTCGTGATCAGCGCCTACCTGCTCGCGCCGGCGTCGCTGCTCACGCCGTTCACGTACCTGCAGATGATCTGGGCGACGCTCTACGGCCTGGCGATCTTCGGCCAGCTGCCCGACCACTGGTCGGCGCTGGGCATGGCGATCATCGTCGCCAGCGGGCTCTGGCTCGCGCTGCAGGAGCGCTGGCCGGCGTACCGCGGCTGACGCGCGGCGTTCAGGTCCAGGACGGGTCCTTAGGCTTTCGCCACGGCGCTCTGCCGCGCTATCCAGCGCGTCAGCGGCCGCCATTGCTCCGAGTCCTGCTCGGCGCGCGAGCGCGGCAGATCGAACACCGTCAATCCGTCGCGCGCGCAGTACACGTAGACCTGCGTTTGTCGCAGATGCGCGACGACGGGATAGTCGAGCGCCTCGAGAAATTCCTCGAGTTCGCCAGCGCTGTGGGTGCGCGCGTCGACCCGCATTGCGACCAGCCCGATCGCGATCTCGCCTTTCTTCACCGCCTTGTACTCGCCGATCTGGTCGAGGAAGTGGCGCGTCGCGCCCATGTCGAACGCGCTCGGCGACACCGGCACGAGCAGGATGTCGGCGCGCCGCATCGCATCGCGCAGGCTCTCTCCGTGCAGCTCGGCTGGAGTATCGATAACGAGCCAGTGCGGCGGCTCGCCCTTGAGCTCCTTTTTCGGGCCGTCGGGCGTCCAGCCGCCGATCGCGGGGAAAAGCGGCGGGCGCCGTGCCAGCCATTCCGTGGCCGCGCGCAGCGGATCGAAGTCGGCGAGCACAACCCGCTGCTTGCGCCCCGCGAGCCAGCCGGCGGCGTTGGTCGCGAGCGTCGTCTTGCCGCTGCCGCCCTTCGGGTTGGCCACCACGAGAGTCTGCATTGTTTGTCCCCCCTGTTTCAATCTTAGCGCCAAATCGCGGACGCGAGGCGCGTTACAAGTCCGGCAGGACGGCGAGCAGCGGCTCGACCGCGGCCGCGCCGAGCCGGCGGCTGCGCTCGCCACTCCAGCCGACCGCCTCGTCGGGCAGGTCGGCGTTGTCCTTGAACGGCATCTCGAGGGTGAGCGCGAGGCAGCCGAAGGCATGCCCCACATATTTCGAAGCCAGCGTCAGGTTGCTCTTGGTTTCCTTGTCGTTGGGATAGCCATGGACGTCCTGGAAGTCGGGGCTCGCGCGCTTGAAAGCGGCGCCGAATGCGCGCTGCAGGGCGTCCTGCTTCGCCGAGAACCCCGGCACCCGCTCGCAACCGTCGACGAATACGTACGGCAGGCTCTCGTCGCCGTGCACGTCGAGAAAGGCGTCGACCCCGCTCTCGCGCATGGCCGCGCGCACGTGGAACACCTCGGGACTGCGCTCGACACTCGGCGCACTCCACTCGCGGTTCAGGTTGGCGCCGGCCGCGTTGGTGCGCAGGTTGCCGCGCACGCTGCCGTCGGGATTCATGTTCGGAACGACGCGCACGACCGCGCGCGCGAGCAGGGTGCGGGAGACCGGGTCGCTGCGATCGAGCAGCCGCTCGAGCATGCCCTCGACAAACCATTCCGCCATGGTCTCGCCCGGATGCTGGCGCGCGATGACCCACAGCGCGCGCTTGTCCGCACCGGGCGTGCCCACCGTGACCAGGTTCAGGTCGTGGCCGTCCACCGTGCTGCCCAGATCGCGCACGCGTCCAAGCGGCGAATCCTCCACCCGCCCGAGCAAGTCCAGGTGCCGTTCCCATGAGTACGGCTCGAAGTACGCGTACCAGACCGAATCGCGATCCGACGTGTGCATAATTTCCAGCGTGCTGCCGTCGAAGCTGGTCGGCACCCTGAACCACTGCCGGCGATCGTACGAGGCGACGGCGCGATAGCCATGCCAGCCGTCGACATAGGTGCAGCGACCGGCATTCTCGAATCGGATGCGACAAACCTGGTCGCGGACACCCTGCACGCGAAAGAAGAACCACTGCCGGAACTCGGCGTGCGAGTCGGCGCGGATATGGACGCGGATGTCGTCGGCGCGTTGCGCCGCGATCGTCTCGATGGCGCCGGCGTCGAAGCCGTGGCTGATCTTGAGCATGGCAGTTCGTCGAAGCGAAGGCGCCGGCGGAGGGCAACCCCGCGGGCCGGGAGTGCCGGGCAAACGCCCGCTATGCTACCATCGCCTCCATCGCAGCGGACGCCGGTGCCCGCTCTGCCGACGCCGTTCCTGTGGCGGCAACCAAGGACGCACTCATGAGCACAGCTACGCTCCCCAAAGGGTCGCACGCGTCCGGCCTGTCCTCGGGCTGGTCCCTCGTCCTGGGCATTCTGCTGCTGCTCGCCGGCATTGCCGCCCTGTTGTTCCCGGTCGTCGCCGCGGTCGCCGCGACGCTCTATGTCGGCTGGTTCGCGCTCATTGCCGGCGTCATCGCCATCGCCATCGCCATTAAAACCCGCACCGAGCCCAGCCTCGGCTGGCGCCTGCTCGTCGGCGTGGTCTATCTCGCCTTGGGCTTCCTGCTCGTCGCCAATCCGCTCGCGGGGGCGGTGTCGCTGGCGCTGCTCGTCGGTGCGCTGCTGGCTGCTGCCGGCGTGGTCGAAATCGCGCTCGCACTCAAGATCAAGCCGCACAAGGGCTGGGGCTGGCTGCTCGCCAACGGCATTGTGTCGATCGTGCTCGCGATCCTGATCGCGATCGGCTGGCCGCTTGGCTCGCTGGTCCTGATCGGCTATTTCGTCGGTTTCCAGATCATCAGCTGTGGCGTGGCCCGCATTGCCTTCGCAATGGCCGGGCGCGCGGCAGCGCCGGCAACGTCCGGCTGACGCGACCGCACGTTCGCGTGGATGCCCCCATAGCGCTCGTCTCCCGCGGCGGCCGCAGCGCGCGCGAGGTCAAGCGCGCGGATTTCGAGACCAACAAGCTCAAGAAGCGCCTGCGGCGTCTGGTCGGCCAGGCGATCGCCGATTTCGCCATGATCGAGGCGGGCGACCGCGTGATGGTGTGCCTGTCGGGGGGCAAGGACAGCTACGGCCTGCTCGACATCCTGCTTTCGCTGCGCGACCGCGCGCCGGTGCCATTCGAGCTCATCGCCGTCAATCTCGATCAGAAGCAGCCGGGTTTCCCCGCGGACGTTCTGCCGGCGTACCTGCGCGCGCGCGGCGTGCCGTTCCACATCGAGGAGCAGGACACCTACCGCGTGGTCAAGCGCCTGATCCCGGAAGGCAAGACGATGTGTTCCCTGTGCTCGCGGCTGCGCCGCGGCGCGCTGTATCGCGTCGCCACCGAGCTCGGCGCCACGAAGATCGCGCTCGGGCACCATCGCGACGACATCCTGGCGACGTTCTTCCTCAATCTGTTCTTTGGCGGCAAGCTGAAGACGATGCCACCGAAGCTCGTCTCCGATGACGGCAAGCACGTGGTGGTGCGGCCGCTGGCCTACGTGCGCGAGCGCGACCTCGCGCGCTACGCCGCGGCGATGGCGTTCCCGATCATCCCGTGCAATCTGTGCGGGTCGCAGCAAAACCTGCAGCGCCAGCTCGTGACCTCGATGCTGCGCGAATGGGAAAGCAGGCACCCCGGGCGCATGGAGACGATCTTCAACGCGCTCGGCAACGTGGTTACCACGCACCTGCTCGACCGCACGCTGCGCGACTTCGCCGCCATCCGCGCCCAAGGCGCGCCCGAAGCCGACGGCGACCTCGCCTGGGACGACGACCCGGCGACGCTGGAAGGCGCCGCGGCGTTGCACACCGCGGCGCGCGCCCCCGAGTGACGGTGGCGCCACGCGATTCGCGCCGGCGCGCGCGCAGCCTGTACTGCGTGCTGGCGGCCGCGGCCCTGCTTTCCCTGTGCGCCGGCGCCGCGGTTGCGGCGGGCGATGCCGAGACGCTTGCCGGCCCGCCGCTGCTGGCCGCGCTCAAGGCCGGCGGCATGGTCATCTATTTCCGGCACGCGTCGACGGACTTCGGCCAGAACGACGAGCAGATGACCGGCTACGAGGATTGCGCGCGGCAGCGCAACCTCACCGAGCGCGGGCGCGACGAAGCGCTTGCGATCGGTGCGGCCATCACGCGCCTTGCGCTGCCGGTGGGCGAGGTGCTGGCCAGTCCGTTCTGCCGCACCATGGAAACGGCGCGGCTCATCTTCGGCCGCGCCACGGCCACGGCGGCGGTGCGCGGAGGGCCCGCGGGCGAGAATGCGCCCGGACGCTACAGCGAACTGCGCAAGCTGCTCGCTTCGGCCCCGCCGGCCGGCACCGACCGCGCGATCGTCAGCCATGGCAATCCGTTCCGCGCCGTCACCGGCGAGCCGTATCTCGCCGAGGGCGAAGCGGCGGTGATCCGGCCGCTCGGCGCGGCCGGATTCCGCATCGTCGCCCGCATTCCCAAGGATGGCTGGGATTCGCTCGGCGCGCCTTAGTTTCCTGCTGTTGTTCGCGCTGGCGCTCGGGGTCGGCATCTGGCTGCGACTCGAGCAACTCGCTTCGCAGCTGCTGCTCGAGGACGAGTGGCACGCGGTGTATCGCGTCGTGCACGATTCGCCGCTCGCCATCTTTCTCGATTTCGGGCACTCCGACCACAGCATTCCGCTGACGCTGCTCTACGGGGCCGAGGCGCAGCTGTTCGGCCTGTCGGAGATCGGGATGCGGTGGCCCTCGCTCGCCGCCGGCATCGCGACCCTGATCCTGTTTCCGTGGTACGTCGCCCGTCGCGTCGGTTCCGCGCAGGCGCTCGGTTTCGCCGCGCTGCTCGCGATCTCGCCGCTGCTGTTCTTTTTCAGCCGCAGTGCGCGGCCGTACGCGCTGACGCTGCTGCTGGTCTGGGCCGCGCACGTCGCGTTCCGGCGTTATGTCGAGTCAAGCTCGCCGCGGGTCGCCGACGCGTCGGCGTACGCGGCGTGCGCGAGCCTCGCCGCGTGGCTGCACCCGGTGGTCGGCCCATTTGTCCTCGCCCCCTTCGCGACCGGGCTGTGGCGGTGCGCGCGCAGCGCCGGCGCACAGCGTCGACGCGATGCCGCGCGCATCGCAGTACTCGCGCTTGCTGCGTCGCTGCCGATGGCGCTGCTGTTGCTGCCGCCGCTGATCGCGCACCCGGAATCGTTGCGCCTCAAAAGCGGGGTCGACCTGCCGGATGCGGACACGCTGCTCGGCGTGTGGTATCTGTGGTTCGGCACGGGCGCGAGCGCGGCGGTGCTGGTGTGCGGCGCGATGGCACTGGTCGGCGCCACGACGGTGTGGCGGCGCCTGCCCGAAGCGCGCTCCGCCATCGCCGGCATCGCGCTGACCGCACTCGTGATCGTCATCGCGCAACCGGCATGGATCCACAATCCGTTGACCTTCGCCCGCTACCTGCTGCCCGTGCTGCCGCTGCTCCTGCTCGCGACCGCCTGCGGCGCGGTGCAGGCCGGGCGCATGCTGCGCCGCGCCGCCGCCGCACGCGGGCTGCCCGTCGCGCTCGCCGCGACGGCCGGCGTGGCGACGGCGGCGCTGCCGGTGCTGCTGCTCGCGGCGACCACGCCCTTGTGGCCGCTGCTCGAGGAGCCGAACGCGAACAGCCAGCACGCGGCTTATGAGTTCGACTTCCGCCCGGCGCACAATCCGGTTCTGCGCGTGATGGAGGGCATCCCGCTGTCGCCGTGGTGGGGAGGGCTCGCCGCGGCGCCGCCGCAGTCGCTCTCGATCGCCGTCGCGCCATTTCCGACGGAAAGCGTCGGCTGGGATGGGCCGCGCTGGCAACGCCTGAGTCGCCAGCGCATCCTGCAGGGCCTGCTCACGCCGCTGTGCGTGAATCCGCGGCCGGTCGAAGTCCCGGACGATGCGCGCTTTCGCTTCCGCAACGCGGTGCACCTTGCCGACGCCGCCGAGCTCTCGGCGCGGCACGTCGACTTCGTGGTGTGGCAGAAGCCGTATCGGTACACCGCGCACGGCCTCGACGTTCCGGTCGCCGCCGACGTGGCGCAGTGCGCGGAGCCGCTGGCCGCGCACTTCGGTGCGCCCGTGTACGAAGACAAGTGGCTGGTCGTCTATCGGCCGCCCGCGGCAGGCGCAGCGAGTCATGTCGGCCCCTAGGAAAACCGGCGCGGCGACGACTCGCCCGGGCATGTCGCCGCGCCTGCGTCGCGCCGCGGCCATCGCGCTGCTCGCGAATTTCTCGTTTCACGTGGTCACCGGCTTCGCCGCGGTCGGCGTGCACTACGGCTTGCTGTACGTGCTGCTGCGCGCGGGCCTGCCGGCGCTCCCCGCCAGCGCGGTGGGCTTCTGCGGCGGCGCGCTCACGCGCTTCGCGGTCTCCTACTGGCGCGTGTTCTCGCCCTCGCACAGCTTGACCGTGGCGGGCAAGCGCTTCGTGGTCGCGATCGCGGCCCAGGCCGTCGCCAACACGGGGCTCCTCGCGCTGCTGCTCGCCGCCGGACTGGCCGTCTGGCCGGCGCAGATCGCGACCACGATCCTGCTTACGTTCGCCAACTATGCCGTCTACCGGCTGTGGGTTTTTCGCTAGCGCGGCCGGCTACCTGACCGTCGCCTTGCTCTGTCCGAACAGGATTTTCTTCGCTGCCTCGTCCTGGGTCACCGGCTTGACGTTGATCGTCTTGGCGAGCGCGTAGGCGCGCACAACCGCCGGACGCGCGGCAATGGCCTCTTTCCAGCGCTTGAGCTGCGGGAAGTCATCGATGGTCTGCTGCTGGCGGTCCGGCAGAACCCACGGATAGCAGGCGATATCAGCGATCGAGTACTCGCCGGCAATGAACTCGCGCTCGGCGAGGCGCTTGTTGAGCACTGCGTACAACCGGCCGGTCTCGCGCACATAGCGATCGATTGCGTACGGCAGTTTTTCCGGCGCGTACAACCCGAAATGGTGGTTCTGACCTGCCATCGGCCCGAGATTCGCCATCTGCCAGAACAGCCACTGGATGCAGTCGAGGCGACCGCGAGAGGCCGCGGGAATGAATCGGCCGCACTTGTCGGCGAGGTAGAGCAGGATCGCGCCCGATTCGAACATGGGCAGCGGCGCAGCGCCGTCCGCCGGCGCCCGATCGACGATCGCGGGGATGCGGTTGTTGGGCGAAATCTTCAGGAACTCCGGATCGAACTGCTCGCCCTTGCCGATATTGATCGGATGGATCGTGTACGGCAGGCCGGCTTCCTCGAGGAAGATCGTGATCTTGTGGCCGTTGGGCGTGGTCCAGTAGTACAGATCGATCATGTCAGAAGGTCCCCGGGTAGGCGCCACCGTCGAGCAGCAGGTTCTGCGCGGTGAGATAGCCGGCCTGCACGCTGCACACGTACGCGCACAGCGCGCCGAACTCGGCCGGCGTGCCGAAGCGGCCGCTGGGATTGGCGTCCTGCATCGCGCGCACGATTTCCTCGGCCGGCTTGCCGGCTGTCTGCGCGCGGAGCGCGACATTGCCGCGCAGCCGATCGGTGTCGAACGATCCCGGCAGGATATTGTTGATCGTCACGCCGTGGCGCGCGACCTTGCGCGCGAGGCCGGCGATGAACCCGGTCAAGCCGCTGCGTGCGCCGTTGGAGAGCCCGAGCACGTCGATGGGCGCCTTGACCGCGGACGAGGTGATGTTGACGATGCGCCCGAACCTGCGCTCGATCATGCCGTCGATCGTGGCCTTGATCAGCTCGATCGGGGTCAGCATGTTGGCATCGAGTGCGCGCAGCCATGCCTCGCGGTCCCAGTCGCGAAAATCTCCCGGTGGCGGGCCGCCGGCGTTGTTGATCAGGATGTCCGGTTGCGGACAGGCCGCGAGCGCGGCGGCACGGCCGGGTGCCGTGGTGATGTCGCAGGCGACCCAGCGCACGGTGCGGCCGGTGCTCCGCCCGATCTCGGCGGCAGCTTCGCGCACCGCGGCCTCGGTTCGCGCACAGATCGTCACTGCGGCGCCTTCGCGCGCCAAGGCTTCGGCGCAACCGCGCCCGAGGCCCTTGCTCGCGGCGCAGACCAGCGCTTTTTTGCCCTCGAGGCCGAGATCCACGGGGCGTGGCTTACTTGGCGCCGACCGCGACGGATCGCGGCGGCACACGACGCCTTACCTGCAGCACCGTGCCGATGGCGAGGAACAGGCACCCGGCAATAGCGAGGAAGGCGGCCCGCGGCATGCCGTGATCGAGCAGCGCGCCCAGCACGACCGGGCCGATGGTCGCGCCCAGATCCAGGCCGGAGTAGACGAAGCCGTAGACGCGCCCGGACGCGCCGGAAGGCGTCGCTTTGCGCACGATCATGTCCCGCGAAGGGCCGGTCGCGCCGAGCACGAAGCCAGTCGCCGCAAACAGCGGCACCGCGAAAGCGGCCGCTCCGGGCGCCACGCCGATGAGCAGCATCAGCATCGCCCCGGCGGCGAGTCCGCTCGCCGCCACGCGATCGTGGTGTCGGGCGCGGGCGGCCAGAAAGCCGCCGGTCAGAATGCCCGCGGTGCTGCCGAGGAGATAGGCCGCCAGCGCCGAAGTGGCCACCCCCAGCGGGATCGCGTAGGCGGTGTTGAGCGCGGTCGCGGCAAAAGTCTGGATGCCGATGCTGCCCAGCGTCATCACGCAGAAATAGGCGAAGCAAAGCAGGATCGGCGCCTGCAGGAACAGCGCCAGGCTGCCGACGGGCGCGGGACGCAGCCCGGCCGGCCCATGCGCGCGACTGCTGAACGCGTCTTTCTGCAGCGCGAATGCGCACAGCACGGCCAGGCCCGCGGCGCCCAGCGTGAGCAACGCAGTGCGCCAGCCGAACGCGCTGCCGATGCCGTAGCTTACGATCGGGGCAAGCGCATAACCGATGCTGCCGCCGATGCCGTGCATGCTGTAGGCGTGCCCCAGCCGGCGCGGTTCGACGCTCGCATTGAGCACGGCGAAATCCGCCGGATGGAACACGCCGTTGCCGATGCCCATCAACGCCACCAGCGGGAAAAGCCAGTAGACGCCCGGAACGAACCCGGCGAGGAACGCGCCGCTGGCGAGAAGCGCGATGCCGGCGAAGAGCACCGGTCTCGCACCGAAACGATCGACGGCAAAGCCGGCAGCGAACTGACACGCACCGCTGGCGACGTAGAACACGCTCACCAGCGCCCCCAGCGTGGCATAGCCGACGCCGAATTCGGCCTTCAGTAGCGGAAACAGTGGCGCGAGCGTGAGCTGGAAGAAGTGCGACAGGCAGTGCGCTGAGCTCACCAGCCCGATCACCCGGACGTCGCGACGCAGCGCGGCGCGGTCGGCGGCGGTAGCTGCGGAAGTCAAGGCAACGTGCTGACCATAAAGGTCAATTATAACGTGGGCCCGTCGCGGCACGGAACGCGCCGGCGCGCTATCCCTCCAAGGTCTACCTGCCCCAATATAGGGTGACGCGGGGCAGTGTCGGCGCTGCCGCAGTGCCCGCGGCTCGGGCCGGACCCGAGTGCTACCAGACCAGAGGAGAAGAAGCGATGGCTGACAAGATCACGAAGAGCGATGCCGAATGGAAGGCGCAACTCAGCCCGGAGCAGTATCGGGTGACGCGTCAGAAGGGAACGGAGGCGCCATTCACCGGCCAGTACTGGCAAACCGACGCTGCAGGTACCTATCGCTGTGTCTGCTGCGGCACGCCGCTGTTCGAGTCGGACACCAAGTTCGACGCCGGCTGCGGCTGGCCGAGCTTCTATGCCCCGGCCGCGGGAAACAACTTGCGCACGCAGGCCGACGACAGCCATTTCATGCGCCGCACGGAGGTGCTCTGCGCGGCCTGCGACGCGCACCTCGGCCACGTCTTCGACGACGGCCCGCAGCCGACGGGGCTGCGCTATTGCATGAACTCCGCGTCGCTCGACTTCAAGCCGAAGGACAAGGGCTAGAGCGCGACATGCGCCTGCTGCTCGCCGAAGACGACCCCATGATTGGCGCGAGCCTGCGCCAGGGCCTGCGCCAGGATGGCTTCGCCGTCGACTGGGTCGAAGACGGCCGCGCCGCGGAACTCGCTCTGGCCGAGCGCGTGCACGACGCGATTGTGCTCGATCTCGGCTTGCCGAAACGCGCCGGGCTCGCGGTGCTGGGCACGATGCGCCGCGGCGGCGATACCCGGCCGGTGCTCATCCTCACCGCCCGCGACGCGGTCGCCGATCGCGTCGCGGGCCTGGACGCCGGCGCCGACGATTACCTGGTCAAGCCCTTCGATCTGAACGAGCTCTCGGCGCGGTTGCGGGCGCTGCTGCGCCGCGGCTCGGGCCGCGCCGCTCCGGTGCTCGTGCACGGCGGGCTCGAGCTCAACCCCGCGACGCACGAGGCCTCGCTCGCGGGCGAGCCGCTGCCACTGTCGTCGCGCGAGTTCGCCCTGCTCGAAGCGCTGCTCGCCCGCCCCGGCGCGATTCTTTCGCGGGCCCAGCTCGAGGAAAAGCTCTACGGCTGGAACGATCCGGTGGAAAGCAACGCCGTCGAGGTGCACATCCACGCGCTGCGCCGGAAGCTCGGCGCCGAATTCATCCGCAACGTCCGCGGCGTGGGCTGGATGGTTGCCCGTCCCGCCGCGAACCGATGAGATCGATCCGCCACCAGCTCCTGGTGTGGCTGCTGGTGGGCCTGCTCGCTGCGGTCGCGGCCGCCGCGGTGGGCACCTATTGGCGCGCGCGCGACGAGGCCAATGCGCTGTTCGATCGCCAGCTCCAGGACATGGTCGCCTCGCTCACCGATGCGCCCTTCGCCGCGGCTCCGGCCGGGCTCCCCGGCAGCGGCGCGGGAAGCGACGCGCTGGTAGTGCAAATCTGGGATCGCAACGGCGTGCAGCTGTACCTGTCGCAACCGCAACGCGTGCTGCCCCAGTACGCCCAACTCGGGTTTACCAACCTGCACACCGAAGCCGACGATTGGCGCGTGTTCAGCGCGCTCGCCGACGGCCAGGTGGTGCAGGTCGCACAGCCGATGCGCGTGCGCCGCGAGCTCGCGGCCAGCATGGCGCTGCGCACCATCGTGCCATTGCTCGCGGTAATGCCGGCGCTGGGTCTTTTGATCTGGTTGATCATCGCCCGCGGTCTAAAACCCCTGGAGCGGGTTGCGGCGGCGGTCTCGCGCCGCTCGCCGACTCTGCTCGAGCCGCTTGCCGACCGCGATCTGCCGCGCGAGGTGCAGCCGCTGGTGCAGGCGCTCAACGGCCTGCTGCGGCGGCTCGACCACGCGCTCTTGGCGCAGCGCACCTTCATCGCCGACGCCGCGCACGAACTGCGCACGCCGCTCACTGCGGTCCATCTGCAGGCGCAGCTCGCCGAGCGCGCGACGACCGATGCGGAGCGGGCCAAGGCGCTCGCCGATCTGAAGTCCGGCCTCGAACGCGCGACGCGGTTATCCGAGCAGCTGCTCACGCTGGCGCGCGCCGAGCCGGGCGTCGACACCGGCGAGCGGCCATCGCAGCCAACCGCTCTCGACGCGCTCGCGCGCGAGGTGATCGAGGAACTCGCGCCACTGGCCGCCACCCGGGGCATCGACCTGGGCTTAAGTGAGGCCGATCGCAGTGATCGTCCCCGGGGATCGGGAGGCGTTGCGCACCCTGCTCTCGAACCTGGTCGACAACGCGCTGCGCTACACCGGAACCGGAGGCCGCGTCGACGTCGCGGCACGATCCGACGGCGCGCGTGCGACGCTGGTCGTTCGCGACAACGGCCCAGGCATCCCGCCCTCGGAGCGCGAGCGGGTGTTTGATCGCTTCTACCGCGGGCAGCCCTCCGGCGAGGCGGCCGCCCGCACCGCGCTGCGCGGTAGCGGCCTGGGTCTCGCCATCGTCAAGAACATCGCCGACCGTCACGGCGCCAGCGTCGAGCTCGGGCCCGGCATCGACGGTGCGGGCCTGGCCGTGACGGTGCGCTTTCCGGCCGCCCAAGCGGCTTAAGTCTGCCTTAAGTGTCTGCCCGTAACTTGCCACACGTGGGGCGAAGATCCGCCCCGATCCCGTCCAAAGGAGCTTAGCAATGCAAGCGAATCGATTCAGAAGCAGCGCGCTGGCGCTCGCCCTGGCCGGGGCATTCGCCCTCGGCGTCGGCCTCGCCGACCGCGTCACGCTGCACCCGGCATCCGCGGCCACGACGGCTGCGCCCGCGGTTGCCGCGACGCCGGTTGCGCCGTATGCCGCCACGGCCGTGCCGGCTGCGGCACTGCCCGACTTCAGCGGCCTGGTCGAGAAGTACGGCCCGGCGGTGGTCAATATCAGCGTCGTGCAGGGCACCAAGACAGCCGCCCACATGCCGCGCTTCCAGATGCCGGACGAAGAGGACCTGCCGCAGTTCTTCCGCAACCTGCCGTTCCAGTTTCAGATGCCGGAGCCGCAGGAGCGCGGCCCGGTGCGCGGGGTCGGTTCCGGCTTCATCGTCGGTGCCGACGGCATCATTCTCACCAACGCGCACGTGGTCGATGACGCCGACGAGGTGACCGTCAAGTTGACCGACAAGCGGGAATTCACCGCCAAGGTGCTCGGCGTCGACAAGACCACCGACATTGCGGTGTTGAAGATCGCGGCGCATAACCTGCCCTACGTTCGCATCGGCGATCCGAAGGCGACCAAGGTCGGGGAATGGGTCGTCGCCATCGGCCAGCCGTTCGGCTTCGAGAATACGGTGACCGCGGGCATCGTCAGCGCCAAGTCGCGCTCGCTCCCCGGCGATTCGTACGTGCCCTTCATCCAGACCGACGCCGCGGTCAATCCCGGCAACTCGGGCGGACCGTTGTTCAACCTGCGCGGCGAAGTGATCGGCGTCAACTCGCAGATTTTCAGCCGCAGCGGCGGCTTCCAGGGCCTGGCGTTCGCGGTCCCGATCGACGTCGCGATGCAGGTCAAGGACGAGATTCAGCAAAACTGGCAAGGTCGCTCACGGCCGGCTCGGCGTGTCGATCCAGGAGGTCAACCAGGCGCTGGCGCAGAACTTCGGCCTGAAGTCGCCCTCCGGCGCCCTGGTCGCCGCGGTCGAGAACGGCAGCCCCGCGGCAAAGGCCGGGGTGGAGCCGGGCGACGTGATTCTCAAGCTCGACGGCAAGGAGATATCGCGTTCTTCGGACCTGCCACCGATGGTGTCGTCGCTCAAGCCGGGAGCGAAGGTGACGCTCGACGTCTGGCGCAACGGCTCGGCGAAAGAACTCACGGCCACGGTCGGCGCGATCAAGGACCAGACCGTCGCCAGCGCCGGCGACAAGGAGTCGCTGGGAAAGGCCAAGCTTGGCATCGCCGTGCGGCCCTTGAGCGACGATGAAAAGCGCGACACCGACCTGAGCCACGGCCTGGTCGTCCAGGATGTCGCCGGTGCGGCGGAGCGCGCCGGTTTGCGTCCCGGCGACGTGATCGTCGCGGTCAATAACACGCCGGTCAACAGCGTCGAGCAGCTCAAGAGCCTGGTCGACCAGGCGGGCAAGACGGTCGCGCTGCTGGTGCAGCGCAACGACGCGCGGGTCTTCATTCCCGTGCCGCTCGGCTAGCGTTCGAGAACTCTCCCCTGGCGCCGCTCCGGTTCGCGGCGCGACTCCCCGCGGACGGCAACCCCGTCCGCTTTTTTTGTGCGCTGTGATATCATAATGATATCGAATCAGGCCGCAAGCCCGTGGCCGGATGCACCTTTGGGAGGGACCCATGCAACGCCTCGCGGAACGCGGCCGCAAGAGCACCCATGCGGAGCGGGAAATCGGCACCTGGAACGGCTTTCTCTCCCTCGTCGTAGGCGTCGTCCTGGTCGGCAGCGGCATCTGGGAGCTCTTCCACGGCATCGCCGTGGAGCGCGTGGCAACCGGCGCGGGGCTTCTCGGCACGGCGCTCGTGTTCCTGGCGCTCGCGATTCTGGGGGCACTGCTCTTAGCCGGTCTTTACACGGTGCAACCCAATGAAGGCGCGATCCTGCAGCTTTTCGGCAGCTATCGCGGCACCACGCGCGTCTCCGGTCTGCGCGGCACGAATCCGTTCTACACCCGGCGCAAGATCTCGCTGCGCGCGCGCAACCTCAACGGGGAGCGGCTCAAGGTCAACGACAAGCGCGGCAACCCGATCGAGATTGCGGCGGTAGTCGTCTGGCGCGTCGAGGACACCGCCAAGGCGAGCTTCGACGTCGATGACTATGAAAACTACGTCAAGCTGCAGAGCGAGGCCGCCGTGCGCCACCTCGCCTCGGCCTTCGCCTACGACGAAGGCGACGGTGTCGCCACCGTGGGAACGCACCAGCCGACGCTCCTGGCCAGTGCCGACATCGTCACCCGTGCGCTGGTGGTCGAGCTGCAGGAGCGTCTGGACAAGGCCGGGGTGGTCGTCGAAGAGGCGCGTCTCACGCATCTCGCCTACGCGCCCGAGATCGCGCAGGTGATGCTGCGGCGGCAGCAGGCCGAGGCGATCATCGCCGCGCGGCAGAAGATCGTCACCGGTGCGGTGTCGATGGTCGAGATGGCGCTCAACGAGCTTTCGGCAAAGCAGGTCGTCAACCTCGACGACGAGCGCAAGGCAGCCATGGTCAGCAATCTGATGGTCGTGCTGTGCGCGGAATCCGAAGTGCAGCCGGTCATCAACACCGGCACGCTCTACTCGTAACTCCGCGCGCGAACCAAGGAGAAGACGATGCTATTCGTCAGAGCCAAGCACCCAAGGGCATGGATCGTCATCGGCGCCGCGCTGGGCACCGCGATCGGGACGGCGCTGGGCAACAGTCCGCTCGGCCTCGCCGCCGGGGCGGTGCTGGGGCTCGCCATCGCGCTATTCGCGGGCTCGCCCGGCAGGCGGCTCGGCTAGGAGGGGCGATGCGCCCTGCGGCAGGCCCGTTTGGCGCTCGCCATCGGCGTCCGGATCGCGGTGCGGCCGCGCGTGCCGCGCTGAAGCCGGCGCCGCGAGGCACTGACAGCCGATGGCCGAGCGCAAGGCATTCCTGCTGCGCGTCGATCCCTCCGTGTGGACGCAGCTGGAGCAGTTGGCCCAGGCGGAGCTGCGCAGCGTCAACGCGCAGATCGAATTCCTGCTGCGCGACGCGCTCGCGCGGCGCGGCATCAAACCCAAGGCAGCACCGACGCGGGCGGCGTCGTCGCGTGGCAAGGTGGATTGAACCGCTCGCGGCCCGGTTGGTTGGCGCGGAGGCGTTTCGCGGCTGCACGCTGCGTCCGGCAAACCGCGACGACGAAGCATTCCTGTTCGCGCTGCATCGCGCCGCCATGCGCGACTATGTCGAGGCGGCGTGGGGTTGGGACGAACGCTGGCAGCGCGAGCATTTCGCGACCACGTACGTCCCGCGATGCCAGGCGGTGATCGTCAAGGTCGAGCGCGCGCATCTGCGCGATGTCGGCCGGATCAGCCTGACCCGCCACTGGCGCAAGTTCTTTCTGCGCGACATCGAGCTTCTCCCCGAGGTGCGCAACCGCGGCATCGGCACGGCGCTCATCGGCGCGCTCCTGCTGTTGGCCGAGGAAGAAGGCCGCGCCGTCGAATTGTTCGTGCTCAAGCACAATCCGGCGCAACGCCTCTATGCGCGCCTGGGCTTCCGCGTCGTCGGCGACGACGGCGCGCGGCTCACCATGCGCGCCGTCCCGCCGTTCAGGCGAGCACCCGCCTGAGCCAGGCGCCGATGGCGCGGACTTCCTCGAGGCACACCGAGTGTTCCATGGGATAGCGGTGCCACTCGACCCGGTAGCCGGCCGCCTCGAGCATGCGGCACGAAGCCTCCCCCCACTCGTAGCGCACCACCGGATCCGCGCTGCCGTGCGCCATGAAGATCGGCAGCGCGCGGTTGGCAGGGCTCGCTTCGGCGGCCAGCCGCTCGGGCCCGATCAGATACGTCGACAGCGCCATGATGCCGGCCAGCTGTTCCGCGTAGCGCAACCCGCCGTAGAGCGCGATGGCGCCCCCCTGCGAAAAACCGGCCACCACGACGCGCTCCGGGCGCATGCCCCGGGCGCACTCGCGGTTGATCAGCGCCTCGAGCTGGGCCTGCGACTGGCGCACGCCGACGAGGTCCGCGCGGCTGCTGAGATCGGCTGCCGCGATGTCGTACCAGGCGCGCATGCGCATGCCGTTGTTGATCGTCACCGAGCGTATCGGCGCGTGCGGAAACACGAATCGCGTCGGCGTACCCTCCGCCAAACCGAGTTCCGGCACGATGGGCACGAAGTCATTGCCGTCGGCGCCAAGCCCGTGCAGCCAGATGACGCTGGCGTTCGGGTTGGGCCCGGTTTCGAGCTCGACGCCCGGGAGCGTTGTGTCGGTCATGTCGCGCAGAGCGGCGCGGCAGCCCGCGACCGAAGCGGCGCCGCGAAGCGCCCGCTCGGCGCGCAATGCGAATCTGAATCCGGTTGACGGATTGCGAGCGGCAGCGGCGACACGGCCGCATCGTACCTTGCCGCAGCCGTTCGCGCCATGCGCAAGCGCTCGGCACGCGGCTTGCGCCGCTCCGCCTCGGGGAACCTTCGCCCGACGAGAAGGCTCGATTCTGGCAAGCTACGGAAATCGCCGTGAATAGGTTTGCAAAAAATGCCGGTCGGCGGCAGTTGGGCGCCTGCGCTCGCGCGGCGGCGCTCCTCGCCATCGCGTTGCCGGCTGCTTTCGCCCTCGCCCAGGGCGGCCCGCCGATGGTGACCGACGATCCGGATACGCCGGGCAACGGACATTGGGAGATCAATCTCGCCGCCATCGCCACGCACCGTGCACAGCGCTGGGAAATCGCCGTGCCCGATGCCGATATCAACTACGGCTGGGGCGAGCAGGTGCAGCTCAAGGCCGAGATACCCTGGCTGTTCGTGCAGCACTCCGATGCCCATTGGCAGTCCGGGCTGGGCGAGGGCAACCTCGGGGTCAAGTGGCGCTTCGTGGACCTCGAGGACGCCGGGTTCGCGATGTCGACATTTCCTCAATATGGCTGGAGCTGGCTTTCTTCGTCGAGCCGGCGTGGAATCGCCGCCCCCGGGCGGGAGTTCCTGCTGCCCGTCGAAGCCGCGACCACGGCCGGGAGCTATCGGCTCGACGCCGAGCTCGGCCGCAACTTCGTCACCGGCGCACCCGGCGCAAGCAACCAGTGGGTGGGCGGGTTCATCGTCGCCCATTCGTGCGTGGCGGGTGTGGAGTGCATGGGCGAATTGCGCGAGACCGCGGCGCCGCACGCAGCACAGACACTGCTCAATTTCGGCATCCACTGG
Source organism: uncultured beta proteobacterium (assembly GCA_963778275.1). GTDB lineage: Bacteria > Pseudomonadota > Gammaproteobacteria > Burkholderiales > Casimicrobiaceae > PALSA-1003. The sequence continues at coordinate 49,698 of CAVZTS010000005.1, read as the reverse complement.
AACTTGAACGAAGCGCTCGCCTTCATCGCGGCGGCGGGGCGCGAATTCGGCCCTCGCAACAACGACCAGCAACGCGGGTTGTTCTACATAGGCTTGCAGGTCCATCTCTAAGCCACCGGCCGTGGCCCGCGGCGGTCGTCGCGCTCGCGTCGACCGCCGGCTGGCTGCGGGCACGGTGTCGTCAGGACACGCCTGTTGCGCGAGTCGCAGCGGGCTGGCCAGTTGCGTGCCGGGGTGGCAGTGCACGGGAACGTGAGGGCTGTGGGCGCTCCCTGCCCGGTCCGCCGCCGACCACGAACGCCTCTAGCCCACCCCACCTCGTGCCCGCGCGGCGAGGCGCAGGCGGCGCCGCATACCGCGGCGCGAGATGTCCTGCTGCGTCATGCAGGAGCAGTAGTAGACCGAGAGTTGAGCCGTATTCTCCAAGGCGAAGAGCAGCAGTGACAGCGCCGCCTCGTCCGCGCCGGCGACCGGCTCCCACTGCAGCGCCGCGCCGTTCCCCCCTCCGGAGCTGTAGCCTTTCTGCGCGACGCGGGCGGAGTTCTCACGGCAGGCGAAAAGTTCGTGGATGTTGAGGAAGGGAACCCCGAGGGCGTCCAGGCGAAGGACCATGTCCTTCATCTCCGAGAGCCGCTCGGGGATGACGGGAACCTCGACCGCCGTCTCGTCGAAGTAGCGCAGAGCCCGTTCCAGCGGCTCGGTGTCGAACTCGCGCGCGACGAGGTTGAACCGCAGGGCGTCGAGGCCCACGTCCTTGAGTTCGGAGAGCAGCGCATCGGAGAGCCGGTCGCCGTTCGTATAAAGGTCGATGCGGACGCGGAAGGGCAGGCCCCGCAACGCGCGCACGAGGCGCAGCAGGCGCTGCGGCCGCATCGTGGGCTCGCCGCCGCTGACGCCCACGCTGCGCAGGCCGTAGCGCCGCACAACCTCGGCAGCCGCCTCCGGTTCGGCCAGGCGAATACCATGGACCACCAGTTCGTCGGTCCGCGGCTTCTGGTTGAAGCAGAAGAAACACTCGCGCGTGCACAGGCCCGTGACGAAGGCGTTGGTCCCTTTGCCCCCTAGGCAGCCACGACAGCCCGGTGGCAGGTGCCGCGTGTAGAGCGTGCGGCGCTCCAGCGAACCTTTGATGCCGCCGCGGCGCAGGGCCTCGAGCAGGCAGGCCACCCGCTCGGCACGCTGCGCGTCAGGCGCTGCGCGGTCCACGGCGATGCCGTTTCTGAGGGTGTCGGCCTTCCGCGCGTACCAGGTGAGGTCGTCTTCTTCCTTAAGCATCGGCGTTATTGTAAGAGGGACGTCTTCCGCGTGCTCTCGCAAACGGGCTTGCGGTCAGGCAACGTGACGCTAGCTCCGCGTGCGGACGGAATCAAGCGCAAAGACGACCCATGTTGACCACGGTCAAGGGTTTGCTCCCCGCTCGATCGCGAGCCGTCTCCCTGTGCGACTACAAACCCTTACCGCGCCGCAATAGTAGCGGCGACGCAAAGGCAGCTCCGGTCAACGGACCCGAGTTGCGCTCAGGGCGAGTGCTGCCGACCCGAGAATGATCATCATCGCAAACTCAAAAACATGGTCCGCCATTCCGCCGCCCTTGAGGAAAATGTCGCGCACGATCACCAGGTAGTAGCGCAGCGGATCAACCCAGGTGAGCAACTGGACGGCTTGCGGCATGTTGCGGATCGGAAATGCAAATCCGGAAAGAACCGTCATGGGCATGATGAGAAACATCGCACTGAGCATTGCCTGCTGCTGCGTCGCCGCGTAGCTTGAAATCAGCAGACCGAGACCCTGTGTGCTGGCGAGCAGCACCAGGCTCGCGAACAAGAGCGCGAGCACGCTCCCGCGCAGCGGTACTCCGAACCAGAGGAGCGCCACGGTAGTGATCAGCGCGACGTCGAAGAGCCCGACGCATGCAACAGGCGCCATCTTGCCGATGAGGAACTCCAGGCGACCCACGGGGGTGACCATCAGCCGCTCGAGCGTCCCGATCTCGCGCTCCCGGACCACCATCATCGCGGTCAGCATCATGGTGCTGACGAACAAGAACGTTGGCCATGATTCCGGGGATGAAGAACCAGCGATCGTCGAGATTCGGATTGAACCACGCCCGCTCCTCCACGCTCACTGGCGGCGCGTAGTGCGCCTGGGTGGCGGCATACCGCCCGAGAACCTGCGCCAACTCGGCGACGACGAGCTGAGCAGTGTTGGGATCCGAGCCATCCGCGATCAGCTCGATGCGTCGCTGCTCCGCGAACCGGGCTGGGATCTGCACGATGACGCCGACCGCGCCGGTATCCATCGCCGCGCTTGCCGCGGCCAGGGTCGGTATGAAGCGAAGCGTGTAATGCCCGGTGGCCGAGATCGAGGACAGCAGTTCGCGGCTTCGCTGGCTGTCGTCGTGATTGACCACCGCCACCTCGGCGTGCCGGACATCGAACGTCGCCGCGTAGCCGAAGACGAAGAGCTGTATAAGCGGCGGCACGATGAGCGTGAAGCGCATGCGCGGATCGCGCAACAGTTGCATGAACTCCTTGACGAGCAGCGCCCGCAGTCGCCCCAACGCGGCGGATAGCCAGGACCTCATGCGTTGAGTCCCAGTCGGCCAGCCCGCCGATACAGCAGCAGCGGCCAACACGGCAAGCAGCGCCGACAGCGCCCCTACGGCTGGCCAGAGGGCGAGCGGCGAAATGCCCTTGAGGAAGATCCCTTTGGACAGCGCCACGAAATAGCGCGCCGGGAAAATGACCGTTGCGTACTGCAACCAGAGCGGCATGTTGCCAATGGCGTAGATGGCGCCGGAAAGCAGAAATGCAGGCAGAAACGTCGTGATCTGAACGAGTTGGCTCGCGAGCATCTGGTTGCCGGCAACCAGCGACAGCAACGCTCCCTGGCACATCACGACCAGCAGGAAGAGCGCCGACATCGACGCAATCGCCACAACCGATCCGCGTAATGGAATATCGAAAATCAGCACGGCAGCAGCGACCGCGCCCAGCACGTCGATCATGCCGACGAAGAAATAAGGCACGAGTTTGCCCAGAAGAAATTCACCTCGCGACAGCGGCGTCGTGCGCAGCATCACGATGTTGCCGAGCTCCATTTCGCGCGCAATGGTGAGCGCCGTCATCAGCGCACCCACGACCGACATGACCAGCACGATGACTCCCGGAACGATCGCATAGCGGCTCTCGTTCGCCTCGTTGAACCAATTGCGCGTCTCGATATCGATGTAGGGCGTCGTACGACTCACCGACATCGCGTAACCGTCGACCAGCGCCAGAGCGTAGTTGCGAACCAGCCGCGCAGTATTGGCATCGGTGCCGTCGAGAATGAGCTGAAGCCTGGCATCACCGTGCGCCAGGGCCTGCGCGTAATCGTGCGGAATGACCAGCGCCGCCCACACCCTGCCCTGCTGGATCGAGGCGGCGAGCGCATGCCGGTCGCGGAATCGGGCGACAACCGCGAATGCGCGGCTCGAGGCGAAATGGGCTGCTATCTCATCGGACGCCGCGTCCCTCGATTCCTGCAGAATGCCGATCGGCGCTGCCATGATGTCGAGCCGGATCGCGTAGCCGTAAAGGAACAGCATGATGGTCGGCATGAGAAACATCAGCGCCAGGCTGCGCGGATCGCGCAGCAGCTGTCGCGTCTCCTTGCGCGCCATCGCGCGGACGTTCTGCCATCTCATGGCGTGACCCGCTGCTCTTCGAGCAACGCCACAACGACGTCTTCGAGTTCGGCACTCGCCAGTGCCGCATCTTCGATTCCGAGCCCGGCGCGTTCCGAGTCGGCCATGATCCGCTGCGCCGTGGCAGCGGGGTCGCGTCCGGGCCGCAACCGCAAGCGCAGCCGTCCGGCATGCGGCACGATCTCCAGCACGTCCTTGTCGCGTGCGAGCCAGTGCAGGCAGTCGGCGATGCGCGCGCTGCGCAGTTCGAGCATGGGCGTGGCGACCCCGCGGTCGAGGAGCGCCTGCGGGGTACTTTCCACGACGATCCGGCCGCTATGCATGAGCGCGAGCCGATCGCAGAAGAGCGCCTCGTCCATGTAATGCGTGCTGATCAGCACCCCCACGCCGGCCTCCGCGAGCTCGTACATGAGTTCCCAGAACTCGCCGCGCGCCAGCGGATCGATCCCGGACGTGGGCTCGTCTAGAAACAATACGTCGGGCTCGTGCAGCAGCGCGGCCGCCACTGCCAGCTTCCTCTGGTGACCCAGCGGCAAGCCGGCCGCGCGGGCGTCGGCAGCTTGCGCCAGATGCGAGCCGATCGAGCACCCATGCGATCCGCGTGCGCGAGCGTGCCATGTCGAGGCCGTAGAGTCCCGCCTGCAGGGCGAGATTTTCGCGCACGGTCAGGTCGCCATAGAGCGCGAAGCGCTGCGCGACGTAGCCGATGCGGCCGCGTGCCCTGCGCGCCTGGCGAGTCATGTCGATGCCGGCGACGCGAATTTCGCCACCGCTCGGCGGCAGCATGCCGCACAGCATGCGAATCACCGTCGTCTTGCCGGCGCCGTTGGCACCGAGCAGCCCGAACACTTCGCCGTGGCGCACCGCGAGATCGATTTCGCTCACGGCAACGAAATCTCCGAAGCGTCGCGTCAGGTGCCGGGCGTCGATCGCGTTGGTTGCTGTGTCAGCCATCGCCGCTGTCCGTGGAGAGCGCAAGATCGCGCAGCGCCACGTCGTGGAGCGTCGGGCGCAGAGGCCGCACGGCGAACGCCGTGGGAAGCCCCGCGACCGCGGCGCGGAAGCCTTCCGCGTCGGCATCGCCGGAGAGCCACACCCTGAGCGTCTCGCCGACAGGAAACACGAGCTGCACTCCCGGGAATGCGCGCACCGCGCGCCGCGTTGCGCGTGCGCCGCCCCCCTTCACCTCGTACAGGGGAGCGTGTATGCGCCGGATCAGGTCCAGCGGCGGCCCTTGCCGAACAAAACGGCCGGCGACCAGCCAGCCGATGCGATCGCATCGTTCCGCCTCATCCATGTTGGCGGTCGCGTACACGATCGCCACGCCTTCGGCGCGTACTTCGTCAAGCATTTGCCAGAAGGCGCGGCGTGAAACCGGGTCGACACCGGTCGTGGGCTCATCGAGAAACATCACCTCCGGCCGGCTCACCAGGGCGCAGGCCAGCGCGAGCTTCTGCATCATCCCACCGGAGAGCTGACCCGCGCGCCGTCGCTCGAAGCCGGTCAGGCCGGTACGCGCGAGCAGGTCGTGAATCAGCGCCTGCGCAGTCGGCCGATCGAGCCCGTGCAGGTCGGCGAAGAACTCGAGGTTCTCGGCGACCGAAAGATCGAGGTACTGACCGAAGCTCTGCGGCATGTAGGCGATGCGCCGGCGCAACGCCCTGTCGGTCGCGGGAAGCCCGAGTACCGACAAGTGTCCGGCGGTCGGCGTAAGCTGGCCGATAAGCAGGCGCAGCAGCGTGCTCTTGCCGGCGCCATCGGGCCCGACCACGCCGAAGACTTCGCCGCGGCGAACCTCGAGGTCGATGGCATCGAGAACCAGGCGCTCGCGATAGGCGAAGCGCAAGCCACGCGCCTCGACAGCGACCGCCTCGCTCATTGTTCGACGATGAGGCGTACGTCGGCCGGCGCGCCGATTTTGAGTTGCCCGGCAGCGTCGTCGACGTCGACCGTGACCCGATACACGAGGTCAACGCGCAGCGCGCGCGTTTCCACAGTCTTCGGCGTGAATTCCGCTTCCGGGGAAATGAAGCTCAGGTGACCGGTGAACTGCTTGCCCGGTAACCCGTCGACTTGCACCTGGGCAAGCTGCCCGAGCTTGACGCGCGGCAGGTCCTGCTCGTCGAGATAAGCGCGTACCCATGGCCGGGCGAGTTCGGCGACGCGGAATACAGACTGACCCTCCGCCACGAATTGCCCTTGCTCCGCCTGGCGAACGCTGACGATGCCGTCCACGGGGCTTGACAGGCGCGTATACGCAAGCTGCTGCTCGGCAGTTGCGACAAGCGCATTGGCAGCGTCGAGATCGGCGGCCGCGCGCGCGATGTCTTCTTTGCGCGGGCCTTCGCGCAGCAGCGACAGGTTCTGGCGTGCCTGCTCAAGCTTCGCCTTTGCCACGTCGACCTGGTCGTTGGCGGTATCGAGCTGTTGCGGCGGCGCGAAGTGATCGGCGACGAGCTCAGCGGTGCGCTTCTGCTGCACCCCGGCAAGTCGTACATCGGCTTCTGCCTGCTGCTGTGCAGCTTCGGCGCTGCGGATATCCTGCGCCCTGGACCCTGCTTTGAGCACCGCCAGCGCCTTGTCGGCAGAAGCGGCCTGGGCGCGGGCGCGGGCCAGCGCGACCTCGTAGTCACGCGGATCGAGTTCGGCGAGCAAGGTGCCGACCTTTATCTCCCGGCCTTCGTCGGTGTCCAGACGCAGGATCCTTCCCGAGACCTGGAAAGATACGTCGACCTCATGCGCATCGACCGTACCGGAGAGCACGATCGTCGAATTCTTGGTCGCGGTCAGTCCAGGGCCAGGAGACGTCGCATCCGACAAGGGTAATCGCCGCGGCAACCAACACTGCATGTCGTATGCGTGCGGCCAGCGGATGGCGAACCACCGCCCGACATGTCTCAGCGCAGGTCATGATGGACCCTATCCGCACTGCGCGATTCTATTCTGCCGGTCCGGTCGGGAATCGAGCGGCGCATGCATGGCGCGTCAAGTCATTCGCGATACGTGCTTCCGGGCAACGTCGCGCGCGCTGGCAGCCGGGAGGCCGCTCGGGACGCCTGTCGTGCGGGAAGGCAATGTCACGGGTTGCCCGCTGCCTGGATGATCGCGCGTCTTACCAGCGCTTCGAAGACGGGCACCTTGTAGGCGTTCTTTTCCAGCGGTGTGGCGCCGGTCAGCGCCGCCTGGGCCGCGCGCCGGGCCGTCTCGTCGGAGACCCGCCTGCCGGTCAATGCCGCCTCCGCCCCCTTGGCGCGATAGGGCACCGGTGCTGCCGCGCCGAGAACGACCGATGCCGAACGGCATTGGCCATCCACGTCGCTGTCGAGCACCACTGCAACGTCGGCGATCGGCCAGTCGAACGACTCCAGTTCGCCCTCGCGCAGGTGCACCGAGCGCACGCGCGGTCCTGTCGCCGGCAGCAAGACCGCGGTCAGGATCTCGCCGCTGCGAAGGTCGTTTTCGCGTCGGATGTCGGTTGCAGGCGCAACGAAGAACTTTTCGAGGGCAACGATGCGGCGCGTGCCGTCGCCGCTCGCCAGCTCCACCTTGGCGGCGAGCGCCACCAGCGCGGTAGCCGCGGTCGACGGGTGCACGATCGCGCATCCTTCCTGCCCGAATATTGCGTGGTATTCGTTTTCACCGCCGAAGGCAAAACACGTGGCGCCGCCCTTGCGCGCGCAATGATGATGCAAGGAACGGAAATACCAGCAGCGTGGCCGCTGCAGCAGATTGCCGCCGATTGTCGCAACCTGGCGCAGCTGTGGGCTTGCCGAATTTCCCGCCGCGTCGGCGAGTGCGGGATAGCGCGTGCGCAGGCCCTGATCGCTGGCGATTTGCGCGAGCGTGACGTTGGCCCCGACGCGCATCGTGCCGTCGGTCTGCTGGATTATCTGACCCAGCTCCGCGATGGCCTGCAGGTTGACGATCCGCGCGGGCTGCAGCAATCCATCTTTCATCAATCCCAGCAAATCAATGCCGCCCGCCTTGAGGATCGCCGCTCCGGACGCCGGCTGCCCATCGCTACTGAGCATGCTCGCCGCGGTCGTTGTCATGCGCATCTCGAGCGCCTGTGCAAGCGTCTGCGGGCTGGTCCATTCGAAGCGGTTCATGCGCCGGAGCTCCGTGGCCGGGCTCCGCGGAGAGCCGCGAGGACTCTTGTCCGGCGTTATGGGGAGTTCGCGCATTCGTACGCCGATCGCGTTGTAGACAGCATTGGCGACCGCCGGGGCGGTCGGTATGGTGGCCGGTTCTGCCACTCCATAGGCATCGGTCGCACTCATTCCCTGGTAGTTCTCGAGAACGACGACCTCGATCGCCGGCAGCTCTCGCGCGCGGAGCACCTTGTATTGCTCGAGATTGGCGTTGAGCATGTGGCCCGTCGCTCGGTCGAGCACGCGCCGTTCGAACAGGGCATACGAAATCCCCTGCAGAACCCCGCCGTGGATCTGGCTCTCAAGCTGCAAGGGATTGATCGGGCGGCCGCAATCGTGCACAGCAACGATCCGCTCGACGCGTACCCTGCCCGTCTCGGTGTCCACCGCCACCTGCGCGAACTGGACGCCGCCGAGGTGGTTTCTGGCCGATGCCATGTCGCCCATTCTTCGGCCGAAGCCACCGTAATCCTCGGAGCGACGTCGCGATAGCGCTTATTTGGTCGGTCGCCAGGCCACGTGCTGCCTCGCGAAAGCTGATGCTGCGCAGGCCATCCGCGCTGGCGATACGGCCGCCGCGCGCGACCAATTGTTCGGGCACAGTGCCGAGCGCCGGCGCCGCGGCTTGCAGCAATTGGCCCAGTACTCGGTGGGCGGCATTGCGCGCCGGCGGTGTGATCGACGCAGTCGTCATGCTGCCGTACGAGGGGGGCCCCGATGGAAATTCCGTGTCGCCGATGCGCACCGTGATCTCATCGGGTCGCAGGCCTAGCTCCTCGGCGACGACTTGTGCGAGTACCGTCGAAATGCCCGTGCCGATATCCTGGACGCTCGATAGCACCTCTACGGATCCGTCGCGCAGAATGCGCACCTCGCAGGCCGAGTTCATCTGCACGTTCGCGCCCCAGTACGACTGCGCCATGCCGAGCCCGCGCTTCACCGACCCTGCGTCAGTGCCTGGCGCATGGCGCCGGGGCCATGCGATACGGAGCAGCACCGATGCGCCTTTCCTCGCGCCGCACGGCACTGGGATCGATGCGGTCGCGCAAGGCCAGCGGGTCCATTCCGAGCTTCTCCGCAAGATCGTCGATCGCCTGCTCGAGCGCGAAGGCTCCTGGAACGTTGCCGGGCCCACGCATCGCGGATCCCGGGCCGGCGTTGATGAATACATCGTGCTGGGCGATGGCGAAGTTGGGACATTCATACATAGCCTCGCCAATGTTGCCGACTCCCGCTCCCAACGCCACGCCCGCTGTGCCGTACTCCTCGAGCGAGATCGCAGTCAGGCGGCCATCCCGGGCCGCACCGACCCGCAATCGCTGCACGGTCGCCGGGCGATTGCCGGTATCCTGCTGCTCCTCGTCACGCTCGAGCACGAGGCGGACCGGCGAGCGCGCCGTGCGCGACAGGGCGACAGCCGCGCGAACGTAATTGCCCGCACTGGACTTGGAGCCGAACCCACCGCCCATTGCCTCGACGACGACGCGCACGCGGCTGCGCGGCAGACCGAACACGGCGGCCAGCTCGTTGCGCACGCCCGCCGCATATTGCGTCGACAGGTAGACGGTGAGACCCTCCGCTCGCCAATCGGCGACCACCGCATGGGTCTCGAGACAGCAGTGGGTTTGCACCTGGGTGCGGAATTCACCCGCGGCGACGACATCCGCCTCTGCGAAGCCTTGTGCCACGTCGCCGCGCGACCCTGCGTGATTCGGCCCGCGGACATTGCCGCGTTGAGGCAGCTCGGCGGGGCCCGAGGCGCCCTCGGCAATGCTCTCGCCATGGACCGTGCCGTCGAACACCCGCGGCGCATTCTCCGCCTGCGCGTCGTCGATATCGGCGACAAACGGCAGCGGCCGGTAATCCACCTTGATGAAGTCGAGCGCGGCACGCGCGTGCCGCGGGTTCGTTGCCGCAACCGCCGCGATCGGATCCCCCACATACAGTACGCGACGCTGCTGCGACCCGGCCGATTCGACGCTCTCCCGACGACTGCCGTGATCAGGTGGACGGCACGGACGCCGGGTTGGCGCTCGGCGACCGAGGTGTCGATCGCAATGACCTCGGCGTGAGGATGCGGCGAGCGCAGAAGACGCGCATGCAGCATGCCCGGCAGCTTCACGTCCACCGTGAATCGCGCTGCGCCGGTCACCTTCGCCCGGCCGTTGGCACGCGGTATCGGCTTGCCGATCACGGCAAGCTGCTGGTTGGGCGCGAGCGCGGGCGCTTCACCGCCAGGCACTTCACGCTCGATGGCGTCGATAGCGACGCCCTCGATGCCCACGGGGTAGGTCTGCCGCCGCGTGTCGCCGGTGGGCATCGTCAGCCCTTGAGCGTCCTCGCTGCGTCGAGCGTCGCGGCCACCACGTGCGGCAAGGTGCCACAGCGGCACAGATGCCCACTGATGGCGCTGCGCACCTCCTCGGGGGACGGGTTCGGATTGCCCTCGATCAGCGCCGCGCAGCTCATGACGAGGCCCGGCGTGCAGAATCCGCACTGCACCGCATCGTGTGCGAGGAACGCGGCCTGGACCGGATGCAGCGCATCACCGTGGGCTAGACCTTCGATGGTTGTGACCTTCCGACCGGCGACATCGAACGCGAGCACCATGCAGGAGGCAACAGGCACGCCATCGAGCCACACCGTGCAAGCCGAACACGAGCCGCGATCGCAACCGACCTTGGTCCCCGTCAGCCCAAGTACATCGCGGAGCACGTCGACGAGCGTCGTGGACGCTTCGACGGCTACGCGGTGCTCGATGCCGTTGACATTGAAGGTAACACTGGCCGGCCCGGGGCTGATCACCGCCGTCCCCGCAGCCGGCGGTGCCGCGGACGCCGGCATGGCCGCGAACCCGGTCTCGACGGCGGTGGCGCCTGCGACCGCTAGTCCCGTGCTCTTGAGGAAGGTCCGGCGCGACATTGCCATCGAATGCCGCCGATCCTTATCGTCGCGAGAAATCGACACCGCCCTCACGCTCCGTCAAGCCACCGCGGCCCGAAATGCGAGCCGAACAGGTTTCAGGCTAGCCGTTTATGCGGCGTCAGACATTGACGCGCGTCAACGATCAACTGGAGCATTGGCTACGCCCTCGGGCCGCTGCTCGGCGCAAGATTCCTTCGGCGCAGTTGAAACACATGGATACATTGGCCGGAATCACCCGAGGCCAGGCAACACAGAGCGTTTGTGCCCGATGTATCGCCTCCACGCAGGATGGCTTGGCGCGATCCGACACACCTTTGAGCGGGTCACGGTCATGCACGATCGTTGCCTGTGATCGTTTCTCCGCCAGATACCGTGCACGGAGCGCCGCGAGCCAATCTGCTCCAAGCCGGGCATGGGCGCATTCGAATCCATCGGCCGACGCCATCGCCAATAAAGGAAAGCCCCGGTCCGTCCGGCACCGGGGCCTTTGGCTCACTGTCGTGAGCGCTTGAGGCATCGGGAGCCGGCACAACCAACCCGGCAACACATTAGCGCCAATGCGCACCTATGCGGCCCGGCCCTACATCCCAGCACCCTGCTGCCTGCAACTTCACCATAGGCCAGGACGTACAGGAGAGCAAGCGAAAATTTGACGCATGTTGACGCTAGTCAAGATTCTTCGCGGCATCTCGCGCACGCATGAAATTTGCGTTGGCCATGCGCGCAGTGTCGGTGGCGAATCATCGCGTGGTTGAAATCTTGCCGCCGTCCGGGTTGATTCGCGGCGCGCTGGCGGCCGCCTGGGAAGGGCTGTGGTGCGGGCTCCTGCGCGGGCAACCGCATGCGATTGAAACTGTCGGGCGGCTGCTACACGCTGCGCGAGCTTTCCCGCGCTGGCCCCGAGGTCGCGATCACGACCCGATGCGCGAGCAACACCCGCCTCCGCCGGCTCCGGCAGCCGCTGGAGGCGAGCGTGTGCCACCTGTTCCATCGTCACCTCCTCTTCGCGATGCGACGCAAGGCCGAATCGGGCTAGACGTTGTCGTTTCGGGTCGATCCGGCAAATGCGCCGAAGGTTCAGGCCGCCCGGGCCGCCGTCAACACGCGAGATCCGGCGCAACCGTTTCGTTCGCGACGCGTCGCACGCGTAGGCGGGAACGCATGCAGGCACTGTCAGGTCCGACGTAAGCGTTGCCAGGTCCGCTGACGTCGTGCCCCCTTGCGCTCGAGGCCTGCCGGCGCAAAACTAGTATAAGATGCGCTGCCCAAAGTAGCCTCTTCCACCAAATGGCCATAAGCCATTGATTGGTAATACCGATTCCAGGAACACAATTTTTGGAGCCGCACGATGCCCCCTTCCCCCGACGCGGCGCCTGCGCAACGTCAGCCTGGACGACAAGTACGAGCTCGAATCCGGCCGCGTCTACCTGACCGGCATGCAGGCGCTGGTGCGGCTGCTGATCCTGCAGCGCCAGCGCGACCACGCGGCCGGCCTCAACACCGCGGGCTTCGTCTCCGGCTATCGGGGCTCGCCGCTGGGCGGCCTCGACCAGGCGCTGTGGAGGGCGGAAAAATTCCTCGCGCGCACCGCATCAATTTCCAGCCCGGGCTTCAACGAGGACCTCGCGGCGACCGCGGTCTGGGGCAGCCAGCAGGTCAACCTGTACCCCGGACGCCAACTACGATGGCGTGTTCGCCATGTGGTACGGCAAGGGGCCGGGGGTCGACCGCTGCGGCGACGTGTTCAAGCATGCCAACTTCGCCGGCACCTCGCGCTACGGCGGCGTGCTGGTGATCGCCGGCGACGACCACGCGGCCAAGTCCTCCACGCTGCCGCACCAGTCCGACCACCTGTTCTCGGCGGCGATGATGCCGGTGCTCTATCCGTCGTCGGTCCAGGAAATCCTCGATCTCGGCCTGCACGGCTGGGCGATGAGCCGCTACTCGGGGCTGCTGGGTCGGCTTCAAGTGCGTCTCCGACACCGTCGAGAGTTCGGCCTCGGTGAACATCGATCCCGACCGGGTGCACATCGTCTTGCCCGACGATTTTCCGCTGCCGCCCGACGGCGTGCACATCCGCTGGCCCGACGCGTTTCTCGCCAGCGAAGCGCGGATGCAGGACTACAAGATCTACGCCGCGCTGCACTACTGCCGCGTCAACCAGCTCAACCGCATCGTCATCGATTCGCCCACGCCGCGGCTGGGCATCATCACCACCGGCAAGTGCTACCTCGACGTGCGGCAGGCGCTCGACGACCTCGGCATCGACGAGGCCCACGCCGCCGAGATCGGCATCCGCCTCTTCAAGGTCGCGATGCCCTGGCCGCTCGAGCCGGAACGGTGCGCCATTTCGCCGAGGGCCTCGAGGAAATCCTGGTCGTCGAGGAAAAGCGCCAGATCCTCGAATACCAGCTGAAGGAGCAGCTCTACAACTGGCGCGACGACGTGCGCCCGCGCGTGGTCGGCAAGTTCGACGAGAAGGGCGAATGGGTGCGCCCGCATGGCGACTGGCTGCTGCCCGCCGCCGCCGAACTCACGCCGGCGATGATCGCGCGCGTGATCGCGGAGCGCATCGCGCGCTTTAACTGCACCCGCGACGATGGAGAAGCTGCGCGCGCGCGTCGACTCGATCAACGCCAAGGAAAAGGCGCTCGCCAAGCCGAAGATCACGCTCGACCGCACGCCGTACTTCTGCTCCGGCTGCCCGCACAACACCTCGACCCGGGTGCCCGAAGGCAGCCGCGCCGACGGCCGGCATCGGCTGCCACGTCATGGCGATCTGGATGGATCGCCCGACCGTCGACCTACACCCACATGGGCGGCGAAGGCGTGCCCTGGATCGGCCAGGCGCCGTTCACCGACAGACAAGCACATCTTCGCCAATCTCGGCGACGGCACCTATTTCCACTCCGGCATCCTCGCGATCCGCGCCGCGGTCGCCGCCAAGGTCAACATCACCTACAAGATCCTCTACAACGATGCCGTGGCGATGACCGGCGGCCAGCCGGTCGACGGCCCGATCTCGCCGGCGCTGATCGCGCAGCAGTCGCCGCCGAGGGCGTGAAGAAGATCGTCGTCGTCACCGACGAGCCGAGCAAGTATCCGGCCGGCTCCTTCGCCCCGGCATCGAGATCCACCACCGCGACGAGCTCGATGCCGTGCAGCGCGAATTGCGCGAGTTGCCCGGCTGCACGGTGCTGATCTACGACCAGACCTGCGCCGCCGAAAAGCGCCGCCGCCGCAAGCGCGGCAAGTATCCGGATCCGGCCAAGCGCGTCGTGATCAACGAACTGGTCTGCGAAGGCTGCGGCGATTGCGGCGTGAAGTCGAACTGCGTGTCGGTCGCGCCGGTCGAGACCGAGTTCGGCCGCAAGCGCACGATCGACCAGTCCTCCTGCAACAAGGACTTCTCCTGCGTCAAGGGCTTCTGCCCGAGCTTCGTCACCGTCGAGGGCGGCTGCTGCGCAAGCCCAAGAAGGCCGATGCCGCCGATTTTTCGCGCCTGCCGGCGCCCGTGCCGGTGGCGACCCGGCGGAACCCTACGGCATCTGGTGACCGGCATCGGCGGCACCGGCGTCGTCACCATCGGCGCCCTGCTCGGCATGGCGGCGCACCTGGAAGGCAAAGGCGTCTCGGTGCTCGACATGACCGGCCTCGCGCAGAAGAACGGCGCGGTCGTGTCGCACGTGCGCATCGCCGACCACGCCGGAGAGCTCCATGCGACGCGCATCGCCGCCGGCGAGGCGAAGCTGGTGCTCGCCTGCGACATCCTGACCGGCGTCGGCGACGAGGCGCTGGCGAAGATGCAGAGAGGGGTCACGCAAGGCGCTGGTCAACACCGCGCTGGTGATGCCCGCCGATTTCACGCGCGACGCCGACCTCATTTCCGCTGGGCTGATGGAGCAGGAGATTCGCGACGCGGTCGGCGCCCGGCGACGCGAATTCCTCGACGCCACCAGGCTCGCCACCGCGCTCATGGGCGACTCCATCGCGACCAACCTGTTCATGGTCGGCTACGCCTATCAGCGCGGCCTGATCCCGCTGTCGGAGGCGTCGATCCTGCGCGCGATCGAGCTGAACGGCGCCGCCGTCGAGGCCAACAAGCAGAGCTTCCACTGGGGCCGCCGCGCCGCGGTCGATGCCGCAGCACGTCATCGCCGCCGCCATCCGGCGGCCAAGCCCGACTCGCAGCGGCTGTCGACCCGCTCGACGAGATCATCGCGCGCCGCGCCGCGTTTCTGACCGGCTACCAGGACGCGGCGTATGCCGCGCGCTACACCGATCTCGTCGCCAAGGTGCGTGCGGCCGAAGCGCAGCAGCTGCCGGAGCAGACCGCGCTCACCGAGGCGGTGGCGCGCTACTACTTCAAGCTGCTCGCGATCAAGGACGAATACGAGGTCGCGCGGCTGTACACCGAGGCGAATTCGCTGCAGCGCGTCGCAGCGCAATTCGAAGGCGACTACAAGCTCGCTTCCATCTCGCGCCGCCGCTCACCAACAACCCGATCCGCGACCGGCGAGCCGCAGAAGAGCAGCTACGGTCCCTGGATGATGAGGGCGTTCCGGGTGCTGGCGAAGTTGAAGGGCCTGCGCGGCACGCGTTCGACCTGTTCGGCAGAGGCGGAGCGCAAGGCGGAGCGCCAGCTCATCGCCGACTACGAGGCGCTGATCGACGAGATCACTGCCGCGGCTCGCCGCGCACAACCACGCGCTCGCCGTCGACTCGCGAGCATCCCCGAGCACATCCGCGGCTACGGCCACGTGAAGGAGCGCCACCTCAGGGCCGCCAAGGCCAAGGAGGCCGAGCTGCTCGCGGCGTTCCGTGCTGCGAAGCTGGCAGCCGCGCCGATCGAGCGCGTCGCGCGTAGTCGACGCGCTCGGATTCGCAGCGCCCCGGTCGCGCGACCGCGCCCGGCCCGACGTCGCGGTCGCAGTGACCGCGTACGGGCCGCCGGCGAACCCTCTGCGTGGATCAGCCCTTCGATCTCTCCGGCAAAGTCGCGCTCGTCACTGGCGCGTATCGCGGCCTCGGCTTCGCCATCGCCCAGGGATTCGCGCACGCGGGCGCGACGGTCGTCCTCAACGGCCGCGACCGGGAAAGCTCGCCGCGGCGGCAGAAGCTCGCCGCGCAGGGACTCGCCGCGGCGACCGCGTATTCGACGTCACCGACCGCGCGGCATTACGCGCGCCGTCGACGCGATCGAGCGCGAGCACGGCAGCCTCGACATCCTGTTCAACAACGCCGGCATCCAGCGCCGCCATCCGCTCGTCGAGTTTCCGCAGGAGGACTGGGACGAGGTGATCGCGACCAACCTCACCGCGCCCTTCCTCGTCTCGCAGGCGGCGCTCCCCGGCATGATCGCGCGCAGGAGCGGCAAGATCATCCACATCGCGTCGCTGATGAGCGAGCTGGCGCGCCCGACCGTGGTCCCCTACACGGCGGCGAAGGGCGGCGTGCGGCAGTTGACGCGCGGGATGGCGGTCGAGCTCGCGCCGCACAACATCCAGGTCAATGCGATCGCGCCGGGCTATTTCGCGACCGAGATGAATCGCGCGCTGATCGACAACGCGGAATTCAACGCGTGGGTATGAAGCGCACGCCGGCGGGACGCTGGGGCCAGCCCGACGAGATCTCGGGACTCGCGGTGTTTCTCGCCTCGAGCGCCGCGGATTACGTCACCGGCCAGATGATCTTCATCGACGGCGGGATGAGCGTGGCGCTGTGACCACCCGCGCTCCTAGAGCAACGTCTTCATCCACCCGAGTCCCGCCGACGTGCCCGCGCGCGGCCGGTATTCGCAGCCGACCCAGCCGGGGTAGCCCAACTCGTCGAGCAGCGCGAAGAGGAAGCGGTAGTTGATCTCGCCGACGTCGGGCTCATGCCGTCCGGGCACGCCCGCGATCTGGATGTGCCCGATCTGCGGCAGCCACTGGCGCAGCTTCGTCGACAGGTCGCCTTCGACGATCTGCGCGTGGTAGAGGTCCATCTGCACCTTGAGGTTCGGCGCGCCGACCTCGTCGCGGATGGCGTGCGCATCGGCCTGCGGGGTCAGGAAGTAGCCTGGCATATCGCGCGGATTGATCGGCTCGATGGTCACCGTAACGCCCTGCTCCGCGGCGGCGCGTGCCGCGACGCGCAGATTGCGCACGAATGTCGCGCGATGCCGGGCGCGTTGCGCGGTGTCGCCGCTCGGGCAGCACGCCGGCCATGACGTGCACGCGCGGGCAGGCAAGGGCCTGCGCGTAGGCAAGCGCGGTGACGACGCTGGCCGCGAACTCGTGCTCGCGGCCGGGCAGCGCGGCGAGGCCACGTTCCCCCGCGGCGAGGTCGCCCGGAGGCGCGTTGATCAGCACCTGCTCGAGACCGTGCGCGCTCAGGCGCGCGGCGAGATCTTGCGCGGCGAAGTCGTAGCCGAACCCGAACTCGACGGCGCGGAAGCCGTCCTGCGCGGCGGCAGCGAAGCGGTCGAGGAAGGGCACCTCGGTGTACAGGAACGACAGGTTGGCGGCGAAGCGGGGCATGCAGCGAAAGTTTGCGGCCTATGGGCGCCGATGTTGCCGCGTGCGAGCGTGTTGCGCAACGCGGCGGAGTCGGTCGCGCTCGGCAGACAGCGCGGCGAGCGGTTCGCCCGACACCCGCGCCAGGGATTGCGCGGTGGGTGCTAGGCCGTCATGCCCCGAGGACGTAGCTTCCCGGCGCAGCGGCAAGCGGCGCATAACCCGCCCCCGGGGCCCCGATGTGCGGCGGCGCCACGGGCGCGCCGGAGCGCGCTTCGAGCCACGCGACCCATTCGGGCCACCACGAGCCCTCCTTGCCAGGGTGGACCCCAGCCATTGGTCGGGGTCGACATAATGATCCTCTGGCGCTTGGTCGCCACGCGATAGTGGCGAGCGGGTGCCCGGGCTCGGAGACGATACCGGCGTTGTGGCCGCCGCTGGTCAGCAGAAACGTAACTTCGGCGTCAGTCAGAAGGTGGAACTTGTACACCGAGCGCCAGGGCGCGACGTGGTCGGTTTCCGTGCCGACGCGAACACGGCGACACGGATGTCGGACAGCGCCACCGGCCGGCCGCCGGCGGGAAAGCGGCCTTCCGCAAGGTCGTTGTCGAGGAACAGGCGGCGCAGGTATTCGCTGTGCTCGCGATACGGCATCCGCGTCGCGTCGGCGTTCCAGGCATTGAGGTCGGTCATCGGTTCGCGCTCGCCCATCAGATAGGTACGCACCATGCGCGACCAGATCAGGTCGTTGGAGCGCAGCAACTGGAACGTTCCCGCCATTTGCCGGCTGTCGAGAAAGCCCTGCTCCCACATGACGTCCTCGAGGAAGGCGAGCTGGCTCTCGTTGATGAACAGCATCAGCTCGCCGGCCTCGGTGAAGTCCGTCTGGGCGGCAAAAACGTCGCCGTGGCGAGCCGCTCGTCGCCGTCACGAGCCATCGCCGCGGCCGCGATCGAGAGCAGCGTGCCGCCGATGCAATAGCCAACCGCATGCACCTTGCGTCCCGGCACGATGGCAGCCACAGCATCGAGCGCCGCCATGACCCCTAGCTGGCGATAGTCCTCCATCGACAGCTCGCGATCTTCCGGACCGGGGTTTTTCCAGGAGATCATGAATACCGTATACCCCTGTTCGACAGATATCTGACCAGCGAGTTATGCGGGCTCAAGTCAAGGATGTAGTACTTCATGATCCAGGCCGGGACGATGAGCACGGGCTCGGGACGCACCTCGGCGGTCGCGGACGCGTACTGGATCAGCTCGATCAAGCCGGTTGCGATAGACGACCTTCCCCGGCGTTATGGCGACGTCATGGCCGACCCGGAACGCCTCGGTCCCCGACCGCGCTTGCGGCCGGCAATGGCGCGCTCCCAATCTTCGACAAAATTCTGCGCCCCGCGCATGAAGTTCATGCCCATCTCGGTTCGCGTGCGATCGAGGACTTCGGGATTGGTGAACAACTGGTTCGACGGAGAGAAGACGTCGAGCCATTGCCGCGTACCGAAGGTGACGATGTTCTCGTTCTTTTCGTTACACGCCACGCATGTCGGTCATCGCGTTGTGCCACCACTGCTGCCCCAGCAGGAACGACTGGTAGATCAGGTCATAAGGCGGTCGCCGCCAGGCCCCGGCAAGGAACCGTCTGTCCTGCGCCAGCGGCTCGATGCATGGCTCGCAACCCTCGCGGCTTGCAGCGCGCCGAGCCGCGTAACTCGCCAGACGGGCCCATTTGCGGGCCGCCTTCTCGACGAGCTGGAGCTGTTTCCCCGGCGAGTATGCCAAATGCGCCGCCCAATCTGCATACGCGCCGATCAGAGTCATCGGCGAGACGCCCACCGTGAAGCGCGCCAGCGCGGCGTGCAGCGAACGGTCGAGAACTTCCGCCAAAGCCGTCGCGGCGTACGAATCGCGCAGAAATGCCGGGGTCGAGACCCGTCTGGCGCGGGGCTGCTTCGGCGCGCCCCTTCTCCGCGCGTGGGCCGGTCTTCGGTCGCAATTGCGTCACCGTCGCCCGTCGCGGCGCAGCGCCCGCCTCGGTCGATGCGCGATGTTTTGTCCTCATAACGGCTCAGTTTGCCCGGATGGCTTTGGCCATGATGCCACGGCTGCGCGCATTACTGCTTGATCCATATCACATCCCACCCCAAGGCGCGCCCGTTGCGCCTGCTGTTTTGAGCGGCGGGCCTCCCCATTGGTTTCACCGCCCGAAGGCAGCGATGGGCCCGGATCGACCCCGCGAAGGTGACCCTGTCGGGCGCAGGGCACCGCCGAGGCGCCGGCCATGGAGCGGCCGGACCCTATTTGCGCGTGAAGGCCTCCAGCTGGCGCTCGCGGCCGGTAAGCCCCGCCAGCGCCGCCAGCGGCGCGGCGAGCTGCCAGAACATGTCGTCCAAGGTGATGATCCCGGTAAGGGTTCCGTCGGCGCCGACAACCGGCAGGCGCCGCACACCCCCGACCGACATCTTGGACACTGTCTGGGGCGTAGCTTGCACCTTCCTCAATGGTCAGCAGGGGCTTGAGCTGCAGGTCGCCGAGCTTGAGCAGCGTCGGATCGATGCCGGCGGCGATGACCTCGATGACGATGTCGCGATCGGTCACGATGCCGATCGGTAGCTGCTTGCCGTCGCGCTTCTCGACGATGATGACGTCGCCAATATGATGCCGGCGCATCAGGCTCGCGGCTTCGCTGACGGTTGTCTCCGGCGTCGCGCAGACGACGTCACGCTGGCAGAATTCGCTGATGGGCATTTTGAATCCCCGGATTTGGGTTGACATTCACAGACACCGGCCGGCGTGGCCGGCCGGCAATAACGCATCACCATCATAAGATACGCGGCTGCGCCATTGTTGACCCGGAGTTAAGGCCATCTCGTCGCGTCAGTTCGAGCTGACAGCTGGTCAGTCGCGATTAACCCCTATGAGATTTGCCGACCGCGCGCAGGCAGGTGAGCTTCTGGCGCGGGCGCTGATGAAGTGGCGGGGGAGCCAGCTGCTGGTCGTGGCGGTCCCTCGCGGCGCGGTGCCGATGGCGAGGATTGTCGCCGAGCGGCTCGATGGCGACCTCGACGTGGTGCTGACCCGCAAAATCGGCGCCCCAGGCAATCCGGAATTCGCGATCGGCGCGATCGACGAGACGGGTTGGACATACCTCGCAGACCACCTGCACGCCACGGGCGCGTCGCGTCGCTACATCGAGCGCGAGATCGCCACCCAACTCGAAACGATGCGCCGGCGCCGGGCGCTGTACACGCCGGCGCGCCCGCCGCTCGATCCGTCGGGTCGCGCTGTCATCGTTGTTGACGACGGCCTTGCCACCGGCGCGACAATGGTCACGGCCCTGCACGCGATGCGTGCCAAGAACGCACGGCAGCTCACCTGCGCAGTGCCAGTGGCCTCGCCCGAGGCGGTCGAGACGGTGCGACCGCTGGCCGACGAGATCGTCTGTTTGCATACGCCGATGGGCTTTTACGCCATCAGCCAGTTCTATGACAGGTTTCCGCAGGTCGAGGACGATGAAGTTGTCTCGATCCTGCGCGATGCCGCGAAACGAGCCCCGACCCGCGCGCCGCTCCCCCGCCGCTAGCGACAAGGGCTGCGCGCCGCTGCCCGAACGGCCCGGATCGCCGACCCGCCGCCGCTCGCCAAGCGGCCGCAGCGCCCCGGTCGTCGATCAGTCCTTCTTCTCCGGTGGGCGGGGCGCAAGCGAGAGAATGTAGAGCGCGATCTTCTTGGCGTCGGCCGCAGAAACCTCCGGATGGGGCGGCATGTTCCACGGCCCGCCGCCATGGGCGCCCTTTCCCACCTGACCCGCGACAATCGTGACCGCCCGCCGGTTGCCCGCATACTTGGCGGCGACGTCGACGTACGCGGGGCCGGATTTGGTCGCGGTATCCGCGTGGTCTCAGATGTAGCACTTATAGTGCACCAGCAGGTCTTGCGCAGACTGGGCGTTGGCCGCGTCACCCGCTGTGGACAGCAGGCCGGCGCAAGTCAGTAAAACAAGCTTCATTCCCGCTCCGATGTTTAATCTGGAACCGACTTCACGGGCTGGGTCGCCAGCGCACGCGTGCGGCGGTCTTTCGTGACTCGCAAGCCGACCTTGCAATGCTTTGGTGCAGCTTGTCAATCCTTGCCCGGCGCGCGCTCCATGGCCACGATGACTTCCCTCAACTTGCCGCTACGCCGATCGGCGAGTGGGCCGTGTCGATCCAGCCCCACGTGCACGTTGGGAAGCGATTGTTGCGCCAAATAGCCTCGCAAGGCTTCCGCGGCGGCGCGCCAAACCGCGTATCGAGCGCCGTCACCGGAGGGATCGAGGCGCAGCGTTAGCCGGTCCGCGGCCGTCTGTACGATCTGGAATCGATGTACGTGCGTGGCCTCTTCCACGATTGTCGTGAGCGCCAATGGCAGCAGACGTATGAGCTTGCCATCCGGGGCACGCATCGAGGGTACGTCATCACGTCTGCCCTCCACTCGGATTGCGGGAAGTGGATTACCGCAGGCACATGGCCCGGGCTTGGCGATGATGCTGTCGCCCAAGTCGTACCGTATGATCGGCTGCACCCGATTGGCGGTGTTGCTGAGCAACACCGTGTGTGACGCTTCGCCAAGCGGCGTCGGGCGGTAGTCAAGATCAACCGGTTCGAGCAGCACCCAGTCGGCGTTGACGTGCAGCCACCCCTCCGGGCAGCCGAAGCCAATGCTCATGCATTCGGAGGCACCGTACTCGTTGGCTAAAGGACAGCCGAAGGCGCCTTCGATGGCCGTGGCCGCGTCCGGCGCCAGGCACTCACCGCCTGACCATAACCTCGCCGGCTCGATCCTCAGCCGCCCGGCTTCGTGCTCTTCGGCCAACAGCGAGAGCATTGTCGGATAACTCGCGAGCAATACGGGTCGATAATCATTCAACGCTGCAACGAGCTGGGGCAGCGGGTCCAAGATGGAAAAGGCACGCGCCGGAATCCATGGGCTGCTTTGACAAACGCGCCGCCACGAGGCAATACTTGCGAAATGACCGCCAGTAGCAATAACCAGCGCCGCCCGCCCCCCCGCCCGCCAGCAGGTCCCAGGAATATCGCGACCCGAAGCCCATCAGATCGAGATGCACGGCCATGAGCGCGTCGAACGTTGCGAGCGCATCAGCGTCCTGCACATAGACGCCAGGTTCGCCCGTACTGCCCGAGCTCTTCCATACGACATAGCGTTCGAGATAGCGTTCCCCGATGTGCTCGCGATCGGCGACAAATGCGGCGAGGTCGGCCAACTTGATCTCGGGGTCGGTGACCCAATCGTCGAAATGCGCCATCAACCTCGGCTTGGTCACAACCGGCAGTTCGCGCGGATCGAGTTCGCGTTCCGGCAGTCCACGATAGGCATCGCGATAGAACGGCGAGCGGTTGCGCGCAAACCGCACCAGCGCGTTGAAGCGGCTGCGGCGCGCCGCATCGACGGCCTCCGGGCCCGCGGTTCGGGTCCACCAGATCTCCCACATCCGCGACAACGACTTCCAATAGGCGATCGATGAGCTGAGCGGTTCCCATGGCTTCCTCTGGTGCGCGCCGTCGGGGTCATCGTTCTCGGTCTGGAAATATCATGATAGGCGTGTCCGAGTCGCGGCGCCGTCTCCTCCTGACGAGCCCGGGAAGCAGCCGCTGCGCGATGCGCGCTCCGCGGAGCGCCGTCACCGATGCGTCAGCCCGTGGAGGCGGCTGTAGGCGATCGTCTTCTTCCCGGCGGCGTCGACCTCCTCCGCGGTCATCAGCACGATGGTATTCGTCGTCGCCGCGCCGCCCTGGTTGACCGCCAGGGCGAACGCGGCCGCCGTCGAGTTGTCGGGCATATCCACGATGGCATAGGCGTCTACACCGCCGAAAGCAAAATACATCGCCTCAAGCTTGCCGCCGGCACTAACACAAGCCTTCGCGACCGCCGCTCGCCGCCCCGTCCCGCCCTCGCGGACGAGCCCCTTCACTCCCTCGGCGGTATAGCGAGCCTCAAACAAATACTTTGCCATTCGAATCTCCCTTCACTGGTATCCGCGCCGCACAATCCCGGAAATTGACCTAGCGGGATACGGAGAGCCGGACGCGTTTTCGCATTCTGCGCCGCAAACCGGTAATTAGGTTACAGCCGCGACGGCGCGGGAGAACCGGTCGGCGACCGCTCTGGAGGATGAGGCGTTATGAACGCTCGTGTCCCGGAAGCGGTCAGCCGGTGGTGGCCGCTCTTGGCAGCTCACTGGGTGCAGTTCCCGGCGTGACGCTTTAGCCACGTCACTGGTATATTGAGTCCCCAACCTCGGAGGCCAAGCCGGCCTTTTTTATAATACAACGCGTTGATCACAAGACTCGGCGCGCAACGAGACAGAAGGGGTTCCAATGAAGACAGAAGAGCTTCGAACCATCCAAGCGCCAATAAAAGAGCGCTACAAGGAGCACCCCGATGCCGCGCTGATCACCCTGAGGGCCCATGGCCGTCTCGGCGAGGGGGTCACTTGCAACGTTCAAACCGGCAAGGCACTCGTCGCGGCAGGGTTGCATCCGGCAACGGGAGGGCAACGGACTAAGCGCGTGCTCCGGCGACATGCTGCTCGAGGCGCTCGTTGCCTGCGCCGGTGTGACGCTCAACGCCGTAGCCGACGGCGATAGGCGTCGTTATTCAAAGCGGCGCGGTCAGAGCCGAAGGCGATCTCGACTTTCGCGGCACCTTGGGGGTCGCGCAAGGATACGCGCCGAGTCGGATTCCAGCGCATCCGCCTTCATTTTGATCTCGGAGACCGACGCGTCCGAAGACGAGTTGAGCACGCTAATTCGCTTGACTGAGCGTTATTGCGTCGTCTATCAGACCCTGCGCCACACAGCCGGCAATGACTGTGTCCCATCATGTATCATCCGAGGCCTGAAAGCGCTGCAAACCCTAACCGGTCGGACGCTTAGCTTAGACCGTCAAAACGCGGAGATCGACATGCCGGTGTATATGGACATCCATGAGATCCACGGACGCTACCGCGGAAGCCGTTGGCGAAGGCGCACAGCGCTGGATGTCGAAACGCAGCAAAAGTATGGTGTGGAGTACCACAAATACTGGTTTAACGAGAGCTGCGGCAAGATTTTCTGCCTCTGCAGCGCGCCGAGCCCGGAGGCGGCAGCCTGGGTGCACCGTGAAGCGCATGGCTTGGTCGCGGCGAAGATCATCGAAGTCGCGCCCGAGATTGCGGAGGGATTCCTGGGGGGGTGTGGAGTAAATAACGCTGGCGCCGCGCTCGTTCCTGGCGGCGTCGGAAAACCAGCGCGACCCGGGAATCCGGACCGTCCTGTTCACCGATATCGTCGGCTCGACCGCGCTCACGCAACGCCTAGGGGACGAAGCTGCCACTGGCTCTTTCTCGAAGGTCGCACGACGCGATCGTCCGAGATGCCTTTGGGCGCATTTGGCGGCCGCGAGATCAAGCACACCGGAGACGGCATCATGGCCTGTTTCGTTTCAGCTGTGGCGGCGGCGCGCTGCGCCACCCGGATCCAGGCTGCGTTGGCTCAACACGAGCGAGAGAACACGGACGTCCCGGTCAAGGTTCGGATTGGCGCCGCGGCGGGAGAGCCTGTCGAAAATCACATGGATCTCTTCGGAGCGACGGTTCAGCTTGCGGCGCGGCTCTGTTCCCATGCCCAGCCGAAACAGAGCCTCGTATCGAACGTGGTTGCCGAACTGTGCATCGGAAAGGGCCTGACCTTCCAGGACCTGGGAGAAGTTTCACTCAAGGATTTTGATCGCCCGATCAGAGTACACGCTATCCAACAGCCCGGCGAAGTGGCGCCGGCCCGTATAACGGACATGCGGCGCATCTGTTCAGCCCGTCGCAGGCGGGCGCCGGGGAGCTGCGCCCGCCCTTGGCCGCGAAGGCGGCGGCGCGGACCCGCGCGGGGGCGTGAGCGCCTACCCGCTTCCCGCCGTCCCGCAGCCCCACTCCTTTGCTTTGGCAATGGCGATGCGGATGGCGTTGCCCTCGCCCGTCGCCCTCGACCCGGCCGGGCGTTCGCGATCTCGATCGCTTTCTCCCGCACCGGCGGCGGGAGGCGCTGCATTGCTGCCGGAAAGTACTCGGAGTTCCAGGGCATGCGGCGGCTCGTTGGTGCGCCTCAGTCGGCGCGAGGCTTGGCGGCACGCGGGGCCGGCTTACCTTGCCGACGGTTGCAGGCGCCAGGGTTCTGGACCGAACGGTGCCGGCCGGTGTAACTTCTGCGTTCATCGCAGGGGAACGGTTGCGGATAAGAACCATGGATAGTTTGATCTCGAGCAAGAATGAGCGGCATTGCCTCGCCTATGCTCTACCCGTCCAATCCGTGACGGAAGCGTCGCCCGCCGGCTTGTGCCGCGGTGCCCAGATCATGATGCCTTACCAAAGCATTCTCGTTCAGATCGACCCCAGCCCGCAATGTCCGGGCCCGGCTTGGCGTTGGAATCGGACTTTGCCGTGATTTTGGCGCCCAGCTGGTCGGGGCCTACATTGACGACGCCCCGGAGATTACGCCGTCGCTCGCGGCGCTGCTCCCGAAAGAAATCGTTGCGCGACGTCTCGGCGAGTCCGCCAGCGTGCAGGGCGCGCGGCGGAAGACGCGTTTAGCAAGGCTGCGGCCGCAGCCGGCTTGACCGATGTGGAATGGCGTGCGCCCGCCGGCCCCGGCGATCGAGGCCGCGGTGGCGCATGGCCGCTACGCCGTTGATCTGGTTGTTGTGAGCCCAGCCCGATCTTGGCCACCGCCGGCTGGCCCTTCGTCGCCCGCATGGTCGCAGCGGTGCTCCTTGAAACCGGTCGGCCGACGCTACGTCGTTCCCTACATCGGCGCGCACGGCGACGGTCGGAGGCAATATTCTGGTGGCGTGGGACGGTGGCCGGGAGGGCTTCGCGAGCGCTCGCCGATGCAATGCCGTTGCTGTGTCGCGCGCGGCGCGTGACCGTGGTCTGTCTCGACCCCGGTGCCACAGCACGTGGCGCGGATGCGCCGGCACGCGAACGACTTGGCGCCTACTCCGCCGCCATGGCATCACCGCCCGCATCGATCACGATAATCTTGACGGCGGCGACGTGGCCGTCGGCGATTGGCTGTTGTCGCGCGCCGCCGACATGGGCGCGATCTGATCGTGATGGGCGGATACGGCCAGCCTCGCTGGCCGAGGAGGTCTTGGGCGGCGCGACGCGCGCGCTGCTCGCGGCCATGACGGTTCCCGGTGCTGATGGCGCACTAAAGGGCGTCGCGACAGGCCGAGCAGCGGCCTTGCCATCGCGAACGGGGCGCTCTGGTCAACTCCAGCGAAGGAGCAGTACCATGTTCCGCAGGATTCTGGTTCCCATCGACGGCAGCCCGGACGTCAGATCGCGGGCTCGACGAGGCGATCGGACTGGCAAGCGACCAGAAGGCAAAGCTCTGCCTGCTGCATGTCAATCGACGAGCTGGTCGTGTCGGCCGGGGTCGATGGCATGGTGTACATACCGCCGAGTTACGTCGACGAGTTCATGGCGGCACTGCGCGCGGATGGAAAGAAGCTGCTCACCAGAGCGCCGAGGCCAAGGTGCGCAAGCGCGGTATTCCAGGTCGAGTCCGTGTTACTGGAGCCGTCGGGAAGCCGGTTGCCGATATGATCATCAAGCAGGCCAAGAAGTGGGGACGCGGACCTCATCGTCCTTGGAACGCACGGCCGGCGCGGACTCTCGCGCGTGTTCCTCGGCAGCGATGCCGAGATGGTCGCTGCGCGAGACGACCTTTGCCGGTCTCCTGATCCGCTCACCGGTTGCCCGCGCAAACGCCGCGCGCGCCGCGGCTGACGCGGGCCACCGGCGCGGCCGGGTTGACAGTCGGTGGGCGCTAGGGGTTGGACGGGCGCGCGGGATCGAGGCGCTCGCGGAGGGCCCGCCACGCATCCGGCTGGTTCGCCTGGGGGCAGCGCGCTTCGGCATCGTAGCCAATCACGGACGGCTGCTCCGCGCCGAGCGAGCGGCTCGTCGCGACGCAGCTGCCGCCCGGAGCACCGCCGAGGTCGGCGTCCGAAGCGTCGGATCCGGCCGCAACCCGCTGCGCGATGCGCTGCTGCAACGTTGCCACGCCCGCCGCAAGGTCGAGGATCACGAACGGAGACATCCAGTTCCGTCGCCAGATCATGGAACAGGTCGCGCTGCCAGCGCTCCAGAAAAGTCGCGTCGACGATCGCGACCCAGGCCGGCGCCGACGCCGCTCGCGCCAGAGTTGGCGAGCACGCTGATACGCTCGCCCGCGTCCAATCAGTGGCGAGTACAGCCCGCGTTGGTCGGCGCCCGCGGAGTGCTCGCGGCCTGCGTCCGTGCAGGCCTTGCGCTCGACATCGCTGCGGATACGCACCCCGCCAACGTTTCCAGCAGCGACTGCGAAGGGTCGTCTTACCGCAGCCCGAAAAGCCATGGGTGATCACGATCGCCGCCCGCGGCGCTCGCGCATATCTGCGGGCGAGGTTCACGTAGCCCGCGATACTCGGCTATCGAGCGCGCGGCTTTCGGGGCCGGCCGCGAGCTGCCCGGGCGCGCAGACGGGCGATCTTCGCTCGTACCAGGGCGCGATAGACCAGATAGAAGCGCAGTACCGCGAGCCCGGCATAGTCCCCGGTCACGCTCCAGATACGCATTGAGAAAGCGCCGGGCCAGGTCGGCGCGCTTGCGATCCTCGAGGTCCATGACCGTGAACGCGACCTCGCTCATGACGTCGATCCAGCGCATCGACTCGTTAAACTCGATGCAGTCGAAAATTGACCGTTCGCCGTCGAGCGCGCGATATTGCCCAGGTGCAGATCGCCGTGGCACTCGCGGACGAAGCCCTCCTCGCGCCGTCTGCAGGAACGCCGCTCGGCGCGACGCGTGCTCACGCTCGGTCCAGGCCGCGAGCGCGTCGATTCGTCGTGCTCTTCGACGGCTGTCGAGCAGGACGGGCGCAATTTCAGCGAAGTTCTGCCGTGCCACGCGCAGCACGGCATCCGGTGCGCCGAAGGCTCCGTCGAGCGACGGCCGCGTACGATCGTGCCGTGAAAGGCGGCGACTCTTGCCGCCAGCGCATCGACATCGGCGGGCGAGATTTTGTCTTTGAGCGAGGCTGAGCGCTGGCAAGCGCGGCCTGCGGAAATTCGCGCATCTTGACCGCGTATTCGAGCGCCGGCCCCTCGCCCCCGAGGACCGGTGCGTCGACGCTGCCGGTTATCGGTACGACATCCAGATAGAGAGAGGGGGCGAGCCGGCGGTTAAGGCGCAGCTCCTCGAGCGCAGAAGATCGCCGCGCCGCCAGGGTCGAGAAATCGAGGAACCCGAAGGCGACCGCCTTCTTGATCTTGTAGGCGTACTGGCCGGTCAGCAGCACGCAGGAATATGCGTTTCCAGCCGCTCGACGCGCGTGCAGCCCGGCGCCGAAAATCAGGCTGCGCCGAGTGCCGCCAGCAGGCGCGCCTGGTCCATCTCGTTTGCCCCGCCGCATCGGCAGCGAGGCTCCGACCGCACGTCGTGGAAGGATGCGAGGCGGCATGCTTTCGCCCTCCCGCCTCAAGCCTGGGACCCGTGCGTCTTGACCTCGCCGTGCTGGCGTCGAGCGACGTCTTCCAGCCGCCGGGTGAGGCTCGCGAAGGCGTCGCGCAGCGCGACGTAGACGTCCTCGTCGTGATCGCGATTGACGATGAGCTCATGGCCCGGAACGCGGACCACAATGCGAACGTTGAACCAGCGACCCTTGTTGCGAGTGCCAGCCCTGCTCTTCGACGACGACGTGGCAGCTGTCGATAGCGCGGTAGAACTCATCGAGCTTGAGAGCACTCTCGCGGATGCGCGCGTCGAGCGCCGGCGAATGCGCCATGTGCCGAACCGTGATCTGCAGCGGTGTCTTGCATGCTAGCGCCTCCAGGTGACGCGTACCGAGTACTCGTCCTCTCCGAAGTGCATCCGAAGTGGCCATCGTAGGCGCGCTTGAGCGCCTCGCCGATGCGGCGCGGGGAATGGACGTCGCAAGTCGTGATCACCGTCGCGTCGGGTGCCCCCTCGGCAACGTTCATGATCCGGTTCAGCGGATGGCTCGGAGCGCTCGCGTTCGGCCGTGTTTTGAGCAAGCTGCACCACTCGGCGCGATGCGCATGGAAGAACGCACCGGACAGCGTGACCGACCCCCGCCGGCAGATGGCGTCACGGGTACGGGCGCAAGCCGGACACGTCGCCTTGTGAGCCTGCGCGGGTGCCTCGCCCCAACGCCCAGCGCCCGTGATGGAAAGACCGCAGCGACAGCTGGCGCATACCGTCGGTTCGCGGTACTTGCCTTTGATTTGATAGGGATCATGCCGGACGTCGTCAAACACGCGGTCGCGGTCGCGGGCGACGCTACCCGGCGGAGTGTCGGGGTGGGGGTCGAATGACGTCGTGTCATGGGGTGGATTGGGGTTTCGTGTCGGATTTGGACAACCCAAAAAAAAAAAAAACAATGATAGGACTCTCCGGCAAACCGAGGTTGATCCGCGTCAAGGTCGCCGTGCCTCATGTCGAAATGGATTTTTTGATCCACGGCGCCGGCCGGTTTGCCCGGGCCCCCGTCGGCCTTGCGCCTCTGCCGCTCGTGCCGGCCGCGTTCATCCCTGGTCCTCCTTTGCGGAGGCAATGTGCGGAAACAGCAGCCTGTCGCCGGAGGGCGACGCGATTCGCAGGGTGATTGCGCGCGGGACCCTGCCGCAACTCCGCCGCCCCGGATTTTTTCGACTTTGCGCGATGCGCTCGACGGATTTCTATCGTGGCGGTGGCTACGCCCCGCAGTGGCTCGCCGGGAAAACCACAATGGCGCGCCGGTCTTGCCGAACTGGCCGCGGCACCGGAGCACGGCCTCGATGCCGCAGGACTACGGACGGTGACTGGCTCGAAACCGAAGCGCGCGCCATCGCCGCCGGCGACCGAGACGCCAGAGCGTGTCGCGCGCGCGGAGTCGCGCTGACCGTAGCGTTCTTTCGACTCCTGTCCGATCTGCACAGCGGACACGTGTCGCCCGCGCGCGCGGGCTTCAAGTTCAGTTCCCGGCGCCAGGCCGCTCCGATTTCGCCGCATTGCTGCGCAACGGCATGGATACCGGCCGCCTGCACGACGCCGTCGCCCGGACGGAGCCTTCGTTCAACGCTGTACCAGCGGCTCGAAGCCGCGCTCAGCTGCGCTACCGCCGAGCTCGCGGCGATTCCGTGGACCCCCCGCTCCCGGCGCTGCCCGCCCGGCACGCGCGGCGGTCGGGCCGGGGCGGGGTCTATACCGGTGTCGACCGCGCTGAGCGAGCGTGTTCGGCTCGTCGGCGACCTGCCGGCGATCGGGAGACCCTAGTCGACAATCGTTACGAGGGCGCGCTCGTCGACGCGGTGCGCGCATCCAGTACCGACACGGACTGAAAATCGATGGCGTGCTGGGCCGGGACACGATGGCCGAGCTGGCGACGCCGTTTTCTCTGCGCGCGTGCACCAGATCGAATGGTCGCTCGAGCGTCTGCGCTGAGTTCCTGAGGTTGCCCGCCGGGCCGCTGATCGCAGTGAACATTCCGTCGTTCCGCCTCTGGGGCTTCGCCGACGCCCGCGATGACAGTGCGGCGCAGCTCCAGATGGCGGTCATCGTCGGGCGCGCGGTTACGCAACGAAAACCCGGTGTTCATCGGCGAAATGCGCTACGTAGAGTTCAGCCCATTCTGGAACGTGCCGCGGGCAATCCAGCGCGGCGAAATCGTCCCTCGGCTCGCGCGCGATCCCGATTACTGGGAGCGTTGATATCGAGGCGGTGCCGACCGATGGCAACGGCGCGGCGATCACGACGCTCGACGCGGCGACGCTGCAGGGTCTCGAGGCCGGCACGCTACGTGTCCGTCAGCGCCCGGGAGCGAAGAATGCGCTGGGCGGGGTGAAATTCGTCTGCCAACAACCTGGATATTTACCTGCACAGCACGCCCGCGCAGCAGCTCTTCGAGCAGACACGGCGTGATTTCAGCCATGGCTGTCTTCGCATCGCCCACCCGCCGGCATTGCGGAATTTTTTCGTGATCAACCGCAGTGAAGAAGCCGATGAGCGCATTCGCGCGGCAATGGCCGCCGGCAAGACCAGCACGGCGACGCTCACGCAGCCGATACCGGTGGTCCTCTTCTATACGACCGCGATAGTGGATTCTGCCGGACGCGTGCTTGTTTGAGTCCGACCTTATGGCTACGACCGCAGTCTCGCCCGGGCACTACGCGCCCGCTAGCCGGGGGGAAGTTTGTGCGGCAACGCGCCTGCGTGGGGGTCCCCTGCCCGTGTGACCGCTGGACGGGCCGAGACGGCTATAATAGCAGTCGCAGGGTGGTCTGGCGGGGCGATGCGGGCGCTCCTGAACTTGGATGCCGGGATGAGGTCAGACCTGTTTTGGCGGCTGCTACTGTTCTTGTAGGCTTGTGCCGTCGACCACGTTCACGCGACAAGGGAGTCGTGGTGAGGCCACGCGTCGGGGCCCCTGAAGCAATCAAGACTATGGATTAACCACCCCGCTTTGCAAGGAATCTCCAAATGCAGATCGGCATGATTGGATTGGGACGCATGGGAACGAACATGGTGCGGCGCCTGATCAAAGGAGGCCATCAATGCGTCGTCTACGATGTGCAACCAGAGGCGATTGCGCAACTCGTGCGGCAGGGTGCCGTTGCTGCATCTTCATTAGAAAACCTGGCTGCGCGATTGACCAAGCCGCGAATATTGTGGCTGATGGTGCCCGCAGCCGTGGTCGATCAGACGCTGGCGCTGCTTGCGCCGCTGCTCGAATCGGGAGACTTGGTCATTGATGGCGGCAACTCGTATTATCGCGACGATATTCGCCGGGGAGCGGAATTGAAGCCGCGGGGGATTCAATACGTGGATGTCGGCACAAGTGGCGGCGTCGAAGGATTGGAACGCGGCTATTGCCTGATGATCGGGGGCGAAACGGATATCGTGGAGAGTCTTGCCCCAATCTTTGCCACGCTGGCTCCTGGCGTCGAGGCGGCTCCTGCCACGCCAGGACGACAGAAACGCGATGGCACCGCCGAGCATGGCTATCTGCATTGCGGGCCGCAAGGTGCGGGCCACTTCGTCAAGATGGTCCATAACGGCATCGAATACGGGATCATGGCTGCCTATGCCGAAGGCCTGAACATCCTGCGCAATGCGGCTGTCGGCAAGCGGGCGCGCGCTGCAAACGCCGAGACGGCGCCGATGCAGAGTCCCGAGTACTACCAATACGAACTGAACCTGCCCGAGATCGCGGAAGTATGGCGCCGCGGCAGCGTAATCGGTTCTTGGCTGCTGGACCTTACCGCGGCTGCTCTTGTGAATGATCCCGACCTTAAGAGCTACGTCGGTCACGTGGCGGATTCCGGCGAAGGGCGATGGACGATCTCGGCCGCAATCGACGAGGCGGTGCCGGCTCCGGTCCTCAGCGCCGCGCTCTATGAGCGCTTCGACTCGCGCGGTGACGCGGATTTTGCCAATCGCGTCTTGTCGGCGATGCGTAAGCAGTTTGGCGGGCACGACGAAATAAAGAACGGCAAGAGCCTGGAATGAACAGGGCCAACGACAACACGGTACGCTCTGACGCGCTGGTGCTGTTCGGCGTAACGGGAGATCTCGTTCACAAGAAGATCTTCTCCGCGCTCTATGCGATGGCCAAGCGGCGCGCTCTTGACGTTCCCCTGGTCGGCGTCGCTTCCTCAAGATGGAATCTGGCGCGATTGCGCAAGCGCGCCACCGACGGCATAAGGGCATCGGGCAGGATCGATGACCGGCCGGCACTACGGCATCTGCTCTCGCGGCTACGCTACGTCAGTGGCGACTACAACGACCCGGGGACTTTCAAAGCGCTCAAGACCGCACTGGGCGACGCGCGGCACCCAGCCTTCTACCTCGCCATTCCGCCATCTCTGTTTGCGACAGTCATCAAGGGGCTCGCTGCCACGGGCTTGACCGATCGCGCGCGCATCATCGTCGAAAAGCCCTTCGGTCGCGACCTGGCTTCCGCCCGGGAGCTCAATCGCATCGCCCGATCGGCCTTCGCGGAAGATTCGATCTTTCGCATTGATCACTTCCTCGGCAAGGAGGCGATCATGAATATCCTGTATTTTCGCTTCGCGAATTCGTTCCTGGAACCGATCTGGAACCGCAACTTCGTCGCCAGCGTTCAGATCACGCTGGCCGAGGATTTCGGCGTCGAGGGTCGCGGCGCGTTTTACGAAACCGCCGGCTGCCTGCGTGACGTTATCCAGAATCACCTGTTCCAGATTGTCGCGCTGCTTGCCATGGAGCCGCCTGCCTATCGCAGCTTTGGGACCGTGCACCGTGAGACAGCCGATATATTCCGGGCAATGCGCCCTTTGCAGGCCGCCGACGTCGTGCGCGGTCAGTACACGGGGTATCGCAACGAAACGGGGGTTGCGAAGGATTCTGACGTCGAGACCTTTTGCGCGCTGCGTGTTTTCATCGACTCGTGGCGCTGGGGCGGGGTGCCGTGGTACCTGCGCTCAGGCAAGTTTCTGCCCGAGACGGCCGCCGAAGTACGGGTCCAGTTGAAGGCGCCGCCGCAGCAGCTGTTCGACGACGCAGCCCCCGCCGCCGGCACGGCCAACTACCTTCGCTTTCGCCTTTCCCCCAGCTCCGCGATCGCCCTTGCCGCGCGTGTCAAGCGTGCCGGCAATGAATTCGTCGGCGATCAGCGGGAGCTCTATTTGCTTGATGAACAGCCAGGGGAGGAAATGCCCTACGAGCGGCTTCTGGGCGACGCCATGGCGGGCAACGGCGCTCTGTTCACTCGTGAGGATGCGGTTGAGGCCGCCTGGGCAGTGGTCGACCCCGTTCTCAAGCACCACCATCGGGTGCGTCCATATCGGCGGCACAGCTGGGGACCCAAAGAGGCTGGTGCGCTCATTAAAGCCGACGGCGGTTGGCACAACCCGAAACCGGGTCGGACATAGACATGGCAACCGCCGCTGACCTGGTATTCCTGCTCGACGTGGACAACACGCTGCTCGACAACGACCGTGTGCAGGACGATCTCAGGGACCATCTCGAGCGCGAATTTGGAGCAGCGAGCAGGGATCGGTACTGGGCCATTTTCGAGGCCCTGCGCACTGAGCTGGGCTATGCCGACTACCTGGGTGCATTGCAGCGCTATCGGATGGAGGATTTGAGCGACACGCGGTTGCTGCTGATATCTTCATTCCTGGTCGACTATCCGTTTGCAAGCCGTTTGTACCCGGGAGCACTCGACGCCATCCGCCGGCTTCGGTTGCTCGGATTGACGGTCATTCTTTCCGACGGGGATGTCGTGTTTCAGCCCCGCAAGATCGAGCGTTCGGGGCTGTGGACAGCCGTCGAGGGACGCGTGTTGATCTTCGTCCACAAGGAAGAGATGCTGGACGCGGTCGTCAAGCGCTATCCGGCTCGGCACTACGTGATGATAGACGACAAGCTGCGCATCCTGGCGGCGATGAAAGCAGCCTGGAACGGACGATTGACGACCATTTTCCCGCGGCAGGGGCACTACGCAATGGACCCCCGCAATATCGCCGCCTATCCGCCGGCTGACATAAGCATTGAGTGCATTGGCGATTTGGTCGATGCCGATCTGGCAATGCTCCATGACAGCAGACAGGCGGGCCATGCGCAACAGGAGGCATCGTGAAACCGACCCAGCAACTGCATGATCTCGGTCAAAGCCTTTGGCTCGATAACATCACCCGCGCGCTATTGACGGACGGGACGCTGCGGCGCTACATCACCGATTTTTCAGTGACCGGGCTGACCTCTAACCCGACCATCTTCGCCAAGGCGATCAAGGAGGAAAGCTCCTACGACGCCACGATCCGGCAACAAAGGGCCGAAGGCAAATCAGCTGAAGCCGTGTTTATCGAACTCGCGCTCGCGGACCTGGTTGACGCCGCCGACTTGTTCCGCCCGGCGCATGACAGTTCCGGCGGCGTTGACGGCTGGGTATCGTTGGAAGTCTCTCCTTTATTGGCAGACGACACGGCGGAGACCATCAACGCGGCGGTTAAGCTGCACCGGTGCGCGCAGCGTCCTAATCTGTTCATCAAGATTCCCGGAACGCGCGCGGGAATTCCAGCGATCGAGGAGTCGATTTTCCGCGGTGTGCCGATAAATGTGACGCTG
This sequence comes from uncultured beta proteobacterium, assembly GCA_963778275.1. Lineage (GTDB taxonomy): Bacteria > Pseudomonadota > Gammaproteobacteria > Burkholderiales > Casimicrobiaceae > PALSA-1003. The sequence continues at coordinate 14,257 of CAVZTS010000005.1, read as the reverse complement.
CTGTTTTCGCGCGAGCAATACATCGCAGCGGCAGAGGCATATATGCGCGGTATCACACGGCGAATCGCGGCAGGACTCGATCCGAACGTCAGTTCGGTCGCGTCGCTCTTCGTCAGCCGCTGGGACGTGGCAGTACAAGACCGGGTTCCCGGCAGCTTCGCAATCGTCTCGGAATCGCCATCGCCAAGCGCACGTATAAGGCTTACCGCGGACTGCTGGCCTTGCCGAGCTGGACAAAACTCGAGGCTGCAGGCGCTCGGCCGCAGCGGTTGCTCTGGGCCAGCACCGGTACCAAGGATCCGGATGCCCCGGATACGCTCTACGTCGAAGCGTTGATGGCCCCGGAAACCATCAACACGATGCCCGATACGACCTTGCACGCTTTCGCCGACCATGGCGAAATGAAGGGCGCGTTGCCGGTTGATGGAGGCGATGCCGAGGAAACGCTCGCCCAATTTGCAGGGAATGGTATCGACGATATCGCCCTTGCCGCTCAGCTCCAGCGCGAGGGCACTGAATCGTTCATCAAGTCGTGGCGAAGCCTCATCGGCTGCATCGAACTGAAGAGCGCGCCGCCGGGAAAGGTTGCTCAAGCGTCCGTGCAGCAAGCATAGGCACTAGCGCCAAGGATCTGACGCGGCGGTTGCCGAGGCGGCTGGCGGTTGGGCAGCTTTAAAAATGCACCGCCTGCCTAGCCTCTTCACCCGAATCCCGCGGCAAAAGTGGCGGTTCGCATCCGCTAGCGTTCAATGGCTAACGCAATAGCGCCAACGCCCGCGTACAGACGTTATCGGCGGTGAAGCCATATTCGCGCATCATGACGCTGCTCGGGGCCGAGGCGCCAAAGCGTTCCACGCCAAGCACGTCGCCGCGATCCCCGATGTAGCGATGCCAGCCTAGCGGCACGCCGGCCTCGACCGCAAGCCGCGCGCCGATCGCGGGCGGAAGCACCGCGTCGCGGTATTCTCGCGGCTGGGCGTCGAACAATTCCCAGCTTGGCAGCGAGACAAGGCGCACCGCGATCTTCCGCGCGAGCAATTGCTCTCGTGCGGCCACGATCAGCGCCACTTCGGACCCCGTTGCCATCAGGATCAACTCCGGCTTGCCATCGGGGGCGTCTGCGAGGACGTATCCGCCGCGCCGCAGCCCGGTGGCGCTGGCAAAGCGCGTGCGGTCGAGCGTGGGCACGTCTTGCCGTGTCAATATCAGCGCCACCGGGCGGTCACGAGTCTCCAGCGCGACCCTCCAAGCGACCGCGGTTTCGTTAGCGTCGCTCGGACGGATGACATTGAGTCGAGGAAGCGAACGCAGGCTCGCCAGATGCTCGACCGGCTGATGCGTCGAGCCGTCCTCGCCAAGTGCGATACTGTCGTGTGTGAACACGTAGATCACGTGGAGGCCCATTAACGCGGCAAGGCGAATCGGCGGCCGCATGTAGTCGGAAAAAACCAGGAACGTCGCGCCGAACGGGACGGTCCCACCGTGCGCCGCCAGTCCGTTAAGGATCGCTCCCATGGCATGCTCGCGCACGCCGAAGTGCAGATTGCGGCCGGCGTAGCTCCATCCGCCGCCCTCGGACCCCTGTCGATCGCGGGGGTTCGTGCCGGGCGGCTCGAAATCTCCCAGCCCCTGCAGCGCGGTGTAGGTCGATGGATCGAGATCCGCCGAACCGCCGATCAAGCTCGGCAAGCGCGGAGCGATGGCGTTCATCACCTGTCCCGACGCGACGCGCGTAGAGAGGCCTTTGGCATCCACGGGAAAGGCGGGAATGCCCTCGTCCCAGCCAACGGGACAATCGCCGCGCGTGACCTGTTGCAGCTCCTCCGCGAGCGCGGGAAACGCTCGCGCATAGCCGGATAGCTTGTCGTTCCACGAAGCCTCGTCCCGCTGACCGTTAGCGATCGCCGCGCGAAAATGCGCGCGCACCTCCTCGGGGATGTAAAACGCCGGCTCGGTCGGCCAGCCGAGGTTCAGCTTGGTCAAGCGCACTTCTTCTTCCCCCAGCGGGGAGCCGTGCGCCTGGTAGGTGTCCTGCTTGTTCGGCGAGCCGTAGCCGAGGTGCGTACGCACCAGGATCAGAGACGGGCGCTCGGTTTCCGCGCGCGCGGTCGAGAGCGCCTGCTCAAGGGCGTTAAGGTCGTTGCCATCGTTGATCGATTGAGTGTGCCAGCCATAAGCCTCGAAGCGTCGCGCCCGGTCTTCAGTAAACGTGATGTCGGTGCCGGCGGAAAGCGTCACCCGATTGTCGTCGTAGAGATAGATGAGCTTGCCAAGCCGTAAGTGGCCGGCTAGCGAGGCGGCTTCCGACGCGACGCCTTCCATCAGGTCGCCGTCGCTCACGATGCCATAGGTGAAATGGTTGATGATCTCGAATCCGCCGCGGTTGTAATGCGCCGCGAGATGCGCCTCGGCCATCGCCAGTCCGACCCCGTTCCCGAAGCCCTGGCCAAGCGGCCCGGTCGTCGTCTCGACACCGGGTGTCAGGCCGCGCTCGGGATGCCCAGGCGTGATGCTTCCCCATTGGCGGAAGCGCTTGATTTGTTCCAGCGAAAGATCGTACCCGGCTAGATGGAGCAGGCTGTATAGCAGCATCGACCCGTGGCCCGCGGAAAGGACAAAGCGATCGCGGTCGGGCCACGCCGGATTCAAGGGGTGGTGCTTGAGAAAACGGGTCCATAGCACGTACGCCATCGGCGCGGCACCCAAAGGAAGGCCAGGGTGGCCGCTGTTGGCCTTCTGCACGGCGTCGACCGAAAGGAAGCGCAGGGTATTTACGCACAACTGGTCGAGTCCGGAAGCAGACTGCATGGGCGAGGGTGGAGCGCTCAATCGGCTGCTCCTGGGCGTGGGGCATAAGGTGCGTCGGTCCGGGCGCATCGATCGGGGTGGAAAGGCGCCCTGCCGGATTCGCGGCTCATCAGCGATAAGTTGTTCCGGTCGCGTGTTTAGGACAACCTGCGTCCGACGCCGTTCCTCCCTGTGGGTCGATGAAGAGGGGCGCACCGCCGGCCCTCTAGTTTGTAGGAGGCAAGCCGACAGACGCAACTTCCGGAGCGTGGAAAATGTCGTATTGTTTCGCGCAGGCTGAAAATCGAGGCACGACACGCCGTCAAGGCTGCGCCTGCGGCGCAGCGACATGAGGACGCAGGTCGACAAGCTGGCGCGAATTTTGACCAGACGGGAAGTCCTTCATGAAGGTGCTGGTTGTCGATGTGGGCGGGACCCATGTCAAGCTGCTGGCCACGGGGCAGAAGGGGCATCGGGAATTCGCTTCGGGGCCGACGCTTACCGCCGAGCAGATGGTCGCCCGAGTCAAGGCGATGGTGGGATCCCGGGCTTACGACGCGGTGTCGATCGGCTATCCGGGGCTCGTGCTCCACGGACACCCGATCGCGGAGCCCCACAATTTGGGTCCGGGTTGGGTTGGGTTCGACTATCGTGCCGCATTCGGGTGTCCGGTCAGAATGGTCAACGATGCGGCCATGCAGGCCCTGGGCGCGTACATGGGCGGCAAAATGCTCTTCCTCGGCTTGGGAACGGGTCTTGGTTCGGCGCTGATCGTAGACGGCATCGTCGAGCCCATGGAGCTTGGCCACCTTCCTTACCGCAAGGCAACCTACGAGGACTATGTCGGCAGTCGCGGGCTGAAACGCCACGGCAAGAAGCGATGGCGCAAGCATGTGACGGACGTCATCGCACGCCTGGTCGCCGCCCTCGAGCCTGAGGACGTCGTGCTCGGGGGCGGCAATGTCCACAAGCTCAAGAGCCTCCCTCCGGGATGTCGGCGAGGCGACGAGGCCAATGCCTTCGTCGGCGGCTTTCGCCTCTGGGGAGATGGTCGCTACCGCAAAGGGTTCGCGGCCAAAAAGGGCAAGCCGGACGACAGCTCAACCGGTGCGCCGGTCCGGGGCGATCGGGTCGCGCACACGGCCTGTCAGCCGTCCGCACGCTGGCCGCCCGGGCAGCCCTTAAGAGCAGCCACTGTCCAAGTGCGTCGTTGCGCCCGACTCGCGCAAGGCAGCGTCCGGACCTCGGGCGGTATCAAGCGGCGCGGCTGTCGCACGACCCCGGTTCCCGATCGAGGGAGTGGACGCATTTGCGGGCTGCCTCCGGAGATTTGGGAGTTGGTCCCCTCGGAGATCGAGTCATCGTGGACCTGGAGACGCTTGATAGCGCAGCGCCACGGGAGCGTTGATTGTCAAGGCGGCCGCGCCAAAACGAAATGACAACCCCCATCGAAGGCTACGCAATGATTGGCAATACCCGTACCGCGGCGCTGGTCGGACGCGGCGGGTCGATCGACTGGCTGTGCGCGCCGCGTTTCGATTCGCGAGCTTGTTTTGCCGCGCTGCTCGGTACTCACGAGCACGGTCGCTGGCTGCTGGCGCCGTCGGCAAAGGCGCGCACCGTGCGTCGCATCTATCGCAGCGATACGCTGGTGCTCGAGACCGAGTTCGAGACTGCGAGCGGCACCGTGCGGCTCGTCGATTGCATGCCGCCATGGCCGGATCGGACCGATGTGGTACGCGTCGTCGAAGGCGTGCGCGGTCAGGTTCCGATGCGAATGGAGCTCATCATCCGCTGCGGCTACGGTGTCGTCGTACCTTGGGTGCGCCGCGTCGAGAGCGCGTTGCTTGCGACAGCCGGCCCAGACTCCCTGGAGTTGCGCGCTGGAGTCGAGACCAGGGGCAAAGGGTTCACGACCATCGCGCAATTCACGGTGCGACGAGGACAGCGCATCCCGTTCGTCCTAAGCTATTTCCCCTCGCATCAGGCGCGGCCGCTGCCGATCGACGCCGACGCAGCGATCGCAGCGACCGAACTGGCTTGGCGCAATTGGAGCGCGCGCTGCACCTACGATGGGCGCTGGCCCGACGCGGTCAAGCGATCATTGATTACGCTGAAGGCTCTCACGTATGCGCCGACGGGCGGCATCGTCGCTGCGCCGACGACATCGCTGCCGGAGCGCATCGGCGGCGTGCGCAACTGGGATTATCGGTTCTGCTGGCCGCGCGACGCCACGTACACGCTATACGCGCTGTTGCTTGCCGGCTACTCCGACGAAGCGCGGGCGTGGCGGGAGTGGTTGTTGCGCGCGGCCGCCGGCAGGCCACAGGATCTGCAGACCGTTTATGGGCTTGCCGGCGAACGGCAACTGGCAGAGCTCGAGTTGCCGTGGCTACCTGGCTACGCCGGCTCCGCACCGGTGCGCATCGGCAACGGAGCGGCCGCGCAACGACAGCTCGATGTGTACGGCGAAGTGATCGACACGCTGCACTTGGCACGAACCGCCGGCCTGGACGACGCCGCCGATGCCTGGAGCTTCCAGCTGGCGCTGCTCGAGTTTCTCGAATCGCACTGGACCGAGCCGGACAACGGCATTTGGGAAATGCGGGGCGAGCGGCGGCATTTCACGCATTCCAAGGTAATGGCATGGGTGGCGCTCGATCGCGCGATCAAGGCGGTCGAGGCCCACGATGCCAAAGGGCCGGTCGAGCGCTGGCGACAAACGCGCGCGCGGATTCATGCCGACGTTTGTCGCAAGGGCTACAACACGCGGCGCGGGACGTTCGTTCAGCATTACGGTTCGAGCAAGCTCGACGCAAGCCTGTTGCTGATGCCCCTCGTAGGATTCCTGCCACCTGACGATCCGCGCATCCGAAGCACGGTCGACGCGATCGAGCGTGAGCTGGTGTTGGGAGGGTTCGTCACCCGCTATCTGACGAACCGGCGAGTCGACGCCTTGCCGAAAGGCGAGGGGGCATTCCTGCCATGCTCGTTCTGGCTTGCCGACAATCTGGCCCTGCAGGGCCGCAACGAGGACGCCGAAGCGCTATTCGAAACGCTGCTGGCCGTACGCAACGACGTCGGGCTGCTCTCTGAAGAATACGACCCGCAAGCGCGGGTTCAGCTCGGCAATTTTCCGCAGGCGCTGTCGCACGTCGCGCTGATCAATACGGCGCGCAACCTCTCGCATCGCGGCGGGCCAAGCGAGCATCGCAGCGGTGGCATGGAGCAGCCGCCCCCTGGCGGATCGAAGACGAAGGCACAGCGGCAAAACCCCACGCCAAAATGACGCGCCGAACGGGGCTTGGATTCCGCGGCACCGGCACGGCGCTCGTGCGTGCGGTGCGATCCGCGGCGTGGAAGGCGAATTATCTCCTGCTACGCCGGATCCTTTGTCAGATCGTCATTGCGCTCCACAGAGTGAGATCGGCAACAAGCGGCCATCCGACAGCAGCACGAACATTTGCTGATAGCGGACGCAGGCACCAACGCCCTCACCTGGACAAGAGCAAGGCCGGTTCTTCGGTGGTCACGGCTTCAGAGCGTCAGCCCGCGGCGCCTCTTGCTTGTGCACGGCGATCGTGGGGGTTGTTCGGCGACGACTGATCGCGTCGGTTGCGCGCAGACCCTTCAAGCAGGGGGCGAGTTGCGCATTTCCTGCTATCGGTACCAGCCACTTCGCGATTCCATCGCGGGCGCCACTGAGTCGTGCCGTAGAATTTTCAATGCTTTGTTGAGCGTGGTCAAGGTGCCGATTCGCCATCGGCGCAAAATTTACTTGTATCGCGCGATCCGCGATGCGTTCGGGATTGTCGATGAAAACGCTCCGTGGACGCACGCGCAGGCCCAACCGGGCGTACGCGACGGCGTCCTTTCTCCACGGCCGGCTTTGCCGCCGGCCCGGCACCCGCCCCGGTGCCGACGCCCGCGATCAATCCTCTGAACCCGTCCTGCCGATCGCCCGCGCCGCTGTCCGCGCGAAAGACAGTACAGGCTCCATCCGATTCAACTGCCGGAGGCGTGCGACGGCCGTCGTGGCCGCTGCTACGCCTCCGGCATTCACCGCTGGGAGGCTTCTCATGGCCATCACCCTCACCCACGACCACGTACCGCCGATAGAGACGCCGCGGCCCGCGGTCACCGTTCGACCGCCGCACGTTTCGTGGAAGGCGCTCGCGCCCGTCGTCCTCGCGCTCGTAATGGCGATGATCCCGCCGCCCGTTGGTCTCGCGCCCCACGCGTGGTACTTTTTCGCCATTTTCGCCGGCGTCATCCTCGGTCTGATGCTAGAGCCGCTGCCGGGCGGCGCGATCGGGCTGATCGGCGTCACCGTCGTGACCGTGCTCTCGCAGTTCGTGCTGTTCGCGCCCGCCGAGCTCGCCAAGCCCGGTTTCAAGGCGTACAACGCGGCGCTGACCTGGGCGCTGTCCGGATTCGCCAACACCACCGTGTGGCTGATCTTCGGCGCGTTCATGTTCGCTCTCGGCTACGAGAAGACGGGGCTCGGCAAGCGGATCTCGCTTCTGCTCGTCAAGAAGATGGGCCGGCGCACCCTGACGCTCGGCTACGCCGTGGCGGTCGCGGACACGTTGCTCGCGCCCTTCACGCCGTCGAACACCGCGCGGTCTGGCGGCACGATCTATCCGGTGATCCGCAACCTGCCCGCGCTGTACGACAGCAAGCCGAACGACCCGTCGTCGCGGCGCATCGGCTCGTACCTCATGTGGGTCGCGATCGCCACGACCTGCGTGACGAGCTCGATGTTCCTGACCGGTCTCGCACCGAACCTGCTCGCGATCGAGATGGTCAACAAGACCGCGAAGGTGAGCCTCTCCTGGACGCAGTGGTTCATGGCATTCGCGCCGGTCGGCATCCTGTTGCTCGCGCTGATCCCGCTCGTCGACCTACTGGCTCTATCCGCCGGAAGTGAAGGCGGGCGACGAGGTGCCGAAGTGGGCTGGCGACGAGCTCGCCAAGATGGGCGGGCTCACCCGTCGCGAGATCACGCTCGGCCTGCTGGTGCTGCTCGCGCTCGGCCTGTGGATCTTCGGTGGCGACTACATCAACGCCACCACGGCCGCGCTGGTCGTCATCTCGCTGATGCTGGTGTTCGGCGTCGTGAGCTGGGACGACATCGTCAAGAATTCGGCGGCATGGAACACGCTGGCGTGGTTCGCGACGTTGGTTGCGCTGGCCGACGGCCTCAACAGGGTCGGCTTCGTCAAGTGGTTTGCCGACACCATCGGTGCGCAGATGGGCGGCTTCTCGCCGTTCACCGCGATGATCCTGCTCGTGCTGGTCTTCTACTTCACGCACTACCTGTTCGCGAGCGTTACCGCGCACGTCACGGCAATGCTGCCGGTCATGCTGGCGGTGGGTATGACGGTTCCCGGCATGCAACATGCCGCAGTTCTCGCTGCTGCTCTGCCTCACGCTCGGCATCATGGGCATCCTGACGCCGTTCGCGACCGGCCCAAGCCCCGTCTACTACGGCTCCGGCTACCTGCCGTCGAAGGATTACTGGAGGCTCGGCGCGATCTTCGGCGTGCTCTTCATCGCGGTAATGCTGATCATCGCCGTGCCATGGCTGGCGCTGATTCAGTGAGGGGCCGAACAAGCTTCGAAAACGATCGCTCGCGGGCCCGGTGCCGCCGACCGGGCCAGAAGCCGATGCTTGCTCCGTGCGCATGGTCGGCCGAGGAGCGAACAGTTCGGAGGTTCGGCACAGCGCGTGGCCCCGTCGACCGGAGAGCGCGATGAGCTGGTGGCGGGCGCTTCGCGCCGCGTGGTGGATAATGCCCGGTCGATGCCCACGATCGATGAAGCCTTTGGTCCCCGGACGCCGCTGACTACAGAAGCGGCCTGCAAGCTGGTTGTGCGCAGCGGTGCGATCGTGGCCATTCTCGTGGAGGGCTGGAGCGATCAAGCGGCCCTTGAGGCACTCGCACAGCGGCGCAGCTTGGACCTCGCGGCCGAGCGGATCGTCATCCTTCCCGTCGGCGGCGCAACGAACACTGGCAAGTTCCTGAATGCATTGGGACCGTCGGGGCTAGGAGTGCGGCTGGCGGGACTGGTCGACGCGAACGAGGAACAGCACCTTTGGCGGGATCTCGAGCGCGTGGGGCTTGGAACGAATCTCGGTCGCGCGGACGCGGAGGCGCTTGGATTCTTCGTGTGCGACGCCGACCTCGAAGACGAATTGATCCGCGCGCTTGGTATCCCCTCGGTCAAGCGGCTGCTTGCTGTTCAAGGCGAACTCGAGTCTTTCCGCCGCTTTCAGGACCAACCCGCACAGCGTGCAAGGGAGGGCCATGCCCAGCTGCGGCGGTTCGTGGGCACGCGGGCCCGGCGCAAGATTCGCTACGGCGCACTGCTGACAAACGCACTTGACCTGCGTTGCGTGCCGCGCCCGCTCGACGCTGTGCTCGCATACGCACGGGTCTATTGAAATGGCCAATCGCTGCTGCTACGCGCCGATGAGTGATTCAGCGCTGACGGAATCATCGGTCAGCCACGTGGCCTGGCTTCGGTCCTCGCCTTCGATGAATCGCTTCATCTCGCCGCCCCGAAGTAACCCGATGCTTCAGTCTAGGATATTATTTCGCTTAGGCAACCTCCGCGTTTTCACACAACCTCGGTCGTGAGCCGCCATCGAGCGACGGCTGCTGACGGCCAGAACCAGACGGTCACCTGTGTCTGCTTTGGGGCATGCGATGCCTGCCTCGCGAGGCTTCGCGTCAATACGCCCGGAAAGGAAGAGGCATCATGTCCAAGGTCAAAGTGGCCAGTTTCGGAATGTCCATTGACGGCTTCAGCGCCGGTCCGCGGCAAAGCCTCGATGACCCGTTGGGCGTCGGTGGCGCGTCGTTGATGCAGTGGTTTTTCCCGACGCGAACTTTCCAGCAGATGCATGGAGAGGGCGGCGGGGAGACGGGTGTGGACGACGACTTCGCGGCACGCGGCTTCGCCAACGTCGGTGCGTGGATTCTGGGGCGCAACATGTTCGGCCCAGTCCGCGGGCCCTGGCCCGATGTAGTCGTGGAAGGGCTGGTGGGGCGACGAGCCGCCGTACCACGTGCCGGTCTTCGTGCTCACGCACCACGCGCGAAATCCTATCGAGATGCAGGGCGGGACGACTTTCCACTTCATCACGAATGGAATCCATGCCGCCCTGGAAGCGGCGAAGAAGGCTGCGGGCGATTGCGACGTGCGAGTCGGCGGCGGTGCGGACACCGTCCGCCAATACTTGCGGGCAGGACTAGTGGACGAGGTTCACCTCGCGCTAGCTCCCGCATTGCTGGGGCAGGGCGAGGCGTTGCTGTCAGGCATGGATCTGACGGCACTTGGCTTCAAGTGCACCGAGCACGTTGCCTCGCGCCAAGCGATGCACGTCATCCTGTCGAGATAGAATGGCGCGCGCGGCCACGGGAAGGTCCGGTATCGGGAAGGCCGTGGGCGGTCCCGATCGACTCCTTCGGGTCGTGAACGGCCATCGGCCGACGGCTGCTGACGGCCAGGACCCGGACAGTCGAGGTTGTCCCCAAAGAGTCTTCGAGTAGGCTCGCAAAGCGTACACTCTGAACATGCGACACATGATTTGGCTGTCCGTGCTATCCCTGTATGCGGTTATTGCCTCGGGGCAAGCAACCTTTGATCCCAATATCGATCCCCATGTCGAGCCAATTCCACCCATAGTTGGCGAGCCGCTAAGTCTGTGGGCGTCGCTACCGTCACCTCAAAACCCAGTCTGTGGGTGGATTTTTGCGACTCCGAATGTAAGCGTCTCGGGCAGCGCAGTACAGGTTACTTACTCTGCTGTTCCGCCCACGGTGCAGGGACCTTGCTTTCCCGAGCCACCACCCACAATTCTCGAAGTGTCTATTGGCACATTGGCCATCGGTAACTACACGGCAACTGTACTTGGAAACTATGCTGGCGTTCCGAATCCACCAATCGTCTTCACCTTCGCGGTGCTGCCGACGCCAATACCCGCCATCGAGTATTACCTTGCGCGCGAGGACCATTATTTCATCACCGCTGATGCGGTCGAAATCAACGCACTCGACAACGGACAATTCCCAGGATGGGTCAGGACGGGGCAGAGTTTCAACGTCTTTGGACCGATGGATTTGCAATCGGATGTTGGCCCATCGCCAGTTTGTCGATTCTATGGCCTACCGCAAGCGGGGCTCGATTCGCACTTCTACTCCGCCTCGCCACAGGAGTGCCAAGAAGTCATCGACCGCTTTCCAAACGCGTGGATACTTGAGTCCTCAAATGTTTTCATGGCCTATCTGCCGAATGCGACTGACGGCAGCTGTCCGGGGAACACGGTTTCGGTATATCGCCTATATGACAACCGACTGGACGTTGATCATCGCTACACAACGTTGCTTAGTATTCGAGATCAGATGCTCAACGCTGGGTGGATAGCGGAAGGGTACGGGGCCAACGCGGTGGCCATGTGTGCACCGATGTAGCAACTAAGCCTACGACGTCCGCTCACGCAGGCTAGCCAGAAACTCCAACGTCCGCTTCGGGGCCGCGTGGGTGACTGCTTCACGCCCTGAGCCGCCATCGAATGACCGCTGCTCTAACCAAATAAGCGCCCGCGGTACGTCCCCGGAATAATCACAAGTGTTGCCAAGGTGGGTATCGGCGCCGGTCTGGCGATTGGCGCAAAGGGTATCGCGCGCCCTGGTTGATCGAGTGCGCGGCGGTGGCTGACCCTTTTACTCGTTGCCTTCAAGCGCTGCCGTCAAAGCCTTGACGGCAACTGCAGCTACCAGCGCGGTAACCAGCACGCCACACACGCCAATGGCGACCGCGAGCACGCGCGCAAGCAGTGACCGGGGAGCAAGATCACCGTAGCCGATCGTCAGGCCGGACACGAAGGCAAAATAGATCGACTCCGATACCGACCAGCCTTCCAGCAGGCCGACAACCAAGCCGGACGCGATGATCAGTCCGAGCAAGCCCGACAGGATCGGCCATACCACACGCAAGCCAGTGTGCAGCCCAACAACAAATTTCCTTCTCACCATGCGCGAATCCATGCTGCCTCCCAGGTCACGAGACGCTATACAGACCGGGCCCGCTCAAGGAACCGTCGCCGACAAGACCGAGGGCGGCCAGGGCAAATTGTCGCGTATTTCTCCAAAGTGAACCACCACGAGGGCCATTTACTGGTCTGGTTTCATCGCCGAGCACGTTATCGAGTGACTGCTTTGCCGAAGAACGAACTTCCGCTTCGGGTCGTTTGCGGCCTTCGGCGGTGGCTGCTCGCAGCTAATGCTCGTTACCGTGCGATGCGCGACACAAGAAACGCAATCATAAGGCCGCCAGACCAAAGAGCCATTAGAACGACGAGACGCCACCATCGGGATGGAAACCCTTTGACCCGAATCGCCGCAGAAGGCGGGGCCGTCCCGGAGAAGCCTGCCTCACGAATCCGCGCAAGGAGTTTCTCAGTAGTCCCTTGCCCCCAAAAAAAAGATATTCGGTGGGTAGTCGGAGCGGGTGTGAACGATCTGCATTTCACCCGATAGGAAGGAAGTGCTTCCGATGCAATCGAGCGAAACGACTTCCCCAGGTGCGAAACTGTAGGTGCCAAGCATGAATCCCCAAAGGCGCAATCCATTTTCTGAAACCGTTAGCTTTGCAAGTGGCCACATTACATGGGACCACCCAACGCGCATTCCTCCGGTTACTGAAAATGTGGCCACGGATAGCTCAGTTACTTCGCGTCAGACACGGAACTAACCGGCGCCCATCGGAAACATGCACGCGGCGCCCCCGGCGGGGCGAACGAGCCCCCGCAATGCCGAGGGAATACCCGACGCGTTGCGACGGTCTGACAGGTATGCGACGCACGTCGCCGATGGTACCGCAGCACGCAACCTTGCCGCAAAGGCGGTAGCGCCATCCCTGACACGCGATCGCACAACGGCACGGCCTCCCTATTCATGCCCACGGACCGGAGAAACCGTACGTTGCTATCTGCGCCAACGCTTTTTTTCCTAACTGCGGCAGCCGCAAAGGAGCAAACATGTTTCACAAATCGCATTTACTGAACAAGCAACTGGTCGTGGCAACGGCGCTCGCGCTCGGCGCGTCCGGGATTGCGCTGGCCGACGACAGCAGCATGAATCCGTTTATCGGCGATTCCTACAAGTACTTCAACGGCAGCCGCAACCTGGAGATCCGGGGCCTTTCAATCGGCCGGTCTACGGCACCGCACCCGCGGATCCATCCTGGCGCCAGAGCCACCCCAATGGCCTGACCGAGCGTGACCTGCAGGCGTTGTCGTCGTCCGGATTATCGGCATCCGCAACGCAGCGCAATGCTTCCGTTATCGCGACCGCAGCAGCGGATCCAGCGTGGCGTCAGAGCCACCCGAATGGCCTGCCCGAGGGTGACCTGCAGGCGATGTCGTCGTCCACACTGGCCCGGTGGGAATTTCCAAACCGGTCGGAGAGAACGGTCTCGGCAGCAACAAACACGGCTGACGTCGCGCAGAATCCGAGCCAGGAGACGTTTGCGGCCCGGTTGGGACGCTTCTTGCAAGCCGCAACAGGGGCACGGTGGGAAGCCAACTAGCCGCACCGGTCGGCCGGCAACAGCGCTTGCAACCGCACGGGCCGCGTCCTCGGAGCGAGCCCTCCCAGGTGCGGCCGGTGCACCTAGCCGTGCTTAACGGGCGCTGACGTACGAATGGCCGGCGCCTGCGGATTCCTGTTTACCTTGGGCCGCGATGCGGCATCGGCCTGCATGCGCCGCAGCTTTTCGCGCGCGCGGCCGAGACGCGACATCACCGTGCCGATCGGCACGCGTTGCACGCGCGCGATGTCCGCGTAGGACAGTTCCTCGATCGCTGCAAGCAGCAATACCTCGCGTTGTTCGGTCGGCAATTTGCCGATCTGGGTGAGTACTTCGGTAAGCTCGATCCGAGCCAAGGACTCGCCCGCGCCACGATCTCAAAGCCTGCGGGCGTGCCCTCGTCGCCGTCGAGCGGCAGCTCCGATAGCCGCCGTCGGCGCAGCGAGAACTGGTTGAAATGCACGTTATGCATGATCGTGAACAGCCACGCCCGCAAGTCGCTCCCGATGCGCCACAGTCGGCGCTTCTCCCACGCCCGTGCCAGCGTGTCCTGCACCAGATCGTCTGCACTATTGACGTCTCGGGTGAGCGCGCGCGCGTAGCGGCGCAACCGGGGCAACGCGGCGACGAGATCGGAATAGGGCAGCGTATCGCGCGTCACGGGCGCATCAAAGATGGAGTCAACGGGACCTGGGCTCTCGTCTAGCCGAGCAAATGGGACCAATGCTTTTATTCTATATGTTACCGGTAGGACAGCGGTTATTGATCAACTCCGGCCGCCGGTTCAGGACGCAAAACCCGCGCCGTTCCGGCCGCGGCTCGCGCGCGCCGCCGCGACGGCAGCGCAGCAGCCGGCGACCCGCTGCCCGCC
>CAVZTS010000004.1:0-712842 GCA_963778275.1 uncultured beta proteobacterium | reverse complement strand
CAACATTCCGCGGGTCGCGTCCCGAAGCCGGCGTAATCACGGCAAGTCTAGAGAAGCCAGCTTCGACTAAGTCGCGCGCGTTGACCCGACCTGATGAGACAAATTTGATCCGGAGGTTTGAGTAGATGCCATGACCAGCGGACGTGCGATCGAATTTGGCTTTGCTGCGACACACGATGTGCCCATTCCGTACATGCAGCGGACGCGCGAGTACTACCAAGCGCTTGGCTATGGCACACCGTACCATTGGGCGCACTACGCTGAGGTGCCGTTCCAGCCGCTGAACATGCCGTTGTCCAAATGCCGGGTCGCGCTCATCACGACGGCGGCTCCCTATCAGCCCGGCAAGGGCGATCAGGGCCCGGGGGCACCGTACAACGCGAAGGCAAAGTTCTACACCGTTTACTCCGGGGATACGGCGCAGGACCACGACCTGCGCATCTCACACATCGCCATCGACCGCAAGCATACGCGGGCGGACGACTCCGCCGCCTACTTCCCGCTGACCCAGCTTCGGCAGAGGGCCGCCGCAGGCCGCATTGGCTCTGTCGCCCCGCGTTTTCATGGGGCGCCGACCAATCGCAGCCATCGTGTGACACTCGGGATCGATGCTCCGGAGATCGTCGCACGCTGTAAGGTCGACGGAGTAGATGCAGCGATCCTGATTCCGAACTGCCCCGTCTGTCACCAGACCGTCAGTCTGGTCGCGCGAATGCTGGAGGAGAACGGGATTTCCACTATCGTCGCGGGTTGCGCGAAGGATATCGTTGAACATGTCGGCGTGCCGCGCTTTCTGTACTCGGATTTCCCGCTCGGCAACGCGGCGGGCCGGCCGAATGACCCCGGGTCGCAGGCGTACACCCTCGATCTCGCGTTGCGCGTTCTCGAAGTGGCGCCGGCTCCGCGGACGACGGTGCAATCCGCGCTCACCTGGAGTGCCAGCCCCGACTGGAAACTTGATTACTGCAACATCGAACGCCTCACGCCCGAGGACATCGCGCGCAGGCGTGTCGAGTTCGACAAAGGAAAGACACGCGCGAAGCGTGTACGCGAGGAGGCTGGCCCGAGCCACCCCGATGCGGAGGATGAGATCGCATGAGGAACCGTTGATTGGCCACGAAGAAACGCCACTCTGCGTCTGATTTCGGGCGATGTGGCGGTCGGCTCAGGTTGATCTCAGCCCTGGAGGGATGGCGCGAGTTTTTCCGGCCAGCTGCGTTCGTCGTGCTCATTCGCGTCTTGTGAAGCTGGCCCGCCGCGACTCGGCCAGGCCCTTTGTCGAGCTATGGCGACGGTCGCCGCCCGGCCAGCACTTCGACGTCCAGGTCTTTTCTTGTGACTGGGCATGGGCACAGGCATACTCCCATTCCGGTGTTTGGGACGACCCCGGGCGGACGATTCAGGGGCGCCCGGGCCTTAAGGCATGCTTAAGTCTTGTCGAGCCTAATCTCAGGCGTTCGGCCACTTCGTCTGGAGGCGTGGGCTGAAGCTGGCGGAGTCTTCTGGTTCCAGATTATAGGAGGATAACGTGAAAAGAACCCTACTCGTCGCAGCACTCACGACCATTCTTGCGGCGCCGGCATTCGCCCAAGACGCGATCACGATCGGCATGACAGTTTCGCGGACGGGCGCCCTCAACGTCGACTCGGTCAGCCAGCTCCGCGGTGCGGAGCTGTGGCGCGATGAAGTGAACGCCAAGGGTGGGATCGAGGCCGGCGGCAAGCACTACAAGGTGCGCTTCGTCGAATACGACGACGAATCGCAGGGGGGGCGCGTGCAGCAGCTCTACACGCGGCTGATTCTGGAGGACAAGTCGCAGTTCCTATTAGGCCCGTACTCCTCGGGCCTGCAGGCGACCGCGGCAGTGATCTCAGAGCAATACGGCACGATCATGATGGACGGCGGCGGCGCCGAGGCGAAGATCTTCGAACTCGGCAACAAGTACCTGTTCCAGGTCCTCACCGTGGCCGACCAATACCTGAGCGGTGCGATCGCGGAGCTGAAGCAACATAACCCGCACGCCAAGGTTGCGTTCGTCTACTCGGACGACCCATTCTCCAAGGCGGTCGTGGCGGCGGCGCGCAAGCAGGCGGAGGACGCCGGCTTCACGACGGTGCTGGACGAGTCCTATCCGCCGTCGACCACCGATTTCACCGCGGTCATCAACAAGATCATTTCATCCGGGGCAGACTCGTTCCTCGGCGGCGGCCACTATCCGGACGGGGCGACCCTCGCGCGGCAGCTGTACGACCAGAAGGCGGGCCTAAGTGGGTGACGATCCTGGTCGCTCCCGACAGCGACAAGTTTGCGACGCTCGGAGCGGCGGCGAGCGGCATTTCGGTGCCGTCGCAGTGGGAACCGCAGGTCCAGTACAAACCCGTCTTCGGGCCCACGGTGGCGCAATTCACCGCGCAGTACCGCGCCCGGTTCAACGAAGACCCGGACTACCACGCGGCCACTGGCTACGCCGAGGGACTGCTGCTGCAGCACGCGATCGAGCAGGCCGGTTCGATCGACCGCGACAAGGTCACGGCGGAGCTCAACAAGATCGACACGACCACCTTCTTCGGCCGCACCAAGTTCGCCACCGAGCCTCGCGCCATGGGCTGCAGCTCGCCCACGACATGGTGCTCGCGCAGTGGCAGACCAAGGACGGCAAGCTCGCCAAGGAGATGGTCTGGCCGGATGCGGCGGCCACAGCCAAGGTCGTCTACCCGTTGTCACTAGCCGGCGCATGGGCATGCGCAGGGGTGCGGCCCGCGGGGCCGGCCCCTTTGCCTGAACGCGCGACCTGATGGGCATCCTCGCTTCGCTGTTCGACGGCATCCTGGTTGGCGCGGTCTACGGGCTCGCGGCGATGGGCATCACGCTCATCTGGGGCGTCATGAATGTGATCAACCTCACCCACGGCACGATGATCGTCGCGGGCATGTTCGCCGTCTACCTGCTGGCGGGAGCCGCCGGCGTGCCGGTCTACGCGACGCTGCCGCTGATCCTCGTCGGCGGCTTCGTCGCCGGGGTGGCAATGTACTGGCTCGCGGTACACCGCCTGGTCGGGCAGCCGCCGCTGATGAGCTTGCTGTCGACCTTTTCGGTTAACCTGGTGCTGATCGGCTTGGGCACCGTCGTGTGGGGAACGGACTTGTTCAACGTGCCGGTTTCGCTGCCCGGCCTTAGCCTGGGCCACTACACCTTCCCTGGCACGCACCTAATGGCTGCTGGGCTGACCGTCGTCATCGCGGCGGCGCTGTACGTGTTCCTCTACCGGGCGCGGATCGGCAAGGCGGTGCGCGCGGTATCGGGCAACCGGGAGGCCGCCGAGCTGGTCGGCATCCCGACCCGCCGCGTGCTGGCGCTGTCCTTCGGGCTCGGCGTGGCTCTGGCCTGTGTCTCGGGCATGCTGATCGCCACGATGTTCCCCTTCACCGTGCTCTCGGGCGACCCCTACCTGCTCAAGAGCTTCGTTGTGACGGTGCTCGGGGGTCTCGGCAATCCCGTCGGCGCGCTCGTCGCCGGCATCGCGCTCGGCCTGCTCGAGGGCCTGGCCACGCCGTTCATGCCGGTGAGCTGGACCCCGGTGATTGAGTTCGTGCTGTTCGTCGCGGTGCTGATTGCATTCCCCGGCGGTGTGCTGGGCGTACTGGGCTTGCGCGGGACGCGCGCCCATTGAGCCGGGCTCGCGCATGACCGCCCTGCGCCGCCCGTTCGTCTGGGTCATCGGCGCCATCCTCCTTGCGTTCGCGCTGGTGCCCATGTACGGCAACAACGTCGAGCTGCGCGAAAATCTCCTGCTTGCCGCCCTCTACATTACGCTGGCGAGCAGCCTGAACATGATTCTCGGCTACGCCGGCTACGTGAATTTCGGCAGCATTGTCTTCTTCGGCCTGGGCGGCTACTTCTGCGTCTGGCTGATGAGCGCGCACGGCTGGTCCCTGTTCGTCGCGACGCTGGCCGGCGGGGTCACCGTGAGCGCGCTCGCGCTGGTGTTCGGGCTCGGCATCCTGCGCCTGCGGGCGCCTACTTCGCGCTGGCCACGATCGGCGTCAACGAGGCGGTGATGGCCTTCGTCGCCAATTTCGAGCCGTGGGGCGGGTCGAGCGGCATCTACCTTTCACCTGAGCTGTTCCAGCCGCTCGGCGGCCCCGCCAGGGCGCTGTGGGTGATCTATTACCTGATGGTGGGCGTGATGGGGCTCTCGCTCTATCTCAGCTATGCGGTCAAGCGCTCGAAGTTCGGCCTCGGCCTGCGCGCGATCGGGCAGAACGAAGACGCGGCCTCGGTGCTCGGGGTGGTGCGCCCCGCTACAAGGCGGCCGTGTACAGCCTGTCGGCGTTCCTGCCGGCGGTCGCCGGCGGCCTCTACTTCTTCAAGAGCGCGTTCATCCAGCCGCCGGACGCGTTTGACCTCCAGCTCTCGACTGAGGCCATCGTGATCGCGATGCTGGGGGGCCAGGGGACCGTGGCCGGGCCGGCGATCGGGGCGTTTCTGTACGAGCAGTTGCGCGGCTGGCTGCTCACCTCGCCGGCGTTCTCGCACTTCCAGCTGGTTATCGCGGGGGCGCCTGTTGCTCGCGATCGTGCTGTTCGCGCCCGGCGGGCTGATGGGCTGGCTCTACCGGCGCTGGCCGCGGCTTGCGGAGGATTCTCGAGTGAGCGCGCTGCTCGAAGTCGAGGGCGTGAGCAGGCGGTTCGGCGGCGTGCAGGCCGTGCACGCTCCTCAGCTTCAGCGTGGCGGAGGGCTCGATCCTGGGCCTGATCGGGCCGAACGGCGCGGGCAAGTCCACCGTGTTCAACCTGATCGACGGCGTGATCGCGCCCGACGAGGGCAAGATCAGGTTTCAAGGGGTCGACATCACCGCACAGCCGCCGTACCGGATTGCGAGGCTTGGCCTGGCGCGCACCCACCAGATCGTGCAGCCGTTCATGACCATGAGCGTGCTTGAGAACTGCACGGTCGGCGCCTGCTTCGGCCGCGAAAACCTGCGCCTCGAGCACGGGCGCCAGGCCGCGCGCGAGGCATTGCTCCAGGTTGGCCTGGACGACCGCTCCGAGACACTCGCCTCGCAGCTCACGATCGCCGGCAAGAAGCGATTGGAACTCGCCCGCGCGCTCGCCGCCCGGCCGACGCTGCTGCTGCTCGACGAGGTACTTGCGGGATTGAACCCGACCGAGGTCGAGCACATGATCGCGATCATCCGCGCGATCCGCGCGCGCGGGGTGTCGATCCTGATCATCGAGCACCTGATGCAGGCGATCATGAGCCTGTCGGACCGTGTCGTCGTGCTCGCCTCCGGAGCCAAGCTCGCCGAGGGACTGCCGGCCGAGGTGGCGGCGGACCCGGCGGTGATCGAGGCCTATCTCGGCGACCCGGGCCTCGCCGACCCGCGGCACGCGGGGCAGCCGTGAGTACGGCGCTCCTTCAAGCAGAGGCGCTCGAGGCGGGCTACGGCGAGGTCCAGGTGTTGTGGGGGATCTCGCTCGGCGCCGCGGCCGGCCACATGACCACGATCGTCGGCGCGAACGGAGTCGGCAAGACCACGTCGCTGCGCGCGATCGTCGGCAGCATTCGCCCGTGGGCCGGCAAGGTTCTGTTCAAGGGCGAGGACGTTACGGGCCTACCGCCGCACTTGAAGGCGGCACGCGGGCTCGCGCTCGTGCCCGAAGGCCGGCAGCTGTTCAGCGACATGTCGGTGGAGGAAAACCTCGAGATGGGCGCCTTCGCCCGGCGCGGCACGCGCAGCTACGCGAGCCGCCTGGAGCGCGTCTACACGCTGTTCCAAGTCCTCAAGGAGCGCCGCCTGCAGCGCGCCGGCACGCTCTCGGGCGGCGAGCAGCAGATGCTCGCCATCGCCCGCGGGCTTATGTCGGAACCGGACCTCCTGATCATCGACGAGCTCTCGCTCGGGCTCGCGCCGCTGGTCGTGCACGAGATCTTCGCCACCTTGAGGCGATTGAAAGAGGAGGGGCTCACGATTCTGCTCGTCGAGCAGAACGTCCACCTCGCCTTCGCCGTGAGCGACTATGCCTATGTCCTCGCCGAGGGTCGCATGTTTACCGAGGGCGTACCGCAAAAGCTCGAGGCGATGCCGGAGATCCGCAAGGCCTATCTCGGGCTCTGAGTCGGGGGCGCAGCGCTACCATTCCCTGAGGAAGGCACCAAAGCGAACATGCGAATACGATGCGGTCCTTGCTTCCCTTCAGCAACGAGCGGCCTTGCGTTCTCTAATCCGACCGATGTTGTCGGTCGGTCACGGTGTACCCGCTTTGGCCAACAGCGTTTCGGCATCGCGGACCCTAGCGCGCGACGGAATCTATTGGCCGGGCGCGAGCCCGATGATGGTCTCGAAGCCACCCCAGAACATGCGCTTGCCGTCGAAGGGCATCTTCGAGGGATCCATCGATTTCTTGAGCTGCGGATCCTCCATCACCGCCTTGCTGATGCGGTCGCGGTCCTCCTTGTTCCGATACACGACCCACGCCAAGGCAACTACCTCGCCGTCCTTGAGCTGCACGGCCTGGGGAAACGAAGTGACCTTGCCGGGTTGAGCGTCGTCGCTGATCGAGTCGGAGTAATACAGTGCACCGTGGCGCATGTGGGCGCTGCCCCATTCCGTGGACATGCGCTTGTAGGTGTCGAGGCTGGTACGGGGAACGGGGATCACGATGGCATCGATGTAGTGGGACATGGGACCTCCGGTAATTTCAGTTGAACGGATGGTGGCCGCCGCCGTTCCGGCTCGAACCAGGGTCGCGGCACACCTGCACTGGTACGACGACAAGCGAGCGCGAAGCAGCCCATTGCCGCCGAAGATTTACGATCACAATCAACCTAATTCGACAGCTCGGACTGGCGACGTCAGGTCAGTCATGGCGATTCTCCTTGCCTGGGACGGAATCCACCCCGTGTGGGGCAGGTCGTCCGGTAGCCGCGGAGTATTTCGGATTGAGTGATCCCGGTGCCCTTTCGAATTCCATAGGCAACGTCTGACGAGCACACGACAGGACCGGCCGTAGGCGCCGCCGCAGGTCGTCGCTTGGTGCAACGCCCGGCCAAACATCGACAAGATCGAGCGACAGGAAGTTCAATTGTTACATCCTGGATCGGTGTGTTGTTGGCTGGTAGACTCATTTGCATGACCGCGCCTTCGATCAGCCGCTATCCGGTACCAAAACTCGAGGACTTGCCCGAAGACATCCGGGCAAGAATGCTCGAGGTGCAGGAGAAAGCAGGCTTCATTCCCAACGTGTTTCTGACGCTCGCGCATCGCCCGGAAGAATTTAGCGCATTCTTTGCGTACCACGACGCGATCATGTTGCGCGAGTCGCGGTTGACCAAGGCCGAGAAGGAGATGATTGTCGTGGCGACGTCGGGGGCCAACGACTGCCTTTATTGCATCGTCGCTCACGGAGCGATCCTGCGCGTTTACGCCAAAAATCCGCTTGTCGCTGACCAGGTCGCCGTCAATTACCGGAAGGCAGACATCAGCGAGCGGCAGAAGGCGATGCTCGAGTTTGCGCTGAAGGTTTCACTACGGTCTGTGGAAATCGACGAGACCGACTACCGGAAACTGCATGGGCATGGATTTAGCGACGAGGATATTTGGGATATTGGGGCAATAGCGGCGTTTTTCGCGCTCTCCAACCGCATGGCAAATCTAATCGCCATGCGGCCTAACGACGAATTCTACTCGTTAGGTCGCGCACCGAGAATCTGATGCATCGATCAGGTCCTGTGGCCGGAGCCGTTGGCCGGTGACCATACGATGAGGCGCTCTCTCATGCCGCGTCCCACCGAAATCTTGGCGGCCTGCGGCGAGAAGACCGTCAAGCTCCAAAGCAAGCGCTTCACCGAGGGCATCGCCCAAGGACAAAGGCAAGGTCGTTTCCAAGCAGCGTGCACCGGGGCGACCGCCTGACACCTTCCGCAGAAGGCAGCCAGTCCAATCTGCGTAGGAGGAATACCTACGCGCTTCGCTGCTTTGCCTGAAATCAGTATCAGATCCTTACCGATAGTCAACCTGCGGCAACTCATTCAGGATTCGTTCGTTGCGCCGTGGCTGCAGTTCGCCGCCGGGCGATCAGCTCCGGCGTCGCTGCCGGTTCTGTTCTTCTTCTTCTTCATGGGCTTGTTTCTCGCGTCGCTGATCGAGGGTCTGCGTGGCCGTTTTGAAGGCGACCTGGCGGGTTGCGACGGCGAGGGGGGAAAGCAGGGTAATCCGACCTGCGGCGGACGTTGATAAGAGATGACTGGCATCTCACTCATTGGAGGTTTCAGATGAAAGCAAGATATTGGATCGCTGCGTGCCTGGCGCTCGCTGTGTGGCTGCCACTCGCCGCCGCCGCGGAAGAAGCATTCACCGTGCGCGACACCGACGTGTTTGCGGGGCCGAGCAGCGAATATCCGCCGATCGGACAGCTGCCGGTCAACGCCGGGGTCGAGGTCTTCGGCTGCCTGGCCGACTGGAGCTGGTGCGACGTCGGCTTCGGCGCGGACCGCGGGTGGATTTATGCGGGCGACATCGTGGTTCCGTACGACAACCAGCGAGTCGCGATCATCGAGTACGGACCGCGCATTC
Organism: uncultured beta proteobacterium; assembly: GCA_963778275.1. Lineage (GTDB taxonomy): Bacteria > Pseudomonadota > Gammaproteobacteria > Burkholderiales > Casimicrobiaceae > PALSA-1003. The sequence goes on along the minus strand of CAVZTS010000004.1, from coordinate 704,267 downwards.
ACTTACCTGTGGTGGCATTCTCGCTGACGGCCTATTGGGATGAACACTACCGCGGCCGGCCCTGGTACGGCGAACGCCAGCAGTGGATGAGCCGTGTTCATATTGATGCGAACCGTGGCGGTCCGCCCCCGGCCGGTCATGAGCGCGCGGCATCGGTAGCGCCGGCGGCCCAGCAGCCGATGCCGACGCGAGCTGCGCCGGCGCAGGCGGCAAGACAGTCCGAGCGGAACGCGCAGCCGGCCGAGACCCGGCAGGCGCAGCAGCAGACAAAAGCAGCAGCAGGCGCAGCAGCAGACGAAGCAGCAGCAGGCGACAGCAACAGCAGGCGAAGCAGCAGCAGGCGAAGCAACAGCAGCGAAGCAGCAGGCGAAGCAGCAGCAGGCGAAGCAGCAGCAGACCGGGCGGGCACAGGTCGCACAATCGCCGAAGCCCGAGCAATCGCAGCCGCAGGCCAAGTCGCAGCCGACCGAGCGGCAAGCGTCGACGCGCATGGCCCAGGGCGAGCGTCAGGCGCAGCAGCCGCAAAAGGCGCAGCAGGCGCCCAAGCCCCAAGCGGCGCCGAAGGCGCAAGCCAATGACGAAAAGCCGAAGGAGGAACACTGACCCGAGTCGTATGCGGGGCGGGCCGGGTTCGGCGTCGGGCCCGACCCGCTCTGTCATGAGGTGGGCATGCTGCCGGGCGGGGCAGTTTGCCGTAACGTAACAAATCCGCCACCACGGCGATGCGCTCGCTCGTGGCCGGCTGACGCCGCCACCCATTGTGCCGGGCCGTCAGGCGACACGCCTGAGGCAGCATGGGCCTCTTTTGCTCCTCGGTATGATCCTCGTCGGAGCAGGGGCGGTTACGTTGCGTTCACGCCGGTGGAACTAGGCGCGGCTGATTCGCGAGACCGCCGCTCGCCCAGGGCCTGAATTCATCAGCCGTCTGACACTGCCCGACCCGGCCACGGCCGTAATCGCGCCACCGCCGCAGCCGCCCGCGAGCCCATTCGGCGTCGCGACCACCAGCCCCGCCGGCAGAATGTCGGTGAAGGCAACCCCGGTCAATACGCTCGAAGCGTTGCGATTCTGAATCGTGAATGTCGGCGAAGTCGTCCCGTTAACGGGACGGAACTTACCTGATTGCGCGTGTTTGGAAAGAGGGCGGCGATCCCGTCGAAGAGGCCGTCAGGCGGCTTGCCATGATGTAGTCTGGGGGATCGGGTTTCTTGAACGAGGAGAGGCGCTCCATGCCTTCAATGCCGCGCACGGTGGTCGGCAAGGCGCTCCGTGCGGCGATCGTCGGCGGCTCGATCGGCGGGTTGACGACGGCGTTGCTGCTTCGCGCTTCCGGCCACGATGTCGACGTGTTCGAGCGGGCGACCGGTGAGTTGATGGGGTTCGGAGCGGGGATCGTGGCGCACGAGGTGAGCTTTCGCTACTTCGTGGAGCGAACGACGACCTCGCTCAGCAACATGACCGTCCCGGTCCGCAGCTATCGGCTTCTCGACGCGGCGGGTTCGCTGCTTTGGGAGGAGCCGGTTGCCTACCGCTTTGTCTCGTGGGGCAGCCTCTACCGGGCGCTTCTCGGCGAGTTCGGCCACGAGCGCTATCACCAGGGATCGGCGCTCGTCGGCTTTAGTCAGGACGAACATGGGGCTGATCTGCGCTTCGCCGGTGGGCAGCAACTCCGCTACGACCTTCTCGTGCTCGCCGATGGCGTACTCTCGACCGGACGCCAGCGGCTGTTTCCCGGCGTCGCACCCGTTTACTCGGGTTACGTCGCGTGGCGAGGCACGGTCGCCGAACGAGACATCCCGGCGCGGGTGCTCGAGCGACTGGACGACACGATTACCTACGCACTCATCCCGAACAGTCACATTCTCGTCTACCCGATACCCGGTGCCGACGGCCGCAGCGACCGGGGTCATCGACTTTGGAACTTCGTCTGGTATCGAAACGTCGACAAGGGAGCCGCCCTCGACGAGCTGATGACCGACCGGGACGGGTTCCCGCATTCGGTCTCGCTCCGCCCGGGTCGCGTCCAGGGACGGTACGTGCGCGAGCTCAAGGAACACGCCGCCGCTACCCTGCCGCATGCGATTGCCTCTATCGTCACCGCCAGCGAAGAACCGTTTCTCCAGGCTGTTATGGATGTCGAGTCGCCCACGATGGCCAGCGGTTGCGTCTGCCTGCTGGGCGATGCGGCGTTCGCGGCCCGACCGCATACGGCGGCCGGTGCTGCGAAGGCCGCCGAGAACGCATGGACGCTCGCGGAAGCGATCGCGTCGTTCAACGGCGATCTGCCCGGAGCGCTCCAGGCATGGTCCGCGCAGCAAACGGCGCTCGGCTCAAGCCTCGTCGCGAGGGCGCGCCACATCGGGGAAGGCTCGCAGTTCCGCTGCGACTGGCGGCCAGGCGATCCGGGCCTGAGGTTCGGCCTCTACGAGCCTGGTGATTCATCCGTTTGGGCGCGCGCGCCGCGCAGCGTCTGCTCGAGGACACCACATGCGCAATCGAACGTGCGGGGCGGAGGAACCGGCGGCCGCGCCTAACCGAAGCGGCGCCAAGGAAAATCCGTCGTGTCGGCGATTCAATTTCGCCCTGGCCATCAAGCGCCCGGGTTACTTCGACCATCGCGACGATAATCGGTAAAATATTGCGTGTCGACAACGGTACCGCTTCGGGCGCAGTCAGCGGCTGTGCCATTCCGCAACCCCGCCCGCATGAATGAGATTTAAGCCATGACTCGGATCTACTGCGTTTTCGCCGTGCTGCTCACGTGCGGCGCCTGTTCTACGCCCGGCCCTTCGGCGCCGCAGTCGGCGCCACCGGTGGCAAGCGCGTCCGGCGCGGCCGCGACGAGGGTCAATGGACCGACCAAGGAAATGGGCATTGAGGGACACGTGGTGCTCAACAAAATGCCAGCCCCGGGATCGGCGCAGACTGCGACCAACTTGAAGCCGCGCTATCCCGACAAGGCCGCCTTTCTCGCCGACATCCAGGCCACACGCCCGATACAAGCCGTGGCACTCGACGGCAACGACCTGTGGCAGGGATTCGGCCCGGCGCTTGTGTATGAAACCAGTGCCGATGGCTCGATAAGCCGTCGCTAAATCGCTGACCGCGGCAAGACGCTGCCGCCGCGTTCCAGCGCGGGTTAGGCGCGGTTCGGCGCCGGTCGAGCCGCGTGCCCAACTGCCGCGGCTCGACACATCCGGACCGCGCAGCGCCGCCACCTGCAGCGCCGGGCACCCCCGAGACGGAGGATTCGATGGCGACCGCTTGCACGCATCTCGATCAAATCCAGGTTCACCCGTACCGCGAAGACCTACTGCGAAGATTGCGTGAAGACCGGCGACAGCTGGCTGCACCTGCGCATGTGTCTGCAGTGCGGCCATGTCGGCTGCTGCGACTCCTCCCCCAACCGGCATGCGAGCGCGCACTTTCGGCGCACGCGCCACCCCCTGATGCGCTCCATCGAGCCGGGCGAGGCGTGGATGTGGTGCTTCGTCGACGAGATCGTCCCCGGCGAGCTTCGCGACTGAAGCTTTAGGCGCGGTGGTAGACCTTGCGCCCGGCGGCGTAGGTCGCTTGCACAGCGCGATCGTCCGCCCAAGCGTCATCTGGATGAACAACGCCTCGTTGAGGTCTTGGGCATGGCGCATCCGAAACGCGATGAGCGGTGTGGACTTGAGGTCGAGCACAACGAGGTCGGCCTCCATCCCCGCCGCGACGCTGCCGATCGTGTCCTCGAGATAAAGCGCGCGCGCCGCGCCCCGGGTGGCGAGATAGAAGGCGTGCGCGGCCGGCAGCGAGCGCCCGTGCAGCTGGGCCGCCTTGTAGGCCTCGTTCATCGTCTGCAGCATCGAGAACGAGGTGCCGGCGCCCAGGTCGGTCGCGAGTCCCACGCGCACCGGGCGCGCCGGCTTGAGCGCATTGTCGATATCCAGATAGCCACTGCCGAGGAAGAAGTTCGACGTCGGGCAATGCGCGATCGCGGTGCCGCTGTCGTGGCAGCGCTGCAGCTCCGACTCGGTGAGCCAGATGCCATGGCCGTAGATCGCGCGCCGCCCGAGCAGGCGATAGTGGTCGTAGACGTCGAGGTACCCCTTGCGCTCCGGAAACAGCTTGCGAATCCAAGCCACTTCGCGCCTGCTCTCCGCGACGTGCGATTGCACGAAGCAGTCCGGATGCTCGGCCTTGAGCGCGCCGGCGGCTTCGAGTTGTCTCGCGCGTGCTCGTGGCCGCGAAGCGCGGCGTGATCGCATACAGCAGCCGCCCGCGCCCGTGCCAGCGGCCGATCAGCGCCTTCGACTCGTCATAGGACCTCGCGGGCAGTATCGAGAAGCTTGGGCGGCGCATTGCGGTCCATGAGGACCTTGCCGGCGATGGTGCGCAGGCCGAGCCTGGCGGCCTCCTCGAACAGGGCGTCGACCGATTGCGGATGAACCGTGCAATGCACGGCGGAAGTGGTCACTCCGTTGCGCAGGCATTCGCGCAGAAAGACGCGCGCCACGGAGCGCGCGAGCTTGGGATCGGTGAAGCGCTGCTCGACGACGAAGGTGTACTTGTTGAGCCAGTCGATGAGCTGCAGACCGCCGGCGCCGATGATCGGGATCTGCGGGTAATGCACGTGGCAGTCGATGAAGCCGGCGACGATGAGCGCGTCGCGGCCGTAGTCGACGACCCGGGTCCCCGGCGGCAACAGCGGGCGCACCTGTTGTGCCGGACCGACATGCGCGATGCGGCCCCGCGCCATGGCGACGATCGCGTCCGGCTCATAGCGCAAGGTCGGCCCGAGCCCGCGCTGGAACGGATCGCCGGTAAACGTCAGCACCGGGCCGCGGATCGCGGCGGTGGCGGCGCGGACTCACTGCGCCGCGCACATGCTGCCCTGGTTCGTGCGGTAGCCCTCCGGCACCCACCGCCGCGCGTGCAACGGCGCCTTGAGCGCGGCGCCGGTGGTGTCGCGCGGCTGCGGCGATCCGCCGCTGTGGCAGCGGCGGTGGACGGGGATCGTCGGCGCCGGACACGCCCCGGTGGCCGGTTCGGGATGCGTAACGCAGCACATGTTCAGCACGGAACACCCAGACAGGCATCGTCGATCGGGCGAAGTCACGCTTTGTCACCGCCAGGGTCCGGTGCGGGCGGCCCGCGGCGCACCGCAGGGCGCGCGCGCTTCCAGCGCCGATGCACCCAGTACCACTGCTCGGGGTGGCGCAGGATCAGCCGTTCCAGCGCCGCATTGTACGCGCGCGTGTTGCGTCGGATCGCCGCGCCCGCGTCCTCGCCTCGATCGGCGCGAGTGCTTCCTCAAACCGCAACACGTGCCGTGCCGTCGGGGTCGCGCCAGCTCGCGGCGGGGAGCACCGGCGCTCCGGAGGCAAGCGCGATGAGCGCCAGGCTCTTGAACGTCCAGGCGGGATGGCCGAAGAAGTCGACCTCGATGCCATCGGGCGGCCCGGCGTGCTGGTCGAAAGCGAAAACGACCGCGTCGCCGGCCGCCAGCGCATCCAGGATCGCGTCGAGCGAGCCGCGCTTCGGCAGCACGCCGAAGCCCGCCCGCCGGAAGCGCCACGTGACCAGCCGATCGAGCCAGCGCGGCTTGATCGGCCGGCGCACGAAATGGATCCGGCCGCGCAACTGCGGAAAGCTATACAGACCCGCAACGGTCGCCACTTCCCAGTTGCCGAAGTGCCCGGTGAGCACGAGGATGCCCTTGCCGCGCTCGCAACGCGCGCGCGAAGACCTCGACGTTCTCGACGTCGACGAGCGCGCGTCTTGGCGGTCGGCGCCATCCAGCGAAAGCGCAGGAACTCGACGCCCAGGCGCCACAGGTGCGCGTAGTGCGCCTGCGCGAGCCGCTCGATCTCGGCGTCGGCAGACGGTTCGCCGAACACGCGCCGCAGATTGTCGAGAATGACCCGCCGGCGCAGCGGCAGCAGGCGAAACAGGAGCCGGCCGGCCAGCGGCACGCGTAGCGGTCTCGGGCATCGGCCAGCGCGACCGCCGAAGCGCTGACGCGGTCGTGCGTCAGGGACAGCGCGATGCTGCGGATCCGGTTCTGCGCCAGTACGCTCGCCGCTTTCGGACTGCACACGACCCGCGGCGCGCCGTAGTTGTCGCGCGCGACCGAAAAATCCGCCGCCTCGATGCGCCCCAGCGCGGCCTCGCGCGGAAACAGCTTGAGGCAGGCCTCCTTCGCGGCAAAGCGCGCCGCGAGGCTCGCGGCGCGGCCGGCGCCGTCGCCGCTGTCGGCGAGTTCCTGCGCGCGTAAACAAGCGCTGCAGATCGGCAGGCGGCGGTCGCGGCGAGCAGGCGCTCGATGCGCGCGATCTCGACCGTGTCGATGCCGCAGCGCGTTGCGGCGTCGGCAATCGCCGCGGAGGCTTCCGCCATGCCGCCGGTCAGGTCGCCGCGCGCAGCAGCAGCGCCGCGTTGGTGCCGGCGAAGCCGCGGCACAGGACCAGCGCCACGTCGCTGCGCGGCGCGGCTGCGGCGCGGCGGATACGGGCACGCCGGCGCAGGCAGGATCGGAGCTGCGCGTAGGTGGCGATGCCCGGCACGACCCGCAGGCCGCAGGCTCGACAGCGCAAGCACGGTCTCGATGATGCCGGCCGCCGCGATCAGGTGGCCGAACGCCCATTTGAATGCGGTCGCCGGTGGCGCGTGGGCGCCGAAGACGCGACGGATCGCCGCGGCCTCGGAGGCATCCGACTGCGGCGTGCCGTTGCCGTGCGCGACGATCATGCCGACGTCGCCAGCGCGCAGACCCGGCGTCGTCGAGCGCGAGTTCGATCGCCCGCGCGAGCGCGTCGCCATCGTCGCGGATGGCGAGCAGGCCCTGCGCGTCGGTCGCCGAGCCGCCGCCCAGCACCTCGCCCAGGATCGCGGCGTTGCGCTGCCGCGCCGAGGCTTCGGTCTCGAGCACCAGCGCCGCCGCGCCTTCGCCGAAGAGGCTGCCGTCGCGGCGCGCGTCGAACGGGCCGGATCGTGTCCTTCGCCAGCAGGCCGACGTCGTGATAGTAGAGCACCATCTGCGGCTCGATCGGGGCGTCGTGGCCCACCGCGAGCGCGCGATCGGCCTCGCCGGTGCGCAGCGCCTCCATCGCCTCGATCACCGCCAGCGTGCCGCCGATGCTGTGGTTGGTGATGCAGGCGTTGGCGCCCTTGAAGCCGTGGCGGATGCCGATGTGGCCGAGCACGTTGTTGGGCAGCGTGCGCAGCAGCCACATCGGGTTGACCGTGCTCGACAGCTCGCGGCCGAACGCCGGCAGATCGCTCGTCGGCGGCAGTCAGCAGCGGGAAATAGTCGTACTGGCTCTCGTAGTTGCCGCCGCCGGAGCCGACATAGACGCCGGTGCGATCGCTGAATACGTGGCAGCCGCGGCGGCGTCGAGCGTGGCGCGATGCGCCGCCAGCCCCGACGCCTCGATCGCGCGCCCGGCGGCGTACAGGCCGAACAGATCGGTGCGCCGGATCAGCTTGTGCAGCTTGCGGTCATCGACCATGTCGCGCGCATTGAAATCGGCGATCTCGCCGGCCGCCTGCGTCGGCCAGCCGCGAGGTATCCCATTGCCGGATCGGCCCGATCGCCGAGCGGCCGCCGCGTACGGCTTCGAGGATCGTCGCCGGGTCGCGGCCGGCGGCGCAGACCGCGCCGCTGCCGGTGATGACGACCTTGCGCTCGCTCACGGCGCGTGCTTCCGCGGGTGCCGGGTCACGCCCGGCAGCCGGCGCCGTCGACGGCAGCCGGGTCGCGCAGCACGACGCAGCTGTTGGAGCCGCCGAAGCCGAACGAATTGGACAGCGCGACCCGCACGCTGCGGCGACCGGGCGCGTCGACGCACCAGTGGCAGATCGCACTCGGGGTCGGGTTCGCGCAGGTTGGCGTTCACCGGCAGCGCTTCGTGCCGGATCGCCAGCGCGCAGACCGCGACCTCGACCGCGCCCGCCGCGGCGATGAGATGGCCCATCGAGCTCTTTGTCGAGCTCACGGCCAGGCGCGGGACGTGCGCGCCGAACACGGCGTGCAGGGCGGCGCTTTCGCTGCGATCGTTCATCGACGTCGACGTCCCGTGGGCATTGACGTAATCGACCTCGTCGACGGTGGCGCCGGCATCGGCGAGCGCCTGCCGCATCGACTGGATCGGCCCGTCGCCGTCGGGCGGGGAATCGGTGATGCGGTAGCTCGAGAGCGAATTGCCGTCGCCGGCGAGCTCGGCGTAGATGTGCGCCCCGCGCCGCCGCGCCGACGCCCACTCCTCGAGCACGAGAAAGCCCGCGCCCTCGCCGAGCAGGAAGCCGTTGCGCGTCGCGTCGAACGGGCGGCTGGCGCGCTGCGGCGTGTGCGTTGTCCGTCGACAGCGCGGACAGCAGGCAGAAACCGGCGATGCCGACCGGGCTGATCATCGAATCGAAGCCGCCCGCGAGCGCGCAGTCCACGGCGCCGCGGCGGATGAGCTTGAGCGCGGTGCCGATGGCCTGACCGCCAGAGGCGCAGGCGGTGTGGACGGAGGTCGCGTAGCCGCGTATGCCGTGGCGGCGCGTGAGCAGCGACAGCCCGGTCGTCGACTGGCTGCGGCAGAACACCAGCGGGTTGTTGGCCGACGCATCGCTGAGCAGTTGCGCGGGATCGAGTTCGCCGCTGGCGGCGCTGTGGCCATGCACGGCGACGCAGCTCCGCAAAATCGACGCCCATCATGCCGGTGCCCACGGCGCAGCCCCAACGCGTCGCCGTTGCTTCGGTCGGGCGGATGCCGGCGTCGGCAAACGCCTGCTCGGCCGCCGCCAGCGCAAAGCCGTGCGAGCGGTTGGCGAACTTGAGCAGCTTGCGGTCGGCGATGGCGGCCGCGGCATCGAAGCCCTTCACCTCGGCGGCGATATGCACCGGGAATCCCGACGCGTCGAACAGGCTGATCGGCCGCGCCACCGCTGCGGCCGGCGAGGAGCGCCGCCAAGGTCGACGCGACGTCGTTGCCGACCGGAGTGACCAGCCCCAGGCCGGTGATCGCGACGCGGCGTTGGCTCGCCATTCAAGCGTCTCCGGCGGCGACGTCCAAGCGCGCCGTGGCCACCACGCGCCCGTCGACCGTCGCCGACAGGCGGATGGTCCCCGCCTCAGCGGCCGCGGCGGCGAGCTCGGCGCCGAGCTCCACCGCCTGGCCGGGCGCGATGAACGAGCGCATCTTGACGTGCGTCATGCGCCGCGGCGAAAGCGGCGTCGCCGTGGCGGTGCCGATGGCGGCGCGGGCGAAATCCAGCGCCAGCCGGATCTGGCTGTCGAGCAGCAGCGTGGCCGGAAACACGGGCCGCCGCGGAAAGTGATCGGCAAAGAATGGCGCGGCCTGCGGAACCTGCAGCAGCGCCCGCGCCGATTGACCCGCGACGCCGTCGAGCGCCACCAGCGCCGGCAACGCCACGCCGCGGAAACGCCCGCCGGGCGCGCCCGAGCCGCACAGCAGCCGCAAGCGCTCGCGCAAGCAGCTCGGGCGCGTCGAATTCCTGCACCGGCAGCATCGGGCCAAGACAGTGCTTGAGCTCGATGACGCGCGCGCCGCCGACGCAGGCGAATCCGCCGTAGGCAACCGCGTCGTCGTCGCAGCTCTCGATTTCGACGCCGAGCTCGAGTCGCGCCCCGGGCGCGACCGGGCCGTGAAAGACGGTCTCCTTGGCAAGCGCGGCGACCGGTCGCCCGCGGAAATCGATCTTGCGCCATCGCCGCCCACGCGGCGAGCTGGCCGACCGCCTCGGCAACCAGGCACGCCGGAAAGGCCGCGATGGCCGCGGGCACGGCGAAAATTGCACGCGCCCGCACGCCCGGATCGAGCTCGGTTATCCGGTCGACGAACGAGAACGCGGCGAAATGATCGCTCATGCGGGACAGGCGGTGCGCGCGGTCAGGCCGGCGCCGGCGCCTCCCGCTGCGCGTGGATGACGAGCTTGCAGAACGTTTCCGGCGTGAACAGACGCGGGATGTCGGCGACCTTCATCGGGTTGCCGAAACGCTCGGCGGGGATCTCCGACAGGTAGCGCCTGAGCTGCGCCAGGCCGGCATCGGTCAGCACCCCCTTCTGCTCGAACTCCGCCTCGGGCATGTCGCCGCGCGCGTTCTCGATGATCTTGCCGCGCGGAATCTTGATCTTGAACGCGCGCTCCAGGCGGAAGACCATGTCCAGAAAATCGATCGACTCCGCGTCGAGACCTTCGATCAGCGACACGTCGAGCTTGACCTGCTCGACGTCGCACCCGAGCGCGTCGGCCATCGTCTCCGCGACCTTGGGAAAGACCGCCTGAATTTCTTCCTTGGTGATTTCGGTGTTCGCCATTTGCCCTCACTCCATCTTGAAGCCGCCATCGACATTGAAGACCTGCCCGGTCACGTAATCCGCGTACGGCGAGGCCAGGAACCACACCGCATACGCCACTTCCTCGGGTTTGCCGTAACGCCGGAGCAGGATCCGCGCCTTGACCTCGTCGCCCGCCATGGTCGCGCACCGGCTCGCGACATCTCGGTGTCGATGACGCCCGGCGCGACGCAGTTGACGGTGATCCGGCGCGGCGCGAGCTCGACCGCCAGCGCACGCGTGAAGGCGTTGATCGCGCCCTTGCTGGCGGCGTAGTTGGTCTGGCCGCGGCCGCCCTTCTCGCCGGCGACCGAGCCGACGTTGATGATCTTGCCGGCCGCGCTGGACGATCATGTGCGGCACCACGGCGCGGGCCACGTTGAACACCCCGCCGACGTTGGTGTCGAGCACCGCCTGCACGTCGTCGTCGTCGAACGCCGCGAGCTGGTTGTCGCGGATGATGCCGGCATTGTTGACCAGGATGTCGATGCGGCCGCAGCGCTCCGCGACGCGGTCGACCGCCGCGGCACAGGCCGCCGAATCGCGGATATCGACCTGGTCGGCCGCGATCCGCTGGCCCGCCGCCTGGCCGGCGCCGACGACCGCGGCAGCGGCGGCGACGATTGTCACGATAGAAGAAGGTCACGTCGGCGCCCTCGGCGGCGAACAGCTCGACGATCGCGCGGCCGATGCCGCGGCTGCCGCCGGTGACGATGGCCACTTTGTCGGTGAGTCGCGCATCCATGTCCCGTGCCGCCCTAGCCGGAAATGCAGAAGCCGCCGTCGACCACCAGCGTGTGCCCGGTGATCATCGCCGCTTCCGGCAGGCAGAGCAGGTAGACCGCGCCGGCGACGTCCTCGGGCGTCAGCACCGGGCCCGCGGGCGTGCGCTGCGCAAAGTTGGCCAGCAATTGCTCGCGGTTCGGAAAGTAGCGCAAGGCATCGGTATCGACCACGCCGGCGCTGACGGCGTTGACGCGGATCTGCCGTGGCCCGAGCTCCTGCGCCAGCGTACGCACCAGCGACTCGAGCGCGGCCTTCGACGCGCCGACAAAGCCGTAGCCGGGCATCGCCCGCGCCGCGCCGAGGCTGGACAGGGCGATGATGCTTCCGCCCGGCCCCATCAGCGGCACCGCCTGCTGCGCCAGCAGATTCAACGCCAGCGCGTTGGTTTCCAGGCACCAGCGCCAGTGCTTGAGCGTCATTTCCAGCGCCGGCTTGAGCACGCCGCTCGCCGCGTTGCTCACCACGATGTCCAGACGGTCGAACTGCGCGAGAACTCGGCGAACATTTCCTCGACGCTGTCGGGTATGCCGACGCTCGCCTGAATCGCGCAAGCGCGCCGGCCCAGGCCGCGAATCTCCGCGCACAGCGCCTCGGCCTCGTCGGCGCTGTTGTAGTAGTTGGCGGCGATGTCGCAACCGGCCGTGGCGAGCTTGTGCGCGATGGCGCGGCCGATGCCGCGAGCGGCGCCGGTGACGAGCGCGACTTTACCGGCGAGGGTGCCTGGCGTGATTGCATTCATGTGCTGTCAGGCCCGCGGGCCGCCGAGGGGTAAGCCGCCCTCGTGAAACCCGATATTATCCTACGATCGAGCAGGTCCCGGCAACGAGCGGTGACGGCCGGACCTGCGGCGGCGTGCGGCGGCATCATCGGCCGAGACCTTGCATGAGGCGGAGAAATTCAGCGGCGATCGCGGCGGCGCGCTCCTCGCTCACATCGGCGCAGCGGAATGAAACGCCGAGCCGCATGACGCCGCCGAGGGTCGTGATCGCGAAGACGATGGGCGCAAGCGGACCGGTCGGTACCGCCCGCAGGTAATCGGGCGCCGCCGCAGCGCCGGCCGGCGTTCGCCACAGCGCGTCGCCATGAGGCTCGTCACCCCTGCCCCGATCGGGTAATGCTTGGCCAGAAAGCCGCGCCGCTGCCGGGGCTTGAGGAAGCGCCACGCGAGTGCCGCCCAGGCGAGGCCCAGCAGGGTCTGCAGGTACAGCTTCTCGGTCTTGCCGCGTCTGGTCTCGACGTGGACCGCCTGCGCGAGCTCGCGCAAGCCCATTCCCGGCGGGACCGGGTGCGACACGCGCAGCGAGGCGAGGAACTGACCGAAGGTATCCGCTGCATCCGCCTCGAACTCGCCACGCACGTTCACGATCGCGGCGACGCCGAGCTCGTGACGACGCTGCGTCGTGCTGCGCTCCGGCGTCACCGCGGCCAACGCGCGCAGCAGCAGCGCCAGAAACAGATCGTTGCGGGTAACGCCCCACGCCCGGCTGGCGCAGACGAGGCCGGCGTAGTCCGCCGCCGCGACGCGTCGCGACAGGAAGCCGACGCGCGGCTCGCCGCCCACCTGGCAGGGAGCGCGGCACGACCGCTTGCAGCTCGCCGCGAGCGCCGGCAGCCGGCGCAGCCCCAAGAGGGCGCGGCCGGCATGGCGCAGAAACAGGCGCGAGTAGGTGCGCGGATACAGCCGCGGTGTCCACGGGGCCGCGGCGGCCGTGGCATCCCGGCAATAGCCGGCGACGAGCTTCTCGAGAAGCACGGCGATGGAATCGCCGCCGGCGATGAAGTGATCGTAGGCGAGGCCCAGACGAAACGAGCCATCGCTGTCGACGGCAAAAAAGCGGAACGGCTGGAACGCACCGTCCGGCGGAAAGGGCAGATTGAGCTGCCGCTCGATCTCCCGCTCCTCCACCCGCAGCGCATCGGCGCCGCCGGCGAGAAGCGCCACGTCGACGGCCGCGGGGCCGCCGCGGTATTCGTAGCGCGCGCGCCGCCGGTCGAGGACGAACCCGGTCAGGCCGGAGGACTGGAGCGCGCCGTCGATCTCCGCCTTCAGGCGCGCGGGTTCGAGCGCCTGGCCGACGCTCACCACATGCACGGCGGTGTAGGGATAGAGCTCCCGCCACCGCAACATCGTGGCCTGAAACAGATTGAGCTTGCCCAGCATTATTGGCGTCTACGGCGGCGGCACATCGTGCCGACGCCGGCTGCGGATGAGCTGCTGGGCCGCGAGGCACCAGTGCTTCTTGACGCTGTACCAGATGTCGGCCGCGTGGAGCAGGTTGGCGACGTCGAGCCGCGTATCGGCCGGCAGCGCCGGCGCGGCGCTGCCGGGGACGTAGCGGTCGATCCATGCGCGCGTGACCGGATCCCGCGCGAACTCCTGCACCAGCGGCAGCGTGACGTGGCTCGCAGCCGCGGGCAGGGTCACGTTGCGCACGCGGGCGGAGCCGATCGCGCGATAGGGCTCGGCGCTGCCGAAGTTGCCCGCGATCGGGTCCCAGTCGAGCGAAAAGCCGGTGAACTCGGCGACGGTATCGGGAATTTCGCGCAAGCGCGCGAGCATCGACCACTGGCCGAGCAGCAGGCGGGGAAGCTTGCCGGTCGCGATGGCGGCGACGTAGGGCACCTGGAGGCCGACCACGGCGCGTTGCGCGCCGCTCAGCGGATCGACGATCGTGGTCCGGCTTTCGGCGGCTTCGCGTTCCGGGTTCCACACCGGCAGCGACGCGCCGAAGTCGCCCGCGAGCTCGTAGAGCACGCGGATCGCCACCATGCCGCCCTGGCTGTGGCCGATCAGCATCGGCATCATGCCCTCGTGCTCGTAATACCACGCCATCGTGCCGGCGAGCCGGCGCGCGTCGACGAAACTGCTGTAGGTGAGCGAGCCATCGGCAGGATTGGTCAGCCGTTCGCGCGGATAGCCCATCGCGATGAGGAATTCCGCAAACGGCGCCATCGTGACCAGGGGTATGCTGCCCTGCAGATCGATGATGCGCGGCGCGGGCGCCTGCGCGAGCACTTCCCGCACCTCGCGCGCGGAAATGCGTTCCGGCACGAGCGCCAGGATCCGCTCCTCGCCGGCCGCGTCGAGCGCGGGTGGGCGCGGCAGCGGCTCCGCGGCCGGCCCGTTCCCGGCCGCGGCCGCCGCGCTGGCGATGAACGCCACCAGCGCGGCGCCGTGTACCAGGCTCGGGCCGAGCGTGACCGCGCCGCGCGCGCGAACATTCTCCGACGAAGGAAGCGCACGATGGAACGCTAACCGCGCTTGGGGAAGAACCGGCCGGTGCGCGCGAGATAGCCCCGATACGCCGCGCCGTGCACGGCGAGGAGGTGCCGCTCCTCGTTGCGCGCCTTGAATTCCATCAGCACCAGGTGAATGATCGCGACGCCAAGCATCGGCAGCGTCGGCACGACGAGCGCCGAACAGATCATGAGCAGCATCGACAAGGCGTAGATCGGGTGGCGAACGTGCCGGAACGGTCCGTCGGTGATGAGTTCCTCGTCGCCGTCGCGGACCACGGCCATGCGCCAGTGCCGACCCATGCGCGACCAGCACAGGGTCGTCAGCAGCAGGCAGGCGATCGCGCACACCGCCGCGATCCAGCGCAGCGTCGCGTAGACGGGGTCGGCCCGCGCGAAGGTCGGCACGGCCGCAAGCCCGTGACTGCGCAGCAGCGCGAGATACGGAAGCACGATCCACGCTGCGACCAATGGCACCCAGACGATCCACATCAGCTGTTCCACGCGTTGCTCGGGAACGACGCCGGCGAGACGCCGTGTCGCGCGCCGCGCGCGCACGATCATCAGGCCCACGCCAAACCAGTACGTCCAGATGGTTGCGGTCAGGACCAGGCCCGGCAGATCCTTCATGAGCGTTGCCGCCGGAGAGTGCTGCCCGGGAGCGGCAAACGACCCCGTGCACGGCGCCGGGTCGAGTGCCGGATTTGTAAACGCAAGCGATTGCTCCTAGAATTCCCGCGTCCGTCGCGGCCGTCCTCGATGCAACTTCCGATTCTACTGGCCAGTCAGGACCGCATCGCCGACGACCCGCCCGGACTGCGCGCGCTCTGTATCTTCCTCGGCGTGCTGGTGGCGATCCTGCCGCTCGCGCACGTCACGGCGCTGCGCAACACCCTGGTCGGACTCGTCGCGGCCCTCGCGCTGCTGCAGTTCCCGATGGCAGCGTGGAAGAACACGCCGGGCCTGATTCCCTGGCTGGTCTGGCTCACCTTCGCGGCCGCCTCGATCGCCTGGTCGGCGTTGCCGGACGCCTCGTTCCAGAGTTTCCGCAGCGATCAATTCTATCCGTTCGTGATCTTTCTGGTGTGCTTCCAGGCCGTGCAACTGCTGGGCGGACGGCTCGCGGTGGCCATCGGCACGGCCGCCGGCACGCTGTTGTGCCTGGCCACGATGTTCGCTGCCGCGGTGCTCGGGGTCGAGCCGGAACAGGCGGTGCCCGAACCGGGCTTTCTGGGTTGGCTGGCGTGGAAGGCGGGCGACGCGACCGACGCGAGCACGTACGTCGCGTTCATCGCGGTGCCGCTGTTCCTGATCCTGCTGACTTCGCGCCACGGCTGGCGCCGCTGGGCCGCCGCCGCCTGGCTGCTCGTATTCGCCGCGATCGGGTTCTTAAGCGAGAACCGCACGCTGGTGGTCGCGCTGTTCGTTTCCTTCGTCGGTTTCCTGTTCGTGCTCGGCGCCCTGCGCGGACGCCTGCGGTGGAAGTCGGCGCTCGTGGTCGTCGGCATCGGGGTGGCGGTTTCGGCGCTTTGCGTGGAGATCATTTCCCGCACGCGCCTGCCGTCGCCGCCGGCGGGCGGCCACAGCGCCGCCGTCGCGCTGCTCATGGCCGACACGCGGCCGGCGATCTGGGCGACCTATCTCGACCTGGCGGAGAAGCGGCCCTGGTTCGGGGTGGGCCTCGGACGCACCGTGCCGGCGCGAATCTACCACCTCGAGGACGACGCCGCGTTGCGCCGCATCGACAGCCAGGCGGTATCCCACGCGCACAACGTACTGCTCGACCTTGCCCTTCAGGTCGGCCTGTTCGGCCTCGCCGTCTGGATCGCGATGCAGATCGCCATTCTGCGGCTGGCCATACGGCGGGCGCGCCGCGGCGGGGACCGCGAGAAGGCGTGGGCGGCGGCGGCTGTCGCGCTGGTGCTGGCGATGCTGGTGAAGAACTCGACCAACGACGTGCTCGTGTACGGCAATGCGATCCTGTTCTGGGCCCTGCTCGGCACCATGCTCGGCCTGATCTGGCGCCGCGCCCCCGACGGAGGGGAGGGGGCCAGCACACCGGTGTCCACGCGCTCGTCCCGCAGCACCGCCCCGGAGGCCACGGCCGTCCCCACGTCGTTGCTGTGAGGTCGATTCGGCGAGCGGCTCGGTAACGCCGCGGTTCGAGCTGCGGCGACAAAAAAGCCGGGGCTTAGCCCGGCTTTTTTGTTGTTGCGTCGTGGCGCCGACGCTTCAGACGGTTTGGATGTTCGACGCCTGCTTGCCCTTCGGACCCTGCGTGACCTCGAAGCTGACCTTCTGGCCTTCCTTCAGCGACTTGAATCCCGGCATGTTGATCGCCGAGAAGTGGGCGAACAGATCTTCGCCACCGCCATCGGGGGTGATGAAGCCGAAGCCCTTGGCGTCGTTGAACCACTTAACCGTTCCAGTTGGCATGTTTTCCAATCCTAATAATCAAGAAAAAATATCGGGTCTTACCCGGCCGATGTTTCAATCTCAAGGACAGGAAAGTACGGCGCTTCGGCAACTGCCAACGAGCCGGACAGGTCGTGCTTTAGTACTTGAAATAAAACACAAAGGGCACTATACGCGGGGCCGGGCCCGAGGTCAAACCGCGCGCGGCAGGGGCCAATTAGCCCCCGAATTCCCGCCGCGCCAGCGCGCGCGCCGGCGCCGAGCGCGGCGAGCTTTGCCCTCGCCACCTCCCGCGCCAGCGGCACCATGCCGCAGTTCGTGCACGGATAGATCCGCTCCGCCGGCACGTACTTGAGCGCGGCGCGAATCGTCGCCGCCACCTCCTCGGCGCTCTCCACCCGGTCGCTGGCGACGTCGATGGCGCCGACGAGCACGTCCTTGTCCTTGAGCAGGCGCGATCAGCTCCAGCGGCACGTGCGAATTGGCGCATTCGAGCGACACCTGGCCGATGCTCGAGCGCGCGAGCAGCGGAAACGTGTGCTCGTACTGCCGCCACTTCGCCGCCCAGCGTCTTCTTCCAGTCGATGTTGGCCTTGATGCCGTAGCCATAGCAGATGTGCACCGCGGTCGTGCAGCGCAGGCCGGCCGCGGCGCGCTCCAGCGCCGCGATGCCCCAGTCGCGGACCTCGTCGAAATAGACGTTGAAGGCCGGCTCGTCGAACTGGATCACGTCGACGCCGACCGCCTCGAGCGCCCGCGCCTCCTCGTTGAGGATTTCGGCGAACGCCCAGGCGAGCTTTTCCCGGCTCCGGTAATGCGCGTCGTAGAGCGTGTCGACCATCGTCATCGGGCCGGGAAGCGTGTACTTGATCCGGCGCCGCGTCGCGCTCGCGCAGGAAGCTGGCGTCGTCGACGAACACCGGCTGCCGCCGCGCCACCGGACCGACGACGACCGGCACGTCGGCGTCGTAGCGGTTGCGGATGCGCACGGTTTTGCGCTGCGCGAAGTCGACGCCGTCGAGGCTCTCGATGAAGGTGGTGACGAAATGCCGGCGCGTCTGCTCGCCGTCGCTGACGATGTCGATGCCGGCATGCTCCTGGTCGAAAAGCGCGAGGCGCACCGCGTCGCGCTTGCCTTCGGCCAGGCGCTCGCCTTCGAGCAGCCACGGCGCCCAGAGTTGCCCGGGAGGCGCGAGCCATGCCGGCTTGGGCAGGCTGCCGGCGATCGTGGTCGGGGAAAAGGGTCGGCATCCGGCGCAAGCGGGGTCGATGGAGCGCTCGCGGCGATTATAGCGCGCCGCGGCGCGACGAGCCGCTTGACCGACACCGTGACGGCAACGTACCTTGGCGCGCGCGCCGCGCGCCCGCCTGCCGTCCGATGTCCCGCGTCCTCCTAGCCGACTACGAGTTTCCCGACCTCGATCTGGAGCGCGAGCTCTACGCGCACGCGGGCGCCGAGCTCGTCGCCGCGCAGTGCCGGACCGAAGCGGACGTGATCGCCGCGGCGCGCCGGCTGCGTCGGCATCCTGCTGCAGGCAGCGCCCATCACCGAGAAGGTCGTCGCGGCGCTGCCGCAGCTCGGCATCGTCAGCCGCATCGGCGCCGGCGTCGACACCGTCGATACCGCAGGCCTGCGCACGCCACGGCGTCTGGGTCGCCAATGCGCCCGATTACGGCGTCGGCGAAGTCGCGACGCACGCGCTGGCGCTCGCGCTCGCGCTGCTGCGCAACGTCGTCGCCTACCATCGCGATATCGGCGCCGGTCGCTGGCACTACCTGTCGTCCGGACCGCTCCGGCGCGCCAGCGACATGACGCTGGGCATCGTCGGGCTCGGCCGCATCGGCAAGCGCATGGCGCACGTTTCGCGCAACGTGTTCCGGCGGGTGCATGGCCTTCGATCCGTATCTCATCGACGGCGACTTTCCCGCCTACGTCGAGCGCGCTCGAGCCTCGGCGGGCTGTTCGCGGCGAGCGACGTCGTCAGCATGCACGTCCCGCTCACCGCGGAAACGCGCGGCATGATCGACGCGCGCGTGCTCGCCCGGATGCGCGCCGGATCGTACCTCGTCAATACCGCGCGCGGCGCAATCGTCGATCGTCGACGATTTGCTAGCCGCGCTCGATGGTGGCATGCTTGCCGGGGCCGGGCCTCGACGTGCTGCCGGTCGAGCCGGTTCCCGCCGGCAGTCCGCTGCGTCGGCCACGCGCAGGTGATCCTGACGCCGCATGCCGCGTTCTTCAGCGTGCAGGCGGAGGTGCGAGCTGCGGCGCAAAGCGGCGCAGAACATCGTCAGCTGGCTCGCGACCGGGCGACCCGACTACGTCGTCGTTTCCGGCACGAGGCGTCCTGCCTAGCTGCCGCCAACGCGACCGCGAAGCATCGCCGCAGCGCAGTGGAGGAGGACGCTTGGCAGCAGTAGGGATCCGGTCGGTACACAAGCACTTCGGCTCGACGCACGTGATTCGCGGCGTCGACTTCGACATCGCCGACGGCGAATTCTGCGTGCTGGTCGGTCCGTCGGGCTGCGGCAAGTCGACCCTGCTGCGCATGATCGCCGGGCTGGAGGAGATCACCGAAGGCGAGATCGCCATCGGCGGCACCGTGGTCAACCGCGTGCCGCCGAAGGAGCGCGACATCGCCATGGTGTTCCAGAACTACGCGCTCTACCCGCACATGACCGTGCGCGACAACATGTCGTTCGCCCTGATGCTCGCCAAGCAGCCGAAGAGCGAGATCGAGGCGCGGGTGAAGAAGGCGGCCGACATCCTCGGCCTCGTCGGGTACTGCTCGACCGCTACCCGCGCCAGCTCTCCGGCGGCCAGCGCCAGCGCGTCGCCATGGGCCGCGCGATCGTGCGCGACCCGCAGGTGTTCCTCTTCGACGAGCCGCTGTCGAACCTCGATGCGAAGCTGCGCGTGCAGATGCGCACCGAGATCAAGGAACTGCACCAGCGGCTCAAGACGACCTCGATCTACGTGACGCACGACCAGATCGAGGCGATGACGATGGCCGACAAGATCGTCGTGATGCGCGACGGCGTGGTCGAGCAGATCGGCGACCCGCTGACGCTCTACGACCGGCCCGCGCAACACGTTCGTCGCCGGGTTCATCGGCTCGCCGGCGATGAACATCGTGCCCGGGATCGCGCGCGTCGAACGGCGGCCGCGGGCAGGTCGAGTTCGACGGCGGCGTCACGCTGCCCATGCCGCTGGGCGCGCGCGCCGCCGACGGGCAGCCGGTGCTGTACGGCATCCGGCCCGAGCACTGCGTCGCTGGCCGACGGCGCCGGGCTGCCGGCCGAGGTCGTCGTCGTCGAGCCCACCGGCGCCGACACGCAGCTCTACTGCCGTTTCAACGGCCAGGAAATCACGGCGCTGGTCCGCGACCGCGTCGACTGCCGCGCCGGGCGACCGGATCCATCTCAAGCCCGATCTGGCGCGCGCGCACCTGTTCGACGCGGCGAGCGGCGCGCGCCTCGTCGCGTAAGGCTCAGCGTTCGGGCGCGCTGCACTTTCAGCCATAACCATCACCGAGGAGGAAGCAATGAGCAAGTTCAAGCGTCGCGATTTTCTGAAGGCCACCGCCGGCGTCGCCGCCGGGCAGGCGCTCGGCGCCGGCTCGGCGTGCTGGTCCACGGACGCGGCCGCGCAGCCGTACAAGGCGCCCGAGAAGGGCGCGAAGCTGCGCGTGCTGCGCTGGAAGCGCTTCGTCCAGGGCGACGAGGACCTGTGGGCTCGCGAACACGAAGAAGTTCACCCGAGACGACCGGCATCGAGGTGCGCGTCGACGCCGAGGGCTGGGAGGACGTGCGGCCGAAGGCGGCGGTCGCGGCCAACATCGGCAGCGGGCCGGACATCATCATCGGCACCTTCGAGGACGCCCACCAGTACCCGGACAAGCTCGTCGACGTGTCCGATCTGGCCAACTATCTCGGCGCGAAGTACGGCGGCTGGTACGACGTGTGCAAGGCCTACTGCACGACCAAGGGGCAAGTGGATCGCGATTCCGATGGGCTGCGCCGGCAACGCGATCGTCTACCGCGAAAGCCCGATGCAAGGCCGCGGGCTTCGACACGTTCCCGACGGACACTCGCCGGCTTCCTCAAGCTGATGCCAGGCGCTGAAGGCCAAGGGCACTGCCGCCGCGGCTTCGCGCTGGGCAACGCGACCGGCGACGGCAACAGCTGGTGCCACTGGCTGGTCTGGGCATTCGGCGGCAAGATGGTCGACGAGAAGAACAACGTCGTCATCAACAGCCCGGAAACCATCACGGCGCTGGAATACGCGAAGCAGCTCTACGAGACCTTCATTCCCGGCACGCTGTCGTGGCTCGACCCGAACAACAACAAGGCCTTCCTCGACGGCCAGATCAGCCTCACCAACAACGGCATCTCGATCTACTACGCGGCGAAGACCTCGCCGGACCCGAAGCTGCAGGAGATCGCCAAGGACATCCAGCACGCCAACTTCCCGATCGGCCGGTCGGGCCGGCCGACCGAGTTGCACCTGTTCTTCCCGATGATGGTCTTCAAGTACTCGAAGTATCCGAACGCCGCCAAGGAATACCTGCGCTTCATGATGGAGAAGGAGCAGTACGATGCCCTGGCAGCAGGCGTCGATCGGCTACGTGACGCAGCCGCTGATGGCCTACGAATCGAACCCGATCTGGACCGTCCGATCCGAAGCACACGCCGTACCGCGACGCTGATGAAGATGATGCTGCCCAACGGCTACGCCGGCAAGATGGGCTACGCGTCGGCGGCGGCGATGGCCGACTTCATCATGGTGAACATGGTCGCCGAGGCGGCGTCGGGCTCGAAGACGCCGAAGGAAGCCGCGGAGCGGGCGCAGAAGCGCGCCGAGCGCTACTACAAGGTGTGACGTTGCGGTCGGCCCGGCGCGAAGCGCAGTCGGTTAGCGCCCATTCCGCACGGCGCTGGCGCACGAACGCTGCGGACGGCGGCGCGGCGTCACGCCGACCGGTCCTCATCCGCGCAGCCGCTGACGCGGCTCAAGCCCTGATGCCTGCCCGATTCCGCGCGCGCTCTCGCGCGCGCTCGACAACCGCAACCTGCTCGGGCTGCTCTTCATGCTGCCCGCGGCGGCGCTGCTGCTGGTGTTCCTCACCTATCCGCTCGGCCTCGGCACCTGGCTCGGCTTCACCGACACCAAGATCGGCCGCGCCGGCGAATGGATCGGGCTCGACAACTTCGAGCTTCCTCTGGGGCGACGCGGTCACGCGGCTGGCGCTGTTCAACACGCTCTTCTACACGACGGTGGCGAGCGTCATCAAGTTCGCGCTCGGCCTCTGGCTGGCGCTGCTGCTCAACAAGCACCTGCCGTTCAAGTCGTTCTTCCGCGCCATCGTGCTGCTGCCGTTCATCGTGCCCGACGGCGCTGTCCGCGATCGCGTTCTGGTGGATCTACGACTCCCAGTTCTCGATCATCAGCTGGGTGCTGGTGAAGATGGGCCTCATCCACGCAGCTACATCGACTTTCTCGGCGACCCGTGGAACGCCGCGCTTCTCGACGATCGCCGCCAACATCTGGCGCGGCGTCCCGTTCGTGGCGATCACGCTGCTCGCCGGGCTGCAGACGATCTCGCCGTCGCTACTACGAGGCGGCCAGCCTCGACGGCGCCACGCCCTGGCAGCAGTTCCGCTACGTGACGCTGCCGCTGCTGACGCCGATCATCGCCGTGGTGATGACCTTCTCGGTGCTGTTCACGTTCACCGACTTCCAGCTGATCTACGTGCTCACGCGCGGCGGGCCGCTCAACGCGACGCATCTGATGGCGACGCTGTCGTTCCAGCGCGCGATCCCCGGCGGCAGCCTCGGCGAGGGCGCGGCGATCGCGACCGCGATGGTGCCGTTCCTGCTGGCGGCGATCCTGTTCAGCTATTTCGGCCTGCAGCGGCGGGCGTGGCAGCAAGGAGAGCGCCGACAAATGAGCACGGCCGAGGCGACGCCAGACAACCCGTCGACTCGCAGCGGCATGAACTACCTGGTGTCGCTGCCGCGGCGCGTCGTTCACGATCTACCTGCCGCTCGGCGTGTTCCTGTTCGTGCTGCTGTTCCCGTTCTACTGGATGGCCATCACGGCGTTCAAGCCGGACGACGAGCTGCTGTCGCACGAAGGCAACCCGTTCTGGGTCGAGCCATCCGACGCTGGCGCACGTCAAGAAGCTGCTGTTCGACACCGCAGTATCCGGACTGGCTGTGGAACACCATGCTGGTCTCGGTGGTCGCCACCGCCCTGTCGCTGTTCTGCAGCGTGCTTGCCGCCTACGCGATCGAGCGGCTGCGCTTCCGCGGCTCGCGCTACGTCGGCATGAGCATCTTCCTCGCCTACCTGGTGCCGCCGTCGATCCTGTTCATCCCGCTGGCGACGATGGTCTACCAGCTGCACCTGTTCGACACGCGGCTGGCGCTGATCCTGACCTATCCGACGTTCCTGATCCCGTTCTGCACCTGGCTGCTGATGGGCTACTTCAAGTCGATCCCGTTCGAGCTCGAGGAATGCGCGCTGATCGACGGCGCGAGCCGGCTGCAGATCCTGGTCAAGATCGTGCTGCCGCTGGCGGTGCCGGGTCTCATCTCGGCCGGCATCTTCGCCTTCACGCTGTCCTGGAACGAGTTCATCTACGCGCTGACCTTCATCTCCTCGTCCGAGGTCAAGACCGTGCCGGTGGGCGTGGTCACCGAACTGGTCGAGGGCGACGTCTACCACTGGGGCTCGCTGATGGCCGGCGCGCTGTTCGGTTCGCTGCCGGTCGCGCGCTGTATTCGTTCTTCGTCGAGTATTACGTTTCGGGGCTGACCGGCGCGGTCAAGGAATAGCGTACCGGCGGACTTGAAAGCGGGGCGGCGCGGCGCCATTTGTTATAATGCTCGATCCGCGAGCCCATGTCCATAGGGATTGTAGCCCATGAGCGTTCAGGAAATCATCCGCGAGCAGGTCACCACGCATCCGGTCGTGCTGTACATGAAGGGCACGCCGCAGTTTCCGCAATGCGGCTTCTCCAGCGCGGCGGTGCAGATGCTGCAGGCCTGCGGCGTGGACGAGTTCTTCTCGGTCAACGTGCTGGCGGACCCGGCCATCCGGCAGGGCATCAAGGACTACGCCAACTGGCCGACCATCCCGCAGCTTTACGTCAACGGCGAATTCGTCGGCGGGTCCGACATCATGCGCGAGATGTACGAGTCGGGCGAACTCCAGCAGCTGCTCGCCCGGCAGGCGGCTTAGCGCAGCGCAGCCTGCACCGGCTTTCGGCAACGGCGGGCGATGTCCCGCCGTTGTCATTGGGGCCGACTGAGCGTCAGGTCCGGGCGCGGTGGACGCGCTTGACCTCGGGAATCCGGCGCAGCGCGCGCATCACGTGCGCCAGGTGCCTGCGATCGCGCACCTGGACGCTGAAGAACATGTTGACCACGCGGTCGCCGTCGGGCCGCTCCATCGACACGTACTCGATGTTGGCGCCGGCGTCGGCGATCTCGGTTGCGAGCCGCGCCAGCAGGCCGCGCTGGTCGTCGACCAGGAGGCGGATGCCGGCCTCGAATACGCCTTCGACCTGCGGCGCCCACTCCACGTCGACGATCTGCTCGGTGTCGACGCGGCCCTTGCGCAGCGTCTGGCAATCGCGCGTATGCACGAGCAGGCCCTGGCCGCGGCGGAACTGACCGACGATCGCGTCGCCGGGGATCGGCCGGCAGCACTTGCCGTACTGGATCGCCACGCCCTCGACCCCGCGCAGCTGCAGCGCCGCCTGGCGCGGCGGGCCCTGCGGCGCGACCTCGGCGACCTGGCTGCTCGCCCGGGTGAGCGCCTGCGCGACGACGAACGACAGCCGCTTGCCGATGCCGATGTCGGCCAGGATCTCGAGATGGCTCTTCGCCCCGTAGTCGCGGGTGAGCGCCTCCCAGCGCTCCCAGGTGATCGAATCCGGCGCGACCTTGAGCGAGGCGAGCGCCTGTTCGAGCAGTCGCTCGCCCAGCGCCGCCGATTCCTTCTGCTGCAGCGTCTTGAGGAAATGCCGGATGCGCGAGCGGGCCTTGCCGGTCGCGACGAAGTTGAGCCACGAGGGATTGGGCCGCGCCGTCGGCGCGGTCATGATCTCGACCTGGTCGCCGTTTTTCAGTTCGGTGCGCAGCGGCATCAGCTCGTAGTTGATCCGCGCGGCGACGCAGTGGTGGCCGATGTCGGTGTGCACGGCGTAGGCGAAATCGACCGCGGTCGCGCCGCGCGGCAGCGCCATGATCTTGCCCTTGGGCGTGAACACGTAGATCTCGTCGGGGAACAGGTCGCCCTTGATGTGCTCGAGGAACTCCTTCGAATCGCGCGATTCCGACTGGATCTCGAGCAGGCTCTGCAGCCAGCGATGCGTCTGCTGCTGCGCCTCGGCGATGTCGAGCTGCCCGCCGGCCTTGTACAGCCAGTGCGCGGCGACGCCCGCCTCGGCGACGCGGTGCATGTCGTGGGTGCGGATCTGCGCTTCCAGCGGCGTGCCGAACGGCCCGAAGAGCGTCGTGTGCAGCGACTGGTAGCCGTTCGCCTTGGGGATCGCGACGTAGTCCTTGAACTTGCCCGGGATGGGCTTGTACAGGCTGTGCAGCACGCCCAGCGCCGCGTAGCACGCCGTGGAGTCCTTGACCAGCACGCGCACGCCGTAGATGTCGAAGACCTGGGAGAAGGAATAGTGCTTCTCCCGCATCTTCTTGTAGACGCTGTAGACGGTCTTCTCCCGGCCGGTGACCGTCGCCGCGATGTCGTCGCGCTTCAGCCCTTCGCGTATCGACTGCAGAATGCGGTTCATCACCTCGCGCCGGTTGCCGCGCGCCGCCTTGATCGCCTTCGCCAGCACGCGGTAGCGCATCGGGTAGAGATGCTTGAACGACAGGTCCTGCAGCTCCTGGTAGAGCGCGTTCAGGCCCAGCCGGTTGGCGATCGGCGCGTAGATGTCCAGCGTCTCGCGGGCGATGCGCTCGCGGTGCGCGGGGGCCATGGCGTCGAGCGTGCGCATGTTGTGCAGCCGGTCGGCGAGCTTGATCAGGATGACGCGCACGTCCTGCGCCATCGCCAGCAGCATCTTGCGGAAGCTTTCCGCCTGCGGGTCTTCGCGCGACTGGAACTCGATCTGGTCGAGCTTGGACACGCCGTCGACCATGTCGGCGACGGGCTTGCCGAACGAGCTCTCGATCTCGATCTTGGTGACGGCGGTGTCCTCCATGACGTCGTGGAGGAGCGCGGCGGCAAGCCCCTGCGCGTCGAGCCGCCACTGCGACAGGATGCTGGCTACCGCCAGCGGATGCGTGATGTAGGGCTCGCCGGACTTGCGGAACTGCCCTTGATGGGCATTTTCGGAAAACGCGAACGCGCGCTCGACCAGCGCGACGTCAGGAGGGGGCAGGTAGTGACCGAGATGGCGGGTGAACTCCGCAATTTCCGACATGCCTGGTCACCTTGAGGCGCCTCGAGGGTAAATCAACTCTGCGGCTTGAGCAGCATCTCGATGCCGACCTTGCCGGCGGCGATTTCGCGCAGCGCGATGACCGTGGGCTTGTCGCGATCCGGTTCGACCAGCGGCTGCGAGCCGGCGCTGATCTGGCGCGCGCGGTTGGTCGCCGCCAGCGTGAGCTCGAAGCGATTGGGAATCTTGGACAGTGCGTCGTCGATGGTGATGCGGGCCATGGCTTTTTTCCAGTCTAAGTCAGTTGTCCGAGCAGCACCCGATGCCGGAGGCGCTGCCGTTTGCTGCGCAGCCGCGCCGCCCGCACGATGCTGGCGAGGTCGTCCACTGCCGAAGCAAACTCCTGATTAATAATAACATAGTCGAACTCGATGCAGTGCCGCATTTCGTCGCGCGCGGCCTTGATCCGGCGCGCGATCGTGCCCTCGTCGTCCTGGCCGCGCCGCACCAGCCGCTCCTCGAGCGAGGCGAGCGACGGCGGCAGGACGAAGATGTGCACCGAATCCGGGACCAGCTTGCGCACCTGCAGCGCGCCCTGCCAGTCGATCTCGAGCAGCACATCCTGGCCTTCGTCGACCTGCGCCTTGAGCCAGGTCGCGCCGGTGGCATACCAGTTGCCGTGCACCTGCGCATGCTCGAGAAATTCGCCGCTGGCCTGGAGCGCCCAGAAACGCTCCGGCGTTACGAAGTGGTAATCGACGCCATCACGCTCGCCCGGGCGCGGCGGCCGCGTCGTGTAAGAGACCGACAGCCGGATCCCGGGTTCCCGCTCGAGCAGGGCGCGGGTCAGGCTGGTCTTGCCGGCGCCCGACGGCGCGGCGACCACGAACAGATCGCCCGCCGCGCTCATTCGATATTCTGCACCTGCTCGCGCATCTGCTCGATCAGCACCTTGAGCTCGAGTGCGGCCTGCGACAGCTCGGCATCGACCGATTTCGACCCGAGCGTGTTCGCCTCGCGATTGAGCTCCTGCATCAGGAAGTCGAGGCGCTTGCCGCTGCTGCCGCCGGTGGCCAGCACGCGGCGCACTTCGGCGACATGCGTGGCAAGCCGCGCGACTTCCTCGGCGACGTCGATCTTGATCGCAAACAGGGCGAGCTCCTGCCTGAGCCGCTCCGCGTCCGGGTCGAGGCCGGCCTCCTTCAGCCGCGCGCCGAGCTTCTCGACGTACGCGGCGTGCAGCGCCGGGATGCGCGGCGCGACCCGGGCGATCTGCGTTTCGATGCCGCGACAGTTTTCCTCGAGCATCGCCTTGAGGCGTTCGCCCTCGCGGGCGCGCGAGGCGGCAAGCTCGTGCAGCGCCTGGCGCACGAGCGCGACCGCGCGGTCGGCGAGCTCCCGGGGCGGCAGCGACGGTTCGGTGAGCACGCCGGGCCAGCGCAGGATGTCGACGACCGACAGGGCGCCGCTTTCCGGCGCATGCCGCAACACCTCGGTTGCGGCGGCGCGCAGCTGCACCACCCGCTCCGCGTTCACCGCCAGCGAGGCCGTTCCGGGCAAGGCGTGATTGAGAGCGATCCGGCAGTCGACTTTGCCGCGCTTGAGCTCGGCGGTGAGCAGCTCGCGCAACGTCGCATCGAGCGCGCGCAACTCATCCGGAAGGCGCAACTGCAGGTCGAGATAGCGATGATTGACCGCGCGCAACTCGACGGTCAGCGAGCACCCGGGCAGCTCGGCGGCAACCGCCGCGAACCCGGTCATGCTTACGATCATCGCTTCCTGCTCCGCGGGAGCCGCGACGGGGAATTCCAGGGGAAAGTCAATGAAATCTTTACTTTATGCGCGGGGTTGCCGAGAATGTAGAGGTTATCAATCCCTCGCGCAAGTAGAGGCCGGACGCGTCGCGCGTCACTGCCAGACCCCATGGGCGTCACCAACCAGGCCCTTCCTTCCGGCTATCAGCTGCTCAACTACCGCATCGATCGCCAGATCAGCCGCGGCGGGTTTTCGATCGTCTATCGCGCCTTCGACGACATCGGCGGCCCGGTCGCGATCAAGGAATACCTGCCTTCGTCGCTGGTGCTGCGCACCGAGGGCGACATCGTGCGCGCCAGCACCGCGGAGAACCTCACCTCGTTCCGCTACGGAATGAAGTGCTTCTTCGAGGAGGGTCGTGCGCTCGCCAAGATCAATCACCCCAACGTGGTGCGCGTGCTCAATTTCTTTCGCGCCAACGAAACCGTGTACATGGTGATGCGCTACGAGCGCGGGCGCACGCTGCAGCAGCAGATCCAGATGCGGCAGGACCAGATCTCGGAGCGGCTGGTGCGGCACGTCTTCATGCATCTGCTCAACGGCCTGCGCGAAGTGCACACGCACAAGCTGCTGCATCTGGACATCAAGCCGGCCAACGTCTACCTGCGCACCGACGGCTCGCCGGTGCTGCTCGATTTCGGCGCGGCGCGGCAGACGCTGACCAATACCCGCCCGAAGCTTGCGCCGATGTACACGCCCGGTTTCGCGGCGCCGGAGCAGTACCGCGAGCCGGATCGGCTGGGGCCCTGGACCGACGTCTACGGCATCGGCGCGAGCATGTTCGCGTGCCTGGCCGCGTTCGCGCCGCAGGCCGCCGACGCGCGGTTGTCGGAAGACCATCTCGTGTCGGCGAAAAAAATCTGGGCCGGCGGCTACTCCGACAACCTGCTCGAGGTGATCGACTGGTGCCTGCGGCTCGACCCGCTCGAGCGCCCGCAAAGCGTGTTCGCCCTGCAGAAGGCGATCCGCGATATTCCGCCGCGCAAGCGCAAGCTGACGTTTCTCGACACGCTGAAGAAGAAGCTGTTCAGCGAAGTCATGTAGGGCCGGGAAACTCGTGCGCTTCACGATCTTCCAGGAAAGCCGCAGGGGCCAGCGCAAGGTCAACCAGGACCGGCTCGCGTACACCTACAGCCGCGACACGCTGCTGCTGGTCGTCGCCGACGGCATGGGCGGGCACGCCGGAGGCGAAATCGCGGCGCAGATCGCGGTGCGGCTGTTCATCGAGCGCTTTCAGCAGGAAGCGAAGCCGACGCTCAAGAACCCGCTGAAGTTCCTGCAGGACTCGATGCTGCGCGCGCACCAGGCGCTCGGCTCCTACGCCAACCAGTTCTCGATGCTGGAGACGCCGCGCACGACCTGCGTGGCCTGCGTCGTGCAGTCGAACTACGCCTACTGGGCGCACGTCGGCGATTCGCGGCTGTACCTGTTTCGCCAGGGCGGGCTGATCGGCCAGACCAAGGATCACTCCAAGGTGCAGTACCTGGTCGACCAGGGTATCATCGGCGCGCACGAGATCGTCGATCACCCCGACCGCAACAAGATCTTCAGCTGCCTCGGCGGCCTGGTCGACCCCGTGATCGACCTGTCGCGCCGCACGCCGCTGCGCAGCGGCGACCTGATCGTGCTGTGCACCGACGGCCTGTGGAGCGTGTATCCGCAGGAGGAGATCGCCCGGGCGCTGACCGGCACGCCGATTCTCAAGTCGTCGCCGACGCTGATGCGCGAAGCCGAGCTGCGCGGCGGACCCGAAGGCGACAACCTGTCGGCGATCATCGTGCGCTGGGGCCCGGAGACGCTGGCCGACGAGCCGACGACGACGATCACCGAGACCCTGGGCCTGGGCGAGTTCCAGACCGAGATCGATCGCACGCTGACCCTGACCGACCGCAAGGGCGCGCAGCGCGATCTGACAGACGACGAGATCGAGCGCGCGATCGCCGAGATCCAGGCCACCATCAAGCGCTACCGCCGGTAAAAATGCGCTGCATCATCCTCGACACCGAAACCACGGGCCTCGACCCGAAACTGGGCCACCGCGTCATCGAAATCGCCGCGGTCGAGGTCGTCGACCGCCGGCTCACGGGGCGCAGCGTCCACTTCTACGTCAATCCGGAGCGGGAGATCGACGCCGGCGCGACCGACGTGCACGGCTTGACCTGGGACGCGCTGCGCGACAAGCCGCGATTCGGCGATGTGGCGCGCGAGTTCATCGAGTTCGCCCCCGGCGCGCGCTGGATCATTCACAACGCGCCGTTCGACCTGGCCTTTCTCGACGAGGAGCTCAAGCGCGTCGACCTGCCATCGACCGCCGGCATCTGCGCTGACGTCATCGACACGCTCGCGCTCGCGCGCGAGCAATTCCCGGGCAAGAAGAACAATCTCGATGCGCTGTGCGAGCGCTTCGGCGTTGCCGACGCGCAGCGAACGCTGCACGGCGCGCTGCTCGACGCGCGACTGCTGGCGGAAGTCTACCTGGCGATGACGCGGGGGCAGGAGACGCTGACCATCGATCTCGCCACCCCGGCCGCGTTCGCGAGCGCGGCGGTGGACGTCGCGGCGCTGCCGCTGCTGCGCGTGCTCGAGCCGTCTGCCGCCGAGCTCGCCGCGCATCGTGCCTATCTGGCCGAGGTCGATCGCGAAGCCGGCGGGCGCTGCATCTGGCTTGCGCTCGAGCACGCGCCGCGGCCGGCGGCGAGCGCGCCGCGAACCGGCTTCCGTCACGTGAGTGTCATGCGCAACTCCGATACTGACGCGGCCTCGCCGCCCGCCACGTCCCCGACGGTGACCTCGACCGCGCAGAGCACAGCCCCGGCGACGGGGCCCGGCAAAGAGCCGGACCCGCCGCCGATCAATCGCGAGCTGTCGACGCTGGCCTTCAATCGCCGGGTGCTCGCGCTGGCCGAGGACCCGGCGACGCCGCTGCTGGAGCGACTGCGCTTCCTGTGCATCGTCAGCAGCAACCTCGACGAGTTCTTCGAGATCCGGGTCGCGGGCTTGCGCGAGCAGCTGCGCCTGAAGGCACCGCTCGTGGGGACCACCCTGCACGAGTTGCGGGCGCACATGGGCGAAATCGGCCAGGGCGCACAGGCGCTGGTGGCCGAAATGTACGGCGTTCTGAACCGCCAGATCCTGCCGGCGCTGGCCGCGGCGGGCGTCCGCATGCTGCAGCGGGCCGATCGCAACGCGGCGCAACGCGCCTGGGTCGCCGACTACTTCCAGCGCGAGATCCGGCCGCTGCTGACGCCGATCGGCCTCGATCCGGCGCATCCGTTTCCGCAGGTCGTCAACAAGAGCCTCAACTTCATCGTCGAGCTCTCCGGTCAGGACGCCTTCGGGCGCGAGACCAACGTCGCCATCGTCAAGGCGCCGCGGCTGGTTCCGCGCGTGATCGCGATGCCGCCGGAGATTGCGGGCGCGGAGAATACGTTCGTGCTGCTGTCGTCGATCATGCATGCTCACCTGCACGAGCTGTTCGCCGGGCGCGAAGTGCTGAGCTATTCGCAGTTTCGCGTTACCCGCGACGCCGACCTGTGGATCGACGAGGAGGAAGTCAAGAACCTGCGGCAGGCGCTTGAGGGCGAACTGCCGCAGCGCCAGTTCGGGCTGGCGGTGCGCCTCGAGGTCGCGGCCAACTGCCCGGAGCACCTGGCGGCATTCCTGCTGCAGCAATTCGAGCTCCAGGATTTCGACCTCTATCGCTGTCACGGACCGGTGAACCTGGCGCGGATGACGGCGCTCATCGACCAGG
Source organism: uncultured beta proteobacterium (assembly GCA_963778275.1). Classification (GTDB taxonomy): domain Bacteria; phylum Pseudomonadota; class Gammaproteobacteria; order Burkholderiales; family Casimicrobiaceae; genus PALSA-1003. The sequence goes on along the minus strand of CAVZTS010000004.1, from coordinate 672,527 downwards.
TCGACCTCGACGAGCTCGAATATCCGCCGTTCCTGCCCGGCCTGCCCGAACGGCTGCGCGACCAGCCCGACCTCTTCGCGTCCCTTCGCCAGCACGACATCCTGTTGCACCATCCGTACCAGTCCTTCGAGCCGGTGGTCGAATTCATCCGCAAGGCCGCCGATGATCCGGACGTGATCGCGATCAAGCAGACGGTCTATCGGACCGGCGTCAACTCGGTGCTGATGGAAGCGCTGATCGAGGCGGCGCGCCGGGGCAAGGAAGTCACGGTGGTGGTGGAGCTCATGGCGCGGTTCGACGAGGAAGCCAATATCAACTGGGCGGAGCGGCTGCAGCAGGTTGGCGCCCAGGTCGTCTACGGCGTGTTCGGACTGAAGACGCATGCCAAGCTGGCCTTGCTGCTGCGGCGCGAGAAGGATCCGGGAGGGCAGTCCCGGCTGCAGCGCTATGCCCATCTCGGGACCGGCAACTACCACCCCCGCACGGCGCGCCTGTACACCGATTTCGGGATGCTGACCGCGAACCCCGAGATCTGCGCCGACGTCGACGAGGTGTTCCTGCACATCACGAGCCTCGCCAAGGCCAACAAGCTGAAACGGCTGTGGCTCGCGCCGTTCACCATGCAGCGCCATCTTCTGGAGGCGATCCGGCGCGAGACGCGCCATGCCAAGGAGGGCAGGCCGGCGCGCATCGTGGGCAAGATGAACTCGCTGCTCGAGGAGGCCGTCATCAAGGCCCTCTACGCCGCCTCGCAGGCCGGCGTGCAGATCGACCTGATCGTGCGCGGCGCGTGCGCGCTAAGGCCCGGCGTCAAGGGGGTCTCGGACAACATTCATGTGCGCTCGATTGTCGGCCGCTTCCTCGAGCACAGCCGGATCTGGCTGTTTGCCAACGACGGCGCCGAGGACGTCTACCTGTCGAGCGCCGACTGGATGGGCCGCAACCTGTTCCGGCGCATCGAGGTGGCCTTCCCGGTGCTCGATCCCGCCCTCAAGGCGCGCGTCATCGACGAGGGCCTCAAGCCGTACCTCGCCGACAGCCACGACGCTTGGGAACTTGGCGCCGATGCGAGCTACAGCAAGGTAAAGCCCAAGGGCCGGACACCGGTGTCGGCGCAGCGGGAACTTCTGCAGCGGATGGCGGACAAGACCGCCACAGGCTTCTAAAGACCGCGGAGCGAGTCGCATGGATCTGATCCTGTGGCGCCACGCCGAAGCCGAGGCCGGCGAACCCGATCTCGGGCGCCGGCTGACCGCCAAGGGCATCAAACAGGCCGAGCGGGTCGCCGCCTGGCTGGACGGCCATTTGCCGGATACCACGCGGGTCCTGGTGAGCCCCGCCGACCGCGCGCAGCAGACTGCGCTTGCGCTCAAGCGCAAGTTTCGGGTCGTGTCCGAGCTAGCGCCCGGGGCGGCCCCGGCCACGGTCCTGGCGGCGGCGGGCTGGCCCGACGGTCGCGAGCCGGTGCTCGTCGTCGGTCACCAGCCGACGCTGGGCGAGGTCGCCGCCTTGCTGCTCGCCGGCGACGCCATGCCGTGGAGCATGCGCAAGGGCGCGGTGTGGTGGCTGACCAATCGCGTGCGCGACGGCACCGCCGCCGTCGTCCTCAAGGTGGCCATCGGTCCCGATTTCGTCTGAGGCGGAGCTTATGCCGCCCGGGCGCTCCTGCTCCGGGTCAGGCCGCAACCGCGCTCGGAACCGGGCGCAGGTGCTCAAGGAACTGCCGGGTCGCCGTCGCCCACGAGTACTGCAGCGCGTAGCTGCGCACCGCGTCGCGGTCGAGCTCCAGGGCGCCGAGCGCTGCCGCGCGCAAATCCTCGCTCAGGACCCCCACGGCGGGATCGCGGATCACGTCGATTGGACCGGTCACCGGATAGGCTGCCACCGGCGTTCCGCAGGCCATCGCTTCGACGAGCACCAGCCCGAAGGTATCGGTGCGGCTGGGAAAGACGAACGCATCGGCCTGCTGGTAGAAATACGCGAGCGCGGCGCCGTACTTCATGCCGTGGAAGATCGCTTGCGGGAAGCGTGCCTCGAGCCCGGCGCGTGCCGGCCCATCGCCCACAACCCACTTCGTGCCGGGCAGATCGAGCCGCAGAAAATCCTCGAGGCTCTTCTCGATCGCGACGCGCCCCGCGTAGAGAAAAATCGGCCGCTCGTGCGCCCGCGCTTCCCGTGCCGTGGGCGCGAACAGCGACAGGTCGACGCCGCGCGACCAGTAGGCCAGGTTGGTAAAGCCGCGCGCGGAGAGCCGCTGGTGGATGGCCCGGGTCGGCACCAGCACCGCCGCGGCCGCGCCGTGGAACCAGCGCAGCCAGCGGTAGCTGATCGACACGGGCAGCCGGCAGCGGGCATGGACGTACTCCGGAAACTGGGTGTGATACGCCGTGGTGAAGGGCCGGCCATTGGCCAGGCAGTGCCGGCGGGCGGCGATCCCGAGCGGGGCCTCGGTCTCGAGGTGCACGGCGTCGGGCTCGAATGCCTCGATCATGCGGGCGACGCGGGCGCCGGCGGCGAGCGCGAGACGGATCTCCGGATAGGTCGGGCAGGGCAGCGTGGTGAAGCCTTCCGGCGTGATCAGCCCCACGACGTGGCCGAGCGCCTCGAGCTCGCGCACCGTGTTGCGCACGGTGGTGACGACGCCGTTAACCTGCGGCGACCAGGCGTCGGTGACGATCAGAATGCGCATGGTTCTCGTCCTCCTCATCGGCTTCGGGATTCGCGGCGAGCACGTCGTGCCAGTGCAGGATGGAAAGCTCGCCGTCGGCGGTCTCGACCAGCGCGGTGAGGCTTTCGACCCAGTCGCCGTCGTTGCAGTACAGGATGCCGTCGATGTCGCGGATTTCGGCTTTGTGGATATGCCCGCAGACGACGCCGTCGAGCGCTCGCGCCCGCGCCTCGGCGGCCAGCGCTTCCTCGAAGGCCACGATGTAGCTGACCGCGTTCTTGACCTTGTGCTTGAGGAACTGCGCCAGCGACCAGTACGGCAGCCCCAGCCGCGCCGCGCCAGGCGTTGAGCCAGCGATTGAGCTCCAGCGTGACGTTGTACAGGCGGTCGCCGAGGTAGGCGAGCCAGCGCGCGTATTGCACGACGCCGTCGAAGAGGTCGCCGTGCGATGACCAGCAGGCGCAGCCCGCGCGCGGTGGTGTGGATCGCCTCGTCGCGGATGGCGATGCCGCCGAACGCGACATCGAGGAAATGCCGCACCGCCTCGTCGTGGTTGCCCGGGATATAGACGACCTCGGTGCCCTTGCGCGCCTTGCGCAGGATTTTCTGCACGACGTCGTTGTGCGTCTGGTGCCAGTACCAGCGTCGCCTCAGCTGCCAGCCGTCGATGATGTCGCCGACGAGATAGAGGTGCTCCGACTCGGTGCGGCGGAGGAAGTCGAGCAGGCGGGCCGCCTGGCAGCCGGCGGTGCCGAGATGCGTGTCGGAAATCCAGATGCTACGAAAGCGCAGCGGCGCGGCGGCCGGGCTCATCGCGGCGGGCTGGCCGCCGCGGCAGTGCTACGTAACGGCGCTCGCGACACGGAGCTGCCGCGCGAAGCGGGTTGCGCCCTGCGGGGTCGGTGCGGTCGGCATGGCGGCCTGATCTCGATGCGCATTGGTCCGCCGGCACAGTAGCGAGCCGATGCGACGTGCGTATGACGGAATCATGGCGGCGCCGTGACAGGGCCGCGGCACCGCGCTGCGGTTTACGCCGGATTCAGGCGCGCGCGGCTTTCCAGGGGTAGCCCAGCGCATCCCACTGGGCGCGCTCCTTTTCGAGCAGATGCGCGGTCAGCGGATGCGCGGCAAGCCAGCGCGGGGACAACGCGAGCGCGATGCGGCGCGCGATCTTGAGCCGGATGCGCGGCAGCGCAATCGCCGCGCGCGCATGGTGGAACAACACCGCCAGGCGGAGCGCCAGCAGCTGCGCGCGCAGGTTGTCGTCGTTCAATCCCGCCGCGATCTTGGCGAGCCCGCCGCGACAGCCGAAGACCAGCCACGCCAGCCGGCCCTGCTCGCCGGCCGAAAATCCCGGCATGTCGGCGTGCTGCAGGATGTAGGCGCCGTGCTTGTGAAACCCGATGTGCGACACCGACATGCCGATCTCGTGCAGGGTGGCAGCCCACTGCAGCAGCGGCACGTCGCCCGGATGCGCCCCCGGCAGCGCACGGCGGTACAGGCTGGCGGCGAGCGCGGCGACGCGCGCGGCATGGGCGCGGTCGATCGCGTAGCGATCGACGAACCGCTCCACCGTGACGCCGCGGATATCCGCATCGATCGTGCGCCCGAGAAGATCGTAGAGAACCCCCAGCCGCAGCGCGCCTCCGACCGGGTCGATGCGCTCGATCTTGAGCTCGTCGACCGCGGCGGTCATGATCGCCAGTCCGCCGGAGAGCACCGGTGCGCGCTCCGGCTTGAGCGCGTGCAGCGACAGGCGCGCGATGTGGCGCGCGGCGAGCATGCGCTTCTTGAGCCGGGCGAGGCCCAGCGGGGTGATTCCGCCGCCGGAGTAGCCGTTCTGCTCCAGAATTTCGGCGAGCGCCGCCGCGGTGCCCGACGAAGCGTAGGCCTCGTGCCAGTGGCCCGGGCCGAACTCGCGCGCGATCGCCTCGATTTCGACGCGCGCGGCGGTCTCGGCGCCGGCGAAAGCCTGCGCCGTGAGCAGGCCCTCGGGGAAGAAGCGCTGCGTGATGCCGACGCAGCCGATCTTGAGCGACTCCAGGCGCTCCGGCTCGAGGCCGCGCCCGATGATGAATTCCGTCGAGCCGCCGCCGATGTCGACGACCAGCCGCGGCTCGACCGAGCGCGGCAGTTCATGGGCGACGCCGAGATAGATGAGCCGCGCCTCCTCGTGCCCGCCGATGACGTCGATCGGGAAACCCAGGGCGCGCTCGGCCTGCGGCAGGAATTCGCGCGCATTCTTGGCCACGCGAAAGGTGTTGGTCGCCACCGCGCGCACCGCCGACGGGTGCAGGCCGGCCAGCCGCTCGCGGAAGCGGGCCAGACAATCGAGGGCGGCCTTCATGGCCGACGGCCGGATCCGTCCCTGGGGATCGAGGCCGGCGCCGAAGCGCAGCGTCTCCCGCCACGTATCGAGCCGGTAGATCTGGTCGCCTTCGACGCGGCCGATCTCGAGGCGAAAACTGTTCGAGCCCAGGTCGACGACGGCGAGCAGGGTGGCGGACGTGGAGGACACGAGCGTCGTGCGACCGAGGCGTGGGAAGAATGGCCAAGGCTAACAGAAAAGCGCGCGCACGACGCCTTTGGCGCTCGCCGCGATTCTGCTACGCTCGCCGCTTCGCCCGAATGCGCTGCAGCGGTTCCGATGCCGGTCGACTATCTGAAGAAGATCCTTACCGCCCGCGTCTACGACGTGGCCATCGAGTCGCCGCTCGAGCTCGCGCCGACCCTCTCCGCGCGCCTCGGCAACCGCATCCTGCTCAAGCGCGAAGACCAGCAGCCGGTGTTCTCGTTCAAGCTGCGCGGCGCGTACAACAAGATGGCGCATCTGTCCGCGGCGCAGCGCCGGCGCGGGGTCGTTGCGGCGTCCGCCGGCAATCACGCGCAGGGCGTGGCGCTGGCGGCGCAACGGCTCGGCTGCAAGGCGACCATCGTCATGCCGGTGACCACGCCGCAGATCAAGATCCACGCGGTCGAGGCGCGCGGCGCGAAGGTGCTGCTGCACGGCGACTCGTACCACGACGCCTACGCGCGCGCGGTCGCGCTCTCCCGCGCCACGCGCGCGGTGTTCGTGCATCCGTACGACGATCCCGACGTGATCGCGGGGCAGGGCACGATCGGCATGGAAATCCTGCGCCAGCAGCAGGGTCCGATCGATGCGATCTTCGTCGCCGTCGGCGGCGGCGGCCTGATCGCCGGCATCGCCGCCTACGTCAAGCGCGTGCGGCCCGAGATGCGCATCATCGGCGTCGAGCCGGTCGATTCGGCGGCCATGGCGGCCTCGCTCGAGGCCGGACGGCGCGTGAAGCTCGACCACGTCGGGCTGTTCGCCGACGGCGTCGCGGTGAAGCAGGTCGGCAAGGAGACCTTCCGCATCTGCCGCGCACTCGTCGACGAGATGGTGCGGGTCGACACCGACGCGATCTGCGCGGCGATCAAGGACGTGTTCGAGGACACGCGCTCGATCCTCGAGCCGGCGGGCGCGCTGTCGATCGCCGGGGCCAAGGCCTATTGCGAGCGCCATCGCCCGCGCGGCAAGACCTACGTCGCGATCGCCTGCGGCGCGAACATGAATTTCGACCGGCTGCGCTTTGTCGCCGAGCGCGCCGAGCTGGGCGAGGAGCGCGAGGCGATCCTCGCCGTGACGATCCCCGAGCGCCCGGGAAGCTTCCGCGAGTTCTGCGCGCTGCTCGGCAAGCGCAGCATCACCGAGTTCAACTACCGCTACGCCGATGCCCGGATCGCGCACATCTTCGTCGGCATCGAGGTCGCGAATCGCCGCGAGACCGCGGAGCTGTTGCGGGCGATGCACCAGCGCCGCATCGAAGCCTACGACCTGTCCGACAACGAGATGGCCAAGCTGCACGTGCGCCATCTCGTCGGCGGCCACGCGCCGGCGGCCGAGCACGAGATCGTGTTTCGCTTCGAATTCCCGGAACGCCCGGGCGCGCTGATGCAGTTCCTGAACAGCATGAGCCGCGGCTGGAACATCAGCCTGTTCCATTACCGCAACCACGGCGCCGACTACGGCCGCGTCCTGGTCGGCATGCAGGTCCCGCCGTCGGACCAGGCCCAATTCCAGCGCTTTCTGGGGCGCGTCGGCTATCGCTACGTCGACGAGTCCGCCAACCCCGCGTATCGGATGTTTCTCGGCCGCTGAGGTTCACCGGAACTGCCCAAAAAGGGCAGTTGCGCCGAGATTTCGACGCTCTCGCTGTTGCAAATCCCTCAGAAGTCTCAGATTTGTCAGCTTCTGGCAAGGATTATGCTCTAGGCATTTGGTGGCATCCGTGGCAAACTTTGGCGAGGTCTACATGGAATCGAGCGCAGCAAGTGGCGAATTGGTCAGGTATCCGGGGAGCCAGGAATTGGCCGAACCAAGCGCGCTGACAGGCATTAAGGTCATGGTGATCGACGACAGCAACACCATTCGTCGCAGCGCCGAGATCTTTCTGTTGCAGGCGGGCTGCACCGTGATCCTTGCCGACGATGGGTTCGATGCGCTGGCCAAGATCGCCGATCACCAGCCGGACCTGATTTTTGTGGATATCATGATGCCGCGGCTCGATGGCTACCAGACTTGCGCGCTGATCAAGAAAAACGCCAAGTTTCATCAGACGCCGGTGGTGATGCTTTCGTCCAAGGACGGCCTGTTCGACCGGGCGCGCGGGCGGATGGTCGGCTCGGATCAGTACCTGACCAAACCGTTTACGAAAGAAAGCCTGTTGCGTGCCGTCGCCACGCATGTGAAGACCGCGGCATAGTGCGAGAGAACCGCGCCGCAGGGCGGCGCGGCATGGGGGCATGGAAGGGCGGGAAGCGATGGCGATCAAGCGGATTCTTATCGTCGATGATTCGCCGACGGAGCGGCATGTGCTCAATGACATGCTGACCAAGGCGGGCTACGAGGTCGTCGCCAGCGACAACGGCGAGGACGCGATCCTCAAGGCGCGGACGGTCAAGCCGGATCTGATCCTGATGGACGTGGTGATGCCGGGGCTCAACGGCTTCCAGGCAACGCGGGCGATCAGCCGGGACCCCGCGACGCGCACGGTGCCGATTATCCTGTGCACGTCGAAGAGCCAGGAGACCGACAAGATCTGGGGCTTGCGCCAGGGCGCGCGGGACTACATCGTGAAGCCGGTGAAGCGAGACGAATTGCTCGCGAAGATCACCGCGTTCGGCTAAGGCCTCGGGACGACGCGAATGGCCCGTGCCGCGAAACTCGATCTTCGCGCCTTCCAGCAGGAGCTGGCGACGCGGCTTGCCGCCAAGACCGCGGCGCAGGTCGAGCAATCCCGGTTGGGGCTCGCCTGCGCCGGCGAACAATGGCTGATCCGCCTCGCCGACGCGGGAGAAGTGATCGCCGTGCCGACGATGGCCACCGGTGCCTCTGACCAAGCCGTGGTATCGGGGCATTGCGAACATCCGCGGCATTCTCTACGGCGTGATCGATTTTGCCGGCTTCCTGGGCCGCGCCCTCGAGCCGGTCACACCGGGCACGAGCCAGTCGCGGCTGGTGCTCTTCGGGCCCCGCGTGGGTGAGCTGCACGCCGGGCTGATCGTTCCTCGCGTGCTCGGTTTGCGCAACCTCGCGGACCTGGCGCGCAACGATACGCCGCCCGGGGCGCCGGACTGGTACGGTGCGCGTTGGGCGGAGCCGAACGGCGACGTGTGGCAGGAGATCGATCTGGCGCGGCTGGCGCAGGATCCCGGCTTTTTGCAGGTGGGGCTGTGAGCCGCGCGGCGACGCTGCGGAGTGGCCCTTCAGGGTGGGAGAGAACATGGCGCTAAGTCTGAAAAGCATGCTCGGCGCGAAACCGGCACGGGGGAAATCCGCGCGGGGTGCCGAGCTCGAGATGCCGACCACCACGCAGGTCAAGATGAACGCCCCGCCGGCCGGATACGATCCCCTGGCGTCGGTGTCGATCATGGAACAGCTGCGCTCGGCGGCGTCCGACGCGCGGCAACCCGGGCGGTTGTGGGCCATCGGGCACCTGCCGGTGGCCAAGCAGGAGCAGCTGCTGGGCGTGCTCACGCTCGGCTTCCTGATCCTGTCCGGGATCATGCTCTACCTGTATGTCTCGCTCGCCGAGAAGACCGCCGCCAGCGTGGGCACCGCGACCGAAATGCAGATGCTCTCGCAGCGCCTCGCGCGCGCCACTTCGCTCGCCGTGCAGGGCAATGCGTCGGCGTTCGACGGTGTCAAGGACTCCCGCGACCGCTTTCGCGCCGACCTCGACGCGCTCACCAAGGGCGGCGCGCCGCGCGGGGTGCGGATCGACGCCACCAGCGCCGAGAATCTGCAGGCGGCTGCTCAACGATATCACCGAGCGCTGGGGGCGGGTCGAGAAGGACGCCAGCGCGCGTGCTCGACAACCAGCAGAGCCTGCTGTCGCTCGCCAAGGGCCTGGCTGGCATCAACGAGGCAACACGGCGCTGCTCGAGCTCGCGCAGCAGGCGGCTTCCCAGTCGGCCGCCAGCGGCGGCGGCGTGCGCGAACTCGATTTCACCAATCAGCTGGCGATGCTCTCGCAGCGGATCGCGAAGAATGCCAATTCACTGGTCTCGTCGGACGAGATCGACCCCGAGGTCGCGTTCCTGCTCGGCAAGGACGCCGGGACCTTTCGCGACATCGTCAACGGCCTGCTGAAGGGCAGCGACGCGCTGCGGCTGACGCCGGTCAGGAACGACGAGGAGCGCTCGACGCTGACCGAGCTGCAGAAGCGCTTCGCGACTTACGAGAGCGGCATCAACGCGATCCTGCAGAACATGCAGCGCCTGGTCGTCGCCAAGACGGCCGCGCGCGGGATCAACCAGGAGTCCGAACCGCTGCTCGCCGACGCGACAAGCCTCGCCGTCGGCTTCGAGACGCAAAGCCTGCCACGCCTGCTGAGCCTGGTTGCGGCGATCGCCCTGATCGTGCTGGCGCTGATCTTCGCGGGCTTGCTCGCCAAGGTGCTCTACGACGAGCAGCGGGTGACCGCGATGGAGAGCGAGCAGGAGAACAAGCGCAACCAGGAGGCCATTCTGCGGCTGCTCAACGAGATGGGCAATCTCGCCGACGGCGACCTCACGGTGCAGGCCTCGGTGACCGAGGACGTGACCGGGGCCATCGCCGACTCGATCAATTTCACCATCGAGGAGTTGCGCACGCTGGTCAAGGGCATCAACAACGCCACCGACCAGGTGGCCAAGGCGACCACCGACGCGCAGGCGATCTCGAACCGGCTGTTCGAGGCCTCGCAGCGGCAGAACAAGGAGATCCAGCAGGCGTCGGCGTCGGTGCTGCAGATGGCGCAGTCGATCAACGAGGTGTCGCAAAGCGCGGCGCAGTCGGCGCGGGTGGCGCAGCAGTCGCTTGCCGCCGCCGAAAAGGGTGGGCAGGCGGTGCAGAACCAGATCGCCGGCATGAACGAGATCCGCACCCAGATCCAGGACACGGCGAAGCGAATCAAGCGCCTGGGCGAATCCTCGCTCGAGATCGGCGAGATCGTGGAGCTCATCTCGGACATCACCGAGCAGACGAACGTGCTGGCGCTCAATGCCGCGATCCAGGCCGCCTCCGCCGGCGAGGCCGGCCGCGGGTTTACCGTCGTGGCCGAGGAAGTTCAGCGCCTGGCGGAACGCTCCGCCGAGGCGACCAAGCAGATCGACGCGATCGTCAAGACGATTCAGGCCGATACGCAGGACGCGGTGGCGGCGATGGAAAAGAGCACCGTCGGCGTCGTGGAGGGCACCAAGCTGTCTGACGCGGCGGGGCAGGCGCTGGACGAAATCCGGCGCGTTTCGCGCGAACTGGCCGAGCTGATCGGCGGCATTTCGGCGCAAACGCAGCGCCAATCGGCCTCGGTGTCGGACGTGACGCGGGGCATGCAGGGCATCCTCAAGATCACCGAAGAGACCACCGAGGGCACGAAGCAGACCAATGTGTCCATCGGGCAGCTGACCAAGCTCGCCGCGGAGTTGCGCAGCTCGGTGGCCGGGTTCAAGGTATGAGGGCGCCGCGATGCGCCGCGCATCGCCGGTCGTACGCGCGGCTCGGGCGCGTGTAGCGCACAACCGCGGCGCGGTTCTTGCTCTCGGCTAGGGGAATAACGCGCGCCCGTAACGTCATGGCCACCGACACCGCTCCGGAATTCGATCTGGGCCCACTCTCCTGGGTCCAGGGTGAAATCGATCAGGCGCTGAGCCGCGGCGTCGAAGCGCTGGCGACTTTCAAGGCCTCGCCGCAGGATTCCACCGCGCTCAAGCTCGCCCGGACGCATATCCACCAGGCGGCCGGAGCCATCCAGATGGTCGGGCTCGACGCCGTCACCGCCTATACCGACGAGGTCGAACGGCAGCTCGACCGGCTCGAGCAGCTGCCGCCGGCGGAAGCCGAGACGAGCTGCGACTTGATCGACCGCGCCTGCCGGAAGCTCAAGATCTTCCTGGACGAGGTGGTCGGTGGCGCAAGCCCGATCCCGCTCAAGCTCTTTCCCGAATATGAGCTGATGCAGCAGGCACGCGGCGTGAAGGCCGCGGCGCCGACGGACCTGTTCTACCCCGATCTGTCGCCGCGGGCGCCGAAGATCGCCAGCGCGAAGGCGGTCACGCAGCAGAAACTCCCGTCGTTCCTGGTCAAGCAGCGGCGCCTGTTCCAGCGCGGACTGCTCGCTTGGCTGCGCGGCGACGAGGATGGCGCGCGCGTCATGCGCGACGCGATCCAGGGTATCGAGGACGTGCAGACGCACGCCGGGCAGCGCTCGTTCTGGTGGACGGTCGGCGCCCTGCTCGAGGGCATCGTCGAAAGGGGCGTCGAGAGCGGGTTCGGCGTCAAGCAGCTGTGCGGTCGCGTCGACCTGCAGATCCGCCGCATCGTCGAAGGCTCGGCGAAGGTTGCCGACCGGATGCGCCGCGAGGTTCTCTACTACGTCGCGATCAGCGCGCCGGTCGCGCCGCAGGTCCAGGCGGTGCAGCGCGCGTACCGTCTGCAGGGCCTCATCCCGACGGCGGACGTCCTCTCCGCCGACGTGGTGCGGGTGCAACCGCATCTGCGCGAGGCGCGCGACCTGCTGGCGAGCGCGAAGGATTTGTGGCTCAAGCTCACCGGCGGCCGGGTCGAGAGCCTGCCCAAGCTCAAGCAGACGCTATCCGCCCTGCGCGACAGGAGCGCCGCGATCGGCGAGCCTTCGCTGTCGAAGCTCATCGCCGCACTCGCCGCACGCCTGGACAACCTGCCGAGCGGTGCGGTCCCCGAGGCGGTGGCGATGGAATACGCAACCGGCCTGCTGCTCGCCGAGTCGGTGATCGAGAACTTCGCCGCACTCTCGCCGGAATTGCCCAAGCAGGTCGAGGCAATGATTGCCCGGCTCGATCCGAGCCGTCCCGTCTCGCGCGGCGCCGCGCCGGTGCTCGACGAGATGGCGCGCCGCGCGCAGGAGCGGCTGCTGCTCGCCCAGGTCGCGCGCGAGATCCAGGCCAACCTGCGGCACATGGAACAGGTCCTCGACGCATTCTTCCGCGACCACGACAAGCGGGCCGACCTCGCTACGCTGCCCCGCGACAGCAAGCAGATCATGGGCGCGCTGCAGATCCTGGGCCTCGACCATGCCGAACAGCTGCTGACGCTCTGCCAGCAGCAGATCGACGAATACGCCAAGCCCGAGACGCGCGTGGCCGACGAGGACCTGGAGCTGCTCGCCGAGTCGTTGTCCGGTCTCGGGTTCTACATCGAGGCGGTCGAGCAGCAGCGGCCGGACCGCGAGCGGCTGATCGAGCCGCTGCTCGCGAAACGCCTGGGCATGCCGGCCAAGGCGCCGACCGACGAGCAGGACACGGTCGAGTCGGCGGTGGCCGAGCTCAAGGCCGCGCTGCCGGCGACGCTGGCCGCATTCCAGCGCTCGCCGGGCGAGGCGAGCGTGCGCGAGCGCCTGGCGGCCGAACTCACCACGTTGAAGAACGACGCCGAGCTCATCGGCGACGCGACGCTGCAGACGGACGCCGACGCCGCGCTCGAACTGCTCGCCCGCGCCGGGACGGGCGACACGGTGGCGCTGCAGGACGCGATCGGCGTGATCGCCGACGAGAAGGTGGCTGCGCCCGTCCCGCCGTCGGAAGAAACGATGCGCCTGCTCGAGACCGACGCGACGCAGCTCGACGCGGAATTGCTCGACATCTACCTCACCGAGGCCGACGAAGTGATCGACAGTGTCGCCGCGAGCGTGGCGGCGCTCAAGGCACAGACCGACGATCGCGAGGCGCTGACGACGGTGCGGCGCGGGTTCCATACGCTCAAGGGCAGCGGCCGCATGGTCGGTCTCACCGAACTCGGCGAGATCGCCTACGGCGTCGAGATGGTGCACAACCGGCTGCTCGAGGACGACCTGCCGGTGACGCCGGCGGTGCTCGCGCTGATCGATACCGCGCAGACCAGCTTCCGGGTGTGGGTGGACACGCTGCGCCGCAAAGGGCGCGTCACTCCGGACCCGACGGCGCTGTACGCTGCCATCGCCAAGGTCGAAGCCGAGATGCCGGCACCGCCGGCACCGCCGACGCCGCCGGCGCCGCCGACACCGCCGGCGCCGACCAGCACCGCGCCGGACACCCTCCAAACGGCCGCCGCCGCGCCTTGGGCGAGGGAGCCCAGCGCGCCGACCATCGAGGTGCTTGAACTCGACGAGACCGCGGTCGCGGAGCCGACCGCGGTCGAGGCATCGTTTTCGAACCCGCCCGCCGAAATCATCGAATTCGCGCCGCGAGCGACGCCGCCCGAGCCGGCCGCGCCCGCCGCACCGCCGGCAGCCGCCGTGCCGGCGCCGGAGGCGGAGGAAGTAAGCGTCGGCGAGGTGACGCTGTCGGCGGCGCTGTATCGCATCCTCTGCGACGAGGCGCAGCAGCATCTGGCGACCCTGGACGCGGAATTGCGGGCGCTGCAGTCCGACTCGGCCGCGACGCCATCGCAGGCGATGGTGCGGGCCGGTCACACCTTGTGCGGCATCCACCGCACGGGGGGGTTCCCGCTGGTGGCGACCGCCGCCAAGGCGCTCGAGCAGTGCCTGCTGGGGCTCGAGGAGCGCGGCGCACCGTTGCCGGCGACCGCGCAGCCGGTGCTCGCGCGCGCAATCGCCGGCCTGCACGCGCTGACCGCCCGCGTGCGGGCGCGCGAGGCGTTCAGCCCCGCGGACGAAGCGGAAGCCGGCGAGATCGTCGCCGAGCTGGAGGCGTTGCGTTACGAGGCCCCGGAAACGACGGCCGATGACAGCGAAACCCTCGCCGCGCGCGCCGCCGCAGCCGACGAAACCCTACCGCCCGCTGCCCCGGCGACGGCGATGGGACCGGTGGTCTCCATCGCGGCTGCCGCCACGTCGGGGCGCGAGCGAGCGCCCGCGCCCGCCGCCCCGGCGCCAGCGGTCGAGAGCGAAAAGCCGGCCGCGGTTGGCGGCGCGGCACCGCCGCCGGCAGCGCCGGCCGACGAGTCGCTCGCGACCGTTCACGACGAGGTCGACGAGCAGGTGTTGCCGATCTTTCTCGAAGAGGCGGCCGAACTTTTTCCGCATGCCGGCGAACAGCTCCGCGCCTGGCGACGCAATCCTGCCAATACCGACCCGGCGCAGGCGCTGCGGCGCACCCTGCACACCTTCAAGGGCAGCGCGCGCATGGCCGGCGCAATGCGTCTGGGCGAGCTTACCCACTGGATGGAGAGCCGCCTTCTTGCCGGCGATGCCCTCGCGCCGGCCGACGCCGGAGCTGTTCGAAACCCTCGAAACCGATCTCGATCGCCTGGCCTACGTGCTCGATCGCCTGCAACAAGGCGAGGTCAACGCGCCCTTGCCCTGGCTCGGGTTCGAGGCCGCGCCGGCGGTCGCTGGCGACACCCCGCCACGTGCACTCGCGGCAGTGCCCAGCGCGCCGTCGCCGGCGGCGGCAGCGGCGCCTGCCGCGGCCCCACCCGAGGCCGAAGCGGCACAGCGCGCAATGCTGCGCGTGCGCGCCGATCTGATCGATCGCCTGGTCAACGAAGCCGGCGAGGTTGCCATTGCGCGCGCCCGGGTCGAGGGCGAGCTGCGTTCGCTGAAGGGCAACCTGCTCGAACTGACCAACAGCGTCATTCGCCTGCGCTCGCAGGTGCGCGAAATCGAAATCCAGGCTGAGTCGCAGATTCAGTCGCGCACTCCGCATGTCAAGCCCGGCGAGGCGGATTTCGATCCGCTGGAGTTCGACCGCTTTACTCGCTTCCAGGAGCTCACCCGCAGCCTCGCCGAAGGCGTCAATGACGTCTCGACCGTGCAGCAGTCACTGCTGCGGAACATCGACGACGCCGACGCGGCGTTGCTGGCGCAGGCACGCCTGTCACGCGACGTCCAGCAGCAGCTGTTCTCCATTCGCACGGTGCCGTTCGGGAGCGTGTCGGAGCGGCTCTACCGGATCATGCGCCAGACGGCGAAGGAGCTCGACAAGCGCGCGAACCTGGAGATTCGCGGGACGCAGGTCGAGCTCGACCGCTCGGTGCTGGAGAAGCTGGTCGGATCCCTCGAGCACCTGCTGCGCAACGCGCTCGACCACGGCATCGAAAGCCGCGAGGAACGGCTCAAGCGCGGGAAGGCGGAGACCGGAGAAATCGCGCTCACCGTGCGCCAGCAGGGCAACGAGATCGCAATCGAAATCGCCGATGACGGCGCGGGACTGGATTTCGCCCGCATTTGCGAGAAGGCGCGCGCGCAGGGTCTCATCACCGGCGATGCCGAGCCTACGGAGGCGCGGCTGACGGAGTGCATCTTCGCGCCCGGATTTTCGACCGCGTCGAAGGTCACGCAGATCTCCGGCCGCGGTGTCGGCGCGGACGTCGTGCGCTCGGATGTCGCCGCGCTGGGCGGCCGCGTCGAGGTGGCGACCGTGGCCGGCAAGGGCACCACCTTTTCACTCTATCTGCCGTTGACCCTCGCCGTCGCGCAGACCGTGCTGGTCCGTGCTGGCGGCCGGCTCTGGGCGCTGCCGGCACCGATGGTCGAGCAGGTGCAGCAGATCAAGGACAAGGACCTGATCGACCTGTATCTCCGGCGCGAGGTCACCTGGCAGGACCGGAAGTATCCGTTCTTCTACCTGCCCCGCCTGCTCGGCAACGCCGGCCACAATCCGGAGACCCTGCGCTACAACTCGGTGCTGTTGTTGAAGAGTGGCCAGAACACGACCGCTGTGCACGTCGACGAGATGATCGGCAACCAGGAAGTGGTGGTCAAGAATATCGGTCCGCAGCTTGCCCGCGTCTCCGGCATTGCCGGGGCAACGGTGCTCGGTACCGGCGAAGTGGTGCTTATCATCAATCCGGTACAACTCGCGCAGCGGATCGATACCGCGACCGAGGCGCCGATGGTCGTGCGCACCGCGCAGGCGACCCGGGCCGCCGCCGCGTCCGCCGCTGCATCCGGGCCGCCGCTGGTCATGATCGTCGACGATTCGCTGACGGTGCGCAAGATCACCAGCCGGCTGCTTACGCGCGAGGGCTTCGAGGTCATTACCGCGAAGGACGGCCTCGATGCGCTGCAGGTGCTGGGCGAAAAAATGCCGGACGTGATCCTGCTCGACATCGAGATGCCGCGAATGGATGGCTTCGAATTCACCAAGACGGTCAAGGCCGACGCGCGCACCTCCCACATACCGATTATCATGATTACCTCGCGCACGGCGGAGAAGCACCGCAATCGCGCGCAGGAGCTCGGCGTCGAAGGCTACCTGGGCAAGCCGTTCCAGGAAGAAGAGCTGCTTCGTCGCCTGCGCGAAATGCTGGCGCTGCACGCCGCGTAGACTGTCGGTTGCGCTGCAACAGCCGTTGCTTCTTCCGAAGCGGCGCGGTGATCCCGCGCCGCTTTGCGTTGGTCAACGGACCGCCGGAGTTCCTGTTCGCGTCCACGCAGTCTCGTTTAGAATGAAAGCCACCGGTCAAAATCACCAGGAGTAGGCATGGCGCAGTACGCCACTGAAAACATTCGTACCGTTGCACTGGTCGGGCACGGCGCCTCCGGCAAGACGACCCTTGCCGAGGCGCTGCTCTTCCGCGGCAAAGCCATCCCGGCCCCCGGCAGCGTCGAGCGCGGCACCTCGGTCAGCGATTTCGATCCGCTGGAGAAATCGTGGCAGCACTCGCTGCGCTCGGCGGTAATGCACTTCGACGTCGACGGCACCCGGATCCACCTGATCGATACCCCCGGCTTCCCCGATTTCATCGGTCAGGCGATCGGCGCGCTCGACGCGGTCGAGACCGCCGCCGTCGTGGTCAACGCGCAGGCAGGCATCGAGATGATCACCTCGCGCATGATGGACTGGGCGGGGCAGCGCAAGCTGTGTCGACTCATCATCGTTAACAAGATCGACGCCGAGAACGTGGACCCAGCGCAGGTTCTCGCGGCGATCCAGGCAGCCTTCGGCAAGGAATGCCTGCCGATCAATCTGCCCGCCGACGGCGGCAAGCGCGTCGTCGACTGTTTTTTCAACCCTGCCGGAGAAGCGGATTTCTCGTCGGTTGCCGAAGCGCATGCCGCGCTGGTCGACCAGGTCGTCGAGGTCGACGAGGCCTTGATGTCGCTCTACCTCGAGCAGGGGGAGATCGCTCCCGAGCAGCTGCATGCGCCGTTCGAAAAAGCGCTGCGCGAAGGGCATCTGTTGCCGGTTTGCTTCGTCTCCGCGCGCACCGGCGCCGGCGTGGCCGAGTTGCTCGACATCCTGGTCAAGCTCGCGCCCAACCCGACGGAGGGCAACCCGCCCCTTTTTACCAGGGGCGAGGGCGCGGCGGCGGTCGAATTCGCGGCCGTACCCGATCCCAAGAAGCACGTTCTGGCGCACGTGTTCAAGGTGGTGATGGACCCGTTCATCGGCAAGCTCGGCATCTTTCGCGTCTACCAGGGCACGATCACCCGCGACACGCAGCTTTTCGTCGGCGACAGTCGCAAGCCGTTCCGGGTCAGCCACCTGCTGATGCTGCAAGGCGGCAAGCAGATCGAGGTCGACCGCGCCGTGCCCGGCGATGTCGCCGCCGTCGCCAAGGTCGAGGAAATCGCGTTCGATCGCGTGCTGCACGATTCGCACGACGAGGATCAGATCCACATGCGGCCCCTGGTATTCCCGACACCGATGCACGGTTTCGCCATCGCGCCCGAAGAAGCGTGGCGACGAGCAGCGCATTTCCGACGTCCTGCACAAGATGATCGCAGAGGACCCGACGCTCACGCTGGAGCACGATGCGAACCTGAACGAGACGGTGCTGCGCGGGCTTGGCGAGTTGCATCTGCGCTCGGTGTTCGAGCGCATGGCCGCGCAATTCAAGCTCGAAATCGATACGCGCCCGCCGCGGATTCCGTATCGCGAGACGATCACGGCAAAAGCCGAGGGGCATCATCGCCACAAGAAGCAGACCGGCGGCGCCGGGCAGTTCGGCGAGGTCTACCTGCGCATCGAGCCGCTGCCGCGGGGCTCGGGCTTCGAGTTCGTCGACCAGGTCAAGGGCGGCACGATCCCGAACCAGTTCATCCCTGCGGTGCAGAAAGGCGTCGAGCAGGTGCTGCTGTCCGGCCCGATCGCCGGGTTCCCGCTGCAGGACGTGCGGGTGATCGTCTACGACGGCAAGCACCACGCCGTCGACTCCAAGGAAATCGCGTTCGTGACTGCGGGGCGCAAAGCATTCCTCGACGCGATCGAAAAAGCGCGGCCGATCGTACTCGAGCCGATCGTGAGCCTCGAGGTGCTCTGTCCGGAGGCCAACATGGGCGACGTCGCCGGCGATCTGTCCGGTCGGCGCGGCCAGGTCACCGGCACCAGGTCGCTGCAGGCGGGAACGCTCACCGTGAACGGCCTCGCGCCGCTGTCGGAACTCGATGGCTACGCGGCGCGACTGAAGGCAATGACCGCCGGCCATGGCGGGTGGACGATGGCCCTATCGCACTACGATCCGGCGCCGCCCAACCTCACGCAGCAGCTTGCCACCGAGTACGCCAAACACCGCCGCCACGAAGAGGAATAGCGCGTCCGCGCTGCAGCGCGGGCGGTGCGCGCGCGGCCATTTGTGCCCGGGCGGGGCGGAGTTTACAATTGCCGGCATGGGCGATTCCCGGGTGAGCCTCACCCATCACTTTCTCATCGCCATGCCCAGCATGGCCGATCCGCACTTTGCCCATACGCTGATCTACGTCTGCGAACACAACGACCAGGGCGCGCTCGGCATCGTCGTCAACAAACCGATCGACATGACGCTCTCGGCACTGTTCGAGCAAATCAACATCCCCCTCGGCGACTCCGATCTGCGCGAGACGAAGGTTCACTACGGGGGCCCGGTGCAGATCGACCGTGGCTTTGTGCTGCATCGGCCGCTGGGAAGCTGGCAGTCGACACTTGCCATCAGCGACGAGCTCGGCCTGACGACGTCGAAGGACATCCTCGAGGCTGTCGGCCACGGCAACGGCCCGGCCAACGTGCTCGTCACCCTGGGCTACGCCGGATGGTCGGCGGATCAGCTCGAGCAGGAAATTGCCCAGAATGCCTGGCTTACCGTGGCCGCGGACCCCGACGTGCTGTTTGCCGAACCCGCCGAGCTGCGTCTGGGGGCGGCAATGAAGTTGCTCGGCATCGATTTTTCCCGGCTGTCCGACGCCGTCGGACACGCGTGATGCGTGGTGGTGACGGTGCTCTCGCCCGCGACCCCGGCGGGGACCGTTCTCGCCTTCGACTTCGGAACCCAGCGCATCGGCGTGGCCATCGGGGAGACGGGCACCGGGATCGCGCATCCGCTGGCGACGATTGTCGAACCCGCCGCCGCCCGGCGCTTCGCCGCCATCGCAGCGCTCATCGCTGCATGGCGTCCGACCCTGCTCGTCGTCGGGCTGCCGACGCACGCCGATGGTACGGCGCACGCGATGACGGCGAAGGCGCTGCGCTTCGCGCGCCAGCTCGAAGGCCGTTTCGGCTTGCCGGTCACCTGCTGCGACGAGCGCTTTACGACCCGGGCCGCGGTGCTCGCCTTGGACGGCGCGGCGGTCCGGGGGCGCGAGCGCAAGGCGGTGCGCGACCAGGTCGCGGCGCAACTGATCCTCCAGGCCTATCTTGACCAGCAGCGCCCTTCCTGACGCGGAGCTTGCGCTCGCCCACCTCGCCGACAAGATGCGCGGTGGCATCGCCTACGACGCCAAGTTGATCGGCATCTATTCGGGCGGTGCGTGGCTCGCCGAGCGCCTCGCGCGCATGCTCGAGGGCGAGCATCCGGTCGGCTATATCGACGTCTCCTTCTATCGCGACGATTACGCGCAAAAGGGACTGCGCGCGCGGCTCAAGACGACCACACTGCCCTTCGAAGTCGCCGGCAGCCGCATCGTGCTCGTGGACGATGTTCTCTATACGGGTCGGTCGGTGCGCGCCGCGATCAACGAGTTGTTCGACTACGGGCGCCCCGAGGCGATCGAACTCGCCGTCCTGATCGACCGCGGCGGCCGTGAACTGCCGATCGAGGCGACCTACGTGGGCGCGCGCGCTGACCGTTGCGCGCGCCTTGTCGATCGTGCTGCAGCGCCGCGACGACGGCAGCCTCGGGCTTTCGGTCGAGGATTCCGAGAGCGCCGCCGATGCGTAATCCCCAGCTCAACGCCGCCGGTGACCTGCAACATCTGCTCACGCTCGAAGAATTGCCGGCGCAGATCATCGACCGCATTCTGGACACCGCCGTGCCGTTCGTGTCGATCGCGGAACGCGACGTCAAGAAAGTGCCGCTGCTGCGCGGCAAGACGGTGTTCAACCTGTTCTTCGAGAACAGCACGCGCACCCGCACCACGTTCGAAATCGCCGCCAAGCGCCTGTCCGCCGACGTCATCAACCTCAACATCGGCGTGTCCTCGACCACCAAGGGCGAAACGCTGCTCGACACCATCGACAACCTGGTGGCGATGAACGCCGACATGTTCATCGTGCGCCATGGGCAAAGCGGCGCGCCGCACCTGATCGCGCAGCACCTGTCGGCGACCCGCCACGACCACATCCACGTCGTCAACGCCGGCGACGGCCGCCACGCCCACCCGACGCAGGGCCTGCTGGACCTGTTCACCATCCGCCACTACAAGCAGGACTTCCGCCGCCTGACGGTGGCGATCGTCGGTGACGTGCTGCACTCGCGCGTGGCGCGCTCGCTGATCCATGGCCTGACCACGCTCGGGCACGCCCGAAGTGCGCGTGATCGGCCCGCAGACGCTGCTGCCCACCGCGGTGGAATCGCTCGGCGTGCGCGTGTTCCACGACATGCACGACGGCCTGGCAGGCTGCGATGTGGTCGTGATGCTGCGCCTGCAGAACGAGCGCATGAAGGGCGCGCTGCTGCCTTCCGCCGGGGAGTTCTTCAAGCACTACGGCCTGACCGCGGAGAAGCTCGCACTCGCCAAGCCCGACGCGATCGTCATGCATCCCGGGCCGATGAACCGCGGCGTCGAGATCGATTCCGCGGTGGCCGACGGGCAGCATTCGGTGATCCTGCCGCAGGTGACGTTCGGCATCGCCGTGCGCATGGCCGTGATGAGCATCCTGGCGGGAAACTAGCGTGAAGATCGAAATCAGCAACGGCCGCGTCATCGACCCCAAGCAGCGGAGTCGATCGCGTCACGACCGTCTACATCGCCGCCGGCAAGGTCGCGGCGCTGGGCGCGGCGCCGGCGGGCTGGCATGCCAACCGCGTGCATCGACGCGACCGGCCTCGTCGTCTGCCCCGGCTTGATCGACCTTCGGCGCGGCTGCGCGAGCCGGGATTCGAATACAAGGCCACGCTCGAATCGGAAATGGCGGCGGCGATCGCCGGCGGCGTTACCAACCTGGCCTGCCCGCCGGACACCGATCCGCCGCTCGACGAGCCGGGCCTGGTCGAGATGCTCAAGCATCGCGCGCGCCTGCTCAATCAGGCGCACGTCTATCCCATCGGCGCGCTGACCGTCGGTCTGAAGGGCGAAACGATCACCGAAATGGGCGAGCTCACGGAGGCCGGCTGCGTCGCGTTCTCGCAGGCGGACGCGGCGCTCGCCGACACGCAGGTGCTGCTGCGCGCGCTGCAATACGCGGCGACCTTTGGCTATCGCGTGTGGCTGCGGCCGCAGGATGTGCATCTTGCCAGGGGCGGCGTCGCGCACGACGGCGAAGTGGCGACGCGGCTGGGCCTGCCGGCGATCCCGGCCTGCGCCGAGACCATCGCGCTCGAGACCATCTTCGAGCTGGTGCGCGCGACCGGCGTGCACGTGCATCTGGCGCGGCTGTCGACGCACGACGGAGTCGCGCGCGTGCGGGCGGCGAAAAAGGCGGGCCTGGCGATCACCTGCGACGTCGCGATCCATCACGTGCACCTGTGCGACGTCGACATCGGCTGGTTCGACGCGCATTGCCATCTGGTGCCGCCGCTGCGCAGCGTGCGCGATCGCGCTGCGCTGCGCGCGGGGCTTGCCGACGGCACGATCGATCTCGATCTGCTCGGACCATACGCCGGTCGACGACGATGCCAAGCAGCTGCCGTTCGCCGAGAGCGAGCCCGGCGCGACCGGCCTGGAGCTGCTGCTGCCGCTGACGCTCAAGTGGGCGCGGCGAGGACCGGCTGCCGCTCGCCGCGGCGCTTGCCCGCATCACTGCCGAACCGGCGCGGGTGCTCGGCCTGGATGCGGGCCACCTGGGCGCCGGCGCCAATGCCGATGTCTGCGTCTTCGATCCGGACCGGCGCTGGGTGGTCGCGCCCGACGCGCTCAAGAGCCAGGGCAAGAACACGCCGTTCCTCGGCATCGAGCTGGCCGGAAAGGTCCGCTACACGCTGGTCGGGGGGCAGCTCGTCCACGAGGCGTGAGCCGCGCCTTCGCCGCGAAGTGCGCCGGAAACCGCCGGCCGCGGGTGCGCCGGCTCCTAGGACTGCGGCGGGACGTAGCCGGATGCCATGTCGGCGCCGGCGCCGAAGAAATGGCGCTCCATCTGCTCCGCGAGGTACTTGCGCGCGCGCGGGTCCGCGAGGCTCAGCCGGTTCTCGTTGACGAGCATCGTCTGGTGCTTGCAGCCACTGCTGCCACGCCTCCTTCGAAACGCTCTCGTAGATGCGCTTGCCGAGCTCGCCCGGGTAGGGCGGGAAGTCGAGGCCCTCGGCTTCCCGGCCGAGCTTGATGCATTGGACCATCCGCGCCATCGGTACACCCCGCACCCACAAAAGACCAGCGCGAATTATCGCATGGCCGGCTAGGCCAGCGCTTTTTCGTAGACCAGCGACCGGCGCTGCCAGTTGTAGAGATCGCGCTTCTGCTTGGGCAGGCGCGCGGGATCGCTTTCGACGAAGCCGCGCTCGAGGAACCAGCCGCGACGTGCGCGTGGTCAGCACGAACAGGCGCGACAGCTTGACGCTTCTTCGCCCGCTGCTCGATTTCGTGCAGCAGCGCCTCGCCGTAGCCCTCGCGGCGGAAATCCGGATGCACCGCGAGCGCGGCCAGCTCGCCGGCGCGCTCCTCGGGAAACGCGTACAGCGCCGCGCAGCCGATGATGGCGCCATCGTGCTCGGCGACGACGAAGCGCTCGATCTCCATCTCCAGCCGCTCGCGCGAGCGGCGCACCAGCACACCTTCGGCCTCCAGCGGCTCGATGATCGACAGGATGCCGCCCACGTCGTCGATCGTCGCGCTGCGCAGGTGCGCGAGCGGCGCGGCGGCGATCATCGTCCCGACGCCGTCGCGGGTGAAGAGCTCGAGCAGCAGCGCGCCGTCGCGATGGCGGCTGATCAGGTGCGCGCGCTTGACGCCGTTGTCGCAGGCGCGGATCGCGCACGGCAGATAGTGCAGCACGTCCGGCGCGAGCTTGGCGGTGCGCGCAAGCAACGCCTCGGCTTCCCGCGTCGACAGTTCGGTCAAGCAGCTGGCGGCGGCCGTTGTGCACGCCATCGGTTTCCATCAGGAAGATGAGCTTGTGCGCGGACAGCCGCACGGCGACCTGCGTGGCGACCTCCTCGAGCGCCAGATTGAATATCTCGCCGGTCGGCGAGTAGCCGAGCGGGGAAACCAGCACCAGGTCGCCGTCGTCGAGACGCTGGCGCATCGCCTTCGATGTCGACGCGGCGAACCTCGCCGGTGAATCCCATGTCGATGCCGTCGACGATGCCGATCGGCTTGGCGGTGATGAAGTTGCCGCCGACGACGCGGATGCGCGCGCCGGCCATCGGCGAATTGGCGTGCCCGAGCGACAGCAGCGCCTCGATGCGGCTGCGCGCGTGACCCATCCCCTCGAGCACGCAGTCCATCGTCTCCACGTCGGTGACGCGCAGCCCCTTGTGGTAGCGACTGGCGATGTTCTGCTGCTTCAGTATCGCCTCGATCTGCGGGCGCGCGCCGTGCACCACGACCAGGCGCGTGCCGAGGCTGTGCAACAGGTTGAGGTCGTGCACGATGCCGAGGAAGGTCTCGTCGGCGACGACCTCGCCACCGAAGGCGATGACGATCGTCTTGCCGCGCAGCGCGTGGATGTACGGGCGCCGCGGCGCGGATCCACGGCACGAACGATTGCGGATCAAATCTCATCGCCGGCCTCGGCGCGATGCCGGACGGTCCGGGCCGTTGGTCCGGGTCGTGGAAATCGCGAGCGATTCGGCATAGCCTCTGTCACCGGCGCAGAGTCTAGTGAATTCCGCGACGATACTCAATGCGGTCGCGATTCGCTCTATATAATGCGGACGCGTCGCTTCACCCAGACATGCCTTCCCCGCTTCTCGCCGACCTCAATCCGGAACAGCTCGCCGCGGTCACGCTGCCGCACGGGTCGGCGCTGATCCTCGCCGGCGCCGGCAGCGGCAAGACGCGCGTGCTCACGACGCGGATCGCCTGGCTGCTGGCGACCGGGCCAGGCGAGCCCGCTGTCGATGCTCGCGGTCACGTTCACCAACAAGGCGGCCAAGGAGATGCTCCTGCGCCTGTCGGCGCTGACGCCGGTGAACACGCGGGGGATGTGGATCGGCACCTTCCACGGCCTGTGCAACCGCATGCTGCGCGCGCATTACCGCGACGCCGGCCTGCCGCAGCTGTTCCAGATCATGGACATGCAGGACCAGCTGGCGTTGATCAAGCGGCTGTACAAGGCGCACGGCATCGACGATGAGCGCTTCCCGATGCGCCAGCTGCAGGCATTCATCAACGCCGCAAGGAGGAAGGCCTGCGGCCGAATCAGGTCGAGGCGGACGACGAGTTCACACGCCGCCAGGTCGAGCATTTCGCGCTGTACGAGGAGGCGTGCCGGCGCGAGGGCGTCGTCGATTTCCCGAGCTGCTGCTGCGGACCTTCGAGCTGCTGACCGGCCACGATGCCTTGCGCGAGCACTACCGCCGCCGCTTCTCGCACCTGCTCGTCGACGAGTTCCAGGATACGAACGCGCTGCAGTACCGCTGGCTGCGGCTGCTCGCCGGGCCGCAAACGGCGGTGTTCGCGGTCGGCGACGACGACCAGTCCATCTACGCGTTCCGGGGCGCCAACGTCGCCAACATGCAGCATTTCGAGCGCGATTTCGGCACGCCCGACGCGGCGGTGAAGCTGATCAAGCTCGAACAGAACTACCGCTCGCATGGCCACATCCTCGACGCGGCGAACGCGCTGATCAGGCACAACCAGGCGCGGCTCGGCAAGAACCTGTGGACCGTGGACGGCAAGGGCGAGCCGGTACGCGCGTACGCGGCGCCGTCCGACATCGACGAGGCCGCGTTCGTCGTCGACGTGGTGAAGGGCCTGGTCGCAGACGACGTCTCGCCGGCGGAGATCGCGGTGCTCTACCGCTCCAACGCCCAGTCGCGCGTGCTCGAGCACGCGCTGTTCAACGCCGGCATGCCGTACCGCGTCTATGGCGGCATGCGCTTCTTCGAGCGTACCGAGATCAAGCACGCGCTCGCGTACCTGCGCCTGGTTGCGGCGCCGGACGACGACGGGGCATTCCTGCGCGTGGTCAATTTCCCGCCGCGCGGGTATCGGCGCGCGGACGCTCGAAACGCTGCAGGATCGGGCCCGGGCCACCGGCGCGAGCCTGTGGCAGACCGCGTGCGAGTCGCATGTCGGCGGCAAGGCCGGCGCCGGCGTCGCCGCGTTTGTCAAGCACATCGAGGCGATGCGCGCGGCGACCGCGGGCCGAGCCGCTCGCGCGAGACGGTCGAGCACGTGGTCCAGGACAAGCGGCTTGCTCGCGCACTACGGCGCGGAGAAGGACGGCCAGGACCGGATCGAGAATCTGCAGGAGCTCGTCAACGCGGCGGAGAGCTTCGTGCGCGAAGCCGATCTGCAGGTTGCCGGCGAGGCGGAGGAGGAGACCGGCAATGCGCTGACCGCGTTCCTCGCGCATGCGGCGCTCGAGGCTGGCGAGACGCAGGCCGCCGAGGGGCGCGCCGCATTGCAGCTGATGACCGTGCATGCGGCGAAGGGCCTGGAGTTCCACACGGTCTTCGTCACCGGCCTGGAGGAGGGTCTGTTTCCCCACGAGAACAGCCTGTCGGAGTTCGACGGTGTCGAGGAAGAACGGCGGCTCGCCTACGTCGCCATTACCACGCGCGCGGCGGCGGCTCTACCTGACGCATGCGCAGAGCCGCATCCTGCACGGCCAGCTGCGCTACAACGTTGCCTCGCGCTTTCTGGACGAGTTGCCGGGCGCGCTCGTGCGCTGGCTGTCGCCGCAGCGCAGCGCGGCATGGTCGGCGCAACCGGTTGCCGAGGCTCCCAGCCGGGCGGCGCGGGAGGCTCGGGCAGAGCGGCCCCGGTTGGCGCATCGGGCAAAGCGTGAAACACGCCAAGTTCGGTCTGGGCATCATCATCGACGCCGAAGGCCGCGGCAGCGACGCGCGCGTGCAGGTCAATTTCCGCGATGCCGGCGTGAAGTGGCTGGCGCTCGAATACGCCAAGCTTCAGCCGGCCTGATCGCCCGCGGCCGTCAGCGGCTCGTCGGCATGAAAAACGTCGCGATACGCGACGTAGTCGGCAATCTGAAACGTCGCGAGAAAGATCAGCATGTACGGGAGCAACGCAGCGATGGTCAATACGTTGCCGACGGGCTGCTCCAGTAGCAGCGCCAGCGTGCGGCCCAGCGCCGGGCACGACGCCACCGTAGAACAGTATCGCGAGGCCGAAGACCGCGACCGGGCGCCAATTGGCGAGCGCAGCGCGCAGGCTGGCACCCAGCGCCGTCAGCGCGCCCACGTCGTGAAATACCACCAGTGCCGGCGCGAACCACAGCGCGAGCAGCGTGGGCAGCGCGCAGGCGAAGCCGAACAGCATCGCGAGCTGCAGCCGGCCGCTGCTCAGCACCTCCTCGCTAGGCTCCTCGCCCCCGGAGAGCCAGGCGATCAGCGCACCATCATCGACCACCGCGGTCGCGGCGACCGCCAGGGTCATGCCGACAAAGAAAACAACGCCGAGAGGCAGCAATGCCCAGAGGTTGCTGCGAAACCCGCGGAACAGGTCCGCGAGCCCCGGCTTGCCGCCGCGCTCCTGCCCCCACGCCGCGGCGAGAAAGCCAACCGCGAACACCGGCTTCAATATGCACGCGGCGAGCTTGCCCAGCGCGGGCCAGGGCCCGAGCTCGGCGAAGCCCACGATGCCGTAATACACCCCGATCAGCAGCAGCCAGCGCAATGGCGCGGCGCGGAACATCGCATAGGCGCGGCGCAGCCAGAACATCCCGCGGCGCGCATCGTGGCGCACGAAGGGAATCACCGTGGCCGGCGCCGGGGTGCCGCATCAGAGGTCGGGAAACCGGGGTTCGCGGGCGACGTGGTGACGCAGAATCCGCTCGAACGCGGCGGGATCGTGCGCGTGCGTCAGCTCGCCCTGGCGCGGCAGGTGAAGATCGTACAGCCGCGACAGCCAGAAGCGCAGCGCCGCGGCGCGCAGCAACGACCCCCAAAGGGCGCGCTCCTCGAAGACGAGCGGCCGCACCGCGGCATAGGCAGCGATCAGCGCGCGCACACGCTCAGGCTCGAGCACCGCCCGGCGGCGGCGCCCTGCGGCGCGCACCAGTCATTGACGGTGATCGCGAGGTCGTAGGCCAGCGCATCGGTCGCGGCGAATCCGAAGTCGATGATGCCCGAGACGCGCCCGTCGACGAAGAGCACGTTGTCGCAGAACAGGTCGCCGTGAATCGCGCCGCGCGGCAGGCGCGTCTTGGCGAATCCGGCCTGGTACTTGAGTTCGCTCGCCACCAGCGCGTTCTGTTCGGCCGACAGCAACGGGCGCACCGCGCGCGCGGCCTGCCGCCACCACCCGGGGCCGCGGCGGTTGGTGAGGCGCCCGCGGTATTGCCGCGCAGCAAGATGCAATTCGGCCAGCGCGCGGCCGACGCTGGCGCAGTGCGCGGCGTCGGGCCGCGCGCACCGGCGTCCCCTCGAGGCGGGCGACCAGGCCGGCCGGTTTGCCGTTGAGGAAACTCCACAGCGCGCCGGTGCGGTCCGGCTCCGGGGCGGGCGCCAGCACCCCCGCGCGCGCCAGATGCGCCATCAGATTCAGATAAAACGGCAGTTCATCCGCCGGCAGGCGCTCGTAGAGCGTGAGCACGTACCGGCCCTTGTCGGCGGTGAGAAAGTAATTGCTGTTTTCGATGCCGGCGGCGATGGGCTCGAACTCGTGCACGGCGCCGAGCGCATAGCGCGTCAGCCAGGCCGCCAGTTCATCGGGGGTGACGGGGGTATAGACAGACATCGGGCCACGCAGCCACCTCGCAGCGGCGGCGATTCTTGCTACGGCCGCAGGTTCAGGTCAGAACGAGAACAGGACCCACAGCGGGACCTTGAGCCCCGAATCGAGGCTGTCACGGCGATTGAAGCCGCCATTGGCGTCGGCGACCAAGTAATAGGGTTGGCCGTGCCGCGGCGTGACCTTGATCATCTTCAGCTGTCCGTGAACGCGATACTCCTCGATGGTCTCGTTCTCCCGCTTGAAGGTGGTGATCTGGGGCGCGAGTTCCGGGTCGTTGGCGATTTCGGGGGGCGGCGGCGGAGCCTCGGGCACCGGCTCGAGCTTGGCGGCGGCGGCGCGTCTGCGCCACTGCCGTCAGCGCCAGGCTGACAGCGGTTACGGCGACCAGCGTGGCAAGAAATTGGCGCATGATTGAACGACCCAATTTTAGCAGAAGGCAGACCGGCGGAGCGCCGCCTCTGCGCATACCGGGTTAGAGGTTGAGCATCTTGTCGCGTTCCGTTCGCGTGGGCTGGAACCCGCGTGTTTCATAGTAGTCAAATATTGCTTCGACGATCGCTTCGGGCTCTTCGATGATCTGCATCAGAGCGACATCGTCGGCCGCGATCATGCCTTCGCCGACGAGCTTGTCGCGCATCCAGTCGATCAGCCCGCGCCAGAACTCGCCGCCGACCAGGATGATCGGTATCTTGCGGCTCTTCCCCGTCTGCACGAGCGTGAGACATTCGGTGAGTTCGTCGATCGTGCCATACCCTCCAGGCATTACGACGTACGCCGATGCGAAACGCACGAACATCATCTTGCGCGCGAAGAAGTAGCGGAAATTGATGCCGACGTCCTGAAACGGATTGCCGGCCTGTTCGTGCGGCAGCAGGATGTTGAGGCCGATGGCGGGAGAGCGCCCGGCATGCGCTCCGCGATTGGCCGCTTCCATCGTTCCGGGGCCGCCGCCGGAGATCACCGCGAATCCGGCGTCGGACAACAGTCGGGCAATCCGCTCCGCCTTGGCGAAGTAGGGATGATCGGGCTTGATGCGCGCGCTGCCGAACATGCTCACTGCGGGGCGCACGCCGCGCAGGTGCTCGGTCGCGACGGCGAATTCTGCCATAATGCCCAGCACCCGCCACGCTTCCTGCCCGTTGGTCGAGTACATCGCCTGAGGGTCGATCAACTCGGGAATCTTGTCTGTCAAAATCATGTCGAAACTGGTTCTCGTTGACGGCTCGTCGTATCTGTATCGGGCGTATCACGCGCTGCCCGATCTGCGCACGTCGCGCGGCGAGCCGACCGGCGCGATTCGCGGCGTCGTCGCCATGTTGCGCCGTTTGTTCGAGGACGGCAACCCGGATTACTTCGCTGTTGTCTTCGATGCGCCCGGCAAGACTTTTCGCGACGAATGGTATCCGCAATACAAGGCGACCCGCGCGCCGATGCCCGAGGACCTGGCGCTGCAGATCGCGCCGCTGCACGAGCTCATTCGCGCCCACGGCTGGCCGCTGCTGATGGTTGAAGGCGTCGAAGCCGACGACGTCATCGGCACGCTGGTGCGCCGCGGCGAAGCGCGCGGCATTGCCGCGTTGATTTCCACCGGCGACAAGGATCTCGCGCAGCTGGTCACGCCGCGGGTCACGCTGGTCAACACGATGACCAACGAAACCCTCGACGAGGCCGGCGTGGTCGCGAAGTTCGGGGTGCGACCGGACCAGGTGCTCGATCTGCTGAC
The DNA here is from genome assembly GCA_963778275.1 of uncultured beta proteobacterium. Classification (GTDB taxonomy): domain Bacteria; phylum Pseudomonadota; class Gammaproteobacteria; order Burkholderiales; family Casimicrobiaceae; genus PALSA-1003. The sequence goes on along the minus strand of CAVZTS010000004.1, from coordinate 642,463 downwards.
GCTGACCGGCGACACCGTCGACAACGTCCCGGGCGTGGCCAAGGTGGGCCCGAAAACTGCGGCAAAATGGCTGACGCAATACGGCACGCTGGAGAACGTGATGGCGCACGCGCACGAAATCGCCGGCGTGGTCGGCGAGAATCTGCGTGCCGCACTGGACTGGCTGCCGCAGGCAAGAAAGCTGCTCACGGTCAAGACGGACTGCGCGCTGCCCTTCGAGCCGAACGAGCTCGTCCCCGGTGCCGCCGACGCCGCGGCGCTGAAGGATCTCTACGCGCGCTTCGAATTCAAGAGCTGGCTCAAGGACGTGGACGTCGCGCCTGCAGCCACGCGCGCGGCCGCTGCCAAACCCGATGCCGAGGGCGCCAGTGAGCAACGTGCGCTGCAAGCGCCGGTGGAGCGCCATTACGAAACCGTGCTCGAGCAAGCGGCCTTCGACCGCTGGCTCGCGGCAATCGAGCGGGCCGATCTGGTCGCGCTCGACACCGAGACGACGCACCTCGATCCGCTGCAGGCGCGCCTCATCGGCATCTCCTTCGCCATCGAGCCCGGACGCGCCGCGTATGTGCCGCTGGCGCATCGCTACGCCGGCGCGCCGTCCCAGCTCGCGCTCGACGCCGTGCTCGCGCGGCTCAAACCCTGGCTGGAGAATCCGCAGGCGAAGAAGCTCGGGCAGAACCTCAAGTACGACCAGCACGTGCTCGCCAACCACGGCATCGCCCTGTCCGGCGTCGCGCACGACACGATGCTGCAATCGTACGTGCTGGAATCGCATCGGCCGCACGACATGGATAGCCTCGCCTGGCGCCATCTCGATGTCAAAACGATCACCTACGCGGAAGTGACCGGCAAGGGCGCGGCGCAGATCGGCTTTGAGCAGGTGTCCGTCGACCGCGCCACCGAATACGCCGCCGAAGACGCCGACATCACGCTGCAGCTGCACGCCGTGCTCTATCCGCGCCTGAGCGCGGACGCCGAGTTGGCGCACGTCTACCACGCGATCGAACTCCCGACACGCGACGTGCTTTTTCGCATGGAACGCAACGGCGTGCTGCTCGAGCCGCGGCTCCTGGCGGCACAAAGCAGCGAGCTCGGCGCGCGCATGCGGGCGCTCGAACAGCAGGCCTTCGAGCTTGCCGGCGGCCCGTTCAATCTGGGCTCTCCGCGCCAGCTCGGCGAGATCCTGTTCGAGCGGATGAAGTTGCCGGTGGTGAAGAAGACAGCGACCGGCCAGCCGTCGACCGACGAAGAAGTGCTGCAGGAGCTTGCCGCCGACTATCCTCTGCCGCAACTTCTGCTCGAGCATCGGGCGCTGTCGAAGCTCAAGTCGACCTACACCGACAAGCTGCCGCAGATGATCAACCCGGGAACCGGGCGCGTGCACACGAACTTTGCGCAGGCGACCGCGGTGACCGGACGGCTCGCCAGCACCGACCCGAACCTGCAGAACATTCCCGTGCGCACGGCGGAGGGCCGGCGCATCCGCGAGGCGTTCATCGCGCCGCCGGAGCACGCTCTCGTGTCGGCCGACTATTCGCAGATCGAATTGCGCATCATGGCGCATCTGTCGGGCGATCCGTCGCTGCTCGGCGCGTTCGCTGAAGGCGCCGACATTCACCGGGCGACCGCGGCCGAAATCTTTGCCGTGCCGATGGAGCAGGTAAGCTCCGAGCAGCGCCGGTACATCAAGGCGGTCAACTTCGGACTGATCTACGGCATGAGCGCGTTCGGGCTGGCGGCACAGCTCAATATCGAGCGCGGCGCGGCGCAGCAATTCATCGAAAAATACTTCGCGCGCTATCCCGGCGTCGCCGAGTACATGCGGCGCACGCGGGAGCTCGCGCATGCGCAGGGTTACGTCCGCACGGTCTTCGGGCGGCGCCTGTGGTTGCCCGACATCAACGCCGGCGGCGGCCCGCGGCGCCAGGCGGCCGAGCGCGCAGCGATCAATGCGCCGATGCAGGGCACGGCTGCCGACCTGATCAAGCTGGCCATGATCGCGGTACAAGCCTGGCTCGACGGCGAACGACTCCGGACGCGTCTGATTCTGCAGGTGCACGACGAACTGGTGTTCGAGGTGCCGCACGCGGAGCTCGCGCAAGTCAAGGCCGATCTGCCGCGCTTGATGTCCGGTGTCGCGACTCTGCGCGTGCCGCTCGTCGTCGATGTCGGAAGCGGACCGAACTGGGAACAGGCGCATTAGCCAATCGCCAGCCCGTCGCGGATTGTCGTGCACAAATGCGATGACCGCTCATGGCCCAGCGCAGGCCGTTCGTAAGCTTGGAACCACTGTTGGCGGGCGCGCGCGTTAACGTTGTCCATTGACGATCAGGGCGCATTCAAACCCGTGCTCCAACCAGCTCATGTCGGGCATCTGGCGATGCTTCGAGCGCTCATTCGCGAAGCCGCGGCGGAAGGCAGCCTCGATCGCGGCTTGGCCGCCGATTCGCCCGCAGCGGTGGAGTTTTTTGCTCGGCTGAAGCGGGCACTCGTCAGCGGTTACTTTGTCGAGGAAGACGCGAAGACCGGCCGTATTGAAGCGGTCGCCGTTCCGGGCTACGTTTTCTGGCCGGACGAATCCAACTCGGGCATGCCCCCGGTCGGCTTCGGCCTGTTTAGAGCGCTCGAGGACGGCTACGAGCTGTGGCTGGCCGGGCTTGAACTGGGGCGTCGGGGCGGGGGTCAGGGTCGCGCGCTGCTCAGCGCGTTGTTTGCTACACCGCCGGGAAAGAAGACCTGGGTGGTGCGCATTCCCCGTGGCTCCCGCTACGGGGCGACCGTGCAACACCTCCTGCAATCGTACGAATTCGACCATGCCGGCGACACCGCGCACTTGCGCTGGTTTGTCCGCCGCAGGGCTCCGGCCGCGATCTCCGCGCGGGTGCGCAGCGCGATGGGCGCCTACCAGCCGACGAACTGAGGGCCGGGCGCGGCCCGCGTTCTCGCCCGCTCCGCCGGGCGCTAGGTGTCCTGATCCTCGAAGATGTCGCAATACGACGTGTAGACGGTCGCGAGCGTCACCGGACCGAGCACGAACCAGCCCAGGCCGAACGGTATCGTCGCGATCACCGCCAGCACGACCCCGATCACGGCGTAGACCAGGAACGGCACGCTGTTGCGCAGGCACCCCAGGAACGACGTTTTCAGTGCCGCTCCGGGCGCGTGTCCCCCCAGCATGACCAGCGCCGGCGCGAACCAGATCGCCATGATGAGCGGCAGCAGCAGCAGCAGAAAGAACAGCAAGCCGAGGAGCACGGCGACCACCACGCTGCCGAGCGCGACGCCGGTCTGGGACGGGTCGGCCGCGCCGGTGAGCATGCCGAGAATCGCGACGCCGAAGACCGCGACCATCATGCCGGCGACGACCAGGGTGATCAGGATCGCGAGGCCGGTATAGATCAGCCCCAGGACCAGCAGCGGCCCGGTGCGCTGGCTAAAACCGGCGAATAGGTGCGGCACGGTAAGGGGGTTGCCGCGATCGACGGCGCGGCAGCCAAGCATCAGGCCACCGGCAAAGACCGGCATCAGGATCTGCATCGCCAGCGAGCCGACGACCGGAATGATGGCCCCGACCACGTTGAGAACGATGAGGATGAGGGCGATGAGCAGCCATACGCCCACGGCGGGGGTAAACAGGCGCCAAGCCTCGGACCACCAGGAGGCGCCGCGACCCGCGTCTACCGCCCGCGGTTCATGCGTTAACGCGCCCGCCGGTGCCGTCCCCTGTGCCGGGTATGGTTGTGCCATCGTGATGCTCCCCTGAGAGCCTGGTCGGCCAGCCGAGCGCAGACCTTAGCACATCGCCAAGCGCCGCTCTAGGAACGCGCCTGGCAGCCTAGCCGCCGCGCCTTGGAGGCACCGAACCGACGCCGCCAAGCCACCCTCCGGCGGCCCTGGCGGCCCATCCCGCGCAACGACTGCGCGGCCGGGCCCGGGCGCCTGTAACCCCCAACCGTCGTTTCGGGCTTGATTTCCAAGCCTGCGAGCTATATTATTAGCACTCGTTAGCGGTGAGTGCTAACAGCCGGATTTCACCTCGGCGTTCGCGCCGCTCTCGTCCGGATTCTCGCAAATTCACTAAGGAGTGGGCACTAACATGAAGATTCGTCCCCTACACGATCGCGTGATCGTCAAGCGGCTTGAGGAGGAACGGAAGTCCGCCGGTGGCATCGTCATCCCCGACACCGCCGCCGAAAAGCCGTCGCAGGGCGAAATCGTATTCGCCGGGCCCGGCAAGACTTGACGATAACGGCAAGTTGATTCCGATGGGCGTCAAGGTTGGCGACAAGATTCTCTTCGGCAAGTACTCCGGTCAGGAATTCAAGCTGGACGGGCAGGATTACCTGCATATGCGCGAAGACGACGTCATCGGCATCGTCGCGTGACTTAGGTCGCGCGATCACACAATGCAATAAGGAGTAGCGAAAATGGCAGCCAAAGACGTACGCTTCGGCGAGAACGTTCGCAACAAGATGATGACTGGCGTGAACATCCTGGCGAACGCCGTCAAGGTAACTCTCGGCCCGAAAGGGCGCAACGTCGTGCTCGAGCGCAGCTTCGGCGCGCCGACGATCACCAAGGACGGCGTGTCGGTAGCGAAGGAAATCGAGCTCAAGGACAAGTTCGAGAACATGGGCGCGCAGATGGTCAAGGAAGTCGCGTCCAAGACCTCCGACGTCGCCGGCGACGGCACGACGACCGCGACCGTGCTGGCGCAGTCGATCTGCAACGAAGGCTTCAAGTTCGTTGCCGCGGGCATGAATCCGATGGATCTCAAGCGCGGCATCGACAAGGCGGTTCTGGCCGTCGTCGAGGAGCTGAAGAAGATCAGCAAGCCGTGCACGACCAGCAAGGAAATCTCGCAGGTCGGCGCGATTTCGGCCAACGCGGACGAATCGATCGGCAAGACGATTGCCGACGCGATGGACAAGGTGGGCAAGGAAGGCGTGATCACCGTCGAGGACGGCAAGGGCCTGGAGAACGAGCTTGAGCTCGTCGAGGGCATGCAGTTCGATCGCGGCTATATCTCGCCCTACTTCATCAACAACCCCGACAAGCAGGTGGCGATGCTCGAGGACCCGTTCATCCTCCTGCACGACAAGAAGATCTCGAACATTCGCGACCTGCTGCCGCTGCTGGAACAGGTCGCGAAGATCCGGCAAGCCGTTGCTGATCGTCGCCGAGGACGTTGACGGCGAGGCGCTCGCAACGCTCGTGGTCAACAACATCCGCGGCATCCTGAAGACGACCGCCGTGAAGGCGCCCGGCTTTGGCGATCGGCGCAAGGCGATGCTGGAAGACATCGCGATTCTCACCGGCGGCACGGTGATCGCCGAGGAGCTCGGCCTCAAGCTCGAGAACGCGACGCTGAAGGATCTCGGACGCGCGAAGAAGATCGAGGTCGCGAAGGAAGACACGACGATCATCGACGGCGCGGGCGAAAAATCGGCCATCGAGGCGCGGGTGAAGAACATCCGCGTCCAGATCGACGAGGCGACCTCCGATTACGACAAGGAAAAGCTGCAGGAACGCGTGGCGAAGCTCGCCGGCGGGGTGGCGGTGATCAAGGTCGGTGCCGCGACCGAAGTCGAGATGAAGGAAAAGAAGGCGCGCGTCGAAGACGCGTTACATGCAACCCGCGCGGCGGTCGAGGAAGGTATCGTCGCCGGTGGCGGCGTGGCCTACCTGCGGGCGCGGGCGAACCTCAAGGGTCTGAAGGGCGCCAATCACGACCAGGACGCTGGCATCAAGATCGTCCTGCGTGCGCTCGAGGAACCGCTGCGCCAGATCGTCGCCAACGCCGGAGACGAGCCGTCCGTTGTCGTCAACAGGGTTGTCGAAAAGAACGGCAACTTCGGCTTCAATGCCCAGACCGGGGATTACGGTGACCTCGTAGAGATGGGCGTCGTCGATCCGACGAAGGTGGCGCGGTTCGCACTGCAAAACGCCGCGTCGGTTGCGTCGTTGCTGCTCACCACCGAGGCCATGGTCGCCGAGCTCCCGAAGGACGAGAAGCCGATGGGTGGTGGCGGCGGCGGCATGGGCGGCATGGGCGGCATGGGCGACATGGACATGTAAACGGCGCAGGCAGGTCCACGCCAAGGTCGAACAAAGCCCCGCTTCAGCGGGGCTTTGTTTATGCGCTGCCGGGGGTCGTCCAGGCGGGCTAAGGAAATGCCACGCGCAGCACGCCGCCGAGATAGGTAAGCCCGTTGTTCGGCTCCTTTATCCGCGCATTCGATTCGTGCTGCACGTACACCCCGAATTCGAAGCGATGGTGCTCGCCGAACGCAATGCCTGCCCCCGCATTCTCGCCGAACTGGAATGCGGTGCTCAAGACGCGATCGTTGTTGATGCGGGTGTGAGACAGCAGATGGACCCCGACGCCGGCTTCGACATAAGGTTGCACCGAGGGCGCTCCCGGTAGACCAGCCAGCGCAACATGGGCGTTAGCCCCGCGTCCCAAAGCGAGCCGTTATCCGTGGGGTGCACCTGCGCGTGCCAGTAGGAAAGCTGCGCGACGAGTCGGGTGTCGAATCCATATTGCTTCAGCTCGAGCATTGGCAAAGCGCATTCCAATGCAGCCCGGCGCCGGATACGAACACGGCTGTGGCCTTGGCCGCCAGTGATGGCGACGCCGTCGGGCGCAAGCGAGGCGCCGCGCGCAACGGGCACGGCGCAGCGCATGCAAAACGACCGCCGCCCCGCAACCAGCGAGTCAAAAAGGGCGCATGCGGAGCGCGATGGCTGCGTGACTTCATCGTGGGGGCGGGCCGATTCTAGACAGGGTTCGGCCAGGCCGCAAGCCGCCTGCCCGAGCGCGGCCCGCCGCAGAGGTCAGTGATGATGGGCGTGCCGCTCCGCGTCGAGTGGCGATTCGTTGCGCACTTCGGCGTCGACGGCGACCTCCTCGTTCACGCCGGGCGCGGTCTCGACCAGCAGCGTCAGCGGAACCCGCTCGCCGAGCTGCAGCGCATGCACGAGCCCGGTGAGCGCGATGTGGTCTGCCCTGTGGCCGCAAAGCGACGGCTGGGCCCGCGGGCAGCGCGCAGCGACGTGCGCGCCCGGCCGCGGGTCCCGGGGCCGCGCATGCCGCCTGCGCCGCGATCGGGGAGCGCACCGCCGATCAGCGTCGCCCCCTCGGTGCTGGTGAGGATCATGTAGGCCTCGCTCGCGTGCGTGCCGGGCTTGACCCAGGGTTGATTGACGATGAACAGTGCCTGCGCCTTCGGCGCGGCAACGGCGACCGCCGTCGCGAGCGCGACTACCGCAAAGACGGCCAGGCGGCCGACCGGCGGCCTCGATCCGGGCGTTTCCGGTGCCGTGCGATCGCGCATGGCCGGATTATAGTCGCGCGCCGACGCCGCCGCGCAGCGGCGTCAACCACCGCGCACCTGCAAAATGCATTAGACTACGCGCGATTCGGCGCCCCGCGGCGGCTTGGATGCGCGCCGATAACGCCGAGCGAAAGCTCACCGCCAGGCGCGCCGGACCGCGATACTCAGGAGCCCGCTTGCATGAACTACGGGATGCTCGTCCTGGCGCTGGGGATAGTCACGTTGCCGTGCCTTCGTGATCGTCGGCTTGGTGCGGCGCAGCCGCAGCACGACCCGGACCGGGCGAGCCCCGTTCGACGCGCAGAACACGGTCGCGCAATGGACCGAGGGCGAAACGACGCGCTTGCTGTCGAGCGCCGAGGTGCCCGGTCTCTACCTGCTGCGCTCGCGCTTTCTCTCCAAAGCCGAAAATGTTGTCTACCTGCTGCTCAAGGCCGCGTTCCCGCGCCATGAAATCTTCGCCCGCGTGCGGCTGGCCGATGTGCTGCAAGTCAAGATCGGCCCGCAAGGCATGGAACGCCTGCGCGCCTTCCGCAAAATCGCCAACCAGCACGTCGGTTTTGTCGTTTGCGACCGCGATATGACGATCGTCGCGATCATCGACGCCAAAGAGCCGGAGCAGGTGCAGAACCCCAGGGATCAGAAGCTCGAGATCATCAAGCAGCGTTGTCTGCAAGCGGCGCAGGTCAAGTACATCTGCGTCTATCCACCGACGCTGCCGCGTTATCGCGAATTGCGTCGCCAGGTGCTTGGCCCGGCCGCGGAACTGGTTTGACCCCGCGCCGCGGCCGCGGCCTACGCCCGACGCCGTGACGGGCCCCGACTCCGGCCGGGCGCACCTCGCGCTCCGGCGGGCGCGCCGCGCACTGCGAGCCACGTGCCGGCTGAGAATGAGGGCGCAACCGAAGCGCTGTTGGCCGTCACCGCCTCGTCGAGAAACAGCACGCCCCACAGCAGCCCGAATACCGGGATCAGAAACGTCACCGTCAGTGCGCGCGCCGGCCCGATCGTCGCAATCAGCCGGAAATAGAGAAGATACGCCAGCGCGGTCGATGCCAGCGCGAGGGCAAGCATATTGCCGACGACGAGCGGCGTGAGCGGCCCGGGGCCGGGCGCGAAGAGCAGCGCCGGAGCGAGCACGACCGCCGCAGTGAGTTGGCTGTAGAGCGCGACCGCGAAGCTCGGGAGCGTCGCCATGCGTCGCTTGGCGTAGACGCTCGCGAGCCGTAGCACAACGCCGCGCCGAGGCAGGCGAGCGTCGCCGGCAACCGCATTCCCGACAGCGCCTGCTCCGACCAGCCCACCAGGAGGACGACGCCGACGAGGCCGAGCGCCATTGCGCCGAGCTTGCGCAGCGACAGCGTCTCCTTGAGCCAGAAGCGCCGTGACGGCAGCTGGCGAAAAAAGGGCTGGTGGCATTGAGAATCGCCGCGGTCGACGCATGCAATGTACTGTTCGGCAAAGCAGAACAGCGCGAAGGGCAGTGCCGAATTGACCGCGCCGATCACGACATAGTCGCGCCAATGGGCGAAGAAGGGCGGCAGCGCACGGCGCGCCAGCGCGAGTGCCAGCAGGGCGACAAATGCCAGCGCGACGCGCGCGAAGGCGAGCCACAGCGGCCCCGTCACCGGCGCGGCGACGCGCATGAATGCGAACGAGCCCCCCCACAGCCCGGCGAGGAGCAGCAGCCGGGCGAGGTCGCGGAAAGGCATCCGCTTTAGGCCGGCGCGGACGCGATCGACGCGCGCGCTCGCGGCTCAGCCTCGAGCGGGAGCTGGCCGCGCCCGCCGGCGTGTACGCGCTCGTGCTCGAGCAACCACTGCTTGCGCCACAGGCCACCGCCGTAACCGGTCAGCGACGCCGTCGGCGCCGATGACGCGATGACAGGGCACGATGATGCAAAGGCGGTTGTCGCCGTTGGCGCGACCGACGGCGCGCACCGCGGCGGGGTGGCCGATCGCAGCGGCGACCGCGGCGTACGAGCGCGTTGTGCCGGCGGGGATGGCACGCAGCTCGTTCCAGACCGCGCGCTGGAACGGCGACCCGGAGAGTGCGAGCGGGCGTGCTGAAGGTCAGCGTCCGGCCGGCAAAGTATGCAGCAAGTTCCGTCGCCGATTTGCGAGAGCAGCGGATGCGTGCCGGGCAGGATCCGGCGCTTGAGCTTGCGTTCGACGAGCGCGAGCTCGCGCTCGAGGCCGCGGCGATCGACGAATTCCAGCAGTGCGAGCCCGGCGTCGTTGGCGAGCGCCAGCATCGCGCCGAGCGGCGTCTCGAACCACTGGGCGTAGAGGCAGTCGACGTCGCGCGCGCGGCTCGGCGCGGCGCCGACGAGGCGATTGAACGCCCCGCGAAAGCCGCTTCCGGATTCGAAACCATGGTCGAGTTGCAGGTCGAGCACGGATTTCCCCTGGCGCACGCCGGCCAGCGCCAAGCCCATGCGGCGCGCGCGATGATAAGCGTGAAAGGTCATGCCGCAGTAGCGTTTGAAGGTGCGGCGTGCGGTCGAAGGATCAATGCCGCGCTGCGCGAGATCGGCATCGCGCAGCCGGCCCGTCGGCGCATCCTCGACGGCCGCGAGCAGCTCCGCTACCAGCGGCGGTGCGCTGCGCCCGCGGTCCAGGGGGCGGCAGCGTCGGCACGGCCGGTAGCCGGCGTGCAGCGCATCGCTCGGCGAGGCGAAAAACTCCACGTTCTCACGCTTCGGCGTGCGCACACGGCATGTCGGGCGGCAGAAGATTCCGGTGGTCGCGACGCCGACGAAGAAAATGCCCTCGAAGGCGGGATCGTGAGCGACGACCGCGCGGTACATTTGAGCAGCAGAAGGAAGATTGGGCATGCGCGAATTATAGGCATGCCCGGCCACGCCGCGGCGTCGAAATTCGGGCAGCAAATTCGGCCGCGTTCCGCGGCCGAAGGCGGGCTTGCTACGGCAACCGCGGCTCACTGAGGAAGTTGATGTAGACCCAGAGCAGGAGCAATGCCCCGATGATCGACAGGAACCAGCCGGCGGGATGAAACCTGCCGTCGGGCGTTCTTCCAGATCAGACTGCTGATGACACCGCCGACCAGCGATCCGCCGATGCCCAGCGCGACCGTCATCAGGAAGCCCATGGGCACCGCGCCGGGGTAGAAGAACCGCGCCAGTACGCCGACGATGAAGCCGACGATGATTGTTCCAATGATGGCCATGATCCCCATGGAGCGCTCCTCCTGTAGACGGTAATATCAAGTGCAAGATTGCGGCGCTCGAGTGCGTCGCCGCCGCGACGAGCTTCGACCGGCGCATGCTAGCACAAGAGCCTGTCGGCAGACGTAAGGACTGCGCTTCGGCGCGCGACGAAGCAACGAGGTACTTACAACGAGGGACTGCGATGACTGCGACCAGCAGATCGAAAATCGGCATGCTCGCGGTAGCGGCGATCGCGGCATGGCCCGTCGTGGCATGGCCGGCAGCAGGCAACGCCGTCTGCCATGCGGCGAGCCCCGATAACACGCTTGCGCTCCTCGAACTTTATACGTCCGAAGGTTGCGACAGCTGTCCGCCGGCCGACCGTTGGTTCTCGGCGCTGGACCTCGGCGCGGCCCCGACGCGCACGGTCGCGGTTGCCTTCCATGTCGACTATTGGGATCGCCTGGGCTGGCGCGATCGTTTCGGCAGCGCCGAATATACCGGCCGGCAATACGACCAGAAGCAACGCCATCACACCGCCTTTGTTTATACGCCGCAGGTGCTGCTGCAGGGTGAAGATATTACGTCCTTGCACGGCGCGGGCCTGCCCTCCGCGGCGCTCGCCGCGATCAATGCCCGACCGGCGCGGGCCAGCATCGAGTTGGCGGCGGCGAGGACCGATCACGCGACGGTAGCGGTCGATGTTCACGTGCGCGTACCCTCGGCACCGGACCGCTCGCACGCGGAAGTCACCGTGGCCCTGCTTCAGAGCGGCCTGGCAAGCAACGTGAAGGCAGGCGAGAACAAGGGCAAACACCTGGTCCACGATCACGTCGTGCGCGCATGGCGGTCGGAGCTCGCCCGTGGGCGCCAGCGGCGAATTGCGACAGCGCGTGGACCTGCCGTTGCCCGACGAGCGCGGAGCGATGGAAATCGTGGCCTGGGCGGAAGACGCCGCCAGCGGCGAGGTGCTGCAGGCGCTCAGCCTCGCGCTCTGCGACGACTAGCGCGGGCGGTCAGTCGCGTGCACCCGCGCGGGTCGAATGCGCCCCCGATTGCTCCCGGTGCACCTCCGCGCCGACCGGTGCCGCCGGCCGTTGCGCGGCCCCGCGAATTGCCGTAAGGTTGCGCTCGCAGTCGATAATCGTGGGCTACGGGCTCGCGTTGCACTGCGCCATCGCACGGCGGCCCCACGCCCCGCGCGAGGGGGATTGCGGCACAAACTAAGGAGGAATCATGAGTTCGACAGCCCGACCAGGAGCCGCTCACGTACAGCTAAGCTCTAAGACCGAGGAACGCCGGGTCATCTTTGCCTCATCGCTCGGCACCGTCTTCGAGTGGTACGACTTCTATCTTTACGCGATTCTCGCCCCGTTCTTTGCCGCGCTGTTCTTCCCCAAGGGCAACGAAACGGCGGCACTCCTGTCGGCTTTCGCAACCTATGCGGCGGGTTTCCTGGTCCGACCGTTCGGCGCGCTGGTGTTCGGCCGGATCGGCGACCTGGTCGGCCGCAAGTACACGTTCCTGGTGACGATTGTCGTGATGGGCTTCTCCACCTTCGCGGTGGGCCTGTTGCCGACTTACCAGGCCATCGGCTGGGGCGCTCCCGTCCTGCTGGTGACCCTGCGCCTGTTGCAGGGCCTCGCGCTCGGCGGCGAATACGGCGGAGCGGCCACCTACGTGGCCGAGCACGCCCCCCAGAATCAGCGCGGCTACGACACGGCCTGGATCCAGACCACAGCCACGGTGGGCCTGTTCCTCGCGCTCATCATCATCTATCTTTGCCGCTTCAGCGGCTGGATGGCGGCCAAGGACTTCAGCGAATGGGGCTGGCGGATTCCATTCCTGGTGTCGTTGATCCTGCTGATCTTCTCCGTCTACATCCGGTTGAAGCTCAACGAGTCGCCGGTATTCCAGCGGATGAAGGCCGAAGGCAGAGGCTCCAAGGCGCCACTGCGCGACAGCTTTCTCAAGTATCCGAACAACAAGTACGTGCTGCTCGCACTCCTTGGCGCCACCGCCGGCCAGGGCGTGGTGTGGTACACGGGGCAGTTGTACGCGCTGTTCTTCCTGGTGATCACGCTCAAGCTCGATGGCGCGACGACCTATGCGCTGATCGCGGCCGCGCTGCTGATCGGAACGCCGTTCTTCCTCGTGTTCGGCGCGTTGTCGGACCGGATCGGCCGGCTGAAGATCATCCTGTTTGGCTGTCTCATCGCGGCGGTCACGTATTTCCCGCTGTTCAAGGGGTTGACGCACTATGTCAATCCGGCCCTCGAGAGCTACCAGGCCTCGACGCCGATCAGCATCACAGCCAAGGATTGCCAGTTCCATATTTTCGTGGGGCCATGGTCGACTTTCAGCGATTGCGACAAGGCCAAGGACTTGCTGACCAAGTCGGGGCTGTCGTTCACGTCGACCGACTTGCCCGCCTCGTCCCCCGACAGCGTCATTACCAAGATCGGCACGATCGAGCTCAAGGGATTCGACGACGCCAAATACAACGACGCTCTCAAGACCACGGGTTATCCGAATGGCGCCGACAAGTCGAAGATCAACTATCCGATGACGCTTTTGATCCTGGTCATCATGATGATCTACGTGACGATGGTTTACGGCCCGATAGCCGCGTTTCTGGTCGAGTTGTTCCCGACCAAGATCCGCTACTCGTCGATGTCGCTGCCGTATCACATCGGCAATGGCTGGTTCGGCGGCATGTTGCCGTTGCTCGCGACGGCGATGGTCGCCGCCAGTGGCGACATCTACTTCGGCCTGTGGTATCCGATCGTCGTGGCGCTGATGAGCTTCGTGATCGGGCTGATCTTCCTGCGTGACAACAAGGATCGAGACATCGAGTCGGAATTCGAAGCGAGCTAGCTGCGCACGACGCGTAAGCGTTTCCAGCAGGGGCCCCGGAATGACCGGGGCCCCTTTTTTTGCACCATGGCGTTGTCGGGCGGAGGCGCAGCAGTGAGGCGACCGCTCAAAATGCGAAAAGCTTCTGGTAACACGATTGTGCATCCCGCCGAACGTGCCTGCTGGCCGTGCGGTCCAGCCACTATTCGCCGGTCGCCGGTCGCCGGCGCGACGGCGCGTTACTGGTGATCGCCCACGCGGACGATCTTGAGCGCGTTGGTGCCGCCCGACTTGCCCATCGGCTCGCCGATGGTGAGCACGATGAGCTCGCCGCGCTGCACCTGGCCTTTCTGCAGCAGCAGGTCCTCGGCGGAGCGGAGAACCGCATCCCGGTCGGCGGTCTGCTCGAGGAAGAGCGGGCACACGTTGCGGAACAGCGCCATCTTCCGCTGTGACGAGACCTCGGGCGTCAGAGCAAAAATCGGGCAGCCGCAGTTGTGGCGCGACATCCACAGCGCCGTCGAGCCCGATTGCGTCAACGCGGCGATCGCCTTGACCCGCAGATGATGCGCGGTGAAAAGCGCCGCCATCGCGATCGACTGGTCGATGCGGGTGAAGGTCCGGTCCAGGAAATCGCGCTCGAGCTCGACGACGTCGGTCTTCTCCGCCTCGACGCAGATCTGGCTCATCGCCTCCACGGTTTCGACCGGATAGTGCCCCGCGGCGGTTTCGGCCGAGAGCATCACCGCGTCGGTTCCGTCGAGGACCGCGTTGGCGACGTCGGACACCTCGGCACGCGTCGGCACCGGATTGACGATCATCGACTCCATCATCTGCGTCGCGGTGATGGAGAGCTTGTTGCGTTCGCGGGCGAGACGGATCATTCGCTTCTGCAGCCCCGGGACCGAGGCATTGCCGACCTCGATCGCCAGATCGCCGCGCGCGACCATGATGGCGTCCGAGGCATCGATGATCTCTTCGAGGGCGGAGATCGCCTCGGCGCGCTCGATCTTGGCGATGAGCAGTGCATTGCCGCCGGCGGCGCGCAGCAACTGCCGCGCCATGTACATGTCCTCCTTGTTCTTGGGAAAGGACACGGCGAGGTAGTCGGCCTCGATCGCGACCGCGGTCTTCATGTCCTCCATGTCCTTGGCGGTGAGCGCCGGCGCGGTCAGGCCGCCGCCCTGACGGTTGATGCCCTTGTTGTTCGAGAGCACGCCGCCCACCTCGACGCGGGTGGATATCTCGTTGCCGAACACCGACTCGACGCGCAAGCGGATCAGGCCGTCGTCGAGCAGCAGCACCGCTCCGGCCGCAACGTCGCGCGGCAGCTCCTTGTAGTCGAGTCCGACCCGCTCCTCGCCGCCAAGCTCGCAGTCGGCATCGAGGATGAAGCGCTGCCCGGTCTTGAGCGTGACCTTGCCGTCGGCAAATCTGCCGATGCGGATCTTCGGGCCCTGCAGGTCCGCCATGATCGCCACTTCGCGGCCGAGCGCCTGCGCGGTTTGGCGCACGAGCCGGGCGCGCTGTTGATGATCGGCAGCGGTTCCGTGCGAGAAATTGAGCCGTACGACGTCGACGCCTGCGGCAAGCATCCGGGTCAAAACGTCGGGCGTGCTGCTGGCCGGCCCGAGGGTGGCGACGATCTTGGTGGCGCGCTGCATACGCTGTACTGAACGCTCAGAGCGCTCGGGCATGCTGCGTGGCGCCCGTGCAGCTCGCTGGCAGGCGCCGCGGCGACTGGCGCGATGCCACCGGTTGCGCGGGTGGGCTCATGGCTTCGAAGCGCGTTCCTCGAGAATCGCGACCGCCGGCAGAACGCGGCCTTCGAGAAATTCGAGAAAAGCGCCGCCCGCGGTGGAGATATAGCTGATGCGATCGGCGACGCCGAATTTGTTGATCGCGGCGATGGTATCGCCGCCACCGGCGATCGAGAATGCGCTTGCACCCGCGATGGCAAGCGCGAGCGCTTTGGTGCCGCCGGCGAAGGCGTCGAACTCGAACACGCCGACCGGGCCATTCCACACGATGGTGCGGGCGCGGGCAATGTACATCCGCAGCGCCAGTATGGATTGCGGGCCGATATCGAGAATCATGTCGTCTGCGCCGACGTTCTCGACTGCCTTCAGGAACGGCGGCGCGGTGGCCGTGAGTTCGCGCGCGACGACGACATCGACCGGGAGTGGCACCTTGCCCGGGTGGGCATCGAGGATCGCCTTGGCGTCGCCGACCAGGCCCGGCTCCGCGAGCGACCTGCCGATGTTGCCGCCGGCCGCAAGCAGGAAGGTATTGGCGATCCCGCCGCCCACGAGCAGCACGTCGACCTTCGCTGCCAGCGTCTTCAAGGCCGTAAGCTTGGTCGACACCTTGGCGCCGCCCACGATGGCGACCAGCGGCCGCTCGGGCTGCGCCAGCGCCCGGCCGAGCGCATCGAGCTCCGCCGCGAGCAGCGGGCCGGCGCACGCGACCGAAGCGAACCGGGCGATGCCGTGGGTGGTCGCTTCGGCGCGGTGCGCGGTCGCGAAAGCGTCGTTGACGTAGACATCGCACAATCGCGCCATCCTGCGCGCGAGCGCCTCGTCGTTCTTTTTCTCGCCGACGTTGAAACGGCAATTCTCGAGCAGCACGAGATCGCCCGGACGCAGACTGGCGTGCCAGGCACCGCCGTCGACCCAGTCGCGGATCAGCGGAACCTCGCGACCGAGAAGCTCACCGAGGCGTCGGCCGATCGGCGCGAGCGACTCGCTCGCACTGAACTGACCCTCGCTCGGGCGTCCAAGATGTGAGGTCACCAGCACCGCCGCGCCGCGCGCGAGCGTGTCGCGGATCGCCGGTACCGAAGCGCGGATACGCGTGTCGTCGGTGATCGCCCCGTGCTCATCCTGCGGCACGTTGAGGTCGGCACGAATGAAGACGCGCTTGCCGGCGACGTCGACATCAGCGAGGCGTATCAATGCCGCCATGCTATCGCGTCCGTGTTTCAGCCACGCAGCACCCTGCGGGCCCCGCGATCGCGCATGGCATTGAGCTCTTCGAGTGCACGGCTTGCGCTGGTGATGAACACGAACGGGAGCAGCGCGTGTATCGCCGCGGCGATCCCGCCCAGCGTCATCCGGGTCCCGAACGCGAGTGCAAAGCGGAAGTGCTGGCCGTAGGTCTCGCCTACGCTGGCGGGGTGGGCCGTGAATGGATTGGGCATGTCGGGTTAGGTAGGCCTAGCGCTAGCGCGCCGCCATCAGCGCCATCGTCGTGTCGAGCATGCGGTTGGAAAAGCCCCACTCATTGTCGTACCAAGACGAGACCTTTACCAGTCGCCCGGAGACCTTGGTCAGCGTGGCGTCGAATATCGACGAGCGCGGGTCGTGATTGAAGTCGACCGACACCAGCGGCCCGTTGCTGTAGCCCAGCAATCCGGCAAGCGGCCCGGATTCGGACGCCGTCTTCATGATGCCATTGACCTCCGCGACGGTCGTGTCGCGCGCCGCGATGAAGGACAGGTCGACGATCGAGACGTTGATCGTCGGCACGCGGATGGCGTACCCGTCGAACTTTCCGTTGAGTTCCGGCAGTACCAGCCCGACCGCCGCCGCCGCGCCGGTCTTGGTCGGGATCATGCTCATCGTCGCCGAACGCGCGCGGCGCAGGTCCTCGTGATAGACGTCGGTCAACACCTGGTCATTGGTGTAGGCGTGGACAGTGGTCATCAGGCCGTTGACCACGCCGATTGCATCGTGCAACGGCTTTACCAGCGGCGCGAGGCAATTGGTCGTGCACGACGCATTCGAGATGACGGTATGCGAGGCTTTAAGCGTTTGCTGGTTGACGCCGTAGACGATGGTGGCATCGACGTCCTTGCCCCCGGGCGCGGAAATGATGACCTTCTTCGCGCCACCCTGGAGATGCGCGGACGCCTTCTCCTTGCTCGTGAACAAGCCGGTGCACTCGAGCACGACGTCGACGCCGAGCACGCCCCAGGGCAACTCGGCCGGGTTCTTCTGTGCCAGGACCTTGATTCGGTCCCCGGCGACGACCATGGAGTCGCCGTCGACCGCGATCGTGCCGGGGAACTTGCCGTGCACCGTGTCGTAGCGCGTCAGGTGGGCATTGGTTTCCGGGCTGCCGAGATCGTTGATGGCGACAATCGCGAGGGCGTGCTTCTTGCCGCCCTCGTAGTGGGCACGCAGTACATTGCGGCCGACACGGCCATAGCCGTTGATGGCAACTTTGATAGTCATGGCTTTATCCTTATGTAAGCGCTCGTTCAGATCACGCGGCGCACGGCGGCGACCACGTTGTCAATCGAAAACCCAAAGTGCTTGAAAAGCACGCCTGCCGGCGCGGACTCGCCGAAGGTATCGATCCCGACCACGGCACCGTCGAGCCCGACATACTTGCGCCAGTAGTCGGTCACGCCGGCCTCGACCGCGACCCGCGGCACGCCGCGCGGCAGCACCGCGTCGCGATACACGGCATCCTGCCGATCGAACGCGCTCGTGCACGGCATCGACACGACCCGCGCCGCGATGCCTTCGGCGGCCAGCGCCTCGCGAGCGCCCATCGCCAGCGCGACTTCCGAGCCGGTGGCGATGATAACGACACGTTCGCTGCTGTGCCCGTCCAGTCGGCAAGCACGTAAGCACCGCGCCGGATCGCCGCGATCTGGGCGTCGTCGCGCTTCTGGAACGGCACGTTCTGGCGGGTGAACAGCAGGCACGTCGGCCCTTGCCCGCGTTCGATCGCGCCGATCCATGCGAGCGCGGATTCGACCGTGTCGCAGGGGCGCCAGACGTCGAGATTGGGAATCAGGCGCAGCGCCGCAGCGTGCTCGACCGACTGGTGCGTCGGGCCGTCTTCGCCCAACCCGATCGAATCGTGCGTGTACACGAATATCGAGCGCAGCTTCATCAGCGCGGCCATCCGCAGCGCGTTGCGCGCGTAGTCCGAGAAAGTAAGAAACGTGCCCACGTAGGGAATGAATCCGCGGTGCAAGGCAAGGCCGTTGGCGATCGCGCTCATGGCGAATTCGCGCACGCCGAAGTAGATGTAGTTGCCGGGAGCGCTGGCGGTGACCGTCCTGCTGCCGGACCAGTGGGTGAACACCGAGCCGGTCAGATCGGCCGCCCCGCCGATCAGCTCGGGCAGGGCAGCGCCGAGCGCTTCGAGCGCCTGCTGCGACGCCTTGCGCGTCGCGATCGACTCCATCTGGCTGTTCTGCCGTTGCACCAGCTTCGCCGCATGCTCCGCAAAAGTCCCCGGCAGAGCACCCGCCGTGCGCCGCTCGAACGCGGCGGCGAGTTCCGGGTGCGCCGCCTTGTAGGCGGCGAAGCGCGCGCTCCAGTCGCCTTCCAGCAGCGCCCCGCGCGGGCGGGCGTTCCATCCGTCATACGCCGCCTGCGGGATCTCGAAGGGCGGGTACATCCACCCCAGCGCTTCGCGCGCCAGCGCGACTTCCTTCTCGCCCAGCGCCTGACCGTGCGCAAGCTCGGTGCCGGCGCGATTGGGCGCTCCCTTGCCGATGATCGTCTTGCATTGAATGAGCGTCGGACGATCCGCCGCCTGCGCCGCGTGGATTGCGCTATCGACGGCGTCGACGTCGTGGCCGTCGACGCGCGCGATGACGTGCCAGCCATACGCCTCGAAGCGCCGCGGCGTGTCGTCGGTAAACCAGCCCTTCGTCTCGCCGTCGATGGAAATGCCGTTGTCGTCGTAAAAGACGATGAGCTTGCCAAGGCCGAGCGTGCCCGCGAGCGAGCAGGCTTCGTGCGAGATCCCCTCCATCAGGCAGCCGTCGCCGACGAAGACATAGGTGCGGTGATCGACAATGGTATGGCCAGGGCGATTGAACTCCGCCGCGAGCAGCCTTTCGGCGAGCGCCATCCCCACCGCGTTGGCGAGCCCCTGGCCCAGCGGGCCGGTGGTCGTTTCCACACCCGGTGTGACGCCGACCTCGGGATGGCCCGGCGTCTTCGAGTGCAGCTGCCGGAACCGCCTTAGCTCCTCGAGCGGCAAGTCGTAACCGGTCAGATGCAGCAGCGCGTATTGCAGCATCGACCCGTGGCCATTGGACAGTACGAAGCGATCCCGGTCCGCCCAGTGCGGGTCCGCCGGGTTGTGCCGCAGATGCCGATTCCACAACGCGACGGCGATTTCGGCCATCCCCATGGGCATGCCCGGATGCCCCGAGTTTGCCGCCTGCACCGCATCCATCGCGAGCGCGCGGATGGCATTGGCGAGCAACGCCGTATCCGCGATCGGCCGCGCCGCGCTAGCGGATGCGGGGGTCGGCACTGTCAAGGGTGCGATCATGGGAAGGAGGGAACACGTGATGACGCGGGCTGGCGCCCGGGTAAAGCGCTGCTGCACCGCATTAAATTATCGCCTAGGCACCGAATTTGGGCAATAATAACCAGTTTCACTAAACTGTAACCAGGCACTCTGTGGCGCTGGGGGGAACAACAATGGACGGGATCCATCTGCTCGGCGAATGGTATGGCTGCCCGGCGGAACTGCCGGAGATGATCGGCGCGGAGCCGTTGCGCGCCCTGTGTCTGCGCCTCGCCGAAGCGTCCGGCATGACCATCGTCGGGGACCGCTTCTTTCAGTTCGAGCCGCAGGGCGTGACCGGCACGGTGCTGCTCGCCGAATCGCATCTCGCGATCCACACCTGGCCCGAACACGGCTTTGTCACCATCGACGTGTACGTCTGCAACTACACCACCGACAACACTGCCAAGGCCGAGCGGTTGTTCCGCACCATGCAAGACGCGCTTGCGCCGCAGCAAACGCGGTTCCAGGCCATCCATCGCGGAGGTCGCGATGCCTGAGGGCGAAGTCCGCCGGCGACGTGCAGCCAGGGTCGCTTACCGAATATCTGACCGAGGACAGCGGATTTTTCGTGCGCTCGGCGCGGGAGTTCGAGCGCTTCCAGTCGCCGTTCCAGGCGGTCGAGGTCCACGACACCGTTCCATTCGGCACGCTGTTCCGGCTCGACGGCCACTTCATGACCTCGGAAAAGGACGAATTCTTCTATCACGAGAACCTCGTCCACACTGCGGCGCTCGCCCATCCCGCACCGGAGCGGGCGCTGGTCATCGGCGGCGGCGACGGCGGCTCGGCGGAAGAGCTGCTGAAATATGCGACGATGAAGTCGGTGACGCTGGTCGAGATCGACCTTGCGGTCATCGACATCGCGCGCAAGTATTTCGGCACGGTGCACCGCGGCGCGTTCGACGACCCGCGGCTTACGCTCAAGGTCGAGGATGGGCTGGCTTTCGTGCATAGCACGACCGAGACCTTCGACCTGATCGTGCTCGATCTCACCGATCCAGGGGGCCCGTCGGAGCCGCTGTACACGACGGACTTCTATCGCGCCTGCGCCGCCCGGCTCAATCCGACCGGCGCGCTCACGCTGCACATCGCCTCCCCGGTCGCCCACCCCGACCGCATCCGCGCGGGGCTTGCCGGCCTGCGCAGCGCCTTTGCGATCGTCACGCCGTACCTTGTCTCGATCCCGCTCTACGGCGGGATGTGGATGATGGCGTGCGCGTCGGCGACGCTCAGTCCAGCGTACCTGACGCCGCTCGACGTCGATCGGCGCATTGCGCAGCGCAAGATCCGCGATCTGCAGTACTACAACGGCGACATGCATCGCGCCGCCTTTGCGCTGCCCAATTTCGTGCGCGAACTGGTCGAGGCGGCGTAGGCGATTGTCCTAGGCTGTTGCCGCGCGCGGCGGCGGCGGGCTTGAACCGGCGGCGGCCGGCCGCATCTAAGCTCTACAGGCAGCTCCATTCGGGCTGTGCCATGAGACGATGCGATGAGGGCGGGCTCAATACCGTTGACCGAAGCGATGTGCGACGCCGATTTCGTGCAGGTGAACGGAATCGTGTTCGAAACCGGATACCTGCGCGTACCCGATGATTCGACTGCCGCCGACGACGTCGTCATGGAGCTCAAGCTTGGCGAAACCGAGGTCGTGTTCGTCCGGGAAGAGCTCGACGGCGCCGAATACGTCGGCGACGGCGCCTACCTGCTGAAATCCGGCGCCGTATTGCGTTTCCTCACGGGCGCGACCATCCACTGACCGTTCCAAGGCGCCGCTGCGGCGCTGCGCGCGCCGCGGCGGACATGGCGGGTCGGTTCGGCTATGATGCTGCGCCACCCAGCCAGTCCAAGCGCATGCCCAACCGTCCGCGCAGATCCTCCCGCCAGGTCACGCTCGTGCTGCTCGCCACGCTCGCCGCGTGCAGCCAGGAGGACAGGACGCTGCGCCGCGACGTCTATGCGAGCAAGGACGACTGCGTCGCGGACTGGGGCGATGAGGTCAAATGCGAACAAACCTACTACAACACGGGGCACGCCATGGCCGGCCACACGTACTGGTATGGCCCTGCGTACCGGTCCGGCCTGTTCGGATCGGACCGTGCCGGCAATCCGTCCGGGCACTGTCGATGCCGCGCGGCCGGGCAGTCACGCGCTCGCTACGAGCCACGTCAGCCGCGGCGGCTTCGGCGCGAGCGGAGCGGCGCACGCCTCCGGCGGCGGCTGATGGAACGACTGGACGTCGCCCCGCGCCCGCGCTGGCGGGAGGATTGCGAAGCCGTCGGCTTCACGTTTCACTCCCTGGAGGGAGTCTACTGGGACGAGAGCCATTGCTATCGCTTCACTGCCGACGAGATCGACGTGCTCGAGGCGGCAACGAAGGAGCTGCATGCGCTCTCGCTGCGGGCCGTCGAGGCAGTGATCGCCGGGGACCGGCTCTCGGAGCTCGCGATTCCGCCTGCCTTTGTCGACTACATCAAGACGTCATGGAAGACGCGTGAGCCTTCGCTGCTCGGCCGCTTCGATCTCGCCTTCGACGGGGTGCATCCGCCCAAGCTCCTCGAATACAACGCCGATACGCCCACCGCGCTGCTCGAGGCCTCCGTCGTGCAGTGGCAGTGGCTGCAGGACACGGTGCGGACGCGGACCCCGGCCGCAGACCAGTTCAACTCGCTGCACGAGAAGCTGATCGCGGCGTGGCGGGTGATCGGCCTGACCGTATCCGGGGAGCACGCCGATTCATTTCGCCTGCGTCAAGGATAGCGAGGAGGATTTTGGTACGATCGGCTACCAGCGCGACGTCGCGACGCAGGCGGGACTGCAGACCCGATTCGTTTACGTCGAAGACATCGGCTGGGCCGATGAGCTGCGCTGTTTCGTCGATGGCGACGGGCACGCGATCACGGTGCTGTGCAAGCTCTACCCCTGGGAATGGATGCTCCGCGACGAATTCGGCCCGCGCCTTCTCGAGACGAGGCTCCGCGCCCTCGAGCCGGCGTGGAAGCTGCTGCTGTCAACGAAGGGGCTCCTGCCGGTGCTCTGGGAGATGAATCCCGACCATCCCAATCTGCTGCCCGCAGCATTCGAGCGGTTCCGCATCTCCGGCGACTATGTGCAGAAGCCGATGTATTCGCGCGAGGGCGCCAACGTCACCGTGTACCACGGGGGCGAGGTGCTGCGCGCCGACGGCAGCTACGGCGAGGAAGGCTGGATCTACCAGGCATACACGCCGATCCCCAGCTTCGGGGGCTCCTACGCCACCGTCGGCTCCTGGATCGTGGGCGATCAGCCAGCCGGGATCGGCGTGCGCGAGGACGCGACCCCGATCACGCGCAACACCAGCCGCTTCGTCCCGCATTATTTCATCTGACCTGCACGAGCCACTGGGAGCATGACAATGAACAATCTCTGGCAGTCGATCAGCGGCTTTCCCAATTTCGCGCTGTACTTCGTACTGGGACTGGCGCTGCTGATCGTGTTTATTGCGGTGCACGCG
The DNA here is from genome assembly GCA_963778275.1 of uncultured beta proteobacterium. Lineage (GTDB taxonomy): Bacteria > Pseudomonadota > Gammaproteobacteria > Burkholderiales > Casimicrobiaceae > PALSA-1003. The sequence continues at coordinate 619,284 of CAVZTS010000004.1, read as the reverse complement.
CACCTGACCTCGTATCGGGAGGTGCGGATGATCCGCGAGGGCAACGTCGCAGCCGCGATTTCGCTCTCGGGGGCGGTGCTCGGGTTCGTGCTGCCCCTGGGCAGCGCCATCGCCCACAGCGTCAACCCAATCGACATGATCGCCTGGAGCGTCATTGCATTCGCGGCGCAGATGATCGTCTACCTGGCCGTGGGCCGGCTCGTGCCGCACTTCGGCGAGGCGATCCGCGACGGGAAGATCGCGCCGGCGACCCTGCTCGCCACGCTGGCGGTTGCCGTGGGCGTGCTTAACGCGGCCTGTCTTACCTACTGAGCGACGAGGATACGGCGATGGACCGATGGCGTAGAAAATGGCTGCAGGCCGGCGGACGTGCGACGCTGCTCGGCCTCCTCGCGGCGACGGGCTGGCTCAAGCCCGGCAACGCGCAGGCGCAGGCGTGGAACGGCGCCGCGTTCGAGACGCACAGCGTGGCCGACGCCCTGAAGGCGCTCGCGGCTGGGCGAGCCGGCGCCGAGCAAGGACATCGTTTTTCTGCAAACGCCGGACATCGCCGAAAACGGCGCGGTCGTTCCGATCGGCGTGACCAGCGGCATCGCGAAGACGGAGTCGATCGCGATCCTGATCGAGAAAAATCCCAACATGCTGGCCGCGATCTTCGATATTCCCTCCGGCACCGAGCCGACGATCTCGACGCGCGTCAAGATGGCGCAAACCTCGAATATCTACGCGCTGGTAAGGCCGACGGAAAATACTACGTCGCCGGCAAGGAAATCAAGGTCACGCTCGGTGGCTGCGGAGGTTGAGTATGGCAGACCCGATGAAGATCCGCGCCAGCGTCGTCGGCGACTCGACCGAGGTCAAGGTGCTGATGAGCCACGAAATGGAGACCGGGCAGCGCAAGGATGCGCAAGGCCAGACGATCCCGGCATGGTTCATCCAGAACGTGACGGTCAGCTGGAACGGCAAGACGGTGCTGTCAGCGCAGTGGGGACCCGCGGTGTCGAAGAATCCTTTCCTTTCGTTCAGGTTCAAGGGCGGCGCGAAGGGCGACAAGGTCAGGTCACCTGGACCGACAACCGCGGCGACAAACGCACCGACGAGGCGGCGATCGCATGAGTCGCGCGCGCAGCCTTCTGCCGCTCGTCGCCCTGTTGCTGGCGCCGGCCGCACTGGCGCAGGATTCGACCACGGCGGAGATCGCCAAGTACCGCGCCGCGCTGCAGGACGGCAATCCGGCCGAGCTGTGGGAGGTGCGCGGCGAGGACCTGTGGAGGCAGAAACGCGGACCGAAGCAGGCGTCGCTCGAGCGCTGCGACCTCGGCCTCGGGCCGGGCGTGGTCAAGGGGGCGTACGCGCAGCTGCCGAACTACTTTCCGGACGCCGACCGGGTGCTGGATCTCGAGACGCGCCTCGTGTGGTGCATGGTCAAGCTGCAGGGCTACACCGAGGCCGACGCGAAAGAACCCGTTCGGCGAGGCGCGAGCGCAAGTCCGACCTCGAGGCGCTGGTCGCCTATGTCACGTCGGAATCGCGTGGCGTGAAGATGGACGTACCGCTGCGCCACCCGAAGGAGGACGAGGCCTACCGCTCGGCGAGAAGATGTTCTTCTTCCGCGGCGGAACGCACGATTTCGCCTGCGCGACCTGCCACGGCGAGGACGGGCAAGCGCATCCGGCTGCAGGACCTTCCGAATCTCACGACGGCGGAAGGCGCGCAGAAGGCGTACACGACCTGGCCGGCCTACCGCGTCTCGCAGGGCGAGTTGCGCACGTTCCAATGGCGGCTCAACGACTGCTTTCGCCAGCAACGCTTTCCCGAGCTCGTGCTCGGGTCCGACGCGGCGATCGCGCTGACGATGTTCCTCGCACGCAACGCCAACGGTGCGCCGTTCGCCGCGCCCGCCATCAAGCGATGAGGCCGGCCACGATGAGGCGAGCGGGGCGACTCGCCGTGCTGGGCGTGGCCGTGCTCGGCGCTGCCGGCTGCGCCAGCACGTGCGGACGACGACGGAATCGCGGCGCGCGCCGCGGCGGTGCTGCATGCATCGTTCAAGCCCGCGGGCCAGGCAGGGCTCGAACGCCTGGACCAGGACGACACGCAGCAACCTGCAGCGCGGCGGCTGGCAAGGCACTGCCGCCGGGCGAAGCGCGCGAGGATCGAGCAGGCCAACCGCGCCACGATCCGCTAGCCCGCCGACGGCAAGTTCATCGGCGACTGGAAGAACGGCGAGAAGATCGCGCAGGAGGGCCGCGGCAAGCAGTTTTCCGACGATCCGGATGGCCCCGCCGGCGGCAACTGCTATGCCTGCCACCGCTGGCGAAGGAGGAGCTCTCGTTCGGCACGATCGGGCCCAGCCTCTACCAGTTCGGCAACACTCGCGGCTACAGCCACGAGGTGCAGCGCTACACGTTCGGCAAGATCTACAACGCCGAGGCGTTCATCGCCTGCTCCAACATGCCGCGCTTCGGCCACAACGGCATCCTGACCGAACAGCAGATCAAGGACGTCATCGCGCTGCTGATCGACCCGGCCTCGCCGGTCAACCAGTGACCGACGGGCCGCCACGGCGGCACGCGATGCTATAGTCGCGCGGTGAACCGCCGCGAATTCCTGCATGTGCTCGCCGCCGCAGCGGCGGCCGGGCTCGCCGTCGATGCGCACGCCGCGGATGCCGCGCGTGCCGGTCGCGCCGCGGAGGCGTTTTACGGCCTGCCGCGCGTTTGGCAACGTGCAGCCTGCTGCACTTCACCGATTGTCACGCGCAGCTGCTGCCGATCTACTTCCGCGAGCCGAGCGTCAATCTCGGCGTCGGCGCCGCGGCCGGGCAGCCGCCGCATCTGGTCGGTGAGGCGCTGCTGAAGCACTTCGGCATGCGGCCCGGAACCCGCGACGCGCACGCGTTCACCTACCTCGACTTCGCCCACGCCGCGCGCGCTTACGGCAGCGTGGGCGGCTTTGCGCACCTCGCCACGCTCGTCAAGCAGCTCAAGGCCGACCGCCCCGGCGCGCTGCTGCTCGACGGCGGCGACACCTGGCAGGGCTCGGCGACGGCGCTGTGGACGCAAGGGGCAGGACATGGTCGACGCGGCGCGCCTGCTCGGCGTCGACGTCATGACCGCGCACTGGGAGTTCACCTACGGCGCCGAGCGGGTGAAGGACATCATCGACCACGACTTCAAGGGCCGCATCGATTTCGTCGCGCAGAACGTGCGCACGGCCGACTTCGGCGATCCGGTTTTTCCCGCCTATTCGCTGCGTGAGGCAAACGGCGTCCCGGTCGCGATCATCGGCCAGGCGTTCCCGTACACGCCGATCGCGAATCCGCGCTCTTTCGTGCCGGACTGGACATTCGGCATCCGCGAAGCGGAGCTGCAGAAGACCGTCGATGCGGCGCGGGCCAAGGGCGCGCAGGTCGTCGCGCTGCTGTCGCACAACGGCATGGACGTCGACCTCAAGCTCGCTTCGCGCGTCGACGGCATCGACATGATCCTGGGCGGCCATACGCACGACGGCGTGCCGCAGCCGATGCCGTCGCCAACCCGGCGGCAAGACGCTCGTCACCAATGCCGGCAGCAACGGCAAGTTCCTCGCGGTGCTCGACCTCGACGTGCAGGGGAGGCACGCTCGCCGACGTTCGCTACCGCCTGCTGCCGGTGTTTTCGAATCTCCTGCCCGCCGATCCGGCCATGGCGGCGCTGATCGAGCGCCTGCGCGCGCCGTACGCGGCGCGGCTCGGCGAACCGCTCGCGATCAGCGAAGGGCTCCTCTACCGCCGCGGCAATTTCAACGGCACGTCCGACCAGCTGCTCCTCGACGCGCTGATGGCGGAGAAGGACGCCGAGATAGCCTTCTCGCCGGGGTTCCGCTGGGGGACGACGCTGCTGCCCGGGCAGGCGATCACCTACGAGCACCTGATGGACCAGACGGCGATCACCTATCCCATGGTCACCGTGAACGATTTCAGCGGCGAGACGATCAAGACGATTCTCGAAGACGTCGCCGATAACCTCTTCAACCCGGATCCGTATTACCAGCAGGGCGGCGACATGGTGCGCGTGGGCGGCTTGCAGTACACGATCGTCCCGACGCGACGATGGGCGCGCGCATCAAGAGCATGACGCTCAACGGCAGGCCGATCGAAGCGGGCAAGCGCTACAAGGTTGCCGGCTGGGCTCCGGTCGCGGAAGAAGCGCTCGCGGCGGCGGCGAGCCGATCTGGGACGTCGCCGCGCGCTACCTGAAGGCGAAGAAAACGATCGCGCCGCCGACACCGAACCAGCCCAGGCTCGTCGGCGTCGCGGGCAATCCCGGCATCCTGTAGCCTGAGGCTACGCGACGGTCACGCGCGCGAATTTCCGCTTGCCCGCCTGCACCACCACGGTCGCGCCCGGAGCCACGACCAGCGATTTGTCGGCGACCACCTCGCCGTTGAGCTTGAGGCCGCGCTGCGCGATAAGGCGCAGCGCCTCCGAGGTCGACTCCACGATCCCAGCCTGCTTGGCCAGCTGGGCAATCGGCAAGCCCGCGCCGGCGCTGTGCAGTGTCAGCTCCGGCATCGTTTCCGGCAGCGCGCCCTGCTTGAAACGCGCCTCGAACTCCGCCAGAGCGCGTTCCGCCGCCGGACCGCCGTGGAAGCGCGCGACGATCTCCTGCGCCAGCATGACCTTGACGTCGCGGGGATTGCGACCCTCCCGGCAAGCGCGCTGCAACGCCGCGATCGCTTCCTGCGGGCGGAACGAAAGCAGCTCGTAGTAGCGCCACATGAGCGTGTCGGAAATCGACATCAGCTTGCCGAACATCTCCTGCGGCGGCTCGGTGATGCCGACGTAGTTGTCGAGCGACTTCGACATCTTGTTGACGCCGTCGAGGCCCTCGAGCAGCGGCAGCGTGAGGATGCACTGCGGCTCCTGGCCGTAGTGGCGTTGCAGCTCGCGACCGACGAGCAGGTTGAACTTCTGGTCGGTGCCGCCGAGCTCCACGTCCGCCTTGAGCGCAACCGAGTCGTAGCCCTGCGCCAGCGGGTACAGAAATTCGTGCACGGCGATCGGCTGGCCGTCCCGGTAGCGCTTGGCGAAATCGTCGCGTTCGAGCATGCGGGCGACGGTGTATTTCGCGGCGAGCCGGATCATGCCGTCGGCGCCGAGCGCCGCAAGCCACTTCGAATTGAAGGCGACTTCGGTTTTTTCGCGATCGAGAATGAGGAACGCCTGATCGGTGTACGTTTTCGCGTTCGCGGTGAGCTCCTCCGCCGTAAGCGGCGGCCGCGTGAGGTTGCGGCCGGTCGGGTCGCCGATCATGCCGGTGAAGTCGCCGACCAGAAAGATGACGTGGTGGCCGAGATCCTGCAGCTGGCGCAGCTTGTTGAACTGCACGGTGTGTCCGAGGTGGAGGTCCGGCCGGGTCGGGTCGAATCCCTCCTTGATGCGCAGCGGTTTGCCGCGCGCGAGCTTGGCGACGAGCTCCGCTTCGACGATCAGTTCGTCGGCGCCGCGCTTGAACACGGCGAGCTGGTGGGCGATGTCGGGATTCATCGGGTTGCGCTTCTGCTACAATCCGCACCGCGCGAGATGGCATCGCAACAGATCGGCCGGGGACTATTGAGCAAATTGCTCGCAATTCTAGCGCAAAGCGCTGCGGTAATTGTCGCGCGCAGCGGCGGCCGACGCGTCGCGGTGGCCGTTATGCTCCTGGCCGTGAGCGCGGTCGCCGCGTTCGGCATCGTGCCCGGGACGGCGCCGGAGATCGTGCCGACGCAGCGCATCGCGCGCACGCTGGACTTGCCCGCGCTGGCCACGCTGGCGGGCGATGAAACCTATTGGCACGAAGAGCGCGTCCGCCGCGGAGACACGCTGGGCAGCGTGCTCGCGCGGCTCGGCGTCGTCGACGCCGCGGCGCAGGCGTTCCTGCGCACCGACCCGCGGGCAAGACCCTTGTACCAGCTGCGTCCGGGCAAGGCGCTGCGGGTCGAGACCGATGCCGACGGGCACCTGCTCAGCCTGCGCTATGCGCTACCGACGAGCGAGCTTCTGGCGATTGATCGGGTCGGCGATGGCTTTCCTCGCGCAATCCGCGCCCGTCGCAGCGGCGGTGAGCCTCGAGTTGCGCGCCAACGAAGTCCGCAGTTCGCTCTTCGCGGCGGCCGACGCGGTCGGACTTCCCGACGCGGTCACGATGCAGCTCGCGGAGATCTTTTCCGGGGATATCGACTTCCTGCACGATTTGCGCCGCGGCGACCGGTTCAGCGTGGTGTACGAGATGCTGCGCAGCGACGGGGCGCCCGCCGGCGCCGGCCGCATCGTCGCGGCCGAATTCGTCAACAAGGGCATTGCCTATCGGGCGTTCCGGTGGCAAGCGCCTGACGGGACCGAAAGCTACTACAGCGAAGACGGCGGAGCTTGAAGAAGGCCTTTTTGCGCTCGCCGGTCGCGTTCACGCGCATCACCTCGGGCTTCTCGCTGGCAAGATTGCATCCGTTCCTGCAAACGTGGCGTGCGCACAAGGGTGTCGATTTTGCCGCGCCGATCGGCACGCCCGTCCACGCGGCAGCCTCTGGCAGGGTCATTGTCGCCGGGCAGCAGGGCGGCTACGGCAACGTGGTCATGTTGCAGCACGCAGGCGGCCGGTCGACCGTCTACGCGCACCTGTCGCGCTTCGCGCCGGGAGTGAAGCACGGTTCGCTGGTGCGTCAGGGCGATGTGATCGGTTACGTCGGGATGACCGGCTGGGCCACCGGGCCGCATCTGCATTACGAATTTCGCGTCGACAACGTGCAGGTCAATCCCCTGACGATTGCGCTGCCCGACGCGCCCCCGATTGGCGCTGACCAGGCCGCCGCCTATCGGACGCAGATCGCGCCGCTTGCCGAGGAGCTTGCGCTGGGCCGGGGCGTGGTGCTCGCCGGCGGCGAGTGACGGCAGGGTGGCGGCGGAGCACTACATCGGCGTGATGTCAGGTACGAGCGTCGACGGCGTCGACGCGGTGCTTGCCGATTTCAGCGTCGCGCCCCTGCGCACCGTCGCCGCCGCGCATGTCGCCTTCCCGGAGGCGCTGCGCCATGAACTCCACGCGCTGCAGCGCTCAGGCGCCGACGAGATCCATCGCGCGGCACTGGCGGCCAACGCGCTGATGGACTGCTGCGCGGCCGTCGTGGGCAAGCTGCTCGCGCAGGCAGCGCTTGCACCCGACGCGATCGCCGCAATCGGCCTGCATGGCCAGACGATTCGTCATCGCCCGGAGCTCGGCTACACCACGCAGCTCGCCAATCCGGCACGGCTGGCCGAACTCACGGGCATCACCGTCGTCGCTGACTTCCGCAGCCGCGACGTCGCGGCGGGCGGGCAGGGAGCGCCGCTCGTGCCGGCGTTGCACGCGGCGTTGTTCGCCACCGCAGACCGTCACCGCGCCGTCGTCAATCTCGGCGGCATCGCCAATGTCACCGACTTGCCGCCGCGCGGCCCCGTGCGCGGATTCGACACCGGGCCCGCCAATACGCTGCTCGACGCCTGGTGCGAGCGGTACACGGGCGCAGCGTTCGATCGCGACGGCGCCTGGGGAGCGAGCGGTCGGGTCATCGCCGCGCTGCTCGCCGCCCTCGAGGCGGACGCGTACTTTGCGCTCGCGCCGCCGAAGAGCACCGGCCGCGACCGCTTCCACATGGCGTGGCTGGAGGAGCACATCGCGCGGCTGCCGGAGGCGCCGCGTCCGGTCGACGTGCAGCGCACGCTCATGGCGTTGACCGCGCAAAGCGTCGCCGACGCCATCGCGGCGTACTGCGGGGATGCCACCGAGATCCTCGCCTGCGGCGGAGGGGCGAACAACGCGGCGTTGATGCGCGCTCTCGAGGCCGCGCTCCTGCCGCGACGCCTGGCGAGTACGGCGACGCTGGGCGTCGCGGTGCAGGAAGTCGAGGCGCTTGCCTTCGCCTGGCTCGCGCGGGAGGCGCTCGCCGGCCGCGCGGCGGGCCTTCCCACGGTGACCGGCGCGCGCGGGCCACGCGTGCTCGGCGCGATCTATCGGGCTTAGGACCCGCGACGGCGGCCGCCACGGGATCCAACAAAAACGAAACGGAGGCCAAGGCCCCCGTTTGGACAGCGACGGCGTCGCGTTTCAGACCGAAAACGACGAACCGCAGCCGCAGGTGGTGGTCGCGTTGGGATTCTTGATCACGAACTGCGCGCCCTCCAGCCCTTCCTGATAGTCGATCTCCGCGCCGACCAGATACTGATAGCTCATCGGGTCGATCAGCAGCGTCACGCCGTTTTTTTCCATGCGGGTATCGTCTTCCGCCGCCGCTTCGTCAAATGTGAAGCCGTACTGAAATCCGGAGCAGCCGCCGCCGGTGACGAACACCCGCAGCTTGAGCTCGGGGTTGCCTTCCTCGTCGATCAGCGATTTCACCTTCATTGCCGCGGCGTCCGTGAAGACCAGCGGGGCGGGCATCTCGGTTATTGCATTCATTGCCAACTCCTCGGTTGCTAGCTGCAACTTACCAGACGGCAGGTGGCAGCGGTCAACGTGCCACCTGAGTTTACTCGCCAGTGGCGCGTTTGAGCTCGACGATCGCCGCGGATTCCTGTTCGGCATGCATCAGCTTGCCCTGCACGATCGCGCCAACGTGCATTTCGAGCGTGCGATACACCACATCACCGTTGACCCGCGCCTTGGCCTGCAGTTCCAGGTAATCGTTGGCGGTCACCGGGCCGGTGACCGCGCCGTTGATAACCACGTGCGAAACACGGACTTCGCCATCAATGCTCGCCAGCTCGCTGACGACCAGCGTCGCGGGCTGGCTGTCGACCGTTGCCACCTTGCCGTGCACCGCGCCGTCGATGCGCAGGCCGCCGGAAAAGGTCACGTCGCCATCGACCACGGTGCCGGCGCCGATCAGGCTGTCAATGCGCTTCGGTTGCGGAGACCTCTTACGTTCGAACATGGGACTCTCCTACATCAGATTCAAGCTCCGGGTCGCCTTCGGTAGCGACTGGCCTGGCTCCACAACGCGAGCCATCAGGCTTTTCAGCTGGCCGCCGGGCGGGACACGGAACGTGCCTTCGACCCGCTGATAATACTTGAACTTGAGTTTGAGCGCCGTAGCGCGTGTCCGGCTGGTCGTCGGGCAGCGTCAGCGTCGAGCTGTGCCCGTTGGCGGCAACGCTGGCCAGCAGCGTCAGCTGTCCGGAGAACTCGTCACTGGGATTGCCGCCGCGCACCACCAGCATGCTGAAGCGATAGATGTCGTCCCGATCCTTTTCGGCCCGCAGGCGCTGAATCGTGAGCGTTCCCGGCTTACCCGTGTTGGAGAACAGCTCGCGCAGGAAGGCGAGTTCCTCCTTCATCTGCGTATTTTCGTTCTGCAGGTCCAGCGCCTGCCGCGACAGCGTCGCCTGCGTGCCACGGGTCATGTTGAGGTCGCTTTCGAGCGCGGCGAGCTTGGCGCGCAAGCGGACATTCTCGTCCATGAGCGTGCTGGCGTTGGCTTCCAGCTGGGCTTGCTTCGCCGCGATCGCGCTGCGGTTGAAGCCACCCAGAAACTGGCCGAAGTCGAACCCCCACCACCACATCCCCGCGATGAGCCCGAGCATCACCAGCAGCGCCGGCAGCCGCCAGCGCCAGGACAGGTGGGTGCGCACCGCCATCCGCGGCGCGCTGATGCCGAAGGTCTGGCGCAGCCGCCGGCCGAAGTTACGCAGGGTCGGCGCCATTACGGAAGCACCGGCGGCGCCGTCAGGCCCGTAGCTCTCGGGCAGGCCGAACATCAGGTTCATGTTTTGCACCGCCTGGCCCGCCGCGCCCTTGACCAGATTGTCCTCCACGGCAAGGATGACCGCGGTGTCGCCGCCCTGCGGCCGATGCACGGCGATGCGGCAGACGTTCGAGGCGCGCACCGAGCGCGTGTCGGGCTGGCTTCCCGGGGGCATCACGTCGACGAACGGCTCGCCGGCGTAGCGCTTCTCGAAGAGGCGTTGCAGATCGACGTCGGGTTGCGTCAGGCGCGCGTACAGCGTGGCGTGGATGCCGCGAATCATCGGCGTCAGGTGCGGCGTGAATATCAGGCTCACCGGTTGCTTGCTGACCCCGCTAAGCCCTGCACGATCTCAGGATGATGGCGGTGGCCCCCGACGTTGTAGGCCTTGAAGTTGTCGGCGGCCTCGCTGAACATGAGCGAGAGCTCGGCCTTGCGGCCCGCGCCGGAGACGCCCGACTTGGCGTCCGCAATGAGATGCGCGGCGTCGACGACGCCGGCTTCAAGCAGCGGCAGGAAACCAAGCTGGATCGCGGTCGGGTAGCAGCCGGGGTTGCCGACGATGCGCGCCTGCCTTGATCGCTGCCCGGTGCATTTCCGGCAGGCCGTACACCGCCTCCGCGAGCAGCTCGGGACAGGCGTGCGGCATCTTGTACCACTGCTCGAACATGGCGGGATCCTTGAGACGAAAGTCGGCGGCGAGGTCGATGATCTTCACGCCGCGCCGCGGTCAATTCGCGCGCCTGGGCCATGGCCACGCCGTGCGGCGTGGCGAAAAACACCACGGCGCAGGCCTTCAGATCGGCTGTTCCCGGGTCGCTGTAGCGCAGGTCGCTCAGCGGACCCAAGCCGCGCAGGCTCGTGAACATCTCGGCCACCGGCATCCCGGCTTCCTTGCGCGACGTGATCGTGGACACCTCGGCCTGCGGGTGTCCGGGCGAGCAGGCGCAGCAACTCGACTCCGGTGTAGCCAGTGCCACCGACAATTCCGACCTTGATCATGTTGCCTTATCCGTGCGGCGATTCTAACATCGACCCCGTCCAATTATGACAATGGAATAAAACGCGCGGCGTCAGCGGTGTTCGCGCCGGCTCCGGGAAAGCCAAGGGCCGCCTCGCGGCGGCCCTAAGGATCCCGAACCTCGCGTTTGGCTGCCGCTTAACGCTTCGAGAACTGCTTGCGACGTCGCGCCTTGTGCAGGCCGACCTTCTTGCGCTCGACCTCGCGCGCGTCACGGGTCACCAATCCGGCCTTCGACAGCGTCGGCTTGAGCTGCGTGTCGTAGTCGATCAACGCGCGCGTGATGCCGTGGCGCACCGCGCCGGCCTGTCCCGACTCGCCACCGCCATGAACGTTGACCATGATGTCGAACGTTGCTTCGTGGTTCACCAGCTTGAGCGGCTGGCGCACCACCATGCGTCCGGTTTCGCGGGTAAAGAATTCGTCCACGGGTTTGTCGTTGACCGTGAACTTTCCGGAGCCCTGCTTGATGAAGACCCGCGCCACGGCGCTCTTGCGCCGGCCGGTGCCGTAATAGTAGTTGCCGATCATGGATGTGCCTTACAGGTCAAGCGGCTTCGGCTGTTGCGGCGCATGCGGATGCGCGGCACCGGCGTAGCACTTGAGTTTTTTCAACATCGCGTAGCCCAGCGGTCCCTTGGGCAGCATGCCCTTGACCGCGTGCTCGAGCGCGCGGCCGGGAAAGCGCTTTTGCATCTTGCCAAAGGTCGTGGTCCGGATTCCGCCCGGATAGCCGCTGTGGCGGTGGTAGAGCTTGTCGTCCACCTTTGTGCCGGTCACCCTGATTTTCTCGACATTGGTCACGATGATGAAGTCACCGGTGTCCATGTGCGGCGTGTAGATGGGCTTGTGCTTGCCGCGCAGACGGTGTGCAATGGCACTCGCGAGCCGTCCCAGCACCTTGTCGCTCGCGTCGACGACGTACCAATCCCGCTGGATATCCTGCGGCTTGGCGGAAAAGGTCTTCATGCGAAAACTCCGAAAAGTCCGGAAAACGCGGGCCGCATGCGGAGACGCCATTCCGGGTTCAATTTTGCAAAGTCTTGGATAATAATACGCCGCACGCCGGGGTGTCAAACCACCACCGGGCCGCAGCGGGGCGAGGCGCACTGCCGCAGTGCAAAAAAACGCGGCCGGACCGGCCGCGCAAGCATTCCACCATAGGAGGAGGATGGGGGAATGACCTGCGGCAAGCGCAATGAATACCTTGGCCGCAAGGGTGAAATGATCCTCGCATACCGCAGCGCACAAGGCAAGCCTCCGGCGCCTTGGCGCGGGCGCCGGACCCGTCAGATTCGGACAGTATCCAATTGATTTTACAAGGTAAATCAGTCAACCATGCGCAATCGAGGGCAGCGGTGAAAGCGCGAATCAAGTGGGTCGAGGGCGTGAGCTTCGTCGCCGAAACCGGTAGCGGTCATGCCCTGCTGGTGGACGGAGCCCCGGAAGCGGGCGGCCGCAATCTGGGCGCGCGACCGATGGAACTCGTCCTTGCGGGCACGGCCGCGTGCACGGCCTTTGACGTTGTCTGGATACTGCGCAAGGCGCGACAACCGGTGTCGGATTGCGTGGTGGAAGCCGAGGCCGCCCGTGCCGAGAAGGACCCCAGGGTGTTTACCCGCATCCACCTCAAGTACCGCGTCTCGGGCAAAGGTCTCAATACGGCGCAAGTCGAGCGTGCCGTCAGGCTATCGAAGGAAAAGTATTGCTCGGCGACGCTGATGCTGGCCAAGACCGCCGAGATCAGCTTCGAGATTGCCGTCGACGATCCAGGCTCCGCGTAGGCCTACTCGGGCTTCGCGGCAGGCGGCTTCGCCGGGAGCAGCCCGCGGACCTGGGCGTTGAAATCCACGGTGTGCAGCGTCCGCTTGGCATCCTCGAAGCGCAGGGTGATCGGAACGGAATCACCGTTGCCGAACCCGCGCTGGACGTCGACCAGAGCGAGGTAGCTTCCACCGGGGGCGAGGCGGAACTCGGCGCCGGCAGGCACGTCGAGTCCGGGCACGGCCTTGTCCGAGGGCACCCCGTCGCGCAACTCGACGGTGCGAATTTCGACGCTGCGCGCCCAGGGGCTCTTCGCGCCGATCAGCCGCAGCGGCGTGTCGCTGAGAATGTCGACATAGGCAGGGGTCTTGTCCTGGCCCTGCGACGCGCTGCGAACCCATGCGTTCTTGACCTGCACCTCGACGGCCGAGGCAACCGTCGCCGCAAAGAGCAGGGCGAGCGCCGACACCCGAAGCGGCGGCCTCATGTGCTGTCGCGCAGCAGGCGGATGAGGCTCGACGTATCCCAGCGTCCGCCGCCGCGCGCCTGAATGCGCGCGTAGAACTGATCGACCAGCGCGGTCACCGGCAGCGCCGCGCCGTTCGCCCTCGCCTCGGCGATCGCCATGGAGAGGTCCTTGCGCATCCAGTCGACGGCAAAACCGAAGTCGAACTTGTCGGCCGCCATCGTCTTGCCGCGATTGTCCATCTGCCACGACTGCGCCGCGCCCTTGCCGATGACGTCAAGCACGCGCTCGACGTCGAGTCCGGCGCGGATGCCGAAATTGATGCCTTCGGAGAGAGCCTGCACCAGGCCGGCGATACACACCTGGTTGACCATTTTCGTAAGCTGCCCCGAGCCGGGGCCGCCCATCAGGGCGACCGCCCGTGCATAGCAGGCGAGGACCGGCTCGGCGCGCGCGAAGGCGTCGGCGTCGCCGCCGACCATGACGGTCAGCTTGCCGTTTTCCGCGCCGGCCTGGCCGCCGGAGACCGGGGCGTCCAGAAAGCCCACGCCCCGCGCCTTCGCGGCGGCGTAGAGCTCGCGCGCAACGATCGCCGACGCCGTCGTGTGATCAACAAGCACGGCACCGGCCCGCATCGCCGACAATGCGCCGTCCGCACCCAGCGCGACGGCACGAACATCGTTGTCGTTGCCGACGCAGAGCATGACGTATTCGGCGCCCGCCGCGGCGGCGGCCGGTGTCGGCGCCGACCTGCCGCCATGCTGTTGCGTCCATTGCGCGGCTTTGCCCGGCGTGCGGTTGTAGACGGTTACGTCGTGGCCGGCACGGGCGAGGTGACCCGCCATCGGAAATCCCATGACTCCGAGACCGATAAAGGCCGTCTTGTGCGCATTCGTCGACATCGCAATTACTCCTGGCTGGTTGGTCTGCTGCGCGACTGTTCCGCGGTCGCGGCGAGCGCTGCGCGAGCAGCCTGCGCGGCGGCGCGGACCTGCGCCGGCGCGGTGCCGCCTGGGTGGTTGCGGCTGGCGACCGACCCTTCAAGGGTCAGGGCAAGGCGGACGTCTTCATCGACCAGCGGCGCGAACTGGCGCAATTCGGCGAGGCTAAGCGCGGCAAGATCGCAGCCCTTGGCCTCGGCGTAGCGGACCGCCCGGGCCACGGCTTCGTGCGCGTCGCGGAACGGGACGCCCTTGCGCACCAGGTAATCGGCGAAGTCGGTCGCCGTGGCGAATCCCTCCGTGGCCGCGGCGCGCATGCGCGCGGGCACCGGACTGAGCCCGCTTGCCACGAGGTCGGTCAGGACGGCAAGGCACTCTTCGACCGTGTCGACGCTGTCGAACAGCGGCTCCTTGTCCTCCTGGTTGTCCTTGTTGTAGGCCAGCGGCTGCGCCTTCATCAGCACCAGCAAAGCGGTGAGGTCGCCGATGACGCGCGCGCTCTTGCCGCGCACGAGTTCGGCGACGTCCGGATTCTTCTTCTGCGGCATGATCGAGCTCCCGGTGCAGAACCGGTCGGCGATCGTGACGAATCCGAATTGCGGGCTCGCCCAGAGGACGAGCTCCTCGGCAAAGCGCGACAGGTGCACCATGATCAGTGCCGCGCCGGCGCCGAATTCGATCGCGAAATCGCGGTCGGACACGGCGTCGAGCGAATTCTCGCAAAGCGCCTCGAAGCCGAGCTCGGCGGCAACGCGCTGGCGATCGATCGGATAGCTGGTGCCGGCGAGCGCGGCGCTGCCCAGCGGCAGCCGGTTGACGCGGCGCCGGCAATCGGCGAGCCGCTCGGCATCGCGCGCGAGCATCGCTTCGTAGGCCAGCAGGTGATGGCCGAATGTCACCGGCTGCGCGACCTGCAGGTGCGTGAAGCCGGGCATGATGGTGTCGGCGTGCTTCTCGGCAAGGTCGATGAAGCGCCGCGCAGGGCGCGCAAGCGGGCAACGCAGCGCATCGATCGCGTCGCGCAGCCACAGCCGCAGGTCGGTCGCGACCTGGTCGTTGCGCGAGCGCGCGGTGTGCAGCCGCTTGCCGGCGTCGCCGACGAGCGCGGTCAGCCGCATCTCGATGTTGAGATGCACGTCCTCGAGTTCGAGCGACCAGACGAATTCGTCGCGCTCGATCTCGCCGCGGATCTGCTCCAGGCCGCGCTCGATGGCGGCGAGGTCGGCGGTGGAAATGATGCCCGTTGCCGCGAGCATCCGCGCGTGGGCGAGCGAGCCGGCAATGTCGACGCTGGCAAGGCGCCGATCGACATCGACCGATGCGGTGAACCGTTGCATGCGTTCGGACATCGGTTCGGCGAAGCGGCCCGACCGGCCGCGTTCGGGCGGTGGCAACAGCACCTGGCTTGTCGCGGGATGTGTCTCTGGACATGGCTTGCCTCGCCCGAGGCTCTTCCCCACAATAGCGAGGGCGGCGACGGTCCGTTCACGCCGGCTGGCCGCGGAGGTCAATGCGTGACATGCGGCGCCGGGCCGACAGCAGCAAACGATGCGCGCGATTATAAATCAAAAGCCGTCTTCGCTTCGGCTGCCGGAGTTCCGCAATCTGGGGACGGTGCTGCGCATCCTGCTCGCGGTCAACGGCGTCGCGCTCGTCGCGGCGTTCGCTGCGCGAACCGCGCTGGGAGGCGCTCTCTGCAGCGTGGCTTGCCACGACCGCGAGCGTCGAGCCGCACCTTCTGGCCAACCTGTTGCTGCTCTACGCACTGGCGCCGTGGCTCGAGCGCCTGCCCTACCGCACCGGCGTGATCGTGATCCTCGCGATCACCCTCGGAACGGCCGTGCTGCTCGACGCGCTTGTTCGCCACGCCGGATGTCGACGCCGGAGCGAGCGCCACGCTGCGGCACGCGCTGCTCGCGTTGCTGGCCAGCGGGGCTGCTGCTGGGCTATTTCCATCTGCGCACCAGGGCGCTGTCGCCGGCGATCACCGAGGCGCGGCTGCAGGCGTTGCAGGCGCGGATCCGGCCGCATTTTCTGTTCAACAGCATCAACGCCGTGCTGTCGCTCGTTCGCACCGAACCGCGTCGCGCCGAGACGGCGCTCGAGGACCTGGCGGATCTTTTTCGCGTGCTGATGCGCGACAATCGGCAGCTCGCGCCGCTGGCCGACGAAATCGAGCTGTGCCGGCAGTATCTCGAGCTGGAAAAACTCCGCCTGGGCGATCGGCTGCGGGTCGAGTGGCATCTTGAGAACATGCCGGGCGACGCGCTGGTGCCGCCGCTGGTGCTGCAGCCGCTGCTGGAGAACGCCGTGTATCACGGCATCGAGCCCTCGAGCGCGCCCGGCGTCATCGCGATCAACATCTTCCTCAGGCGCGGCGAGGTGCACGCGCTTCTGCGCAATCCGTACACGTTCGCCGGAAGCCATCACGCGGGCAACAAGATGGCGATGGACAACATCCGCGAGCGGCTGGCGCTGCACTTCGATGCCGAGGCGAGGCTCGAGACGCGCGCCAGCAAGGACAGCTACGAGGTGCATATCCGCATGCCGTACCGGGTGCCGACACCAGTAGAGGGCGTGCATGCCTGACGCGCCGCTGCGAGTGCTCATCGTCGACGACGAGGCGCCGGCGCGCCGCCGCCTGCGCGAACTGCTCGATGACTGCGCCGCCGCGCTGCCGCTGGTGATCGTCGGCGAAGCCGAGAACGGGCGCGAAGCGCTGAGCGTGCTCGGTGGCTCGCCGGCCGACCTGGTATTGAGCGACATCCACATGCCCGACATGGACGGCATCGAATTGGCGCGGCACCTGCTCAAGCTGCCGCAGCCGCCGGTGCTGATTTTCACGACCGCGTACCACGAGCACGCCATCGCGGCGTTCGAGGTGCACGCCATCGACTACCTGGTGAAGCCGGTGCGGGTGCAGCGACTGCTCAGCTGCGCTGCAGAAGGTGCCGCGCCTGAGGCCGCTGTCGGACGCGAAGCTCGGCCGCCTGCCCGCGGCGGCGCGCCGCTTTCTGTCGGTGACCGAGCGCTCGCGCGTGGTGCTCGTGCCGGTCGAGGAAGTGATCTATCTCAAGGCCGAGCTCAAGTACATCACGATTCGCACCGCGGAGCGGGAGTACCTGCTCGAGGAATCGCTGACCAAGCTCGAGGACGAGTTCGGCTCGCGCTTCGTCCGCGTGCACCGCAATTGCCTGGTTTCGCGCGATGCGATCCGCGGCTTCGAACGACACGTGAGCGCCGAGGGCGACGCGCATTGGGAGGTTCTCCTGCGCGACATACCCGAAGCGCTGCCCGTGTCGCGGCGGCAGCAGTTCATCGTGCGCGAGATCGGTCGCGATAGCGACGCGTGAGCACTCCGGCCGCACCGCGCACGCTCATCTGCGGCTCGCTCGCGCTCGACACCATCATGGTGTTTCCGGACCGCTTTGTCCGGCACATCCTGCCCGGCGAGGCGCACGTGCTCTCGGTTTCATTTCAGATCGGCGAGATGCGCCGGGAGTGGGGCGGCTGCGCCGGCAACATCGCCTACAATCTCAAGCGCCTCGGCGGCGAGCCGGTCGTGATGGCGACGGTGGGCGACGATGGCACCGCCTATATCGAGCGGTTCAGGGCCCAGAGCGTCGCCGCCGACGGGGTCCGCGTGATCCCCGGGACCTACACCGCGCAGGCGTTCATCATCACCGACCTCGACGATAACCAGATCACCGCGTTCCACCCGGGCGCGATGAACGAGTCGCATCGCAATCGCATCACCGACGTCGCGGACATCGCGCTCGGCATCGTCGCGCCCGACGGACGCGAAGGCATGCGCGCGCACGTCCACGAGTTCGCCGCTGCCAAGGTTCCATTCATCTTCGATCCGGGACAGGGGCTGCCGCTGTTCTCGGGTGCCGAATTGCTGGAAATGATCGATTGCGCCAATTACGTCGCGGTCAACGATTACGAAGGCAGACTGCTCGCCGAGCGCACCGGGCTCTCGCTCGAAGCGATCGCCGCGCGCGTCGAGGCGCTGATCGTGACGCTGGGCGGCGAGGGATCGCGCATCCATGCCGAAGGCAGGGTGCTCGCGATTCCGCCGGTCAAGCCAACCCAGGTGGTCGATCCGACGGGCTGCGGCGACGCCTACCGCGCGGGCCTGCTATTTGGCATCGGACACGGCTGGGATTGGGAGCGCACCGGCCGCCTTGCATCGCTGCTCGGAGCGCTCAAGATCGCGTCTCGCGGCGGGCAGAACCATGCCCTGAGCCGGGAGACGATCGCCGCGCAATACGACGCGCACTTCGGCCAACCGCTGTTCTGAAGCGAGCGCCGGCACAGACAAGCTGTCCTGCGCCAGCGAACCATTTACTCGAGAGGTTTTGGAACGACCGCCGCGCGGCTCGGCACCTGGAACACGCGCGCATCGTCCAGGCGGACGGCGGTGAGCGTTCCGCCCCACACGCAGCCCGAGTCCAGCATCATCACGTTCGGCGCGAACATGAGATCGAGCGTCGACCAGTGCCCACACAGGATCGTGACCCCTGCCGACTTCCGTTCCGGATGGGCGAACCAGGGGGCGAAGCCGGGCGGCGAATGCTCCGGACCGCGCTTTTCCTGAAGCTCGATGGTGTCGTCGGCGGAGCAGAAGCGCAGTCGGGCAAAGGCGTTGACGATGACGCGCAGGCGGTCGTAGCCAGTGAGCTCGCTGGTCCACTGCGCCGGCTCATCGCCATAGAGGTGGCGCAGGAAAGCATCGTGCGTTGGCGACGCGAGCACCGCTTCAACCTCGCGGGAAAGCGCTACGGCATCGGCCGGCGTCCATGACGGCAGAAGCCCCGCGTGAACGAGCAGGAATTCGCCTTCGTGCACCACCAGGGGGCGTCGCCGGAGCCAGTCGAGCAACTCGTCGCGGTCGGGCGCCGCGAGAACCGCGGCAAGCGTGTCTCGGCGGTGCGCTTTGCGATGGCCTGCGGCGACGATCAACAGATGCAGGTCGTGGTTGCCGAGCACGGTCGTTGCGGCCGTCCCGAGCGACTTCACATGGCGCAGTACCGACAGCGAATCGGGTCCGCGGTTGACGAGGTCCCCGACCAGCCACAGGCGATCGCGCTTCGGATCAAACGCAATCAGATCGAGCAGCTGCGCAAACTCGGCGTAACAGCCCTGGATATCGCCGACGACGTAATGACTCATGGCGCGAGGCTCGCCCGCAACGAGCGCGGATCGCTGCCCTGCGCCCGGCATCGACGCCGGGTGATTTTGCGACCGCTATTGCGCAAAGCGCGTTATTTCTTCAGGGTCAGGATCCAGCTCACCAGCGCCTTGATATCGGCGTCGGGTGCTTGGGCATTGGGCGGCATCGGAATCTGCCCCCAGACCCCGGCGCCCCCGGACTTTACCTTCTGCGTGAGCTTCGCCTGCGCCGTGGCGTCGCCGCGGTACTTGGCGGCGACGTCGACGTAGGCCGGACCGACAATTTTCTTGTCGACCGCGTGACACGCGGAGCAGCCATCCTTCTGCATCATCGCCTGCCCCGAGTTGAGATCGAGTGGCGCGCCCGGCTTCGCGGTGGACGCGGCTGCGGCCGGAGCGGGCGTTGCAGCGGCGACCGGACTTGCAGCGGCGGCTGCAGCGGCGGCGGGCGCTGCAGCCGTGGCGGGAGCTGCGGCGGAGGCGGGCGCGGCGGCCGCTGGAGCGGCCGGCTCGGTGAAGCTCGCGCCCGACCGGTTGGCCATGTAGACCACGCCACGCTCGACCTCGATATCGGCGAGATCGCGATTGCCGCCCTTGGGCGGCATGCCTTTGTCGGTGCCCTTGAGCGCGCTGTTGTAGAGGGCGTTGACGCCTTTCTTGATACGCGGCTCCCACGCCGCCTTGTCGCCGAACTTGGGCGCGCCGACCAGGCCCGCCTCGTGACAGGTCTTGCACACGGTTTGGTAAACCTGCTCGCCGCTCATGTCCCCCTGCGGTGCGCTCGCGTCGACCAACGTGACTTCGCCGACGGGCTTGATGCGATTGAGCACGCCCGTCTCTGCTTCCGCGCGGCCCGCAGGCCGCACGCCGGTAACGAGCTGCGACAGCAGCCCGAACAGGGCGATCGGTACGGCAAAGGCCAGAACGACGACGATGACGAGCTGCTTTGGCGTTTTTATAAAGGATGTGTGCTCGTCGCTCATCGCGGGTTCCGGGCGGTCTTTTTAGAGGATTTTTGTTCACGCGGCACGCCTCGACCGCGAAACAAAACGCAAATTATAACGCGCTGATCTGAGTCGGGAGAAGCTGGATGGACGGCATTTGGAATTGCGGAGTAGAATCGCCAGCCGTGCGCCCGTAGCTCAGTTGGATAGAGTGTTGGTTTCCGAAGCCAAAGGTCACAGGTTCGACTCCTGTCGGGCGCGCCACTCCGCACTTTTCCTTTCCGTGCCAGAAGCCGCTTGCGGCAAATCAGCTGTCGCGCTTCTTGGTGGCGCTACTGCGCATCGCGTCGCCGCGACACGCTGCAATCACTAAAAGAACTCAGCACCGTGGCAGCGCGTTGCACGGGGCCGCTTGACGTCGGAACCATCGTGTAACCGCCCTGCGCCTGCTTGGGTTCCTACGCTTCCGGGCAGCGCTCAATGCCGCTGGCATAAAGCGACCTGGCCGCTGCGGATTTAATGCCTGCTTTTCGCGGCACACGTCGGCACGCGCCCCACTTTTCCTTCCGATGTGCTAATTTACCTTCAAAATCGCCTGTAAACTATTATTTATTCACAACATTTGCCATTTATACAACAGTGGCGCTAAGTCGTTGTTCAGAAACCGTAATTTTATTGACCCTCGGCGGGCATTCACATATAGTGGCGACCGGTGGGAAAAAGTGGGTTAAAGTGGGCACTCACCGCATAGCGCTATCGGAGGAGGAGGGGCAGTGTTTCGAGGCGTTACCCATCTTGCGCTCGACAACAAGGGGCGGCTGGCGATCCCGGCCCGGCATCGCGAGGCGCTCGCCCGGCAGGCTGAAGGGCGCCTGGTACTCACCGCCGATCCCAGTCACTGCCTGCTCCTCTATCCGCTGCTCGCTTGGGAGCCGATTCAGCAGCGGCTGATGGGGCTGTCCAGCTTCAACGAAAAAACCCGCGCCCTGCAGCGCCTTCTCGTCGGCCACGCCGACGACGTCGTCCTTGACGGCGCCGGGCGCATCCTCGTGCCGCCGGCGTTGCGCCAGTACGCCACCCTCGACAAGCGTGTCGTGCTCGTCGGGCAGGGCAACAAGTTCGAGCTGTGGGACGAGGCGAAATGGCTCGAGCGCACCGAGCATGCGGTCGCATTCCCCGCCGGCGGACTGCCGCCGGAGCTGGACGGTTTTTCGCTTTGATTCCGGATGACCGTCATCTCCCCGTCCTGCTCGAGGAAGCCGTGGCCGCGCTCTCGGTCAAGCCCGACGGCATCTACGTCGACGCGACGTTCGGTCGCGGCGGGCACAGCCGCGGCATCCTCGCCCAGCTCGGGCCCCGCGGTCGCCTCGTGGCGCTCGATCGCGATCCCGCGGCCGAAGCGGTCGCGCGCTCGTGGCGCGACGCGCGCTTTCGCTTCCACCGCGCATGGTTTTCCGAGTTGCCGCAGGTGCTCGACGCGGCGGGCGACGCTGCGATCGACGGGCTGCTGCTCGATCTCGGAATCTCGTCGCCGCAGATCGACGAGCCCGGCCGCGGTTTTTCGCTGCGCGCCGACGGTCCGCTCGATATGCGGATGGACCCCACGCGCGGCAAGAGCGTGGCGGAGTGGCTCGCCACGGTCACCGAACACGAACTCAAGCAAGTGATCGCGGACTATGGTGAAGAACGGTTTGCTCAACAGATTGCAAGAGCGATTGTTGCGGCTCGCGCGCACGAGCCCATCGTACGCACGCGGCAACTGGCCGCGATCGTGGCAAAAGCCGTCGGCGCGGGCCGGGGGCGTGATCGGAGTCAGGATCCGGCCACGCGGACGTTCCAGGCTCTACGGATTTACGTCAATCAGGAGCTCGCGGAATTGTCGCTAGTCCTCGACGCGCCTTGCCACGGCTTGCCCCGGGCGGAAGGCTCGCGGTCATCACCTTCCATTCGCTCGAGGACAGGATCGTCAAGCAGTTCTTTCGCCGACACAGCGAGCCTTACGGCGGCGATACGCGCCTTGCGCGCCTGGCGATCGCGGAGCGCGCGCTTCCCGGACCGCCGCTGCGTCTGGTGGGCCGGGCGATCCGTCCGCGCCCCGCCGAAGTGGCAGCCAATCCGCGATCGCGCAGCGCCAGCCTGCGCGTCGCCGAGCGCACCCGCCAAACGCTCGGGTAATGGCAAGGCTCAATCTGTTGCTGCTCGCCGCGCTGGTTGCCTGCGCGCTGTCGCTTGTCACGTCGCGGCATCAGGCGCGCCAGCTCTTCGTCGAACTCGAGCGCGGACAGGCGCTCGCGCGTGGCTACGACGTCGAGTACGGACAGCTGCAGCTCGAGCAGAGCACGTGGGCGATGCCGGCGCGAGTCGAGAAGATCGCGCGCGAGCAATTGCAAATGCAGCTGCCGCCGCCGGGCCGCGTGCACGTTCTGGGCGGCGAGGACACGCGATGACGTCCGCGACGCTGGCGCGCCCCGCGGCGCCTCCCAAGCTGCCGCGGCTGCGGGCGCCGGTCTTGTTCAGCATGCTGCTGGCGCTGTTCGCCTTGCTCGCGGCGCGCTCTTTGTACCTGCAATGGCTCGACAACCGTTTCCTGCAGGAGCAGGGCTCTTCGCGCTACAGCCGGGACCTCGAGGTTCCCGCGCACCGCGGCCGCATCCTCGACCGGTTCGGCGAGCCGCTCGCCATCAGCACCCCCGTAAAGGCGATCTGGGCCTGGCCGGACAAGGTCGAGGCCACGCCCGCCCAGCGCCAGGCGCTCGCCGCAGCGCTCGACCTGGAGCCCGACGTGCTGGCCGCGCGGCTCGCCGGGGGCGACGAGTTCGTCTACCTCAAGCGATCGGTGGCGCCGGAAGTCGCCGCGCGCGTCACCGCGCTTGGCATCAAGGGTCTGCACGAGGACGACGAATACCGCCGCTATTATCCGGACGGCGAGGTGATGAGCCACATCCTCGGTTTCACCGGCGACGGCGACGTCGGCCAGGAGGGCATGGAACTGGCGCAGCAGGCGTGGCTCGGCGGGACGCCCGGCAGTCGGCGCGTGATCATCAATCGCCGCGGCGAAGTCGTCGAGGACGTCGCCAACATCCGCTCGCCGCAGGAAGGCCGCGATCTGGCGCTGTCCATCGACAGCCGCCTGCAATATCTCGCGTATCGCGAGCTCAAGGCCGCCGTCGACGTGAACAAGGCCAAGGCGGGCAGCCTCGTCATTCTCGACACGAAGACCGGCGAGATCCTCGCGCTTGCCAACTGGCCCTCGTACAACCCGAACAATCACAGCCGCGTGGCGCGCGAACGCATGCGCAACCGGGCGCTGACCGACATCTTCGAGCCCGGATCGACGCTCAAGCCGTTCACGATCGCGGCCGCGCTCGAAAGCGGTAAGGTCCAGCCGTCTACGATCATCGACACCGCGCCGGGCACGCTGACGATCGGCGCGGCGACGATCCACGACGCACATCGCGAAGGCGCGCTTACCGTCGAGCAGGTCATCCAGAAGTCTTCGAATGTCGGCGCGGCCAAGATCGCGCTGTCGCTGCCCGCGGAACAAATGTGGCAGACGCTTTCCGGCTCGGGCTTCGGCGCGCCGCCAAAAACGGGCTTCCCCGGCGAAGTCTCCGGGCGGCTGCGGCCTGCAAAGACCTGGCGCCCGATCGAGCAGGCGACGATGGCCTATGGACACGGCATTGCCGTCAACCTGGTGCAACTTGCGCGCGCCTACACGATATTCGCGACCGATGGCGAGCTCAAGCCGGTGACGCTGTTCAAGGAAGCCGGGCCGGTCGCCGGGGCACCGGTGGTCAAGCCAGCCACCGCGCGCGCCGTGCGGCGCATGCTCGAGCTCGTGACCTTGCCCGGCGGTACGGCGCCGAAGGCGCAGGTACCCGGCTATCGCGTCGCCGGCAAGACCGGCACCGCGCACAAGCTCGAGGCAGGCGAGCTACGTCAACAAGTACGTGTCCTCGTTCGTCGGCTTCGCCCCCGCCTCGAATCCGCGACTGGTCGTTGCCGTGATGATCGACGAGCCGTCCGCCGGCCAGTATTACGGCGGCAGCGTCGCCGCGCCGGTGTTCAGCAGCGTCATGGGCGCGGCGCTGCGCCTGCTGGGCGTGCCGACCGACGCACCGCTCAACCAACCGTTCCTGCCGCCGCAGGATCCGGTCCCGGAGGAGACGTGACCGACACGGCGACGAGCGTGGCGCCGCCGGACGCAGAGATCGCCGCGCTGCTGGCGAAACTGCCCGTGCCGATCACGCGCATCACCTCCGACAGCCGGCAGGTGCGGCGGGGCGACGCCTTCGCCGCCTATCGGGGCATGCACCGGGACGGACGCCAATTCATCGCCGACGCGATCGAGCGCGGCGCCGGCGCGGTGCTCTGGGACGTGCAGGGCTTCAGCTGGAACCGCGACTGGAAAGTGCCGCATCTCCCGGTCGACCAGTTGCAGACCCGGCTCGGCAGCATCGCCGATCGCGTGTACGGCCATCCCTCGCGCGAGCTGTGGATGGTCGGCGTCACCGGCACCAACGGCAAGACCTCTTGCGCGCACTGGATCGCGGCGGGACTCGACGCCGCCGGACGACGCGCCGCGGTGATCGGCACGCTGGGCAACGGGCTGTGGGGCTCGCTGGGCGCCGCGACGAACACCACGCCCGATGCCGCGGCACTGCACGAAATGCTGCGGCAGTTCCGTAGTCAAGGTGCGGAAGCGGTGGCGATGGAAGTCTCCTCGCACGGCTTGCACCAGGGGCGCGTGAACGGCGTCGCATTCGACGTCGCGCTGTTCACCAATCTCTCGCGCGATCACCTCGACTACCACGGAACGATGGCCGCCTACGGCGCGGCGAAGGCCCGGCTTTTCGCGTGGCCCGGGCTGCGGGTTGGCGTCATCAACGCCGACGACCCGTTCGGGCAGAGCCTGATCGACGCCGCGCGCGGCAAGGGCCGGAAGATTCTGACCTACGGATTCGGAGCGGCCGACGTCACCGGCGCGCAGCTGCGGGCAACGAGCGCCGGCCTCGCTTTCGCCGTCGAAACGCCCTGGGGCAGGGGCGAGGTCTATACCAGCCTCATCGGCGCATTCAACGCGGCAAACCTGCTCGGCGTGCTCGGCACGCTGCTCGTCAGCGGGGTCGCGCTGGAAGGGGCGCTGCGTTTGCTCGCCAGCGTCGAAGCCCCGCCCGGACGCATGCAGCGCCTCGGCGGCGATGGCGCGCCGCTGGTCGTCATCGACTATGCGCACACGCCGGACGCGCTCGACAAGGTGCTGACATCGCTGCGCTCCGCCGTCGGCGCCGGCGGCGAACTCGTGTGCGTGTTCGGCTGCGGCGGCGATCGCGACCGCGGCAAGCGGCCGGAAATGGGGCGCGTGGTCGCGCGGTTGGCCGACCGCGTGATCGTGACCAGCGACAACCCGCGCAGCGAGGATCCGGGCGCGATCGTGAGCGACATCGTCCACGGCATCCGCGACACCGGCAATCGGCGCTACGCCATCGAGCTCGATCGCGCGGCGGCGATCGCCGCGGCGATCGCCGAGGCCGGCACCGGCGACGTCGTGCTGCTCGCCGGCAAGGGGCACGAGAACTACCAGGAGAACGCCGACGGGCGACACCCGTTTCTCGACGCCGATCACGCTACGCGCGCGCTCGCTTCGCGGAGCGAACGATGATGGATACCGCGACCGCCGCCCGCGCGATCGCCGGCACCCTGTCCGGGCCGAACGTCGCCTTCGATCGCGTCACCACCGATTCGCGGGCGCTGCAGGCCGGCGACCTGTTCGTCGCGCTCAAGGGCGAGCGTTTCGACGGCCACGATTTCGTCGTCCAGGCGTTCGAGCAGGGCGCGGCCGCCGCGGTCGTCGCCGCCGATCGCGCCGGATCGCTCCTCGGCCGCGCCGCCGGCAGCATGCTCTCGGTCGCCGACCCGCTCGCCGCGCTGGGCGCGCTCGCGGCCTTCTGGCGCCGGCGTTTCGCGCTGCCGGTGATTGCCGTCGTCGGCAGCAACGGCAAGACCACGGTGAAGGAAATGGCCGCGGCCATCCTGCGCGTCGAGTTCGGCGCGGACCGGGTTCTCGCCACGGCGGGCAACCTCAATAACCAGATCGGCCTGCCGCTGACGGTGCTGGGCCTGCGCGCCGAGCATCGCGTCGCGGTGCTCGAAATCGGCATGAACCATCCCGGCGAGACCGCGGAGCTGGCCGGCATCGCGCAGCCGACGATTGCGCTCATCAACAACGCGCAGCGCGAGCACCAGGAATTCATGAAGAGCGTGGCCGACGTCGCGGCGGAGCATGCGGCCGCCCTGAACGCGCTGCCCGTCGACGGCGTCGCCGTGTTCAACGCCGACGACGACTACGCGCCCTTCTGGAACGGCGTCGTAGCGCGGCGCAACACCGAGGGCGCGAGCATCGGCGTGCGCGAATTCGGCTTGCGCGCGCCCGCCGCGGTCTCCGCGCGCTGCCGTTCGGAGGCCTGGGGAAGTCTGGTCGAGGTCGAGACGCCCGGCGGCGCCACGAGTTTCGAATTGCACGCCCCGGGCCGGCACAACGTCGCCAATGCCCTCGCGGCATCGCCGCCGCGACCGCAGCCGGCGCGAGCCTCGCCGCGGTGCAGCGCGCCCTGTCCGCATTCCGGCCGCTCGCCGGCCGGCTCGACGCCAAGACCGCCGCTGCCGGCGCCGCGCGTCATCGACGACACCTACAACGCCAACCCCGATTCGGTGCGTGCCGCGATCGACGTGCTGGCGCGCGCTCACGGCGAACGCTGGCTGGTGCTGGGCGACATGGGCGAGGTCGGCGAGCAAGGCATCGCCTTCCATCGCGAGATCGGCGAGTATGCGCGCGCGGCGGGCATCGATCGCCTGCTGACCACCGGCGCGCTTGCCGCGCACGCGGTCGCCTCGTTCGGCCCAGGCGGCGAGCATTTTGCCGACGCCGACGCGCTGATCGCCGCGACCGACGCGAGGCTGCGCAGCCAAGGCGCGTCCGGCATCACCCTGCTGGTCAAGGGTTCGCGCTTCATGCGCATGGAGCGGGTCGTCGCCGCGCTGACCGGTGCCGCCGCCGGAGGGGGCCACTGATGCTGCTCGCGCTCGCCAACTGGCTGGCAACGGACGTGCGCGCCTTCAACGTGTTCGGCTACATCACGCTGCGCGCCGTGCTGGCGACGATGACGGCGCTGATCATCTCCTTCGTCGTCGGCCCGGGCATGATCCGCAAGCTCACCGAGTACAAGATCGGGCAGGCGGTGCGCGACGACGGCCCGCAGATCCCATCTGCTCAAGGCCGGAACGCCGACGATGGGCGGCGCGCTGATCCTGGTTTCGATCGCGATCACGACGCTGCTGTGGGCAGACCTGCGCAATCGCTTCGTCTGGGTCGTGCTGCTGGTCACGCTGGGCTTCGGCGCGATCGGCTGGGTCGACGATTATCGCAAGGTCGTGTACCGCAATCCGAAAGGGCTGCCGGCGCGCACCAAGTTCTTCTGGCAGTCCGTGATCGGCCTGGTCGCCGCAGTCTATCTCGCGTTTTCGGTTTCCGCGCCATCGAACTCGCAGTTCCTGCAGCTGTTTCTCGCCTGGCTGTTCAGCGGCTTCAGCCTCGACCTGCCGCCGAAGGCCGACCTGATCGTGCCGTTCTTCAAGACGGTGTCGTATCCGCTCGGCGTGTGGGGCTTCATCGCGCTGTCGTACTGCGTGATCGTCGGCACGAGCAACGCGGTGAACCTGACCGACGGGCTCGACGGGCTCGCGATCATGCCGACGCCGATGATCGCCGGCGCGCTCGGCATCTTCGCCTACGTCACCGGGCGCGCCGATTTTCGACCTACCTGCTTTTGCCGCACATCCCGGGCGCGGGCGAGCTCACCGTGATCTGCGGGGCGATCGCCGGCGCCGGCCTGGGCTTTCTCTGGTTCAACGCCTATCCGGCCGAGGTGTTCATGGGCGACGTCGGCGCGCTGGCGCTGGGCGCCGCGCTGGGGACGATCGCGGTCATCGTGCGCCAGGAGATCGTGCTGTTCATCATGGGCGGCGTGTTCGTGGTCGAGACGCTGTCGGTGATGGTCCAGGTCGCGTCGTTCAAGCTCACCGGCAAGCGCGTGTTCCGCATGGCGCCGATCCACCATCACTACGAACTGAAGGGCTGGAAGGAGAACCAGGTCGTCGTGCGCTTCTGGATCATCACCATGCTGCTGGTGCTCTTCGGTCTCTCGACGCTGAAGCTGCGCTGACGATGACGTTCAAGAACCGCCGCGTCGTCGTGCTCGGGCTCGGAGTACCGGGCTGTCGCCAGCGCGCTGGCCGCGCGCGCTGGGCGCGCGCGTGCGCGTCGCCGACACGCGCGCCGCGCCGCCGTGCGCGGCGCAGCTGCGCGCCGAACTGCCGCAGATCCCGTTGACGACCGGGCCGATCGACGACGCGACGCTCGCGGGCGCCGAGACGATCATCATCAGCCCCGGGCTGCGCCAAGGACCAGCCGGCGATTCGCGCTGCCGTCGCGCGCGGCGTCGAACTCGTCGGCGACATCGAGCTGTTCGCGCGCGCGCTGCCGCCGGGCCAGAAGGTCCTGGCGATCACCGGCTCGAACGGCAAGACCACCGTCACCGCGCTGACCGCGTCGCTGTGCGCGCCGCGGGCCTCGCCGCGGCGGCCGCCGGCAACATCGGCGAGCCGGTGCTCGACGCTCTTGCCGGTTCGAGCGCGAGGCGCGCTGGCCCGATGTGTTCGTGCTCGAGCTATCGAGCTTCCAGCTCGAGACGACCTCGAGTCTCGCGCCCCGTCGCGGCGACGGTGCTCAACGTCACCGAGAACCATCTCGATCGCTACGCCGGCATGGACGAATACGCGCGCGGCCAAGGCGCGCATCTTTCTGCCACGGCGGCGAGCAGGTGCTCAATCGCGACGACCCGCGCTCGCTCGCGATGCGGCGGCCGGGGCGGCCGTGCAGACCTTCGGCGCCGGCATCCCCGTGGGCGAGCACGAGTGGGGGCTGGTGCAGCGCAAGGGGATGCCATGGCTCGCGCGCGGCGGCGCATTGCTGATCGCGGCGAGCGAACTCGCGCTGGTCGGGCGGCACAACGCTGTGAACGCGCTCGCCGCGCTGGCGCTGGCGTCGACGGTCGCCAAGATCGACGCGAAGCGCTCTCCGCGCTGGCCGCATTTCGCGGCCTGCCGCATCGGATGGAGCGCGTCGCCGACATCGCTGAGCGTGCTGTTCGTCAACGACTCGAAGGGCACCACGGTCGCCGCGACGCTGGCCGCGCTCGACGGCATCGGGCGCCCGGTGGTGCTGATCGCCGGCGGCGACGGCAAGGGGCAGGACTTCGCGCCGCTGAAGGCGGCGGTGGACGCGCATTGCCGCGCCGTCGTGCTGATCGGCCGCGACGCGCCGCTGATCGCCGCGGCGCTCTCCGGTGTCACGCCGCCGGTGGAGCTCGCGGCCGCGCTGGAAGTCGCGGTCGCGCGCGCGATCGCACGCGCGAAGCCGGGCGATGCCGTGCTGCTGTCGCCGGCGTGCGCGAGCTTCGACCTGTTCCGCGATTACGTCGAGCGCGGCGAGCGCTTCAAGGCCGCCGTTGCGGCCCATGCGAAGGAGTCGACGCATGCCTAGAGACGGGCTGCTCTCGACGCTGCCGCGATTGTCCGTGCCGGGCGCATCGCCGCACCACGGGCCGCGCCATGCTGAGCTATGACCCGACCCTCGCCTGGACCGCGCTGCTCCTGCTCGCGTTCGGGCTGGTGATGGTGTACTCGGCGTCGATCGCGACGGCGGAGGCGTCCGCGCTACACCGGCTATCGACCGTGGTATTTCCTCGCGCGCCACGCGCTGTTCCTCGGCGTCGGCCTGGTCGCCGGCGCTGTCGCGTTCCAGATCCCGGTCAGGCGCCTGGCAGCGCGCTGGCGCCGTAGCTGTTCTCGTCGGCGCGGTGCTGCTCGTCGCGGTGCTTGTCCCCGGGATCGGCAAGCCGGTCAACGGCAGCCGGCGCTGGCTGTCGCTGGTCGTCGTCAACCTGCAGCCGTCGGAATTCATGAAGCTGGTCGTGGTGCTCTACGCGGCGAGCTACGCGGTGCGCAAGGCGGCGTTCCTGCACGCGCAGCAGCCGCTCAGGCAGACGCTTGTTGCGCGGCTTCCTGCCGCTGTTCGCGGTCATGGTCGCCATCGGCGGTGCTGCTGCTGCTGGAGCCCGACTTCGGCGCGTTCGTCGTCATCGTCGCGATCGCGTTCGGCATCCTGTTCCTCGGCGGCCTCGACTGGCGGTTGCTGCCGGGCTTGCCGTGCTGCTGCCGATCGCGCTCTGGGTGCTGATCCTGATCGCGCGCCGTACCGGCTGCAGCGCCTCACCGGTTTCCTCGACCCGTGGTCCGACCCGTACGGCAAGGGCTACCAGCTGTCGCATTCGCTGATCGCCTTCGGGCGCGGCGAATGGTTCGGCGTCGGGCTGGGCGCCGAGCGTCGAGAAGCTCCTGTACCTGCCCGAGGCGCACACCGACTTCCTGCTCGCCGTGATCGCCGAGGAGCTCGGTTTCGTCGGCGTGATCGCGGTGCATCGCGCTGTTCGTGTGGCTGCTCGTCCGCGCCTACGCGATCGGCCGCCAGGCGGCGCGGCTCGAGCGGCCGTTCGCGGCGCTGGCCGCGCAGGGCATCGGCGTCTGGATCGGCGTGCAGGCGTTCATCAACATCGGCGTCAACATGGGCGTGCTGCCGACCAAGGGGCTGACGCTGCCGCTGCTGTCGTTCGGCGGCAGCGGCATCGTCGCCAACTGCGTTGCGCTCGCGATCCTGCTGCGCGTCGACTACGAAAATCGGCGCTTGCTGCGGGGGTTCGCCGTATGAGCGCCGCCGTCATGATCACGACCGGCGGCACCGGCGGCCACGTGTTTCCGGGGCTCGCGGTCGCGGCGCGCCTGATCGCGCGCGGCTGGCGCGTGTTCTGGCTGGGCACGCGCGACGGCATGGAGGCGAAGCTCGTGCCGCAGCATGGCGTCGAGTTCGAGGGCATTCGCTTCGCCGGCGTGCGCGGCAAGGGCCTGCGCGCGGTTGCTGCTCGGGCCGTTCGCGCTGCTCAACGCGCTGTCGGCAGAGCCGCGCGATCATCCGCCGGCGCGCACCGGACGTCGTGCTGGGCTTCGGCGGATTCGCGTCGTTTCCCGGGCGCGCTGATGGGCGTGGCTTGCGGCAAGCCGCTCGTGATCCACGAGCCGAACGCGGTCGCCGGGCTTGCCAACCGCGTGCTGCGCGTACGGCGCCGACCGCATCCTGCTCGGGTTTCCCGGTGCGCTCTCCGGCCGGCATGCCGGCAAGGTGGAATGGGTCGGCAATCCGGTGCGCGACGACATCGCCGCCGTGGCGCCGCCCGAAGCGCGCTTCGCGGCCGCACCGGGCCGCTGCGCCTGCTGGTCGTCGGCGGCAGCCTCGGCGCGGCGGCGCTCAACGACGCGCGTGCCGCGGCGCTCGCGCTGCTGCCGCCAGCCGCGCGCCCGATCGTCGTCCATCAGGCGGGCGAACGAACACTTCGATGCGCTGCGCGCCGCGTACGCGCGCCGCCGGCGTCGAGGCCGAATGCGCCGCGTTCATCGACGACATGGCGCGGCGCTACGCGGTGGCCGATCTCGTGATCTGCCGCGCGGCGCGCTGACCGTCGCCGAACTCGCCGCGGTCGGCGTCGGCGCGCATCCTCGTGCCGCTGCCGGGCGCGATCGCCGACGAGCACCAGACGCACAACGCGCGCTTCCTCGCCGACGCGGGCGGCGGCAGTCCTCATGCCGCAGGCCGAGCTCGACGCCGGAACGGCTGGCGCGATTCCTGCGCGACTGCTCGCGCGAGCGCCTGCTGGAGATGGCGATCGCGGCGCGCGCGCGTCGGCCGCAGCGATGCGGCCGAGCGCGTCGCCGCAAGTGTGCATCGCGGAGGCGAGGCGGCCGATGAAGCACAAGGTCAAGCGCTCCATTTCGTCGGCATCGGCGGCGCCGGCATGAGCGGCATCGCCGAGGTGCTGCTGACGCAGGGCTATCAGGTGACCGGTTCCGATCTCGCCGACGAGCGCGGCGACGCGGCGCCTCGCCGAGCTTGGCGCACGCGTCGCATCTCGGCCATGCCGCGGCCAACATCGCCGACGCCGATGTCGTCGTCGTGTCGACGGCGGTCGCGCGCCGACAACCCGAGGTCGTCGCGGCGCGCGAGCGCGGCATCCCGGTGGTGCCGCGCGCGCTGATGCTGGCCGAGCTGATGCGGCTGAAGCAGGGCATCGCGGTCGCCGGCACGCACGGCAAGACGACGACGACGAGCCTGATCGCCAGCGTGCTGGCCGAGGGCGGGCTCGACCCGACGTTCGTCATCGGCGGCCGCCTGCTGTCCGCGGACGCCAATGCGCGGCTCGGCAGCGGCGAGTTCCTCGTCGCCGAGGCCGACGAGTCGGACGCGTCGTTCCTGTACCTGCAGCCGGTGCTCGCGGTGATCACCAACATCGACGCCGACCACATGGAGACCTACGGCCACGACTTCGCCCGACTGAAGCGGGCGTTCGTCGACTTCGCGCAGCGGCTGCCGTTCTACGGCGTGGCCGTGCTGTGCGTCGACGACGCCAACGTGCGCGAGATCCTGCCCGCGATCACCAAGCCGATCGTCACCTACGGCCTCGCGACGGATGCGCAGATGCGCGCCGAGAACGATCGTCGCCATGCCGGCGGGCAGATGCACTTCGTTGCGCGCAGCGCAGCGGCCAGCGAGCGATCTCGCCGTCGAGCTCAATCTCGCCGGGATGCACAACGTGCGGAACGCGCTGGCCGCGATCGCGGTCGGACGCGAAGTCGGGGGTCGCCGATGCCGGCGATCGCCAAGGCGCTGGCCGAGTTCAAGGGCGTCGGCCGCCGCTTCCAGCGCTACGGCGAAGTCGCGCTTGTCGCGGCGGCGGCGCTATCACGCTGATCGACGACTACGGCCACCACCCGGTGGAAATGGCGGCGACGCATCGCCGCGGCGCGCGGCGCCTTTCCCGGGCGGCGGCTGGTGCTCGCGTTCCAGCCGCACCGCTACACGCGCACGCGCGACCTGTTCGAGGACTTCGTCAAGGTGCTGTCGACGGTCGACGCCCTGGTGCTCACCGAAGTCTATCCGGCGGGCGAGGCGCCGATCGTCGCCGCCGACGGCCGCGCGCTCGCGCGCGCGTTGCGCGTCGCCGGCAAGGTCGAGCCGGTGTTCGTCGAGAACGTCGCCGACGTGCCGCAGGCGATCCGCGCTGATCGCGCGGGACGGCGACGTCGTGATCACGATGGGCGCCGGCTCGATCGGCAGCGTGCCGGCAACTGCCGACGGGCACGCATGAACATGATCGAGCCGCGGCACTTCGCAGGCCTGCGCGGCACGCTCACGCGCGACGCGCCGCTCGCGCGCTACACGAGCTGGCGCGCGGGCGGGCCGGCCGACGTCGCTGTACGTCCCGGCCGACCGCGACGATCTCGCCGCGTTCCTGCGCCAGCTGCCGATCTCGAGCCGCTGACGGTGCTCGGCCTCGGCAGCAACCTGCTGGTGCGCGACGGCGGCGTGCGCGGCACGGTGGTCCTGCTGCACAACCCCGGCGGCGCGCTGGCGGTTGCCGACGGCCTGATCTACGCCGAAGCCGGCGTCGCCAGCCCGAAGCTCGCGCGCTTCGCCGCGCGCCACGACTGCGCCGGCGCCGAATTCCTCGCCGGCATTCCGGGCACCGTCGGCGGCGCGCTGGCGATGAATGCCGGCTGCTACGGCGGCGAGACCTGGCGCACGTCGCCAACGTCGAGGTGCTCATGCGCGACGGCACCTTCGTCGTGCGCACGCCGGCGGACTACGCGATCGGCTACCGCAGCGTGACGCGCGCGGACGGCCGCCCGCCCGACGGCATCTTCACCGCGGCGTGGTTCCGCTTTCCCGCCGGCGACGGCGAGGCGTCGCGCGCGCGCATCAGCGAGCTGCTGGCGCAGGCGCATCGCGACGCAGCCGCTCAACCTGCCCAACGCCGGCAGCGTGTTCCGCAATCCGCCGGGCGACCACGCGGCGCGGCTGATCGAAGCGTGCGGCCTCAAGGGCTATGCCATCGGCGGCGCGCAGGTGTCGGAAAAGCACGCGAATTTCATCGTCAACGCGCAGCGACGGGCGAGCGCGGCCGACATCGAGGCGCTGATCGCGCACGTGCGACGGGTCGTCGCCGACAAGACCGGCGTCGTGCTCGAGCCCGAAGTGCGCATCATCGGGGAAGCGCTGTGAACGAATTCGGCAAAGTCGCGGTGCTCATGGGCGGCCCGTCGGCGGAGCGCGAGATTTCGCTCCTTTCCGGCAACGCGGTGCTCGCCGCGCTGCGCAGCAAGGGTGTCGACGCCCACGCGTTCGACCCGGCGGAGCGCGCCCTCTACGAGCTCAAGCGGCGAAGGCTTCGAGCGCGTGTTCATCGCGCTGCACGGCCGCTTCGGCGAGGACGGCACCGTGCAGGGCGCGCTGGAGACGCTGGGCATCCCCTACACCGGCAGCGGCGTGATGGCCTCGGCGCTGGCGATGGACAAGTGGCGCACCAAGCTGGTCTGGCTGGCCAGCGGCATTCCGACGCCGCGCTACCGCATGGTCGACGCGGCGACCGACTGGTGGTCGGTCGTCGCCGACGCTCGGGCTTGCCGCTGATCGTGAAGCCGGCGCGCGAAGGCTCGACGATCGGCCTCACCAAAGTCGACGGCGGTCGACCACGACGAGCTCGCGATCGCCTATGGCGAGGCGGCGAAGCACGACGATCTGGTGCTGGTCGAGGAGTTCGTCGCCGGCGTCGAGCTGACCGCGTCGATCCTGAACGGCCGCGCGCTGCCGCTGATCCGCATCGAGGCGCCGCAGGGCAACTACGACTACCACCACAAGTATTTCTCCGACGAGACGCGGTACTTCTGCCCGTGCGGCCTGCCGGAGGCGAAGGAGCAGGCGGTCCGCGCGCAGTCGCTCGAGGCGTTCGCGCTCGTCGGCTGCAGCGGGCTGGGGGCGGCTCGACCTCATCCTGCATGGCCGACGGCAGTTGGCAGTTCCTCGAAGTGAACACCTCGCCCGGGCATGACCGGGCACAGCCTGGTGCCGATGGCGGCGAAGGCGGCCGGCATGAGCTTTCCCGACCTGTGCGTGGAGATCCTGCGGGGCGCGCATGTGGGATAACCCGCGCGCAGCTCAACGCATCTGGCGTGGGCGCTGACCGTCGTGGCGCGCGGCGCTGCTCGCCTGGGGCGGCTGCGTGGGCGGTACGCCAGCCGGTGTTCGCGCTGCGCCAGGTCGTCGTCGACGGCAGCCTCGCGCGCACCAGCCCGGCGCACCTCGAAGCGGTGATCCGCGAGGAGCTCACGCGGCACGTTCTTCACGCTGAACCTCGCCGACGCGCGCGCCTCGCTGCAACGCGTGCCCTGGGTGCAAGAGCGTGGCGCTGCGCCGGCAGTGGCCGCGATCGGCTCGAGGTGACGGTGATCGAGCACGAGCCGCTCGCGCGCTGGAACGACGACGGCGCTCGTCGACACCGAGGGCGAGGTGTTCAGCGCCGATTTCGACGGCGAACTGCCGCAGTTCGATCGGCCCGGACGGCAGCTCGAGACGAGCTCGCCGAGCGCTTCCGCGAATTTGGCGCGACCCTCGCGCCGCTGGCGCTCGGCATCGCCGAGCTGCGGCTGTCGCCGCGCGGCGGCTGGCAGCTGCGCACCTCAGGCAGCGCGGCGCTCGGCATCGAGCTCGGGCGGACCGCAGCCAGCGAGCGGCTGGCGCGGTTCGTCGCCTACGAGGCCGCGACGGTCGGCGCGCTCGCGCGCAGCGGCACGCGGGTCGACTACGTCGACCTGCGCTACCGCAACGGCTTCGCGGTCGCGCGTGCCGCAGGCGACGGAACGCGGCCGCGCGCAGAGAGCGGGATAAGGGGACGCGAACATGGTGAAGGACAACAAGAACCTGATCGTCGGCCTCGACATCGGCACGTCGAAGATCGTCGCGATCGTCGCCGAGGTCACGCCGAGAAGCGGCTCAACATCATCGGCCTGGGCACGCAGCCGTCGCGCGGCCTGAAGAAAGGCGTCGTGGTCAACATCGAGGCGACGATGGCGTCGATCCAGCGCGTGCTCGAGGAAGCCGAGCTGATGGCCGACTGCAAGATCACCGAGGTCTACACCGGCATCGCCGGCAGCCACATCCGGAGCCTCAATTCCAGCGGCATGGTGGCGATCAAGGAGAAGGAAGTCACGCAGGCCGATATCGACCGCGTGGTCGAGACCGCCAAGGCGATCGCGATCCCGAACGACCAGCAGATCCTGCACATCCTGCCGCAGGAATTCATCATCGACGGGCAGGAGGACGTGCGCGAGCCGCTCGGCATGAGCGGCGTGCGGCTGGAGGTGAAGGTGCATATCGTCACCGGCGCGGTCTCCGCGGTCGAGAACATCATCAAGTGCGTGCGCCGCTGCGGCCTCGAGGTGAAGGACGTGATGCTGCAGCCGCTCGCTTCGGCGCTCGCGGTGCTCAACGACGACGAGAAGGAGCTGGGCGTCTGCCTGATCGACATCGGCGGCGGCACGACCGATCTCGCGGTGTTCACCGGCGGCGCGATCCGGCACACCGCGGTGATCCCGATCGCCGGCGACCAGGTGACCAACGACATCGCGATGACGCTGCGCACGCCGACCAAGGACGCCGAGGAGCTGAAGTTCCGCCACGGCTGCGCGCTGCGGCAGCTGGCCGACCCCAACGACATCATCGAGGTGCCCGGCGTCGGCGAGCGCGGCCCGCGGAAGCTGTCGCGGCAGACGCTCGCCGAGGTGATCGAGCCGCGGATCGAGGAGCTCTACACGCTGGTGCAGGCGGAGCTGCGCCGCAGCGGCTTCGAGGAACTGCTGTCGTCCGGCATCGTGCTGACCGGCGGGTCGGCGCTGCTGGCCGGGCATGGTCGAGCTGGGCGAGGAAGTCTTCCACCTGCCGGTGCGCATCGGCGTGCCGGCGTACGTCGGCGGCCTCGCCGACGTCGTGCGCAGCCCGCGCTACGCGACCGCGGTCGGGCTGCTGCTCGAGGGCCGCGAGCATTTCCTGCGCGCGGAGCTCTCGCGCGCCCAGTGCGGCGGATTGAGCAACGTGGCGGGACGAATGAAGCAATGGTTCAAGGCGAATTTTTGAACGGCGAGGCGAATAGGCGACTCGAGCGGCAAGCGGCGATCAGCAAGCAGGATCAATCACTAGACAGGAAAGGAGCACATATGTTTGAAATCATCGACCAGACGCCCGCAGGAAGCGCGTCATCAAGGTCATCGGCGTGGGCGGCTGCGGCGGCAATGCCGTCGAGCACATGATCGGCAAGGGCCTGGCCGGCGTCGAGTTCATCGGCGCCAACACCGATGCGCAGGCGCTGAAGCGCTCAACGGCGCGCACGCAGCTGCAGCTCGGCACCACCCTCACGCGCGGGCTTGGCGCCGGGCGCCAAGCCGGAGATCGGGCGCGACGCGGCGATGGAGGATCGCGACCGCATCGCCGAGATGATCGACGGCGCGGACATGCTCTTCATTACCGCCGGCATGGGCGGCGGCACCGGCACCGGCGCCGCACCGGTGGTCGCGCAGATCGCCAAGGAGCCTGCGGCATCCTCACCGTCGCGGTCGTGACCCGGCCGTTCAAGTTCGAGGGCAAGCGGCAGAAGGTGGCGCAGGCCGGAATCGACGAGCTTGCAAAAAACGTCGATTCGCTGATCATCATCCCGAACGACAAACTGATGCGAAGTGCTGGGCGAGGACGTCGTCGGTGCTCGACGCCTATGCCGCCGCCAACGACGTGCTGCACGGCGCGTGTCGCGGGCATCGCCGAGGTGATCAACAACCCGGGTCTGGTCAACGTCGACTTCGCCGACGTGCGCACGGTGATGGCGGAGATCGGCATGGCGATGATGGGGTCGGCGACCGCCGCCGGCACCGATCGCGCGCGCAGGCCGCGGAGCGCGCGGTGCAGAGCCCGCTGCTCGAAGACGTCAACCTGGCCGGCGCGCGCGGCGTGCTGGTCAACATCACCGCGTCCGCGGGCCTGAAGATGAAGGAATATCACGAGGTGATGAATACCATCAAGGCGTTCACCGCCGAGGACGCGATGGTGATCGTCGGCACGGTGATCGACGAAGCGATGGAGGACCGGCTGCGCGTGACGATGGTCGCGACCGGGCTGGGCGGCGCCGCCGCGAAGGCGCGCACGCCGCGGCTCGAGGTCGTCGAGCCGATGCGTCGGAGCGCACCGGTACCGACGACATGGGCGTGCGACCGGCGAGACCGGTCGACTACGACCGTCTCGAGCGCACCCGGCGGTGATCCGCCGCGGGCGCGCGCCGACGCCGAGCGGGACGCACGCCGGCGTTCGATCCCGTCGGACATTCCGGCGTTTCTGCGCAAGCAGGCCGACTAGGGGACGCGCGAGGACCGTCCTCGGGAGCAGGCCGCGTGTGCTAAAGTAGCTGCGACTCGCAGCACGGCCGGGTCGCGGGAGGCTTGGCGCTTACGTCCGCTGACGCGGCCGCGCAAGCGACATCGCGCATCGATGCTGAAACAACGCACGCTCAAAACCGCGATCAAGACGACGGGCGTCGGCCTGCACACCGGCGCGCGCGTCGACCTCGCGCTGCGCCCGGCGCCGCCGGATACCGGCATCGTGTTTCACCGCGTGGATCTGGCGCAGCCGGTGGCGATTCCGGCGCATGCGCAGCAACGTCGGCGACACGCGCCTGTCGTCGTCGCTGGAGAAGGACGGCGCGAAGTCTCCACCGTCGAGCACCTGATGTCGGCACTTGCGGGACTCGGCATCGACAACCTGCACGTCGATGTCGCCGGCCCGGAACTTCCGATCATGGACGGCAGCGCCGGCCCGTTCGTCTTCCTGCTGCAGTCGGCGGGTATCGTGGAGCAGGCCGCGCGCAAGCGCTACCTGCGCATCAAGGAGCCCGTCGAAGTCCGCGACGGCGACAAGTGGGCGCGCTTCGAGCCGTTCCACGGCTTCAAGCTCGATTTCACGATCGATTTTCCGCATCCGGTGTTCGGGACCGAGAACCGGCACGTCGTCATCGACTTCGCCGAGCATTCGTACGCGAAGGAAGTCAGCCGCGCGCGCACGTTCGGGTTCATGCAGGACGTCGAGGCGATGCGTGCCGCCGGACTGGGGCTCGGCGGCAGCCTGCAGAACGCGATCGTGCTGGACGAAACGCGCGTGCTGAACAGCGAGGGTCTGCGCTACGACAACGAATTCGTCAAGCACAAGGTGCTCGACGCGATCGGCGATCTCTACCTGCTCGGCCACCCGCTGATCGGCACCTACGCGGCGTTCAAGTCCGGCCACGCGCTCAACAACGCCCTCTCCCGCGAGCTGCTCGCCCGCACCCATGCCTGGGAGCTGGTGACCTTTGACGCGCCCGACGAGGTGCCGAGCGCGTTTCTCGCCTGGCAGCTGCAGCCGGCCTAGCCGTTGCCGCGGCGGCAGCTTCGCGCCCGGCCTGGCTCGGAGACTGACCCTTGGTCCTGGTACGGCTGCTGCTGTTGCTTGCTCTGGCGACCATCGCCATCGCCGCGGGAGGCTACCTTTTCAGCCGCGACCGCCGCTATCTGCGCTTCATCGGCCAGGTCGCCAAATACACGATCGTGCTGCTACTGGCCGTGCTTATCTTCTATGCCGTCGAGCGGGCCCTGCACAGCGGCTGACGCGCCGGCAGCGGCCGTGCTCCGCAAGCCGCTGCAAGGCGGCGGCAAGCTGCGGGTCGGCAAGCCTGCGGGCAGCCGCGCGCAGCGTCGCAGCCGACGCGTTATCCATTTGTTTTGCAACGGTTTTATTCAAAAGATCCCAGCGCGGAAGGGCTTGCACGCGGACCTGTATTCCAGTAAATTGCCACCCGGCACGGCGCAGTATCTGGAGCAGCAGCGGAGCACGCTGCCGAAGCAGACCGGCGGCGGCACCACTTCCGGCGGCGAGGGCAAGTTCGGGCGGGGTAGCGGCGGCGACGCCGACCTGCGCGGCGAGTGCCGGCGGCAAGCTGTCCCGGACCACCGCCAGGATTGCGAGCTCGCCCTGGCGGCGGCTAAGAAGACCCGCGAGCGACGATTCGGTCGCCAGTATTTGCCGCAATGGGCGCATGACAAGGGTAGTTTAGCGCGGTTGGACGGCTTGCCTCGGGCGATCCACGCCGAGGCGGAGGAAGGGCCACTTGAACATTATCGTCGTGTCCGGCGCAATGCGCCGAGCCCGTACGCTCACGCTGGACTGGCGACACTGGACGCTCGGCGGCTTCGGCCTGCTGACGTTGTTCCTGTCCTTCACGCTGCTGTTCAACTACGTCACGCTGCGCTACGCGGCATCGATCAACCACCCGCTGCTGCAGGCGATCCTGCTCGATGACCAGCGGCAGGAGGCGCGCCGGGCCGAGGAAGTCGTCCAGGGCCACCTCAATGCCATGGCGCATCAAGCTGGGCGAGCTGCAGGCGCAGCTGCTGCAGCTCGACGGCCTGGGCGAGCGGCTGGCGCAGATGGCGGGGCTCAAGCCGAAGGACCTGCCGTCACATGGAACCGGGCAAGGCGCCCGGTCGCGGCGGGCCGGCACCCTCGCTGCCGCGCGCGACCTTTCGGTGGACGAATTCTCCGAGCTGCTCGGGCAATTGACGCGCCAGGTCGACGAGCGCTCCGACCAGCTCGGCGTGCTCGAAGCGCTGCTCGTCAGCAATTCGGCCAACAAGCAAGTTCCTGCCGACGCTCGCGCCGGTCGAGGGCGGCTGGCTCTCGTCGAACTTCGGCTGGCGCATCGACCCGTTCACCGGCCAGAAGAGCTTTCACGAGGGCCTCGATTTTCCGTCCGAGGCCGGCACGCCCATCGTCGCCGCCGCGAGCGGCAAGGTCATCTTCGCGGATGTGCAGGCGCAATATGGTAAAATGGTCGAGATCGATCACGGAAACGGGCTCGTCACTCGCTACGCCCATTGCTCGATGCTGTTCGTCAAGGAGGGCGATCTGGTGGTGCGCGGACAGCGGATCGCCGCGGTGGGCGTCGACCGGCCGCGCGACCGGGCCGCACCTGCATTTCGAGGTGCGGCTGAACGGCGTGCCGCAGAATCCCGCGCGGTTCCTGCAGTCGGCCGGCTGATCCGCAGGCGACCCGGTCAATGCGCGAGGCAGGGGTGAGGCGGATCCTCACCCCTTGTTTTTTCCGGTCGCGCGCCGTCAGCTACCAAGAACATGATCTCCAACATCCTCACCGAAGTCTTCGGCAGCCGCAACGAGCGGCTGCTCAAGCAATACGGCCAAGTCGTCCGGGAGATCAACGCGCTGGAGCCCGCGATCAGCCGCGCTTTCCGACGCGGAGCTGCGCGCGAAGACCGCGACGCTTCAAGGAGCGCGTGGCCAACGGCGAAGACGCTCGACGCGGTGCTGCCGGAGGCTTTCGCCGTGGTCCGCGAAGCGGGCAAGCGCGCGCTGCAGATGCGCCATTTCGACGTGCAGCTGATCGGCGGCATGGCGCTGCATAACGGCAAGATCGCCGAAATGCGCACCGGCGAGGGCAAGACGCTGGTCGCGACGCTGCCGGCCTACCTCAATGCGCTGGCCGGCAAGGGCGTCCACGTCGTCACGGTCAACGACTACCTGGCGCAGCGCGACGCCGACTGGATGGGCCGGATCTACCGGTTCCTCGGCCTGACCGTCGGCGTCAATCTGTCGCAGATGGACCATGCCGACAAGCAGGCGGCCTATGCGGCGGACATCACCTACGGCACCAACAACGAATTCGGCTTCGACTACCTGCGCGACAACATGGTGTTCCAGGCCTCGCGAGCGCGTCCAGCGCGGCCTGAACTACGCGATCGTCGACGAGGTCGACTCGATCCTGATCGACGAGGCGCGCACGCCGCTCATCATCTCCGGCCAGGCCGACGACAACGTCGACCTCTACTACCGCCTGAACGAACTCGCGCCCAAGCTGCAGCGCCAGGCCGAGGAAAAGGCGGCCGGCGACTACTGGGTCGACGAGAAGGCACACCAGGTGCTGCTCTCCGAAGCGGGGCACGAGCACGCCGAGAACATCCTGGCGGACGCCGGGCTGCTGCCGGCCGGCACGAGCCTGTACGACGCGCACAACATCTCGCTGATGCACCACCTGTACGCGGCGCTGCGCGCGCACGCGCTGTTCCACCGCGACCAGCACTACGTGGTGCAGAACGGCGAAGTCATCATCGTCGACGAATTCACCGGCCGCCTGATGGCCGGGCGGCGCTGGTCGGACGGCCTGCACCAGGCGGTCGAGGCGAAGGAAGGCGTGCCGA
The DNA here is from genome assembly GCA_963778275.1 of uncultured beta proteobacterium. Lineage (GTDB taxonomy): Bacteria > Pseudomonadota > Gammaproteobacteria > Burkholderiales > Casimicrobiaceae > PALSA-1003. The sequence goes on along the minus strand of CAVZTS010000004.1, from coordinate 576,945 downwards.
TCCAGCGCGAGAACCAGACGCTGGCATCGATCACGTTCCAGAACTATTTCCGCATGTACGCAAGCTCGCCGGCATGACCGGCACCGCCGACACCGAGGCCTTCGAGTTCCAGCAGATCTACCACCTCGAAACGGTGGTCATCCCGACGCACGTGCCGATGATCCGCAAGGACGAGAACGACCTCGTCTTCCGGACGCTCGCAGGAGAAGGTCGATGCCATCATCGCGCGACATCAAGGACTGCTACGAGCGCGGCCAGCCGGTGCTGGTCGGCACGACCTCGATCGAGAACTCCGAGCTGCTCGTCGGGCACCTGGAGAAGGAGAAGCTGCCGCACCAGGTGCTCAACGCCAAGCAGCATGCGCGCGAGGCGGAGATCGTCGCGCAGGCCGGCCGGCCGAAGATGGTCACCATCGCGACCAACATGGCCGGCCGCGGCACCGACATCGTGCTCGGCGGCGCCGTCGAGCCGCAGATCCTGGCGCTCCGCGAGGACGAGGCGCTGCACGCCGACGGAGAAGGACCTGCGAGATCGGCAAGCTGCGCGCCGAATGGCAGGTGCGCCACGATGCCGTCATCGCCGCCGGCGGCCTGCACATCATCGGCACCGAGCGCCACGAGTCGCGGCGCATCGACAACCAGTTGCGCGGCCGCGTCGGGCCGCCAGGGCGATCCGGGCTCGTCGCGCTTCTACCTGTCGCTCGAGGATCCGCTGCTGCGGATCTTCGGCGGCGAACGGCTCGCGGCGATCATGCAGCGGCTGAAGATGCCCGAAGGCGAGCCGATCGAGCATCCGATCGTCAATCGCTCGATCGCCAAGGCGCAGAATCGCGTCGAGTCGCGCAACTTCGACATCCGCAAGCAGCTGCTCGAGTACGACGACGTTGCCAACGACCAGCGCCGCGTCATCTACCAGCAGCGCAACGAATTGCTCGAGACCGAGGACGTCTCCGACACGATCCGGAACATGATCGGCGGCCAGATCGACGACACGGTCGCGCCTGTATGTCCCGCCGGAGTCGGTCGAGGAGCAGTGGGACGTTCCCGGGCTGGAGACGGCGCTGATCGCGCAGTACGAACTCAAGGCGGACCGGTCGCGGAGTGGATGAAGGACGAGCCCGAGCTCACCGACGAGACGTTGCGCGAACGCGCTCGCGACCTGGCGCTCAAGCAGTACGAAGCCAAGCTCGCGCAGGTCGGCCCGGAGCTGTTGCATCCAGTTCGAGCGCAACCTGATGCTGCAGATGCTCGATCAGCACTGGCGCGAGCATCTGGCGGCGCTCGATCACCTGCGCCAGGGCATCCACCTGCGCGGCTACGCGCAGAAGAATCCGAAGCAGGAATACAAGCGCGAGGCGTTCGAGCTCTTTTCGGACATGCTCGACCGCATCAAGCAGGACGTCGTGAAGTACGTCCTGACGGTGCAGGTGCGCTCGCAGCAGGACGTCCAGGCGGTCGAGGAGGCGCCCGGCCGTCTCCAACGTGCGCTATCAGCACGCCGACTACGACGAAGCGCTGGCGGCGCGCCGGCGCCGACGGCGCCGGCCGCGGTGCGCCGCCGCGGCCGCCGCCGTTCACGCGCGTCGGCGAGAAAGTCGGCCGCAACGACCCCTGCCCCTGCGGGTCCGGCAAGAAATACAAGCATTGCCACGGCAAGGATCTGAAGGCCGCTCCACGGGCCGCCATGGCCGCGGTGCATGCATTAGAATCCGACGGATAGCGCAGCGCACCTTGCCGATGCCAGTCAATTACACGCCCGCCGACGCCCGAGCAGCTGCTTCCGGTTCCCGGCGTGACCCTCGGGGCCGCGGCCGGCGCGCATCAAGAACTGGTCGCGCGACGACCTCGTGCTGGTCGAGCCTGGCGCCCGGTACGCAGGCCGCCGGCGTGTTCACGCAGAATCGCTTTTGCGCGGCGCCGGTGACGATCTGCCGCGAGCACCTCGCGCGCGCCGCGGCCGGTGCGCGCTTTGCGTGGTCAACGCCGGCAACGCCAATGCGGGAACCGGCGAGCGCGGGCTCGCCGACGCGCGCGCGACGTGCGCCGCGGTCGCCGGCTTGCTCGACTGCGCCGCGGACGATGGTGTTGCCGTTCTCGACCGGGCGTCATCATGGAGCCGCTGCCCGTCGACAGGATCGTCGCCGCGCTGCCGGCGTGCCGGGATGCGCTGGCGCGCGGACGGCTGGTTCGCGCGCCGTGCGCGCGATCATGACCACCGACACCGTGCCCAAGGGCGCATCGCGGCGGATCGAACTCGACGGCGCGCCGATCACCGTGACCGGGATCGCCAAGGGCGCCGGGCATGATCGCCCCGAACATGGCGACCATGCTCGGCTTTGTCGCGACCGACGCGCCGATTGCGCGTCGCGCTGCTCGCAGCGCTGATCGGCGACAGTTGCCGCCGCGTCGTTCAACCGCGTCACCATCGATGGCGACACGTCGACCAACGACAGCTTCGTGCTGCTCGCGACGCATCGCGCGCCGCATCGCCGCCGATCGATCGCGCGCGACGATCCGCGCCTGCCGCGCTGTCACGCGCGGCGATCTCGGCGGTCGCCGTCGAGCTCGCGCAGGCGATCGTGCGCGACGGCGAAGGCGCGACCAAGTTCATCATCGATCGTCGTCGAAGGCGGCCGCGACGCGCAGGAGTGCGACCGCGTCGCGCGCGCGATCGCGCATTCGCCGCTGGTCAAGACGGCCTTCTTTGCCTCCGACCCGAACCTCGGCCGGATCGTCTGCGCCATCGGCAACGCCGAGGTGCCCGATCTCGATCCCGGGCGCGTGTCGTTCTGGCTCGACGATGTGCTGGTCGTCGTCGACGGCGCCCGCGCGTCGTCGTATCGCGAGGAAGACGGCAAGCGCGTCATGAGCCGGGTCCGAGATCGAAGTCCGGGTCGCGCTCGGCCGCGGCACGGCGCAGGCGACGGTTTGGACCTGCGACCTGTCGCACGACTACGTCCGGATCAACGCGGATTACCGAAGCTGATGGCGCGCAAGCCTGCAGCCGATCCGCTCGCCGAAGCGCTCGCCCGTGCCGAGAGCGTTGCTCGCCCGCGTCGAAGCGCTTTTGCCGGCGCCGCCGCCGGCAACGGACTGGACGCGCGCGCGCGTTCCGCTGGCGCAAGCGCGGACCGCGCGGCTTCCTGCAGGCGGTGCGCCATCCGCAGGCGATTCGGCTCGACGACCTGGTCGCCATCGATGAGCAGAAGCGCGCGATCGACGCGCAACACGCGCCAGTTCGTTGCCGGATTGCCGGCGAACAACGTGCTGCTGACCGGCTCGCGCGGCACGGGCAAGTCCTCGCTGGTCAAGGCGATGCTGGTCAAGTACGCGGCCAAGGGCCTGCGCCTGATCGAGGTCGACAAGGGCGACCTGGTCGACCTGCCGGACATCGTCGAGCAGATCGACGGGCGTGCGGAGCGGTTCATCGTCTTCTGCGACGACCTGTCCTTCGACGCCAACGAACCCGGCTACAAGGCGCTGAAGGTGATGCTCGACGGCAGCGATCGCCGCGCCTTCGGTCAACGTGCTGATCTACGCGACGTCGAATCGGCGGCATCTGCTGCCCGAGTACTTCAGCGAAAACCTCGAGACGCGCCACGTGGGAGAGGAAGTGCATCCCGGCGAATCGGTCGAGGAAAAGATCTCGCTGTCCGAGCGCTTCGGGCTGTGGATTTCGTTCTATCCGTTCAGCCAGGACGACTACCTTGCCGCGGTCGAGCAGTGGCTGCGCTTCCACGACGTGCCGCGTGCCGCGCGACGCCGGCGCGTTCGAGTCACTGCATCGACGAAGCGATCCAGTTCGCGCTCCAGCGCGGTTCGCGCAGCGGCCGCGTCGCCTGGCAGTTTGCGCGGGCGCACGCCGGCCAGCGCGCGCTGAAGGCTGCGCGATCGCATTGAACGGCATGGCGCTCGTGCGGGTCGCGGTCGCGGTGCTGCTGCGGCCCGATGGACGAGTGCTGCTCGCGCAACGGCTCGCCGGCACGCCGTATCGCAGGCTACTGGGAGTTTCCGGGTGGCAAGCTCGAGCCCGGCGAATCGGCGCACGACGCGCTGGTACGCGAGCTCGACGAGGAACTCGGGCATCACCGTGCTGCGCGCGGCGCCGTGGCTCGTGCAGCGCTACGTCTATGCCGCACGCGCATGTCGAGCTGAATTTCTTCCGTGTCTTCGCCTGGCGCGGCGAACCCGGCGGCCGCGACGGGCAGGCGATCGCGTGGCAGCTGCCCGGCGCGTTCGACGTCGCGCCGCTGCTGCCTGCGAACGTCGGCCATCCTAGATTGCGCTGGGGCTGCCGTCGGTCTACGGCATTTCGATGGCCGAGGATCTCGGGGAGGAGGCCTTCCTGCAGCGTGCCCGCGTGCGCCTTGCAGGCGGCCTGCGGCTCATCCAGCTGCGCGAAAAATCCTGGCCGCTCGAACGCTCGCAGCACCTGGCGGAGCGGCTGTTGCCGTTGGCCGAGCGCGGCGGGCGCGCGGGTGTTGCTCAACGGCGATGCCGAGCGTCGCGCGGCGGCTGGGCTGTGCCGGCGTGCATTGGACCTCAGCGGCGTTGCGTGAGCGCGAGCGCCCGGCCCGCGGGGATGCTCTGCGCGGCATCGTGTCACGACGCAGCGGAGCTCGCGCGCGCCGCCGAGCTCGGCGTCGATTTTGCCGTGCTCGGTCCGGTCGCAGCCGACTCCGTCGCATCCCGGAGTTGCAGCCGCTGGGCTGGCCGCGGGTCGCGGCGTTGCTGCACGCGCCGCCGATTCCCGTCTACGCGCTGGGCGGACTCGATCCTTCCGCGATCTCGATACGGCGATTGCGCACGGCGCGCATGGCGTTGCGCTGCGTCGCGGCGCATGGCCCATCTAGGGCGGGGCGCACGCCGCCGGCAAATCTCCGGCAACCTGCATTGCTTCGGTGCCGGAACGCGGTGGGGACTCCATGCGTCAGCATCGCGGCCGACTGCATTTCCCGCTCAAGACGCGCTGGCGGTCGGGATGCGGTGCATATAACGTCCGACGCCGGCGGGAGAAACGCACACTACGTTTCTTGAGCGTCCGGAGGCGGGCGACTGCCGTGTGCAACGGGACGGTGCGCGCCCCCATTGCGATTCCTGCGCTTGAGCGCCGGGGCCCCCTTCAAGCCCGCTCGCTTCGCGCCCCGCACTGCGTTGGCGAATTCGGCAACGGTTGGCATTTCGAACAGGCTTACTGCGGAGAGCTCGATGCGGCAGGCCGAGTTGACGCGCGCGACGACGCGCATGCCGCTCAGGGAGTCGCCACCCAGTTCGAAGAAGTTGTCCAGGGCGCCGACTCGCTCGAGGCCAAGCACCTGAACGAAGAGTCGCGCGATGAGTTCCTCGTCCGCATCGCGCGGTGCCAGGAAGTTCGCGCGCAGCGAATCGCGCAGCGTACCGGCCAAGATGTTGCGCTGCACCTTGCCCAGCGCATTCTTCGGGAGGCGGTCGACGAAAACGATGGTGGTAGGGACCTTGAATGGCGCGAGACGCGAAAACGCGTGGGTGCGCAGCTCCTGCGCAGTTGCTGCTCCCGGCGCGCGCAGCACCACTGCCGCAGCGACGTCCGCTGTGAGCGATGGGTGCGGCACGGCGAACGTGGCCGCTTCGAATACGGCAGGGTGGGTGAGCAGCGCGGTGTCGACCTCCGCGGGCGACACCTGCCGCCCGCCCCGGTTGATCACGTCGTCGAGCCTGCCGGTAAGGAACAGGAAACCGTCCTCGTCGAAGTAGCCCAAATCGCCGGTCCTGAACCATCCGCCGCGAAACGCGAGCCGGTTTGCCTCGGCGTTCTCATACGCCGCTCATGACGCCGGGTCCCTGGACGACGATTTCGCCGACTTCACCCTGCGGCAGGAACGTGCCGCCGCTGGCGCAGATACGCACCTGAGTGCCGAGTGGCTTGCCGGCGGAGCCCGCCCTCCGCTGCGCCGGGGGCAACGGGTTGCGGGCGATCACGCCGGTCTCGGTCATGCCATAACCCTGCATCACCGGCACGCCGAAGGCAGCTTCCAGGTTCTCTTGAAGAGCCGCGGGCAGGGCGCTGCCGCCCGAGCGGAGAAACCGCAAACAAGCCGTCACTGCCGACTTGCGGCTGCGGAGCGCCTCCAGCACCGCGGCGTACACGGCCGGACTGGCCCACATGTACGTTGGCTGCAATCGCTCGAGTTGAGCGACGATTCCTTCCGCATCCAAACACGTCGGGAACACGACGCTCGCTCCTGCCGCCACCGTCGCCAGCAACCCGGACTCGATGGCACTCGACGTGAAGATGGGAGCCGGGTAGATCCCGCGATCGCTGGCAACCAGCGGATTGAGGCGCGCGCGAGCAACGATCTGCGCGTGGCTTAGCGGCACGATCTTCGGTTGTGCGGTGGTGCCCGAAGTGTGCATGAGCAGCGCCAAGTCGTTTGCCCGCGGCGCCTTTGGCGCGACTCGCCGACCTGCAGTTTCGGCGCGGAGCGCGACGATCGCGCCGGCCGCGTCCGAGGGTTGCAGCAGCCTCAGTACGCGCAGCCCGAGCGCCCTGGCGGCAGAGACTGCCGGCACGTCCTCGCCGTGCGCTGCGAGCAGCGCGTCCGCGCCCATCGATTCGAGCAGCGGCGTGCACGCCGCCAACTCCAGGGAGGGATCGAGCGGTGCGCACACTGCCCAGCTCATCGTTGCGAGCAGCACGACCGCCGTATCGGGGCCGCTCGGCAATGCAACTGCGATGCGGCTGCCCTGGCCGAACCCCATCTCTCCGAATACTTCGCCCAGGCGCTCGACCTCCTGGTGCAGCTCCGAATAGGAGAAGCTCCGCCGATCCGGGTCGATAATCGCCGGAGCGGGCCCGCGCGTTCGTGCCAGCAGAGACAGCAACAGAGGCACTGTGTCCGCGGATTGACCGTTTATCATCGTATTTTCCGCGGTAGAATCACGCTCGCTAAGTCAAGCCTGCAGCCGCGACGCTCCGCGGAGCACTCCCGGCGGGCATCCGATCGACCTTCCGCCCGGGCGGGCGGATTCTGCGCGGACATCGGCTCAAGAATACATGGTACTGGCCGGCGGAGACAACGTGACGCATCGTGGCAGGCGCGCTCCGGCGGGACTGCGTCGCTGCGTCGTGGTCGCAGCGATTGCGTGGCTCACCGGTGCGCCATGGATTGCCGTACTTGCGGCACCGATGGCGCCAACCGGAGCCTACCCCGAACGTCCGATCCACATCGTCGTGCCCTTCGCGGTCGGCACGCAGCTGGACATAGCCGCGCGCATCGTCGGCGCGAAGCTCGCGGACGCGGTCGGGCAGCCCGTCGTGATCGAGAATCACCCCGGCGCATCAGGCAACATCGGCAGCGAGATCGTCGCCAGGAGCGCTCCCGACGGTTACACGCTACTGATGACCGGGTCGCTGATCACGCTGTTGCCCAGCACGCTCGGGCACAGCGCCGTCGATCCGGTCGAGTCGTTTGTGCCGGTGAGCAAGCTCGCGAAGGTTCCCCTGGTGATTCTGGTGCACCCCTCTCTCGGCGTAAGCACACTGCCCGAGCTCGTTGCACTCGCCCGCCGCGAACCGGGCAGGATCGCCTATGCGACCCCAGGGGTCGGGACGACGTCGCACCTGGCCGCGGCGACCCTAGCGCAGGAAGCCGGCATCGATCTGCTTCATGTTCCCTATGTCGACACCGGCATGGCTTTGCGGGAAGTCCTGACCGGCGAGCCGCCGGTCTACCTCGCCTTTCGCGGTCCGATCGACGGGTACGTGCGTAACGGTCAGCTAAGGGCGCTCGCCGTTGCTGGCAGCAACCGCATGCTGGCGTGGCCCGATGTGCCTACGGTTGCCGAGCTGGGCTATCCCGACGCCGCGATCGATCCCTGGAACGGCGTCCTTGCCCCCGCGCGGACTCCGCCAGCAATCGTCGCGCGGTTGTATCGTGAATTCGCGAGCATCATGCATCAGCCCGACGTGCGGGAACAATTCACGCAGCTGGGAATGGAGCCGCTGGCGACGACCCCCGAGGCATTCGCCGCCGAAATCCGGGAGTCCGTTGCCCGTTGGCCGGCATTGGTCAACACGATCGGAATTCACGCGCAGTAGCTCGCTCGCCGCTTCCCGTCGCTAGGTTCGATGGGCTCGGTGGGTCCCACTCTCGATACCACGATTGCGCCCGGGGATTTGCGCTGCATCGCGGCGCATGCCCCGTCTAGGTCAACTGTCCGGCGGCTCCCCGCCCGCGGGTTTTTCTTCGGGTGCCGGAACCCGGTACGACTCGCTGGCCCAGGCACCCAGATCGATCAGCCGGCAGCGTTCGGAACAGAACGGGCGGAAGTGGCTTTGCGGTGTCCATTCAACCGGCGCACCACAGTTTGGGCAAGCGACCTTCCGCACGTTCGTAGCCATGGGCTGCATTTTGGCGCGAAACCTCACCGGTCGCTAGCCAGGCCGATTCCGGCGGACTGGTGGCACTTACTGAACGTGTGTGGGATTGGCCGCACCGCCTCGCTTCGAGAACAGCGATCAACGGACGCGGACGCCAACGAAGGAACAGCTGGGTGCAACGGTCCAATACAGGCGGCGCCGGGCCAACCAATGCAAGCCACCCGCCGACGCGGGCGGCTCACCGGTAAGATTCACCACGCCAAACTTTGCCGAGCGAGCGATTGCGCGCCGCGCCGCCTCCGCCCGTTTCTCAGCGGTGTCGGCCGCGGTGGTGACCTCGCCAATGCCCCCTATCGTCGTCACCCCAGTATCCGCCGCCAATATAGACCGCCGGAGGGGCAGCATAGTAGGGGGCAGGCTCGTAGACCACCGGCGGCCCGTATGCCCCGTAGAACGGATTGACGCCGATGCTTACGTCGACCCGAGCACTGGCGACTGAGGCTACAGTCAGCGTCAAAACGCCGAAGACTAGGCAAAGCATTCGTTGTTTCATGATCGGTCCTTGGAGTCATCTATGGGCTTAGCGCGAGCGTTAGTAGCGCTCTATTTCGCGGCTACCCTCTTTCCCTCATGCGCGCTCATGCGCTGAGCAAAGACCTCGTCTGCCAGCTTTTTCTGATCATCCGGCATAGAGGCATACAACGAAGAAAAGGCGGCCGAGAGCTTCTTGATATTATCCGCATGGGTCTGAACGACCTCGCCATAGGCATTCAAGTCATCGACAGCCGTGCCGTTGTTAGCCATTGCTGCACGCTTGTCGATGGCCCTATCGAGCTCAGTCGCGTTGTCCCGCATCGCTTGTGCGAAAGCGTCCCACTGGGATTCCTCGGCCGCCGAGATCTTCAGCTTTGCGTGCAAATCCTTAATGTGTTTCTCGACATCCATATCGTGTTTTGCATCCGACTTCATCATCGCATGGGTCGAAGTATCGCCGGTCGCGCGAGCGAGAGTCTGGGCGTAGGCCCCGGCGACGAGAAACGTAGATGCGAGCAGCGCTACAAGAATCGTCTTCATAAAGCTTCTCCTTATGGATCGGGGAGTTCGATCGTGAGTGTGGTCGGTCTGAAAGAGTTGATCGCAGTTCAGGTTGTGCTTCCCTGGGGCAGCGCAACCTTCCGCGTGCCGACTAACCTACTGCGACTGCCAAGCGTTGCCTATCAGCGTAAGTCTGAATGTGCTGTAGGACTATGCGGTGGTCTGGAACCCGTGCTGGCGATCAGGATGCGCTAAGGCACGTGGCTACTCGGCTTGCGCCTGAGGACAGGGTAGCCAATGACAGGCGAAGAGGGAAAATCAAAAGCGAATTGCGGGAGTTACGGGGAGCTGTGAGCGGATCAAAGATTGCAGAACATGAGGTCGAATTCGACGTCACCGTCGTAGACCGAGCCGCGGTCCATGCCGGCGACTCCCACGAAACGGATGTTAAGCGCGTACTTGTTGGCGCTTATTTCGGGGACGCACGGCAGATCCATCGCCAGCGACAGCCGGAGCAGCTGCGCCACTTTTGCAGTCGTCAGCATCAGTTGAAAGAGCCCGTGGTACGCAGTGTGACGGGTGGTCTTGCCGTTGTCGCGCAACAGTCGCAGGATGATCGAAAGGCCGGCGTGAATCGGCAGCAGCGGCGCGAGCCAGTTCTGGAGATCGCCTTGCCGCGCCGCTGGCTCGAGATTCAGCCAGTGATGGTAAGCGGGCAGATCGAACTCGCATGCGCCGCCAGGAATGCCGGTGCGCTGCTTGATCGCCATCAGCCACTCGTTGTCCCGAATGTGCTGTCCGACTTTGCCGGTTTGGGCGAGCAGCTTGGCGGCGGCGGCATCGATCTCCGAGAGCACGCCATCGAGCGCGCTGGTCTCGATTGCGGGATTGTGCCGAAGCGGCGCGAGCAATTGGCGCTGCCGCTCCAGCTCCTGCAGGATGTCGGTCTTTAGATCGGCGCGGGCGGCCACGTCGACAATCTCAAAGAGCGCGAGCAGCGCCGCGTGGTGGTCTGCAGGCGTGGCCTCGCCGGTGAAGAACAGCCCGCGGCGATACAAATCCTCGAGGCGCATCAAGGTGCGGATACGCTCGTTGAGCGGGTGCTCGTAACGGATCACGTCGGTAGCCCGGCCGAAGAAGTGGCGACATTGTGCACCATCCGCGCTGCGCAGCGCAGCAGGAAGCGGCCCCGCAAGACGTCAGGCGGCGGCACCGGATCCGCCCGCGAGCTCCCGGTAGCGGCGATCGAGTGCGCGGACTTGCGGCACGATGGCGTCGGGCGCGCCGGTATTGTCGAGAACCTCATCGGCGGCGGCGAGCCTCTGGGCGCGACTGACCTGCGCCGCCATGATGGCCCGGACCTCCTCCGGCGAAAGGCCGTTGCGCGCGACGACGCGCCGAACCTGCTCCTCTTCGGGACAGTCGACCACGAGAATCCGGTCGGCGAGCGTGCGCAGTCCCGTTCGCTCGAGCAGTAGCGGCACGACAATGACGCCGTAGGCCCCACGCCATGTTTCGACGCGGCGCGCAACCTCGGCGGCGATCAGCGGATGCAGGGCGGCTTCCAGCCGGCCCCGCGCCGCGGCATCGCTGAAAACGAGCCGTCGTAGCGCGGCGCGATCGAGCTCGCCATTGGGCTCGAGCACGCCGCGGCCGAACGCCGCCACAATTGCGGTCAGGCCGGATTCGCCGGCGGCCGACAACTGGTGCGCTAGAAGGTCGGTGTCGATGACCTCGACGCCAAGGGCCACGAACGCGTCGGCTACCGCGGACTTGCCACTGCCGATGCCACCCGTCAACCCGACGACGTAGCTCAAGGTGAGCTCGGAAGATACATTGCCATCAACGCCCTGCCGAAGAACAGCGCGATCACGCCTGCGATAGCGAGATAGGGACCGAACGCCAGGGGAATCTGGTGATCGCGCCCCTTGAAGACGACCAGCCCGAGCCCGATCGCCGCGCCGACGATCGATGACAGGAGCACGACCAGCGGCAGCATCTGCCACCCGAGCCATGCACCGAGTGCCGCCAGCAGCTTGAAATCCCCGTAACCCATGCCTTCCTTGCCGCGGATCAGCTTGAACAGCCAATAGACAGCCCACAGCGCAAGGTAACCGGCGATGGCGCCGATGACCGCATCACGCAGGCTGACACCCGGGGAAAACCCCGCGACGTTGGCAAGCAGTCCGGCCCACAGCAGCGGCAGCGTGATGTTGTCCGGAAGCAGCTGAGTATCGAAGTCGATGAACGTCAGGGCGATGAGTGACCATAGGAACACGCACGCTGCGAGCGCGGCCGGCGTGACACCGCCGAAGCGGACCAGCGCGCAACCGTCAGCGCGCCGGTGAGCAGCTCGACGACCGGGTAGCGCCGCGAAATCGGCACCTGGCATCCGGAGCAGCGCCCGCGCAGCAACAGGTAGCTCACCACCGGAATGTTCTCGTAGGCGGCGATGGGGTGGCCGCAGGCCGGGCACTGCGAGCGCGGCGTCAGCAGGTTGTAGGTGGGTTGCTCGGGCGGCGCCTGGCCCGAAAGCTCGGCGCATTGGGCGCGCCAGCCGCGGTCGAGCATTTTCGGCAGGCGGTGAATGACCACGTTGAGGAAGCTGCCGACGCAGAGGCCGACCAAGCCAACGACGACCACCAGTGCCGGCGATGCGGTCAGTAACGCCGGCATGCGCAACGACGCGGGTGCGTCAGATGACCGCGCCCAGTTTGAAGATCGGGAGGTACATCGCGACGACCAGGCCGCCGACCACGATGCCAAGGAACACGATAATGATGGGCTCCAGCAGACTGGTCAGCGCGCCTACTGCGTCATCGACCTCGCGTTCGTAGAATTCGGCGACCTTGGACAGCATGCCGTCGAGGGACCCCGATTCCTCGCCGATCTGCGTCATCTGCAGCACCATGGTCGGAAACAGGCCCGTGCTGCTCATCGCGTTCGTCAGGCTCGTACCGGTGCTGACCTCGTTCTGGATCCTGCGGGTGCCTTGGATGTACACCGCGTTCCCCGATGCGCCTGCGACCGCGTCGAGCGACTCGACCAGCGGCACGCCGGCGGCGAACATCGTCGCCAGCGTCCGCGTCCAGCGGGCGATGGTCGCTTTCAAGACAATTTCCCCGACGATCGGAACTTTCAGCGCGATCCGGTCGATTGCGTAGCGGAAAGCCTCCGACCGCCGATGCAGGAAAAAGAAGGTGGACAACGCCCCGATGATGATCGGCGAGCATCAACCACCACCAGGAGACAAAAAAGTCGGAGATCCCCATCACGATCAGCGTTGGCGCCGGAAGGTTGGCGCCGAAGTTGGCGAACACCTTCTTGAACGACGGAATGACGAACACCATGATGATCCAAATGACGATGATCGCGACCGTGACGACCGTGATGGGATAGAACAGTGCGGATTTGATCTTGCTCTTGAGGGCGAGGATCTTCTCCTTGTACGTGGCAAGCCGATCGAGGATGCCGTCGAGCATGCCGGAGGTCTCGCCAGCGCCGACGAGGTTGCAGTAGAGCGCGTCGAAGTGCGCCGGATGGGCGCGAAAAGCCTGCGACAGGCTGGAGCCTGTCTCGACCCGTCCTTTGATGTCCATCATCAGCCGGGAAAAGCGTGCGTTGCTGTGACCGCGGGCGACAATCTCGAAGCACTGCAGCAACGGCACGCCGGCCTTGAGCATCGTCGCGAGCTGACGGGTGAAGAACGTGATGTCCTTTTCGGTGACCTTGCGCCCGCCGCGGAACGTCTGCCGCTTGAGCTTGGTGATGCGGATGCCCTGGCGGCGCAGATTGGACCTGACGACGTTCTCGGACGCCGACTTCATCTCGCCGCGCACGTTGCGGTTGTTGCGGTCGATGCCTTCCCAGGTATAGGTGTATTCCTTGACCCCGGTGTCTCGGCGTTGGGCGATCGCAGTAGCCATAATGATGGAATCCGCTAGGGTTATTCGTTGGTGACCGCTTCGATTTCCTCGAGCGAGGTCACGCCATGCTTGACCTTGACCAGGCCAGACTGGCGCAAATTCTTGATGCCTTCCTTCTGCGCCTGCTCGGCGAGCTCGAGCGCGTTGGCGCTGCGCATGATCAGCTGCCGCATCTCGTCGGAGATCGGCATTACTTCGTAGATGCCGAGGCGGCCTTTGTAGCCGGTACCCTTGCAGTGATCGCAGCCCGCCGGGCCGAAGGCCTGCCACGACCCATCGAGATCTTCCTCGGTAAATCCGGCCTGGAGCAGCGCTTCCGGCGGAATGTCCTCGGCGCGCTTACATTGCGTGCACAGCTTGCGCGCCAGTCTCTGCGCCGTGATGAGAATGACCGAGGACGCGATGTTGAAAGGGGCGACGCCCATGTTGAGAAGCCGCATCAGGGTCGCGGGCGCATCGTTCGTGTGCAGTGTCGACAGTACCAGGTGTCCGGTCTGTGCCGCCTTGACGGAGATGTCGGCGGTCTCCAGGTCACGAATTTCACCGACCATGATGATGTCCGGATCCTGGCGCAGGAATGCGCGCAGCGCCGTGGCGAAGTTGAGCCCGGCTTTCTCGTTGACGTTGACCTGATTGACTCCCGCGAGCTGGATTTCGGCCGGATCTTCGGCAGTCGAAATGTTGATCCCGGGCTGGTTGAGAATGTTGAGGCAGGTGTAGAGCGACACGGTCTTGCCGCTGCCGGTCGGGCCGGTAACCAGGATCATGCCGTAGGGGCGTTTGATCGCGTTCAGCAGAAGCTGCTGCTGGTCGGGCTCGTACCCCAGCGCCTCGATGCCGAGCTTGACGCCCGCCGCATCGAGGATCCGCAGCACCAGCTTTTCGCCATACAGCGTCGGCAGCGTGCTGACGCGGAAATCGATGGCGCGGTTTTTCGACAGCACGAGTTTCATCCGGCCATCCTGCGGCACGCGCTTCTCGGAGATGTCGAGCTTGGAGATCACCTTGATCCGCGACGCCATCCTGTCCTTGATGGCGAGCGGAGGCTGCGCGACTTCCATCAATTGTCCGTCGAGCCGGTAGCGGATCCGATAGAACCGCTCGTACGGTTCGAAGTGAATGTCGGAGACTCCCGCACTGATGGCGTCGACCAGGATCTTCTGCAGATAGCGGACGACGGGCGCATCGTCGACATCGGGGTTGGCTTCGTCCTCGGTGGTTTTGTTGTCGGTATCGACGTTGATTTCGAGGTCGTCGTCGCTGACCATATCCGCCAGCTTTTGACCCGTCGTCTCGGCGAACTTGGCGATGATTTGGCCGAGCTTGTCGTCTTCGACGACCACGGTGTCGATGACGAGATTGGTCTTGAAGCGGATTTCGTCGAGCGCCTGCAGATTGGCCGGATCGGATACGGCGACGAACAGCCGGTTGCCGCGCTTGGTTAGCGGCAGCACGCGGCGGCTCGCCGCCAACCTCGCATCGACCAGGTCCTTGTTGATCTGCTCAAGGTCGAAGCCGTTCAAGTCCATCATCGGCGTGCCGAACGCGCGCGACGCGAACATCGCGACCTGCGTCGCCGTCATCCGCTTCGCGAGCAGGATTTGCTCGACGAAGCCGATCTTGGCGGTCTGCGCCTGACCCTGCAAAGTCTCGGCGTCGTACTCGGACAGCAGGCCGTTCTGCACCATGGCCCGGGCAAGGCCACTGATGGTTCGTGTTGCGGCGTGTGTTGCCATGATCAGTGAATTCGTGATGATGCGCGGTCCGAACCGCCAAAGGCCCTCGCGCGCCGCCGGCGGCTTATTCCAGACGCATTAAACCTAACTTAATGATGATGCCTGCTCGCCACTGGTTTGTAAAGCTGGCGCGGTGTTGCGCCCGACTGGGGGGAGCAGTTTAACAACTTTTACCGCCCGGTCCTGGACCTGCAGGATCTCCATCGCCTGGTCGGCGAGTCGGAAAGTTGCACCGGCGGCGGGGATTTCGCCGAGATGACCGACGATCAGGCCGTTCAGCGTCTTCGGGCCATCGAGCGGAAACGAGGTGCCGAGCTTGCGGTTGAGAATCCGTAACGACGCCATCCCGTCGACTACAACACTTCCGTCCGCCTCACGCTGGACCAGCTCGGTGCCTCCCGGCGCTTGGGTGGTGAACTCGCCGACGATCTCCTCGAGGATATCTTCGATCGATACGAGGCCGAGCAGCTCGCCGTATTCGTCGACGACGAGCCCCAGCGTTTGCCGCGCTGCCTGAAACTGCTGCAATTGCGCGAGCAGGGGTGTCCCTGCGGGAACGAAATACGGCGGCCGCAGAATCGTCCGCAGCTGCTCGGCGTCGAGCGCGTCGGCCTGCTGCAGCCGGAGAACCTGCTTCACATGAATGATACCGACGATATTATCGAGTTCGTCCTCGTACGCCGGCAGCCGTGTGTGGTAGCAGTTGGCAAGTTGCTCCGCGAGCAGCGTCGACTTGGCGTTGAGGTCGATCGCTTCGATCTGGCTGCGTGGCGTCATGACGTCGTCGACGCTCACCGCGTCGAGATCGAACAGGTTGGCGAGCATCGCCCGGTGCTTGCCGCGAAAGTACTGTCCCTCGAGCACCAACGAGCGCAACTCCTCCTGTGTGAGCGGCGCGTGGCCCTCGCCGCCAGGGCCGATCGCCAGCAGCTTCAACAGCGCGCGCACGAACAGATTCACGAACCAGACGATCGGCGTCGCGAGCTTGAGCATCGGCGCAAGGACAAAGCTGACGATCGGTGCGAGGCGATCGGCGTGCGCGGCGCCGATGACCTTGGGCGTGATCTCGGAGAACACCAGCAACGCAAACGAGATCGTGACCGTGCCCAGCGCCAGCGCCGCCTGCCCTTCGCCAAACAGGCGTTTGGTGATCACCGCGGTTAGTGTCGCTGCCGCCGCGGCCACCAGCGTATTGCCGAGCAGGATGACGCCGAGGAGCGTGTCGGTCTGCGCCAGCAGCGAGAGCGCGAGCTTCGCGCCCCTTGCCCCGCTGCTTGGCTCGATGCCGCAACCGATAGCGATTGACCGCCATCATCGCGGTTTCGGCGATGGAGAAGAATCCGGATGCCACGAGCAGCGCGGCAAGCGCCGCGAACAGGCTGCTCAGGGGAGTGTCGTCCAAGCCGGGTTGGCAGTTGCGGCGATTGCGGCCAGTATTTGACCGCGCCGCGCGCCTGTCAAGGAATCGCTTGCGCCGTCAGCGGCCGAGGATCACCTCGAGCACGAACTTGCTGCCCACATAGGCGAGCAACAGCAGCACGGTGCCGGCGAGGATCCAGTGCAGCGCAGAGCGACCGCGCAAGCCGTAACGGTAACGGCCGAAGAGCAGCCCGCCGAATACCAGCCACGCGAGCACCGAGAATACGATCTTGTGCGTGAAGCGCAAGGGTTTGCCGAACAGTTCCTCGGAAAACACGGCGCCACTGAGCAGCGTCAGCGTGAGTAACGCGTAGCCGACGCCGACCAGCCGAAACAGGAAGCGTTCCAGGGTCAGCAACGGCGGCAGCGTCTCGGCCGTGGGGTCGGGCAGCGCGTGATGCAGCCTGCGCTCGAATCCGAGCAGCAGCAGCGCCTGCAGCGCGGCGATGAAAAGCAGCGAGTACGCGCTCAAGGCAACCGCGATATGCAGCGCCGCCCAGGGCTCGTCGACGAGCGAGAACCGGTGCGGATTGGGCAGCAGCGCCGGCAATGGCGCCGCAACCGCCGCCACCGGCAGCGCAATGGCGGCAACTCCGGGCAGCGTGCGCGTGAGGTTGCCGACCCACGCGAAGAGCGCCGTGAGGCCGGCGACGACCGACAGCGCGTTGGCGAGGCTCACGTCGAGACCGTCGCGGGTGTAGACCGCGCCGATGAGCAATGTGGCGTGACCGACGAGCGCGGCGGCAGCCAGCCACGCCGCAAGCGCCCGGTCCGCCTCGCGCGGTGCGCCACTCGACGGCGCAAGCCGTTTCCATTCGAGCGCCGCGGCGGCGAGGTAGGCAGCCGGGACGAGCAGGTAGAGTAGAATTGTCACGGGCCAGCGTCTCGCCCGATCGAGTTTACACCAACACCGCGGCATGACAGCCGCACCGCGCTTGCAAGCCAGGATCACTCCTCGATGCTCGACAATCTGACCGAACGGCTCGGCCGCGTCGTCAAGGCGTTGCGCGGCGAGGCACGCCTCACCGAAGACAACATCCAGGACGCCTTGCGCGAGGTCCGGCTTGCGCTTCTCGAAGCCGATGTGGCATTGCCGGTGGTCAGGCAATTCATCGCCGCGGTCCGCGACAAGGCGCTTGGGGCAGGAGGTGCTGAGTTCGCTGACGCCCGGCCAGGCGTTGATCGGCGTCGTCCAGCGCGAGTTGACCGCGCTGATGGGCGGGGCTGCGACTCCGCTTGACCTCGCCACGGTGCCGCCGGCGGTGATCCTGCTCGCCGGATTGCAAGGCACCGGCAAAACGACTACCGCGGCGAAGCTCGCGCGCTTGCTGCGCGACGGTTCGCGCAAGAAAGTGCTGCTCGTGAGCTGCGACGTCTACCGCCCGGCGGCGATGGCGCAGCTCGCGACATTGGCCGGGGAGCTCGGCATCGACTTCTCTCCGGCGACGCCGGCAACCGAGCCGGTGCCCATCGCACTGGCCGCCCTTGACTGGGCGCGCAAGCATTACCACGACGTGCTCATCGTCGACACGGCGGGACGGCTCGCGATCGACGACGCCGATGATGCGCGAGATCGCGGCGCTGCATGCGGCGCTGCGCCCGATCGAAACGCTGTTCGTCGTCGACGCGATGCAGGGTCAGGACGCGGTGAACACGGCCAAGGCTTTCGCAACGGCGTTTCCGCTCACCGGGTGTCGTGCTGACCAAGCTCGACGGCGATGCGCGCGGCGGCGCAGCGCTGTCGGTACGCCAGGTGACCGGTGCCCCGATCAAGTACGCCGGCGTTGCCGAGAAGCTCGACGGGCTCGAAGTCTTCCACCCCGAGCGCATGGCGTCGCGCATTCTCGGCATGGGCGACATGCTGACGCTGATCGAGGAGGCGCACCGGCAGGTCGACCGCGACGCGGCCGGGCGGCTCGCCAAGAAGGTCAGGGCCGGCAAGGGGTTCGACCTCGACGATTTCAAGGCGCAGCTCGGCCAGATGCGCAAGATGGGCGGGATGCAGGGCCTGCTCGACAAGCTGCCCGGCGAGCTCGCGCGCGCCGCGCAGGCGGCGCAGGCCGATGATCGAACGGTCCGTCGCCTCGAGGGCATCATCAACTCGATGACGCCGGCGGAGCGCCGCCGGCCCGAGCTCTTGAAGGCCTCGCGCAAGCGACGGGTCGCCGCCGGCGCGGGGGTTACGGTGCAGGAAGTCAACCGCCTGCTGGCGCAGTTCGAGCAGGCCCAGAAGATGATGAAGATGGTCGCCAAGGGGGGGATGCAGAAGATGCTGCGCGGCATGCGCGGCGGGTTTCCCGGGGCTCCGCTAAGCCGGTGTCGCCCCGAAGCGGGCTCGCGAAGCGGGTTGCCATGGAGCCCGATTTCGCCATATAATCAATATCTTTTTTCCGACACGGCAGGCACCCGCAATGGTAGTCATCCGACTGGCTCGGGGCGGCGCAAAGAAGCGGCCCTTCTACAACATCGTCGTGGCCGACTCGCGCCATCGTCGCGACGGACGGTTCATCGAGCGCGTCGGCTTTTACAATCCGATCGCCGGCAAGAACGAAGAAGCGCTGCGGCTCGCGCTCGACCGCATCGAGCACTGGCGGCACCGGGGCGCGAAGCTTTCGGACACGGTGGCGGGGCTGGTCAAGCGCGCCGCCGTGACCGCCGGCACCGCGCAGGCGACCGCTGGCTAAGCGAGGCTGGCGACCGCACACCGACCGACCTTGTCGTCATGGGGCGCGTCACCGCGCCCTACGGCGTACAAGGATGGATCAAGGTGCGAGCATACACGGCCTCGCCCGACGGGTTGCTCGCCTACCGGACTTGGTGGCTGGCAACGGGCGACGACCGGTGGCGTGAATTCGCAGTGCTCGAAGCGCGCCTGCACGGCGGGTGCGGTGGTGGCGCGGCTCGAGGGATTGAATCAGCGCGAGGACGTGGCGCAGTGGCGCGGCGCGGCGGTCGGGGTGCCCAAGGCGTCGCTCCCCGCGCTCGCAGCAGACGAGGTTTACTGGGCGGACCTGGTGGGGCTCTCGGTCATTAACCGCTCCGGAGTTGTGCTCGGGCGCGTGGTTGCCGTGCTGGAGACGGCGGCCCATCCGGTGCTGCGGGTGGCGCGGGCCGACAACGCCGGTGGGAAGCGAGCGGCTGATCCCGCTGGTGCCCGCGCATGTCGACGCGGTCGACGTGGACGGGGCGCGGATCGTCGTCGACTGGCAGCCGGAATATTGATGGCGGCCTGCCGTCGGTGCGCAACCCGACGGGGGACGCGAGGATGGCGGGAACGCGAATACGATGCGCATCGAGCTCGTTACGCTGTTTCCGGAGTTGGCGGCTGGCGCTGCGGCGTACGGGGTAACCGGCCGGGCGCGCGACCGGGGGCTATGGACACTCGGGACGACAAACCCGCGTGATTTTGCCGCCGACCGCCACAAAAGCGTCGACGACCGGCCGTACGGAGGCGGGCCGGGCATGGTCATGCTGGCCGAGCCGTTGGAACAGGCAATCAGCGCGGCCCGCGGACGGCTGGTGCAAAGCGGGGTCGCGGCGCCGCGGGTGATATACATGTCACCGCAGGGCGAGCCGTTGCGGCACCCGCGAGTGGTCGAACTGGCGGCTGAGCCGGGCCTGGTTGTCGTCGCCGGCCGCTACGAAGGCGTCGACGAGCGGTTGCTCGAGCGCGCGGTCGATCTGGAACTGGCGATCGGGGATTTTGTCGTTTCTGGGGGGGAGTTGCCGGCGCTGTTGTTGATCGATGCCATCGTGCGCCAGCTGCCCGGGGTGCTGAACGATGCGCAGTCGAGCGTGGAGGAATCGTTCGTAACCGGGCTGCTCGACTGCCCCCACTACACGCGACCGGACGTGTACCAGGGGCGCGCGGTGCCGGCGGTATTGCTGTCGGGCGACCATGCCGCCATCGCGCGTTGGCGGCTGAAGCAGGCGCTCGGGCGAACGTGGTTGCGACGCCCCGACCTGCTCGCGGCGCGGGGTATGAGTGCGGAGGAAGCGCGGCTGCTGGAAGAGTTCCGGCAGGAGCCGGCTCCTGGCAAGGAGCGCGCTGACTGATGGGTGTCGAGAGAGCCGGCGAACCGGCGCTCGCGGGTGGGCTACGGCGGTTGAATCTCGGGCGAAAGTAACCAAAGCGGAGAAGGCAACATGAACATCATCGAGCAACTGGAAGGCGAAGAAATTGCGCGTCTGGCAAAGACCGTTCCGGAATTCGCGCCTGGCGATACCGTCATCGTCAACGTGAACGTGGTCGAAGGCGAGCGCAAGCGCGTGCAGGCCTACGAAGGCGTGGTGATCGCCAAGCGCAATCGCGGCCTTAATTCGTCGTTCGTCGTGCGCAAGATCTCGAGTGGCGAGGGCGTCGAACGAACGTTCCAGACGTATTCGCCGCTGATTGCGAGCATCGAGGTCAAGCGCCAGGGCGACGTTCGTCGCGCCAAGCTCTACTACCTGCGCGGACGCTCCGGCAAATCCGCGCGGATTCGCGAAAAGCTGGCGCAGCGCGAGGGCAAACAAGGCGAGTAGCCCGACGGTCGCAAGGCCGTTGCCTGCGCCAACGTGGAGCGCGGGAACGCATTTCAAAGGCGGCCATCCGGCCGCCTTTTTTGTCGTCCGCGTGACGTACAGCGGCAGCGTTTGCCGCGCAGCGCCAGCCCCGCGGTGCGTTGTGCGCCGTGTAGCGCCTGCAGCTTGCAATAGGGCGCCAATTACCGGAATATTCCAACGTCAAAATTCGTAGCGTTTTGCCTGTAATCGCGGCCATGAAAGCAACGCTGTACGAAGCCCTCGGAATTCCACAAGCCGCCTCTGGCGAGGAGGTCCGGGCCGCGTTGCGCCGCCTGATCCGCAAGTATTACGCGAAAACGCGCGATGGGCAGGGCAACGTCGAAGAGGCGCTGCGCTTCATTAATCATGCCAGTCGCATATTGAGCGACGCCGACCATCGCCAGCGCTATGACCAGGAGCTCGCGGTCACGACCGAGGCGAACACGGAGCAGCGCATCGCGCACTTCGTCTCGAATGTCGCGGCCGATGCCGGGACCGGAACCGCGACGCAGGCTGGCGACGACGTGATCGACATCGCCGAGGAGCGCATCCTCACCGGGCCAAGCGCCCGCCCCGAAAAGACGCTGCATCACCCGGGGCTCACCGAGCGCGTCGTCGCATCCTTCGGGCGCACGGTCGCCGGACGCGTTGCCCTCTGTCTGCTGTTCGCGGCGTTCATCACCGGGGCGATCGTTTTCGTCACGCCCGCGGACGCGGTGCTTGTGGCGAAGCAGGTACTGGTATGGCTTACGCTCTCGCTGCTCGTCCTGGCGCTGGTCTACGGCATCGTCCACGGCATTGCGTTCATGCGGCGCCGGCGGATCGTGCCATTGCCCGCGTTGGTGCCGCAGACCGACATCGCGATCCTCAACTGGCGGCGCGAAAAGAGCGTCTTCCTCGGCACCGATGCGCCGCAGGAGGATGCGAGCTGGATCTTCCAGCTGCGGATGGCGGAACTCGAGCGCGCCAAGGCCGGCCGCACCAGCGAACCGCGGCCGTGGAACCGCCTCGCGGCGCGATTGTTCGACTACGCGATCTGGGGCCTCATGCTGGCGCTCCTGATTTCCGAACTCCACGGCGCCGAGGTGATCAGCGACCAGACGGCGTTCTGGATCGGCCATCCGCTCATCGCGCCGATTCTCATTACCGCGACCTGGGTGCCGGTCGAGGCGCTGCTGATTGCGGCGTTGCAGCAGACGCCGGGCAAATGGCTGTTCGGCGTGTATTTGCAATTCTCGATCAGCGATGCGTATGCGCGACGCGACGTGCGGGCGCAGCTCCAGCGCGCGCTGCGCCGCGCCTTCCGCGTCTGGTGGGAAGGCATTGCCTGCGGCTTTCCGCTGCTCGCGCCGATCCTGATCGCCGTTGCCTACGAATCGGTAGGCGCAGAACGGAGAGACTGACTGGGACTTCGCGGAGGATTGCCTGGTCACGCACAGCCCGCCGGGCGTGCTCAACATCGTCACCGGTGTCGTCGGGCTCGCCGCGATGCTCTGGCTCTACGGCGTGGCCTGGCACGATCCGATGGAACAGTCGATCGCGCTGGCGAAGACCGCGATCATGACCTGGGTTCCCTCGCCGCCGACGCTGTTGCCGCGCGCGTTGCAGGGCGAGGCGGGCAAGCTCGGATCGCTCGAACGCAACCTGACCACTCCTGCGCTTAGCGCGTCGGGACCGATCACCCGCGCTTTGCCCACCGACGACGTCGATACGACCGCGATATTCGCGGAACGGCAGGCGCGCCTCGCGCTGCTGCGCGGCGAAGGGCCGCGCATGCTCAGCGCGGGTAACTGGCGCCGGGCGACCGAGCTGTGCCAGGCGTGGTCGAACCTCGAGTTCTGGAGCGCCGAGCCCTGGCGCTGCCTCGGGTACTCGCTGCAGGCGCAGGGTTATCATCAGGATGCGATCGATGCCTTCCGCAAGGCGGCGCAAAACGATCCGGGCGATCGCAGTCTCGACGCAGCGATCGAGAAGTCCCAGAAGGGAATCGTGCTCGACTTTCTGAACCGCTATCGTCGCTAGCCGGGGACCACCGCCCGCACCGCGCACCGCCACGGATGCGGCGCCGCCGGCGATCGCGAGCGGCGCGCGCAACCGCCAAGCCGCGGCCGGCAGCTATTTTCGCTGCAGCAGGAACGTGAACACGCCGTCGTGCTCGACGTGCTGCAACAGGGCATTGCCGGTCTGCCTGGCGAATGCCTGGAAGTCGCGCACGGAAGCCGGATCGGTGGCAAGTATGCGCAGCACCTGGCCGCTGGTCATGTCGTTGAGCGCCTTCTTCGTCCGCAGCACCGGCAGCGGACAGTTCAGCCCCCGCGCGTCCACCTCGCGGTCGGCCTGAGGTATCGTTTCCATCGCCGGTCTACGCGGTTACGGGCAATCCGGCCTTGGCCCACGCGGCGATTCCACCATCGAGGTGATGCAGGTGCTGGAATCCGCGCTGGGCCAGAAACGCGCAGCCCTGGGCCGAGCGGGCGCCCGACAGGCAGTACAGCACGCACGGCGCCGAAGCGTCGAGTTCGCCCGCGCGCGCCGGAAGGGCCGCGAGCTCGATGTGCTTCGCGCCGGCGATCACCCCGCGCGCAACCTCGGCTGCGCTGCGCACGTCGACGAGCTGGGGCGGAGCGGCACTGTCGAGCAACGCACGCAGGCCGGCGGGATCGAGCGAATTAACCATCGAGGCGGCACGGTGCACGGACCCATTTCCGATTGAAGTATAGCAAGCGCCGGCCGCCTTGCAGCTATGCGGCGAATCCTGGCCAGCAGCCCCGAGGTTGAGCACCCGCCGACGATCGGAATCGCCTCGAAGCGACCGCCCCAGGCAATAACTTCCGCTGCGCCCACGGTGGTCGCAGCCGAATAGTCCCCACCCTTGACGATGATATCGGGACGACAGGCCAGCACCAGCGCGAGCGGCGTGTCCTCGTCGAACGCAACAACAAGGCTGACCGACTCCAGCGCCGCGAGAACCGCGAGCCGGTCGGCGAGGGAATTGACGGGTCGCTCCGGGCCTTTGCCAAGGCGCCGCACCGAGGCGTCGCTGTTGACGCCGACGATGAGCGAACCGCCGAGGGCGCGCGCCCGATCGAGGTAGGTGACGTGTCCGCGGTGCAGGATGTCAAAGACGCCGTTGGTGAATACTCGCGGCCGGGGCAGCGTCGCAACGCGCCGGCCCAGCGCCGCGGGCGTCGCGATCTTGGCGGCGAATGCTGGCTGCGGCGCGGCGGGTTCGCGCGCGGTCATCCCGCGCTGTGCTCGAAGAACTTCACCGCAGGCCGCGCGCCGCAGGCGGTGCGAGCGATTTCGGTCGCGGCATCATCCTCGTCGTGGCGCACGAGGCGCAGTAGGTACCTGGCGCCGTGCTGGGCCACGACGTTCAGCCGACGACCGGTCATGCATCGTCTCCCAAAAGATTCGCGTCGATCGAGTCGCACAAGCAGTGAATGGTGAGCAGATGGACCTCCTGGATGCGGGCAGTGACGGTGTGCGGCACGCACAGATGGACATCTCCAGCCATCACCTGCTCGCCGATGCGCCCGCCACCCTTGCCCGTCAGCGCCACGATGCGCATGCCGCGCTCGTGCGCGGCGTCTACGGCCGCGACGACGTTGCCCGAATTGCCGGAAGTCGAGATTGCCAGCAGCACGTCGCCGGTGCGTCCCAGGGCTCGTACCTGTCTGGCGAAGACCTGCGCGAAATCGTAATCGTTGGCCACCGCGGTCAGGAGCGAGGTGTCGGTGGCGAGGGATATGGCCGGCAGCTCGGGCCGCTCCCGCTCGAAACGACCGACCATCTCCGCGGCGAAGTGTTGCGCGTCCGCCGCCGAGCCGCCGTTGCCGCAAGCTAGGATCTTGCCGTCGGCGAGCAGGCAGTCGGTCATCAGCGCGGCCGCGCGCACGATGTGCGGCGTCAATTCGTCGACGGCCGCGAGCTTGAGCTGCGCACTGTCAGCGAAATGTGCGCGGATGCGGCGAGTGGTGTCCATCAAGTCAGAAAGCGCGGCAAGTTCCGGCGCGAAGCGCGCCGCAAGCATGGAATTGTAGCAATGTTGGCCAGGCGCCCGGAGCGGATGCCGCCAGCGCGTTCGGCGCGGGGCCGTTCGCGGTCACGCCAACCGGGTGCCGCCGCGCCGCGGAGCGTCTTCGCCAACGCGGCTCATTGCGGCGCAGCGTACGCGGTGGGCTGGCCGTCGTGAATCACCATCAGCCGGCCTTCACGGGCGAAGACGTGCGTCGGCGCAAGCGACAGGTGGCCGGTGGCGCCGTCGAGCTCGACCCGGTCCGGGGGTATCGAATTGGCGAGCAGCTCGGCGATTACAAATGCATCGAGACCGAGCGCATACAGGCGCTCGAGTACGGGGTCGCCCAGGTCCGCGCGGGGGAGGCGCGCAAGAGCCGGGCTCGACGGGTCGGCGAGCCACGGAATCTCGACGTAGCGCACGCCCTCGAGATCGCGCAGCATCGGCGCCGGGAGATCGTCGGCGATCTGGCTGCTGGCGTAGACGACGCCCGGCGGCAGAAACGATTTCGCCAAAGCGGCGTCGCCAGCATTGACGGCAAGCAGCGTCGCATCGGAAGGATGCGCGGCGAGCTCCTGCCGCAGCACGCGCAGGACCTCGGGGTTAGGGTCGAAGCGGTATTCGCGCGGGGGATCCCCGCCGGCACGCTGCCATGCCGCGGTAAACGCGGCCCTGAAACGGAGCTGCAGCGGCGCGTCGCTGCCCACGGTCGCAACCACGCGCGCGCCCTCGTCGTGTGCGCGCCTGGCTTCCAGCGCCGCATCGCTGTCGATAGACAGCGTCAGCGCATAGACGTCGCGCGGCAATGGCGAACCGTCTTCGGTCTGATTCAGGACCAGCGTGCGCGGCCGCGACAGCGCCATTGCGAGGACGGTCTTGACGTCGTCGCGGGTCAGTGGTCCGACGATCAGCGCCGCGCCGGACTCTTCGGCGGCGGCGAAGGCCGGCAGGACGCCGTCATCGCCATGCCCAATCACGCGCACGCGCGCGGCGCTTCGGGCCGCATCGGCGGCGGCGAGAAACCCAGCCTTGACCGCCGCGGCGGCTCGGCCGTAGGTCGGTGATTCGAGCGGCAGGACCAGGCAGATGGTGTCCGTCGTGGGCCGCGGTTCCGCGGCGGCGCCGGGGTAACGACGGGCGGCGCCGGCGGCGGTTCCGGCAGCGGCGACGGGACCACCGGCGCAGAAGGCGGCGGCGAAGGCGCCGCGGCAGGTGCCGGGGCCGCGGTTGCGGCGTCAGGTCGCGATCCGGACAATGGTCCCGGTCCGGCACATGCCGCAAGCAGCAACGCCGCAAGCAGCAGCGCCGGAGCGGCGTGCGTACGCGCTATGTTTCCAAAATCGAGTGGCATCGAAAGGAGATCGTCGCCGTGACGACGGTTGAGGCATTGCCGGCGATCGGACAGGCATTATATGTGGTCGCGACGCCGCTCGGAAACCTGCGCGACATCAGCTTGCGGGCGCTCGACGTCCTGGCCCAGGTCGACGTCATCGCCGCAGAGGATACGCGCGTGACTGCCAAGCTGCTCGCGCGCCATGGCATCGCCACGCGCCAGTTGTCGTTGCATGCGCACAATGAACGCCGGCGCGCGGCCGAAATCGTAGCCCTGCTCGCGGCCGGAAAGAGCGTTGCGCTCGTCAGCGACGCCGGAACGCCGGGCGTAAGCGATCCCGGAACCGAGGTCGTACGCGCGGTGGCGGCCGCAGGCTACACCGTGGTGCCGGTCCCCGGGCCGAGCGCGGGGGTGGCCGCGCTGTCCGCCTCCGGCCTCGCGGCCGCGCAGTGGCTGTTTTGCGGCTTCCTCCCGGCGGCCGCGGCGGCACGCCGCGCGGCGATTGCGCGGCTCAAGGACCTGCCCTTCGCGCTGGTCCTCTACGAAGCGCCGCACCGGATCGTCGCCACGCTCGATGCGCTGCTTGCCGCCATGGGGCCGGAGCGCGAGCTCGTCGTCGCGCGCGAATTGACCAAGCGCTTCGAATCGATTCACCGCGGCGCCCTGGGCGAAGCGGCCGCCTGGATCGCCGCCGATCCGAACCGCTCGCGCGGCGAATTTGTCCTCATCGTCGCGGCACCCGATGCGCCGGCGAAGCCCGACGTCGCGGCGGATGCCGAGGAGCGCACGCTCGCCGCATTGCTCGCCGAGTTGCCGCTGGCCCAGGCAGTCCGCCTTGCGGTCACGCTCACCGGTGCGCCACGCAAGCGCTTATACGCGCGCGCCCTGGCACTGTCCAAGGCCACCCGGCGCTGAGCGCGGCGACGCCGCGATGCACAACCATGCCGGTCGGTCGTGCACCAAATTCGCGCGCGGCGTGCTGTTGCGGTGCGAGTCGGCCGCGGCTGCTGCGCTAAACTGCGGTTCATGAACGACACCTCCGACGTGGCACTTGCGGCCCCCGGGAGCACGGGCTGGGTCGGGGAGCTGTCGCTGGGCTACGAGCGCGCAGGCGGTCGCACCGTCCTCAGCCGGCGCGCGCATCGCGGGCCGCTGGTCGTGCAGAAGTCGCTCTATCCGGAGGGCGAGGCGGTCTGCCAGAGCATCGTCGTCCATCCGCCCGCGGGCATCGTCGGCGGCGATCGGCTTGCGCTCGATGTCACCGTCGGCGCGGATGCGCAGGCGCAGCTGACCACGCCCGGCGCGGCGAAGTGGTATCGCTCGGCCGGCGCCGCCGCGCAGCAAACGATCGGGTTCGCGGTGGGCGCACGAGCGTTGCTCGAATGGCTGCCCCAGGAGAACGATCGTCTTCGATGGCGCGATCGTCAGCCTCGAAATGCGGGTCGCCTTGCACGACGGCGCACGGTTCCTGGGCTGGGAGATCTATTGCCTCGGCCGCCGCCTCGCCGGCGAAGCGTTTCGCAACGGCCGCTTTCGGCAGCACGTGGTGCTGTCGCGCGACGGTCGTCGGCAGTGGACGGAGCGCGCGCAGTTTGCCGGCGGCGCGCCGCTGTTGCGCGCCCCGGTCGGGTTGAACGGCAAGTCGGTGTTTGGCACATTCCTTGCAGCCGCGGCGCACGTGCCCGATGATCTGGTTCTCGCCTGCCGTGAGGTCATCTGCGAGGATGGCGAAGGTGGCGTTACGCGATTGCCCGGACTGCTGCTCGCGCGCTACCGCGGTTCCTCGCCGGAGGCTGCGCGACACTACTTCGCCGCATTCTGGGCCCGTGCGCGCCCGGCGCTGGCCGAGCGCAAGGCGGTGCCGCCGCGCATCTGGAACACCTGAACTGCGGATCTGCCGACCATGGAACTGACGCCCCGCGAGAAGGACAAATTGCTGCTCTTCACCGCCGCGTTGCTGGCCGAGCGCCGGCTGGCGCGCGGGCTGAAGCTCAATTACCCTGAAGCGGTCGCCTACATCAGCGCAGCGATCCTGGAAGGCGCGCGCGATGGACGCACGGTGGCCGAGCTCATGAGCTTCGGCGCCACGGTGCTCTGCCGTGCGCAGGTGCAGGACGGCGTGCCGGAGATGATTCCGGAGATCCAGGTCGAAGCCACGTTTCCCGACGGCACCAAGCTCGTCACCGTGCATCATCCGATTCCATGATTCCCGGAGAGATCCTGCCCGCAAGCGGCGAAATCGAGCTCAACGCCGGGCGGCCGACGCGCAGGCTCGCGGTGGCCAATACCGGCGACCGGCCGATCCAGGTCGGCTCGCACTACCACTTCGCCGAAACCAATGCGGCGCTGGCATTCGATCGCGCCGCGGCGCGCGGCTATCGCCTCAACATTCCCGCCGGCACGGCGGTGCGCTTCGAGCCGGGCCAGAAGCGCACGGTCGAGCTCGTCGCGCTGGGCGGCGCGCGCGTCGTGTTCGGATTCGCGGGCGACGGTGATGGGGCCGCTGGACAAGGCGGGCTCGGACGAGCGAAGCGGGCCAAGACGAAGAGCCGCCGCCGAAAACCAAGCGCGGGCGACGATGAAACTCGGAGCGTCGCGCCTACGCCGAAATGTTCGGCCCGACCGTCGGCGATCGCGTTCGGCTGGCGGACACCGACCTCATCGTCGAGGTCGAGCGCGACCTCACCATCTACGGCGAAGAGGTCAAGTTCGGCGGCGGCAAGGTGATCCGCGACGGCATGGGCCAGAGCCAGCGCAGCGCGAAGGACAGCGCCGACACGGTGATCACCAATGCGCTGGTCATCGACTGGTGGGGCATCGTGAAGTGCGATATCGCGATCAAGAACGGAAAGATCGCGAAGCTGGGCAAGGCGGGCAATCCCGACATCCAGCCGGGTGTGGACATCGTCATCGGCGCGGCCACCGAGATCATCGCCGGCGAAGGCATGATCGTCACCGCCGGCGGCATCGACTCGCACATTCATTTCATCTGCCCGCAGCAGATCGAGGAGGCGCTGATGGCGGGCGTCACGACCATGATCGGCGGCGGCACGGGGCCGGCGACCGGAACCTTTGCGACGACCTGCACGCCGGGGCCCTGGCACATTCATCGCATGCTCGAGGCGGCGGAGGCGTTTCCGATGAACCTCGGCTTCCTCGGCAAGGGCAACGCGAGCCGCACGCAGCCGCTCGCCGAGCAGATCGAGGCCGGCGCGATCGGGCTCAAGCTGCACGAGGACTGGGGCACGACGCCGGCGGCGATCGACGCGGCACTGCGGGTCGCCGACGCGATGGACGTGCAGGTCGCGATCCACACCGACACGCTCAACGAGTCGGGCTTCGTCGAGACCACCTTGCGCGCGATCGGCGGCCGAACGATCCACACCTATCACACCGAGGGCGCCGGCGGCGGCCACGCGCCCGACATCATCAGCGTCTGCGGCGAGCCGAACGTGCTGCCCTCGTCGACCAACCCGACGCGGCCGTACACGGTCAACACCATCGACGAGCATCTCGACATGCTGATGGTGTGCCATCACCTCGATCCGGGCATCGCCGAAGACGTCGCTTTCGCCGAGTCGCGCATCCGGCGCGAGACGATCGCCGCGGAGGACATCCTGCACGACCTCGGCGCATTTTCGATGCTGTCGTCGGACTCGCAGGCGATGGGCCGCGTCGGCGAAGTGATCATCCGCACCTGGCAGACCGCGCACAAGATGAAGGTGCAGCGCGGCAAGCTCGCACCCGATCCCGCGCGCACACGACAACTTTCGCGTCAAGCGCTACGTCGCGAAGTACACGATCAATCCGGCGATCGCGCACGGCATCAGCCACGTGGTCGGCTCGGTCGAGCCGGGCAGGCTCGCCGATCTCGTGCTGTGGAAGCCGGCCTTTTTCGGCGTGAAGCCGTCGCTGATCCTCAAAGGCGGCATGATCGCGGCGGCGGCGATGGGCGACCCCAACGCCTCGATCCCCACGCCGCAGCCGGTGCACTATCGGCCGATGTTCGGCGCCTTCGGCAAGGCACTCGTCGACCTCGCGTGACTTTCGTGTCGAAGGCCGCGCTCAAGAACGGCGCGGTCGCGGCGCTCAAGCTTGGCAAGCCGCTGGTCGCCGTCGAGAACACGCGCCGGATCGGCAAGACGCGACATGAAGCTCAACGACGCGCTGCCGAAGATCGACGTCGATCCGGAGACCTACGTGGTTCGCGCCGACGGCCAGCTGCTGACCTGCGAGCCGGCGACCGAGCTGCCGCTGGCGCAGCGCTACTTTCTGTTCTGACGCCATGTTGATCGCCCGCCAGCGCATCGCGGCGCAGGAACGCACGGACGCGGAGCTGGTGCTGCCGCTTCGAGCAGCGGCAGAAGAGCCGGCTGCGCACGCGGCTGCGCTCCGGCGAAGAGGCCGGCCTGTTCCTCGAGCGCGGCGTCATGCTGCGCGGGGGCGACTGTCTCGTGGCCGACGACGGGCGCATCGTGCGCATCGTCGCCGCAGCGGAAGCGCTGATGGAGGTGCGCTGCGCGGATCCGGGCGCGCTCGCGCGCGCGGCCTACCACCTCGGCAACCGCCACTGCCCGGTCGCGATCGGCGCGGGCTGGCTGCGCTTTGCCGCCGACCATGTGCTCGCCGAGATGCTGCTCGGCATGGGACTGGCGACGCTGCGCGGTCTGCGCGCCGTTCGAGCCCGAGGCCGGCGCCTACGCGGCGGGCCATCAGCACCATTCGAGCGCAGCGAAGCACTGCCGGCATCATCCACGACTTCGCGCATCGCGAAGGATCGGCGCAGTGACGAAGCGACGGCGCTCGACGCGCCGCTCGCGCTGGTGCGGCTGCTGCAGCTCGCGAGCCCCACGCTGCCGATCGGCGCCTACAGCTATTCGCAGGGGCTCGAGTGGGCCGTCGCGGCCGGGGCGGTCGGCGACCGACGCGGCGAGTGCGCGACTGGATCGGCAGTGCCCTGGAGCTCGTCATCGCGCCCGGCGAGGCCGCCGTCACGTGGCGGGTCGCTGAACGCTGCGCAGCGCCGACGATTGGCGGGAAGCGGTCGAATGGAACGACTGGTTCCGCGCGTCGCGCGAGACCGCGGAGCTGCGCGCCGAGACCGAGCAGATGGGCGCGTCGCTGCGCAAGGCTTGCATCCGATCTGGAGTTGCTCGATGCGGCGGCGCGCGCGGCAGCCGACGCGATGTCTCCCATCACGCTTCCGGCAGCGTATGCGCTCATCGCGCGCGGCTTCGGCGTCCCGCGGAGGCGGCGCTGACGGCATACGTCTGGTCGTGGCTGGAGAATCAGGTACTCGCCGCGATCAAGACGATCCCGCTCGGACAGGTGGCAGGGCAGCGCCTGCTCGTCGCCCTCGGGGCGCGGATTCCTGCGGCAGTCGCGCGCGCCCGGTCGATCGGTGACGACGAGGTGAGCTCGTTCGCGCCGGGGCTCGCGCTTGCGTCGTCGCGGCACGAGACGCAATATTCACGTTTGTTCCGTTCCTAGGCATGGAGAGCACAGCGCTCGCAACCCCTGCGGATCGGCATCGGCGGCCCCGTCGGTTCCGGCAAGACCGCGCTCACGCTGGCGCTGTGCCGGGCGCTGCGCGATCGCTATGAGCTGGCGGTCGTCACCAACGACATCTATACCGAAGAGGATGCGCAATTCCTCGTCCGCAACGGCGCGCTGCCGCCCGAACGCATCATCGGCGTCGAGACCGGCGGCTGCCCGCACACGGCTATCCGCGAGGACGCGTCGATCAATCTCGAGGCCGTCGATCGGCTGGCGCGGCGCTTTGCCAACCTCGATATCGTGTTTGTCGAAAGCGGCGGCGACAACCTCGCCGCGACCTTCTCGCCCGAGCTCTCCGACCTGACGCTTGTACGTCATCGATGTCGCGGCCGGCGACAAGATTCCGCGCAAGGGCGGCCCGGGCATCACCAAGTCGGATCTGCTCGTGATCAACAAGATCGATCTGGCGCCGCTGGTCGGCGCCTCGCTGGAAGTCATGGATCGCGACGCGCGCAGGATGCGCGGCGAGCGGCCGTTCGTGTTCACCAACCTCAAGACCGGGGAAGGCCTCGACACGGTCGTGCGCTTCATCGAGGAGCGCGGCATGGTCGCGCTCGCCACGGGAGGCTCTGCGCAGGGGGAAGCTTGACGCGGCTGCCGACGCGCTGACTGCGGCGACGAGCCTTGCTGCCTGACGACCCGGGCGGATTTGCCGGCTACGGCGCGTGGAACTGCGCGCGGCGATGCGAGCCATCGCAGAAGGGCTTGTTCTGCGAGGCGCCGCAGCGGCACAGGAGCTGCCGATTGCGCACCTCATAGGTGAATCCGTCCGCGAGTTCGACGGGGATGCCGCCCAGGACCCAGAGCGGCCCATCCGGAATCGTTGCGATGGTCGGTAAATAAGGGATCTCCACCGGCATCGCAGTCGCGCTCGGCGCGGACTGCAGGCGACCCGAAGGACAATGGGCGATCTGCCGTTCGACCCGCTGCCGGATCGCGGGGTCGGCGCTCTGCGCTCGATCGCGCTCCAGACGCCGCCGTGCGGATCGCAGAACGCGTAACCGGCACAAAGCGATTCGTCGTCGGTCATGACGATGCCGGTGCCCACGTAAACCTTGCGCCGCGCCGCCCCTGGCGCGCGGTCGGCGGTGCAGGTACCGTCAAAGCCGACCTTCTGATGGGTCCCGTCGCACAACGGCTTGTTGGCCGAGTGCCCGCAGCGACACAGCACGTGCGTGGCACCCGCTTTGCCGACCGGGCCTTCGCGTCCACGCGACGGCGTTACCGTCCTTGTCGAGCGCCGGCTTGCGCGCGGTGAGTTGCGGGCCGCCGGATACGAGATACGGCCCATGGCCGGAGATCCGGATCCGGGGACCGTTGCGCACCGGGCCGGCATCGGGTTGATCGCGCATACCAGAGGCTCCTTCTCCGCGGGAGGCACCCGCGCCGGCACGCATTATAAGAGGCGCTAGCGCCCGGCCCGGCGCACAGAAAGCCGGGCTGGCTCCAAATCGGTGCGCGCATCTGCGTTCCGCACCGCAATGGAGCTCGCAATCGCTTCTCCAGGCGGGGATCGGTCCTCACTCCAATGGCCTTGGTCGGAGGTACGGCATAAAAATCAACAGCTTGGGGTGCACCTCCGGGCGATGGCATGGAACGTGCGAACCAGACGTGTGCCGGGAGATGGCCGCACCAATGCTGCGCGGCGGGCTTTCGCCCTGCGCTCACCTCAGGGAAGCGTTTCTCAACCAATCGACGCGAGGTAACTCCATGCAACGAAGAAAGTTTCTGAAACGACTGGCGCTTTGCGTGGCGCTCGCCACGGGCGGACTCGCGGGCGCTCCGCAAGCGCTCGCCGCCGACACGATCAAGGTCGGCGTGCTGCATTCGCTGTCGGGCACGATGGCGATCAGCGAAACGGTGCTCAAGGACGTGACGCTGATGGCGATCGACGAGATCAACGCCAAGGGCGGCGTGCTCGGCAAGAAGCTCGAGCCGGTCGTCGTCGACCCGGCGTCGAACTGGCCGCTGTTCGCCGAGAAGGCGCGCCAGCTGCTCACCCAGGACAAGGTCGCCGTCGTCTTCGGCTGCTGGACCTCGGTATCGCGCAAATCCGTGCTGCCGGTGTTCGAGGAGCTGAACGGCCTGCTCTTCTACCCGGTGCAGTACGAAGGCGAGGAGCTGTCGAAGAACGTGTTCTATACCGGCGCCGCGCCGAACCAGCAGGCGATCCCGGCGGTCGAGTACCTGATGAGCAAGGAAGGCGGCGGCGCCAAGCGCTGGGTCCTGCTCGGCACCGACTACGTCTATCCGCGCACGACCAACAAGATCCTGCGCGCGTTCCTCAAGTCGAAGGGCGTCGACGACAAGGACATCATGGAGACGTACACGCCGTTCGGCCACAGCGACTACCAGACCATCGTCGCCGACATCAAGAAGTTCGCCGCGGGCGGCAAGACGGCCGTGGTATCGACGATCAACGGCGATTCCAACGTCCCGTTCTACAAGGAGCTCGGCAATGCCGGCCTGAAGGCGACCGACGTGCCGGTCGTGGCGTTCTCGGTCGGCGAAGAAGAACTGCGCGGCGTCGACACCAAGCCGCTCGTCGGCCACCTCGCGGCGTGGAATTACTTCATGTCGCTCAAGAACCCGGCCAACGAGGAGTTCAAGAAGAAGTGGGCCGCGTACGCGAAGAAGAAGAACCTGCCGAACGCCGACAAGCCGCTGACCAACGACCCGATGGAAGCAGCCTACATCGGCATCCACATGTGGAAGCAGGCGGTCGAGAAAGCCAAGTCGACCGACGTCGACAAGGTGATCGCGGCGATGGCCGGCCAGACGTTCAAGGCGCCGGACGGCTTCACCATCAAGATGGACGAGAAGAACCACCACCTGTGGAAGCCGGTGTTCATCGGCGAAGTGCAGGCGAACGGCCAGTTCAACGTCGTCTGGAAGACGCCGGGCCCGATCCGGGCGACGCCGTGGAGCCCGTACATTCCCGAAGACAAGGGCAAGAAGGACGAACCCGAGAAGAAGTAGCGCGGGTAGTTCCAAGGCACAGCGGCGGCAGCGGCCCGTGATCACCCGCTGCCGCGCGCTGTGTCATTCGCAAGTCCCCCTCGGCGGCAAGGAGCTGCGATGAGTCGAGTCATCGCCGGAGTGCTGCGCTGGTGTCTGGCGGCTGCCGGCATCGCGCTGGCGGCAGCCGCGACCGCCGCCATCGCTCCAGAGACGATCCGCGCAGCTCGCCTTCGGCGAGAGCGATGCGAAGATCGAGGCGATCGGCGCGCTGGGTCGAGCGGCGATCCGCAGGCGCTGCCGCTGCTGCAGGCGCTGCTCGACGGCAACGTGCAGACCGTCGGGCGAGGACCAGGTGCTGCTGGTCAACGGCGAGGTGGCGACGGACCTGCTGACCGGCAAGGCGGTGAGCCCGCTGCCTGCGAACCCGCGACGATGTCGTCGTCAACAACCGCGTGCGCAGGGAGCTCGGTACGGCGCATCGCGGCCCTGAAGCTCGCCTCGCCGGACCGGCGACGCGCCTCGCCGCGGCCAAGGAGCTGCAGAGCGGCGCCGACGAGGACATGCTGCCCGCGATCTCGAAGGCCCTGGCACAGGAGAGCGATCCCGAGATCAAGGAGCTGCTGGCGCTGACGCAGGCGTCCATCCAGCTCGCGAGCAAGGACCGGGCAACGCGCATCGCGGCATCCGCGCGCTCGCCGAGAGCAGCAATCCGGCCACCAAGACGCTGCTGCTCGGCGTGCTCGAGCAGAAGGGCGGCAGCTACGTCGAGGCCGACGCCGAGGTGCGCGGCGAAGCGGAAAAATCGCTGCGCGCGGTCGAGAGCAGGCTCGCCACCGGCGAGATGATCGGCCGCGTCTTCAGCGGCATCAGCCTCGGCAGCATCCTGCTGCTCGCGGCGCTGGGCCTGGCGATCACCTACGGCCTGATGGGCGTCATCAACATGGCGCACGGCGAGCTGCATCATGATCGGCGCCTACGCGACCTACGTCGTGCAGAACCTGTTTCGCGCGCTACCTGCCCGGCGCGTTCGACGCCTACCTCGTCGTGCGCGGTTCCGGTTGCGTTCGCCGCCGTCGGCGCTGGTCGGCATGGCGCTCGAGCGCAGCGTGATCCGCTTCCTCTACGGCCGACCGCTGGAAACGCTGCTCGCGACCTGGGGCATCAGCCTGATCCTGATGCAGACGGTGCGCACGCTCTTCGGCGCGCAGAACGTGCAGGTCGAGAATCCGTCCTGGATGTCCGGCGGCATTCGTGGCGATGACCGGCATCGTGCTGCCCTGGAGCCGCATCGTGATCATCGGCTTCGCCGCGCTGGTGCTGCTGCTGATGTGGCTGCTGCTGACCCGCACGCGGCTGGGCCTGTTCGTGCGCGCGGTCACCCAGAACCGGGCGATGGCGAGCTGCACTGGGCGTGCCGACCGAGCGCGTCGACATGCTCGCCTTCGGCCTCGGGCTCGGGCATCGCCGGGCTTGCCGGCTGCGCGCTGTCGCAGATCGGCAACGTCGGGCCCGGATCTCGGCCAGAGCTACATCGTCGACTCGTTCATGGTCGTCGTGCTCGGCGGCGTCGGCCAGCTCGCCGGCACCGTCTACGCGGCGCTCGGCCTCGGCATCGTCAACAAGTTCCTCGAAGCCTGGTCGGGCGCGGTGCTCGCCAAGATCGCGGTGCTGGTGTTCATCATCGTCTTCATCCAGAAGCGGCCGCAGGGTCTGTTCGCGCTCAAGGGCCGGATCGCGGAGACCGGCTGATGGGGACCGCATTCGCACCCGCCGCGATGGCTGGCAAGTCCGCGCTTCGCCGGGTTGCTGAGCGCTCGCGCGGCTGGTCGCTCTACGGGCTTGCGCGCCATCGTCCTGTTCGTCGTGCTTCCCGTCGCTGCACCTGGCGGTGCCCGCCGACAGCGCGTTGCACCTCTCGGACTTACTGGGTCACGCTGGTCGGCAAGATCATGTGCTACGCGATCGTCGCGCTGGCCATGGACCTGATCTGGGGCTACGCCGGCATCCTGTCGCTGGGCCACGGCCTGTTCTTCGCGCTCGGCGGCTACGCGATGGGCATGTACCTGATGCGCTCGATCGGGCACGACGGCGTGTACCAGAGCGACCTGCCCGACTTCATGGTGTTTCTCGACTGGAAGAACTATCCCTGGTACTGGAGCTTCACCGATCACTTCTGGTACGCGGCGCTGCTGGTCGTGCTCGTGCCCGGGCTGCTCGCGTTCGTCTTCGGCTTCTTCGCCTTCCGCTCGCGCATCAAGGGCGTGTACTTCTCGATCATCACGCAGGCGCTGACGTACGCGTTCGATGCTGCTGTTCTTCCGCAACGACACCGGCTTCGGCGGCAACAACGGCTTCACCGACTTCAAGCGCATCCTGGGCTTTCCGATCACGGCACCCGACGACGCGCATGGCGCTGTTCGTGATCACCGGCGCCGCGCTGCTCGGGCTTTCTCCTGCTCGGCCGCTGGATCGTCACGTCCAAGCTCGGCCGGGTGCTGACCGCAATCCGCGACGCCGAGACCCGCGTGATGTTCTCCGGCTACAACCCGCTCTACTTCAAGCTGTTCATCTGGACGCTTTCGGCGGTGATCTGCGGCATCGCCGGCGCGCTCTACGTGCCGCAGGTCGGCATCATCAATCCGAGCGAGATGTCGCCGGCGAACTCGATCGAGATCGCGATCTGGACCGCCGTCGGCGGGCGCGGCACGCTGATCGGGCCGGTGCTCGGCGCGGCGGTGGTCAATCTGGGCAAGAGCTGGTTCACCCAGGCGTTTCCCGAATACTGGCTGTTCTGCCTCGGCCTGCTGTTCATCCTGGTCACGCTGTTTCTGCCGCGCGGGCTGGTCGGCCTGCTCGGCGTCGGCGGCGCGAAGGGAACGACATGAGCCGAACGCTGCGCAGGCGCGAGCACTGGGACGATCCGGTCGCCGGCCGGCGCGCGCGGATGCGCGGTCGAAGGCGTCGACACGACGCACCGGGGCATCCTCTATCTCGACGGCATCAGCGTGAGCTTCGACGGCTTCAAGGCGCTGAACAACCTGTCGCTGACTGGTCGACGCCGGCGAGCTGCGCTGCGTCATCGGGCCCAACGGCGCCGGCAAGACGACGATGATGGATGTGATCACCGGCAAGACGCGGCCCGACGCCGGCACCGCATTCTTCGGCCAGACCATCGACCTCACGCGGCTCACCGAGCCGGAAATCGCCGGCACGCGGCATCGGGCGCAAGTTCCAGAAGCCCACCGTGTTCGAGCAGCACTCGGTGTTCGAGAACCTCGAGCTGGCGATGAAGGCCGACAAGCGCGTGTGCGCCGACGCTGCGCGCGCGCCTCGACGCGGCGGCGCGCGACCGCATCGCGACGACGCTGGAGACGATCCAGCTGCTGCCGGAGGCCGGGCGGCCGGCGGGGCTGCTGTCGCACGGCCAGAAGCAGTGGCTGGAGATCGGCATGCTGCTGATGCAGGAGCCGCAGCTGCTGCTGCTCGACGAGCCGGTCGCCGGCATGACCGACGAGGAGACGCTGCGCAGCGCCGAGCTGTTCGTGTCGCTTGCCGGCAAGTACACGCTGATCGTCGTCGAGCACGACATGGACTTCGTCGCGCGCATCGCGCAGCAGCGTCACGGTGCTGCACGAAGGCAGCGTGCTCGCCGAGGGCTCGATGGAGCAGATTCAGACAGAACGAGCAGGTCATCGAGGTCTTCCTTGGGCGCTGAAAGACATGCTCACGGTCGCGGGGCTCAACCAGTACTACGGCGGCAGCCACATCCTGCGCGACGTGCGCGTTCGATGTCGCCGCCGGGGCCGTGCACGGCGCTGCTCGGCCGCAACGGCGTCGGCAAGACGACGCTGCTCAAGTGCCTGATGGGCTTGCTGCCAGTCCGCTCGGGCGAGATCAGCTTCGACGGCGCCAGCATCACGCGCGCTGCCGCCGTACGCGCGCGCGGCGCTCGGCATCGGCTACGTGCCGCAGGGGCGCGAGATCTTTCCCCGGCTCACCGTCGAGGAGAATCTGCAGATGGGCCTCGCGACGCAGGCACGCGCGGCACGACGATCCCGGAGTTCGTCTTCGAGATGTTTCCGGTGCTCGAAGAGCATGCTGCACCGGCGCGGCGGCGACCTCTCGGGCGGCCAGCAGCAGCAGCTCGCGATCGGCCGCGCGCTGGCGATGCGGCCGCGGCTGCTGATCCTCGACGAGCCGACCGAGGGCATCCAGCCGTCGATCATCAAGGACATCGAGCGCGCGATCCGCAAGCTGATCGCCGGGGGCGGCATGGCGATCCTGCTGGTCGAGCAATACTACGACTTCGCCAAGTCGCTCGCCGACCAGTACGTCGTGCTGTCGCGCGGCGAGGTCGTCGCCAAGGGGCAGCGGGTCGACGATGGACAGGGACAACGTCCGCGCGCACCTGTCGGTGTAAAGTATACGAGCCGGCGCACTACAAGCCCCGCACGAACCGGCGCTAATTGCAGGAGGCGGGTCCCGGTGCGGAGACGGCGCGAAGGGCGAGGAGTGAACCAGGGGAGCGCCGTCCCGCCCGGGTACCCATCCTTTGAGCAAGGGCCGTGCCAGACTCCTCGTGGACTCGCTTTTGCCGCTGGCGCGGGTGGGACGACGGCGCCGCCCGCCGGCGCGCGCCGCCGCGCGTCACTTCGCGACCGAATCGGGCGCGCTTCACCGCGGCAAATGACCTTCATTGGGGAAGCGGATCGATCGAGCTCTGGCGTGTCGTTGGCGGGACGGTTGACGCTCGCGCTCACCGGGTAGGCCCGCATCTGCTCCGCGGGATACGGCCTGAGCAGCGCAAGGGCCTGCTCGGGAGTACCGATCAGCCAGGTATCGTAATCGTCAGGGGCAATGATCACCGGCATCCGGTCGTGAAATCTCGCCGCCAGCGCGTTCGGCTCGCAGGTGACGATGCAACAGGATTCGATCAGCTCTCCCCCTCGGAATCGCGCCACCGCTCCCACAGGCCGGCGAACGCGAACATCTCCCCGCTCAGTAGCATGATGCGGTAGGGCTGCTTGCCACGCGGCGTTGCTCGCCACTCGTAGAAGCCGTCGGCGGGAATAAGGCAGCGTCTGGACTTGAATGCGCTGCGGAACGCCGGCTTCGTGGCGATGCCCTCGGCCCTGGCGTTGATGAGATTCGCGGCAATCTTGCCATCCTTCGCCCAGTACGGAATCAGGCCCCAGCGCATGGGGCGCGCCACGCGCTGCATATCACTCGTGGGAATCACCACGATGCGCTGCGTGGGCGCGACGTTAAAGCGCGGCGTGTAGAACTCGGGCTCGATCGGCGCGAAATTGTCCAGGCCGAACTTGGCCGCGATATTCGCCGGCTGTGTCAGGGTGAAGCGGCCACACATACCGCATTCTAGCGTTCCGGCCCGCGAGCAAGGGACAACATGACTGCCGAGACTCGTTCGCAACCACACTACACCGCCGCCGAGGCGCTGGCCCGGTTGCAGAGCGGCAACTTGCGCTTCGTGCGCGGCAAGATGCACTTCCCGACGACATGGAAGGGCGTTCTGGCCGATCTCGCCAAGGGCCAGCAACCCTATGCCACCATTCTCGGCTGCAGCGACAGCCGCGTGCCGCCGGAACTGGTGTTCGACACCGGCTTAGGCGAGTTGTTCATTGTAAGGGTCGCAGGCAACGTCCTAGGGCCGGCCATCAAGGGGACGCTGCAATACGCTAGCGCGCACCTGCACACGCCGCTATTTGTCGTGCTCGGTCATGAGGATTGCGGGGCGGTGCAGGCCGCGCTCGCGGCAAAGTTTCACGGCACGCGACATCCCAGCCAGATCGAGATCCTGCTGGAAAACATTTTCCCGGCGCTCGATGGGCTCGATGCCACGCTGCCCGCGGAGAGCCTGCTGCAGGCGGCGGTGGAAGCCAACGTGCGCTGGACGATGCGCGTGCTCCGCAAGACGCCGGAGGGAAGGGCGCATGCCGCCGCAGGCGTGATGAAACTCGTGGGCGCAGTCTATGAACTCGGCACCGGCCGGGTGCGATTCCTCGACTAGGAGCATGGCGGCAGCGGGCGCCGGTGCCGTTGGCTGGCCTCCCGGCGCGTTCACGCCGCCTCGCGCGAAGCCCATCTTGCGCAGGAACCCGGGCCAGCGGGGATCCTCGTGCATCCGCTTCAGAACGGGTCGGTCGCGGAACGGGCGAGGCCCCGATTGCGCTGGATGTAGGCGCGCTCGAGCCACTCGAATACCCGGTCGGATTCGCCGCGCCGGGCACGGGCATCGGCGATTGGATAGGCGGCGACGTGGCCGTGATCGGTGCAGGACTGCGCGAGCGCGCAGTGGAGTCTCTCGCCACCAATGGAGCGCTTGGCCGTGCAGGGGTTCGCCTCGTCGGAGGCTTGCTATAAGCCGACTGCAGTCACCTGGCTCAGCGTGCGCAGCAGCGCGCTCGCGCCGTTCCAGACGATCTGCACGCCGATGCATAGCAGGATGAACGCGCTCAGCCGCAGCAGCACCGTCATGCCGGTCTCCCCGACGATCCGGCTCAACCGGTCCGAGTAGCGATACGCGACGAATACCGACGCCGCCACCAGAGCCACGCCGATCAGCGTTGCCGGGCCGCTGATGAGAAGCGAGCGCACGCTGTGCGGCTGATTGGCGCCGATGGTTATCGCGACCGAAATGGATCCGGGGCCGACGGTCAGCGGCATCGTCAAGGGGTAGAACGCGGGACTGCGCTTGGGCGCGGCGGTATCGGGCGCGCGCCGATCCAGCGCGTCCGGGTTCTGCAACAGCTGCCACCCCAGGGCACTGACCACGAGGCCGCCGCCGACCTGGACGACCGGCACCGAGAGGCCGAAGAATTCGAGCACGTAGGTACCCGTCGCCACCGACGCCAGCAGGAGGAAAAAGGCATTGACGGTCACGAGCCAGGCGAGCGCCGCCCGCTCCGGCGGTGAATATTCGGAAGTCATCGCCAGAAAAATGGGCGCGCCGCCGAGCGGATTGACGATGGGGGACAGGGCGGCGAAGACGAGCAACACACCTTCGACGATCTGGCGTAATCTGCGGTCATACCGCAATCGGATTGGCGCCACGCAGCTCGATCAGTGTTTGCAAACAAGGCCGCGAGCTGCCTCTATTAGACCACACCGGAGCAAGGCCGCGGCGTGTTGCCGCCTCAGATTCCGACCGTATCGTGATTCGCATCGCTATCCCAGTGCACATCTCCGGGCGAAGAGCACGGCAAGGCGGGTGGGGCCAGGGGAGACAGGATGTTTGCTCCTCCTGTATAGTGACGTCTGGTTCACGTGGCAGGCTGACGCGAAACCGTAGCCTGCTGGCACAACCTGAGTTCGCGAACACGGCTTATTTGCGCTGCGCGCGATGGCCGAACAGGGTTGAAACATTGGGGGGCATCAAAAACCATGAACTCGTTCCAAAGAAAAAGCTCCACACGGCTCTGGCCGGCGTCACCGGGTTGGGTGCGACGACCGCCGCGGAGGCGGTCAACCTCAACTCGGGTGGACTCGGCCAGGTTCTGCTGATCCGTATGACACGGTCTGCGCGGACAGCCACGGCGACACCTTCAACTCGCTGCTGTACGTGGTCAACTCCACGACGTCGGTGAAGGCGGTCAAGGTCCGCTTCCTGGAAGGCAAGGACAGCCGCGAAGTACTTGACTTCAACCTGTTCCTGTCGGCTTACGACGTGTGGACGGCGGGCATCATTCCCGACACCACCTCGGGCTCCGGCGAACTGGTGACCTTCGACAAGTCCTGCACGATCCCGCCGATTCCGGCGGGTGGCGTGGACTTCGTGAACTTTGCGTATGTCGGGTCAGCGGCCGATGGAGCCGACACGTCGCTGGATCGGACGAAGGAAGGCTACGTCGAGATCATCGAAATGGCGACCTACACGACGAATTCGACCGTCGGGGTTGCCGCGACGCACGTATCCGGGGTTCCGCCGTGCACGACCGGTCCGCTGACGAACCAGGCTGCGACGCAGGGTAACGATCCGCAGGGTGGTCTGTTCGGTGGCATGACGCTGATCAATGTCGACGCCGGCACGGACTACACGGAAGATGCGGTCGCGATCGACAATTTCTCGACCATTCCGCAGTTCTTCGCCGCGGGCAGCATCAACCCGAACCTGAACAACGCGCACACCGGCTTCAACGGCGGGTTCGTGTTTGCGACGAGCGTGGTGCCGGCCAACAACGCCGTGTTCCAGTTGGAACTGGGTCCAGGTGCCTTTACGCCGTTCGCGCCGACCGCTCCGGTCGATGCGGTCAGCGCGGTGCTGATGCATGACCAGGTGCTCAACGAGTTCGTGCTCGACTCCGGGACCGCTTCCGGGACCGACTGGGTCGTGATGTTCCCGACGAAGCGCTTCTACCTTGGCCTTCCGCCGAGCACGGGACCGGCGCTGTACCTGTTCCAGAAGAACTTCAACGGCAACGCCGGCTCGTGCGACGATGTGATGCTTGAGTTGTTCGACCGGGAAGAGTTCAAGGCGCAGGGATCGTTCTCGCCGCCGCCGCCGAGCGCAGTGAACTCGCTGTGCTGGGAAGCGAACGTGATTACGTTCAACAACAGCCAGGTGCTCGGTTCGACGAACAACCTGAACGTGCCGACGACGTTCCAGGACGGCTGGATGAACCTGGGCTTCTTCCCACCGAGCATCACGGGAACGCTGCACCGGCTGATCAACCAGTCGAACACGGCGGTCACCGGCATCGGTGGCACGACCACGACCGCCCAATCAGCGACCTACTTCGGTCTGCCGGTCATCGGCTTCGAAGTCGAATCGTTCAGCAACAACGTGCTGGTCGTAGGCGGTGCCAACGTGCTGTCGAACTACGGCGGCAACTTCGTGCACAAGACCACAACCAAGGTTAATAATCCCAGTTTAGTCGGGAGCACGCGCACGCAAGGCGGGACTTCGGTCCCGCCTTTTTTTTCGGCTGGGCAAGGGCGCTTCGAGGCCAGAGCGCCGCAAGCCACTTTTGCGCTGCGCGTTGGGATCCCCTTGCTTTCCCGTCCTACGATGCCCGGCCGGTCGCGACCAGTACGTCCCCCGAAGGAAGACAACTGCTACGCCCAAACGCACATGGATCTCGGAATTGCTCGTTTCAGGGAAATGTTGCCTGGGGGTGAAACAGGGCCAACACACGGAGCTTGGCATCAGCTTGTGGAAGTCTACCGTGACCCATTCTTGGAATGTACTTGTTTTTGTGCCGTAGGAAGCACCAACGAATGTGTTCAGGACAATGGGAGGCGGTGCGACGCCCTCAAGCAGAGAGTCGCTTCAGCATCTCTTTAAAAGCGTCTTGTATTCGAAAGATGTACTCGTTCTTATGTTCAAGCGGTCCCGAGATATTTTCTGCATGGACCAGCATTGTCGGGTTTGCCTCAAATACCAATATTCGCTTATCTGGCAGGATTGAAAAATCGATGCCGGCGTACTCAAGATCTAGCTTCTCGCCAATTGCCTGGATCGCTTGCATGCCGAGGGATCCAAGAACCCGTCTCCGGTTCTCGAAGGAAGTCTTTCTCTTCCTCTAATTTCCATGGGCAGGATTCCATATCGGCAGTGTAATAGTGCACGATCCAGTTCTGCGAAATCGCCAAGTGATAGGGATATGGCTTGCGGTCGACAAAGATTACTCGATATTTGCGGTACCAAGAATCGGCAGAACGGAAATCTATGAAGGGGCTCAGGTACACCGCACCGTCCTGCATCGCT
This sequence comes from uncultured beta proteobacterium, assembly GCA_963778275.1. Taxonomy (GTDB): domain Bacteria; phylum Pseudomonadota; class Gammaproteobacteria; order Burkholderiales; family Casimicrobiaceae; genus PALSA-1003. The sequence goes on along the minus strand of CAVZTS010000004.1, from coordinate 532,334 downwards.
CTACACTGCGCAAGTTCGGCCGCCGTCCTTGACAATTCGAGACCCATGCCACCGTGGGACTCTACTGGTCGCACCAGCATTGGAAGTTGCACAACTGACTCGTCCCACTCGCTGCTGTTCGCAAACCTCCAGACTGGCGGGCACAACTATATTGTCTATTCCATCAAGCAAGGCCGGTAGTTTATTACGCGCAGTACGTGCCACTTTGTCAGGATGGTTGAGCATCGGCTTTGCGCACACCTCGGTAAATCGCTTGACTGATCCACTGGCCTCTCCGCTTAGATCGGGATCACCCATTGCATTGAACACTAAATCATGTTCGGCAGGTTGTCGGATTGATCATCCATGTGCAGATCCAATTACCCAATTGACGCGAGTATTGACATTAGCGGGAAAAAGAATTAGTCGCACGGCCAGGCACATTCCCGATTTTCGAAGTCCAAAGTATAAGGACTGTTCTTATCGGGTTAGTTGCATATTCGATAGATAATTACTTGCCGCCGGACGCCCGATCGAGGTGTTGTTTCGCTTCGTCTCTATGTCCTGTCTGCAGCAAAATCAGCCCCATATTTTGGTTGGCGTCCGCCTGGCTCGGCTCGATTGCCAGCGCCGCCAGATTCCACTTCATCGCTTGTGGCAGATCCCCTTTCAGAAGTAAGCAGCGCCAAGATCGGCCATGGCTTTCACGAAATCCGGCTTGCTTGAAATTGCCTTGAGATAGCAGGCGATCGCCTCTTCGATTCGGTGTTGCCGCGCAAAAACCACGCCTAAGTTATTGTGGGCATCGGCATGATTCGGTTCGATTGCCAGCGTCTGTTTCAGACTGACTATCGCCTCGTCCAGTTTGCCAAGTGCCAGTAGCGCCAAGCCCAGTTTGTAGTGGGGCATGGCTGCAATCAGGCTTCTGGTCGACCGCGATGCGACAGTTCGCCTCAGTTTCAGACAGGCGTTCTATTTCCTTGAGCGTGACCCAAGTTCTTGTGGGCCGCCTCATGGTCCGGTTTCAGGCTTATCGCGTGGCGAAAAACTGCCTCGGCTTCCGGCAGACGCTTCGATCTGCCGCCGAGAACGACGCCCAGGTTGTTGATGAGCATCGACATGATCGGGTTGCAACCTGAGCGCACCACGGTACGCCATTTCTGCTTCAGCAGGCGATTGGCCTGGCTGAGCACGATTCCCAGGTTGTAGAGGGCGTCGATGAAACTCGGTTGCAATTTGAGCGCACTTCGTACGCCCATTCTGCTTCCCAAGGGCGATCCGATATCTGAGGAGATCCCCTAGGGTTATAGAGCGCAACCGCATTATCTCCCTGTAGCCTGATTGCATCGCGAAAAGCCGCCTCTGCCTCGGGCAGACGCATGGCCTCCATGAGAACGATACCCAGTCTGATGTGGGCGTCGGCGGAATCTGGCGTCTGTTCGAGCGCATGGCGGCAGTCCGCCTCAGCCTCGGCCAGATGCTTATTTCTCGCAAGGACGATGCCAAATTTTTCTTGAGCCTCGGCGAAATCGGGGTTTAACTCGAGCGCTCGTCGGAATGCTGCTTCCGCTTCACCCAGACGCTCGGTCTCCATGAGAATAACACCCAGGTTGTTGTGCGCCTCGACGAAATTGGGCAGGAATTTGACTGCACTCCGGTAGACCTCTTCTGCTTCCCACGGGCGATGGGTTTCTGCGAGGACAACCCCTAGGTTGTACAGGGCGACTACATCGTCACCATCTAAGTGGAGAGCGCGGCGGAAAGCCGTTTCGGCTTCAGCTAGACGTTTAGCATTCTTGAGAATGACGCCTAAGTTGGTGTGGGCCTCCGCGGAATTTGACATCAATTCGAGCGTACGGCGCCAATCTGCTTCAGTCGTTCCGGGAACAGAACTCTTCGGACTGTCGTGGACCGCCCTTTTTTTCTGCGCCGGGTCTTTCGTCGCAGAAAAGCCCTCCCTTAACAGGTCTTTCAACATACCAAATAGCATAACGTGACCTTATGCTGCAGATCTGACTACGTCCAATCGCCGGGGGGGGGCCGCACGTTATCTATGCCCTAATGATCTATAGGGTGGGCCCGGCTGGACTCGAACCAGCGACCAAAGGATTATGAGTCCTCTGCTCTAACCAACTGAGCTACAGGCCCGCATTATCCGCGAACAGCGCCGCAGGCGGACGCGATGCGGCCGAACGCGGTGCCTCTTTGTCCTACTCGCCTTCGAGGAAGCTGCGCAGCTTCTCGGAGCGCGACGGGTGGCGCAGCTTGCGCAGCGCCTTGGCCTCGATCTGGCGGATGCGCTCGCGCGTGACGTCGAACTGCTTGCCGACTTCCTCCAGCGTGTGGTCGGTGTTCATCTCGATGCCGAAGCGCATGCGCAGCACCTTCGCTTCGCGCGGCGTCAGCGTGTCGAGGATGTCCTTGCACACGTCGCGCAGGCTCGCGTTGACCGCGGCATCCGACGGCGCCATGGTCGCCTGGTCCTCGATGAAGTCGCCGAGGTGCGAGTCGTCGTCGTCGCCGATCGGCGTCTCCATCGAGATCGGCTCCTTGGAGATCTTGAGGATCTTGCGGATCTTCTCCTCGGGCATCTCCATCTTCTCGGCGAGCAGCGCCGGATCGGGCTCCTGCCCGGTCTCCTGCAGGATCTGGCGCGAGATGCGGTTCATCTTGTTGATCGTCTCGATCATGTGCACCGGGATGCGGATGGTGCGCGCCTGGTCGGCGATCGAGCGCGTGATCGCCTGCCGGATCCACCACGTGGCGTAGGTCGAGAACTTGTAGCCGCGGCGGTATTCGAACTTGTCCACCGCCTTCATCAGGCCGATGTTGCCTTCCTGGATCAGGTCGAGGAACTGCAGGCCGCGGTTGGTGTACTTCTTGGCGATCGAGATCACGAGGCGCAGGTTGGCCTCGGTCATCTCGCGCTTGGCCTTGCGCGCCTTCGCCTCGCCCGTCGACATCTGCTTGTTGATCTCCTTCAGGTCCTTCAGCGGGATCATCACGCGCTTCTGCAGGTCGAGCAGCTTCTGCTGCTGCTCGACGATCGCCTGCCGGTACTTGGCGAGCGTGCTCGCTGTACGGCTGGTGCGCGGCGATCTCGCGGTCGATCCAGCGCAGGTTGAGTCTCGTGCTCCGGGAACTTCTTGATGAAGTCCGGGCGCGGCATGCCGCCCTTGTTGACGACCAGGTCCTGGATCTTGCGCTCGATCTGGCGGATGTTGTCGACCTCGCAGCGCACGCTGTCGCACAGCCGCTCGACCTGGCGCGCCGAGAAGCGGATCTGCATCAGCTCGGCGGAGATCTTCTTCTGCAGCTCGAGGTACTTCTTGCGCCTTGTGGCCTTCCTTCTGCAGCACCGACGAGCATCCGCGTGTACAGGCGCGCGGATCGCGGCGAAGCGCTCCAGCGCCGCGACCTTGAGCCGCTCGAGGTTCTCGGCGGCGATCGCGCCGCTGTCGGCCTCTTCCTCGTCGAGTTCCTCGCAACGCGTCCTCGTCGTCCATCGCCTCGAGCTGCTCGTTGAAGTCCATCAGCCCGTCGACGAGTTCGTCGATCTTGAGCTCGTCCTTCTCGATCTTGCCGGCGAGCTCGAGGATCTGCGCGACCGTCGTCGGGCAGGCCGAGATCGCCATGATCATGTGCTTCAGGCCTTCCTCGATGCGCTTGGCGATCTCGATCTCGCCTTCGCGGGTGAGGAGCTCGACCGAGCCCATCTCGCGCATGTACATGCGCACCGGGTCGGTGGTGCGGCCGAATTCGGAGTCGAGCGTCGATACCGCGGCCTCGGCGCTTCCTCGTCGACGTCCTCGGCGGCAGTGGTCGGCGCGGCCTCCGACATCAGCAGCGTCTCGGCGTCGGGCGCCTCGTCGTAGACCTGGATGCCCATGTCGCTGATCATGGTGATGATGCCCTCGATCTGCTCGGCGTCGAGGATGTCGTCGGGCAGGTGATCGTTGATCTCGGCGTAGGTGAGGTAGCCGCGCTCCTTGCCGAGCACGATCAGGTTCTTCAGGCGCGTCTTGCGCGCCTCGGCTTCCGCCGGCGTCAGCTCGACCTTGCGCAGCTCGACGCCGCCGTTCTTGCCGCTGCGTGCCTTGCCTTCCGCGAGCGGCTTCCTCGGTGCGCTTGGCCGAAAGGCGCGCGGCGATCTCGCCCGCGCGTCGGCTTGCCGGCGCCGGGCTTGCCCGGCGCGGCGGCGACGACCGGCCTTGCCCGGCAGCGGCTGCGCCTTGGCCGGGAGCTTGGCGACCGGCTTGGCGCGGCTTCTGCGCCGGCTTGGCGACTGCCTTGGGCGCAATCTTCGCCGGTGACTTGGGGTGCGCGAGCTTCGCCTTGGTCGTGCGCCTTGCCCTTCGCGACCTTCGTGCGCCCGGTGGCCTTCGGCGCTGGACGCTTCTTCGGCGTGCAGGCGCGCTCTTGGACGCGCGTTTCGCGGGGCTGCGCTTCTTCGCCAGCGGCTTGCCGCGGCCCGTGCGCGCAACCTTGCTCGACTGACGCGCGGGGCGCTTGCCCGGGCGGGTCGCCTTCCGCGTCGGCCGGGCCTTGCCCGGTTCCGGGCGGACGATTTCTTGGCGGGCTTGGAGGATTCTTGACCATGGTTGTCCTGCCTTGTTGGGCGCCGCGGCGGGGCGCCACCGTCTGATTCTCCCGAAGATGGGGGCGTTCGGGAAAACCTCAAATCATAACATACCCTTAGGCCGGATCGCGTGTCTAGCCCGCGCGCCAGCCGTCCTGCACCAGCCGACGCTGCCGGGCGCGTTCGGCCTCTTCCGGCGACAGGTCGATCGGACCGCTGGGCCCTCCGCATCGGACGCGCGGGCGCGCTTCTGGCGCACCGTCCAGTAGCGTTTGACACCTTCCGCGAGCTCGATTTCCAGCGATTCCGCGCTTAAAGCCCTCGCTCGCGCCGGCGGTGAGCGCGGCCAGCAAGACCGCATCGTGCGCACCGCCCGCAAAATGTTGCACCACGCCGGCGGTTGTCAACGGTCCGGCGCTGTCATGGCAAAAGTCGACCAGAGCCGCCAGCGCCGCGCCCTCGGGCGCCCGCGTCGAACGGCCGCGGCACCTCGATCTTGCGGGCCAGGTCCGGCTCGAGCAGCACGCACTGGATGAGGTCGCGCAGCAACGACGGCGCCCTTCGCGTCGAGGTCGCCGTCGCTGCGGGCCTGGCACTCGGCAGCGGACGCGGGCGCGGGCGGGCAGCAGCCCCGCGAGTTCGGCCTCGGGCAATCCCGCGATCTCAGCCAAGCGCCGCCGCAACAGCGCCGCCAGCACCGGCGCATTGAGCTGCGCCAACAGGGGCTTCGCGGCGTTGACGAGCGCCGCACGCCCTTCCGCCGAAGTCGGCGGCGAGCGCTGCGCGAGTTCGGCGAGCAGGAAGTCCGACAGCGGGGTCGCGGCATCGATCAGCGCTTCGAAGGCTGCCTTGCCGCGGCGACGCACGAAATCGTCCGGGTCCTCGCCGTCAGGCAGGAACAGGAAACCGCGCCTTCTTGCCGTCGGCGAGCACCGGCAGCGCGTTCTCCAGCGCGCGCCAGGCCGCCTTGCGACCGGCGGTGTCGCCGTCGAAGCAGAAGACCACGCTATCGGTCAGGCGGAACAGCTTCTGCACGTGCGTCGGCGTGGTCGCGGTGCCGAGCGTCGCGACCGCGTATTCGACGCCGTGCTGCGCCAGCGCGACGACGTCCATGTAGCCTTCGACGACGACGACTTTCCCGGCGTCGCGGATCGCGCTGGCCGCGCCTGGAACAGGCCGTAGAGCTCGCGGCCCTTGGAAACACCGGCGTTTCCGGCGAATTGAGGTATTTGGGCTCGCCGGCGCCGAGCACCCGGCCGCCGAAGCCGATCACGCGGCCGCGGCTGTCGTGGATCGGGAACATGATGCGGTCGCGGAAGCGGTCGTAGCGCTTGCCGCCGTCGCCGGCGATGACCAGGCCGGCGGTCTCGAGCCTGGTCGTCGTAGTCGGGAAAGACGCGCGCCAGCGGCTGCCAGCGTCCGGCGCGTAGCCGATGCCGAAGCGCGCGGCGATTTCGCCGGTCAGGCCGCGCCCGCTGAGGTATTCGATCGCGCTGCGGCGCTTCCTTGAGCTGCCGCGCGATAGAACTTGGCGGCCGCAGCAGCAGCTCGATCAGATCCTGCGCCTGCTCGCGCGCGCGCCGTCTCGCCGGGTCGACTCGACCCGCGGCACCTCGAGGCCGGCGTCGCGGGCGAGTTCCTCGACCGCGTCGGGAAAGGCCTTGCCGCCGTACTCCATCAGGAAACCGATGGCGGTGCCGTGTGCCCCGCAGCCGAAGCAGTGATAGAACTGCTTGGATCGGGCTAACCGTGAACGACGGTGTCTTCTCGCTGTGGAACGGGCAGCAGGCGACTGTAGTTGGCGCCCGCTTTCTTCAGCGGCACGTAGCGGTCGATGACCTCGACGATGTCGACCCGAGCCAGCAGCGTCTGGATGAAATCGTTCGGAATCATGGGCTTGGCGAGCCGCTCACCCGAAACCCCGAGCGAACGCGGTCGCGCGGCCCATAGGCCCATTATAGGCGAGGATTCTCGACCTTCGAGCGACGCGTCGAGCGCCGGCGAGCCGTGCCTTGACCTTGGCGGACACCTGCGTCATGTCGGCGCGGCCTGCCAGCTGGCGGCTAAGAAGCGCCATCACCTTGCCCATGGCGGCGGGCCCCGTGCGCCGGCATCGGCGATGGCCGTCGCGATCAGGGCCTCGATCTCGGCCTCCGCCAGCGGCTGGGGCATGTAGGCCTGGAGCACATTCGATTTCCGCGCCCTCGGCCGCGGAGAGTTCCGGACGGCCGCCGGCGTCGAACTGGGCGATCGAGTCGCGGCGCTGCTTGATCATCTTGTCGATGATGGCGACGATGTCGGCGTCGGTGAGCTCGATCCGCTCGTCGACTTCGTTCTGCTTGATCGCCGCGAGCAGCAGGCGGATGGTCGACAGGCGCGCGCTCTCGTGCGCGCGCATTGCGGCCTTCATGTCCTCGGTGATGCGCGCTTTGAGCGTCATGGCGTCGGCAAGCAAAAAGGGGCGAATCGCTTCGCCCCTTCGGTGCGTACGGATCGCGCGCGATCCGTCTAATAGAGCTTGGGCGGCAGCTGCTGGCTGCGCAGGCGCTTGTAGTGGCGCTTCACCGCGGCGGCGAGCTTGCGCTTGCGCTCGGCGGTCGGCTTTTCGTAGAACTCGCGGGCGCGAAGCTCGGTCAGGAGGCCGGTCTTCTCGATGGTGCGCTTGAAGCGGCGCAAAGCCACCTCGAAGGGCTCGTTTTCGCGGACGCGAACGCTGGGCATGGGCAGGCAATCCTTTCGTTGCTCTAGGGCGTCTTCTGGACGCCTAAAATCACAATAACTCATAAGTTTAACAGCACAATGGGACGTAGGCAAGGGAGCTATACTCGGCTGTCTTGGTACGCGGATCGGACCAGCATGCGCGTGCTCGGAATCGAGACCTCCTGCGACGAGACCGGGCTCGCGGTCTACGACACCGCCGGGGGACTGCTTGCGCATGCGCTGCATTCGCAGGTCGCCATGCACGAGGCCTACGGCGGCGTCGTGCCCGAGCTGGCATCGCGCGACCACATCCGCCGCGTCGTGCCGCTGACGGAGCACGTGCTCGCGAGCGCGGGCTGTCGGCTCGCGGATCTCGACGGCGATCGCCTACACGCAGGGACCGGGTCTCGCCGGCGCGCTGCTCGTCGGGGCGAGCATCGCCAACGCGCTGGGCTTCGCGCTGGGCAAACCGGTCATCGGCGTGCATCACCTCGAAGGCCACCTGCTGTCGCCGCTTCTCGCCGCACCGCAGCCCGCCTTCCCATTCGTCGCTCTGCTGGTCTCCGGCGGTCACAGCCAGTTCTACGCCGTGCACGCGGTGGGCGAGTACGCGCTGCTGGGCGACACGCTCGACGACGCCGCGGGCGAGGCCTTCGACAAGACGGCAAAGCTGCTGGGCCTGCCCTATCCAGGCGGGCCGGCGCTGGCGCAGCTCGCGGCCCGCGGCCGATCCGGCGCTGTTTCGTTGCCGCGGCCGATGCTCGAAAGCGGCGACCTCGACTTGAGCTTCAGCGGACTCAAGACCGCGGTTCGCACCGAAGTATTCAGGGACGCATTGCCGGAAGAGCGCAAGGCGGACATCGCGCGCGAGTTCCAGGACGCGATCGTCGACGTGCTCGTCGCGAAGACCGCGTGCCGCGCTCGACGCGACCGGGCTCGACCGCCTGGTCGTCGCGGGCGGTGTCGGCGCCAACCAAGCGCTGCGCGCCGCCTCGCCGTCGCTGCCGTCGAACGCGGCGCCACGGTGTTCTTCCCCGACCTGCAGTTCTGCACCGACAACGGGGCGATGATCGCGCTGGTCGGCGCACTGCGCCTGCAGCACGGCAAACTCGGGGACTATCGCTTCACGGTGCTGCCGCGCTGGGAGTTGTCGGCCATGGCCGCGCCGCGTTCCACGCTGGCAATTTCTTAGTGCCGGCGCGCGCCGCCGCCCGCGACGCAACGCCGAAGGCCGCGCCGCTAGCGGCCGATCCTGCGTTCCTCCCCGGCCAGAATCTTGCGAATGTTTCCGCGATGCCGCCAGATCAGCAGCGCCGCGATCGGGAACAGCGCCCAGGCTTCGGGCCAGTTGCCGAGGATATAGAGTCCGATCGGGGGCGCCGCGACCGCGGCGGCGAGCGAGGCAAGCGACGCCATCCGGGAAAGCAGCGCCACGGCGAGCCATATCCCGGCCAGAATGAGCCCGAGCTGCCACGACAGCGCGAAGGCGACGCCCGCTGCGGTGGCCACGCCCTTGCCGCCGGCAAAGCGGTGGAATACCGGGAAGACGTGCCCCAGCAAAACCGCGAGCGCGGCGCCGGCCGTGGCCAGCGACGCATCGCCCCAGCTTGCACCCAGGCGGGAGGCGAGCCATACGGCTAACCAGCCTTTGAAGCCGTCGCCAACGAGCGTCAATGCCGCCGCGGCCTTGTTGCCGGTGCGCAGCACGTTGGTCGCACCCGGGTTGCCCGAACCGTAGCTGCGCGGGTCGGGCAGCCGAAACAGCTTGCTCACCACGACCGCAAACGATATCGACCCGACCAGATACGCGCCGACGATGACAGCAAGGGTGGCCAGCGACGGATTCATCTACAATGCGCGCTCAACGGCAAGATTCTAGCAAACCCACGCGGCCGTTTCGGCGTCGATGAACACGATTTTCGTCCACGAATTGCGCATCGACACGCGCCTCGGCGTTTACGCGTGGGAACAACACTTGAACCAGACGGTGCAAATCGATCTGGAGCTCGCCATACCATCGGCCAAGGTCTTCGCCAGCGACGATTTCGCCGACGCGCTCGATTACGCGGCAGTCGTCAAACGCATCCAGGCCTTTGCGGCCGATCACCCGCACAAGCTGCTGGAACGCTTCGCCGAGGCGCTGGCCGAGGTGCTGCGCACCGAATTCGGGTCGCCGTGGGTTCGCCTGAGCGTCGCCAAGCTGGCACCGGTCGCCGGTGTCAAGCGGCTCGGCGTCGTCATCGAGCGCGGCAGCGGCCAGCCGCGGGACGACGCGAACGGACCGACACGCCAGGATGCCACGCCCGCATCAATCTGGCGCAGAGATCACCGTAGCGCGTAAGCAGGGAAACATTGTCTTGTGCATGGAAAGCGAGATAGAAGGGCTGCTGATTGCCTACCACGCGATATCCCAACGGCGTCCGCCGCTCATCAAACCAGTCGTCGAGGCGGGTTATTGAATCCGCAAATCGGTCCCGAAACTGCGCCGGCACTTCATCTGGCCCATAGGCCAGCGGCAGCTCTGCAATCGCTGCCGCCCAGCGCGCTTCCAGGTGCTCCGGGTCAACGTTAAGCGCCTGCGCAAGAGCCAGCTGTGCTTCGGCGCGCAGTCCCTGCGAATAGAACAGGAACCCGGCCTGGTAGTAGATGTTTGCGGACTGCGGCTGTTGCGCAAGAAGTGTCCGGTAACGATCGACAGCATCAACCAGTCGGCCGAGCCTGACCAGCACCTGCGCGCAATTGAGCAGTGCATCCGGGTGCTGCGGCTCGATCGCCAGGGCACGTTCGTAGCAGGCCAACGCGTCGCCGTAACGGCCCAGTTGACCTAGCGTCGTTCCTAGATTGGCATGTGCTGTGGCGGAATTCGGAAGCAGCCGCATAGCGATGCCAAACTGATCGGCCGCCTCTTCCAGGCGGCCTTCCTCGAAAAGAAGGCGGGCAAGGCTTTCGCGGGCCGGCGCGTAGTCCGGGGCCAGCGTCGTTGCACGCGCGAACTGTGTCGCTGCCTCCGCGATCCGGCCCACAGCAATATAGGCGATTCCCAGTTGATGAACCGCCGGATGCGCGTTGGGCTGCGCGTCGAGCGCACGCAGGAGCCAATCGATCGCTTGTTGTGCGTTACCGGACTGTAAAGCGATCACACCGAGGAAATGCTGGGCATCAAAATTTGCCGGGTCCAATGCCAGCACGGATTCATAGCCGGCGGTGGCGGCCGCCAACTGCCCCGCACGATGCTTGACCATCGCTTCTTCCAGGCGCTGCGCAAGCGCCGATTGTTCCGGATCGACAGGAGTCATCAAGCTAGCGATTCATGAAGGAGCCCGACGCTGTCGCTCCGTCACGGCCTGAATCGCGGCATATCTCGGGGCAAGTCAACACCTAGCCCGCGGGTCATGAATTGTCGCGGGTGGTCCATGCGGCGCTTTTCGAAGACCACTATGCTTTCGTAGAAATGGATTCCGTGCGTTGTCAACGTAAATTCATTCACTGGCAGCACTGCGGGGTCTTGCGAGTGCCAGCTGTGAAGCCGATCGACCAGCCCCTTTGCGTGCTCGAGGAAAGTACCATTCTTGAGGTACCCGCCACCGAAATTCGGCAGCAGCGACGTATGCGTGTCTTCGCATAGGTAAATGCCATCGGGCTGGATGTGAGGATACAGTTCCTCGAACGTGACGATTTGCTGCTCCATGGTGTGTCCGCCGTCATCGATCAGAATATCGATGTGCGGAACACGTTCGCGCACCGTCGCGAGAAAATCGCGGTTGGCCTGGTCGCCGATCATGATCGTCGTTGCGTCATCCTCGAACTGTCGACACGCCGGATCGATATCTATTCCGATAACTCGAGCCCCCGGCCCAAAATAGTGGTGCCACATCGGCAGTGAACCACCCATTGCAACGCCGATTTCAACGACCACCGGTGATTGTCCCCGGAACCTGACGAAGTGCCGATCATAGATCTCAAAATAGTGATGCCATTTGCAAACTCCGGGGCCGGGGTTGTTGTAAAAATACTCCGCAAGCGGATTGGCAGTACCGGCTAGCCCGGTTTGCCTCTGTACGCTGTCTCCCTTGTTGCGGAATGCGCTGAAGATTTCACGGATGATTTGACCAAGCATGGATTTACGCCTCTCTCCCGGTAGGCTCGAAGTTTAAGCATTTCGCGCAGACGAGGTTCCCATTTACAGGTCGAAGGTCTTGATGCGCCGCACCGCATCAGCCGCGCGGATGATGCCGCGCATGCAGCTGCTTCAGGCGCTCGCGGGCAACGTGCGTGTAGATCGTCGTCGTCGTAATGTCGGCGTGGCCGAGCAGCAGCTGCACGACGCGCAGATCCGCGCCGTGATTGAGCAGGTGCGTCGCGAAAGCGTGGCGCAGCGTATGCGGCGACAGCGCCGCGCTCGCGATGCCGGCCTTGAGCCCGTAGCGCTTGATGAGTTGCCAGAAAGCCTGCCGCGTCAAGGGTCCGCGCCGCGCGGTGATGAAGACCGCGTCGGTTCTGCCGTTGCCGGCGAGATCGACCCGCGCCGTCGCGAGGTAGCGCGTCAGCCAGGCGACCGCCTCCTCGCCCAGGGGCACCAGCCGCTCCTTGCTCCCTTTGCCAAGCACGCGCACGACCCCCGCGTCGAAGCTCACCTGCCCGAGCTTGAGACCGACGAGCTCGGACACGCGGAGCCCGGTGGCATAGAGCGTTTCCAGCATGGCGCGGTCGCGCAAACCGAGCGTCGTTGCGGGGTCCGGCGCGTCGAGCAGCGCTTCGACCTCTTTCTCCGACAGGCTCCTGGGCAACCGGCGCGCGAGCTTGGGCGCGCGCACGCGCAGCGTCGGATCGGCCGCGACCGTTCCCTGGTCTGTTTGCAACCTGTAGAAGCGGCGCAAAGAGGACAGCCTGCGGGCGATCGACGTCGTCTTCGCCTTCGCCTTGAATTGCATCGCCAGGAAGCTCTCGACGTCGCCGCGTTCGGCGGCGAGCAGGTGCTTGCCCGGGTTGCGCTCGAGCCAGGCGGCCCACGCCGCGAGGTCGCGCCGATAGCTGGCGAGGCTCGAAGCCGCGAGACCATCCTGCAACCACAGCTGGTCGCAGAATGCGTCGATCAGCGCGGACGCGTCAGGCGCCGAAGCGGTAGCCCTCATGGGCAAGCAACCAGCGCTTGATCGCAATCGGATCGCCCTCGGTCACGCCCATGAAGCCACCGAGCGAACCGTGCCTGCCGACGACCCGATGGCAGGGAATGACCAGCGCAATCGGATTCGCGGCGCAGGCACCGCCAACCGCCCGCGGTGCGGAGTGCAGCTCGCGCGCGAGCTCGCCGTACGTCCGCGATTGGCCGACCGGAATCTGCAGCAGGGCCTCCCAGATGCGCCGCCGGAACGCGGTGCCGCCCGGGGCAAGCGGCAACTTGAAGCGGAATTCCGGATCCTCGAAATAGCGCTCGAGTTCACGCCAGGCGCGTTCGGCAAGCGCGACGGTGGGCGCAAGAACGCGCTCGCGCAGAGGCAGGTACTCGATCCCGGTCACTGCCGCTCCCGCGGTGCGAATGCCCAGCACCGCGAAGGGCGTGCGCATTTTTGCGGTGTAGGCGGGCGCGCCGATCGCGTTCGCCACGCTGCGCTGGGCGCCGGCCCCGCCCCGACGCCCGCTGGCCAACGACCGGCGTGAAAGACACTTCCTCCTTCATGAGCGCGCTCCTTGACCCGAAGCCTATTTTCGGGCGTTGCCGCGAGGGAAGTCACGAGTCACCGGCCGGACATGGCACTGCCGCGACGGACCATTGGCGACGCTTTCAGCCCCGCTATAATGCAGCAGCGCCGGTTCGCCGCGCGCTATCGTTAGTCTCCGCGCCGCCTTCCCAGACATCATGACAGACTCGTCGCCGGGTCGCTGGCAATTCTGGATCGACCGCGGTGGCACGTTCACCGATATCGTGGCGCGCCGCCCGGATGGCACGCTGACAACCCACAAGCTGCTCTCCGAAAACCCCGAGCGCTATGACGACGCGGCGGTGCACGGCATCCGCGAGATGCTCGGCCTCGCCGCCGCCGCGCCGATTCCGGCGGCCGTCGTGGAAGCGGTCAAGATGGGCACGACGGTTGCCACCAACGCGTTGCTCGAGCGCAAGGGCGAGCGCACGGTGCTCGCGATCACCCGCGGCTTCGGCGACGCGCTGCGGATCGCCTATCAGAACCGGCCGAAGCTTTTCGTGCGCCACATCGTCCTGCCGGCGGCCGTCTACGAGCGCGTGGTCGAGATCGACGAACGCATCGGGGCGCGCGGCGAGCCGGTGCTGCCGCTCGACCTTGCAACCGCCGAACGCGATCTCGCGGCGGCATACGCCGACGGCATCCGCGCCTGCGCGATCGTGCTGATGCACGGCTATCGGTACCCGGAGCACGAGCGGCGTCTCGCGACGCTCGCGCGCGCGATAGGCTTCCCGCAGGTATCGGTGAGCCACGTGGTGAGCCCGCTGATGAAGCTCGTTTCGCGCGGCGACACGACCGTCGTCGATGCGTACCTGTCGCCGATCCTGCGGCGCTATGTCGAGCGCGTCGAGTCACAACTGCCCGGCGTGCGCTTGCAATTCATGCAATCGTCCGGGGGACTCACCGATGCGCACCTGTTCCAGGGCAAGGACGCCATCCTTTCCGGCCCCGCCGGCGGCATCGTCGGCGCGGTGCAGGTGTCGAAGCTCGCCGGCTTCGACAAGATCATCGGCTTCGACATGGGCGGCACCTCGACCGATGTCACGCACTTCGCCGGCGAGTACGAGCGCGCCTTCACCACCGAGGTGGCGGGCGTGCGTCTGCGCGCGCCGATGATGCTCATCCACACCGTCGCCGCCGGCGGCGGGTCGATTTGCCGTTTCGACGGTGCGCGGTTCCGGGTCGGCCCGGAATCGGCGGGCGCCAATCCGGGCCCCGCAGCGTATCGCCGCGGCGGTCCGCTGACCGTCACCGATTGCAATGTCATGGTCGGCAAGATCGATCCGGATCTGTTTCCGAAGGTATTCGGGCCGGGCGGCGATCAGCCGCTCGACGGCGCCGTTGTCCGCTCCCATTTCGCGGCGCTCGCCGGCGACCTGGCCGCAAGGACCGGCGAGGTGCGCACGGCCGAGGAGATCGCCGAGGGCTTTCTGCGCATCGCCGTGGACAACATGGCGCACGCGATCAAGCACATTTCGGTCGAGCGCGGCTATGACGTGACCGAATACACGCTGTGCTGCTTCGGCGGGGCCGCCGGCCAGCACGCTTGCGCCGTCGCCGATGCGCTGGGCATGACCCGCGTGTTCATCCATCCGCTGGCCGGCGTGCTGTCGGCGTATGGGATGGGGCTGGCCGACGTCCGGGCGCTGCGCCAGCAGGCGGTGGAAGCCGCGCTCTCGAGCGCGAACCTGGCGGCGTGTGACGCGATCTTCGACGAACTGGCGCGCGCCACGTCGGCGGAGATCGCGGCGCAGGGCATCGCCGCCGACCACGTGCTGCTCAAGCGAACGCTGCACCTGAAATACGACGGCACTGACACGACCCTGGAAATTCCGCTCGACGGCAGCGCTGCCGGCGGCGCGGCCGCGGCGATTCCCGGGCTGGTCGCCGCGTTCGAGTCCCGTTACCGAGCCCAGTATGGGTTTCTGATGCCCGATAAGGCGCTGCTGATCGAAGCCGTCGCGGTGGAGGCCATCGGCGCCGCCGCGAGCGCGGCCGAGGCGGTACCGGCCTTCGCGCCGCGCCGCGGCCCGCTCGCGCCGCGCAAGGCTCCAGCGCGTCTACACCGGCGGGGCGTGGCACGACGCGCGCGGTGTACGCGCGCGACGACCTGCGTCCGGGGGACCGCATCGCCGGCCCGGCGGTGATCGGCGAACGCAATGCGACCACGGTCATCGAGCCCGGCTGGGAGGCGGTGCTCAGCGTCCGGGATCACCTCGTTCTCGAGCGCGTCGTCGCGATGCGCCGCGAGCACGCGCTGGGCACCACGGCGGACCCGGTGCTGCTCGAGGTCTTCAACAATCTGTTCATGGCCATCGCCGAGCAGATGGGCGTGACGCTGGCCAATACCGCGTACTCGGTCAATATCAAGGAGCGGCTGGATTTCTCCTGCGCGCTGTTCGACGCCGCGGGCAACCTGATCGCCAACGCGCCGCACATGCCGGTCCACCTGGGCTCCATGGGCGAAAGCGTCAAGACGATCATCGACCGGCGCCGGGGCGCGATGCGTCCGGGCGACGTGTTCGTGCTGAACGCGCCCTACAACGGCGGCACGCACCTGCCGGACGTAACCGTCATCGCGCCGGTGTTTCTCGCCGGCGCGGACCAACCCGAATTCTACGTCGCCTCGCGCGGGCATCACGCCGACATCGGCGGCATGACCCCGGGCTCGATGCCGCCGAACTCGACGCACGTCGACGAGGAGGGCGTGCTTGCTCGACAACGTCCAGCTGGTCGCGGCGGGGCGCTTCCTGGAGCCGGAGATGCGCGCCATCCTCGGCTCAGGACGATTTCCCGCGCGCAACATCGAGCAGAACCTCGCCGACCTGCGGGCGCAGGTTGCCGCATGCGCCAAAGGCATCCTCGAGCTCGAGAAGATGGTCGAGCATTTCGGCCTGGAAGTCGTGCGCGCCTATATGAAGCACGTGCAGGACAACGCCGAGGAGGCCGTGCGGCGCGTGCTCGGGGCGCTCAAGGACGGACACTTCGAATACGAAATGGACAGCGGCGCGAAGATCGCGGTCACGATTGCCGTCGACCGACGCCACCGTTCCGCCACCATCGACTTCACGGGGACCAGCGCGCAACAACCGACCAATTTCAACGCCCCGTCCGCGGTGTGCAAGGCAGCAGTCCTGTACGTCTTTCGCACGCTGGTCGACGCGGAAATCCCGATGAACGCGGGCTGTCTCAAACCGCTCGATATCATCATTCCCGAGGGCTCGATGCTAAGCCCGCGGTACCCGGCCGCGGTCGTCGCGGGCAACGTCGAGACCTCGCAGGTGATCACCGACACGCTCTACGGAGCGCTGGGCGTGCTCGCGGCCTCGCAGGGCACGATGAACAACTTCACCTTTGGCGACGAAACCTACCAGTACTACGAGACGATCTCCGGAGGCGCCGGCGCCGGGCCGGATTTCGACGGTGCGAGCGTCGTGCAGACGCATATGACCAATTCGCGCCTGACCGATCCCGAAGTCCTGGAGTGGCGCTTTCCGGTGCGGCTCGACGCGTACCGCATCCGCCGCGGCAGCGGCGGCGCCGGTCGCCATCGCGGAGGTGACGGAGGCGAGCGCCGCATGCGCTTCCTCCAACCGATGACCGCGGTGATGCTCGCCAATCGCCGGCGGGTTCCGCCCTTCGGCGTCGGCGGCGGTGCGCCGGGTGCCGTGGGCAGGAACTGGGTCGAGCGCAACGACGGGACGCGGGAGGAGTTCGGCGCGACCTTCGAGACGCCGATGCGCGCCGGCGACGTTTTTGTCGTGCAAACGCCGGGTGGCGGCGGCTTCGGGCCGCCTTAGCGCGGGTTTTGGCAACCACGGACGCCGGGGGCATAATCAAGCGCTACCAACGAGGAGGTTGCATGAGCGCAGCAATCTACGACATCGCCGTCGACGACATCCAGGGCAAGCGCCAAAAGCTCGACCGGTACAAGGAGAAGGTGCTGCTGATCGTCAACGTGGCAAGCCAATGCGGCTTCACGCCGCAATACAAGGGCCTCGAGGCGCTGTATGAGAAGCTGCATCCGCGCGGCCTCGAGATTCTCGGCTTTCCCTGCAACCAGTTCGGCGCGCAGGAGCCCGGCAGCGAGAAGGAAATCGCCCAGTTCTGCGAACTCAACTACGGTGTCACGTTTCCGCTCTTCGCCAAGATCGACGTCAACGGCGCCGCGACGGTGCCGCTGTACCAGTACTTGAAGAAAGCGCAGCCGGGGTTGCTCGGAAGCGAAGCGATCAAGTGGAATTTCACCAAGTTCCTCGTCGACCGCAAGGGTAACGTCGTCGAGCGCTACGCCCCCAACGTCGAACCTGAGGCAATCACCGGCGACATCGAGAAGCTGTTGTGATTGCGCGCGGCTGCGGGCGCGGCGCCGCCATCGCGATCGCGTTCGTCGCATTCGCGGTCGCGTCGCCCGCGGCCGATCTTCCGAAAACGCTTCACGTCGCCTTTGCGGCCGCCGAGACCGGTTTCGACCCGCAGGCGGGAGGCGACGCGTATTCGAACTACGTCAATCGCGTGATCTTCGATCCGCTGTATGTCTACGATTACCTTGCGCGGCCGTACAGAATCGTTCCGAACACCGCCACCGCGCTGCCCGAGATCTCGCCGGACGGAAAGACCTGGACGATCAAGATCCGGCCGGGGATCTACTTCGCCGACGATCCCGTGTTCAAGGGCGAGAGGCGCGAGCTCACCGCCGCCGACTACGTCTATTCGTGGAAGCGCGTGCTCGATCCGAAGATGCGCTCCATTTCCAACCAGGTATTCGACGGCAAGCTGGTCGGCGCCGATGCCGTGGTTGCGGCCGCCAAGGCGACCGGCAAGTTCGACTATGACGCGCCGATCGAGGGGCTGCAGGCAATCGATCGCCACACCATCCGGTTGCAGCTCAACTTATCCGTCGTACGATCTGCTCTCCGACCTCACCACCGCTGCGACCGCGGCAGTCGCCCGCGAGGTCGTCACGGCGTACGGCGATGCGAGCGGCTGGGCCATGGCCAATCCGGTGGGCACCGGCCCCTATCGGCTGAAGGATTGGCGGCGCGGACAAAGGATCGTGCTCGAGGCGAATCCGGGCTTCCGTGACGTCTTCTATCCCGACAGCAGCGATCCGGCCGATCGCGCCAACGTTGCCAGCATGCGCGGCAAGAAACTGCCGGCAATCAAGCGCATCGAGATTGCGATCATCGAGGAATCCAATCCCCGCCTGCTCGCATTCGAAAGGCGCGAGCTCGATTTCGCCGCCGTTCCCGTCGACCTGATCGGGAACGTGCTCGATCCCGGCGGCAAACTGAAAGCGGCGTTCGCGCGCCAGGGTGTTCACATGGCGCGCGACGTGCAGCCCGCGATCAGTTACACCTACTTCAACATGGAAGATCCGGTGGTCGGCGGTTACGCCAACGAAAAGATCGCGCTGCGCCGGGCGATCAGCATGGCCTACAACACCGAAGAGGAGATCCGGGTCGTACGCCAGGGACAGGGCGAACCGGCGACGCAGCCGATACCGCCCAACGTCACCGGCTACAATCCGAAGCTCAACGGTCACGTCAAATTCGACCCTGCTGGCGCCAAGGCGTTGCTCGACAAGTTCGGCTACGTCGACCGCGACGGCGACGGCTGGCGCGATCTTCCCGACGGCAAGCCGCTGACGCTGACCATCGCCTCGCCGCCGTCCGCGGTCGACCGACAGTTCGACGAGCTGTGGAAGAGGAGCATGGATGCGGTGGGTGTGCGCGTCGAGTTCGTCAAGCAGAAATGGCCCGACCTGCTCAAGATGGGCCGCGCCGGCCAGCTGCAGATGTGGACTCTCGGCAACATCAGCAACACCACCGAGGCCTTCGGATTCTTCGACCTGCTCTACGGGCCGCGCGCGGGCGTGACGAACCTCGCGCGCTTCAACCTGCCCGAGTTCAATGCGCTCTACGATCAGGCGCGGCAGTTGCCCGATTCGCCGCAACGCACGCGGCTATTCGAGCAGATGTCGCAGCTGGTGACCGCCTATGCACCGTGGAAACTCGATGCCTACCGCTACGAGACGGTCCTCGTCTACCCGTGGGTGCACGGCTACAAGAACAACGTCTTCGATCAATTTCCCTGGCTGTATCTTGACCTCGACGTCGCGCGGCGTGCAGCCGCAGGCGGCTAGGTCCGCAGTGCCAGCCTCGATGGAGCGCCGCATGTCTAAGTACCTGCTCGGGAGCGCACTCGCCGTCGCGGCGCTGTTCGCGACGTTCACCGGGGGCGCGGCGGACTTGAGCAAGACGCTGCGCACCGCGTTCATCGCACCCGAGACCGGCTTTGATCCGGCAGCCTCGAGTGACCTCTATTCGGACACCATCCAGCGAGCGATCTTCGACACGCTCTACGCCTTCGAGTACCTGACGCGTCCGTACCGCCGCGCGCCGCAAACGGCCGCCGCCATGCCTGAAATCACCGACGCGGGGCGGACGTGGACGATACGCGTCCGGCCGGGCATCTATTTTGCGGACGATCCGGCGTTCAAGGGCAAGAGGCGCGAGCTCGTGGCGGCCGATTACGTGTATTCGTGGAAGCGGCTGCTCGACCCACGCGTGCGCTCGCCATTCGCCTGGTATCTGCAGGACAAGGTCGTCGGCGCGGACCCGGTCATCGAGGCGGCGAAGAAGACCGGCCATTTCGACTACGACGCCACCATCGAGGGATTGCGGGCGCTGGACCGCTACACGCTCCGCCTCAAGCTCAAGGATCCCGACTACATCATGCTCGGTTACATGACGCAGACGCCGATGTCCGCGGTGGCACGCGAGGTCATCGAGGCGTATGGCGATACCAACGGCTGGGCCATGGCTAACCCGGTGGGCACCGGTCCCTACCGGCTCAAGTCGTGGCGGCGCGGAGCTCAGATCGTGCTCGAGGCCAACCCGGGTTATCGCGACGAGACCTTCCCGGGCAGCGATGACCCCGCAGACCGCGAGCTGGTCGCGAAGATGCGGGGCAAGAAGTTGCCGATTGTCGGACACATCGAAATTGCGATCACCGAAGAATCGAATCCGCGCCTGCTCGCCTTCACCAGTGGCGCGCTCGACTACGTCAACGTGCCATCCGATCTCGCCGATCACGTGCTCGATGCCGCCGGCCACCTGCGCCCGGAGTATGCGAGCCGGGGCATCGCCCTGTGGCGCGTCACTCAGCCCGCGCTGCAATACGCGTACCTCAACATGGAAGATCCTGTCGTCGGCGGCTACAGCAAGGACAAGATCGCGCTGCGCCGAGCGATCGCGCTCGGCTTCAATACGCCGGACCTGATTCACGTCGTCTATCAGGGACAGGCGATCCCCGCCACGCAGCCGATCCCGCCGGGTCTTCCCGGCCATGACGACACCTGGAATGTCGGCGTGAACTACGACCCGCAGGCGGCCAACGCGCTGCTGGACAAGTTCGGTTACGCGGCACGCGACGCCGAGGGCTATCGCAAGCAGCCCGACGGCAAGCCCATGACGATCGTCATGGCTTCCGCGACGTCGGGTCGCGATCGCGACTTCGACGAGCTGTGGCAGAAGAGCATGAAGGCGATCGGCATCCGGATCGAGTTCCTGAAGCAAAAATGGCCGGATCTGATCAAGATGGGCAAGGCCGGCCAGCTGCAGATGTGGCGCATCGGCTGGATCACCCAATACGGCGAAGGCGACGCGTTCGCACAGCTGCTCTACAGCAAGAACATCGGCCAGACCAACTACTCGCGCTTCGCGCTGCCCCAGTACGACGAGCTGTATCGCCAGTCGCTGCGCCTGCCCGACGGGCCGGAACGCAACCGGATCTACCGGAAGATGTCCGAGCTCGTCGCCGCCTACAATCCGTGGTGGCTCGGCGTGTATACGATCGAAAATACCCTGGTGCAGCCGTGGGTGCTCGGTTACAAGAAGCACCCGTACATGGAGCATCCATGGAAATATCTCGATGTTGACGCGGCGCGGCAGGCGCGGAAGTGAACGCCATACCCAAACCGTTGCGCCGATGCGACAAACGGACGGTTGCAGCACGCCGAAGGTCGCCGCGCCGATTGCGCGCGGAACCCGCCTTCGCGTACACTCTGTCCATTCGCAACCCTACACGAGGAATGTTGCAACCATGACCAGAACGCCGACGAATTCCGTCACCGCGATTGCGATCGCGGCGCGCGCGTTCGCATGGGACATTCCTGGCGGCGCGCACCTCTCCGACCTTGCGTCGGGGGTACCGCGCCGCATGCCGCTGTCGCGTTAACTGCCCGTGCGGGTTCCCGCCGGGTATGGCGGGAACCGAAGTCCGGGCGCAACTCCCGAGCCTCGTTTTCCTGCCGGTGCCGGATGACCGGCGGCCGCGCGCTTGGCGCTGCGGCCGGAGGAAAGAGCGATGCCTATGAGTAACCGACTAACAACACACCTGCGCCGCATGTTCCGCGGCCTTTGGCTCTCCCGCGATTTCCGCAAGCTGTGGATGTCGCTCACGATCACGTCGTTCGGTGCGCAGATCACCAACCTCGCGTTGCCGCTCACCGCCGCGCTGCTGCTGCACGCGACGCCGATGCAGATGGGCGTCCTGGTCGCGCTGGAAACGCTGCCGTTCGCGCTTTTCAGCCTGCACGCCGGCGTGCTGCTCGACCGCGTGCGCAAGCTGCCGGTGGTCATCGCCACCGACCTCGGACGCGGGTTGGCGCTGCTCGCGATCCCGATCGCAGCGTGGTTCGACGTGCTGTCCATTGAGCTCCTGTTCGGGGTCGGATTTCTGTGCGGCGTGCAGAACGTCGTCGGCGGCGCCGCGTACCAGGTCTTGCTCGCGCAAATGGCCGGACGCAAGCGGCTGGTCGAGGCAAACGCCAAGATCTCGCTGGGCGAGACGTCGGCCGCGCTCGTCGGTCCCGGCATGGCCGGCGGCCTCATTCAGGCGCTGACCGCGCCGTTTGCCATCATGTTCGATGCGTTCACGTTTTTCGTCTCGGCGCTGATGTTGCGCCGCATCGAGGCGAAGAACGACATCGCGCACGTCCGCGGCACGGCCAATGTTTGGCGCGAGATCGGCGAGGGGCTGAAGCTCGTCTGGAACAACCGAACGCTGTGGGGTCTCGCGTGGCTGGCCGGGCTGTGGCAGTTTCTGCACCACATGCAGATCGCGGTGCTGATCCTGTTCGCGACGCGCGAGCTCTCGCTCTCCGCCGGGGCGATCGGGATCGCGTACGCATGCGGCGGCCTGGGCTGCGTGCTGGCGTCGGCTTTTGCCGAGCGCCTGTCCGCGCGCTTCGGCGTCGGGCCGGTGATCGTGCACGGACTGATCGTCACCGCCGCCGGCTGGCAGGCGTTCGGGCTGCTTGGCGGTACGGGCTGGACGGCAACCCTCGCGCTCGGGCGTCGCGATGCTGGTATTTGACTTCGGCGCGATCCTCTACGGCATCAACTATCTGGCGCTGCGCCAGGCGATCACGCCGGACCGGCTGCTCGGGCGCATGACGGCGACGATGCGTTTCCTGACCGTCGCGTCGGCGCCGCTGGGCTCGCTGGTCGGCGGCGCGCTGGCGACCGGTATTGGACTGCGCGGAACCCTGCTCACCGTGGGCGCGCTCGGATTGGCGCTCGCCGGGGCGGCGGTCTTCGGGTCGCCGGTGCGGGAGCACCGCGAGCTGCCCGAGCCGGCCATCGACGACGAGCACCGAGGCGCAGACCCAAACCGGTTAGAATCCGCGTCGCACGCGCCGCGGTAGAAGCGCGTGCCCGGGCGCTTCATGCCATGCTGCCGTCGATTCTCTTCATCACTCTCGACTCCTGCCGCTACGACGCCTTCGTCGCGGCGCGCGCGCCCAATCTGAAATCACTCGGGCCGCTGCACCGGACGCAGGCGCCGTCGCACTTCACCTATGGCTCGCACGCGGCGTTCTTCATGGGCTTCACGCCCGGGGACGCAAGCCGCAACGAGCCCTACGTCAATCCCAAGTACGGCAAGATCTTTCGCATGCAGGGGGGTGGGCATCCCGGCACGGCGCCCCCGTACCTGACCCTCGACGGGCATAGCATCATCGACGGCCTCAAGCAGAGCGGCTACCGCACCATCGGTACCGGGGCGGTCAACTGGTTCAATCCCAAGCGGCCCACGGGGCGGGTCTTGAGTGCCGATTTTGACAGCTTCGCCTACTCCGCCGGCCCCTCGCTCAAGGCGCAGATGGAATGGATCGAGTCGAAGCTCGCCCAGGTCGAGACGGGTCGGCCCGCCTTTGTCTTCCTCAACCTTGCCGAAACCCATGTGCCGTATTTCCACGCCGGGGCGCCCTGGGATCGCGGATACAACCCGGCGAGGGCCTTCGGCGAGAACAACGACGCGGCCGAGTGCCGGCGGCGTCAGGTCGCATGCGTCGAGTGGTGCGACCAGGTTCTCGAGCCGCTGCTCGCGCGCTTTGCGCGCGATACGGTCATCGTCTGCGCCGACCACGGCGACTGCTGGGGCGAAGACGGGCTCTGGGAGCACGGCGTGTCGCACGAGAAGACACTCGAGGTGCCGCTGTTGTTCCGCCTTGTCCCGACCGAGTGACGGCCTGGTAATGCTTGGTCCTGGCTGCCTTTCGATACCTGCACGGTCTTCCTGCCCTCCTCGTAGGTGCGGCCGTAGTAGCTGAGATGCCGACCTCGTACACGACGGCACGCAGAGCCGCGCGACCTTGGCGGTGATCTCGGGCTCGAAGCCGAAGCGGTCCTCCTCGATGGTGATCCTTCGCAGCACCTCGCGGCGGAAGACCTTGTAGCAGGTCTCCATGTCCGTGAGGTTCAGGTTGGTGACAAGTTCGAGAGGAAAGTGAGCAAGTCTGTTGCCCACACATGTGCCAGAAATAGACCACGCGGTGCGCCTACATCGCCCCATGAAGCGCAGCCGAAGACCACCTCGGCCTTGCCGTCCAGGATCGGCTTCAGCAGGCGCGGATATTCCTGCGGGTCGTACTCCAGGTCCGCGTCCTGCACCAGCACGATGTCCCCCGTCGCGGCGGCGAAGCCGGTGCGCAGGCCGCACCCTTGCCGCGGTTGACTCTCGTGGTAGACGATCTTCGTCGACTCAGCGGCGCGATCTCTGCTCCAGCAGCTCGCGCGTGCCGTCGCTACGACGCGCCCATCTTGATACATGCCGGCCCGTAGTGAGATCCGCGCACCTGATCGCGACCCCGTTCTGGCGGTGGTAGTCGAAGAAGAGCGTTTCCGCACACAGCTTCCCTCGTCATAGCATAGACACGCCGATGATTCACGTTGCCCCAGTAGTCTCGTCTTTCGATCCACGTCACGTACACCTCGCTGTCGATGCCTGCAGATGCGCGCCTTGATGCGCTTCGCAGCCCGAGCAGTGATGCGCCGGCTCGTTTTCAGCTCTGCCCATCGAGCTGTGATCGCGCCGCGCGCGTAATCTCGCCACCTCCACTGCTCACTCCGCTCCTCGCCCCAGAAGATGGGCGATGTGTCGCGCTCCCCGTGAAGAGTTGTCCACGCACAGGACATCGTGGCCGAGCTCAGAGCCTCTCGCATAGATGCGAGCCAGAACCGCCGCGTGACGAGGACCCGTTTCGCAGGTTAGGTTCGCATGGTCAAGGATCGCAGCCTTGTTGCTCTCGATCTTGTCGCGGTCGACCTTCAGCAGACGCTAACCTTCCCGCTCGCGCCGCTCGCAGCCACATGACCTGCGTGAAGGCGCGCGCATTCCCTCGTCGAGCGGATTGCCATGGCGCAGGAGGCTATCGCGCGGATGCACGTTGGCGAGATAGATATATTCGGCACGCGAATTGAGCACCTGTTTGGCCAGCGCTTCGGCGTTCACGGAGCGCTCGAGAGGATCGCCACCGCGATTCGCGAGCGCGCCATGTAGCCGGCATAAACCACATGACCCGCGACGATTCCGGCGTGGAAGCGCGAATGCGTTCCATGTCTTCCAGCACCTCGAGCTCCATCGTTGCGTCGCGACAGCGCCTGCCGGCCGGGAATTCGGTAGAACTCGGTAATGGCAGCAAGCGTAGCCCGCGCCGGCCTCCTCCGTCGCCGAGGCACGCGTCCCGATGAAGAAAAGCGCCGGGATGCACAGCGCGAGCGGCAACAGCGCCACCGCTGCGTCCATCGTTCCGCGGCTGCGACGCCCCGCTGCGCCCGCTTTGCTGCCACACGCCCCAAAGGCGTTCACGATCAGGAGTGGTACGACCGGGAACGCGAGGCGATACATCTGTCCCGGAAACGGCCAGCAGAGCAGGACTAGGAGGAACAGCACGCATAGAGGCCATCGGATCTGCCGTGGAAGGCGCGCCACAGCGTTGCGCCGAGGCCGGCGAGGCCGATCGCGCATGCGCCGATAAAGGTCGGCATCCACGGCTCACCCCAATAGATGAGAGCGCGTTGAGCCACGCGTCGACCAGGGCTGACGCGTTCGCGCCGATCGACAACAGCGTCCACGCGGATCCATAGAGATCTTCGCCCCCTCCTGCGGGCCGCGTGCATACCACAGCGCGCCGGCATGAGCGGGAAGGCGAGCGCAAGGGCAAGGCCGAGCAGGCGCGCCCTTTCCCTCGTGCGCAGGTAATGCAGGCCTTCGTCATGGCGACGGCGGCGACCAGCGTGACGCCGACGGCGCGCGTGAGCAGCACGGCCGCGAGCAGCAGGCCCAGCGCGATCGAGGACTTCGCATCGGCAGCCTTGTCGCGGCGATTCTGGTGGAACGCGAGCGCGGCGAACGTGAGCGCCATGTAAGGGAATTCGCTGAGAATGCCCTTCAGATGAGCCATGTGCCCGGCAGCACCACGTAGATGATGGCTGCCGCAACTGCGAGGCGCGCCGAGCCACTGATGGCGCGGGTATGCGCGCCGAGCAGGAAGACGCTGGCGGCGAAGCAAGCAGCGACGACCGCGTGAGCGAGGCGCCAATCAAACGCGCCATTGGAAATCGCCAGCAGAAACGGGAACAGTGGCGGATATCTTTCCTGCCGTGCAGCCTCGAGAACCACAGGGCCGGCGGAACCGAAAGGCGAAAAGGCTTGCGCCATCAGAAGTAGCTCACGCTGTCGTCGAAGAGCGAGGCGAGTCCTGGCTGCCACGAAAACCGGATCGCCACGACGCCCGCTATGGTCGCGACGGCCGCAAGCGCAGCTCGATAGCGCCTCATTGAACCAGGATGACGCGGGTATCGTTCAGGCTCGTGCCCCGGTGCAGCCGAAGTCTGAGGATACTATGAATACCCCTTCACCGGAACCTTAACTAACGTGGAAGATCGACCTGCGCCGCACACGCTTTGGCAAGTAGCTTGCCATACAAGTGACGGAGCGAGCCCTCGCAACCAATAAATCAAACATTAGCCCAGCCAACCGACGCCCAGAGGAGACAGAAGCACGCAACCAACTCGCCCTGATCGGAGCTATTCGAAGAAGGAGAGTGACGCGAAGCGGCGACAACCACAAGGCCAGGCCGCAGTCCATCCGGTCGCTGATTTGACGCTGCGCGGATAGCGATGCAAGTCGCTCAGGCTTGAAACGGATAGATGTGGGCAAGGCCGAGGAGCCGCGACAGCTCGTCGAGCGCGCGCCGGGACTCGGCGAGCAGCGTCGGGTCAGCCAGATCGGCCGGCGCCAGCCGGTCGCGATAGTGGCGCTCGACCCACGCGGTCAGCGCCGCGCACAACGTGTCGTCGAGCCAGACCCGCGCGCCGACCGCCGCGCGCTCCTCCTGCGTCAGCGCGACGCGCAGGCGCAGGCACGCCGGCCCCCCGCCGTTCTGCATGCTCTGCCGCAGATCGAACGTGATGCACCTCGCGGATCGGGCCGCCGCTGGACGTCAGGCGGTCGAGCAGGGCGCGTACGCGTGGCATCCTCGCGGCACTCGGCCGGCGCGACCAGCAGCAAGCTGCCGTCGGCGCGCGCGAGCAGTTGGCTGTTGAAAAGATAGGTGCTCACCGCGCGCTCGAGGCTCACCTCGCGCTCCGGCACCACGATCGGCGTGAACGCCGCGCCGAGCCGCTCTGCGAGCGTCGGCGAAGCAGCGCCTCCTGCGCTACGTAGGCGCGCTCGTGGCAGAACAACACCGTGCCGCTGCCGACGGCGATCACGTCGTTGTGGAATACGCCGGCGTCGATCGCATCGGGGTGCTGCTGGGCGAACAGCGTGCGCGCCGCCGCCAGCCCGTGACGGCGCGCGATGCTTTCGCAGGCTTCGCGCGTCTGGCGCGCGACAAAACGGCGCGGCTCGGCCGCGGCCGTAGCAAAGCCGCTGCGGCCATAGACGAAGAGCTCGACGCCGGGAGCATTCGCGCCGGTGGCAAAGCGCGTGTGGTTGGCCGCGCCCTCGTCGCCGAGCTGCGGCGCCGCCGGGCAGCGGCTCGTGCACGACGAAGTGCCCCGCATCGGCGAAAATCGCGCGCAGCACGCGCGTGGTTGTCGCCGCCTCGAGCGAGCGGTGAAAGTGCGCGACGAGGTTGGCTGGCGTGAAATGCACGCGGCCGTCGGCGGTATCGGCGGAGGGGCTGACCGTGGCGGCGTTGGCGACCCACATCGCGGCGGCCGACGAGCACGCAGAGAGCAGTTGCGGCGCCATCGCGCGCCGCCGCCGCGAGCACCGCGGCATCGTCGCCGGCAAAGCCCAGCGCGCGCAGGGCCGCGACGTCGGGCCGCTCGTGCGGCGGCAGCACCGCCTGCGCGAAGCCGCGGTCGGCGAGCGCCTTCATCTTGGCGAGTCCCTGCAGCGCCGCGCGGCGCGGGTTGGCGACGAGGTTCTTGTTGCGCTCGGAGGCCAGGTTGCCCGTGGCGAGCCCGGCGTAGTTGTGCGTCGGGCCCGGCAGCCCGTCGAAATTGGCCTCGGCCGCGGCCCGCCGGCTCCTGGCTCATGGCCGGTCGCGCGCCGACAGCGGCACGGCGCGCACCGTCTCGCCGTCGCCGACGCCAAGCGCCGCCGCGGCGTGCGGCAGGAGCGGAAACCGGGCCGGTCGCACCGGCGCGGTGACGAGCACGGCGCGGAACTGCTCGAAGCGGCGATTGGCGACCAGCCAGAGCACGTCATCGGCCGGGCTGTCCGGCACGAGGTCGTCGTCGCCGATCTTGACGGCGAAGGCCTGGCTCTGGCGCACCGCACGGATGTTGTCGCGAAAGCACTCCAGCGTCGGCCCGGCATCGAAGATGTCGACGTAGCCCTCGTAGCGGAAGCCCTCGGCTTCGAGCATGGCGCGTGCCGGCTGCGAATCGGCGTGTACCTCGCCGATCACCGCGCGCGCCGTTTCGGGCAACAGCGTCGTGTAGACCGGATGGCGCGGCATCAGTTCGGCGATGAACGCCTTCTGGCCGATGCCGGTCAGGTAGTCGGCGCGCGAGTACTCCATCGCGAAAAAATGCCGGCCGAGGCCTTCCCAGAACGGGCTCCTGCCGTCGGCGTCGAGCCGGCCGCGCAGCTCGGCGATGACCTTCGGCGCAAAGCAGCTCGGCAAACTCGGCGATGAAGAGCAGGCGCGCCTTGGCGAGCAGCGGCCCGTTCTTGGCGCGGCGGTGGCGCGAGTCGAGAAACAGCGAGCACAGCTCGGTGTGGCCGGTGTGATCGTTGGTGAGAAACAGCGTCGGCGCCGCCGTGTACACGCCGAGCTCGCGCGAGGCGTGCACCTGCGTGCCGACATGGTAGTTGTACCAGGGCTCGGACAGGCCGACGGCCGCCTCGATCGCGCTGATGCCAACGACGCTGCCGCTGCCGCCGTCGACGAGCACGAAGACGTAGCACGCATCGGCGCTCGGCGCGCTGCGGGCGAACGATGCGAGCGAGCGCTCGATGCGCTGCGCGAGCCGTTCGGCATTGGCCGGCAACGAGGTCAGGCCCGTGCCGGTGCGCTCGGAGAGCGCCAGCAGGGCCGGCAGGTCCTCCCGCGCGATGGGCCGAACGTAGAACATCGGCCTCGCGGGCGACCGTTCAGGTCGAGCGACTTGGCGAGCGCAGTCTCCAGCCGCGCGAGACCCTCCAGGATCTCGTCGAGACTGATGACCAGCGACGGCGCGATGCGCACCACGTCCGGCCCGGCGACGAGCACCAGCAGCCCGGCGTCGCCGGCGGCGCGCATGACGTCCATGCCCTTGCCCTGCCAACGCTCGGCGAGCTCGCAGCCGAGCCACACGCCCTCGCCGCGGATGTCGCTGAACACCTCGCGGCGGGCGTTGATCGTGCGCAGACCCTCCATGAACAGCGCGTGCCGCGCCTTCACGCCGTCCAGCACCTCGGTCGTGTTGATGACGTCGAACACGGCATCCGCGACCGCACAGGCGAGCGGGATTGCCGCCGAAGGTGCTGCCGTGGACCCCGACCGAGAACGCGCTCGCGATCTCGGTCGGTGGTCAGCATCGCGCCGACCGGGAAGCCGCCGCCCAGTCCCTTGGCGCTGGTGAGTATGTCCGGAACGACGCCCTTCTGCATGTACGAAAAGAGCGCGCCCGGTGCGGCCCATGCCGCTCTGGATCTCGTCGAAGATGAGCAGCGCGTCGTGCTCGTCGCACAGCCGGCGCGCCGCGGCCAGGAATTCGGGCGTGCCCGGAATCATCCCGCCCTCGCCCTGCATCGGCTCCAGGATCACGGCGCAGACGTCGTCGCCGCCTTCTTCGGCGAACGCGGCCTCGAGGCCGCCGATGTCGTTGTAGCGGATGTGCGTAAAGCCGGTGGGCGGCGGCCCGAAGCCGGAGGAGTACTTTGCCTGTCCGCCCGCCGACACCGTGAACAGCGTCCGCCCGTGAAATGCGTTGAGCGTCGAGATCACGCGGAATTTTTCCGGGCCGAAGCGATCGTGCGCGTAGCGGCGGGCGAGCTTGAGCGCCGCCTCGTTCGCCTCGGCGCCCGAATTGCAGAGGAACACGCGCTCGGCAAAGGTCGCGTCGACGAGCTTCTTGGCGAGTCGCAGCGCGGGCTCGTTGGTCATCCAGTTCGAAACGTGCCAGAGCGTGTGCGCCTGCTCGGTCAGCGCCCTGACCAGCGCGGGATGGCAATGCCCGAGCGCGGTAACCGCGACCCCGCCGGCGAAGTCGATGTACATCCGGCCCTGCTGGTCCCACACCCGCGACCCCAGGCCGCGGACCGGTATGAACTCCGCCGGCGCGTAGCAGGGCACCATGACCTGGTCAAACAGCGCGCGGCTGACGGGCAGCGCGCCGCCGTGGCTTTCGACGGCGACGCGCCGGACGGGCTCAGTGGAGAGTGCGGTGGCGGGCGGGACGGACATGGGCGCGTTCCGGGAGCGAGACTGGCATTGTAGACGAACGCCGACCCACCCGGCTGCCGATCAGCGCCGCGCCGGAAGAGCCGCTGCCCACCCGCGCCAGGAGCCGCGCCGCGCGCGGCGGAGGATCAATCGACTCTGGCGCCGGAGGCCTTGACGACCTTGGCCCACTTCTCGGTCTCGGCACGGATGTACGCGCCGAATTGTTCCGGGCTGCCGCCGGCAGCGGCTGCTCCCTGCGCCAGCAATTTTTCCTTGGCCTCCGGACTTTGCAGCCATTGGTTAACGTCGGCGTTGATGCGCGCGACGATTGCCGGCGAGGTGCCGGCCGGCGCAAGGATGCCGAACCACGATGTCGCCTCGAACCCGGGCAACCCGCTCTCGGCGATGGTCGGGATATCGGGCAGTGCCGGCGCGCGTTGCGCCGAGGTCACCGCGATGGCGCGCAGCTTGCCCGCCTTGATCTGCGGCAGCGACGAGGGCAGGTTGTCGAACATCACCTGCACCTGGCCGCCGATGAGATCGGTGAGCGCGGGTGCGCTGCCCTTGTACGGCACGTGGGTCATGTCGACCCCCGCCATCGCCTTGAACAGCTCGCCCGACAGATGGATCGAGGTGCCGCTGCCCGACGACGCAAAGTTGATCTGCCCCGGCTTCGCCTTCGCGAGCCGGATCAGATCGGCCACCGAATGGACTGGCAAGGAGGGCGTGACTTCCAGCACGTTGGGAACGCTCGCCACAAGCACCACCGGTACGAAGTCCTTCAGGTGGTCGTAGGGCATCTTGGCGTACAGGTTGGGATTGATCGCGTGCGTGCCGACCGTGCCCATTAGCAGCGTGTAGCCATCCGGCGCACTCTTGGCAACGAGGTCGGAGCCGATGTTGCCTCCCGCCCCTGGACGGTTGTCGATCACGACCGACTGACCGAATGTGGCCGAGAGCCTCTGGCCGACCTCGCGCGCGAGGATGTCGGTGGTGCCGGCGGCGGGGAAGGGCACGACGAGCCGGATCGGCCGGCTGGGATAGGTCTGCGCCTGACTACCGGCGGCCAGCACCGCCAGCACGCTGCCCAGCAACACGCCTTGCACGCTGCGAATCATGATGTCCTCCGCTTCCGGATGTCCGCCATCGTCAAATCAGTCCACCTTGGCGCCGGAGTCCCTGACGATCTTTGCGTACTTGGGGATCTCGCTCCTGATCAGCGCCGCGAATTGCTCGGGTGTCGTCGGCGCCGGCTCCGCGCCCTGCTGCGCAAAGAACGCCCGCATCTCCGGGGTGGCCAGAATGCGCCTGACCTCGGTGTTCCACTTGGCAATGATATCCGGCCGCGTCCCGGCTGGCGCCATGAATCCCCACCAAGTGTAGATGTCGAATCCCGGCAGCCCGGTTTCAGACAGCGTCGGCAGCTCCGGGGCAAGCGGGGAACGCTTGGCGGTCGTCACGGCGAGGGCCTTGAGCCGGCCGGCCTTGAGTTGCGGCGTCGAGTTGGCAAGGTTATCGAACATGAGTTGCGTGTCGCCGGCGAGCAGCGCCTGCAACGCGGGCGCGGCGCCCTTGTACGGAACGTGCACCATGTCGACACCGGCCTCGGTCTTGAACAATTCGCCGGCCAGGTGACCCGCGCTGCCATTGCTGCCGGAGCCGAAGGCAAGCGCCCCGGGATGCGCCTTGGCGTAGGCGATGAGCTCCGGCACCGAATTGACCGGGAAGGCGGCGTTGAGCACCAGCACGTTCGGGGTTACCGCCACCAGCGTGATCGGCGCGAAATCCTTGACCGGGTCGTAGGGCATTCGGGCATACAGGCTGACGTTGACTGCATGCGTGGACAGCGCGCCTTCCAGAATCGTGTAGCCGTCCGGTGCGCTCTTGGCCACGAGATCCGCACCGATGTTGCCCGCCGGCGCCGGGTCGATTATCGACGACGATCGGCTGCCCCCAGGCTTCGCTGAGCTTCTGTCCGATAGCCCTCGCGACTAGGTCGAGCGAACCGCCGGCCGGGAAGGGCACGATGAGGCGAATCGGCTTGGTCGGATAGGCTTGCGCCTGTGCCGCCGGAACCGGGCCCGCGCCGGCGAGCACGGCGAAGAGCGCCGCGGTTAAGCCAAGCCCAGTCCGCAGTCCGTGCAAAGCGCGCTCCGGGAACATACAAGGGGTCGGGCGATTCTAGCAGCACCGGGCAAGCCCCGTTGGCGCGCGGCACGCCGGCTCGCGGCCTTGCGCTTCGTCGCGGCGCGGGCTGGCGCAGGTGCGCGCAGAGGCTGGGCATGGCGGCGTCAGGCGCGCACGGCCGCGCGGATTGCAATAGAATCGTCACCCGGACCGTCCAAGATGACGCGTTCGTCAACGGGAGAGAATGCTATGCATCGCTGCAAACTCGGCGTGGCCCGCGGCGCGATGGTTGCCGCGCTGTTTGGCCTCGCCACACTGGCGCAGGCCGCGACCGAAATCCAATGGTGGCATTCGATGACCGGCAAGCTCAACGACAAGGTCAACGAGCTCGCCGAGAAATTCAATGCGAGCCAGAAGGACTACAAGGTCACCGCGGTCTACAAGGGCCAGTACGACGAGTCGATGACCGCGGCGATCGCCGCGTATCGCGCCGGCAATCCGCCGCAGATCGTCCAGGTGTTCGAGGTGGGCACGGCCACGATGATGGCGGCCAAGGGCGCGGTCAAGCCGGTCTACCAGCTGATGGCCGAGGCCGGCGAGACAGTTCGACCCGAAAGCGTTCCTCGGCGCGGTCTACGGCGTACTACTCCGACACCCAGGGGCAGCTGCTCTCGATGCCGTTCAACAGCTCGACGCAGGTGCTCTACATCAACAAGGACGCGTTCAAGAAGGCGGGCCTCGATCCGAACCGGCCGCCCAAGACCTGGCCGGAGGTCGGGGACGCGGCGGAGAAGCTCAAGGCCTCCGGCATGGCCTGCGGCTTCACCACCGGCTGGCAGTCCTGGGTGCAGCTGGAGAGCTTCAGCGCCTGGCACAACATGCCGTTCGCCACCAAGGAGAACGGCTTTGGCGGGCTCGACACGCGCCTCGAGTTCAACGGCCCGGTGCAGGTGCAGGCACATCCAGACGCTCGGCGACTGGGCGAAGAAGGGAGCTGTTCACCTACGCCGGACGCAAGGACGAGCCGCTGGCCAAGTTCACGAGCGGCGAATGCGGATGATCACGACGTCCAGCGGCTCGTACGCGAACATCAAGGCCAACGCCAAGTTCGACTGGGGCGTGGCCACGCTGCCCTATTGGGCCGACGTCAAGGGCGCGCCGCAGAACACGATCATCGGCGGCGCGACGCTGTGGGTGCTGAGCCAGAAGGACCCGGGCGTGTACAAGGGCGTCGCGAAGTTCTTCACCTTCCTGTCCTCGCCGGAGATCCAGGCGGACTGGCACCAGTCGACCGGCTACGTGCCGATCACGCTGGCGGCCTACGAGCTGACGCAAGAAGCAGGGCTTCTACGACAAGAACCCGGGCACCGACATTGCGATCAAGGAGCTCAGCAACAAGCCGCCGACGCCGAACTCGAAGGGCCTGCGGCTGGGCAACTTCGTGCAGATCCGCAACATCATCGACGAGGAGCTGGAGTCGGTCTGGAGCGGGCAGAAGACGGCCAAGGCAGGCGCTGGACGATGCGGTCAGGCGCGGCAACGAGCAGCTCGAGCGATTCCAGCAAGGCCAACCAGTAAGGTCGCCGCAACGGCGCGTCTCAAGCGCGCCGCCGCGGCGGCCGCGGCGTCGCAGTCGGTCGAGGGAGCAATGGAAAAGCGCGTCGTCTTCGGTTCGACGCTGGCTGCCCTACGCGCTGGTCGCCCCGCAGATCGCCGATCACGCTGGTCTTCTTCTTCTGGCCGGCGGCGCAGGCGCTCTGGCAGTCGTTGCTGGTCCAGGACGCGTTCGGGCGTCGCACGCAGTTCGTCTGGTTCGACAATTTCCGCGACCTGTTCAACGACCCGCTCTACCTGGCGTCGTTCCGGGTCACGGCGGTGTTCTCGGTGCTGGTCGCGGCCATCGGCCTGTCGCTCGCGCTGCTGCTCGCCGTGTTCGCCGACCGCGTCGTCCGCGGCGCGACGCGTCTACAAGACGCTGCTGATCTGGCCCTACGCGCGTGGCGCCCGCGGTCGCCGGCGTGCTCTGGCTGTTCCTGCTCAACCCGACGCTCGGCATCCTCACCCACCTGCTGCGCGCGCTCGGCGTCGACTGGAACTACCTGCTCAACGGCGACCAGGCGCTGATGCTGATCGTCGATCGCCGCCGTGTGGAAGCAGATCAGCTACAACTTCCTGTTCTTCCTCGCCGGCCTGCAGGCGATCCCGAAGTCGCTGATCGAGGCCGCGGCCATCGACGGCGCCGGCCCGGTGCGCGGTTCTGGACGATCGTCTTCCCGCTCCTGTCGCCGACGGCGTTCTTCCTGCTGGTGGTCAACATCGTCTACGCCTTCTTCGACACCTTCGCGATCGTCGACGCGTCGACCCAGGGCGGACCCGGCCAGGCGACCACGATCCTGGTCTCAAGGTCTACCAGGACGGGCAGCAGGCCTTGACCTCGGCGGCTCGGCGGCGCAGTCGGTGGTCCTGATGGCGATCGTGATCGCGCTCACCGCTGTTCAGTTCCGCTTCGTCGAGCGCAAGGTGCAGTACTGACCATGGTCGAACATCGCCCGCTGCTGACGGTCGCTCAGCCACCTGGTGCTCATCGCCGGCGTCGCGGTCGTCGCGTTCCCGCTGTACGTCGCGTTCGTCGCGTCGACGCTGTCGTTCGACCAGGTGATCGCGGTGCCGATGCCGCTGCTGCCCGGCACGCGAGCTGGTGGAGAACTACGCCCAGGTGCTCGGCGCACGGCAGCACCGCTCGGCTCAGCCGCGCCGGTCGCGCACGATGATGTGGAACAGCCTGGTCATGGCGCTCGTCATCGCCATCGGCAAGATCGCGATCTCGATCCTGTCGGCCTTCGCGATCGTCTATTTCCGCTTTCCCTTGCGCAAGACCTTCTTCTGGATGATCTTCGTCACCCTGATGCTGCCGGTCGAGGTGCGCATCTTTCCGACCTACAAGGTGGTGGCGCGACCTGCACCTGATCGACACCTACGCCGGGCTGACGCTGCCCCTGATCGCCTCGGCGACGGCGACGTTCCTGTTCCGCCAGTTCTTCCTGACGATTCCCGACGAGCTGGCCGAGGCGGCACGCATCGACGGCGCCGGGCCGCTGCGCTTCTTCAAGGACGTGGTGTTGCCGCTGTCGCGCACCAACATCGCGGCGCTGTTCGTGATCATGTTCATCTACGGCTGGAACCAGTACCTCTGGCCGCTGCTGGTCACCACCCAGGAGAGCATGTACACGGTCGTCATCGGCATCAAGCGCATGATCGCCGGTGGCGACGCGGCGACCGAATGGAACTGGTGATGGCCACGGCGATGCTGGCGATGCTGCCGCCGGTGGTGGTGGTGCTGCTGATGCAGCGCTGGTTCGTCAAGGGCCTGGTGGAAACGGAGAAATGACGCGCGGCAAGCGGTGGGCGCGCGTAAGCCATGGCCAAAGTACAACTGCGCGAACGTGCGCAAGAGCTACGGCACGGCCGAGGTCATCCACGGCGTGTCCTTCGATGCCGCCGACGGCGAATTCATCGTCATCGTCGGCCCGTCGGGCTGCGGCAAGTCGACGCTGCTGCGCATGGTCGCGGGGCTGGAGGCGATCACCGCGGGCGAGATCGTCATCGGCGAGCGCGTCGTCAACCAGCTCGAGCCCAAGGATCGCGACATCGCCATGGTGTTCCAGAACTACGCGCTCTATCCGCACATGAGCGTGTTCGACAACATGGCCTACGGCCTGAAGATCCGCGGCTTCGCGCAAAGCGACATCGAGGCCAGGGTGCAGCGCGCCGCCGACGATCCTCGAACTGGGCCCGCTGCTCGAGCGCAAGCCGCGCGCAGCTTTCCGGCGGCCAGCGCCAGCGCGTGGCCATGGGCCGCGCCATCGTGCGCGAGCCGGCGGTGTTCCTGTTCGACGAGCCGCTGTCCAATCTCGACGCCAAGCTGCGCGTGCAGATGCGCTTCGAGATCCAGAAGCTGCATCGGCGCCTCGGCACCACGAGCCTCTACGTCACGCACGACCAGGTCGAGGCGATGACGCTGGCCCAGCGGATGATCGTGATGAACGCCGGCCGCGCCGAGCAGATCGGCACGCCGATGGAGGTCTACGAGAACCCGGCCAGCGTCTTCGTCGCGGGCTTCATCGGCTCGCCGGCGATGAATTTCCTCGCCGCCAAGGTCGAAGGCGGGGGCCGCATCGTGCTCGACGGCGGCGGTCCGATCGCCGAGTGGGCGGAACGGCGGCACCGGCCGCAAGGTTACCGTCGGCGTCCGCCCGGAGCATCTGACACCGTGCGCGCCGAGCGCTGCCAATCTGGTTGGCAGCGTCGAGATGATCGAGGAGCTGGGCGCCGACACGCTGATCCACGTCGCTGTGGCCGGGAATTCCATCATCGCCCGGCTGCCGCACGGCACGCCTGCAACCGTCGGCGAGCCGATCGCGCTTGCCGCGGCGCCGCGCGCGTTTACCTGTTCGACGCGGACAGCGGGGCGCGGATCCGCACATGAGCCCCTGGCCCTATCCGCGCCTCGTGGCCCACCGCGGCGCCGGCAAGCTCGCGCCGGAGAACACGCTTACCGCGATGCGCGTGGGCTATGCGCACGGCTACCGCATGGTCGAATTTGACGTCAAGCTCTCGGCGGACGGCGTGCCGTTCCTGCTGCACGACGACACGCTGGAGCGCACGACCGACGGCGCCGGCCGCGCCGACGCGCTACCTGGGCGGATCTCGCCAAGCTCGACGCGGGCAGCTGGCATTCCGCCAAGTACGCCGGGCGAGCCGCTGCCGACGCTTGCCGCGATCGCCCGCTGGGCGAGCGCCAACGGCGTCGCCTGCAACGTCGAGATCAAGCCGATGCCCGGGCGCGAGCGCGATACCGGCGCCGCGGTCGCGCTCGCCGCGCGTGCACTCTGGCGCGGCATGCCGCGTGCCGCCGCTGCTGTCGTCGTTCGCCGAAGACGCGCTCGCGGCCGCGCGCGCCGCGGCGCCGGAATTGCCGCGGGCGCTGCTCGTCGAAGAGCTGCCTGCGGACTGGCTGGCGCGGCTCGCGCGGCTGGCGTGCGTGGCCCTCGTTGCCGACTGCGGCGCGTCGCCGCGGATTTCGTGCGCGCGCGCACGGGTCGGGTTATCGCGTGCTCACCTACACGGCGAACGATCCGCAGCGCGTCGCCGAGCTCGCGGCCTGGGGCGTGGACGCGATCATCACCGACGCCATCGACCGCGTGCGACCGGCGTAGACGCCGACTTGCCCTGACTCCGGCCGCAACGCCGGCTCTGGCGACGGCCGGCCGCTTGATCTCGCGCTCGTCGATGGGCAGGTTGAGCAGGCCGGCGACCACGCCCAGCGCGATCGAGAGGTACCAGACGAGGTCGTAGCTCCCCAGCCGGTCGAACAGATAGCCGCCGAGCCACGCGCCGAGGAAGCTCCCGATCTGGTGGCTGAAGAAGGTCAAGCCGGTCAGCATCGCGATATAGCGCACGCCGAATACCTGGCCGACGATGCCGTTGGTCGGCGGCACCGTCGACAGCCAGAGCAGGCCGAGCGCGACCGCAAAGGCGTAGACGCTCCACGCCGACAGCGGCAGCCAGATGAACAGGGCGATGACCACGGCGCGGCCGAAATAGATGAACGAGAGAATGTAGCGCTTGGGCACCTTCGCGCCCAGCCAGCCGGTCGTGTAGGTGCCGATGATGTTGAACAGTCCGATCAGCGCCAGCGCCGTCACGCCGAGACTCGCCGGCATGCCCTTGTCGAGCAGGTAGGAGGGCAGGTGCACGCCGACGAACACGACCTGGAAGCCGCAGACGAAGAAGCCGAGCGTCAGCAGCACGTAGCCGCGGTGGCCGAGCGCCTCGCGCATCGCCTCGCCGGCCGATTGCTTGAACGCGTGCTGGTGCCGCTCATGTCTCTCGACCATCGTCGCCGCCAGCGGCACCATCAGCAGGCCGACGGCGGCGAGCGTGAGCAGCGCGCCGTACCAGCCCACGTGCGAGAGCAGCACCTGCGTCAACGGCAGCAGCGCGAATTGGCCGAACGAACCGGCCGCGGCGGAGATGCCGAGCGCCATGCTGCGCTTCTCCGGCGGGAAGGCGCGCCCCAGCACGCCCGAGATCACGCTGAAAGTGACGCCGGAGAGGCCGACGCCGATCAGCACGCCCGCTGACAGCACGAACATCCACGGCGCGTCCGGGTGCGCCATCAGCACCAGACCGAGGACGTAGAGCAGCGCGCCGCCGAGCACGACGCGCCCCGAGCCGTACTTGTCGGCGAGCATGCCGGCGAACGGCTGGGTTAAGCCCCAGACGAGGTTCTGCACGGCGATCGCCAGCGCGAACGTCTCGCGACCCCAGTGCAGGTCCGCGCTCATCGGCTGCAGGAACAGGCCGAAGCCGTGCCGGATGCCCATCGCCAGCGTGAGGATCAGCCCGCCGCAGAGCAGGACGGCTTTGGCTGAGCGTGCGCCAATGCGGGATGAATGCACGATTGATCCTTCGTGCACCGGATGTCAGCGTTGCTGCCCGCCGGGATCGGGGTGCAGGGCCTCGATCGCCGCGAGCGTCTCCAGCAGCGCATCGAGTCGCTCCGCGCCGAGGGCGCTGGCAACGCGCTCCTGGGCGCGCTTCCAGTGCGGGCTGGCGGCACGGATGGCCTGTTCGCCAGCGCGCGGTCAGCGATACCTCGCGGGTCCGTGCGTCGCGGCCCGGCACGATCGACACCAGACCGCGCTCGACGAGCGGCTCGAGCGTGCGCGAGAGCGCGGTGCGGTCGAGGAGCAGCAGCTGCGCGAGTTCCGTGATCCGCGTCCGACCCTCGCGCGGGAGCGTGCGCAACAGCGAGAACTGCGTGACGCGCAACCTCGGACGGCAGCCATCGATCGTCGTAGAGCTGGGTCAGTGCGCGCATGGCGCGACGCAAACGGCCGCAGGCGCAGGGGGACGCAGCACAGGGCGGGGGCGGCATCACAGGAGTGCGGGAGCGAGAAATGTGCCTATGCACACAAGTAGGAGTATATGCACCTTCCGGCCCGCCGGCAATTGCATTTGAGATCGACCCGTTTATCAAAAACAACAGCATCCCGTGAGTCGCACCACGCGCGCCACATTCGCCGATACGCCGACTCAAGATCGACAACGAAGGCCGCGCTGTCCATCAACGGCGAGCTTGCGAGTCGATCGCGCAGAGTCGCCCGCAGTCGGTCGCGCCAGCTTCGCTCCCGTGCCAGGCGAACATTGAGCTCAACGTAGTCGTCGAGTCCGCTGGCGACCAACTCCGGGAGCTGCATCGATTGCAGAATGCTGTACCCGCTTCGCGCGGTGCCGCGATCACCGTGCAACGCGACCAGCGGAACGCCCATCCATAGCGTGTCGAGCGTCGTCGTTGCGCCGTTATAGGGAAAAGTGTCCAAAGCAATGTCGACGCTGGCGATGGCTGCGAAGTAGTCTAGGATTCCCAGCCGATCGCGAACCTCGACGCGGCCAATCTCGACATTTCTTGCCGCCAGGCGCTGCCGGAATGCATCCTCTGTCTTGCCGCCGGGGACGCCGACCACGGCCAGTCTGGACCCCGGTACTCGTGCCAGGATCCGGCACCACAGGTCAAGGCAGGGGTCGGAGATCTTAGCGTATTGGTTGAACGATCCAAAGACGACCGCATTCGCCCGCCCGCCGGAGAATGGCGGGGCGAGCGGCACGTCGTAGAAGGGGGCGTAGCACCATTGGCTGTGCGGCATTCGATGCAGATGCTCGGTGTGCAAGTGCTCGGTGGCGCCTTCGGGATCGGTGTGCCAGTCACAGATACGGTAGTCCATCGTCGCCAGCCCGGTCGTATTGAGATAGCCGAGCCAGGCGACCTGAATCGGGGCGGGGTGCATGGCAAATAGGCTGAGGCGGTTATGCTCGGTGTGACCGGACAGATCGACCAGAATATCGATCTCTTCGCTGACGAATCTGCTCGGCAAGACCTGCGTCGGGCGCGGCGGCGACGACATGCCAATGTTCAGCCAACCCGCGCAGCGATCGCGTGAGGTCGTCGACCGACTTGTGATTGGAGTAGCAATGCACTTCGTAACGCTCGCGATCATGTCTTTCCAGGACTGGGCGAAGGAACAATCCGACGGGGTGTTTGCGGAAATCACCGGAAACATACCCGATCTTGATCCGGCGTTCGGGATCGGGGCGATTGGTCCAGGAAGTGAATCGCTGTTGGGCTGACTGTGCGATCAGCTCGCCGATCCGAACGTGCTCGCGAAAGATCGAGGCGGTGTCGAATTCCGTGCTCAGGTTGCAGGAAAAAAGCAAGGAACTTTGCGCGCCCGGCAAGGCGGGATCCTTGTCCAGCCCCTGCCGAAATGCACGACGCGCCTCGGCGGCGCGACCGGTCATCAGATAGTGCGTGCCGAGCGCCGCGTCGACGGCGCCAGCGAAGGGTCCATCGCCCCTGCCTGGAGCAGCATGCTCTCCGCATCGTCAGGCCGGTTATTGTGCAGGTAGAGCAGGCCGAGATTGAGCGCCGCGCCGGCAAATTCCGGGCGAACCAGCAGCGCGCGTTTGAGTTCGGCCTCCGCCTCGGCAACCCGTCCGGTGGATTCGAGCACGTCGGCGAGCAAGACCGAGGCTTCCGCCAGGGCGGGTTCGAGCCGCAGCGCGTGACACAATTCGCTTTCCGCCGCGACTAGGTCGTCCGCGGCCACCAGAAGAGCGGCCAAGTTGAAGCGCGCCGGAGCATAGTCCGGCGCGCGACGCGACGCTTCCCGCTGCGCGGAGATCGCCTCATGCGGGCGCCCCAGTCGCCGCAGCGCGTTGCCGACGTTCATGTGCGTCCGCGGATTGTCGGGCGCCAAGCGCACCGCCTCGCGGTAGCAACCGAGAGCAGCCTCGAAGTCGCCGCTGTCCTCGAGTTCGTTGCCCTGCGCGATCCGCCGAGCAGCCTCCTCCGCTGAGGGTTCGGGACCCCCGAGGAACCTATGCCCGAGGCTGAATTTTTCGCCGGAGCCGAGCATCTTGCTCACGCCCAGTCCTTCGCGCGCGTCCGACCGCCTTCTGCCAGCCGGCGGTCAAAGCGGCTGCCTCGTCGCGCGACATGGCGGGCTCGAAGCGGCGATCGACCCGCCAGTTAGCGACGAGGTCGGCGGTATCGTGCCAGTAGCCGACGGCGAGTCCCGCCAGGTACGCCGCGCCGAGGGCCGTCGTCTCGGTGACCCTCGGCCGCACCACGCGACACGCCGAGGAGATCGGCCTGGAACTGCATCAGCAGGTCGTTGGCGGTGGCGCCGCCGTCGACGCGCAGCTCGGTCAGCCTCATGCCGGCATCGGCTTCCATCGCGCGCAGGACTTCCGCGCTCTGATAGGCGATCGCTTCCAGCGCGGCGCGCGCGATGTGCGCCGCCGGTGCGCCGCGCGTCAGGCCGAAGATGGCGCCGCGCGCATAGGGATCCCAGTGCGGCGCGCCCAGGCCGGTGAACGCGGGCACGAGATAGACGCCGCCGTTGTCCGGCACGCTCGCCGCGAGCGCCTCGACCTCCGCCGCCGAGCGGATGATCCCGAGCCCGTCGCGCAGCCATTGCACGACCGCGCCGGCGATAAAGACGCTGCCCTCGAGGGCGTAGTCCGTCGGCCGCCACGCGCCACGCCACGGTCGACAGCAGCTGGTTCCGCGACGCGACCGCGGTGCGGCCGGTATTGAGCAGCATGAAGCAGCCGGTGCCGTAGGTGTTCTTGGCGAGGCCCGGCTCGAGGCAGGCCTGCCCGAACAGCGCGGCCTGCTGGTCGCCGGCGATGCCCGCGATCGGCACCGCGCTGCCGTCGAACGGTGGCATGCGACGCAAACGCCCGAAGACGGGACGACTTTCGGCAGCACGCGCGCGCGGAACGTCGAGCAGCGCCGAGCAGCTCGTCGTCCCAGTCGCCGCGATGAATGTCGAACAGCAGCGTGCGGCTCGCGTTGGACGGGTCGGTGACGTGCGCGCGCCCGCCCGAGAGGTTCCAGATCAGCCAGCTGTCCACGGTGCCGAAGGCGAGCTCGCCGCGCCCGGCGCGCGCGCGCGCGCCGGGCATGTTGTCGAGCAGCCACTTGAGCTTGGTGCCGGAGAAATACGCATCGAGCACCAGGCCGGTCTTGCGCGTGAAGATCGCTTCGTGCCCCGCCGCGCGCAGCGCGTCGCACGACGGCGCGGTGCGCCGGTCCTGCCACACGATGGCGTTGGCGACCGGCGGCCGGTGGCGCGGTCCCACAGCAGGGTCGTCTCGCGCTGATTGGTGATGCCGATCGCGGCCAGTGTCGGCGGGCGGCGATCGCGGCCTTGCGCCAGGGCTTCGGCGAGCACGCCCGCCTGCGTCGCCCAGATCTCCGTCGGATCGTGCTCGACCCAGCCCGGCTGCGGATAGATCTGCGCGAATTCCCTTTGCGCGACGGCGCGGATCGAGCCGCCGTGGTCGAAGACGATCGCCCGGGAACTGGTCGTCCCCTGTCCAGGGCAAGCACGAAGGACATGGTATCGC
Source organism: uncultured beta proteobacterium (assembly GCA_963778275.1). Classification (GTDB taxonomy): domain Bacteria; phylum Pseudomonadota; class Gammaproteobacteria; order Burkholderiales; family Casimicrobiaceae; genus PALSA-1003. The sequence continues at coordinate 489,601 of CAVZTS010000004.1, read as the reverse complement.
GATTCTCCTTTTTTTTTTTTTTTTTTTTTTTTTTTTTTTTTTTTTTTTAAAAAAAAAAAAAAAAAAAAAAAAAAAAAAAAAAAAAAAAAAAAAAAAAAAAAAAAAAAAAAAAAAAAAAAAAAAAAAAAAAAAAAAAAAAAAAAAAAAAAAAAAAAAAAAAAAAAAAAAAAAAAAAAAAAAAAAAACAAGGTGGAATCGTAAATGTCTAAATTTTTTTTTTTTTTTTTTTTTTTTTTTTTTTTTTTTTTTTTTTTTTTTTTTTTTTTTTTTTTTTTATAGGAAGCGAACCTGATCGTCAAGCAGATCGTAACGCTCGAAATACTACCTCACTTCATCCAGCGAAATTGCCAATTGCCCTCAGCTTGTCAAAATCTCAATCTCATTCGCGATGTAGCGAGTGCGATTCGCAACCTCAACCCCTTAACAGTCCGCACCCACACCAGCCTGTCTATCACACCATATACCTTATAAGATCCACGCTTGATTGTGTTGGCGCCGCCGCGTCAAACGGCCGCTTCGCTGCGATCGCTTGGAACACCGTATCTCAGTACGTGCTCGACGCAATATTGCTATGTTCGGACGCGAGATACCGATCATGGTGTGGGCCCGAGACAGCCATATGCTACCGTAGTACTAGCTATACCGACGTGGCTGGCGCAGGCTTGACAGTTACATACCACCCCGTGGCCACATCAACAACAAAGTCCACCACACCATCAAATCAAGATCGTCGTCATAAATATAGTTCGTCAAACATATCTTCAGAAGATCGAGGCACAAGCTTGCAGCTTTGCTCGTCATTCTCTCGCCGCGCATCCGCTATGGCTGCGCTTCTTCAGCGATCGGCTCAAACGTTCCGCAGAATGCTCAGCGTTCCATCCCTCTCGTGGCAAGTCGAGTCCATTCACCTACACACCCAACCAAGCAGCAAAGCATTCACCTGTGCCAGTGGCAAGTCCACATCAACTTGCAATCCAACCCTCCATCTGCATCAAGCTACCGAACACCCACACCACACCATCCACACCAACAACGCGTGGCGACCGGACCCTGGCTTCATTATGCCGACCGCCGCACGGCGTTGCGGGAGCGATCCGGCACGGTTTGTCTGCTGTTGCGCCGCCGCGTAAAATGGCGCGCTTTGCGGCCTGTATTCTACCTGCCCCAGATGGCAGGCATGCCGCCGAGTCATCGCCCGCGCAACAATATCCCATGCCTCTCCCGAACCGCCGCTACCCGGACCCGTCTGCATACGCGACGCGTGACCTACGAATGCTTTCGGCGCGATGACGATCTTTTCGAACTCGAGGGCCACCTGACCGACGTTAAGGATCACGACTACGCGCTGCTCACGGGCGTCCGCCGCGCCGGCGACCCCGTGCACGACATGTGGGCGCGGGTCACGGTCGGGCGCGACTACGTCATCCGCGCTCTCGAAGTGCGCACCGACGGCATGCCCTACATGGGCGCCTGCGACCGCATCGAGCCGGCATACGCCAAGCTCGTCGGCGCGAGCGTCTTGCACGGCTTTCGCAAGACCCTTCACGACACGATGGGCGGCGTGCGCGGCTGCAGCCACCTGACCGAGCTGCTGACGCATTTGCCGACCGCCGCGATCCAGATGTTCGCGGGCCTGCGGCGCGAAATCGAGGAAGGCGAGGGCAAGCCCTTTCAGCTCGATCGCTGTCATGCGCTCGAGACGACGACCGATACGGTGCGTCAATACTATCCGCAGTGGTATCGCGGCGTCGCCTGACGGCCGCGCAGGGGAGGAAGCGTGAAAATCCACGAGTATCAGGGCAAGGAAATCCTGCGCCGTTTCGGCGTGCCGACGCCGCGCGGCATCCCTGCGTTTTCGGTCGACGAGGCGGTGAAGGCCGCGGAACCGCTCGGCGGCAGCGTTTGGGTCGTCAAGGCGCAGATCCACGCCGGCGGGCGCGGCAAGGGGGGCGGCGTCAAGGTCGCCAAGTCGATCGACGAGGTGCGCGCGCTCGCCGGCGACGATCCTCGGCATGCAGCTCGTCACCCATCAGACCGGTCCGCAGGGGCAGAAGGTGCGCCGCCTGCTGATCGAGGAGGGCGCCGACATCCGCAAGGAGCTCTACGTCGGCATGGTCGTCGACCGCGCGACGCAGCGCGTCGCCCTGATGGCGAGCTCGGAAGGCGGCATGGACATCGAGGAAGTCGCGGCCAAGACGCCGGAGAAGATCCACAAGGTGGTCATCGATCCGTGCGCGGCCTGACCGCCGCCGAGGCCGACGAGTGGCGCGCAAGATCGGCATCCCGGAGGCGAGCCTGCGCGAGGCGCGGGAGGTGCTGCTCGGGCTCTATCGCGCGTTCGACGAGACCGACGCATCGCTCGCCGAGATCAATCCGCTGATCGTCACCGGCGACGGCCGCGTGATCGCGCTCGACGCCAAGCTCAACTTCGACGACAACGCGCTGTTCCGCCATCCGGAGATCGTCGAGATGCGCGACCTCGACGAGGAAGATCCGGCGGAGATCGAGGCGTCGAAGTACGACCTGTCCTATATCTCGCTCGACGGCAACATCGGCTGCCTCGTCAACGGCGCCGGCCTCGCGATGGCGACGATGGACACCATCAAGCTCTACGACGGCGAGCCGGCGAACTTCCTCGACGTGGGCGGCGGCGCGACCGCCGAGAAGGTGACCGAGGCGTTCAAGATCATGCTGCGGAACCCGAAGCTGAAGGCGATCCTCGTCAATATCTTCGGCGGCATCATGAAGTGCGACACGATCGCCACGGGGGTCGTCGTCGCCGCGCGACGAGGTCTCGGCTCAAGGTGCCGCTGGTCGTGCGCATGAAGGGCACCAACGAGGAGCTGGGCAAGAAGATCCTCGCCGAGTCCGGCTTGCCGATCATCACGGCGAACAACATGGCCGAGGCGGCGCGAGAAGGTCGTCGCCGCCGCGACAGGGGAGATGAGATGTCGATCCTCGTCAACCGCAACACCACGGGTCATCACGCAGGGCATCACCGGCAAGACCGGCCAGTTCCACACGCGCATGTGCCGCGACTACGCCAACGGCAAGCACTGCTTCGTCGCCGGCGTCAACCCGAAGAAGGCCGGCGAGGATTTCGAGGGCATTCCGATCTACGCGACGGTCAAGGCGGCGAAGGACGCGACCGGGGCCACCGTCTCGGTGATCTACGTGCCGCCGCCGTTCGCGGCCGCCGCGATCGACGAAGCGGTCGACGCCGAGCTCGACCTCGTCATCTGCATCACCGAGGGCATCCCGGTGCGCGACATGATCCGCACCCGGTACCGCATGCAGGGAAGCAAGACGCGGCTGCTCGGGCCCAACTGCCCCGGCGTGATCACGCCCGACGAAATCAAGATCGGCATCATGCCGGGCCACATCCATCGCAAGGGCCGCATCGGCGTCGTCTCGCGCTCCGGCACGCTGACCTACGAGGCGGTCGGCCCAAGCTCACCGAGCTCGGCTCGGCCAGTCGTCCGCGGTCGGCATCGGCGGCGACCCGGTCAACGGCCTCAAGCACATCGACGTGCTGAAGCTCTTCAATGACGACCCGGAAACCGACGCGGTCATCATGATCGGCGAGATCGGCGGCAGCGACGAGGAGACCGCCGCGCGAGTGGGTCAAGGCCAACATGAAAAAGCCCGTCGTCGGCTTCATCGCCGGCGTCACCGCGCCGCCGGGCAAGCGCATGGGCCACGCCGGCGCGATCATCTCGGGCGGCAAGGGCACGGCGCAGGAAAAGCTTGCGGTCATGGAAGCGTGCGGCATCAAGGTCACGCGCAATCCGGCGGAAATGGGCAAGCTGCTGCAAGTCGGTGCTCTAGCCGTTGGCCTCGGCAGCCGCGGCAGGTCCGCGATGGCTGAGCTCGCGACGCCCCAATTCTGGGTCGCGGTTGTCGCGATCATCTTCGTCAACGTCCTCCTGTCGGGCGACAACGCGGTGGTGATTGCGCTTGCCAGCCGCAATCTGTCGCGGCGGCAGCGGCGGCAAGGCATCTTCTGGGGCGTGCTCGGCGCGATCATGCTGCGCATCGTGCTGACGTTCTTCGTGATGAGCCTTCTGGCCGACCCCTGGCTGAAGCTCGTGGGGGCGGCGCTGCTGCTCTGGATCGGTATCAGGCTGATCGGCGAGGACGACGGTGAGCAAAGACACGTCAAAGCGAACGACCGGCTGCTCGCCGCAGTCGGCACGATCGTCGTTGCCGACCTGGTGATGAGCCTCGACAACGTGATGGCAGTCGCGGCGGCGGCGAAGGGCGACCTTCGGCTCATCGTCTTCGGGCTCGGCATCAGCATTCCCATCGTGATCGTGGGGAGCCAGATCATCTTGCCACTGCTCAAGCGCTTTCCCGCACTGGTCTATGCGGGCGGCGGCCTTCTCGGGTATATCGCCGGCGAGATGGCGGTCGAGGATCCCGTGCTTGCGCCCTGGATTGCCGTCCACGCAAGCGGGCCGGCGCCGTTCGTGCCCTATTTTGGGTTCGTCATCGTCGTCGCGGCCGGTCTGCTGCTCGCGCGGCGCCACAAGCGGGCGAGCGCCGCATTGACGCTGGACTCTCGCCTTGCCGGCGGCTGCGGCGTACACTCGCCGCCGATGGGCGGCTCTATTGGACTTGCCATGAACCTTCAACCGGACGCCAGCCGGCGCATGCGCCGATGAGCGACCGCGTCTGCCCTCGATGTCGCCAGCCTGTCGCACCCGGGCATGGTGCGCACGCACAACGAGGACTCGGTGTTCGTCGACGGCGATGCCGGGCTCGCGGTGCTGGCCGACGGGATGGGCGGCTACAGCGCCGGCGAAGTCGCGAGCGGCATTGCGGTCAACGTCATCAGCAAGGGCATGCTGCAGGAGCTCAATTCGGGCCGCGAATTGTCGAAGGTCGACATTGCCAGCGGCCTCACCCACGCGGCGCTGCTCCTGCAGCAGCAGATCGCGCTCGCCAACAAGGGCATCTACGAAGCGGCGCAGGCAAGGCCCGAATGCGCCGGCATGGGCACGACGCTGGTCGCGACGCGTGTTCTTCCAGAACCGGGTCAGCATCGGCCATATCGGCGACTCGCGCTGCTATCGGCTGCGCGGCGACAAGTTCGAGCAGCTCACGCACGACCACTCGCTGCTGCAGGAGCAGATCGACAGCGGCATGCTGACGCCGGAACAGGCCAAGTACTCGCTCAACAAGAATCTGGTCACGCGTGCGCTCGGTATCGAGGCGGTCGTGCCGGCGGACATCGCGGAGTACCGGGTCGAGGCCGAGGACATCTACGTGCTCTGCTCGGATGGCCTTACCGACATGGTCGACGCAGAAGTGGTGCGCGAGATCGTCGCCGCCAAGCGCAGCGACCTGGCCGAGGCGGCGGCCGAACTGATCGACGTCGCCAACCAGAACGGCGGGCGAGACAACGTCTCGGTGGTGCTGATCCGCGTTCCCGCCGGAGTTCCTGCCGACAGGCGGCTGGCTGCAGCGCTGGATGACCAAGAAGCCCGCCTGAGGGCGCGGCCCGGACCATGAGCAAACTCGTCTTGTTCATGCCCGACGGCACGACCCTCGACGTGCCGCTGGCCCGAGAGCGCACGACCATCGGCCGCCGCGCCGATAACGACATCTGCCTGCCCAACCTGGCGGTCAGCGGCGAGCACGCGGTCGGTCGTGACCATCCTTGCCGACTCGTTTCTCGAGGATCTGGGCAGCACCAACGGCACGCTGGTCAACGGCAAGGCAATCGCCAAGCATTTCCTGCGCGATCGCGACCAGATCGACATCGGCCGCCACAAGCTCATCTACTGCGTCGACGACGCCGCGACGATGACCTCGGAGATCGTCGGCCTGGCGCGCATCAACGCCCGCGACTACGGCGAGCGCGTCGAGTCGGCAAGGCCTTTCGTGCGCGGGCGGGCAGCGCAGGTAGCGTCGCCGGCGGCGCCGGCGGGCCGCCGCAAGCGGCGCGCCGGCGAACCCGTCAGCCGCCACGGCGCCCCGCCCAGGCCGCCGGCGGCGCCGCGGCGGCCGTCGATTCGTCCCCGCCGGTCGAAGCGCCGACGCGGCACGGCGCCACTGCCATCGGCGCCAGTGCGCCGCCGGCGGCTCCCGCATCGATCAAGGTGCTCTCGGGCGTCAATGCGGGTGTGTCGATTCCGTTGCTCAAGGCCGAAACGACCATCGGCCGGCCCGGCGTCCAGGTGGCCTCGATCGTCCAGACGGGCACCTTGTTCCGGCTGAAACCGCTCGAAGGCGCCGGCGCGCCGCGCGATCAACGGCCGGCCCATTGATCGCGACGGCGTCGACCTCGCACCGGGCGATGTCGTCGAAATCGCGGGGACGCAGCTGGAATTTCGTCGGCGCGACGGCGGCCGCAACCGAGGACGGCGCTGCGTAGCAGGCCGCTCTTTCCTTGGCCGTCGTCAAGCGCCGACAACATCAACGCTTTTTGTCACGATGTGACGTGCAGCGTCACCCGGCCGGGGGAAATCTGCAACCCGCCGTCCCCGCGGGTCAGCCCCGAGTTTGGGGCCCGATTGGCACCAATCGACTGTTGCAAGTTGTCGTTCCTACGCAGGGCGTTTTTTCGCGGCCTGCCTCTTGGCACATCCCTTGCTGATGGAGTCAGCACCGTGTGCGAAGGGTTTGGGAGTAGCTACTCACTACCGGAGATGAAAATGAAACGTTTGCAACAGGGTTTCACCCTGATTGAACTGATGATCGTGGTTGCGATCGTCGGTATCCTGGCGGCGATCGCGCTGCCGGCATATCAGGACTACGTCGTTCGCTCGAAGTTGTCCGAGGCGGAAGCGGCCATTGCGGCATGCAAGACGTCGGTCGCTGAATATACGTCGTCGCACTCGGGCACAACGCCGAAGGACATTGACCAATCGGGCTGCTCCGACGTGGCGACCAAGTACGTTAAGAGTCTGACGATTACGGGTGGCGGTGCCGCTCCGAAGCAGGTAGACCTTATCGCCACCACCCAGGCCACCGGCTCGACGCTGAATGGTGCGGCAGGTGATTGCATTCTGTCGCTGAGCAGCAATCAGGCCGGAACCTTTGAAATTACGTCATGGACCCCGACCTTTAGTAATTGCGACGCGAAGTTCGTGCCGTCTTCGTTCCGTTAATTCTGCAGCTTCTCTCTTAAGAGCTGGTGGGTCGCCCCACCAGCTTTTTTTTGTGGGTTCACCAACCACAACCACGGACTGCGAATCTTGACCCGCTGCTTACGGAGGTTGCACAGCCGGCCATCGATAGCCTCAATCGATGGGGGTTCCCATCAAAGGGACTGACTCGTCGAGTCAGCAATTCCGACCGTCGCAAGGAGTGGGCTTGACACGGACGGCGCGATAGCCGAGAAACGCAGCCATCAGGAAGCGCGAGGCATTGTGAAGGCTGCACTGACAGTACCCGATCGCGACGCGGTAACGCGGGCCCCCCCGGCACCGGCGGAGGATCAACAGCCCGGCCCTCTGATGGCTGAGGCCTACTCGCTCTCCTCGGCCGGTCGCTATGGCGAAGCGCTGGCGCTGGTCGCGAACGGGCTGGCGCGCCATGCGGACGACTGCGAACTGCTGTTCGCACGCGCCTCCATATTGTTCGATTGGGGGCGCATCCACGAGGCGCGAGAGGGATTTCTCCGGGCCGAAGCCAACGGGCTGGCACGTACGGCGCTCTACCTCAATCTGGCGTGGTCGTGCCATCTGCTGCGCCTGAGCGAAACTGCGGAGTTCTACGCCCGCAAGGCCATCGATATTGATCCTTCCGCCGTGGCCGCGCATTTCGGTCTCGGCACAATTCTGCAGCGGCTGAAGCGGTATCCCGCGGCCATGGCCAGTTATGAACGCGCGCTGAAACTCGCGCCGGACAATGCACTCGCGGCTGCGGGCATTGCCCACTGCAAACTCGAGCAGCATGAATACGTCCCTGCGGAGGAGTGGATGCGCCGGGCCCTCGCGCTTGCGCCGGAACGGCCGCAATTCTGGACCAATCTAGGGGCTGCGCTCGCGAACCAGGAACGGTATGCGGAGGCTTTCGAGGCGCTTGGCCATGCGGGGCAGCTGGAATCGGCACAGGGCGCACCACCCGAGAGCAACGTCGATTACGGCTTCGCGCTGATCCTGACCGGCCAGGACGATGCGGCAGCCCGGCTCTACCGCAGCACGCTGCCCGAACTGCCCGACGCCCGGGCACATGGTCATTATGCGCTCGCAATGCTGATGCTCGGGCAGTTCCGTGAGGGGTGGGAGCAGTATGAATCGCGTTGGCTGCAGGATCCGCATCTTTCTCACCGGCCGAACTACTCACAGCCGGTATGGGCAGGACAAGATCTGGAAGGCAAGACGATCCTGCTGCGAGCCGAGCAGGGCGCCGGCGACATCATTCAGTTCGCCCGCTACGCAGTGCCGTTGAAGGCGCAGGGCGCGTGCGTTCTCTTGCAGGTTCGTCCCGAGATCAGACAGCTCGCACTGGGATTTGCGGGAGTCGATCAAGTGTTTGCGCCCCCGATGCCGCCGCCGCCCTTTGACTATTACATTCACCTGATGAGCATTCCGCATGCGCTTGGAACCGAGCTCGCGACCATTCCCGCGGCCGTTCCCTACCTGCGCGCGGACCCGGTGAAGTCGGGACGATGGACAGCGCGGATTGAAGGTCCCGGGCTGAAAGTCGGCGTTGCGTGGGCAGGCAATCCCGCCCATCTTCGCGATCGTCAGCGGTCGATACCGCTCGATGCATTGGGCGAGCTTTGGCAGCTGCAAGGCATCCGTTACTTCTCGCTGCAAAAGCCGCTCAAGCCCGGTGAATTGGAAAAATTCCCGACGGCGCTGCTGGATCTCGGCGCCGAGATGGAGGATTTTGCGGATACAGCGGCCGCGATTGCCCATTTGGACCTGATCATCTGCGTCGATACCGCAATTGCCCATCTCGCAGGCGCGTTGGGCAAGCCGGTCTGGGTGATGCTCCCCGAGATCGGCGATTTCCGATGGTTGAAAGGCCGCGACGACAGCCCTTGGTACCCCACGATGCGCCTGTTTCGCCAGCGCCAGCAGGGACAATGGAATGAAGTCGTTACGCGCGTCAGGACTGCACTGCAGGAGTTACAGTCGGGTCACCCGGCTTCGCCGCCACTGGCCGCGAAGGCCGCGATGCTCGATGACAAGGTGGCTGCGACGCCGATAGCGGAGCCAGTCGCGGGGCAGCAGCGGAGCATTGCATGCGTTACGGAGACGCGCTACGGCATCATGCAATACCTTCCGGAGGCTGACCGAACGGCGCGGTCGATTGCATGGTATGGCGAGTTTCTCCAACCGCAGCTGAACCTAATCGAGCGGCTCGTCCACCCGGGAGCGCACGTGGTTGAGGCCGGCAGCGGAATCGGCGCGCATGCGCTTTCGCTCGCGAGACTGGTGGGTGCGACGGGACGACTGTTTCTCTACGAGACACGCCCGACCGTTCAGCGGATTCTGCGCCAGAATCTGCAGGTAAATCGGGTTGCGCAAAGCGTGACGGTCATGCGGCGAGAGCTCGCCGGACCGTGCGTCGGGTCGCGCGAGGAGGCAGACGTAGCGTCAGATCTCGCCGCCCCGCGGTCCGGGCCCGCGTGGCGATCCGCTAGCGATACTCTGGATGAGTTGCTGCTCGAACGCATTGATCTGCTCAAGATTTCAGCGACGGGCGCGGCTGCGATGATCCTCGACGGAGCGGGTGAGACATTGTGGCGCCTACGCCCGGTGCTGTTCATCGCTGCAGAGGACTCGGCGGCGGTGATGAACCTGGCTGCGCGAGCGAAAACGTTCGGGTATCGCTGCTGGCGCATGGAGACGCCGCTTTTCGATCCTGCTAACTTCAATCGTCGCGATACGGATATCTTCGATGGTGAGACGGCCCTCGCGTTGCTGGCGATTGCGGAGGAAACCGAGGTTGCGGTAGCGCCCGATGGATGCGTGGAATTGACCGACCTGCAGGAGCTGCACCAGAGCGGCGCCGATTTGCGAACCGCGCCGGTTCAGACTCAGCCGGCGCATGCCAGAGCTGCTGGCGGTAACGTTGCATCACTGTTGCGATGGTTGCGCAAGCTGCTGCCCTAAACGGATTCCGCGGCAACTCGTAGAGTGAAAAATCTTCTCCAGCGATTTTCCACAAAACACCGCGGAATCGACACTGCGATGTCGACACGGACAGCGGTGAAGCCCGCGTCGACTCCGGCTCAATACGTCGAGGCGGCGCTGCAGCACTACGGCGCCGGACGACTTTCGGAAGCGGAAGCCCTCTGCCGCAGGGCCTTGGCGATCGACGCCGCTCATTTCGACGCGTTGCACCTGTTGGGTGTCGTGCAGCAGCAGACCGGTGATGACGCCGGAGCCGTCGCATCGCTCGAGGAGGCAATCGCGATCGCGCCAGGAAATTGTCTTGCCCATAGCAACCTGGGGCTTGCTTACCTGGCCGTGAATCGGTTGGATCAGGCCGAGGCCTCGCTGCGCAGAGCCGTCGCGCTGCGCCCTGATTGGGAACCGGCCCATAGCAATCTGGGCACGGTAATGCACTCCGCCGGCCGATTGGAGGATGCCGAAGCGTGCTTTACCAGGGCCGTAGAGCTCAACCCATCGAGTACGCAGGCCCTCACCAACCTGGGCAATCTACGCAAGGAATGCGGCCAACTTGCCGATGCGGAACGGTTCTATCGCGCGGCCCTTGCCGTCGATGCCGCAGCGCCCGAAGCCTGGAGGAACCTCGGCCAGGTCTTTCAACAATCCCGACGCCTTGATGACGCACTGGATTGCTATCGAACGGCACGTGAGCTGCATCCCGGAGATGCGAACATCCTGATCGACATCGGAACGATTCATGCTGCGCGGGCTGAGCTTCTGGAGGCAGAGCAATGTTTTGAGCTGGCTCTGCAATTGAACGCAAACCTGGTTGAAGCGATGAGTAATTTGGGGGATGTGCTCCGGCGGCTCGGAAGACTGGACGAAGCGGAAAACTATTGTCGCCAAGCCTTGGCAATCCACCCCGATGATCCGACCGCGCTAGGTAACCTTGCCAGTGTCCTGGCAGGATTGTCAGCGCTGGACGAGGCGGAACAATGCTGTCGTAGGGCGTTGTCAATCCGTCCTGACCATGTGGCCACACAAGTTAACTTGGGCAGCATCCTCATTGCGCGCGAGCGCCCAGCCGAGGCCGAGACATGGTTTCGGCGAGCAATGTGCCTGAGCCCGGAGTCGCCGGCCGCACGGTATAACTTGTCGATGCTGACGTTGTTGCGAGGTGACTACAAGGAGGGAATGGAATTGTATGAAAGCCGGTTCGACGCCCTGCAAGGCGATATCGGCTGCGCGCCACAGATACGGGAGTTGCTCCGCGACAGTCGGCGCTGGCGCGGTGAGGCACTTGCCGGACAGCGGCTTCTGATTTGGACGGAGCAGGGTTTCGGCGATAGCCTGATGATGCTGCGGTATCTGCCGTTGTTGCAGGAGCGAGGTGCGGGCGAAATCAGGGTCCTGTGCGAGCGCACGCTGGAGCGGGTCGTAGATTCCGTCTCCGGGTTGCGCGCTGGCGTAACTTGCACGCAATCGGCCTCGGCGGAAGAATTCGACCTGCATTGCCCGATCATGAGTCTGCCACTCCTGTTCGCGACGACGCTGGATTCCATTCCCGGCCGCGTACCGTACATTACCGTTGCGACCGAACTTGGCGAGGCTTGGAGGAAGCGTTTGTCGTCGATCACCAAGACAAAGGTTGGACTCGCATGGGCAGGGAGCAAGACACTGCGGTATGACGCCAGGCGCAGCATTCCACTTTCTGCATTTGAACGGGTGATCCGGTACAACGGCGTGCGCCTAATCAGCCTGCAGAAGGACGACGGCGCTGAGCAGGTCCGGGAATGGCAGGGTCAAATTGAGGATTGGATGGCCTATTGCGGCGATTTCATGGATACCGCGGCGTTGATCCATAATCTCGATCTCGTGATCAGTGTGGACTCGGCGATTGCCCATTTGGCCGGGGCATTGGGCAAACCCGTTTGGTTGCTCAATCGCTACGGTAGTGAATGGCGATGGGGCCTGGATTCCGAGCGCAGCGCGTGGACCCAGCATGCGGATCTTTTCGCAGCAGGAGGCAAACAACTGGGACCGAGTCATTGCACGCGTAGCGCACGAGTTGACCAACTTCCGACCAGCCTAGCGTCAAGCGTGGCCGGAAGGTACCGCAAGTGTCCGAGCAAGCAGTTTCTCGCAATGCCGGCAATGCGCCATGCGAATGCCGGTCTGATTCGGGAACGAACCGGAAGCCCGATGGTTTACGTACATCCAAGGCAACGAAGATGACGGTCGAAAACCTGCGGCCGATCAATTCTCCCCAGGATTGATGGCGAACGCGACACTGAACGGGCGACCGATGGCGGATCCAACGTGCCAGGTGTGCGGGTCGGCCACGTCTTTGCTGGGTGCCGTTGATCTGAACAAGTCGTGCGCAGAAGCGGCGGGCCGGCTCTTGCCACCCGCGGGCATGCCCATCGCCTACTTTCTTTGCGACCAATGCGGGTTTTGCTTTGCACCCGAATTGCAGCAATGGTCGCTCCAGGAATTCTCTTCCCGAATCTACAACGAAGACTACGACTTCGTGGACCCGGATTGCGCCGATACACGGCCGCGCACGAACGCGCGATGGCTGGAGGACATGTTCGCGAACCACGTGCTCAACATCCGACATCTCGATTACGGTGGTGGCAACGGCATACTTAGCAATGAACTCTTTGCCGCCGGATGGAATTCGACGTCCTACGACCCCTTCTTCGATGGCCCACTGAACGACGATCTGGGAAGGTTCAATCTGATTACGAGCTTCGAAGTATTTGAGCATGTACCTGATGTCAACGTTCTGATCGTGACGTTGTCCTCCCTCGTCGAGACCGATGGCGTCGTCCTCTTCAGCACGCACCTGTCCGATGGGATTCTCATGCGCAACCAACCCCTTCAGTGGTGGTACGCGTCACCGCGCAATGGCCATGAGAGTCTCTTCTCCCGCCGCAGCCTCGCAATCCTGGGTGCGAAGCAGGGCTTTCAGCAGGTGAGCCTCACGCCGACCGTGCATGCGTACTGCGGACGCTCCCGGCGTGGGCCGCTGAAGCGTTCAAATTGACCGGAACGCAGGCGCCGACATAGCGCTCCGCCGCTGCGTCGAGTTATCATTCGCGCTGTCTATTGATCGGGCCGAGGCCCGCGGCGAAAGATTCACCTTATTTCGGAGCCAAATTAACCATGGGCATCTTGAGGTTCTTCGACACGCGCGACCTTGAAGCGTTCGCAGTGGCATTGGCGACTGATCTCGCGCGCCGATTTCCTCCTGCCTCTGAGAAGCGTACTGATCCGGCGCCGTGCACCAGGTCAAGGTAATTCTCGAAGGGTTGGCGGCGCGGGCGGTTCGCTACCACGAACAACACAAGCTCGGTGTATACAAGAAAGCGAAGCTGGCCAACGTTTTCCAGTGGAAGCTGAAGGAACTTGGCTACAGCCCAAAGTTCATCGAGCGCGCCACTGCAGAGATCGTGAAACGGCTCGCCGTGAAGAAATGATTCGGGCTGCTCAGAAGCTCGACGCTGTCTCATTCGGACCGGGATAAGAATGCAACTCGGCAGCCTCAAGCTCAAGCACTGCAAGCACGGTTGGATGCTGTTTTCCGGGCCGTATATTGGCAAATGCTTCGATCTCTATGGACAATACAGCGAATCAGAGATCGCGATGATGCGCGCATTCCTGCGCGAAGGCGGCACGGTGGTGGATGTGGGCGCGAATATCGGCGATCTGACCGTTCCCCTGTCGAGAATAGTCGGCGACTCGGGCCGTGTATACGCGATCGAGTCGCACCGAGAGAACTTCAATGTTCTGTGCGCAAATCTCGCCCTGAATTCGCTTCGAAACACGAAACCAATGAACGTTTTTGTCGCGACTAGCAAGAACACCGACACGGGCAGCGCGGTGTGGGGTGAATTCGCCTACGTCAGCCCAACATGGAAACCCCAGTTCTTGCCGTTGGACGCCCTCGACCTCGCGGCTTGCGATCTCATCAAGGTTGACGTCGATGGCAAGGAACTCGATGTGTTGCAAAGCGGGGAAATGCAGATCGAGAGGCACCGCCCCATCCTGTACTTCGAGAATGATGTGCGGGAGGCGTCCGCGGAGCTGCTGTCGTTCGCTAAGGACAAGCTTGGCTACGATCTGTACTGGCATCCCGCGCCCATCTTCGACCAAGATAACTTCTTCGGTAATCCGGTCAATCACTGGGCTCCAAAGCACATAGTATCGCTAATGGTTCTGGGCGTCCCGGCGGAGCGCAAGCAGCCCATTTCGGGACTTAGGCCGGTCAAGGACAAGAACGATTGGTGGGAATCCGCATAGCAGAGGCCGGCGGATATCGGCACGGGAGGACTCAGTCACGAGGTGGATATGGCAATCGTTCAAAATCGTAACCCGGAGACCCAGGAGGATGGAATCGAGTCCGACGGGCCGATCTATGTGACTCAGCCATATCTTCCGCCATTGGCAGAGTTCATTCCTTACCTGGAAAAGATCTGGGAGACCAAGAAGCTCACCAACAGCGGGCCATTTCACAAGCAACTCGAAAAGGCGTTGTGCGAGTATCTCGGCGTGGAACAGGTCGCGCTATTTACCAACGGCACCATTGCGCTCGTAACCGCTCTGCAGGCCCTGCGCGTGACCGGGGAAGTCATAACCACGCCGTATTCGTTCGTCGCAACGACGCACTCCTTGCTCTGGAACGGGATCAAGCCGGTCTTCGCCGATATTGACCCGAACACGCTCAACCTTGACCCGCACCGGATCGAAGCCGCGATCACCCCGCAGACAACGGCGATTTTACCGGTCCATTGCTATGGCCGACCGTGCGATGTGGATGCGATTCAACGGATTGCCGACAACTACAATCTGCGCGTGATCTATGACGCGGCGCATGCCTTCGGCGTGCGTTACCCGTCGGGGAGCGTGCTCAGGCACGGAGACCTATCGGTATTGAGCTTCCACGCCACAAAGGTTTTTACGACCTTCGAGGGTGGTGCGATCGTGTGTCCCGACGCAAAGACAAAGCAACGCATTGACCATCTCAAGAATTTCGGTATTGTCGACGAGATTACTGTTGTCGCTCCTGGTATCAACGGCAAGATGGCCGAGGTGAACGCCGCCATGGGCCTTTTGCAACTGAAATATATCGACCAGGCGATCGCCAAACGCAAGGAGCTCGATGCGTTCTACCGCGAGCAGTTGATCGATGTGCGCGGTATCCGGTGCCTGCCGGAGGTAGTCCAGTGCTTGTCGAACTACGCGTATTTCCCGATCCTCGTGGGCAGCGAGTACCCGGTCGGACGCGATGCGCTCTATCAGGATTTCAAGGACCATAACATTCATCCCCGGCGCTATTTCTATCCGCTGATTTCCGACTTTCCCATGTACCGGGGATTGTCTTCGGCGCACCGGGACAATCTCCCGGTGGCGACCCGCGTCGCCGAGCAAGTGCTTTGTCTGCCGATGTCTCCCAGGCTCGGCCGGGCCGATTTGAACAGAATAGTCGAAGTAATCGCCAAGCGCGGATCCGGGACCGCCAAGCGCACTGGTTCGTAGAACGCTCATGGCGTCCGATCAGTTTCCAAAGTGGGACTACAAGGAGTATCCCAAGACCCTACCGCCCGATGACCTGTGGGGCCAGGTCCGACGAACCGTTTACGGCAAGCCGGTGTCGGAGGAGCAGATCCAGATGATGATCGATGCCATCGCTGCGGGTCTGGAGCTTCAGCCCGCCGATGTGCTGCTGGACATCGGTTGCGGGAATGGCGCCGTAGTGTCGCGACTGTTTCCCTATTGTGACCGGTGCCTGGGTGTCGACTTTTCCGAATACTTGATTTCGGTGGCCAACTCGCGTTTCGCAAGCCCTCGCCACGCATTCACGCACCGGGACGCGCTTGAATACGTCGCTGATGAAGCCGACCCATTGCGCTTCACCAAGGTCCTTTCCTTCGCCGTGTTTTCCTACCTATCGGACGCAAGTGTGCGACAGCTGCTTGCGGACCTCAACCAACGTTTTCTGAATGTCCGCTCGGTCTTCGTCGGGAATATTCCCGATCCCGAATGCGCGGCAAGCTTTTTCAAAGAGTGCAATCATGAAGGCGTTGAACTTGACAATCCTGAGTCGCAGATCGGCGTCTGGAGAACGCGTGGACAAATGAACGCGATGGCGGAGCAAACGGGATGGCTGGTCCGTTTCCGGCGCATGCCGCCAGCTTTTTACCAGGCGCATTATCGCTATAACGCGATTTTAGAGCGTGACCTCTGACAAGCGCCGGCCACAAAATGGAAGCGAAGAGCGGACCAGAAGACTTTGCCCTGCTGGGGGGCAAGCCATTGTTCAACTCGATCCGCTCAATTTCAAACCTCGTTCGGCCAGACTTTGATAAGTTCCTTGGCTACTCTCGACTGTTTTTCCAAAATGAATGCTATTCGGGCGGTGGCGAAGTGGAACAGCTGCTTGAAGCGCGCCTGGCCGATTTTCATCAGGTCAAGCATTGCGTTTCATTCTGCGGCGGATTCTGGGGCCTGGTGCTGTCCATGAAGGGTCTGGCGTTGCCGGGCAAGACCGAAGTGGTAATGCCGTCGCTAACCTATCGACGCCTTGCGGACATCGTCGCCTGGGCTGGCCTTGTACCCCACTTCTGCGAGGTGGACCCCGTGCAGCTGTGCATCACCGCGGAAACCGCGCGTCCGTGCATCAACGAGGAGACTGCCCTTCTTTTGGGGGTGCATCCGATCGTTAACTGCTGCGACGCGGAGGGCCTGGAGGCGCTTTCGGAGGAGACCGGCATTCCGCTCGTATTCGACTCAGTGGAGTCGAGTTACGAAACGCACAACGGACGGAGGGTCGGCACGTTCGGCCGAGCAGAGTGCTTTTCCATGCAGTCGAGCAAGTTGCTGAATGCCTTCGAGGGTGGTTACGTTACAACCGGAGAGGATGCGCTTGCCCTGCGACTAAGGGCTATGCGCAACTACGGATTCGGCCCGGACGGTGAGCCAGCGGCGCCGGGAATGAATGCCAAGCAGAACGAGATCCACGCCGCAATGGCGTTGGCAGCGCTGGACGATGTGCATGAACAAGTGGAACTGAATCGGCGGCGTTATGACCGTTACAAAGCCGGTCTCGCGGGCGTGGCGGGCATACGGCTGGTGCCATTCGACGAGCGCGAGCGGAATGGCTATAAGAATATCGTCGTCGAACTGCTGGACGATTGGCCGATCAGCCGCGAGCTCACGCTCGCACTCATGCACAAAGACAACCTGCTGTGCCGGGCCTATTACTCTCCCCCACTGCACCAGAAGTCGACCGGATACCCGATGGTCTGGGGCGATCTTAGCCAGACCGAGGAACTGGCCCAGCGCTTCCTGATGCTGCCGTGCGGTTATTTTCTCTCTGAGGACGAGGTCGGACGGGTGTGCGAATACCTGCGCGCCATTCATACGCATGGACCGGCCTTGGTGCAGCGCGCGTCGCGCTTACGATGAGCAAGTCCCAATCGCTGGCCATCTTTGGTGCCGCTCCTCTGTTTGAGCGTCCGATTACCAGGGGACTACGCTTCTTTCCGGCTTGGCCGCAATACGAGGCGATGTTTCGGGACATCTTCGAGCGCGAGTACTACACCAATCACGGGCCGCTCGCTCAGGAGCTCGAAAGCCGGCTCGCTGAACGGTTGAATGTTCGGCACGCCATGTGCGTGACCAACGCGTTCATCGGCTTGGCGCTTGGCGGCCAGGCACTCGGTGTCCGTGGCAATGTCGTGGTTCCGGCACACACCTTCGTTGCAACGCCACAATCCTTGGACTGGACCGAGGCCTGGCCGCTGTTCTGCGACGTCGACCCCGATACGGGCATGATGACAGCCGAGGTCGTTGCCCCCCTGCTTCTCAGGCATCCGGTGTCGGCAATCCTTGCGGTCAATCCGTGGGGGGATTGCTGCGACGTCCAGGGCCTGCAGGCGCTCGCCGACCGATACGGGATCCCGCTCTACCTGGACTCTGCGCATGGCTTTGGCTGTGCCGTGTCGGATCGACAGGTCGGTAGCTTTGGCGCCCTCGAGGTCATTTCGTTTCACTCGGACAACATCTTGGGCTCCTGCGAGGGCGGCGTCATCTGTACCCAAAGCGACCAACTCGCAGCTCTTGTCCGCAACATGCGTAGCAACTATGGTATGGGACCGCCTGTACCGGTGGTCAAGACGGGCAATGGACGCATGTCCGAAGCGCAGGCTGCCGTGGCGCTGTTCAACCTGGAGCACTTTTCGGAACACAAGCAGCGCAACGAGCGCTTGTTCGCGATGTTCCACGCCGGAATCGCCGGCATTCCAGGGCTTGAGGTGCGGACGCCGAGAGGCGTCAGCGAAAGCAATTACCAGAATTTGATCTGTCTCGTTGACGAAGCGGCCTTCGGCCTGCCGCGCGATGACCTGTGGCGGATCCTTTGCGCAGAAAACCTTTCTGTTGGAAGAGGTTTCTATCCGCCGCTGCACCGGTCATTCCTCGCCGGAGCGGGCCCCCGGGCAGACGGCCTGCCGCACACCGAGCTCTATTGTGCCCGGACCCTCGAACTTCCGATGAACCACGCCTTGACAAGCCACGATGCAGCCATCGTGATCGATCTGCTGAGTTCCATCCAACGCGACGTGGGCATCATCCGGCGCCGTCTCGCGGAGGCCGCGTGAAACTCGCGATCATGCAGCCGTATTTTTTTCCATACTTAGGGCATTTCGCGCTAATCGCACAATGCGAAAAGTGGGTGGTCTTTGACATCACCCAATACACCCCCAAGTCCTGGATGAGCCGCAACCGCATCCTGCATCCGAGCCGGGGCTGGAATTACATCTCGGTTCCGCTGGCCAACTCGTCGATCTCAATCAAGACTTCACAGGCTACGATTCTTTGCTTCGCAGATCTGGCACGGAGCATTCTTCGGCAAGGTTTCGCATTACCGAAGGAGTGCACCGTTTTATGTCTCGGTCAAGCGACTGCTTGCAGAAATATTCTCGGTTCCAACCGACTCGCTCGTGGCGCTCAACGTGCGCGCCCTCGATTGCGTGTGTCGCTATCTCGGCATCCGCTTCGACCGTGCTGTCGCATCGGCGCTGAATCTGGTCTTACCCGAGATCGATCATCCCGGCGGCTGGGCGCCGGCAATTAGCCGCCTGCCTCGGCGCTACGGAATACATAAACCCGAATAGCGGGCGGGCAATATTCAGGCAAGCCGACTTCGATGCGGCTGGAGTCGCCCTCAAGTTCCTCAATTTCAGGAATTTCGACTATCCGACGGGCCCCTACCAGTACCAAGAAGGGTTGTCGATTCTGGATGTGATGATGTGGAATGCACCGGCGGCGATTCGGGAAGCCATCGCAAGCCACTCCAGCATTATCGACGCTCGAGAGCCGCGGGAAACGCATCTATCAGCGCAATGATCCGCTCCATATCGGAGGCGCCATAGCGCTGGTCGCAGGGGAGGGGCACGCATTGCTGCGCGAGCGTGCGCTCCCAATCGTCATCCCGATCGCGTGGTCCGCGGACGTCCGGCCAGTAGTGACCCACGAACACGCGGTGCTCAATGAGCCACTCGTGCAATTGCGGCACGTGGCCAAGAAAGGGATAGCACATCGGGCCATTCGGAATGACCACGGGCATCGGGAAGCGGTTTCTCGACTGTAGCGCGCGATGCAGCATCAGGAAATTGGCGTTGCGCCGCAGCGTAGCTCTCGGGTAGTCAATGCGGCGGAGCATTGCTTCGGTCAACGCCGACATTCTTCGCGGTGTCTGTCCCTTCAGCGAGATCCGCGCCTTCTGGATCGCGGCGTAGCCCGCCTCCGGTCCCTCTGAAAACCGGATCAGCAATGGTTGGAGTCGCTCGAAGGATTGTGCGTCGCGCTCCTGCGGCGGCTGTACCGGAAGTCGCGTCAGAAGGTATCCGCCATCCGGCACGCCGAAGAATTTTCTGGGTGAATAGAGCGTTCCCAGGCAGTCCTGTGGAGGGGCAAAAAATGCCTGTGCGTGATCGATGATCACCCGCTCGCGCGGATACTTGCGCAAGACCTGGCTCACTTGTTGGTCACAAACCCCGAAATAATTGACGTACAACAAGCAGTCGCCAGGAGCCAGGGCGTCGAGCCCCTCGGGTTGGAGATCGCCATTGACGCCATAGCGCCGCACTTCGACTCCTGCCATCCGCGGTGCTTCCAACATGGTTTCGCAGTTGTACCATGGCATCCAGATTCTATTCGGCAGGACATGGTGCAACAAACTCGCAAAGGCGGCACGCGCCGACTGATACTTCAATGCGGCCGGATAGAGCTCTCCCGCACCCTCGGACAATTCCAGCTCAAAATAGCCACCGATTGCGTCGGACAATTGGGCCGTGTTCATGGCTTCCCGGCAACACGGGTCATCGGGTCTCGCGAGTCCCGGGAAGCGTTTCCCGCAGCGCAGCGTGATTCACCGTGTCCGCGCGGCCAGGTCGCCTGACAGGGAAGGCAGTGCTTGGATGAGCCAGCCGTTCGGATGTAATGGCGGGACGGGCTAGCTTCGCAAGAAGATCGATGCGGTTCACGAATTCCTTGAAGTGAAACCGGTTGTGGTACGCGTGGGCAAACTGCTGCGCCATCGCAAGATGCGCCTCGGGGTCGCGCACGACGGCCGCGCATTTCTCGGGAAGCTCATGAGGGATGAAACCAAAGAATAACGGATTGAACCGCGCGATATCCGCGAAGCTGTCCTCGAGATTCGCGCTGGAAAGAAAGCCTCCTCCGTTGGCCATGGCGCGACGAGTCCGGTCGTGCAGTCCCTTGGAGGGGCTAACGTCGACCAGTCCAAACCGTGTGTAATAAAGACCCTGGCTGTCGGCCATATTCCGGCCGGCTTCGAACACGTGCGAGACCGGCGCGCTTTGTGCAATCCTTTCCCAGCCGCGCCCGTAGACGCGAATGGGGAACTCGCGGAGGGCAGTCACGACCGAAATCGTCTTGTGGCTGCGAAGGTACTTATCCAGTTGGCTGTGATACTCGTGGTACTCGGCGATGTTGACCCCGGGGCTGAGCCATTCCAGGCCGCGCTCAGCGATCAACTCGTCGAGCACGTCGTGGATCTCAACGTAGTATTCGCGCGCGATGCGGGCCTTCAGCGTTTCCGCCGCCATCATGTATGCATCGCACACTTGCTTGCCCCGCTGCTGCCAGAGCGCTTCGGTGGCGAGTGGATCGACGATGTTCTTGGCGATCACGAAGTAATCGCCTGCACGCCGTTCCAGCCGTGGTTCCCGATGAAGCTGCGGGATGTCAATCACGCCTGCGCTGCGCGCCCGGCGGAAATGACGGTTCGAGTAGCGCGCAAAATCGGCGTTGGTATACAGGTGAAAACAGTACTGACTCTCCAGCTCGTGATTCAAGGGCATGTGGGAGGGGTGGTCACCATGGATGCAGATCAAGGGAATCTTGAAATGGTCCCAGACGCTTTGGCCGGTTCGGCCGACTGCGGCGCGAGAGCCCAGCCCCTGCCACGTGAACGCGAATTCGACACCGACTGGAGCGAGTTCGGCGAGCTGCGCAGGCCAATTGCCCTCGACTTGGATGATTTCGACATTCTTTCCACAAGCGCGGAAATGCTGGGCAATGGTGGCGTTCACCACACTGAAGGGATCGTTGTCACCCTTCCAGTTTAGAATCACCGCCGTCATGCCACGCTCGGATGCCTGCACCAGCTCGCGGTGGCCGACCCGGTCGCCCTCGTCATTGCTCCGCATCGTCGCCGCGCGACTCGGGAGAGTGGCAGTGGGCGATCTTCGGAAAAGCGACGCGAAATATTCGCTCAGAACCTGTCTTAGCACACTCATGGAACGTCCAACCTAGACCGCCGCGGCCGTCGCGTAGAGAACGGTCTCTTCCTGGTGGATGCTGTAATGATCGAGGAAGAAGCGGTAGCGGCAATCGAGCGACTTGAGCCAGATCGGGATTGCAAACATATCCTCCGGCCGGTGATACAGTGAAATGGCCAGTTTGGGGCGCCAGCGCCGGAGCGAATTCTCGCCGCCCTGAAGCGCGCTAAGTTCGCTGCCTTCGATGTCCATTTTGATGAGGTCGATGCGTTCGATCTCGTTCGAGCTCACCAGGCTGTCGATTGTACGCGTCGGCAATCCCGCCTCGAGCCGGGCGCCGGGATTGACGGGCTGTGGTGTGGAATGCGCCGCATCACGCGCACTGTCGGCGCCGGCAAGACCGACATCAAAGAGGTCAATGTGCGACGCCAGCTCGGAATTCATCTGGAAGGCCTCGCGCATGATCTCGCAGTGCTTCAACATCGGATCGAATGTGTAAACGCGGCCAGTCGCGCCGACATCCACCGCAAATGCCAGCGCAGTGTCTCCAAGGCAGCCGCCACCATCGATCACGTAGTTACCGGGCTCGGGCGCGATCCGCACCCCCCCTCGGTCGAAGTGGTATTGGCCGCTCAAGAACATCGCGGCTACGCCTGACGCCCCACCCTTGATCCAGACTTGCGAGCCTTTGTAGGGGACCGCGAAAATGGATAGAGGTCCAAAAAATCCCATGTCTCCCGTTTCGTCGACCTTCCACTCGGCCGGCACCTTGCGCCGCTGCAGCATCTCGGGGTTGTTGAACGGCAGCCTGACGTGCAGGTGGCCCAGCAGCCGGAAGAGGATCAATCGATCGAATAGATCGCGTGAGGCCGGATCTTCGAGCAGGCCTCTTGCGGTATGAAACGCGTCCGCGTTTTCGACCAGGAAGCTCAGATAGCCTGCGTGCAGCTCCCAAAAGAATATGTTCCGGTGCTCTTTCGGATACCTGAAATCGTCATAATTGTCCTCTTCAATGCTATGCATCGCGCGGTACATTTCCTGAAATACTGACGCCAGCCAGACTTTCGATGAAGTGGATATCGCCTCTGCCATGGTTATCCTTTACCCGAGCCGCGTCGCGTCAGCGGCGCCTCGCATCCGCGGATGAACGACGGTTACCACCGCTGCCGAAACCGCCGGCACAACGGTTATTGACCGGTGCTCCCAAATCCACCCTCGCCGCGCTGCGATGAGTCGAATGCGTCCATTTCCCTGAATTGCACCTGAACAATCGGTACAAACACGATCTGTGCCAGGCGGTCCATGGGATTGAGGGTGAACGGATCCTGGCCGCGATTCCAGCAACTCACCATCAGTGCGCCCTGGTAATCAGAGTCGATTAGGCCGACCAGGTTGCCGAGGACGATGCCGTGCTTGTGGCCCAGGCCGGACCGCGGCAGGATCAGCGCGGCCAGGCCCGGATCGCCGATATGGATCGCCACGCCGGTTGGGACGAGTTCGGTCCGGGTCGGCGGCAGAGTGATCGGGGCGTCGATGCAGGCTCGCAGGTCCAAGCCCGCGGAGCCCGGCGTCGCGTACGCGGGTAGGTACGGACGGATGCGCTCGTCGAGGACCCTTAACGCAACGCTCGCTATGCGTCGGCCGGTTGGCAATTTTCACCGCCCAGGCGGGGTTCGATCGGTCGGGGCGGGAGGCGGCCGGACGCCGGCGATGACGTTGCGCCTGCGCCCGCGGCGTTCCCTGCTCCCGCTCGAGTCCTGAATTCTCGACGAACTTTGCTCATTTCGTGGTTGCCCCGCACCTCGTCTGTCGCCGCGACCGGCGCTATTTCGGCAGCCTTGCTGCGATTTCGGCCACGAGCCTGCGCGCCAACGCCACCTTGTCCATCTGCGGCAGCGGGTGCGCGCCACGCGTGTCGAGCAGCGTGACCTTGTTGCGGTCACTGACCGATTGCCTCCTGCGCGCGATTGGCAACAAGCAGCGCGACTTTCTTGCGCCGGCGTTTGGCGTCGGCGTTTTGCACGACGTCGTCGGTTTCAGCGGCAAAGCCGACACAGAATGGCGGTTTCGGACGCGCTGCGACCTTGGCGAGGATGTCGACTGTCGGTTTCATCGTCAGCGTCAACGGCTGCGAGCTCTTCTTGAGCTTCTTCATCTGCGGTTCGGCCGGCGTGTAGTCTGCGACCGCCGCCACCGCGATGAATATCGCGCACGCCCTGACGTGAGCATCAACGGTCGCCGCCATGTCAGCGGCGCTGCGCACGTCGACGCGCATTACGCCGTGCAGGCGTCGGAAGTGTCGTCGGCCCTGCGATCAGCGTCACCGCGGCGCCGGCTTCGGCGCAGGCCTGCGCAAGCGCGAAACCCATCTTGCCCGAGCTGAGATTGGTGATGCCGCGCACCGGATCGATCGCCTCGAACGTTGGGCCCGCGGTGAGCAGCACGCGCTTGCCGGCGAGGAGCTTCGGTTGCGCCCATGCGATCAGTGCGGCCAGGATTTCTTCCGGCTCGATCATGCGGCCGTCTCCAACCTCGCCACAGGCCTGGCCACCGCTGCCCGGCCCGAGGATCTCGACGCCATCAGTCTTGAGTTGCGCCACATTGCGTTGTGTCGCAGGATGGCTCCACATCTCCACGTTCATCGTCGGCGCGACCAGCAACGGGCAGTTGCGCGCGAGGCACAGGGTCGACAGCAGGTCATCGGCAAATCCATGTGCCAGCTTGGCGATGAAGTCGGCGGAGGCGGGCGCTATCACGATCGCATCGGCATCGCGCGACAGGTCGATATGTCCCATTGCATTGGCAGCGCCGGATTGCCAGAGATCGGTCAGCACCGGGCTACCGGAGAGCGCCTGGAACGTCATCGGCGCGATGAATTGCGTCGCGGCGGGCGTCATGACGACGTCGACACTAATGCCTTCTTTGACCAGGAGCCGGGTGAGCTCGGCCGCCTTGTAGGCCGCGATACCGCCCGTTATTCCGAGCACGACCCGGCGCAGCGGGCGCGCGGTAGGCTGCTTGCTCATGCAGAGGTCATCCGTTCAGCAGATGGTCGAAGGCGTCGCGCAGTTTAATATGGGCCGGCACGAGGGTATAGGGGCGCATCGGGACGGTTTTCGACGTGCCCGGGCTCGGCGCAGAGGAGGCGTCGGATTGCGCAACACGTTCGCGGCACCGGGCAGCCTCGAGTGCAAGCGCAACCCGGGGAGCGCGTGAGGGTTTCGGCGGCCGGTGTTCGGCGTGCGCAGCTAGATGCCGGCGGCTGTGCCGCGGCAATCCCGCCCGGCGCGAGTCGCATGAGCGATTCATTGTCGTTGTCAGCGAATGTTTCCGCGCGACCAAGCCGGCCGCGGCACGCGGCCCCAAGCGCTTGAATCACCGACCGTTTCGGGCTAAAATCACCTGTTTTGGAACTTGCGGCGCTTATACCAGCGTCGCAGCACCTAGCGATTGGAGCGGGCGATGGCTCGAGTCTGTGCAGTGACCGGCAAAGCCCCGATGGTGGGCAACAACGTTTCGCACGCCAACAACAAGACCCGGCGCCGGTTCCTGCCGAACCTGCAGCGGCGTCGCTTCTGGGTCGAGAGCGAGAACCGCTGGGTGAGCCTGAGGCTCACCAATGCGGCGCTGCGCACGATCGACAAGAAGGGCATCGAAGTCGTTCTCGCCGAATTGCGCGCGCGCGGCGAGCACATCTGAGAGCTGAACGCAAAGGAGACCGACGATGCGCGACAAGATCAAGCTGGAGTCCTCGGCCGGGACGGGCCACTTCTACACGACGAGCAAGAACAAGAAGACGATGCCGGAGAAGATGGAGATCAAGAAATTCGATCCCGTCGCCCGCAAGCACGTCCTGTACAAGGAAACCAAGCTCAAGTGAGTGCGCCCGTCCGGGAGCGTGCGCGCCCTGCTCGAGGCGCGGCGCCTGCAAAAAAGCCCGCCATACGGCGGGCTTTTTTTGTGCATGCTTGCGGCCCGAGGCTAGCTGTAGCTCTTCAGCTCGCGCGAGAAATTGCGCAGGGGAACGATGTCGCTCGCGTCGGCGCGATGGCACCAGTCCTGCAGCCGCGCCAGCAGCTGCTCGCGCGAGTCGTTCGAGCGCTCCCACAACGCGGCCAGCTCCTGCCGCATCGCGTAGATGGTCTGCAGCGCCTTGCTGCTCTCCAGCGCCGGCGCGAGCCGCGCCCGATCGCTGGCCGGAAGGTCGCGTCCGTCGGACTGGAACCAGCGCCGCAGCCGGCGCAGGCTCGGCATGTCGATCGAGAGCTCGCCGCGCCGGGCGCGCTCGCGCAGGGCGGCCAATTCGCTGGCAAACGCCTGCTTGTGCGAGCGGGCGTAGCTCGTCAGGACCGCGTAGCGGTGGGTGATGATCGATTGCAGCGTTTCCAGATCGGCGTGCAGCTTCTCGCGATCGAAGCGGATCCGCGGCGCCACCTTGCGCACCTTGGCAAGTCCCAGCACTTCGAGGGCGCGGATGTAGGTCCAGCCGAGGTCGAATTCGTACCAGCGTGACGACAGCTTGGCCGAAGTCCCGTAGGCGTGGTGATTGTTGTGCAGCTCCTCGCCGCCGATCACGATGCCCCAGGGCACGATGTTGCGGCTGGCGTCCTCGCAGGAGAAATTGCGATAGCCCCAGTAGTGGCCGATGCCGTTGACGATCCCGGCCGCGGTGATCGGAATCCAGGCCATCTGCACCGCCCAGATCGTCAGGCCGATGGGCCCGCACAGGACGAGATCGACCATCAGCATCAGGCCGCAGCCCTCCCAGGAGTAGCGGCTGTACACATTGCGCTCGAGCCAGTCGTCCGGGGTCCCGGCGCCGTACTTTTCGAGGGTTTCCGCGTTCTTCGATTCCTCGCGGTACAGCTCCGCGCCTTGCAGCAGGACCGTGCGGATGCCGCGCGTCTGCGGGCTGTGCGGATCCTCGTCCGTCTCGACCCGGGCGTGATGCTTGCGATGAATGGCGACCCACTCCTTGGTCACCATGCCGGTCGTCAGCCACAGCCAGAAGCGGAAGAAATGGCTGACGGCGGGATGGAGGTCCAGCCCCCGGTGCGCCTGGCAGCGATGCAGGAAGATGGTCACTGCCGCGATCGTCATGTGGGTCAACGCCAGCGTCAGCACGACGTAGCCCCACCACGGCAGCTGCAGCAGGCCATGGGAGAGAACGGAGAGAAAACCAGGATTCATGTGCGGGACCTGAGAGGGCCGGACGGGGGTCCGAGCAAGCGGAATCGCACATTCTACACGCTTCGCGGACCGCCGACGCGACACGCAGTAGAGTGAGCGCTAGCTTAAGTGCGAGCGCTTACTCTCGGTCGTCTGCTTCCCCGGCGGAGCGTCGCCGATCACGCGGACCTCGCGCTGCGGATAAGGGATCCTGATCCCCTGCGCGCGAAACGCCGACCAGATACGCAGATAGAGGGCGGAGCGGAGATTATTCTGCCCGTTCTCCGGGTCGTTGATCCAGACCGCAAGCTCGAGGTCGATGCCGCTGTCGGCAAAGCGCAGGATGAGCACGACCGGGGGGTTCGGGTCGCGCAGCACCCGCGGCTCGCCCAGCGCGACATCTTTCAGAAGCCGCATCGCGAGCTCGAGATCGCTGTCGTAGCTGATCTGGACGGGCACGCCCAGGCGGATGTCGCGGCTCGTGTACGAGTGATTGAGCACCGTCGTTGTGACCATCGTTTCATTGGGGACGATCGCTTCGATGCCGTCCAGGCTGCGGACGACGACGTAGCGGGCGGTCGCCTTGCTCACGATGCCGAAGCGGTTGTCGACGGTCACCATGTCGCCGATGCGGATGGAGCGGTCGAGCAGGATCGTGAACCCCGCGATGTAGTTGCTCGCGAGCTTCTGTAACCCCAGGCCGATGCCGACGCCGAGCGCGCCACCGAAGACCGACAACACGGTGAGGTCGATCCCCACGACCGACAACGCGATCATCATGCCGACGAGCAGCAGCAGCGCGCGCATCAGCTTGGCAAGGACGGCGCGCGCATTCGTATCGCCACTCGCACCGCGCATGAGCTGCTGCTCGAGCATGCCCGAGACCCACAGCGACACCACGATCGCCAGAATCAGGACCAGGGCATCGCGGCCGAGGTCGAGCACGCTGAACTCCGACTTGCCCATCGGAAGCTTGACGTCAGCGAGCGCGTTGCCGATTTCCGGCAGGACGCCGACGTAGTAGAGCACCAGCGCTCCCAAGATGGTGAAGCTGATCGCCCGCTCCGAAACGGGCAGCCACCGGCTCGGCCCGAACAGGTTGTGCAGTCCATACAGGCACAGCCGGAACAGCGCGAACGCGATCACCAGCGGTACAAACATGGACACGATCAGCGGCGCATGCCACGGGCGCAACACGGCCCGCGCGACGAGAAGCAGCAGCAGCGCCGTCAGCGGGAAGATCATGCGGTTGACACTGCCGGCGCCGATGCGGGCGAAGCGCGACTCGGCCCCGCTGCCCAGGCGCACCCGGTGGTCGACCCACCACGCGACCGCAAAACAGGCGACGACGGTGGCGAGTTCGACCAGGCCCGCACGCGTGCCAAGGGCTTCCTGGATTTGGTCGAGATCGAGGGGCGCCAGCATGGCCGCAAGTTTAGCAGCCTAACGGACGGCGGCCCGCCGCGACTACGCATCAGCGCTCGCGCTCGAACACCGCCGCGAAGAAGCCGTCGCATCCATGCCGATGCGGATAGAGCTGCAGCATGGGACCCGAATCGAGCGCGATGCCGGCGCGCGCGAGCTCCGCCGCCGCATCCCCGAGAGCAAACCCGGAGTGCGTGGCGAGAAAGCCGTCGACGATGCTCTCGTTCTCGGCGGGCAGAACGCTGCAGGTCGCGTACACCAGGCGGCCGCCCGGCTTGAGCAGCGGCGCGGCGGCAGCGAGCAGGCGCGCCTGCTTTGCCGCCAGTTCGGGAACGGCTGTCTGCGCCTGCCGCCATTTGAGATCGGGATTGCGGCGGAGGGTGCCGAAGCCGGTGCACGGCGCATCGACCAGCACGCGATCGATCTTGCCGGCGAGACGCTTGACGTGCGGGTCGCGTTCGTCGGCGATACGGACCGGATGCACGTTCGACAATCCCGAGCGCGCCAGGCGCGGCTTGAGATTGGCCAGCCGTCGCGGCGAAATGTCGAACGCATACAAACGTCCCTGCGAACGCATCAGCGCCCCGAGCAGCAGCGTCTTGCCGCCGGCGCCGGCGCAGAAGTCGACGACCATTTCCCCGCGCTTCGGCGCCACCAGAAAGCAGAGCAGCTGGCTGCCTTCGTCCTGGACCTCGACCGCGCCGCCGGTGAACAGCGGATGGTGCTGCAGCGCGGGCTTGCCCGCGACGCGCATGCCGACCGGCGAATACGGTGTCGGCGCCGCGCGGATGCCGTCGTCGGCAAGGACGGTCAAGGCGGCCTCGCGCGTCGTCTTGAGCGGATTGATGCGCAGATCGAGCGGCGCCGCGCGCGAGCCACGCGCGCGCGAGCGCCTCGCGCTCGGCGGGCAGCGTCTCACCGAGCTCGGCCCAGAGCCAGTCGGGAAGGTCAGCAGCCTCGGCCGCGGTCAACTCGGGCTTGCGCGCCTTGAAGTCGCGTGCCCACGCCTGCTCGGCGGCCGAAAGCGCGGGCTCGAGTTCGCGCAGGCTCACGCCCAGCTCGCGCAGGCTCGTCGCGATCGCAAGCACGCGCGGCGTGGTCGACCCGGCCTGTATCGTCAGCGAGCGGCGGCGGCGCAGCAGCGCGAATACGCCGTCGGCGACAAAGGCGCGATCCTGCTGGCCAAGCCGCGGATGACCGCGAAAGAAATCGCGTAGCGAAGCATCGGCAGGGCTCGACAGCGGCAACACCGCCGCAATCGCGTCGGCGAGCGCCGCGAGCTGGCTCGCGTGCACAGTCATTGCCGCGCGACGGATTCGTCGACGCGGATGCTGTCGAGCAGCGCCTCGCCGGTGATGCGGCCGTTGGACATGCGCAGCTTGACCATCACGTGATGCAGTGACGGCGCGAGCCAGACCTTGGCGGTCACGTTGCCGTCACCGCCGCTGCGCTCCCACACCTGTGCCTCGACGTCGCCGAAGCTGAGCTTGACCGTCTCGGTGCCCACGCGGTGGAACCGATTGTGGTACACGCGGCGCGTCGTGGCGACATTGAACTCGGCATCGTCCTGCTCGGGCGGCGAAAAATAGAACTGCCACAGGACCACCAGGGGGTCGAATGTGGGCAACTCGAGCCCAGCGGTCTTGCTGTCGTTGAGCAGCACGACCCCGGTTTCCCAGTCGAAGGTGGCCGTCTCGTGCCGCCCGTCGCTGCTGCGCTCCGCGGTGTAGCGATCCGGTTGCAGGCCGGTGCGGGTGATCGTCCCGGTGCTCGTCAGCCGACCCTGGCCGGGCAGGAAGAGCGCAGCCAGGCCGCGCGCTTCCCCGACCGTCGTGATCCGGTATTGGTTCGCTGCATGCTCGAGAAGGTACACGGCATCACCGATGAAGAAACCCTGCGTGCCGAGAAATCCGCGATAGACGAGCTCGATGCGCGGTGGCAGCGGTTGCGGCGACGCTGCGTCCGGCAGAGACGTCGGCAACGTTTCCTCGGTTGGCTCCGGCGCGGGAACGGCCTCGTGTACCGGTTCCGGCGGTGCCGTTTCCGGCACGCTCGCCGCCGCGACGAGCGACCGGCGCGTGCGATTCGCTGCTGGCGAGCTCCGCCGCAGGGCGAGGCGCCGGCTTAGGCTTGTGTTTCGGCGCAATTCGCCTGACCGGCGGCGCCGGGGGCGGCGGGGGCGGCGGGATGGTCGGTGATCGTCGCCGCGAGCATCGGTAGCGGTTCCGTGGCGGGCGCAGGATGCTGCGGCCAACTCGCGGCGAGCAGGTGCGCGAAGAGCGAGGCGGCCAGCGCAACGCCGAGCACGTAGCGCGATGGCGCGCGCCAGGCGAGCAACGCGCGGAGTGCCGATGCAGGTTTTAACCGCGACATGTCGGCATCAAGGTTGCGGGTGCAACCCGATTACGACAGCGCGGGCACGAGCAGAGTTTCGGTGGCCGCCGTTTCGTTGCGCACCCGAACCCTGGTGCCGTCGATCACGAGGCGATCGGCGCAGAACCAGCCTACCGCGGCGACCAGGATGCGGTGCTCGACCGCGAGTACGCGCGCGGCCAGGCTCGTCTCGTCGTCGTCGTCGCGCACGCCGACCGCGGCCTGTGCCACGATCGGTCCGCAGTCGACCTTCGGCGTCACGAAATGCACGGTGCAGCCGTGCACCTTGACGCCTTCGGCAAGCGCTCGGCGGTGCGTATGCAGGCCGGGGAATGCCGGCAGCAGCGACGGATGGATGTTGAGCATGCGCCCCTCGTAACGGGCCACCAGGTCGGCGCTGAGAATGCGCATGAACCCGGCGAGCACGATCAGGTCGGGGGACAGCGCATCGACGGCTCTGGCCAAGGCATGCTCGAAGCTGCTCGGACCCCCGTCGCGGAAGTGGCGTGCATCGACCACCGTCGTTGGCACGCCGCGCGCGGAGGCGATCGCCAAGCCGGGCGCGTCCGCCCGATTGCTGACGACGCTCGCGACGTGGCCGGCAATGCGCGCCGTCACGCTCGGCATCGAGGATCGCCGCCATGTTCGAGCCGCGGCCGGAAATGAGGATCACCAACCGCTTCATCACGCTTGCCCGGTGCGGTCAGTGCTCACGCGACGACGGTCCCTGGTGCGCCGCCCTGGCGGCGTTCGACGCGACCGATCGCGTACGCGGTTTCGCCCTGCGCCGAGAGCATAGCGATTGCGGCCTCGGCGGCGCTCGCGGCGACGACGAGGATCAGGCCGATGCCGCAATTGAACACGCGATGCATCTCCGCGGTCGCGACGTTGCCGGTACGCTGCAGCCAGTCGAAGATCGGCGGCCGCGGCCACCGCGAAGCGTCGATGTGCGCCGACAGGCCCTGCGGAAACATGCGGTGCGTGTTTTCGACGAGCCCGCCGCCGGTGATGTGCGCCATTCCCTTGACCTCGAGCGTGCCCAGCAGCGAGAGCACCGGCTTGACGTAGATGCGCGTCGGCTCGAGCAGCACCTCGCCCAGCGTGCGCGCGCCGGTGACGCCCGGCACCGGGCGCGCCAGATCGGCGCCGGCCGGTCTCCAGGATCCGGCGGATGAGCGAGAAGCCGTTGGAGTGCGGTCCGCTCGACGCGAGCCCGATCAGCACGTCGCCCTCCACGATCCCGCGACCGTCGATCACGCGCGTCTTTTCCACGACGCCGACGGCGAACCCCGCCAGGTCGTACTCGCCGGCAACGAATGCGCGTGGATGCTCGGCGGTCTCTCCGCCGATCAGCGCGCAACCGGCCTGTTCGCAGCCGGCGGCGATGCCCTTGATCACTGTCGCTGGCGACAGCGACGTCGAGCTGCTCGCAGACGTAGTAGTCGAGGAAGAACAGCGGCTCGGCACCCTGGACCAGGATGTCGTTGACGCTCATCGCGACCAGATCGATGCCGATCGTGTCGTGCCGGCCGAGCGCGAAGGCGAGCTTGAGCTTGGTGCCCACGCCATCGGTGCCGGCGACCAGGACCGGTTCGCGGTAACGCTTCGGCAGCTCGATGAGCGCGCCGAAGCCGCCGATGCCGGCGAGCACTTCGGGGCGCAGCGTGCGCTTCGCGTACGGCTTGATCGCCTCGACCAGCGCGTCGCCCGCATCGATGTCGACGCCGGCCTCGCGGTAGGTGAGCGGCCGCCCGGGGGCGTTGCGGGGCATTGGATTGAGTCGCGGCTGAGGGCAGGGTAAAGTGCAGCGCTTTGCCTGCGATTTTACCGACATGACCCCCTCCGGCCCCGATCTCGACGATCTGCCCGAATCAGCCTCGGCCGCAGCGGCGCCGCGCCCGCCGCGGCCGCTGCGGACCGTGCACTATCTCTGGATCGCGGGTACCGCAGTCGTGATCGCCGCGCTGCTGCATTGGCTCGGACCGATCCTGACCCCGTTTCTTATCGGCGCAATCCTGGCGTACTTCGGCAGCCCACTGGTCACGTGGGCGGCACGGCATCGCGTACCGCGCACGCTGGGGACGCTGCTCGTGATCGCGGTCATCGTGCTGCTGTTGCTGGCGCTGCTGCTGGTGCTCATTCCGCTGGTCGAGAGCGAGGTTGGCCAGCTGACGCGGCGGCTGCCCGAGCTGGCCACCCGTCTCTACGGCACCCTGGCGCCGTGGCTGCGCGACACCCTCGGCATCGAGCTGCAGCTCGATGTCGCGTCGGTCAAGCAGCTTATCGCCGACAATCTTGCCAGCGCGCAGACAGTGACGCTCAAGCTCCTGGCGGAGGTCAAGGCCGGCGGCACGGTGGTGCTGGGGATCATCATCAATCTGGCGCTGATCCCGGTGGTCATGTTCTACCTGCTGCGCGACTGGAACCGAATCGTCGCCCGCCTCGACGATCTGCTGCCGCGGCGCGGCTGCCGCGCGTGCGCACTATCGCCGCCGAAATCGACAGCGTTCTGGCGGAGTTCCTGCGCGGCCAGCTCGCTGGTCATGGGCGTGCTCGCCGTGTACTACTCGGTGGGGCTCACGCTGGCCGGGCTGCAGTTCGCGCTGCCCATCGGCATTCTGACCGGCCTGCTGGTGTTCATCCCCTATGTCGGATTCGGCATGGGCCTGATCCTCGGCGTGCTCGCGGCGCTGCTGCAATGGTCCGGCTGGTCCGGATTCCTCGACGTGCTCGCCGTCTACGGCGTCGGCCAGCTGCTCGAGAATTATGTGCTGGTACCGTTTCTGGTCGGCGATCGCATCGGCCTGCACCCGCTGGCGGTGATCTTCGCGCTGCTGGCCTTCGGGCAGTTGTTCGGGTTTTCCGGCGTTTTGCTGGCGCTGCCGGTGAGCGCCGCGCTGCTGGTGGGACTGCGCCACTTGCGCCAGCACCTATATCACCTCCGATCTGTATCACTGACTTGGAACAACTGGTCTTCGAGCTCGCCGCTCCTGAGCCGCCGCGCCTTTCCAATTTCCTGCCGGGGCGTAACCTCGAGCTGGTCGCGGCGCTGACAGGCTTTGCCAGCGGACGCGGCAGCGAAACCGGCTTTCTGGTCTGGGGCGCCGCAGGCGCGGGCAAGACGCACCTGCTGCACGCCGCCGTGGCGCTCGCAGAGGAATGCGGACTCGGCGCGCGCTTCTACCCCGAGCCGGCGGCATGTCGAGCCGGAAACCGGCATCGGGCTCGTCGCCATCGATCGCGTCGATGAGGCCGACTCCCTCGCGGCCGGGCGCATGTTCACGCTCTACAACAGGCTGAAACAGGATGGCGGGCGGCTGCTTGCCGCGAGCCGCGCGTCGCTTGCCACCCTGTCCCTGCGCGAGGATCTGCGCACCCGTCTGGGCTGGGGTCTGGTCTACGAAGCGCTACCGCTGGCCGACGCGGAGAAGGCGGCGGCGCTCGCCCATTTCGCGGCGCAGCGTGGCTTCCGCCTTTCGGCCGAGGTCATCGACTATCTGTTGCGGCACGGGCGCCGCGACATGCGCACGCTGCTCGCAGCCCTTGCCGCGCTGGATCGGCTCTCGCTCTCCGCCAAGCGCCCGGTCACGGTGCCGCTGCTCAAGCAGTGGCTGCGAGCACCAGCGCTTGCCCTCGCCCGGCGCGGCGCAGGACCGGTAGCGGAGTAAGCGCCCACTATTCGATATAAGCATATTGTTTTAACATGTTAATCTATTCGCGCTTCGGAGCAGGCTCGCGACGCGACCTCGGGCCGTGGCCCGGCGGCGCGAAGTTCACACATTTGTCAACCGCCAGCGGGATGCGGCGTTAATGCGCCTGACACAGCATTTGTGTCACTTTGCTTACCAACTCTACTGAGGACGGAAATATGACCAAGTTGATGACGGCGCTGCTTGCAGGCGCCTTCGCCGTGTCGCTGACCGCTGCGGCCCAAACCCCAGCGCCAGCAGCGCCGGCAGCGGCTCCTGCGGCTCCGGCCGCCATCGGCTCCTGCCAAGACCGACGCCAAGAAGGACGATTCGATGAAGTCGACGTCGAAGACGACCAAGCACACCAAGAGCAAGACGTCGAAGTCGAAGAAGTCCAGCAAGCCGGCGGCGAAGGATGCATCGGGCAAGGACAGCATGAGCACCGACAGCATGAAGAAATGAAGTGTCCGTTGCACGAACGCAACATTCCGTGGGCCCGAAGTTGACACGGAATGTTGCTTGACGATTACAAAATTCAATATAATCAAAAAGGTTTTCGATTTCTGCCTGCCGAACCGTTGGCTCGAAACACGGGCGGGAGCGGGCGATCAAACTGAAATTTCTTTCTGAGGGCAAACTGATGAACAAGTTGATTGCTACATTGATCGCCGGCGCGTTCGCGTTCGGCTCGGTCGCCGCGATGGCCCAGAGACAAGACCCCGCCGCAACCGGTCGACCAGGCCAAGCTGAAGGCTGACAGGGCCAAGGCCAAGGCCGACGCCGCCGCGATGACGCCGGAAGAAAAGGCCGCCGCCAAGAAGGCGAAGGCAGCGAAGAAGCAAAAGGAGCTGGCCGGACAGCAGGGGAAGTCCATCGACCAGCCGCCTCGGCACGCCGGCGGAAACCAGCCGCTGAAGGCCGCCAAGGCACAGCCCAAGGCGCTGCCGGACGCGAAGGCGCATCAGGAAGCGGAGACGAAGCAAGAAAAGGCGGCAGTCAAAGGCGGTGGCGGCAACTAAGCGCCTACGCATCGAACCGCATGAAGGGCAGGGCGATGGCCCTGCCCTTTTTGTTTGCGGCGAGGGCAAGACGACGCCCACGTGCAGCCGAAGCCAGCCCTATCTGACGGTGTGCGTGGCAGCGGTCATCCGTGCCCCTTTCCGTTTTTAGCGCACCGCACTCAAGCCATGACCTCGAAACACCGCGTCGTACTCGGCCTGTCCGGCGGCGTCGACTCGTCGGTCGCAGCGTGGCTGCTCAAGCGCGAAGGCCACGAGGTCGTCGGCCTGTTCATGAAGAACTGGGAAGACGACGATACCGACGCCTACTGTGCCGCGCGCGAGGACCTTGTCGACGCGGCAGCCGTGGCCGATGTTATCGGCATCGAGATCGAGGCGGTGAACTTCGCCCGCGAGTACCGCGAACGGGTGTTCGCGCGCTTCTTGATCGAATACGAGAGCGGGCGCACGCCGAACCCCGATGTGCTGTGCAACAGCGAGATCAAGTTCAACGCCTTCCTCGACCATGCCCTCGCCCTGGGTGCGGAGTACATTGCCACCGGGCACTACGCACAGCTCCGAGCCGGCGGCGACGGGGTCGAGCTGATCAAGGCTGTCGATGGCACGAAGGACCAGAGCTATTTTCTGCACCAGCTCAATCAACGCCAGCTCGGGCGCACGCTGTTCCCGGTCGGCCGGCTGAGGAAGAGCGCGGTGCGCGCGATCGCCCGCGAACAGAAGCTGCCGACGCACGCGAAGAAGGACTCGACGGGCATCTGTTTCATCGGCGAGCGGCCGTTCCGCGACTTTCTCGAGCGGTACCTGCCCCGGACTCCGGGGCCGATCGAAACGCCGGAGGGACGCGTCCTCGGCCGGCATCAGGGCCTGGCTTACTACACGCTCGGACAGCGGCAGGGGCTGGGCATCGGCGGAACGCGCGGCGCGATGGCGAGCGCATGGTTCGTCGCCGGCAAGGATGCCGCGCGCAACGCGCTCATCGTCGTGCAGGGACACGACCACCCGCGCCTGTACGCGCGGACGCTCGAGGTCGGCGCGATGCACTGGATCGCCGGCCGGTGCCCGGATCCCGGAAGCCCACTCGCCGCCAAGACGCGCTATCGCATGGCGGACGCGCCGTGTCGCCTGCAGCCCCTCGCCGGGGGCCGCTGGCGGGCGACCTTCGCCACCGCGCAATGGGCGCCGACGCCGGGCCAATATCTGGTCGCCTACGCCGGCGAGCGGTGCCTGGGCGGGGGCGTGATCGAAGCGCTCGGCGCGAGCCTCACCGCCGCAGGCGCGGGAACCGGCGGCGGAGCTCGCGCATCCGTTGATCTTGACGCGCGCGGCCGGTCCGCCCGGCTCGCTCGTCGCTAGAAACGGAATGTCGTCGTCGAGATCGTCGACGTTCTTCTTCGCTGCCGGAGCGCCGCCCTTGGCGCCGCCGCGAGGCTTCCGCGCCCGCTGCCGCGCTCCGCCGGCTCGGCCGCCACCGGCGGCGCCGCCGCCTTCACGGCTGCCGAGCATCTGCATGCGGTCGGCGATGATTTCCGTCGTGTAGCGGTCCTGGCCCTCCTTGTCCTGCCATTTGCGCGTCTGCAGGCGGCCCTCGACGTAGATCTGCCGTCCTTTTTTCAGGTACTCGCCGGCGATTTCCGCCTGGCGCCCGTAGAACACGATGTTATGCCACTCGGTGCGCTCCTGCTTTTCGCCGCTCTTGTCCTTCCACGTGTCGGTCGTCGCCAGGCGGATGTTGGTGACCGCGTCGCCGCTGGTCGTGTAGCGCGTTTCGGGATCCCGGCCGAGGTTGCCGACCAGGATCACCTTGTTCACGGATGCCATCGAAATTCTCCTCTCGAATCGGGCGCTCGTTGGAGGTCGCTCGTCGGGGCTCATGCCGCCGGGCTATGCGGCCGCGCGGTCGAGCCCGCCGGCCGCACGGTCCGGCTCGGGTGGCGCTTCGAACGAGCGCGCGAAAAAGAGTATATTAGCAGGTTAGCCTGGCCCCAGAGGCCCCCAGCAACGTATGGAATACATCCGCATCCGCGGCGCACGCACGCATAACCTCAAGAACATCAATCTCGATCTGCCGCGGCACCGGCTGATCGTCATCACCGGGCTGTCCGGCTCGGGCAAGAGTTCGCTCGCCTTCGACACGCTCTACGCCGAAGGGCAGCGGCGCTACGTCGAGTCGCTCTCGGCGTATGCGCGGCAGTTCCTGCAGCTGATGGAAAAGCCCGACGTCGACCTGATCGAGGGCCTGTCGCCGGCGATCTCGATCGAGCAGAAGGCGACCTCGCACAACCCGCGCTCCACCGTCGGCACGGTCACCGAGATCCACGACTACCTGCGCCTGCTGTACGCGCGCGTCGGCGAGCCGTATTGCCCCAACCACCCCGAGCAGAAGCTCGCCGCGATGACGATCTCGCAGATGGTCGACGCGGTGCTGATGCTGCCCGAGGAAACCAAGCTCATGATCCTCGCGCCGGCGATCGTCAATCGCAAGGGCGAGCAGCTCGAGCTGCTCGTCGAGCTGCGCGCCAAGGGCTTCGTGCGCGTGCGCGTCGACGGCAAGGTGTACGAGATCGACGCGGTGCCCAAGCTCGCCAAGAACAGCAAGCACACCGTCGAGGTCGTGGTCGATCGCCTGCGCGTGCGCCCCGACCTCAAGCAGCGGCTGGCCGAATCCTTCGAGACGGCGCTGCGCAACGGCGACGGCCGCGCGCTCGCCGTCGACATGGACACCGGCGAAGAACACCTGTACTCCGCGAAATTCGCCTGCCCGATCTGCAGCTACTCGCTGCAGGAGCTCGAGCCGCGCCTGTTCTCGTTCAACAACCCGATGGGCGCTTGCCCACGCTGCGACGGCCTGGGCTCGATCAGTTTTTTCGACCCGCGAGCGCGTGGTCGGGTTCCCGCAGCTTTCGCTCGCATCCGGGCGCGATCAAGGGCTGGGACCGGCGCAACCAGTTCTACTTCCAGATGCTGCAGAGCCTGGCCAAGCACTACGGCTTCGACCTCGAACGGCCATTCGAGCGCCTGCCCGAGCGCGTGCAGCAGATGATCCTGTACGGCAGCGACAAGGAAAAGATCGCCTTCCAGTACCTGTCGGACCGCGGCAAGCCGATGGTGCGCGAGCATGCCTTCGAGGGCATCATCCCGAATCTCGAACGGCGCTACCGCGAGACCGACTCGATCATGGTGCGCGAGGAGCTCGCGAAGTACCTCAATTCCAAGCCGTGCCCGGAATGCGACGGCACGCGGCTGCGCCGCGAAGCGCGCCACGTGAAGGTCGGCCGGAACGGCGCCATCTACGAGGTGAGCAACTGGCCGCTCAAGGAAGCCGGCGAATTCTTCCGCGGCCTCAAGCTCGAGGGACAGCGGCAGGCGATCGCCGACAAGATCATCAAGGAAATCGTCAACCGGCTGCAGTTCCTCAACAACGTCGGCCTGGATTATCTGTCGCTCGACCGCTCCGCGGAAACGCTCTCCGGCGGCGAGGCGCAGCGCATCCGGCTCGCCTCGCAGATCGGCTCCGGCCTGACCGGCGTCATGTACGTGCTCGACGAGCCGTCGATCGGCTTGCACCAGCGCGACAACGACCGGCTGCTCGACGACGCTCAAGCACCTGCGCGACCTGGGCAACAGCGTGATCGTCGTCGAGCACGACACCGACGCGATCCTTTCCGCCGACCACGTCGTCGACATGGGCCCGGGCGCGGGCGAGCACGGCGGGCAGATCGTCGCGCAAGGCACGCCGCGAGGAAATCCGGCGCGCCGCGCATTCGCTGACCGGCCAGTATCTCGCCGGACATCGGCAGATTCCGATGCCGACCCAGCGCCACAAGCTCGACACCGAGCGCTGTCTGACAGTCACCGGCGCCACCGGCAACAATCTGCAAAGGCATCACGCTGAAGCTGCCGGTCGGACTGTTCGTGTGCGTGACCGGCGTGTCCGGCTCCGGCAAGTCGACGCTGATCAACGACACGCTGTATCACGCGGTGGCGCGCCATCTCTACGGCAGCACGACCGAGCCGGCGCCGTACGACGAACTCGCCGGCCTGGAGTTCTTCGACAAGGTCATCAGCGTCGACCAGAGCCCGATCGGGCGCACGCCGCGCTCCAACCCGGCGACCTACACCGGGCTGTTCACGCCGATCCGCGAGCTGTTCGCGCAGGTCAAGGAGGCGCGCGAGCGCGGCTACGGGCCGGGCCGCTTCTCGTTCAACGTCAAGGGCGGCCGCTGCGAAGCCTGCCAGGGCGACGGCCTCATCAAGGTCGAGATGCATTTCCTGCCCGACGTCTACGTGCCTTGCGACGTCTGCCACGGCCAGCGCTACAACCGCGAGACGCTGGAGATCCAGTACAAGGGCAGGAACATCCACGACGTGCTGGCGATGACGGTCGAACAGGCGCACGCGTTCTTCGAGCGCGGTGCCGGCCGTCGCGCGCAAGCTGCAGACGCTGCTCGACGTCGGCCTGGGCTACATCACGCTGGGGCAATCGGCGACCACGCTGTCCGGCGGCGAAGCGCAGCGCGTCAAGCTGGCGCTGGAACTGTCCAAGCGCGACACCGGGCGCACGCTGTACATCCTCGACGAACCGACGACCGGACTGCACTTCCACGACATCGAGATGCTGCTGACCGTGCTGCACCGGCTGCGCGATCACGGCAACACGGTGGTCGTCATCGAGCACAACCTCGACGTGATCAAGACCGCCGACTGGATCATCGACCTCGGCCCGGAGGGCGGCGCCGGCGGCGGACGCATCATCGCCGAGGGCACGCCGGCACAGGTTGCGGCCGTCGCCGCGAGCTATACCGGGCGCTATCTCAAGCCGGTGCTCGAGCGGCAGGCGCAGAAGAAGAACGTGCGGCCCACGGCCGAGCCGGCCCGTAACGGCCGCGGGAAGAAGGCCGCCGACCTGCTCGGCTGAAGCGTATTCAGACGCCGCGCTTGATTGGCGGCGGCGACCAGACCCGCTGCAGCATTTCCTGCTTCGGCCAGTAGACGCGCAGGATCAGGTTGAAGTTTTCCTTTCGGCGCGGGCAGCCAGTTCGACTGCCTTGTCCCTGACCGGGATCTTCATTCTGCAGGTAGAGGTCGAGCGAGCCGTCGGGATTGAACCTGAGCTTGTCGCGATCGCCGATCGCGTTGCGCTCGATCGCGTTGGGCACGAGCAGCTGCTTGTCGTTGTACATCGCAAGCGACCAGAAGCCGTCCGCCGGCGGCGCCTTGCCCTTGTCGAAATGCAAGACGTATTTGTTGGCGCCGCTGAGCGAGCAGGCCCCCCGCATCGAGATGGGTCGAGGCGAAGATCGCATCCTCGGGCGCGGGGCGCGCCAAGGCCCAACCAGGCGACGACGGCGCGCAGGCCGTAGTTGGTGCCGTAGCGGCCGAGGTCCCATTGGATGGTCCAGCCGTTGCGCAGGTCGCCGATGCTGCCCTTTGCCGCGAGGACGATGGCGTCGAGCGCCGCCTTCGCCCCGTCCTCGACACCTTTCGCTGCCGGCAGCGTCAAGCTTGCCCATCGCAAACGGCTGCCCGGCGACGACGCCCAGCTTCTTGTACTTCTCGACCACGGCCGCATCCTCTTTCGCCGGCGGATTGCCCGGCAACAGGGCGGCGAAGCGCGTGAAGAATGTCTGCGCGTCCATCTGCGCGACTTGCTCGACCGGCGGGGTCTTGAGGTCGACTGCCGCAGGCGCGGCGGCCGGCGCATGCACGCCTTTCGCGCCGGACTTGCGCCATTGCGACAGCGGCGCCAGGTTGAACTGATCCTGTAGCTTCGTCACCGCGGCGGCATCGGCCCTGCCGTTGGCCTGCATGCGGCCGAGCAGCCACACCATTTCGGTCGGCGCCTTGATCTCCTCGAGATCCTTCGGCAGCTCGCCTTTCCACTTCGGGCCGACGATCGCGAAGGCGCCCTTGTTCGTGCCGGTGGTGCGCTTGCCGGGTGATTGGAAGACGTCGGTCCAGGCATCGATCATCTGCATGACGTAGTAGCGTCCCTTGGTGTCCGGCACCGACAGCACGACCGGCTCATGCGACAGATCCAGCCATGCTTGCGAAGCAAGCATGTCGGGATTCGGATGCGCCGCGTCGGTCGCCGTGGCGTCGGGCAACGTACGCCGGTGCTGAAAGGTGTTTTCCGGAACTCTTGCCGTCTGCACCTGCCGGGTGACGTCCATCAGGACCAGGGGATAGGCGTAGACGTAGACCTCCGTGGCGAGCCGCTTCATCTCGTCGTTCGCGGTCGGCGCTGGCGACCGGCGCAGCCTTCGGCGGCGGAGGCGGCTCGGGTTTGCCGCATGCGGCAACCAAAAACACTGTGGCGAGTGCAGCAACGGCGAGCCTACGATGCAGACAGATCATTGCCGATATCCCTCCCCGGTTTTTCCGCAAGTCTACTCTATGCCTCGGGCATCAGGCGACGCAACGAGGGGCGCGGCTGCGACGAGACCGCGACTGCGACAATGAAAAAGCGCGGCCCGGGGCCGCGCTTTTTCGGTGTACTGCAGACCGCTTTCTTACTGGATCGTGATCTGCTTCGAATTCGCCTTGGCGATCTTCGGCAGCGTCAATTGCAGGACGCCGTCGGTTTGCGTCGCCTGGGCGGCATTGGCATCGACCGCTTCCGGCAGGCGGATCGCCCGGCTGGCCCGACCGAAGCTCCGCTCGCGCCACAGGGTCTTGCCATTGGCGTCGACCTCTTCGCGATACTCGACGGCGATCGTCACATCGCGATCTTCGACGCTGACTTCGATCTTGTCCTTCGCGACGCCGGGAACTTCGGCCCTTACGACGTACGCTTCGGGCGTTTCGATGACGTCGAGCTCAATCGAGCCACTGCCTGCACCCGCGCTGCCGTTGACCGGCGCGAAGAAAGCGCCCAATGCCCGATCCAGCGGGCTCTGATAACGCAACAATCCACTCATTCGTGCTCTCCTGTGAAATTCATGGGGCGGCCCGCAACAGCCGCCGACGCCCCGAAGATGGCGGCGTCCCGAGCGAATTCAAGGGGACGCTGCCCGGCCCGCCGGCGCTTGCGTCGGGCAGCGGCCCGGCGCCCGGCGCCGCCGCGGGTGCCGCCTTGCTGATCGCGGCGAGGATGCCTTGCAGCAGCGCCGTGGGTGGCGGCGGGCAGCCGGGCACCGCGACGTCGACCGGGATGACGTTTGCCACCCGCCCGTAGCTCGCGTAGCTCTCGCCGAAGATGCCGCCGGAGCAGCCGCAATCGCCGACCGCGACCACGAGCTTCGGATCGGGCGTCGCGTCGTAGGTGCGCTTGAGCGCAATGGCCATGTGCTTCGACACGGGCCCGGTCACCAGCAGCATGTCCGCATGCCGCGGACTGGCGACGAACTTGATGCCTCGAGCCTTCGAGGTTGTAATAGGGGTTGCCGAGCGCGTGGATCTCCAGCTCGCAGCCGTTGCACGAGCCGGCATCGACGTGGCGGATCGTCAACGCGCGGCCGAGCGTGCGCAGAATGTCCTGCTGCAGGCGCGTGACAAGCACCATCTCCTCGGCCGGCGTGGGCCCGGGCTCGGTCTTGATGCCGGTTTTGGCGATTTGGCGGAGGATGGTCAGCATCGTCGGTCGCTACAGGTCGTGGCCGCTGTAGGAGAGGTTGAACGACTTGTTGATCAGCGGAAAATCCGGAACGATGTTGCCGATCACCGCATGCTCGAGCACCGGCCAGTTCTGCCACGACGGATCGTGCGGATGGCAGCGACGGATCGCGCCGTCGGGCCCGCTCTCCAGAGCGATCACTACCGGACCGCGCCAGCCCTCGATTGCGCCCAGGGCGAAGCCGGGCGCCGGCCGCTCCGGCAGCGGCGCAGCGATGCTCGCCGGCGGGCAGCGATTCGAGCAGCGCCGCGCTCAGGCGCAGCGATTCGACCGTCTCCTCGAAGCGCACCGCGACCCGCGCGGCGACGTCGCCGTCGGTGTGGGTGACCCGTGCGCACCGCGAGGGTGTCGTAGGGCGGCGTGGGGAAGTCGCAACGCAGATCGTCCGCGAGCCCGCTGGCGCGGCCGGCAAAGCCAGTGAGCCCGAGTCGGAGCGCCAGTTCGCGACTCACCTGGCCGCAGTTGCGGAACCGGTCCTGCAGCCCGGCGTGTTCGTCGTAGATATCGCGCAGCACCGCGATCTCCCGCACGAGAGCGGAACACTGCTCGCGCAGGGCATCGATGGCGGATGCGTCGAGATCGCGTGCGACGCCGCCGGGAACGATCCCGTCCATCAGCAGCCGGTGACCGCAGGCGCGGGCATTGAGCCGCAGCACGTCCTCCTTGAGGCGCGAGAATTGGGCCAGGCCGAATGCGAACCCGGCGTCGTTGCCGAGGTAGCCGAGGTCGCCCAGGTGGTTGGCGATGCGCTCGCGCTCGAGGCACAGCGCGCGCAAGGCTGCCGCGCGCGGTGGCACGCCGACGCCTGCGATGGCCTCGACCGCCTGCGCGTAGGCCCAGGCGTAGGCGACCGTGCTGTCGCCCGAGACGCGGCCGGCGAGCCGGTGACCTTCCTTCACGCGATAAGGCCTCGAAGCGCTTTTCGATGCCCTTGTGCGTGTAGGCGAGGCGCTCCTCCAGGCGCAGCACCTTTTCGCCGACGACCTGAAAGCGAAAATGCCCGGGCTCGATGATCCCGGCATGCACCGGGCCGACCGGAATCTCGTGCACGCCGTCGCCGTCGACGCGCACGAACGGATAATCCTCCTCGCCCGGCGCCCACTGCGGCAGGACCGCGAAGTCGCGGCGCAGCGGAAAGCGGTCGATCGGCCACGCGGCCTGCCACAGCCAAGGCCGTTGATCGTCGGCTTCGCACTCGACGCCGACGAGATCGAACGCCGCACGCTGCATCCGGTTCGCCGCCGGGAAGATCGGCGCGAGATCCGGGTAGCGCGCGCCCTCGTCGGGAAGCGTGTGCTCGAGCAGCGTCAGGCCGTCGCCATCCTTGAGC
This sequence comes from uncultured beta proteobacterium, assembly GCA_963778275.1. Taxonomy (GTDB): domain Bacteria; phylum Pseudomonadota; class Gammaproteobacteria; order Burkholderiales; family Casimicrobiaceae; genus PALSA-1003. The sequence goes on along the minus strand of CAVZTS010000004.1, from coordinate 445,098 downwards.
AGCACGTGCAGGCAGAAGCCGCGCTCGCGGTCGCGCTCGTCGCTCGCCCACAACGCGACGAGTTGCCCGCCCTCTTCCCAGGCGAGCCGGCAGGCGGCGAGGAGCTGCGCCGCGGCGACCGGGCCGCGCTGGGCCGGTACGCCGCCGGGGAGCGGCGCGGTGGCGATGCCGAGCGCGGAAAGGTTCATCGCGTCAGCCGATGAGCTTTGCCGCCTGGCGATACCATTCGGCCAGGAACGGCGGAATCCAGATGCCGAGCATCAGCACGAGCCCCAGGTGCACGAACACCGGCATCATCGCGGGGCGATGCGGCAGGCGCGCCGCCGTCGCCTCGCCGAACACCATCGGCTGCACCTTGGCAAACACGGCGGCGAATGCGATGCCGAGCGCCAGCAGCAAAAACGGCGTCGCCCACGGATGCTCGCGCATCGCCGAGGTCAGGATCAGGAACTCGCTCGCGAATACGCCGAACGGTGGCATGCCGAGAATTGCGAGCGAGCCGAGCAGCAGTCCCCAGCCTATCACCGGGCTCACTGTGACGAGGCCGCGGATGCCATCGATGAGCTGCGTGCCGGCCTTCTGCGCGGCATGGCCCACGGTGAAGAAGATCGCCGATTTGGTCAGCGAATGCACTGTCATGTGCAGCAGGCCGGCGAAATTCGCGATCGGACCGCCCATGCCGAAAGCGAAAGTAATGATCCCCATGTGCTCGATCGAAGAGTACGCGAACAAGCGCTTGATGTCCTTCTGCCGCGACAACAGGAAGGCCGCGACGACCACCGACAGCAGCCCGAAGCCCATCATCAGGTCCCTGGCGAAGGAAGTCTGCAGCGAGCCCTCGACCAGGACCTTGCAGCGGATGACGGCATACAGCGCGACGTTGAGCAGCAGTCCCGACAGAACCGCCGATACCGGCGTCGGGCCCTCGGCGTGCGCGTCGGGCAGCCAGTTGTGCAGCGGCACCAGCCCGACCTTGGTGCCGTAACCGACCAGCAGGAACACGAAGGCGAGCGAAAGGACCGTCGGCTCGAGCTGCGTCTTCACGCCGTTGAGCTCGGTCCACAGCAGCGCTCCGCCCTCGGCGCCGAGCAGCTTCTCGGCGGCGAAGTAGAGCAGGATCGTGCCGAAGAGCGCCTGCGCGATGCCCACGCCGCAGAGAATGAAGTATTTCCACGCCGCCTCGAGGCTCGCCGGTGTGCGATACAGCGACACCAGCAGCACCGTGGCCAGCGTCGCCGCTTCCAGCGCCACCCAGAGAATGCCCATGTTGTTGGTGAGCAGCGCCAGCAGCATCGTGAAATTGAACAGCTGGTACATGCTGTGGTAGAGCCGCAGTCGCGCCGGCGTCAGCCGCCCGTGGTCGCGCTCGATCTGCATGTACGGCCGCGAGAAGATCGCCGTGGTGAATCCCACAAATGCGGTCAGCGCGACCAGGAAGACATTGAACGAGTCGATGAAAAAGAGCTTGCCGACGACGAGCAGCGGGCCTTCGCGAATGACCTTGGCGGTGAGCAGGAGCGACGCCAGCCAGGTGAGCAGGCTCACTGCAACGTTAAGTCGCGACGCGATCGCGCGCGCGCCGACCACCGCCAGCAGCAGTGCACCGGCCAGCGGCAGACCCAGCACGGCGAGGGTCTCGATCACTCGCCCTCCTTGAGCTTCTCCAGGTGCTTGAGGTCCAGGCTGTCGAACTGCTCTCGGATCTGGAAAAAGAACACGCCCAGGATCAGCATGCCGACCAGCACGTCGAGCGCGATGCCCAGCTCGACCACCATGGGCATGCCGTAGGTGGCGCTGGTCGCCGCGAAGAACAGGCCGTTCTCCATCGCCAGGAAGCCGATCACCTGCGGAATCGCCTTGCGGCGGGTGATCATCATCAGGAACGACAGCATCACGCTCGCCATCGCGATGCCCAGTGTCGAGCGCGTGATCGTGCTCGCGAGTTGCTCGATCGGAGAAGCGAGGTTGAAGGCGAATACGACCAGCACGATGCCGATCAGCATGGTCGTCGGAATATTGATCAGACCCTCGATGTCCCAGCGCACGTCGAGGCGGCGGATCAGGCGATGCAGGATCCACGGCAGGAGCATGACCTTGAGCAGCAGCGTCAGGGCGGCCGAACAGTACAGATGCGCTTGGCCGGTCGCCCATGCCACGATCGCGGTGGAGCAGGCGAGCGCGAAGCCCTGTGCGGCAAACAGATTGATCAGCGTGAGCACGCGCCGCTGCGCCAGCATGGCAAAGGCAAGCAGCAACAGCAATGCCGCGAGCAGGTTGATCAGCTGCGCCCAGAGCGGAACGTGCGCCATCGCCGGCTCGCTAGCTTCCCAGCAGCAGGTTGACCAGCATCCCCAGCACGCCGAGCAGGAACGCCGTGCCGAGAAATTCCGGCGCGCGGAAGATGCGCATCTTGGCGGACAGGGTCTCGATCAGCGCCAGGCGCGAAGCCGCCGACGGCGAGCTTGGCAACAAGCACCGGGGTCGCGCCCAGCATCGCTGCGATGTCGGCGCTGCCCCGAGCGATGCCGAAGGGCACGAACAACGCCAGGCCAATGCAGGAGTAGTTGAATAGCTTGAGCGCCGCCGCCCATTCAATGCAGCGCCAGGTGCCGCGCCGAATATTCGAGGACCATCGCCTCGTGGATCATCGTGAGCTCGAGGTGCGTGGCCGGGTTGTCGACCGGGATGCGCGCGTTCTCGGCCAGCGACACCATCGTGAACGCGACGCCGGCGAAGGCAAGGCTGGGGTAGATCGCGAGTTCGCGCTGCGCGAAGGTCTCGACGATCGTCGGCAGCAGCGTCGAGCCGGAGATGAGCGACGCCGTGAACAGCACCATCAGCAGCGCCGGCTCGGCGAGGAAGCCCACGAACATCTCGCGGCGCGCGCCCATGGTTCCGAACGCGGTGCCGATATCCATCGCGGCCAGCGCCAGGAACACGCGGGCGAGCGCAAACAGCCCGACCAGCGCAATCGCGTCGGCGGCGCGCGCGAAGGGCAGATCGGTGGCGAGCGACGGCACGATCGCCGCCGCCAGCGCCATCGCCGCAAAGACGACGTAGGGCGTGACGCGAAATATCGGCGATGCGGTCGCGGCGACGACGGCGTCCTTGAGAAAGAGCTTGCGGATCGTCCGATAGGGGAGCAGCAGCGGCGGCGCGCTCTTGTTCTGCAACCAGGCGCGGCACTGGTTGACCCAACCGAGCAGCAGCGGCGCGAGCAGCAGCGCGATGCCAAGTTGCAGCATCTGGGAGAGGAAGCCGGAAGCGCTCATCGCGCGCTCAGCCGACAAAGTAGAGCAGGGCGAGCAGGGTCAGGAAGCTGTACATCAGGTAGATGGAGATGCGACCCTGCTGTATCGCGCCAACCCGTCGCGCGGCCCAGTCCGCCGCGCGCGCGATCGGCAGATAAAGCCAGTACCAGAAATGGTCTTCGGCCTTGACGTAGTACCGCGGCTCGGCGTCGAAGGGCGTCGGCAGCGCGCGCTCGATGCGGAAGAACTGCTCGAAAATCTGCCGGATCGGCTGGCCAAAACCCTCGGCGGTGTCCTGCATGCGCGGCGTCTGCGAGGGGAAGCCGCAGTCCCAGGCCGGCCCCCGGCGCAAGCGGCCGTGGTACAGGCGATGCACGACCTGGATCGTCAGCAGCAGCACCACGACGATCACGACGAGCACGATCATCGGGCTGTAGCTGGCGCGGTCGGCGGCGATCGGCGCCAGCAGCCACCACCCCGTCTCCGGGCTGTAGACCGTCGCGCCGATCAGCAGGCCGTTCACCGTGTCGAGCTGCGCGATGACCGGAACGGGGAACAGTCCCAGCAGGACGCAACCGGCCGCCAGCCAGACCAGCGCCACGCGCTCGAAGCGGCCGGCATCGTGCGCGTACGCGAGGTTTGGCTCGCGCGGCCGGCCGAGAAAGACCACGCCGTAGAACTTGACCATCACGTAGGCGCGCCAGCGCGGCGGCGAGCACCAGCGCAGCGGCCGCCAGTGGCACCAGCATGTTGATGAACGACTGCGGCAGGCTGGGCGTGAACAGGAACGCCTGCAGCAGCAGCCATTCCGAGACGAAGCCGTTCAACGGCGGCAGGCCGGCGATGGCCAGCGTGCCGACCAGCGCGAGCCATGCCACCCAGGGCATGCGGTGGATCAGTCCGCCGAGCTTGCCGAGGCTGCGCTCCTTCGTCGCGTGCAGCACCGAGCCGGTGGCCAGAAACAGCAGGCTCTTGAAGAACGCGTGATTGAGCGAGTGATAAAGCGCCGCGGTCAGCGCGATCGCGGCGAGCAGCGTCTTGTCGTAGGTCTTGAACAGGATCGCCAGCCCGATCCCGGCGACGATGATGCCGATGTTCTCGATCGACGAGTATGCGAGCAGCCGCTTCATGTCGGTCTGCACCGCCGCGAAAAGCACGCCGAAGAGCGCCGTGACGAGGCCCAGCACCAGCGCGATCACGCCCCACCACCACAGCTGGCCTTGCAGCAGGTCGAAGGTCACGCGCAGCAGGCCGTAGATCGCCGTCTTGAGCATCACTCCGCTCATCAGCGCGGACACCGGCGACGGCGCGGCCGGATGCGCCTCGGGCAGCCAGACATGCAGCGGCAGCAGCCCGCCTTGGCGCCGAATCCGGCCAGCGCCAGCAGGAACGCGATCGACGGCCACGGGCCATGCAGCCCCGCCGAGCGCATCGCGCCGAACGTATAGTCGCCGCTGCCTCCCTGCAGCACGCCGAAGCAGAGCAGGATCGCAAGCGCGCCGATGTGCGCGATCAGCAGGTAGAGAAAGCCCGCGCGGCGAATCTCCGGGAGACGGTGGTCGGTGGTCACCAGGAAGAACGACGCGAGCGCCATCGTTTCCCACGCGACCATGAACACGAACGCGTCATCGGCGACCAGCACGAAGGCCATCGCGGCGAGGAAGGTGTGGTATTGCAGGCAGAGCAGGCCCGGGGCGGCGCCGTCGCTGGCGCGGAAGTAGCCGGCGGAAAAGATCGAGATGCCTGCCGCCGCCGCGCCGAGCAGGAGCAGGAAGAACGCGGACAGCGCGTCCAGGCGCAGGTGAAAGGGCAGATCGGGCAATCCCAGCGGCAGCACCGCCGTCTGCGGCGCCTCGTTCATGGCAATGAGCGCGACGGCGGCGAGCAACAGCCCGACCAGCGCGCCGGCGCTGAACAGCACGCGGCCGACGTAGAACAGGTTGCGCGGCCGCGCCATTCCCAGCGCTCCGATCACAAGCCAAGCCGCGATCGCCGCGATGATGAAGGGAAGCGCGTTAGGCACCGCGTGTCGGCATCGAAGCGCGGGGTTTTCCGCCGCTTGCCGCACCCATCATTTGACGCGCATCCCAGGGGCCGCGCCCGAATCCGGCGCGAGCAGAAAGATGCCGGGACCGTCGCCCGACGCCGCCAGCACCATGCCTTCGGAGAGGCCGAACTTCATCTTGCGCGGGGCGAGATTCGCCACCATCGGCGTCAGGCGCCCGACCAGGTCCTCGGGCTTGTACGCCGCCTTGATGCCGGCAAAGACCGTGCGCGGGCGACCATCGCCCACGTCGAGGGTGAGCTTCAGCAGTTTTTCCGCGCCGTCGACGTGCTCGGCGTTGACGATGCGCGCGATGCGCAGGTCGACCCGCGAGAAGTCGTCGATCGAGATGGTCGCCGGGTTCGGCGCGGCGGGAACCTGCTCGGCTTTCACGGGGGCGGCTTGCGGAGCGGGCGGAGCCGCCTCGACTTCGAACAGGGCGTCGATTTGCTTCGGGTCGATGCGCGTCAGGAGATGGGAGTAGCCGCCGATCCGATGCCCCTTCGGCAGCGGCCGTTCCGCGCTGCTCCAGCGGGACAAATCGTCGCGCAGGAATACCTCGGCGCGCTGCGCGCAGGCCGGGAAGCACGGGGCCGAGCAAGAGCGTAAGCAAGCGAAAGTAATCGATCGCCGCCGAGCAAACGTCGTGCAATCGGGCCTGTTTGCTCTCGTCGGCGTCCTTGGCGAGCGTCCACGGCTCCGCCATGTCGAACAGGCTGTTGGCCTGATCGGCAACGTGCATGATCTCGCGCATTGCCCGGCCGAACTCGCGTCGCTCGTAGCACGCGGCAATCTCGGCGATGAGCTTCGCGCGCGGCGGCAGCCCCCCGGGCCATTGACCCGCAGCGACTTCGGCGCAGCTGGCCGTCGAAGCGCTCCGCGATGAATCTTGCCGCGCGACTGGCGATGTTGACGTACTTGCCGATCAAATCGCTGTTGACCCGCGCCACGAAATCGTCGGGATTGAATTCGATGTCCTCGACCCTGTCGTTCAGCTTGGCGGCGATGTAGTAGCGCAGCCATTCCGGATTCATCCCGACGTCGAGGTAGCGCTGCGGGCTGATGCCGGTGCCGCGCGATTTCGACATCTTCTCGCCGGACACGGTGATGAAGCCGTGCACGAACACGTTGCTCGGCAGCTTGCGCTGCGCGAACTTGAGCATCGCCGGCCAGAACAGCGTGTGGAAGTAGACGATGTCCTTGCCGATGAAGTGATATTGCTCCACCTCCGGCGCGGCCAGAAATTCGGCGAACGACCGGGTCTCCCCGTTGTTGCGCGCTTTGCCAGTGTCGAAATAGTTCTTCAGGCTCGCGAGATAGCCGATCGGCGCGTCGAGCCAGACGTAGAAGTACTTGCCGGGCGCGTCGGGAATCTCGATGCCGAAGTACGGCGCGTCGCGCGAGATGTCCCAGTCGGCGAGCTTGCTTTGCGTTGCCTCGCCGCCCAGCCATTCCGCGATCTTGTTCTTGACCTCCGGCTGCAGCGCCGGTTGCCGCGGTCCATTCCCGCAGGAATGCCACGACCCTCGGATCGGAGAGACGGAAGAAAAGGTGCTCCGAGCGTCCGCAGCTCGGGCTTGGCGCCGGTCAGCACCGAGTAGGGATTGCTGAGCTCGGTCGGCGCATAGGTCGAGCCGCAGTTCTCGCAGGCGTCGCCGTACTGGTCCTTGGTGCCGCACTTCGGGCATTCGCCCTTGATGTAGCGATCGGGCAGGAACATGTCCTTGACCGGATCGTAGAACTGCTCGATCGGCTTCGCGTAGATCAGCCCGGCGGCCTTGAGACTGCGATAGATGCCCTGCGACAGCTCGACGTTCTCGGCGCTGTGCGTCGTGTACCAGTTGTCGAAGCTGATATGAAAGCGCCCGTAGTCGCGCTGGTGCGACTGGCCGACTTGCGCGATAAGGGCCTCCGGCGTGGTCGCCTTCGGCCTCCGCCCTGAGCATGATCGGCGCGCCGTGCGTGTCGTCGGCGCAGACGAAATGCACCGCGTGGCCCGCATGCGCTGGAAGCGCACCCAGATGTCGGCCTGGATGTATTCCATGATGTGGCCGATGTGAAACGGCCCGTTGGCGTACGGCAGGGCGGTCGTGACGAACAGCGTGCGGCGCGGCATGCAGCAAAAACCTTTGAAGCGACAGGGGAATCGGTAATTCTAGCAAAGCGATCTTCCCCTGAGTACCGGCCGGGTCGCTTTTTCGTTACACTCGAAGCTCCTTGTGTCGTTGATCCATCTGTCGTTCATGCCCATTGCCGAGGCCGACGTCCTGGCCAGCCTGCACACGCTGGTCGACCCCAATACCGGCCGCGATTTCGTCGGCCGACAAAGTCGGTGCGCAAGGTTGCGCTCGATGCTTCCGGCGTCAGCGTCGATCTGCTGCTCGGCTATCCGGCCAAGAGCCAGCACGAGGCGCTGCGCAAGCTCGTGCAGGCGAAGCTCGCGCCATTGCCCGGCATCGGCAGGGTGACGGTCAATATCACCCACAAGATCGCGTCGCACGCCGTGCAGCGCGGCGTGAAGCTGGTTCCGGGCGTCAAGAACATCATCGCGGTCGCCAGCGGCAAGGGCGGCGTCGGCAAGTCGACGACGGCCGTCAATCTCGCCCTGGCGCTCGCCGCCGAAGGCGCGCAGGTCGGCGTGCTCGACGCCGACATCTACGGCCCGTCGCAGCCGATGATGCTGGGCATCACCGGCCGCCCGGAATCGAAGGACGGCAAGACCCTCGAGCCGCTCGAGGCATGGGGCGTGCAGGCGATGTCGATCGGCTTTCTGATCGACACCGACACGCCGATGGTGTGGCGCGGACCGATGGTGACGCAGGCGCTGGAGCAGCTGCTCAAGGACACGAACTGGCGCGACCTCGATTACCTGATCGTCGACATGCCGCCGGGCACGGGCGACATTCAGCTGACGCTGGCGCAGAAGGTGCCGGTGACCGGCGCGGTCATCGTCACGACGCCGCAGGACATCGCGCTGATCGACGCGCGCAAGGGCCTCAAGATGTTCGAGAAGGTCGGCGTGCCGATCGTCGGCGTCGTCGAGAACATGACCATCCACGTCTGCTCGAACTGCGGCCACGCCGAAGCGCATCTTCGGCGAGGGCGGCGCGGCGAAGATGTGCAAGGACTACAACGTGCCGTTCCTCGGCGGCTTGCCGCTCGATATCCGCATCCGCGAGCAGGCCGACTCGGGCCGGCCGACGGTCGTCGCCGATCCCGACGGCAAGGTCGCGGCCGATCTACAAGGAGATCGCGCGCAAGACCGCGGTCTTCGTCGCGCAGAAGGCCGAGGACTTCTCCGCCAAGTTTCCAAGCATCGTCATTCAGAATACCTAGAAGAACGCGGCCTCCGCGCGGGTGGAATCCGGTTATGCGACCTGGATCGCCGCGGACGCGAGAATGACGCGACAGGGAGTCGCAGCGCATGATCAAGTCCGACAGATGGATCCGCCGCATGGCGACCGAACAGCGCATGATCGAGCCGTTCGAGCCGGGCCAGGTGCGCGAGGTCGAACGGCCGGAAGATCGTCTCCTACGGCACTTCGAGCTACGGCTACGACATCCGCTGCTCGAGCGAATTCAAGCTGTTCACCAACATCAACACCACCATCGTCGATCCGAAGAACTTCGACGATAAATCGTTCGTCGACTTCGCGGGTGATGTCTGCATCATCCCGCCGAACTCGTTCGCGCTTGCGCGCACCGTCGAGTACTTCCGCATTCCGCGCAACGTGCTCGTCCTGACTCTGGGAAAAAGCACCTACGCGCGCTGCGGCATCATCGTCAACGTGACGCCCCTGGAGCCGGAATGGGAGGGCTACGTGACGCTGGAGTTCTCGAACACGACGCCGCTGCCGGCGAAGATCTACGCCAACGAAGGCGTGGCGCAGGTGATCTTCTTCGAGTCCGACGAGGTTTGCGAAACGTCGTACAAGGACCGCGGCGGCAAGTACCAGGGGCAAACAGGCGTCACGCTGCCCAAGATCTGAACGCGCATCGCATGTTCGCCTCCTGGGCGGGGTCACAAGCAGATTTCGGTCGCGATCATCGCGATCTGCCAGGTCGCGGCGATGGCGCTCTGGTTTTCCGCATCGGCGGTCACGCCTGCGCTGGCCGCCGAATTCCACCTGTCGCACTTCGCCCAGGCCGCACTCACCAGCGGCGTGCAGGCCGGCTTTGTCATCGGCTGCCTGGCGAGCGCCATTCTCGGCCTGCCTGATCGCGTCGATCCGCGGCGGCTGTTCGCGACGGCCGCCGCCGTGGGCGCGCTGGCCAACGCGCTTGCTGCTCGCCATCGACCCGGCCACGGCCGCCGCGCCGCTGCTGCGCGTGGTGACGGGGATCTGCATGGCCGGCGTCTACCCGGTCGGCATGAAGCTCGTGGCCACCTGGGCGAAGGGCGACATGGGGCTCATGGTCGGGATCCTGGTCGGGGCGCTGACGCTGGGGTCGGCCGCGCCGCACCTGTTCAACGCCTTCGGCGGCTTCGACTGGCGGCCGACGGTCGCCGCGTCGTCGCTGAGCGCGCTCGCCGCGGCGGCGGCAATCGGCCTCGCCGGCGTCGGGCCCAACCGCGTGCCGCGCCACGCTTCGATCCCGGCGCCGTGCTCCTCGCCTGGCGCGACGTGCCGCTGCGGCTCGCCAACCTCGGGTACCTCGGTCACATGTGGGAGCTCTACGCGATGTGGGCGTGGATCGGCGCGTTCCTGAGTGCAAGCTTCGCGCTCTCTCTCCCGCCGGAGAGTGCGCCGACCGCGGCGAAGCTCGCGGCTTTCGCCACCGTTGCGTCGGGTGCCATCGGCTGCGTCGGCGCGGGCCTGCTCGCCGATCGCGTCGGCCGCACGACGGTGACGATCGTCGCCATGGCGGTCAGCGGCAGCTGCGCGGCGACCATAGGCCTTTTCTACGGCGGATCGCCCGCAGCGCTGCTGTGCATCTGCGTGCTCTGGGGCATCAGCATCGTCGCCGACTCGGCGCAGTTCTCGGCCTCCATCGCCGAGCTCGCCGACCCCGCGCGCGTGGGCACCATGCTCACGCTGCAGACGGCGCTCGGCTTCACGCTGACGCTTGTCACCATCCACCTGCTGCCGCACTGGGTCGAGGCGATGGGCTGGCGCTACGCGTTCGTGCCGCTGGCCATCGGCCCGGCCGTCGGCGTCTGGGCCATGGCCCGGTTGCGCGCCGATCCGCGGTCGGCCCGGCTGGCGGGCGGCCGGCGCTAGTTGTCGAATATTCACATGGCAGGCGGCGAACGCGCCGGCGTAGGATCGAACGCTCCCGGCAGCGCGGGAGCGCGCCGGGCTGCGGACAACCTCATGCGGGAGGCAAGCGTGGCCTATCACCTGGAAGGACGGCTGCTCGAAGTTTGCAACTGTCGCGTGCTGTGCCCGTGCTGGATCGGCGAAGACCCGGATTTCGGCACCTGCGACACCATCGTTTCCTGGCATTTCGACAAGGGCACGATCAACGGCGTCGATGTCTCCGGGCGCACGATCGCGCTGATCGCCCACATCCCCGGCAACATCCTTCAGGGCAACTGGCGCGCCGCGGTGTACCTGGACGACAAGGTATCGCCGCAGCAGGAGGAGGCGATCCTCGGGGTCTATACCGGCAAGCTCGGCGGTCCCGTGGCCGATCTGGCGAAGCTCGTCGGCGAAGTCGTTTCCGTCGAAAAGGTGCCGATCCAGTTTGACGTGCAGGGCGGGAAGGGAACGCTCAAGGTCGGCAACGCCGGCTACGCCGAGCTCGAGCCCTACATGGGCGCGACCGGCAAGGCCACGACGTTGCTGGACACGGTTTCTCGACCGTGCCCGGCGCGCCGGTGTTCGTGGGCAAGAGCCCGCGCTACCGGTCGAAGAACGAGAAACTCGGCATCAACCTGGACATGAGCGGTCACAACGCGCTGCAGAGCACGTTCGTGTTTGATGCGTGAGCGTATCGCCGGGTCGGCCGTGACCTCTCGCGTCACGTAGCGCATGAGCCTTCCCGCGGCCGCCGCGTCCGGGCGCGGCCCTGAAGGGCACCGGCTGCGCCTGGGGCTGGTCGCGGCGCTGTCCGCGGCCGCGTGGGCAGCGCTCGCGGTTTGGAGTGCGAGCCCCTACGCCCGCTATCTCAGCCACGGTGGCTGGAGCGAGCCGGGCTTGCTCGCGGCGCTCTGTCGCAGCCTGCCCCAGGGCGAGCTTGCAATCCCGGCACTGCTCTATGCGCTGGCGTGGCTGCTGATGATCGCGGCGATGATGCTGCCGACGACGTTGCCGCTGCTCGGCATCTTCAGCCGCATGACCGCCGCGCGGCCCGACGCCGGGCGCCTGTTGGCGCGAGTCGTGCTCGGCTACGCGGTCGCCTGGCTGGGATTCGGGCTGCTCGCCCACGGCCTCGACAGCGCGCTGCACCTCGCCGCCGCCAAGGCCGATTGGCTGGTCGTGCGCGGCGGGCTGGTCGGCGGGCTGGTCCTGCTGCTTCGCCGGCGCGTTTCAGTTCAGCGCGCTCAAGTATCGTTGCCTGGAGCGTTGCCGGACGCCCTTCGCTTTCGTCAACGCGCGCTGGCGCGGGCGGCGGCCGACCCGGGAGGCATTCCGGATCGGCTTCGATCACGGCCTGTTCTGCGTCGGCTGCTGCTGGGCGCTGATGCTGGTGATGTTCGTCGTCGGCATGGGCAACCTGGGCTGGATGCTGATCGTTGCCGCCGCCATGGCCGCCGAAAAGAACCTGTCCTGGGGCCGCCGCTTGCGCACGCCACTGGGGCTGGGACTGATCGGCTGGGGCGGCGCCCTCGTCGCCGTCGCCCTCTGACCGGTCCGGCACCCGCGCGCCCGGGCCGCACGCGCCGCCCCTGGCGCCGCCCCGGCGGCGCGATCGTCAAGACGCTCGCATCGCGCGCCGTCGCGGTGCACAATGCGGCCCTGACAGGGGTGTGGCCACGGGCCGACACCCCGCTTTCTTTTGGCATCCCGGGAGCCGCTGCATGAAATTCCGCTTTCCCATCGTCATCATCGACGAGGACTTTCGCTCCGAGAACGCATCGGGCCTCGGGCATTCGCGCGCTCGCCGCGGCGATCGAGAAGGAGGGCCTGGAAATCCTCGGCGTCACCAGCTACGGCGACCTGTCGCAGTTCGCGCAGCAGCAGTCGCGCGCTTCGGCGTTCATTCTGTCGATCGACGACGAGGAATTCACGCCCGGGCCCGGAACTCGACCCGGCGATCCTGAAGCTGCGCGCGTTCATCGAGGAGATCCGCTTCAAGAACGCCGACATCCCGATCTACCTCTACGGCGAGACGCGCACCTCGCGCCACATCCCGAACGACATCCTGCGCGAGCTGCACGGCTTCATCCACATGTTCGAGGACACGCCGGAGTTCGTCGCGCGCCACATCATCCGCGAAGCGAAGGCCTACCTCGACTCGCTGGCGCCGCCGTTCTTCCGCGCGCTGGTCGCACTACGCGCAGGACGGTTCCTATTCGTGGCACTGCCCGGGCCATTCCGGCGGCGTGGCGTTCCTGAAGAGCCCGGTCGGGCAGATGTTCCACCAGTTCTTCGGCGAGAACATGCTGCGCGCCGACGTCTGCAACTCGGTCGACGAGCTCGGCCAGCTGCTCGACCACACCGGACCGGTCGGCGGCATCGGAGCGCAACGCGGCGCGCATCTTCAATGCCGACCACTGCTTTTTCGTCACCAACGGCACGTCGACGTCGAACAAGATGGTCTGGCACGCCAACGTCGCGCCCGACGACATCGTCGTGGTCGACCGCAACTGCCACGTGTCGATCCTGCACGCGATCACGATGACCGGCGCGATCCCGGTGTTCCTGACGCCGACGCGCAACCACCTCGGCATCATCGGGCCGATCCCGCTGGACGAATTCAAGCCGGAGAACATCCAGCAAGAAGATCGAGGCCAACCCGTTCGCGCGCGCGGCGAAGAACAAGAAGCCGCGCATCCTGACCATCACGCAGAGCACCTACGACGGCATCGTCTACAACGTCGAGATGCTCAAGCACACGCTGAACGGCACGATCGAGACGCTGCACTTCGACGAGGCGTGGCTGCCGCATGCCGCCTTCCACGATTTCTACAAGGACATGCACGCCATCGGCAAGGACCGGCCGCGCAGCAAGGATTCGATGATCTTCGCCACGCACTCGACGCACAAGCTGCTGGCCGGGCTCTCGCAGGCCTCGCAGATCCTGGTGCAGGAGTCGCAGACGCGCAAGCTCGACCGGCACGTCTTCAACGAGGCCTACCTGATGCACACGTCGACCTCGCCGCAGTACGCGATCATCGCGTCGTGCGACGTCGCGGCGGCGATGATGGAGCCGCCCGGCGGCACGGCGCTGGTCGAGGAGTCGATCGTCGAGGCGCTCGACTTCCGCCGCGCCATGCGCAAGGTCGACGACGAGTGGGGCAAGGACTGGTGGTTCAAGGTCTGGGGGCCGGACAAGCTCGCCGCCGAGGGCATCGGCGAGCGCGACGACTGGATGCTGCGCGCCAACGAGAAGTGGCACGGCTTCGGCAACCTGGCGCCGGGCTTCAACATGCTCGACCCGATCAAGGCGACGGTCATCACGCCGGGGCTCGACGTGTCGGGCAAGTTCGCCAAGACCGGCATCCCGGCGTCGATCGTGACCAAGTACCTGGCCGAGCACGGCGTCATCGTCGAGAAGACCGGGCTCTATTCGTTCTTCATCATGTTCACCATCGGCATCACCAAGGGCCGCTGGAACACGCTGGTGACCGCGCTGCAGCAGTTCAAGGACGACTACGACAAGAACCAGCCGCTGTGGCAAGATCCTGCCCGAGTTCTGCGCGCAGCAACCCGCGCTACGAGCGGGTCGGCCTGCGCGATCTGTGCCAGCAGATCCACGACATGTACAAGGCCAACGACGTGGCGCGGGTGACCACCGAGATGTATCTGTCCGACATGCAGCCGGCGATGAAGCCGTCCGATGCGTTCGCCTGCATGGCGCACCGCGAGATCGACCGCGTCGAGATCGACCAGCTCGAGGGCCGCGTGACCAGCGTGCTGCTGACGCCCTATCCGCCGGGCATCCCGCTGCTGATTCCCGGCGAGCGCTTCAACCGCACCATCGTGCAGTTACCTGCAGTTCGCGCGCGAGCTTCAACCAGCAGTTTCCCGGGCTTCGACACCGACATCCACGGCCTCGTCGAAGAGAACGACGGCGGCAAACTGCGCTACTTCATCGACTGCGTCCGGCCGCGCTAGCGGCGCGGCGCGATCCCTGTCGAGCATGGGCGTGGAACGGAAATACGGGCGCTTCGGCAGCGGACAGTCGGTGCTGCGGGTCGAGGACGACAGCGCTGCTCGCCGGCGCGGGGTGCTTCGCCGACGATGCAACGCTGCCCGGTCAGGCGTACGTCTGCTTCCTGCGGTCGCCGCACCCGCATGCGCGGATTCTCAGCCTCGACACCGCCGCCGCAGCCGCGCTGCCCGGCGTCATCGCGATCGTCAGCGGCGCCGATCTGGTCCGTGCCGGGGTCAGGCCGCTGCCGCAGTCGGACGGACTTCAAGCGCGCCGACGGCGCACCCGCGGCGTCGCCGCCGCGGCACGCGCTGGCGGTCGGCACGGTGCGCTTTGTCGGCGAAGCCGTCGCCGCGATCATTGCGCAGAGCGTCGAGCAGGCGCGCGATGCGGCGGAGGCGATCGATGTCCGCTACGAGCCGCTGCCGATGGTCACCGATGCAGCGGCCGCGGTCGCCAAGGGCGCGCCGCTGGTCTGGCCGGCGGCATCGGGCAACATCGCCGCCGAGATTCGCCACGGCAGCGCCGCCGCCGCCGCCGCGGCATTTGGCAAGGCCGCGCACGTGGTGGCGCTGGATCTCGTCAACCAGCGCGTCGCGGCGTGCCCGATCGAGCCGCGCGCGGTGCTCGCGAGCTACGACGCCGCGTCCGATCGGATAACGCTGCGGGTGAGCTGCCAGACGCCGACCGGCCTGCGCGACGACCTGTGCAACGAGGTGCTCGGCATTCCCCCGGAGAAAGTGCGCGTGCAGGTCGGCGACGTCGGCGGCGGCTTCGGCATGAAGACCGGCATCTACCCCGAGGATGTCGTGCTGGCGTTCTGCGCCCGCGCGTTGCAGCGCCCGCTCAAATGGCGGGCCGAACGCATCGAGGAATTCCTGGCCGCCACCCACGGGCGCGACGTGACCAGCCGGGCCGAGCTTGCGCTCGACGCCAGCCGGGCGCATCCTCGCGCTGCGCGTTGCCTCGCTGGCCAACCTCGGGGCGTACGCGACGCCCGCGGGCGTGGTCATCCAGCTGATGATCGGGCCGTGGGTGTCGACCAGCATCTACGACATCGCCGTAGTCGACATCCGCATCCAGGGCGTGCTCACGCACACCGCGCCGACGAGCGCTTACCGCGGCGCGGGCCGGCCCGAGGCCATCTACATCATCGAGCGGCTGATGGACGCGGCCGCGCGCAGATCGGCGCACGGATCCGCGCGAGCTGCGCCGGCGCAACATGATCCGTCCCGAGCAGATGCCGTACACGAATGCGATGCGCAAGACCTACGACAGCGGCCGGTTCGAGTCGGTGATGAACCAGGCGCTCGCGCTCGCCGAGTGGGATGGCTTCGACGCGCGCGCCGCCGCCGCGAAGCAGTCGCGGGCGGCTGCGCGGGCGGGGCATGGCGACGTTCCTCGAATGGACCGGCGCCGACGTCTTCGAGGAGCGCGTCACGGTGACGGTGACGCGGCGAGGGCGAGATCGAGATCTTCAATGCCCTGCAGGCGATGGGGCAGGGGCTCGCGACGACCTTCGCGCAGCTCGCCGTCGACGTCTTCGGCGTGCCGATCGAGAAAATCCGCATCGTGCAGGGCGACACCGACCGCGGCACCGGCTTCGGCAGCGCCGGCTCACGCTCGCTGTTTGTCGGCGGCTCGGCGGTGCGCGTCGCCGTCCGAACGCACCGTCGCCGGTCGCGCAGCAGCTCGCGGCCGAGGACGCTGGAGGCGGCGGCGGCCGACATCGAGTATCGCGACGGCGTGTTCAGCATTGCCGGAACGGACCGGCAGATCGGCCTGTTCGAGCTCGCGCAGAAGCAGCCGGCGCGGCAAATCGTCCTCGACTCGACAAGCTCCGTCGCCGGCGCGACCTGGCCTAACGGCTGCCATATCTGCGAAGTCGAGGTCGACCCGGACACCGGTGCGGTGGAAGTCGGTTGCGTACTGGTCGGTCAACGACGTCGGCCGCGTCGTCAATCCGGCCATCGTCATCGGGCAGCTCGAGGGCGGGGCGGCCCAGGGCATCGGCCAGGCGCTGTGCGAACGCTTCGTCTACGACCGCGAGTCCGGCCAGGCGCTGACGGCGAGCTTTCTCGACTACGCGATTCCGCACGCGACCATGATCGGGCGATTTTGCGATGACGATGGATGAGTCGACGCCGTGCTTGAACAATGCGCTGGGCGTGAAGGGCGTCGGCGAGCTCGGCACGATCGGCGCGACCCCGGCCGTGGTCAATGCGGTGATCGACGCGCTGGCGCGCCACGGCGCGGGCCAGCGCCGGCGAAGCGCTGCAGATGCCGCTGACCTCCGAGCGTGTCTGGCGGGCGTTGCGCGCGCAGGCGCAGCCGTGGCCGGTCGACCGAACGCCGGCTTAGCGCTCCCGGGCCGGTGCTGCCTTCCTGCGTGCCCGCGCCTACGCGGCGACGCGGACGGCTGCCGGCGGCGACTCGGATTTCGGCTCGGCGGCGCTGCCGGCAGACTGCGGCGCCTGGGCGACCAGCGAAGCGAGCACGCACGCCGCCATGCGAACTTCCATCGATTCGCCACGGCTGGAGAGCACCGACCGGTACCTTCCCGCCCAGGGTCACCCCGGCCGCCAGGGCGCCGAACATGCCGGTTACCGCGCGCAACAGCAGCGCGCCCGACTCGAGGCCGGGCACGATCAGCACGTCGGCGGCGCCGCCGACCTTCGATTCGACGCCGTTGGCGCGCGCGGCGGCCGCCGAGAGTGCGCTGTCCGCGGTGAGTGGACCGTCTACGACGCCGCCGGTGATCAGACCCTGGACTGCCATCTTCGCCAGCGCCGCGGCATCGCCGCTCGCCGGCAACGCCGGGGTCACGCCCTCGACCGCGCTCAGCACCGCGACCAGCGGCGTGGCGATCCCCAGCGCGTGGGCAAAGTCGATGGCGTTCTGCACGATGTCGCGCTTGGCCGCGAGCGTGGGGGCGATGTTGAGCAGCGCGTCGGACAGGATGAACGGACGGGGATAGCCCGGCACGTCGACGAAGAACGCGTGGGTCAGGCGCCGCTCTCCGCGCAAGCCCGATTCCGGCGTCGCCACCGCGCGCATCAGGTCGTCCGGGTAGAGGCTGCCCTTGATGAGCGCGCGGACCTCGCCATTCTTGGCCAGCAGCGCGGCGCGCTGGGCGGCGGCAAACGGCTCGTCGGGCGTGTCGACGAGTTCGATGCGGGAGAGGTCCAGGCCTGCCTGGGCGGCGGCGTCGGCGATGCGGGCCTCCGGCCCCACCAGCACCGGCGTCAGATAGCCGGCGAACTGACCGGACAGGGCGATCTGCAGCGAATCGCTGTCGCACGGATACACGACCGCCGCAGTGAGCGGCGGGAGATTGCGGGCCCGATCAACGAGCCGCTGGAAGTGCGGGCGGGTGGCCATCAAAGCAGCGTGGCAAAGCGGGGCGAGCCTGTCAACCCTGCGCCGATGGCCGGCGCCTGGGACCGGGCAGCCGTGGGGATACCGGCTGGTGTGCCGGCAGTCGCCCGGAGGCGAAGGTCGCTAGCCCGGCGTCTCGGCATCGTCTTGGTGCGCCGCTCAGACCTTGCCCTTCCAGGGCACGACGAGCCTTTCGACGTAGCGCATCAGCAGGTCGAAAAGATACGCCACCGCGCCGATGACGACGATGCCCATGATCACGATGTCGGTGCGCAGGAAGTTCGAGGCGTTGAGCACCATCTGGCCCAGGCCCTTGGTGGCGGCGACCATTTCCGCGGCGACGAGCGTGGTCCAGCCGAAGCCGATGGCGATGCGCATCGACGGTCAGGATCTCGGGCATGGCGGCCGGCACGATCACGTGCCAGATCACCTGCCACTTCGACGCGCCCATCGAATAGGCGGCGTGGATCTGCTCCTGCGACACCGAGCGCACGCCGGCGTGCGCGCTCATCGCCAGCGGGGCGAAGCAGGCGAGATAGATCAGCAGCACCTTGGAGAACTCGTCGATGCCGAACCAGATCACGATCAGCGGCAGATAGGCGAGCGGCGGCAGCGGCCGGTAGAACTCGATCGGCGGATCGAAGATGCCGCGGGCGACTCGCGACACGCCCATGGCGATGCCGACCGGAATGGCGGTGGCACAGGCGGCGGCGAAGGCGCTGAAAACACGCGGAACATCGACCAGCCGAAGTGCTCGGCGAGCGGCGCGTCGGTAAGCTGGCCCAGCGCCGATTCGTACAGCCGCGTGAAGACGGTTTCCGGCGTCGGCAGAAACAGCGGTGGCACCCAGCGGAAATGGCTCGCCAGCCACCACAGCGCGACGATGGCGACCATCGTCACGCACGCTGATGCGCCGTGCTCGAGCCCTCGCCCGGGGTTGCGAATCGGGACGTCTTCGGTGGGCCGCCGGCGCCGCCGGCTGGGTCGGCGCTCGTCACGTGGCGTGAGCGGTCGGCGCCGGCTCGGGCTCGCGCCGCAAGATGACCGCGAGCACCTGCTCGCGCATCGCGATGAAATCCGGCGCGGACTTGATCGCCCGGGCATCGCGCGTGGCGACGAAGCGCCGGCCGAAATCGACCCGATATTCGTGCGAGATCCGGCCGGGCCGCGGCGTCATGACGACCAGGTGCGTGGCAAGGAACAACGCCTCCTCGACCGAATGGGTGATGAAGAACACCATCTTGCCGCTGCGGTGCCAGACGTCGAGGACGAGCTCCTGGATCGATTCGCGCGTGAACGCGTCGAGCGCGCCCAGCGGCTCGTCCATCAGCATGAGCTCCGGATCGGACGCGAGCGCCCGCGCGATCCCCACGCGCTGCTGCATGCCACCGGAGAGCTCGTAGATCGCCCGCCGGGCGAAATCCTCGAGCCCGACGAGCTTGAGCTTCTCCATCGCCACTTCGTGCCGCGTGCGCGGCGGCGACGCCGCGCATGCGCAGGCCGAACTCGACGTTGTCGATGACGTTAAGCCACGGCATCAGGGCGTGCTTCTGGAACACGACGCCGCGATCGGCTCCGGGGCCGCTGACCGGGTTGCCATCGAGCGCGATCGTGCCCTCGGTGGCCGGCAGAAAACCGGCGATGCAATTGAGCAGCGTGGTCTTGCCGCATCCCGATGCGCCGATGGCGACGAGGAATTCGCCGTCGCGCATCGTCAGGCTCACGTCGGCGAGCGCTTCGACGACACCCGTCTTGGTCGCGTAGCGAACGCCGAGATGGCGAATGTCGAGTTGGGGCAACCGAAAGCCTCTTGGCCGACCCTTCGCGTCGGCGCGTGACCCATTCTGACAGAAAAACGGCGGCGCGAAGGCGCCGCCGCTGGCATCGACGCGGAGGCTGGCAGGAACTATTTCATGGCCTTCGTCACCCATTCGATGGTGACGTTCTTGCTGAAATCGGGCGCCACCGCCGTGAGCCGCCCCTGGTCCTTGAGGAAGTTCGCCTGCTGCGCGAGCGCCTTGGTCGCCGCGCCGCTCGCGCCGCCGCCGAGCCATGCCGGCGAGGCCTGCTCCTGCAGGCTGGGGAACCCGTAGAGCGCCATCGCGTCGGCCACTTCCTCCGGCTTGCCGCCCGACCACTTCGCGACCGCGGCCACCTTGGCCGGATCGCTCGGTCCAGGCCTTGGGATTGGCGCGATAGTCGGCGTCGGCCTTGGCCACCGCCTTGACCAGCGCGACCATGAACTGCGGATTCTCCTGGGCGAACTTCTTGGTCACGACCAGGCCGTCGAAGGTGCACGCGCCCTTCTTGCAGATGTCGCCGGAGGTCAACAGCACCTTGCCGGTCTTCTTCACGTTGGAGAGCACCGGATCCCAGATGAACGTCGCATCGATGTCGCCGCGACTCCACGCCGCCGCGATCTCGGGCGGGCGCATGTTGAGCACCTGCGCATCGGACGCCTTGAGCCCCGCCTGCTGCATCGCGTAGAGCAGCTGGAAATGCGACGTGGAAACGAACGGCGTGCCGATCTTCTTGCCCTTCAGATCGGCGACGCGTGTTGATCGCCGCTGCCGTTGCGCGCGACCAGCGCTTCCGCCGCGGCGATGTCCTCGAGGATCCAGAACAGATCGACGTCCATGCCCTGGCTGATCGCCGTGGCCACGCCGGTGGACCCGACCTCGCCCAGCTGCACGTCGCCCGAGGCCATGGCGCGGATCACGTCGCCGCCGCCGCCGAACTGCCGCCAGTTGATCTTGAAGCCGGTCGCCTTCTCGATCTCCTGGCTCTGCTGCACCCAGCGCCACGGATTCATCATGTCCTGGTAGGCGAAGGTCACGCTCTTCTGCGCCCACGCGGGCGCCGCGGCCACGATCAGTGCCGCGGCGAAGGTCATTCCTGCCAGCCAGCGTTTCATGTCGATCTCCTTGATGTGCCGGTTTGCGACGATTGTCGACGATTTGCGGCGCCGGGACGCTAGACGGTCGCCAGAGTCTTGCGCAGGCAATCGACGATCATGTCGATATGCCCTCGCTCGGCGATGAGCGGCGGCGCGATGATCGCGGAGTCGCCGGTGGTCTTGAGGTGCAGGCCGTTGTCGAAGAGCTTCTTCTGCAGCAGGTGGCCGCGCATGCCCGGTGCGCCCGCCGGGTGCACCTCGATCGCCGCCAGCATGCCGTAGCCGCGCAGATCGGCGACGGCGGGCAGATCCTTGAGCGACCACAGCGCATCGAGGAAGTACGCCGACAGCGCCGCGCCGCGCTCGAACAGGCCCTCCTTGCGGTAGATGTCGAGCGTCGCCAGGCCCGCGGCGCAGGCCGCCGGGTGCCCCGAGTAGGTGTAGCCGTGGAAGAACTCGATCGCACCGTCCGGCGGCGGCGCCGATGATCGTGTCGTGGATGCGCTCGCTGATGGCGACCGCGCCCATCGGCTGCGCGCCGTTGGTGAGGCCCTTGGCCATCGTCATGAGGTCGGGGGTGACCTCGAAGCTCTGCGCCGCGAACGCCTTGCCGGTGCGGCCGAAGCCGCAGATCACCTCGTCGAACACGAGCAGGATGCCGTGCTGGTCGCAGATCTCGCGCACGCGCTTGAGATAGCCCTTGGGGGGCACCAGGCAGCCGGTCGAGCCCGCGATCGGCTCGATGAAGCAGGCGGCGATGTTTTCCGCGCCGTGCAGTCGCAACCAGCCGCTGCAGGTCCTCGGCGAGCTCGGCGCCGTGCGCACCTTCGCCCTTGACGAAGAAGTTCTCCTTCAGGTGCGTGTGCCGCATGTGCGCGATGCCCGGCAGGCCCGGCCCGAACTTGCGCCGGTTGTTGACGATGCCCGGAAAGCGCGACGCCGCCGAAGTTGACGCCGTGATAGGCGCGCTCGCGCGAGATGAACATGGTGCGCCCGCCCTGGCCGCGCGCCTGATGGTAGGCGAGCGCGACCTTCATCGCCGTGTCGACCGATTCCGACCCGGAATTGACGAAGAAGATGCGGTTGAGGTCGCCGGGCGTGAGCTCCGCGACGCGCGCCGCGAGCTCGAAGCTCTTCGGATGCCCGCGCAGGAACGGCGCGATGAAATCGAGTTCGGAGAGTTGCCGGTGCACCGCGTCGGCGATCTCCTTGCGGCCGTGGCCGGCATTGACGCAAAACAGGCCCGCCGAGGCGTCGATGAGCTTGCCGCCTCGATCGTTCCAGTAGAACATCCCCTCCGCACGCACGACCATCTTCGGGTCGGACTTGAAATCGCGGTTGGGCGTGAAGGGCATCCAGTACTCGTCGAGCGAGATCTGGCGCGGTTGCAGCGGGTCGCGAAGCGTGAGTTTCGGCATGGCCCATCGGTGTCTCCAGGTCAAGGCGGGCAGGGCAACAAACCCCGGCCCGTGGGAACCTCCTTTTTAGCCCGAATCGGGCCGGACGGCTAGGGCCAGCGCTGGCGCTCGGCATCTAAGCCGGCGTCACGCGGCGGCGGATGGCCGCCGACGCCGCTGCGGCATGATGCGCGGGGGAATCGCTAACGCAGCCCATGTGGATCGAGCCCGTATAATTCAATTTGTTGATTTGAGTCGCCACCTTAGGCTTCGTTTATCGAACAGGCGCGCCGCCATATGCAATGAGCGGCGCGGGCCCCTAGCCGGCGGGACGGCTTCGCGTTACTTTGTTTGGACTGCTGGGAGAGCGCCATGCGCATCGGCGTGCCGAAGGAAATCAAGATCCTGGAAAACCGCGTCGGGCTCACGCCGGGCAGCGTGCGCGAGGCGGTCCATCACGGTCACCAGGTCTTAGTCGAGCACAACGCGGGACAGGGCATCGGCATGGACGACGACGCCTATCGCCGCGCCGGCGCGGCCGTTGTCGGCAGCTGCGGCCGAGGTGTTTGCCGGCGCCGACATGATCGTCAAGGTCAAGGAGCCGCAGGCGATCGAGCGCCGCATGCTGCGCGAGGGCCAGGTGCTGTTCACCTACCTGCACCTCGCCCCCGACCCCGACCAGGCGAAGGATCTTGCTCGCCAGCGGTGCGGTGTGCATCGCCTATGAAACGGTGACTTCGCCGCGGGCGGGCTGCCGCTGCTGGCCCCGATGTCGGAAGTCGCGGGCCGCATGGCGGTGCAGGCTGGAGCGTATTACCTGGAAAAGCCGCACGGGGGCTTGGGCGTGCTGCTCGGAGGCGTGCCCGGGGTGGATCCGGCCAAGGTGGTGATACTCGGCGGCGGCGTGGTCGGATCGCACGCCTGTCACATCGCGCTCGGCATGGGTGCCGAAGTCTGGGTCCTCGATCGCAGCGTCGACGTGTTGCGCGCCCTGTGGCGCCAGTTCGGTCGTCCGCTCAACACCGTCTATTCGACGCATGACGCCATCGAGCAGCATGTCACCAGCGCCGACTTGGTCGTCGGCGGCGTGCTGATCCCCGGGGCATCGGCGCCGAAGCTCGTCTCGCGCGCGCTGATCGCGCGGATGAAACCAGGCTCGGTCGTGGTCGATGTCGCGATCGACCAGGGCGGCTGTTTCGAGACCTCGCGCCCGACGACCCACGCGGACCCGGTGTACGTCGTCGACGGCGTGACGCACTATTGCGTGGCGAACATGCCCGGTGGGGTGCCGCGCACGTCGACCTTCGCTCTTAACAACGCGACCTTGCCGTTCGTGCTCGCGCTCGCCGACAAGGGCTGGCAAAAAGCGCTCGCCGAGGACCCGCACCTGCGCAACGGGCTTAATATCGCGTTCGGCAAGGTGACCTGCCAGCCGGTCGCCGAGGCGCTCGGCTACGCCTACGTGGCGCCGGAATCCGTGCGGTGACCCGCTGGCCCGACGCGTGGCGGCGCGCTGGCGCCAGCCGGCGCGAGCGGGCGCGCCGACGCTGCCAGCGACCCATCATCGGAATTGGAATCGCCATGAACAAGATGACCGAGACCCCAGCGCTCCGCCGTCGTCGGCAAGCAGAGGATGACGCCTTCGGAGGCGTTCGTCGAAACGCTCGTGGCGCAGGGCGTTACCGACGTGTTTGGCATCGTCGGCTCCGCCTACATGGATGCGCTCGATCTGTTCCCGCTCGCCGGCATCCGTTTCATTTCGGTCGCCCACGAGCAGGGCGCGGGGCACATGGCCGACGGCTACGCGCGGGTGTCGGGGCGCCACGGCGTCTGCATCGCGCAAAACGGGCCGGGCGTCACCAATTTCGTCACCGCGACGGCCGCCGCCTACTGGGCGCACTCGCCGGTGGTCGTGATCACCCCGGAGACCGGATCGATGACGCTCGGCCTGGGGGGATTCCAGGAAACCGAGCAGCTGCCGATCTTTGCCAAGATCACCCGCTACCAGGCGCACGTCAACAACCCCGCGCGCATGGCCGAACTCACCGCGCGCGCGTTCGACCGCGCGCTGCTGGAAATGGGACCGACGCAGCTCAACATACCCCGCGATTTCTTCTACGGCGACATCGAGTGCGAGATTCCGCGTCCGATCGCGATCGAGCGCGGCCCGGGTGGCGAGCGCGCGTTGGACGACGCCGCGGCGCTGCTCGCGGAGTCGCGCTTCCCGGTGATCGTCTGCGGCGGCGGCGTCGTCATGGGCGGCGCCCAGGACGAGGCCATCCGCCTCGCCGAACTGCTCCAGGCGCCGGTATGCAACTCGTATCTGCACAACGACTCGTTTCCCGCGCAGCATCCGACTCGCCTGCGGACCGCTCGGCTACCAGGGCTCCAAGGCGGCGATGAAGCTCCTCGCGAAGGCCGACGTCGTGCTGGCGCTCGGCACGCGCCTGGGGCCTTTCGGCACGCTGCCGCAATACGGGCTCGACTATTGGCCGAAGGACGCCAAGATCATTCAGGTCGACGCCGACGCGAAGATGCTCGGCTTGGTGCGGCCGATTGCGGCAGCCAATCTGCGGCGACGCCAAGGCTGCGGCGCAGGCACTGCTCTCGCGACTCACCGGCAGGACGCTTGCCGGTCAGGGCAACGTCGCCGATCGGCTCGCCACCCTGGCGGCGGAAAAAGCCGCCTGGCTCTCCGAGCTCGACAGCTGGACCCACGAGACCGATCCCTGGTCGCTCGAGGTTGCGCGCAACGCCAGCGCGATGCATCCGCGGCAAATGCTGCGCGAGCTGGAGCGCGCTCTGCCCCCCGGGGCGATGGTGTCCACCGATATCGGCAATATCTGCTCGGTGGCGAATTCCTATCTCCACTTTGACCAGCCGCGATCGCTGTTCGCCGCGATGAGCTTCGGCAATTGCGGCTACGCGTTTCCGACCGTTATCGGCGCCAAGGTCGCCGCGCCCGACCGCGCGGCGATCGCCTACGTCGGCGACGGCGCCTGGGGAATGAGTTTCGGCGAGCTGCAGACCTGCGTGCGCGAAGGCATTTCAGTTACCGCGGTCGTATTCAACAACGGCCAGTGGGGCGCGGAAAAGAAGAATCATGTCGACTTTTACGGCCGCCGCTTTGTCGGCGTGAACCTCGACGCGCAACCGTCGTGGGCCGCGGTCGCCGCGGCGATGGGCGCGCAGGGCCGGCGGGTCGACCGGCTCGCCGATGTCGGACCGGCGCTGCGCGAGGCCGTCGAAGCGCAGCGCGACGGCAAAACCACCGTGCTGGAGATGATGGTTACCCGCGAACTGGGCGACCCGTTTCGGCGCGACGCGCTCGAACTTCCGACGCGGTATCTCGCCAAGTACAAGATCGACGGCCGCGCGGCGTTGAAGACCGTTTCTCCAGCGCGGCGCGTCGCCCACGCCGCCTATCTGTTGCTGCTGGGGTCGCTTGTCGCTCGCCGCACCGGCAGGCGCGCTCGACCCGAAGCCGTACCCGAACCGGCCGATCCGGCTCGTCGTGCCCTACCCACCCGGCGGCGGTACCGACGTCGTCGCGCGTGTGCTTCCGACCCGCTTGCCGCCGTGCTGGGCGAGCCGGTGATCGTCGACAACCGCGGCGGCGCCGCCGGCAGCCTCGGCACCGACATCGTGGCGAAATCCGCGCCCGACGGCTACACGATACTGTTTACCCTGTCCTCGCTCACGATCAACCCCAAGCTCTACGACAAGCTGCCGTTCGACGTCGAGAGGGACTTCGCGCCGATCAGCCTGGCAGCGCTGATCCCGCAGATCCTGGTGGCACATCCATCGCTTCCGGCGAACAACGTCCGCGAGCTGATCGCGCTGGCCAAGTCCGAACCGGGCAAGCTCAACTATGCGTCGGTCGGAACCGGATCGCCGGGGCACATCGCGGGCGAGCTGTTCAAGCTCAGGACCGGCATCGACATGGTGCACGTTCCCTACAAGGGCGGCGGACCCGCGGTCGCGGACACGCTGGGCGGGCAGGTGCAACTGTTGTTCGTTTCGCTGCCTGCGGTGCTGCAGCACGTGCGGGCCGGGAGGCTCAAGGCGCTCGCGGTGACGAGCGACCAGCGCAGCCAGTCGGCGCCCGACGTGCCCACGATCGCGGAGTCGGGCGTGCCCGGCTGCGTCGTCAACTCGTGGTACGGGGCATTGGCGCCCGCGAAGACGCCGCCGGAGATCATCGCCAAGCTGCAGGCGGCCTTGGCGCAGGTGCTCGCGCAGCCCGAGGTCAAGGAGAAGCTGTTCCTGCAGGGTGCCGAGGCCACCGCATCGACCCCCACCGAATTCGCAAGCCGGATACACGACGAGCTGCAGCAGTGGGAATACGTGATCCGCGAAGCAAAGATCAGGGCTGAATGAAATGGGCGGCAAAGACCCGCTTCCGGTGAACGCGAATGCCGCGGCGATCGTGGCCGCACTCGTCGCCCGGGCGCGCGTTGCGCAGGCCGCGTTCGACGCGGCGACGCAGGACGAGGTTGACGAAGTCGTCACCGCGGCGGGCTGGGCCATCGTCGATCCGGAGCACAACCGCGCACTCGCCGAGCTAGCCGTGCACGACACCGGACTGGGCAACGTCAGCGACAAGATGACGAAGAACCGCCGCAAGACGATGGGGCTGCTGCGCGACCTCGCGCAGAGCAAGTCGGTGGGCGTGATCGCGGACGACCCCGCGCGTGGCGTGGTGGAGATCGCGCGCCCGGTCGGGGTCGTCGGCGCGGTCACGCCATCGACCAATCCCGCGGCGACGCCGGCGAACAACATCATCAACGCGCTGAAGGGACGCAATGCGATCATCCTGGCGCCATCGCCGAAGGGAGCATCGACGCTGGCGCTGCTGCTCGCCTACGTTCATGCCGAGTTGGATCGGGTCGGGGTCCCCCGCGATCTGGTGCAGCAGGTGCCCGCGCCGGTGACGCGCGAGGTAACCGCCGAACTGATGCGCCAGGTCGATCTCGTCGTCGCCACCGGCTCCCAGACTAACGTCCGCGCGGCCTATTCGAGCGGAACTCCGGCGATCGGGGTGGGCACCGGCAACGTCGCGGTGATCGTCGATGAGACCGCCGATATCGCCGACGCGGCTGCGAAGATCGCGGTCTCCAAGACGTTCGACAACGCGACGAGCTGCTCATCGGAGAACAGCGTGATCGCGGTCGAGACGATCGCCGAGGAGCTGCTCGCCGCGCTCACCGCTGCCGGCGGTGTCCTGCTCGACGACGACGAGGCGCGCACGCTCGAGCGCGCGATGTTTGTCGCGGCGCGCCCCGTCGCGGCGTTCGTGGCGCAGAGCGCGGCGGCAATCGCGCTGCGCGCGGGTCTCGCGCGGACGGCGCTCCTCGACGCGCGGTTTCTGCTCGTCGCCGCCACCGGCGTCGGCCCGGAACACCCTTTTTCCGGAGAGAAGCTCTCTCCCGTGCTGGCGCTCTATCGCGTTCCCGACTTCGCCGCGGCCGCCGCGCTTGCCGATGCGCTGCTGCGCTATCAGGGGGCCGGTCATTCCGTCGGTCTGCACACGCGCGCCCCGGGGCGCGCGGTCGATCTCGGGCGCGCGCTGCCGGTTTGCCGCGTCATCGTCAACCAGGCGCACTGCTTCGCCACCGGCGGGTCTTTCGACAACGCACTGCCTTTCTCCCTGTCGATGGGCTGCGGCACCTGGGGCCGCAACAGCATCTCCGACAACCTGAACTACCGCCACTTCCTGAACATTACCCGCGTGGTACGGCCGCTTGCAGCCGAGTTGGTGCACGAACCGACCGAAGAGACGCTGTTCGGCAAGTACCGGCGCAAGTTCAAGCTCTGAAGCCGGGCGCGGGGATGCGCACCTTCCGGGAAGTGATCGACGCGCACGCGGCGATACGCCCGGCTGCGCCGTGCATCGTCGCGCCGGAGCCCGCGACGCTTCTGACCTATGCTGACCTGCAGCGCAGCGGCGCCGCGCTCGGCGCCGATCTCGCGCACGCAGGCATCGCACCCGGCGCCGTGGTCTCGTTCATGCTCCCCAACGGCGTCGCCGCGGCAAGCGTGTTCCTGGGCGCGATGTACGCGGGGTACGTCGTATCGCCGGTCAATCTGCACGCCGCCGACGCGCAGCTCGAATACATGCTGGCCCATTCGCGCACGCGCCTGGTCTTTGCGGCCCCGGAGCACGTTGCGCGCCTGCGCGCGCTGCTGCAGCGTGCGCAGAGCACGGCCGGCGTGCGCGAGACCGACCCGGATCACCTCGAGCTTGCCGGGAACGCCAGCGCGGCGCTGACCGAAGTGGCTCCGCACACGCCGGCGATGCTCATGTACACCTCGGGCACGACCGGGATGCCGCGCGGAGTGCTGCTGTCGCACTGGAACATGCTCTACGCCGCCGGCGCGGTGGTGGCGGCGCAGGAGTTGAGCGCCAACGACCGCGTGCTCTCCGCGCTGCCGCTGTATCACATCAACGGCCAGTGCATCGCGACGGTGAGCCCGGTGCTGTCGGGCGGCAGCATCGTCATGCCGCACCGCTTCAGCGCCTCGCAGTGGTGGCCGTTGATCGAGCGTTACCGCCCGACCTGGCTCAACCTGGTGCCGACGATCATCGCCTACCTGCTCAACGGTCCTGACCTTACGGCTGGCCAGGCGAGCGCCTGCCGCGCGATCCGCTTCGCCAGGTCGGCCTCCGCGCCGCTGCCGATCGAGCAGCATCAGGCCTTCGAAGCGCGCTTCGGGATCGCGGTCATCGAGGCTATGGGGCTCACCGAGGCCGCGTCGGTTGCGTTCGCCAACCCGCTCGACGCGAGGCGGCGCAAGTATGGCTCGGTCGGCCTGCCGCTCGGCGTCGAGGCGCGCATCGTCGCGGCGGACGGCGCCGTGCTCGGCGCGGGCGAGCACGGCGAGATTGAGGTGCGCGGCGCCAACGTGATTGCGGATTACCATCGGCCGCGGGAGGTGACGGCGGAGGCGCGCTCCGCCGACGGCTGGCTCGCCACCGGTGATCTCGGCTATCGCGATGGCGACGGCTACTATTTTGTCGTCGGCCGGCGCAAGGAGCTCATCATCAAGGGCGGAGAGAATATCGCCCCGCGCGAGATCGACGAGGCGCTGTTGCGCCACCCCGCCGTGCTCGAGGCGGCGGCAGTCGGCATTCCCGATCCGAACTACGGCCAGGACATTCTCGCCTGCGTCGTCCTCAAGCCGGGCGCACACTGCGACGAGGCGGAACTGCGCGCGCACTGTCTCACGCAGCTTGGGCGCTACAAGGCGCCGCGTTTGCTGCGCCTGGTGACCGCGCTGCCCAAGGGTCCCTCGGGGAAGGTGCAGCGGTTGAAGCTGCTCGACCTGCAATGAGCACCGTTGCCGCGGACCGACGAGCGTCGCCGCTCGTGTAGAATTGTGCGGCGTTCGCGCCCCACCTTTCGCTTCGGCCGCGCCGCCCGGCACCCGCATGACCCGCGCCATTCCCTTCGACAATCATTCGCGCCAGCGGGTCGAGTTCACGACCTGCTACATGTGCGCGTGCCGCTGCGGCATCAAGGTCACCCTCGAAGACGACAAGCTGCGCTTCATCCAGGGCAATCGCAATCATCCGGTCAATCAGGGGGTGATCTGCGCGAAGGGCGCCGCGGGCATCATGAAGCAGTATTCGCCGGCGCGGCTGACCCAGCCGCTCAAGCGGCGACCCGGGAGCGAGCGCGGCGCGGGGGATTTTGTCGAGATCACCTGGGACGAGGCGCTCGATCTGCTCACCGAGCGCCTGGCCAGGATCCGCGCGACCAACCCGACCGAACTGGCATTTTTCACCGGCCGCGACCAGATGCAGGCGCTGTCGAGCTTGTGGGCGCAGCAGTTCGGCACCCCGAATTGGGCCGCGCATGGCGGCTTGTGCTCGGTCAACATGGCCGTCGCGGGGCTGTACACGATCGGCTACTCGTTCTGGGAATTCGGCGCTCCCGACTGGGAGCACGCCAAATACTTCGTCCTGTGGGGCGTGGCCGAGGACCATTCGTCCAATCCGCTCAAGATCGGCTTGGACAAGCTCAAGCGCCGCGGCGCGCGCTTCGTTTCGATCAATCCGGTGCGCACCGGCTACTCGGCAATCGCCGACGAGTGGATACCGATCCGGCCGGGAACCGACGGCCTGCTGGCGCTCGCGATCGTGCACACGCTGCTCAAACGCGGGCTGATCGACTGGGAGTTCCTGATCCGCTATACGAATGCGCCGTGGCTGGTGGTGCAGACGCCCGGCATGCCCGGCGACGGCTTGTTCGCGCGCGACCGCGATGACAATCCGCAGGTCTGGGACACCGTCGCGCAACACTTCGCGAACGGACACCTGCCCGACATCGCGCCGGCGCTGCTCGCGACGGTGGACCTCCCCGACGGCCGCCGCGCCAAGACCGTCTTTTCGCTCATCACGGAGCGCTATCTCGACGACCGCTATGCACCGCAAACCGTTGCCGCCGAGTGCGGCGTCGCCGCACAGACCATCGAGCGCATCGCGCTGGAAATGGCGCACGTCGCGTTCAACGAGGCGGTCGAACTGCCGATAAGCTGGACCGACATGCACGGGCGCCGCCACGACAAGGTGATCGGCCGCCCGGTCGCCATGCACGCCATGCGCGGGATCTCGGCGCACTCCAACGGCTTTCACACCTGCCGCGCCCTGCACGTGCTGCAAATGCTGCTCGGCGCGCTCGACGGTCCCGGCAACTTTCGCGCCCGGGCACCGTATCCGCGACGCATCCCGATGCGCACCCGGCCCGAAAACGATCCCGCGGTCATTTTCGCGCCGAATACGCCGCTGAACCGCGGCACCTATGGCTATCCGACGCGGCCGGAGGACCTGGTGATCGACGCGGAGGGCAAGCCGCTGCGCATCGACCGGGCGTACTCGTGGGAATCACCGCTCGCCGCCCACGGCATGATGCAGATGGTCATCAGCAACGCCGCCAACGGCGATCCGTACCGGATCGACACGCTGCTGCTGTTCATGTCGAACATGGCGTGGAACTCGGCGATGAATACCGGCGAAACGCGCGACATGCTGGTGCGCAAGGACAAGAGCGGCGAGTACGCCATTCCCTTCCTGGTCGTCGTCGATGCGTTCCATTCGGAAACCGTGGGCTTCGCCGACCTGGTATTGCCCGACACGACCTACCTCGAGCGTTACGACACGATCTCGCTGCTCGACCGACCGATCTCGGAACCCGATGCGGCGGCGGACGCGATCCGCCATCCGGTGGTCGAGCCCGATCGCGACGTGCGGCCATGGCAGGAGGTGCTCGTCGAACTCGCGGCGCGGCTGAAATTCCCGGCGTTTATCCACGCCGACGGCTCGCGCCGGTTCCAGGACTACAAGGACTTCGTCATCCACTACGAAAAGGCGCCGGGCATCGGCCTGCTCGCCGGCTGGCGCGGCAAGGACGGCGAGAAGGCGCTGCGCGGCGAACCCAATCCCGGGCAATGGGAAAAGTACATCGAGAACCAGTCGTTCTTCACCTACCGCTGGCCGGAGAACATGCGCTACTACCGCTACGCGAACAAGGACTATCTCGAGTTCGCGGAACAGCACGCGCTGTTCGGGACCCCGCCGGTGCAGGTGATCCTGCAGCTGTACTCGGAGCCGCTGCAGAAGTTCCGCCTCGCCGGCCAGGGCCTCTACGACGGTCCGCAGCCGCCGGCGCTGCTGGACTGCGAGC
This sequence comes from uncultured beta proteobacterium, assembly GCA_963778275.1. Taxonomy (GTDB): domain Bacteria; phylum Pseudomonadota; class Gammaproteobacteria; order Burkholderiales; family Casimicrobiaceae; genus PALSA-1003. The sequence goes on along the minus strand of CAVZTS010000004.1, from coordinate 413,185 downwards.
GACTGGCGACGTATTTCGATCCGTTGCCGTTCTGGTATGCGCCGCTGGAGGGCGCGCAGGCGCACATCGCCGGCGGGCGCACGGTCGCCGAGGAGTATCCGCTGCACGCGATCACGCAACGGCCGATGATGATGTACCACTCCTGGGATTCGCAGAATGCCTGGCTGCGGCAAATCCTGTCCGAGAACAGTCTGTACATGAACCGCGGCACGGCGCGCGCGCTCAAGCTCGACGATGGCGACTGGGTCTGGGTCGAGTCGCACCACGGAAAGATCCGCTGCCGGCTGAAGACCATGGAAGGGGTCGAGGCGAACACCGTATGGACGTGGAACGCCGTGGGCAAGCAGCCGGGTGCCTGGGGCCTGTCCGCCGATGCGTCCGAGGCCAGCGCCGGGTTTCTCCTCAATCACCTCATTTCCGAATTGCTGCCGCGCAGCGCGTCCGATGCGCGGCGCTTGCCGAATTCCGATCCGGTCACCGGCCAGGCGGCGTGGTTCGATCTGCGGGTCAAGGTTACCAAGTGTGCGCCGGGCGAGTCGGGAATCTGGCCGGTGTTCGCGACCGTGCCGCCGCTGCCGGGCGACAGCGGCCACCGGCCGCGCGTATGGCGCTATCACACCTAGCCTCTCCCGCCCGCGATGAAGCTCGGCCTGCTCATTGACCTCGATACCTGCGTGGGCTGTCACGCCTGCGCGATCGCGTGCAAGGAATGGAATGCCTCCTCGAAGGTAAGCGGCGCGCTTTCCGACTACGAGCCCTTCGGTGCCGAACCCTCGGGCGTGTGGTTCAACCGCGTGCGCCATTACGAGGTCGGCGAGTATCCGGCGTCGAAGACGATCAATTTTCCACTGTCGTGCATGCATTGCGCCGACGCCGACTGCGTGACCGTCTGCCCGACGGGCGCATCGTACAAGCGTGCCGACGGCATCGTGCTCGTCGACCAGGACAAGTGCATGGGCTGCAACCTGTGCGCGTGGGCGTGCCCGTACGGCGCGCGCGAGCTCGACGAAGTTTCCGGGACGATGAAGAAATGCACGCTGTGCGTCGACCGCATTTACGACGAGCTCTTGGCACCGGAGGATCGCCAGCCGGCGTGCGTGCTCGCCTGCCCCACCCACGCGCGCCTGTTCGGCGACTTCGACGATCCGGAGTCCGAGGTTTCGCGCGTCACGGCCGAGCGCGGCGGGTTCGGCCTGATGCCCGAGCTGGGCTACGCCCCGGTCAACCGCTACCTGCCGCCGCGGCAGCCGCAGCCCGTCCTCGGTGAGGACGATCCGCGCGCGCTGCTCGAGCGCGGGCTCGCGAGTCTTGCCAGTCCCGTGATCCGGCGCTAGCGAGCCGGCCGCCGCCCCGGATGAAGCCGGCGCCGAGCATCATTTTTTTCACGGTGAGCGCGGGTGCGGGACTGGGCCTGCTCGCGCTCATCGCGCTCGTCGATCTGGTGGCTCCGGCGAGCCTGCCGACCCACGCGCTCTGGCGCGGAACGCTGCTCGGACTCGCGCTGGTCGCCGCCGGGCTCGCCGCCTCGGTGCTGCACCTTGCCAATCCGCGCCAGGCTTGGCGGTCCCTGGTGCGCTTTCGCACGTCCTGGCTTTCCCGCGAGGCCGTGGCGGCGGCCGCGCTGTTCGTGGCCGGCGCCGGCTATCTCCTGCTCCTCGCCGGAGGCTCCGCCGGCGCGCTGCGCGTGTTGCTTGCGCTTGCCACCTGCGCGCTCGCCTGGATCGTCCAGGTGTGCACGGCGATGATCTACGCGAGCTTGAAGCCCATCCGGCAGTGGCGCACGCGCTGGACCCCGGCCAATTACCTTCTGCTCGGACACTGGTCGGGCGCCCTGCTGCTGTGCGCGCTGGCCGGCGCCTACGCGCCGGGAAGCAGGGCATTTCTCGCGCTGGCGGGGTTCCTGGGCTTCGCGGCGCTCGCGGCCAAGCTTGCCTATTGGCGGACGATCGGCGCCGCCGCCCACGCGCCGACGCTCGAGCGGGCGATCGGCGTCGCCGAAGGCGTGCGCGGACCTGGGCCCGTGAGCGTCGCGCACGCGCGCCTGCTCGACGCCGGTCACTCGCATGGCACCTTCCTCACCCGCGAATTCGGCTTCCGTGTGGCGCAACGGCATGCGCGCGGGCTGCGCGGTGCGGCACTGGTGCTCGGCTTCGGCCTGCCGCTCGGGTGGCTTTTCACCGGCGACGCGCGCTGGCAGAGCGCGCTCGCGGCGGCAGCCTGTTGTATCATCGGCTTGCTGCTCGAGCGCTGGCTTTTCTTTGCGGAAGCCAAGCATACGGTCCGGCTGTATCACGGCGATCCTCGAACATGACCGCGCAGTTGCAAGTGAGGGTCTGGCGCGGTGGCGCCGACGGGCGCTATCAGGCCTACGCCGTGCCGCGGCGCGATGCGCAAACCGTGCTCGACGTCGTCACCCATATCCAGCGCCGGCTCGATTCCACGCTCGCCTACCGCTTCGCCTGCCGCGTCGGCATGTGCGGCTCCTGCGCGATGACGGTCAACGGCGAGCCGCGCTGGACCTGCCGCACCCACGTGGCAAAGGTCACGTCTTCCGCGGCGCTCGAGATCGGGCCGCTCGCGCACCTGCCGATCGTGCGCGACCTGGTCACCGACATGCGCGGATTCTTCGACAAGTGGACGCGAGCGAAAGGGCAGTTCCAGCCGACCCAGAGTCGGCGCGATGAGTGCGCCCGCGTCGAGCCGGCGGCGCCGGAGCGCCGCGCGATCGATGCCGCGATCGAGTGCATCGGCTGCGGCGTGTGCTACGCGGCCTGCGATGTCGTCGGCTGGAATCGCGACTATCTGGGTCCCGCCGCGCTCAACCGCGCCTGGACGCTGGTCAACGACGTGCGCGACGGCGCGCGCCGGGAGCGCCTTGCCGCGGTCGCCGGCGACGCAGGCTGTCATGCCTGTCACACCCACGCGACCTGCACCGAGCGCTGCCCGATGCATCTCGCGCCGACCGCGTCGATCGCGGGACTCAAGCGCGCGACGGCGATCGCGGCGCTGCGGGGCGAACTGTGAGCGCGCGCGCCGAGACCCGCCTCTGGCTCGCGCAGCGCGCGAGCGCGGCCGTGCTCGCGCTGTGCGTCGCGGTGCACCTGGCGACAATGATCGTCGCCGTGCGCGGCGGCTTGTCCGCGGCCGAGATCCTGGGCCGGACCCGCGGCAGCCCCGGATGGGCGGCGTTCTACGGCCTGTTCGTGCTCGCGGTGTCGGTTCACGCCCCGATCGGCTTGCGCACGGTCGCAGGCGAATGGCTCGGCTGGCGCGGCGTCGGCGCCAACGTGGCGTGCGGCCTGGTGGCGGTGCTGCTGCTCGTCCTCGGCGCGCTGCGCGATCGTCGCGGTGACGCGATGACGGCCACGGCCTGGCGCAACCGCAGGCACGCCGCGTACTGGGCGTTCCTCGTCCATCGCATCTCGGGGCTCCTGCTCGCGCTGTTTCTGCCGCTGCATTTTCTGGTGCTGGCGCAGGCGCTTCGCGGCGAGGCCGCGCTCGAGGCGTGGATCCGCTGGAGCCGGACGCCCCTGGTCGAGGCCTCCGAGGTCGGCCTCGTGTTCCTGCTCGCGGCGCATCTGACCGGCGGTCTGCGCCTGCTCTTAGTCGAGTTCGCCGGCTGGCGGCGCGAAGCGCAGAACCTGCTGCTCGCGCTCGCCGGCGGCGGCGCCGCCTTCTGCGCGCTGGCCTTTGCGCTCAACCTGTTCTGAACTGCCCATGCGCATCGACCCCCTGGCGATCGAAGCTGCGGCGAAGGAACTCTACATTCGCGCCCTCAAGGTCCTTCCCGACGACATCAAGCGCGGTTTCGCGGCGCTTGCCGCGCGCGAAACGACGGCATCGGCAAAGATGATCCTCGGCACCATGATCGAGAACATCGCGGTCGCCGAAGCAACCGATAATCTCCTGTGCCAGGACACGGGGATTCCGCATCTACAACGTGATCATCGGCCGCGGTGTCGAGTTCGGAGCGGCCGACGGCGTCGCGCTCAAGGCCGCGATTCGCCGCGGCTGCGAGCGCGCGACCCGCGAACATCCGCTGCGCTCGTCGATCGTGCATCCGCTGACGCGCCACAATGCGCAGACGTCGTGCGGCATCGGCGTGCCGGTGATTCATATCGACGTGGCCGACGACATCGACGGGCTGCGCATCGAGATGATTCCCAAGGGCAGCGGGTCGGAGAACAATTCCTGGCTCAAGATGGCGGTGCCGGCCGACGGCACCGATGCGGTGAAGACCTTCGTGGTTGACTGCGTGCTCGACGCCGGCGGCCGCACCTGTCCGCCCACGATCGTCGGGGTCGGCGTGGGCGGCACGGCCGACCTGTGCATGCAGCTCGCCAAGCGCGCGGCGATCCGGCCGCTGGGCACGCGCTGCGCCGACGCCGCGGGCGCGGAACTCGAAGACGAGCTGTCCGCTGCGGTCAATCTGCTCGGCGTCGGACCGCAGGGACTCGGCGGCGACGCCACCGCGTTCGCCGTCCACGTCGAGCTCGCCGCGACGCATATCACGATGAACCCGGTGGCGGTCAACATGCAATGCCATTCGGCGCGACGCGCGAGCGCGACGATCACGCCGGAGGGCGTGCGCTACGCCTTCTAGAGGCGCGGCGAAGAAGCCATGTTCATCGGTCACTTCGGTCTTGCGCTCGCGGCGAACGCAGCGCCGCGTTCGGCCGGCCGTCGATTTCGGATCCTGGCCATCGAGGCCCTGCCGGGCCGGCTCTTCATTGCCTGGTCGTACTGGATCGACCGGCGCCGCGTGCCGGTCGCTTCGAGGAGCTCTCGTGGCGCACCATGAGTTCACGCCGCCGATCACGGCGGCACAGGTCCGGGCGCTGCGCATCGATGACACGGTCACGCTGCAGGGGACGCTGTTCGGCATCCGCGACGCGACGCTGATCGCGCTCTTCGACCGCGGTCGCACGCACCCGCTTCGAGCTTGCCGGCCACGCCGTCCTCCACACCGCGCCCAACGTGCGCAAGGGCGCGCCCAGCGCCGTGCATCCGACCGGCTACGCGCCGCTATGCATCGGCACGACCACCTCGGCGCGCATGGAGCGCTTCACGCGGCCGCTGCTCGCGCGCTGCGGCGTGCGGCTCATTATCGGCAAGGGCGGTCTTGGCAGTGCATCGCTGGCCGCCTTCGGCGAACTGGGCGGCGCCTATCTTGCCGTTATCGGCGGCACCGCCGCTCTGGAAACGACCTGGATCGAGGCGATCGAAGACGTCGACCTCGATGACCTGCATCCCGAGAGCCTGTGGCGCTTCCGCGTGCGCGACTTCGGGCCGCTGCGCGTGGCGATGGACTGCCACGGCGGCAGTATCTATGCGACCGTCGACGCTGGCGCACGCGGGAAGCGGGCGGCCGCGCTCGCCGCGCTGGGCGTGAAACCGCGCTGAGGTTCCGGATGCCTGCGGCGAGTGCGATCACACTCCGGCGCGACAGCGCCCTTGGCGCCGCCGTCGCCTGCGCGCCCTGCGCGAGCCGCAGCGGATAGCGCGCGCGGTGCGAGCGGTGGCGATGCGGCGGCTCGACACGGATATCCTCATCCTCGGGGCCGGCGGGGCGGGGCTGTTCGCGGCACTGCACGCGCAACAGGCCAATCCCGCGCTCGCCATCACGATCGCGGTCAAGGGGCTGCTCGGCAAGTGCGGCTGCACGCGGATGGTCCAGGGCGGCTACAACGTCGCGCTCGGTGCGGGCGACTCCGTCGAGCGGCACTTCATGGACACGATCGAGGGCGGGGCGTGGCTGCCCGATCAGGACCTCGCCTGGACGCTCGTCACCGGCGCGGTCGAGCGCGTGCGCGAGCTCGAAAACGAGCTGGGCTGCTTTTTCGATCGCAATCCCGACGGCACGCTGCATCAGAAGGCTTTTGCCGGCCAGAGCTTCGACCGCACGGTGCACAAGGGCGACTTGACCGGCATCGAGATCATGAATCGGCTGGCCGAAGCGGTGTGGGCGCGCGGCGTCCAGCGGCTGGAAGAACATCGCGCTGCTGGCATTGCTGAAGAGCGCCGCCGGCGGCGCGATCGCCGGCGCGCTGCTCGTCGACATGCGCACCGGCGAATACGTCCTGGCCCGGGCGCGGGCCGTGCTGCTCGCCACCGGCGGCGGCCCGACGATGTACCGGTACCACACGCCCTCCGGAGATAAGACCTGCGACGGCCTGGCGCTGGCGCTCGCCGCGGGGCTGCCGCTGCGCGACATGGAAATGGTGCAGTTTCATCCGACGGGACTGCTCGCCGGCCCGGACACGCGGATGACCGGGACCGTGCTCGAGGAAGGCCTGCGCGGCGCCGGTGGCCACCTCCTCGACGGCGCGGGGCGCCGCTTCATGACCGGCGTCGACGCGCGCGCCGAGCGCGCGACGCGCGACATCGTGTCGCGCGCGATCGACGCCGAGATGCGCGCCGGGCGCACCACGCCGCACGGCGGCGTGTACCTGTCGCTGGCCCATCTCGGCGCGGACAACGTGCGCCGCCAGTTCAAGGGCATGGTCGAACGCTGCGCCGACTGCGGCTTCGATCTCGCCGGCGGCAGGGTCGAAGTGGTGCCCACCGCCCACTACCTCATGGGTGGCGTCGAGTTCGCGCCCGATTGCAGCACGGAGCTCGCGGGGCTCTTCGTCGCCGGCGAGGATTCGGGCGGGGTGCATGGCGCCAATCGCCTTGGCGGCAATGGCGTCGCCAACTCGACGGTCTTCGGCGGCATCGCCGGCACGACGATGGCGCGTTGGGTCGCGCGCGCGGGCGATCTCGGCGAGCCCGACGCGCACAGCGTCGAGGCCGCGATCCGGCGCGCCGAGATGCCGTTTGCCGCGCGCGGCGGCGAGGTCGATCTGGAGTCGATCCGCGAGCGCCTGTACGCGACGATGTGGGACGACGCCGGCATCGTGCGCAACGCGCAGGGTCTCGGGCGCGCCGAAGCGACGCTCTGTGCGCTTGGCGCCGAGCATGACGCCTACGCGCTGCCACCGGCCGGGCGCGAGCGCGCCTTCAACATCGCCTGGCACGACTGGCTCAATCTCGGCAGCCTGCTCGAGGTGTCGCGCGCCATCGTCTGCGCCGCCCGCGCCCGGGAGAATTCCCGCGGCGCCCACTACCGGGACGATCATCCCGAACCCGGCGCGCTCGCCGCCTCGGCGTACACGCGGGTGCGCCGCCACGACGGGGTGCTCGCGAGCGACTCGGTACCGGTGCGCTTCACCCGCGTGCGGCCGGGCGAATCCTTGTTGCCGCGCTGACACTCGGCACGGGCGCCGAAGCAGGGTCTTGACAGGCGACGATAGTTCCATAATCTTGGAAATATGGATTCAGTGTCGACCATCCGCGCGCTCGCCGCGCTCGCGCAGGACACGCGGCTGGCCATTTTCCGCCTGCTGGTCGAGCACGGTCGCGCGGGACTCACGCCGAGCCGCATCGCCGAGGTACTGGACCTGCCGGGGGCGACGCTGTCGTTCCACCTCAAGGAACTCGCCCATGCGGGGCTCGATTCGTGCCCGGCAGGAGGGCCGGTTCATCCACTACAGCGCCGATTTCGAGGCGATGAACGGCCTGGTCGCGTACCTCACCGAAAACTGCTGCCGCGCCGGCGGCAACTGCGAACCGGCGTGTGCGCCCGACTGCAGTCCGAAGCCAATGCCGCGTCGCTCCGCGACGCCGGCCGCCGAACCAAGAGGAGAGTCGCATGAAACGCTTTCACGTCCACGTCGCGGTCCCCGACCTTGCCGAGAGCATCCGCTTCTATTCGACGCTGTTCGGCGCGCAGCCTTCCGTGCGCAAGGACGACTACGCCAAGTGGATGCTCGACGATCCGCGCATCAATTTCGCGATTTCGCAGCGCAGCAGCGTCACCGGCGTCAACCATCTCGGCTTCCAGGTCGAATCCGCCGCCGAGCTGGAAGCGATGCACGGGCAACTCGCCGCCGCCGACAGCGCCATCGTGGCACAGAAGGACGCGAATTGCTGCTATGCGCGCTCGGACAAGTACTGGGTCACCGATCCCTCCGGCGTCGCGTGGGAGACCTTCCATTCGCTCGGCAGCGTGCCGGTGTACGGCACCGATGGCGAGACGCGCGCCGTGGCGCCGAAGGCAGCGTGCTGCGCGCCGGCTGCAGCAGCGAAGAGCGCCTGTTGCTCTTGAGTCGGCGCTGCGCATGCCTGTCGCGCAGGATTCTTTAACGTGCTGTTCCTGTGCACCGGCAACTCGGCGCGCAGCATCCTCGCCGAATCGATTCTGAATTCGGTGGGCCGAGCCAAGTTCCGCGGCTACAGTGCCGGCAGCCATCCGACCGGGAAGATCAATGCGTTCGCGCTCGATTGGCTCAAGACGAATCGCATGCCCAGCGAAGGGTTGCGCAGCAAGGATTGGAACGAATTTGCGACCGCCAGTACGCCAAAACTCGATTTCGTCATCACGGTTTGCGACAAGGCGCCGGTGAAGTCTGTCCAGTATGGCCCGGCCAGCCGATGACGGCGCATTGGGGCCTGCCCGACCCTGCGGCGGTCGAGGGCAGCGACGAGGAGAAGCGCAAGGCGATTCGGACGCGTCCCGCGTCCTCCTCAACCGCATTCGTATTTTCGTGAGCCTGCCGTTGGAGAAGCTCGACCGGCTGTCGCTGCAGAACAAGCTGCGCGAGATCGGGAGGACTCATTGACGTGGTTCCCGTGCCGTCGTCGCCGAGGCACTTGGCACGGCACTGCTGCTCGCGGTCGTCGTCGGCTCGGGCATCATGGGCGAGCGATTGGCCGGCGGCAATGTCGCGATCGCCCTGCTCGCCAACAGCTTGGCGACCGGTTTCGGGCTGGCGGACCTGATCCTCGTTTCGCGCCGATCTCCGGGGCGCATTTCAATCCGCTGGTGAGCCTCGTTGCGGCGTCGCGGCGCGAGTTGCCGTGGCATGTCGCGCCGGGCTAAAGGGGACCTGGGCGAGCGTGCGGCGGAGAATGGTCGTCGACTGACCAACCAGGCGCGGCAGCATTTCCTCGATGCGACGTATCCCCGGCGACAAGCCAAGCGTTGGAGCATGATCGTCGTCCAGGTGCGGAGGAACGTAGAGCCGAAGCTTGCCGACGAGTTGATCCAGGTCGAACGGCTTCGTGACGTAGTCGGCCGCACCGAGTTTCAGGAGCGCGATCGCGCGGTCGATCGTCCCGTAGCCGGTGATGAAGATCCACGGCGGCACGAAGACCTCCTTGCTCAGCAGCCGCTGAAACAGCTCCGCACCGCTGAAATCAGCAAGCCTGATGTCGCTCGCCACCGCTTGAAAGCGCGTCGTTCCGAGCCGGTCGAGCGCCGACTGCGCGTCGCGGAACCAATCGCAATCGAAACCCTCCAGCGCCGCTTGAGGCGGCCCTTGATCCATGCTAACACATTGATTTAACTTAGAATCTATAATCCGCAGTCTTCAGTCACGTGGCTGTAACACGCGAATATGACAATCGAGGCCTCGCGCCAACTAGAGGACCTTGGAATGAATACGAAGAAGCTTTGGGCCGGTTTTCTTGGCGCCGCGGCGGTGATGTTCGGCGTCGGCGTGCAGGCGCTCGAAATCACGGGCGCGGGCGCAACCTTTCCCTACCCGATCTACGCCAAGTGGGCGGAGGCCTACAAGGCGAAGACCGGCGTGGGCATGAACTACCAGTCGATCGGTTCCGGCGGCGGCATCAAGCAGATTCAGAACAAGACGGTCGACTTTGGCGCATCCGACATGCCGCTGAAGCCCGAAGAGCTCGACAAGGATGGGCTGATGCAGTTTCCGACCGTCATCGGCGGCGATCGTGCCGGTCGTCAATCTCGAGGGCGTGAAGCCCGGCGAGCTCAAGCTGACCGGGCCCGTCCTGGCGGATATCTACCTGGGCAAGATCACCAAGTGGAACGACCAGGCCATCGTCGAGCTCAACCCTGGCGCCAAGCTTCCCGATCGGACATCACCGTGGTCCATCGCTCGGATGGATCCGGGACGACCTTCATTTGGGTCAATTACCTTTCGAAAATGAGCCCGGAATGGAAGGAGAAGGTCGGCGAGGGCACGTCGGTGGCATGGCCCGAAGGCGTGGGCGGCAAGGGCAACGAAGGCGTCGCTTCGTATGTGCAGCGCATCAAGGGCTCGATCGGCTATGTCGAATATGCGTACGCGCTGCAAAACAAGATGACCTACGCGCAGGTGCAGAATCGCGCCGGGCAATTACGTCAGCCCGTCGACGAAACGTTCAAGGCGGCGGCGGCCGGCGCCGACTGGAGCAAGGCCCCGGGCTACTACCTCGTGCTCACCGATCAGCCGGGCAAGGACGCCTGGCCGATCTCGGGCGCGACCTTCATTCTGATGTACAAGACGCAGGACAAGCCGGAACGCGCCAAGGAAGTGCTGAAGTTCTTCGACTGGGCCTATTCGCCGGACGGTGACAAGCTTGCCGACTCGCTCGACTATGTGCCGCTGCCCGACGTGGTGACCAAGCAGATCAGGGGTACGTGGAAAGCGCAGATCAAGGATGCGTCCGGCAAGCCGGTGTATTGACCGGACGACGGTCTACTTACGCAACGCTGCGCGGCGTTCGCAGACTTGGCGAACGCCGCGGTTTTAGGGGATTGATGAGGGGGCCGGGCGCAATCACCGCCGCGGGCGGTGACTCAGCGGCGTGGTTGCCAGGGAGAAAGCATACGTGCAGGCACCGATGATGCAGACGACCGCCGGCACGCTGCCCACTATAATCGACGCGCTGCCACACACCGCGCACGCCAGCGTCGCCAAGATGCCCGATCCGAAGCAGAAGAGCGTCCAGCTTCAGGATTTCATTTTTCGCGCGGTCACCCGCTTCTTTGCCTTCCTGGTGCTGGCGATCCTGCTCGGCATCATCGTCTCGCTGGTGTACGGCAGCCTGCCCGCAATGCAGAAGTTCGGCTTCGGGTTCCTGGTCGATCCCGAATGGAATCCGGTCACCGAGAAGTTCGGCGCGCTGGTGCCGATCTACGGCACGCTGGTCACCTCGGCCATCGCGCTGCTGATCGGCGTTCCGGTGAGCTTCGGCATCGCGTTGTTCCTGACCGAGCTGTCGCCGCCATGGCTCAAGCGCCCGCTCGGCACCGCCATCGAGCTGCTGGCCGCGATCCCGAGCATCATCTACGGCATGTGGGGGCTGTTCGTTTTCGCGCCGCTGTTTGCCGATTATGTGCAGCCGTGGCTCATCCATTCGCTCGGCGCGGCGCCCCTGGTCGGGGCGCTGTTCAAGGGCCCGCCGCAGGGCATCGGCATGTTCACCGCCGGCTTCATCCTGGCGATCATGGTGATCCCGTTCATCGCGTCGGTGATGCGCGACGTGTTCGAGATCGTGCCGCCGGTGCTTGAAGGAATCGGCCTACGGCATCGGCTGCACGACCTGGGAGGTCGTGCGCAACGTCGTGCTGCCCTACACCAAGGTCGGCGTCATCGGCGGCATCATGCTGGGCCTTGGCCGCGCGCTCGGCGAGACGATGGCCGTCACCTTCGTGATCGGCAACGCGCATCAGATTGAACGCCTCGTATTCTGGCGCCCGGCAACAGCATCGCATCCGCGCTCGCCAACGAGTTCACCGAGGCCGTGGGCGACGTGTACACGTCGGCGTTGATCGAGCTGGGGCTGATCCTGTTCGTCATCACCTTCATCGTGCTCGCGCTGGCCAAGCTGCTGCTGCTGCAGCTCGCCAAGGGCGAAGGCCGAAGGACCTGACGGCCGCGAACTCGGCCATGCGCACGCTCTACTCCCGCCGGCTCTTCGTGAACCGCTTCAACCTGTTCATGTCGCTGCTGGCGATGGCGTTCGGCCTGCTGTTCCTGTTCTGGATTCTGTTCACGCTGTTCGACGCGGGGCTGCACGCGCTTCCGCCTCGATCTGTTCACGCAGATGACGCCGCCGCCCGGCAGCAGGGGCGGCCTGCTCAATGCGATCTGTCGGCAGCCTGCTCATGGCGGTGATGGGGACGCGATCGGGACACCGATCGGCATCCTGGCCGGCATCTATCTCGCCGAATTCGGCCGCCGCGGCTGGCTCGCGCCCGCCACGCGCTTCATCAACGACATCCTGCTGTCCGCGCCTTCGATCGTGATCGGCCTGTTCATCTATCAAATCTATGTCGTACCAGGTGAACCACTTTTCCGGCTGGGCGGGCTCGGTTGCGCTGGCGCTGATCGTGATACCGGTGGTGGTGCGCACGACCGAGAACATGCTGCGCCTGGTGCCCGACAGCCTGCGCGAGGCGGCGATCGCCCTGGGCGCGCCGCAATGGAAGGTGATCGTGATGGTCACGCTGCGCGTCGGTTCGCGCCGGCGTGATTACCGGCATGCTGCTCGCGGTCGCGCGCATTTCCGGCGAGACCGCGCCGCTGCTGTTCACCGCGCTTAACAACCAGTTCTGGAGCAACCGATCTCAACGCGCCGATGGCCAATCTGCCGGTGGTGATCTTCCAGTTCGCGATGAGCCCCTACGACGACTGGCAGGAGCTGGCGTGGGCGGGCTCGCTGCTGATCACGCTGGCCGTGCTCGTACTCAACATCATGGCGCGCGTCGTTGTTCCGCCAGTCAGCCCCCAAGTAACGCGTCGCATGGACCAACCCATGAACCTCGAAATCTTCGCCAGCCGACCGGAAGTCGCGGTACGGCCGCGAGCCGCCGGCGGCCACCAAGATTGCCGTCCGGCACCTGGATTTCTTCTACGGCAAGTTCCAGGGCGCTCAAGGACATCAACCTGGAGATCGCCGAGCGCCGCGTCACCGCCTTCATCGGCCCTTCCGGCTGCGGCAAGTCGACGCTGCTGCGGACGTTGAACCGGATGTATTCGCTCTATCCGGGCCAGCGCGCGGTCGGCGAGATCATGTTCAACGGGCGCAACGTGCTCGCGCCCGGCGTCGACCTCAACATGCTGCGCGCCAAGGTCGGCATGGTGTTCCAGAAGCCGACACCGTTTCCGATGTCGATCTACGACAACATCGCGTTCGGCGTGCGCCTGTACGAAAGCCTCAATCCGCGCGACATGGACGAACGCGTGGAATGGGCGCTGACCAAGGCGGCGATGTGGGACGAGGCGAAGGACAAGCTCAAGCAGAGCGGGATGGCGCTCTCCGGCGGCCAGCAGCAGCGGCTGTGCATCGCGCGCGCCGTGGCGGTCAAGCCCGAGGTGCTGTTGCTCGACGAGCCGACCTCCGCGCTCGACCCGATTTCGACCGCCAAGATCGAGGAGCTGATCAGCGAGCTCAAGTCCGACTACACGATCGCGATCGTCACCCACAACATGCAGCAGGCGGCGCGCGTTTCCGATTACACTGCATACATGTACCTGGGCGAGCTCGTCGAGTTCGGCGCAACCGACGAGCTGTTCCTGAAACCCAAGCGCAAGGAAACGGAAGATTACATCACCGGCCGGTTCGGCTGATGCGTCGCGCCCGAACCGGAGGCAGAACATGAACGAACACACATCCAAGCAATTCGATGCCGAGATGGAGGGCATCCGTTCCGGCGTCCTGGCCATGGGCGGCCTGGTCGAGACCCAGTTTCGGCGCGCCGTCGAGGCGCTGCGGGTCCCAGACGACGTCGACGTCGTGTCGCTGGTCGCCAGCGACGAGCAGGCGATCAACCGCATGCAGGTGGACCTCGACCAGCAGTGCAGTCAGATCATCGCCAAGCGGCAGCCGGCGGCGATCGACCTGCGCATGATCCTGACCGTGGTCAAGATCGTCAACGAACTCGAGCGCATCGGCGACGAGATCAAGAAGATCGCCTACCGGGCGCAGCAGATGCAGCGGCCGGAGCGCCTGACCTCCGTGCGCGTGCACGTCATCACGCGTGCCACAGGGCTCGCCGAGGAGAACCTGCGGCTCGCGCTCGACGCCTTCGCGCGCCTCGACGTCAACGCCGCCGCGACGGTGGTCAGCAACGACGAAGCCATCGATGCGGCCTTCCTTGCCATCCTGCGCCAGCTTATCAGCTACATGATGGAAGATCCGCGCACGATCACGGCGGCGCTCGAGATCGTGTTCATCGCCAAGTCGATCGAGCGCATCGGCGATCACGCCAAGAACATCGCCGAGGACGTCGTGCAGGCGGTCAAGGGCAAGGACGTGCGGCACGCGACCGCGGAGCAGATCCGCGCCGAGCTGGCGGAATGAATACGGGGATGCTGCGATGATGCCGTCGATCCTGGTCGTCGAGGACGAGCCAGCGATCCAGGAGCTGCTGCGCGTGAATCTCGAGGACGCCGGATTCGCCGTGCGCGCCGTGGCGGACGCCGAAGCCGCGTTGGGCGAGATCAAGCGCGCGCTGCCCGACCTGCTGCTCCTGGACTGGATGCTCCCCGGGCAATCGGGCTTAGCCCTCGCGCGCGGTTTGCGCGGCGAGGCGCGGACGCGCGAGCTGCCGATCATCATGGTCACCGCGCGCGGTGACGAAGCCGATCGCGTCGCGGGGCTCGAGGCCTGGGTCGACGACTACGTCACCAAGCCGTTCAGCCCGCGCGAGCTCAAGGCGCGCATCAAGGCGGTGTTGCGGCGCCGGGCGCCGGAGGCGGCGCAGGAAACGCTGACGGTGGGCCCGCTGCGGCTCGATCCGCAGACGCACCGGGTCACCGCCGCCGGGCAACCGGTCCAGCTCGGCCCGACCGAGTTTCGCCTGCTCAAGTTCCTGATGGCGCGCCCGGAGCGGGTGCACAGCCGGGCGCAGCTGCTCGACCAGGTGTGGGGCGACCATGTCTACATCGAGGAGCGCACCGTCGATGTGCATATCCGTCGCCTGCGGCTCGCGCTCGAGCCCTTCGCGTGCTCACACCTGATCGAAACCGTGCGCGGCGGCGGCTACCGGCTCGCCGCGCCGCATTGAGCGCGCGCGGCGCCGCGCCGACATGAGTCCGGTCTGGAGTCGCGGCCTCATCGCGCCGCTCTGCCTCGCCGCGCTCGCCTTGCTGGTGTGGCCGCTCGCCGGCGGCGTTGCCGCGCTCGCGCTGCTCGCCGCGCGGCAGCGTCGCGATCCTCGCCTGGCATCTGTGGCAGCTCGATGCGCTCGCGCGCTGGGCCGGCGGAGAGCTCGAGGACCCGGTCCCCGAGGGCCGCGGCACCTGGACACTTGCCTACGCCGCGCTCTATCGCCGCGTGCGCCTGCGTTCGGCGCGCCAGCGCGACCTGCGCCTCGCCCTCGATCGCTTCGTGAGCGGTGCCGAGGCGCTGCCGGAGGGCGTGGTGGTGCTCGACGCGGTCAACCGGATCCAGTGGGCCAATCCGCGCGCGCAGGCACACCTCGGGCTCGAACTCCGGCACGACGCGGGCGCGCCGATCGTCAACCTCGTGCGCCAGCCCGATTTCCTGCAGTACCTTGCCGGCGGCGATTTCAGCGAGCCGGTCGTGCTCGAGTCACAGCGCGAGGCGGGGGTCACGCTTTCGATCCAGATCGTCCCCTTCGGCGTCGAGGAAAAGCTCCTGATGAGCCGCGACATCACGCGGCTCGAGGCCGTGGCGCGGCTGCGGCGGGATTTCATCGCCAACGTCTCGCACGAACTGAAGACGCCGTTGACCGTGCTCTCCGGTTTCCTGGAGACGCTTGCCGACCTGAGGGTCGACGCCCGGCAACAGCAGCGCTACATCGCGCTGATGCAGGAGCAGGCCCAGAACATGCAGCGGCTGGTCGACGACCTGCTCACGCTCTCGGCGCTGGAAAGCGAGCACAGCGTGCTGCAGGAGGCGGAGTTCGCGATCGTGCCCCTGCTGCTGCAGGTCTCGGCTGACGCCAAGGCCCTCTCCGCCGGTCGCCACGAGATCACGCTCAACATCCGCGAGCAGGCGAACGTGCTCGGCAGCCGCGACGAGCTCGGCAGCGCCTTCGGCAACCTGGTCAGCAACGCGGTGCGCTACACGCCCGACGGCGGCCGCGTCGCGCTCGATTGGCGGGTGGGCCCCGATGGCGGCGAGTTCGCGGTCGCCGACACCGGCATCGGCATCGCGGCGGAGCACATCCCGCGCCTGACCGAACGCTTCTACCGCATCGACCGCAGCCGCTCGCGCGCGACCGGCGGCACGGGTCTCGGACTCGCCATCGTCAAGCACGTGTTGCTCCGGCACCAGGCGGAGTTGCTGATCGACAGCGCGCCGGGGCAGGGCAGCCGGTTCACCGTGCGCTTGCCGTCGCGGCGGGTCAGGGTGATTGCCGAGACCGACGCAGCGCCGGCACCCGGCAGCGGCGCTGCCGAGCCTACCAATAACGCATCGCCGCGCTGAACAGCCCTTTCAGGTCGTCGCGCGAGACGTCCTTGGGCGCGTTGCGGATCACGCGCCACTGCGGCTCCGCGCCGGCCGCGAGCGCATCGATGTCCTGGCCGGTGAAGCCTAACTCCGCCAGGCCGTTGGGCATACCGGCCGCGCGCATGAGCTCGATGACGCGCCCGGCCAACGCTTCGCCGGCCTCGGCAGCATCGCCGGGCCGGATGTCCCACGTCTCGCCGCCCAGGCAGCGCGCGCCGTGTACGTGGCGCTCGGGCGAGCACGGCGCCGTGTAGCGCCACACCGCCGGATTGTGGAGCACCACCGCCATGCCGTGCGGAACCAGCGTCTTCCCCGCCGGGTACCCCGGCACGTGCCAATCGCGCGCCAGTCCCGAGACCGCGTACGACAGGCCGTGCGGCAGGTGGCAGCCGGCGGCATTGAAAGCGATGCCGGCGAGCATCGCCGCATACATCATCTCCGTGCGCGCCTCGGTATCGCTGGCATCGTTGACCGCGCGCACGAGATAGCTGCCGACACCCTTCAGGGCTTCGGTGGCGAGGCCGTCGGAAAACGGATTCGCACCCTGCGATACCGGCCGCTGCGCCCCGCGCGCCGGACTGAGCCGCCGCGGCCAGGGTCGTGCCGTCAAGGACTCCAGGGCGTGGCTCATGCAATCGAAGCCGCTGGCGGCGACGACGTTGCGCGGCAGCGTTGCGGTCACGTCGGGATCGATCAAGGCGAGCGTGGGGATCAGGCGACGCGAAATGATCCCGGTCTTGGCGTTGATCTCGGTGAGATTGAAAATCGCGATCCCCGTCGTCTCCGACCCGGTGCCCGACGTCGTCGGGCAGGCGAGGTGTGGCTTGAGCGCGCCGGGGACGCGCAATCCACCGCCGATCGGGGCGTTGACGTAACCCATGAACTCGGCCGGATGGGTCGCATACAGGTTCGCCGCCTTGCAGGTGTCGATCACCGAGCCGCCACCGACCGAGACGTAGCCGTCGAAGTTGCCCGCGGCGGCGAACCGGGCTGCGGCCTGGAACGAAGCGGTGGTCGGCTCGATCACGACTTCGTCGTAGAGCGCGACGTCGATACCGGCTGCCACGAGCGCTGTGCGCACCGTGGCCACGGGCGCCAAATCGCGCAGCTGCCGGTCGGTAAACAGCGCGACGCGGCGCAAGCCGAGCTCGCGCGCGTGCTCGCCCGCCTCGGCGAGGCAGCCGGCGCCGAACGTGAACGTCGGCATGCCGACGGTAAAGGCTTTGTCGCTGTTTTCGGTGAGCGTGAAATCAGCGTGGCAGCAGGGCATGGCGGGTAGCCTCCTGGGTGCACAAACTTAGCACAGCGGCGCTAAGAACACGGGCCCGCCGGCCTTCCCTGACCGGTCAGCGGCCCTTCTCACCCAGGATCAGAGCGGCCGCCTTCTCCGCGATCATGATGACCGGCAGATTGGTGTTGCCGGAGGTGAGCGTCGGCATGACGCTGCAGTCGATCACCCGCAGCCGCTCCAGGCCATGCACGCGCAGCGCCGGGTCGACGACGGCGAGCGCATCGGTCCCCATCCGGCAGGTGCCGCTGGGGTGGAAGATCGTCCCCGCCGTGTCGCGGGCGAATTCGAGCAGCGCGGCGTCGCTCTGCGCGGCCGGACCGGGGCGATATTCGCGGCGGACGTAGGGCGCGAGCGAGCGCGTCGCAGCCAGGCGGCGGGCGAGGCGGATGCCGGCGACGAGCACGCGCTGGTCGTGTGCCGTGGCGAGGTAGTTGGGCTGCATGGCCGGGGCTTGCAGCGGATCGGCCGACTGGATGCGCACGAACCCGCGCGCTTCCGGCCGCAGCTGGCAGACCGACATCGTGAAGCCGGAGAACGGGTGCGGGGGCGAGCCGGCCGTGTCCGACGACAGCGTCGCGATGTGAAACTGCACGTCCGGCGTTGCCGACGCCGGGTCGACCCGGGCGAAGATTCCGCCCTGATTGATGCCCACCGCCATCGGACCGCCGCGCGTGACGGCGTAATCGAGCCCCATCGAGAGCGTTCGCCACCAGCTTTTCAAGTCATCGTTGGTCGTGATCGGGCGCGTGCACTCGAAAATCACGCGCGCCTGGAGGTGGTCCTGGAGGTTTTCGCCGACCCCGGGGAGCTCCTGCACCAGCGGAATGCCGAACCCGGCCAAGAGCGCCCGCGGACCGACCCCGGAGAGCTGCAGCAGCTGCGGGGTTTGCACCGCGCCGGCACACAGCAGCACCTCGCGGCGCGCGCTCGCCGATCGCTCCGCGCCCGACTGACGATAGACCACGCCAACGGCGCGCCGCCCCTCGAAGACCACCCGCGTGGCCTGCGCCAGCGTTTCGACGCGCAGATTCGCGCGACCCTGGGCGGGGCGCAGATAGGCGCTGGCCGCGCTGCACCGCCAGCCGCGGCGAGTCGTCAAATGGTAATATCCGGCCCCCTCCTGGCGCTTGCCGTTGAAATCGTCGTTGCGCGCAATGTCGAGCTCGGCGCAGCCGGCGATGACCGCCTCGATGAGCGGGTGCTTGCGGCCGATCGGCGAGCACCACACCGGCCCGTCGCGGCCGTGGAAGGCCGGGTCGCCATCGGGGGCGTGCTCGAGCCGCTTGAAGTAGGGCAGGACCTCGCGGTAGCTCCAGCCGGCATTGCCCTGGGCCGCCCAGCGGTCGTAATCCTCGGCCTGGCCGCGGATCGCGATCAGCCCGTTGATCGAACTCGAGCCGCCGAGCGTCTTGCCGCGCGGCCAGTAGATCCGGCGGCCGTTCATGCCCGGTTCGGGGTCGGTGTAAAAGCACCAGTTCACGCGCGGGTTGAACATGGTCTTGGCGTACCCGATGGGGATGTGGATCCACGGATAGGTGTCGCGCGGGCCGGCCTCCAGCACGAGCACCGAGCAGTCGGCGTCCGCGGAGAGCCGATGCGCCAGCGCGCAGCCGGCGGAGCCGGCGCCTACGATGACGTAGTCGGCCGTGGAGTCTGCCATGGACGTAAGGCGGGGAACGCGGGCTCCGGCGGCTTCAAAAACGCATCCAAAAGCGGCAGTTTAGCGAATGGGCATCGATTCCGCGTCCGGAATGCGGGTTTTATAGGGTTCACGCAGGCCCGCGGTTTGACACTTCGGTACGGAAATTGCTAACATAGGCGGTTTCGTCGGAGGGGTTCCCGAGCGGTCAAAGGGAGCAGACTGTAAATCTGCCGGCTCTGCCTTCGAAGGTTCGAATCCTTCCCCCTCCACCAGGTCAGGATCGTTACCCGAAGGCAGTGGCCCAGGCGGTGCCGGCGCCCGAGTCGCACTGGCGGTTACGCGGGTGTAGCTCAATGGTAGAGCAGAAGCCTTCCAAGCTTATGACGAGGGTTCGATTCCCTTCACCCGCTCCAGCACGATCGCCGGTTGGGGAACACGAAGGAAAGACTCAGACGGTAGCGCGCGGCACGGGCCCATGTAGCTCAGTGGTAGAGCACTCCCTTGGTAAGGGAGAGGTCGCGCGTTCAATCCGCGCCATGGGCACCACGGAGCGCAGCAAAGAGAATTCGCAAGGAGCATGAGCAATGGCCAAGGGCAAATTTGAGCGGACGAAGCCGCACGTGAACGTGGGGACGATCGGGCACGTGGATCACGGGAAGACGACGCTGACGGCGGCGATGACGCTGGTGCTGTCGCGGCAGTTTGGTGGGGAGGCGAAGGCCTACGACCAGATTGACAATGCGCCGGAGGAGAAGGCGCGCGGGATCACGATCAACACGGCGCACGTGGAGTACGAGACGAAGAACCGGCACTACGCGCACGTGGACTGTCCGGGGCATGCGGACTATGTGAAGAACATGATCACGGGTGCGGCGCAGATGGACGGGGCGATTCTGGTGGTGTCGGCGGCCGATGGGCCGATGCCGCAGACGCGGGAGCACATTTTGCTGGCGCGGCAGGTTGGGGTGCCCTACATCGTGGTGTTTTTGAACAAGGCGGACATGGTTGACGACAAGGAGCTCCTGGAGTTGGTTGAGATGGAGGTGCGGGAGCTTTTGAGCAAGTACGAGTTTCCCGGGGACAAGACCCCGATCATTCTGGGCAGTGCGAAGCTGGCGCTGGAGGGGGACAAGTCGGACCTGGGGGAGCCGTGCATCAACCGGCTGGCGGAGGCGCTGGACACGTACATACCGAAGCCGAAGCGGCTGATCGATGGGCCGTTTCTGATGCCGGTGGAGGACGTGTTCTCCATCTCGGGGCGGGGGACGGTGGTGACGGGGCGGGTGGAGCGTGGGGTGGTGAAGGTGGGGGAGGAGCTGGAGATCATTGGGCTCAAGCCGACGCTGAAGACGGTGTGCACGGGGGTGGAGATGTTCCGCAAGCTTCTCGATCAGGGGCAGGCGGGGGACAACATCGGGGTGTTGCTGCGGGGGACGAAGCGGGAGGAGGTGGAGCGGGGGCAGGTGCTGGCCAAGCCGGGGAGCATCACGCCGCACACCAAGTTCACCTGCGAGGTGTATGTGCTGTCGAAGGAGGAAGGTGGGCGGCACACGCCGTTCTTTCCGGGGTACCGGCCGCAGTTTTATTTCCGGACCACGGACGTGACCGGGAGTGTGGAGTTGCCGGCGGGCACGGAGATGGTGATGCCTGGGGACAACATCCAGATGACGGTGACGCTGATTGCGCCGATTGCGATGGAGGAAGGGCTGCGCTTTGCGATCCGCGAAGGCGGCCGCACCGTCGGTGCCGGCGTCGTCGCCAAGGTCATCGAGTAACGCCGCGGCGATACGCACGCTAGCCGGCGCACGACGGATGGGTTCATATAGGCCAGTAGCTCAATTGGCAGAGCGGCGGTCTCCAAAACCGCAGGTTGGGGGTTCGATTCCCTCCTGGCCTGCCATCCGCGGCGGCGGACGGAGCGGCAGGTGAACGCGGGCATGCAAGCAATCGAGGCTAACCGAGGAAGAACGGCGGGAATGGGCGACAAAATCAAGATCGCAGTGGCGGTCGCGCTGGCGGTTGGCGGCCTGTGGGCCTATTACTACTTCAGCGATCTGGCCGTCGTGCTGCGGGTGCTGATGGTGCTGGGCGGGCTCATCGCCGGCGGTGCCGTGGCACGGTTCACCGCGACCGGGCGGGAGTTGTTCGCGTTCGGCCAGGAAGCGTGGCAGGAAGCGGGCAAGGTGTCGTGGCCGACGCGCAAGGAAACCGTCCAGACGACCCTGGTCGTGTTCGCGTTCGTCGTCGTCATGGCGCTGTTCCTGTTCGCGATCGACTCCTCGCTGGCGTGGCTGATCAAGCTCGTGACCGGGCGGGGCGAAGGATGAGCGACAAAAGGTGGTTCGTCGTCCATGCCTACTCGGGATTCGAGAAGAGCGTGCAGCGGGCGCTGACCGAGCGGATCAAGCGCTCGGGCATGGCCGAGCAGTTCGGGCAGATCCTGGTGCCGGTCGAGGAAGTCGTCGAGATGAAGAACGGCGCCAAGGCGATCTCGGAGCGCAAGTTCTTCCCCGGCTACGTGCTGGTGGAAATGGAGATGACCGACGACACCTGGCACCTGGTGAAGAGCACGCCCAA
This sequence comes from uncultured beta proteobacterium, assembly GCA_963778275.1. GTDB lineage: Bacteria > Pseudomonadota > Gammaproteobacteria > Burkholderiales > Casimicrobiaceae > PALSA-1003. The sequence continues at coordinate 391,412 of CAVZTS010000004.1, read as the reverse complement.
GGTCACCGGGTTCGTCGGCGGCACGGCCAACAAGCCGACGCCGATTACGCAGAAGGAAGTCGACGCGATCCTGCAGCAGGTGCAGGAAGGCGTCGAGAAGCCGCGGCCCGAAGGTGCTGTTCGAGATGGGCGAGGCGGTGCGGGTCAAGGAAGGCCCGTTCACCGACTTCCACGGCAACGTCGAGGACGTGAACTACGAGAAGAGCAAGCTGCGCGTGTCGGTGACGATCTTCGGTCGCTCGACGCCGGTGGAGCTCGATTTTTCGCAGGTCGAGAAGGCCTGACGTGGATCCGGGGAGGGCGCGCGGCGCCCGCTTGCACCCGACTAGGAGCTAGGCATGGCGAAGAAAGTCGTCGGCTTCATCAAGCTGCAGGTGCCGGCGGGCAAGGCGAACCCGAGCCCGCCGATCGGGCCCGCGCTCGGCCAGCGCGGCCTCAACATCATGGAATTCTGCAAGGCGTTCAACGCCCAGACGCAGAAGCTGGAGCCGGGCCTGCCGATCCCGGTCGTGATCACCGCCTACGCCGACAAGAGCTTCACGTTCGTGATGAAGACGCCGCCGGCGACGGTGCTCATCAAGAAGGCGGCGAAGGTCGAGAAGGGCAGCGGCAAGCCGCACACGGACAAGGTCGGCAAGCTCACGCGCGCGCAGGCCGAGGAAATCGCGAAGATCAAAATGCCCGACCTGACCGCGGCCGATCTGGACGCCGCCGTGCGCACGATCGCCGGCAGCGCGCGCAGCATGGGCATCATCGTCGAAGGAGTGAAGTGATCATGACCGCCGAACAGAAGCTGCCCAAGCTGTCGAAGCGGATGCACGCGGTGCGCGCCAAGGTGGACCGCAGCAAGGCCTACCCGGTCGACGACGCGCTGAAGCTGGTGAAGGAAACGGCCGTCGCCAAGTTCGACGAGTCGGTGGACATTGCGGTCAATCTCGGCATCGACGCGAAGAAATCCGACCAGACCGTGCGCGGCTCCGTCGTCCTGCCCGCGGGCACCGGCAAGAAGGTGCGCGTCGCCGTGTTCGCCCAGGGCGACAAGGCCAAAGCGGCGAAGGACGCCGGCGCCGACATCGTCGGCTTCGACGACCTCGCCGCCAAGGTCAAGGAAGGCTTCATGGATTTCGACGTCGTGATCGCCACGCCGGACGCGATGAAGGTCGTCGGCCAGCTGGGCCAGATCCTCGGCCCGCGCGGCCTGATGCCGAACCCGAAGGTCGGCACCGTTTCCGCCGACGTTACCCAGGCGGTCAAGAACGCCAAGGCAGGCCAGGTGCAGTACCGCACCGACAAGGCCGGCATCGTGCAATGCACGATCGGCCGCGCCTCGTTCACGCCCGAGCAGCTGAAGACGAATCTGATGGCGCTGATCGAGGCGCTGAACAAGGCCAAGCCCAAGGATACCAAGGGCGTGTATCTGAAGAAGATCAGCGTCTCCAGCACCATGGGTGCCGGCGTGCGCATCGATACCACGGGGCTGGCGCAACACGCGCCGGCACATTAGCGAATTTGAGGGAGCGCCGGGCGCTGCTTGCGTCCGGCGGGCCGTCAAAGACCGTAGGAGCTCCGAGAACGAGCTTAATCGCCGGCAATTCAGGCGTCCTACGCAGATGGTGCCCCAAGACAGGATGATGTCTCCTGACGTAAGGTCACCGGGAGCGCGAGCCAAAGCATGGCGGCGAGCGCAGCAGTGATACGGAGGTAGACCTTGAGTCTTAATCTGGAACAGAAGCAAGCGGTCGTTGCGGAAGTCGCGAAGCAGGTCGCCGGTGCTCAGGCCATCGTCATGGTCGAGAACCGCGGCATCGCTGTCGCCGACATGACGCGCCTCCGCGCGAAGGCACGAGCCTCCGGCGTGTACTTTCGGGTGGTCAAGAACACCCTGGTGCGCCGTGCGGTCGCCGAAACGCCGTTCGCCAAGCTCGCCGACCGCATGGTCGGCCCGCTGGCGTATGGCATCGGCCCCGATCCGGTTGCCGTGGCGAAGGTCCTGAACGACTTCGCCAAGGGCAACGAGAAGTTCGTGATCACGGGCGGCGCGATGCCCGGCCAGGTGATGTCCGCCAAGGACATCGCCGTGCTGGCGGCGCTGCCCTCGCGCGAAGAGCTGATCGCCAAGCTGCTCGGCACGATGCAGGCGCCAATCGCCAAGTTCGTCCGGACGCTGAACGAGGTGCCGAGCAAGTTCGTGCGGACGCTGGCGGCGGTGCGCGACGCGAAGCCGGCAGCCTGACCCGCGACCGAATATCAACCCCTACGATTCAGGAGCAGAAAATGTCTGTTGCACAAACCGAAATCCTCGACAAGATCGGGTCGATGACCGTCCTCGAGCTCTCCGAGCTCATCAAGGCGATGGAAGAGAAGTTCGGCGTCTCCGCCGCCGCGGCGGTCGCCGTGGCCGGGCCGGCCGCCGCCGCCGCCGCACCCGCGGCCGAGGAGCAGACCGAATTCACCGTCATTCTCGCTGCGATCGGCGAGAACAAGGTCAACGTCATCAAGGCCGTCCGCGAGCTGACCGGGCCTCGGGCTTAAGGAAGCCAAGGACCTGGTCGATGGCGCGCCGAAGCCGGTCAAGGAAGGCGTCAACAAGGCCGATGCGGAAGCGGCGAAGAAGAAGCTGGAAGACGCCGGCGCCAAGGTCGAGCTGAAGTAGGCGGCAACCCCCGATCCGGCGGCGTCGCGCGAGGGCGCGGCGCCGCCAGCTTCGGGCTCTGGGAGGCGCCGCGCGCGACGCGCTTCCAGAGGCCGAAGACAAGCGAGCTTCGGGCGACTTGAGAACCGTCAGGTCGCCTCCATTGAGCTTGCTTGTCTTCGTCTTCTGACCCGACTGCAGAAGACAGGTTGGTCGGACGGTGCAGGTGTCGCCGTCGTCCGCCAGCGGCTGGTAGTGGCCAGCCACCATCCTAAGGAGGACGCAATGTCCTCGGCGAGTCGATGCACGACGGGCGCGCCGCTGCCGCGGCGGCCCGTGTAAAAAAGCCGGAGAAGTCAAGGTCCATGACTCAATACTCGTTTACCGAGAAGAAACGCATCCGCAAGAGCTTCGCCAAGCGCGCGAGCGTGCTGCCGGTGCCGTTCCTGCTGGAAACCCAGCTCGCGTCGTACCGCGCGTTCCTGCAGGCGTCGTCCGCCTCCGAGGCGCGCAAGAACGAGGGCCTGCAGGCCGCGTTCACGTCGATCTTCCCGATCTCCAGCCATTCGGGTAACGCCCGGCTGGAGTTCGTCGGCTACTCGCTGCTCCCGCCGGCATTCGACGTCACCGAGTGCCAGCAGCGCGGCCTGACCTACTGCTCGGCCCTGCGCGCCAAGGTCCGGCTGATCATCATGGACAAGGAAGCGCCCAAGGAGACGGTGAAGGAGGTCAAGGAGCAGGAGGTCTACATGGGCGAGATTCCGCTCATGACCGACAACGGCTCGTTCATCATCAACGGCACCGAGCGCGTGATCGTGTCGCAGCTGCACCGCACCCCCGGCGTGTTCTTCGAGCACGACCGCGGCAAGACGCACTCCTCGGGCAAGCTGCTGTTCTCGGCACGGGTGATTCCGTATCGCGGCTCCTGGCTCGATTTCGAGTTCGACCCGAAGGACTATCTCTACTTCCGCGTCGACCGCCGCCGCAAGATGCCGGTGACGACGCTGCTGAAGGCGATCGGGCTCACCAACGAGGACATCCTGAAGCAGTTCTTCGTGTTCGACACCTTCCAGCTGGCGCAAGAAGGGCTCGCAGCTGGATCTCGTGCCCGAGCGCCTGCGCGGCGAGGTCGCCCGCTTCGACCTGCTCGGCAAGGACGGCAAGGTCCTCGTGCAGAAGGACAAGCGGATCACGGCGCGCCACATCCGCGAGCTGGCCGACGCGGGCATCAGCAAGATCGCCGTGCCCAACGACTACATCGTCGGGCGGACGCTCGCCGAAAACGTGGTCAACAAGGATACCGGCGAGATCCTCGCCTAGGCCAACGACGAGATCACCGAGGAGCTGCTGGCCAAGCTCATCGAGGCCGGCGTCGCCAAGATCAACACGATCTACACCAACGACCTCGACCAGGGCCCCTACATCTCGCAGACGCTGCAAGCTCGACGACACGCCCGACCAGGGCGCGGCGCGCGTCGCGATCTACCGCATGATGCGCCCCGGCGAGCCGCCGACCGAGGAAGCGGTCGAGGCGCTGTTCCACGGGCTGTTCTTCTCCGAGGAGCGCTACGACCTGTCGGCGGTCGGCCGGATGAAGTTCAACCGCCGCGTCGGACGCACCGAGCTGACGGGCTCGGCCACGCTCACCAACGACGACATCATCGCAGTCATCCGCATCCTGGTCGAGCTGCGCAACGGCCGCGGCGAGATCGACGACATCGATCACCTCGGCAACCGGCGCGTGCGCTCGGTGGGCGAGCTGGCCGAGAACCAGTTCCGCTCGGGCCTGGTGCGCGTCGAGCGCGCGGTCAAGGAGCGCCTGGGCCAGGCCGAGAGCGAGAACCTGCTGCCGCACGACCTGATCAACGCCAAGCCGATCTCGGCGGCGATCAAGGAGTTCTTCGGCTCGTCGCAGTTGTCGCAGTTCATGGACCAGACCAACCCGCTGTCCGAGATCACGCACAAGCGGCGCGTTTCCGCGCTGGGTCCGGGCGGCCTGACGCGCGAGCGCGCGGGCTTCGAGGTGCGCGACGTGCACCCGACGCACTACGGCCGGGTGTGCCCGATCGAGACGCCGGAAGGGCCGAACATCGGCCTGATCAACTCGCTCGCGCTCTACGCGCGCACCAACGAATACGGCTTCCTCGAGACGCCGTATCGCAAGGTCGTCGACGGCAAGGTCACCGACGAGATCCACTACCTGTCGGCGATCGAGGAAGGCCAGTACGTGATCGCGCAGGCGAATGCGCAGCTCGACAAGGCCGGCAGGCTCAAGGACGAGCTGGTGTCCTGCCGGTATCGCAACGAGTTCATGCTGTCGACCGCGGACAAGGTCCAGTACATGGACGTGGCGCCGGCGCAGATCGTGTCGGTGGCGGCGTCGCTGATCCCGTTCCTCGAGCACGACGACGCCAACCGCGCGCTGATGGGCTCCAACATGCAGCGCCAGGCGGTGCCTTGCCTGCGCGCCGAGAAGCCGCTGGTCGGCACCGGCGTCGAGCGCACGGCGGCGGTCGACTCGGGAACCGCGGTGCAGGCGCGGCGCGGCGGCAAGGTCGATTACGTCGATGCCAACCGCATCGTGGTGCGCGTCCACGACACCGAGACGGTGGCCGGCGAGGTCGGCGTCGACATCTACAACCTGACCAAGTACACGCGCAGCAACCAGAACACCAACATCAACCAGCGGCCGCTGGTGAAGGTCGGCGACGTGATCGCCAAGGGCGACGTCATCGCCGACGGCGCGTCGACCGACATGGGCGAGCTCGCGCTCGGCCAGAACATGCTGGTCGCGTTCATGCCGTGGAACGGCTACAACTACGAGGACTCGATCCTGATCAGCGAGCGCGTCGTCGCCGACGACCGCTACACGTCGATCCACATCGAGGAGCTGTCGGTCGTCGCGCGCGACACCAAGCTCGGGCCCGAGGAAATCACGCGCGACATCTCGAGCCTGGGCGAAGGCCAGCTGGGCCGGCTCGACGAGTCCGGCATCGTCTACATCGGCGCCGAAGTCGAAGCGGGCGACGTGCTGGTCGGCAAGGTCACGCCGAAGGGCGAGACCCAGCTGACGCCGGAAGAGAAGCTGCTGCGCGCGATCTTCGGCGAGAAGGCGTCCGACGTGAAGGACACGTCGTTGCGCGTGCCGTCGGGCATATCGGGCACGGTGATCGACGTGCAGGTGTTCACGCGCGAAGGCATCGAGCGCGACAAGCGCGCGGCGCAGATCATCGACGACGAGCTCGAAGGCTACCGCAAGGACCTGAACGACCAGCTGCGCATCGTCGAGAACGACGCGTTCGCGCGGATCGAGAAGCTCCTGCTCGGCAAGACCGCCAACGGCGGCCCGAAGCGGCTCGCCAAGGGCACCAAGCTGACCAAGGACTACCTCGAAGGCGTCAACCGCCACGACTGGTTCGACATCCGCCTCGCCAACGAGGAGGCGGCGCGCCAGCTCGAGGCAATGAAGGATTCGCTGGCGCAGACGCGCGTGCAGTTCGACCAGATGTTCGAGCAGAAGAAGAAGAAGCTCACCCAGGGCGACGAGCTGCCGCCGGGCGTGCAGAAGATGGTCAAGGTCTACGTCGCGGTCAAGCGCCGCCTGCAGCCCGGCGACAAGATGGCCGGCCGCCACGGCAACAAGGGCGTCGTGTCCAAGATCGTGCCGGTCGAGGACATGCCGTACATGGCCGACGGCACGCCGGTCGACATCGTGCTGAATCCGCTCGGCGTGCCGTCGCGGATGAACGTCGGGCAGATCCTCGAGGTCCACCTCGGCTGGGCCGCGAAGGGCCTCGGGCGCGATCGGCGAGATGCTCAAGGCGCAGGCCAACGCCGCCGAGATCCGCAAGTTCCTGAACAAGATCTACAACACGACCGGCAAGCCGGAGGCGATCGACAGCCTCGACGACGGCGAGGCGATCCAGCTCGCGGAGAACCTGAAGGACGGCGTGCCGTTCGCCACGCCGGTGTTCGACGGCGCGACCGAAGACGAGATCAAGGACATGCTCGATCTCGCGGGGCTGCCGCGCAGCGGCCAGGTCACGCTCTACGACGGCCGCACCGGCGAGGCGTTCGACCGCCCGGTCACGGTGGGCTACATGCACGTGCTGAAGCTGCACCACCTGGTCGACGACAAGATGCACGCGCGCTCGACCGGCCCGTACAGCCTGGTCACGCAGCAGCCGCTGGGCGGCAAGGCGCAGTTCGGCGGCCAGCGCTTCGGCGAAATGGAAGTCTGGGCGCTCGAAGCCTACGGCGCGTCGTACACGCTGCAGGAGATGCTCACGGTCAAGTCCGACGACGTCAACGGGCGGACCAAGGTCTACGAGAACATCGTCAAGGGCGAGCACAAGATCGAGGCCGGCATGCCGGAGTCGTTCAACGTGCTGGTGAAGGAAATCCGCTCGCTGGCGATCGATATCGATCTGGAACGCTATTGACACGGCCTTAGCGATCACGCAGATCCACGGCCGCCACGGAATATTCGGGAGTAACGACGCATGAAAGCACTGCTCGATCTGTTCAAGCAGGTCACGCAGGAAGAAGAATTCGACGCGATCAAGACCGGGCTCGCCTCGCCGGAGAAGATCCGCTCCTGGTCGTACGGCGAAGTGAAGAAGCCGGAGACGATCAACTACCGCACGTTCAAGCCGGAGCGCGACGGCCTGTTCTGCGCCAAGATCTTCGGGCCGGTCAAGGACTACGAGTGCCTGTGCGGCAAGTACAAGCGCCTGAAGCACCGCGGCGTGATCTGCGAGAAGTGCGGCGTCGAAGTGACGCTGGCCAAGGTGCGCCGCGAGCGCATGGGGCACATCGAGCTCGCCTCGCCGGTCGCGCACATCTGGTTCCTGAAGAGCCTGCCGTCGCGCATGGGCATGGTGCTCGACATGACGCTGCGCGACATCGAGCGCGTGCTCTACTTCGAGGCCTACGTCGTCACCGAGCCGGGCATGACGCCGCTCAACCGCGGCGGGCTGCTGACCGAAGACGACTACCTGGCCAAGGTCGAGCAGTACGGCGACGACTTTTCCGCCAGCATGGGCGCGGAAGGCATCCGCGAGCTGCTTGCGCTCGCTCGACGTCAACGTCGAGATCGACAAGCTGCGCAAGGAGCTCGAGACGACCGGCTCCGACACCAAGATCAAGAAGATCGCCAAGCGCCTCAAGGTGCTCGAGGCGTTCCACAAGTCGGGCATCAAGCCCGAATGGATGATCCTCGAAGTGCTGCCGGTGCTGCCGCCCGACCTGCGCCCGCTGGTGCCGCTCGACGGCGGCCGCTTCGCGACCTCGGACCTGAACGACCTGTACCGCCGCGTGATCAACCGCAACAACCGCCTGAAGCGCCTGCTCGAGCTCAAGGCGCCGGATATCATCGTGCGCAACGAAAAGCGGATGCTGCAGGAAGCCGTCGACTCCCTGCTCGACAACGGCCGCCGCGGCAAGGCGATGACCGGCGCCAACAAGCGGCCGCTGAAGTCGCTCGCCGACATGATCAAGGGCAAGGGCGGCCGCTTCCGCCAGAACCTGCTCGGCAAGCGCGTCGACTACTCGGGCCGCTCGGTGATCGTGGTCGGCCCGCAGCTGAAGCTGCACCAGTGCGGCCTGCCGAAGCTGATGGCGCTCGAGCTGTTCAAGCCGTTCATCTTCAACAAGCTCGAAACGATGGGCCTCGCCACCACGATCAAGGCGGCGAAGAAGATGGTCGAGAATCAGGAGCCGGTGGTCTGGGACATCCTGGAAGAGGTGATCCGCGAGCATCCGGTGATGCTCAACCGCGCGCCGACGCTGCACCGGCTCGGCATCCAGGCTTTCGAGCCGGTGCTGATCGAAGGCAAGGCGATCCAGCTGCATCCGCTGGTCTGCACGGCGTTCAACGCCGACTTCGACGGCGACCAGATGGCCGTGCACGTGCCGCTGTCGCTGGAGGCGCAGATGGAAGCGCGCACGCTGATGCTGGCGTCGAACAACGTGCTGCTGCCGTCGAACGGCGAGCCCTGCATCGTGCCGTCGCAGGACATCGTGCTCGGCCTCTACTACGCGACCCGCGAGCTGATCGGCGCCCGGGCGAGGGCATGCTGTTTGCCGACATCGCCGAGGTCACCCGCGCCTACGAGTCGCGGCAGGTCGAGCTGCACGCCAAGATCGCGGTCCGGATCAAGGAGACGCAGGTCGGCGCCAACGACGAGCGGAGCGACAAGGTCACGCGCTACGAGACGACGGTCGGCCGCGCGCTGCTCTCCGAGATCCTGCCGGTGGGCCTGCCGTTCGAGACGATCAACAAGCCGCTCAAGAAGAAGGAGATCTCGCGCATCATCAACGCCAGTTTCCGCCGCTGCGGCCTGCGCGAAACGGTGATCTTCGCCGACAAGCTGATGCAGGCCGGCTACAGCCTGGCCACGCGCGGCGGCATCTCGTTCGCGGCCGACGACATGCTCATTCCCGAGGAGAAGCACACCATCATCGCCAAGGCCGAGCACGAGGTGAAGGAGATCGAGGCGCAGTACACCTCGGGCCTGGTCACGCAGGGCGAGCGCTACAACAAGGTCGTCGACATCTGGGGCCGCGCCGGCGACGACATCGCCAAGGCGATGATGGCGCAGCTCGGGACCATGGACGTCACGACGCGCGACGGCAAGCCCGCGCGCCAGGAATCGTTCAACTCCATCTACATGATGGCGGACTCGGGTGCGCGCGGCTCGGCGGCGCAGATCCGCCAGCTGGCCGGCATGCGCGGCCTGATGGCGAAGCCGGACGGCTCGATCATCGAGACGCCGATCACCGCGAACTTCCGCGAAGGCCTGAACGTGCTGCAGTACTTCATCTCGACGCACGGCGCGCGCAAGGGTCTCGCCGACACCGCGCTGAAGACCGCCAACTCCGGTTACCTTACGCGGCGCCTGGTCGACGTGACGCAGGACCTGGTGGTCACCGAGGAGGACTGCGGCACGAGCAACGGCGTGGCGATGAAGGCGCTGGTCGAGGGCGGCGAAGTGATCGAGCCCCTGCGCGAGCGCATCCTCGGCCGCACCGCGGCCGCCGACATCATCAACCCGGAGACGCAGGCGACGCTGTTCGCGGCCGGTACGCTGCTGGGCGAGGATGAGGTCGAACAGATCGAGGCGCTGGGCATCGACGAGGTCAAGGTGCGCACGCCGCTGACCTGCGACACGCGCTACGGCCTGTGCGCGCGCTGCTACGGCCGCGATCTGGGTCGCGGGCACGTCGTCAACGTCGGCGAGGCGATCGGCGTGATCGCCGCGCAGTCGATCGGCGAGCCGGGCACGCAGCTTACGATGCGGACGTTCCACATCGGCGGCGCGGCATCGCGGACCGCCGCGGCGTCGCAGCTCGAAAGCAAGTCCGGCGGCACGGTGCGCTTCTCGATGGCCATGCGCTACGTCACCAACGCCAAGGGCGAGATGGTCGTCATCGCGCGCTCGGGCGAGGTGATGATCCACGACGACAACGGCCGCGAGCGCGAGCGGCACAAGGTGCCTTACGGCGCGACGATGCTGGTCAAGGACGGCGAGGTCGTCAAGGCGGGCAAGGTGCTCGCGATCTGGGATGCCGACGTCGCGGCCGATCATCACCGAGTACGCCGGCCGGGTGAAGTTCGAGAACGTCGAGGAAGGCGTGACCGTCGCCAAGCAGGTCGACGACGTGACCGGGCTGTCGACGCTGGTCGTCATCGATCCGAAGCGCCGCTCCGGCGCCGCGGCCAAGGGCGTGCGGCCGCAGGTGAAGCTGCTGAACGAGAAGGGCGACGAAGTCAAGCTCGCCGGCTCCGACCAGCCGGTGAACATCACCTTCCAGCTGGGTTCGATCATCACGGTCAAGGACGGCCAGGAGGTCGCCGTTGGCGAAGTGCTGGCGCGCATCCCGCAGGAGACCTCGAAGACCCGCGACATCACCGGCGGCCTGCCGCGCGTGGCGGAGCTCTTCGAGGCGCGCTCGCCCAAGGACGCGGGCCTGCTCGCCGAAGTCACCGGCACGGTCTCGTTCGGCAAGGACACCAAGGGCAAGCAGCGGCTGGTGATCACCGACCTCGACGGCGTCGCGCACGAGTACCTGATCGCGAAGGACAAGCACGTCACGGCGCACGACGGCCAGGTGGTGAACAAGGGCGAGTCGATCGTCGACGGCCCGGCGGACCCGCACGACATCCTGCGCCTGCTGGGCGTCGAGGCGCTGGCGCGCTACATCACCGACGAGGTGCAGGACGTCTACCGGCTGCAGGGCGTGAAGATCAACGACAAGCACATCGAGGTGATCGTGCGGCAGATGCTGCGCCGGGTGCAGGTGGTCGACGCGGGCGACACGCGCTTCATTCCGGGCGAGCAGGTGGAGCGCTCGGAGCTGCTGGACGAGAACGACAAGGTCGTCGCCGAGGGCAAGAAGGGCGCCACCTACGAGCACATGCTGCTCGGCATCACCAAGGCGTCGCTGTCGACCGACTCGTTCATCTCCGCGGCGTCGTTCCAGGAGACCACGCGCGTGCTGACCGAGGCGGCCATCATGGGCAAGAGAGACGAGCTGCGCGGCCTGAAGGAGAACGTGATCGTCGGGCGCCTGATCCCTGCCGGGACCGGCCTCGCGTATCACAACGCGCGCAAGAAGCAGAAAGCCGGAGCCGAGGCGGCTGCCCTGCTGGGGCTGCCCGAGGAAGCCGCGCCGACGGCGGAGGTCAGCGCCGACGCTGCCTAGCCGGTTGTGTAGTGCAAAAGGCCGGCGGTTGCTGCGCCGGTCTTTTTTTTCGCGGCGGCGTGCGTCAGCAGACCGTAAGCAAGCGGGCCAAAGGAAAGCGTCGCCTTGATGGCGGCACTTTGGCGAACCGGTCGAGTCTCGAGGCTGTGGCCCGGCCCGGCGGCCCGATTCGTTGCATGCCGGGAACGCCCACGGCAGAATGAATCCGAGGCGGTGACCGCGCCCGCGCCCCCTGCGAGTGGGTTTTGCGGATCGGCGCGCCGCAACCGCGGCTACGGCTAGGAGTCACTGTATGTTGCTTGGCATGCTGAGGGATCTGCTGCACGGACCCGCTTTCGACCAAGGCCCGGCAGGAACCCCGCGCTGGCGCGACGCCCGCCCCGGCGCCGTTGGAAGAAGCAGACCTTCGCCGAACGCTCGAATTGCTGCCGAATTCTGCCGAGGCCCACAACACCCTGGGCGTCTTTCTCAAAGAGGCGCGACGCCTGGCCGAAGCCGAAACGGCGTTTCGCCAGGCAATCAACCTGCAAGCAGACAATTTGGTTGCCCATTACAACCTGGGCGCCGTCCTTTATGAAACCAACCGTCCCTGGGAGGCGGAACGCGCGTACCGCAGGGCGATCGAGTTATTGCCCAACTTTGTCGAGTGCCACAACAACCTGGGCGTCGTGCTCATGGATACGGGGCGTCTGGCCGAAGCCGAAGCGGCTTTCCGCCGTGCGCTCGAGCTAAAGCCCGATTTCGCCGAAGCGCAGAAAAACCTTGATCGGGTCGGTGCGAGGATGAAGCAGCTTCTCGAGGTCGAGGCGCAGCGTCGCCACGCAGTCGCACTGGCGCCCGATTCGGCCGCGACCCACAACGAGTTGGGCGTGGCGCTTCAGGGCACCCAGCGTCTTACCGAGGCGGAGGCGGCTTTTCGCCGGGCCATCGAACTGGAGGAAGGCAACGTTGTTGCGCTCTATAACCTGGGGGTCGTTCTTGCCGAAACCGGTCGTCACTGGGAGGCAGAGGCGGCATACCGGAAGGCGCTCAAATATCTCCCTCATTGCATCGAGGCCCTCAACAACCTCGGCTTGCTGCTGGTCAATGCCAGGCGTATCCCAGAAGCCGAAGCGGTCTTTCGACGCGTCCTTGAGCTCGATCCCAATTGCGTCGGGGCGCATGCGAACCTGGGCGTTGTCCTCATCAGCGCCAGGCGTCCGGCCGAGGCAGAAGCGGCCTTGCGCCACGCATTGGCGCTGAACCCCGACCACGAGGGCGCGAAAGCGAAACTGGACTTGGCGGTCAAGGAAGCCACGCAGCTGTCCCAAGCGGAGGCGGACTGCCGGCGCGATGTCGAGCTCAAGCCAGGTTGCGCTGCGTCGCGTTACAAGTTGGGCCTAACGCAAATGTCGCTGGCGCAACTGGACGCGGCGGTCGCGAGCTTCGAACAGGTTTTGGTAATCGAACCCAGTCACGCCGCTGCTCACAATAGTCTTGGCGTCGCCCTGTCCAGGCAAGGACGGCTTGAAGAGGCGGTCGCATGCTACCTACAGGCGATCGCGATTCGACCGGATTTTGCGATAGCGATGGCCAACCTGGGTGCGGCTTATCTTGCCAGCAAGAGAACCCGAACAGGCGTTGCGATGGAATCGTGCGGCGCTCGCTATCGAGCCGGAGCAAGTCGAGGCCAATCAAAATATGGCCATGACTCTTGCTGCAAACAGAGAACACGGACGAAGCGAAACAGCACCTTGATCGCGCCTCTCGCGCCCAGGAAATCGAGATCCAGTACGCGGCCACCCCGACAAGAACGGTGCTTTTACTTTTTACGACGGCAGTAGGCAATATGCCTACGACCGAACTCCTTTTCCCGAAAACGATCAATACCCGCGTCCACTGGACCATTGGCTCGGCGCGCGATGACCAAACCGATTATTTGCCGCACTACGATCTGGTGTTCAACGCAATGAGTGACGCCGACATGGAGGGAGGCTCCGCCGAGACGGTGCGCCGATTCACCCGAAGCGTGCACCAAACCGCTGCTCAACCCCCGCGATAAAGTGGCGCGTACGGCGCGAAATAATCTGCCTGCCCTGGTCGATGGAATAGACAACATTGTTGTGCCAGCGGTGTGGAGATTTGCAAACAGCGACGACTGGGACGACTCCGTGGTCGCTCAGCTGCCGCTATTGATACGGCCCGCCGGTACGCATGGCGGTATTGACCTGGAACTCGTACGCACCGCGGCCGAGCTTGCCCAGCGCAGGGCGGCGCAGACCGGTCCGGTATATGTTTCCCAGTTCGTCGACTTTCGTTCCGCTGACTCCTGCTTTCGCAAGTACCGCATGATATTCATTGACCGCAAGCCATACCCCTATCACCTCGCGATAGGGTCGGAATGGATGGTGCACTATTACCGTGTCGGCATGGAGTCATGTCCGTGGAAGATCGAGGAAGAGAAAGCGTTCCTGGAAGACCCGGAAGCGGCTATCGGACCCGCTGGCATGCGGGCGATCGAGTCGATCGCGGCAAGGCTCGACCTCGACTATGCGGGCGTCGATTTCTCGGTCCTAGCCGACAAGCGGCTACTGATTTTCGAAGCCAACGCTTCGATGCTGGTCCATCCGGAAGAACTCTCGGGCCCCCTTAAACACAAGAACAGCTACGTGTTCCGGATACAAGACGCCTTTGAAGCAGATGCTGCAACGGGTTGAGGCTGCATACTCGGCGCGGCGGCAGGCAGCGGCGCGAAACGATACCCGTAAGTAACGCGCCCGCGCGTGCTTGCCGGCGGCACAAGGCGCGCCATGCCAGCCTGGGTCAGGAAGCCTCCATCCCTGGCTGAGCGCCTGGGCGCGCCAGCCGTCGATCGACTGCATCGGGGCCAGGCGCGCGCTTCAGGCCAGGCGGCGCGGGGCCGAGCGCAAAGGCTCCTGCGCTCACCCCCCGTTCGCCCCCCGCTCGCCCGAGCCCCCATCGGTCCGGCATGCCACTCCACGGGACGAGGAGTGCGTTGACACAAATGCCGTAGTGCCTTAAAATCCAAAGTCTTTTCGCCTCTCCGGGCGCCTTACGATAGCCGACCGGCGGGGCGTGCGTACCCGGCCGTCCTTGGCCGCTTGCGGCCCCAAGGAATGCAGCGGTTCCAAAGGCGTCGGCCGAGGCGCGAGAAGAGTGGCCTGAGCAGGCAATGCTTGGGCCACTTTGATTTTGTTGCAGCAGCAAAAAGAGGCCGGGAAGCGCGGCCCGTAGCGGTTTCGCCAAACGATAGGCTGCGGTCCAGCGAAGCGGATCGCACGAAACGGACAATCAGGATGCCGACGATCAATCAACTGGTGCGCAAGGGCCGGGTCGCCCCTGTGTCGAAGAGCAAGGTGCCGGCGCTCAAGCAGAGCCCGCAGAAGCGCGGCGTGTGCACGCGCGTGTACACGACCACGCCGAAGAAGCCGAACTCCGCGCTGCGCAAGGTCGCCAAGGTCCGCCTTACCAACGGCTTCGAGGTGATCAGCTACATCGGCGGCGAAGGCCACAACCTGCAGGAGCACTCGGTGGTGCTGATCCGCGGCGGCCGCGTGAAGGACCTGCCCGGCGTGCGCTATCACATGGTGCGCGGCAGCCTCGACACGGCGGGCGTCAAGGATCGCAAGCAGGCGCGCTCCAAGTACGGCGCGAAGAAACCCAAAGCGGCTTAAAGCCCTGAACCCATTCCAGCGAGAGACTAGAGCACCATGCCCCGACGCCGAGAGATTCCCAAGCGCGAGATCCTGCCCGATCCGAAGTACGCGAGCAGCGACGTCGCCAAGTTCGTCAACGTGCTGATGAGCCAGGGCAAGAAGTCGGTTGCCGAGCGCATCGTCTACGGCGCATTCGAATCCATCGCCAAGAAGGGCGGCAAGGATCCGCTGGAGGTCTTCACCCAGGCGCTGTCGAACGCGAAGCCGATGGTCGAGGTGAAGAGCCGCCGCGTCGGCGGCGCCAACTTCCAGGTGCCGGTCGAAGTCCGGCCGGTGCGGCGCGTGGCGCTGGCGATGCGCTGGCTGCGCGAGGCGGCGCGCAAGCGCGGCGAGAAATCGATGGGCCAGCGCCTTGCGGCGGAACTGCTCGAGGCCTCGGAAGGCCGCGGCGGCGCGGTGAAGAAACGCGAGGAAGTGCACCGCATGGCCGAGGCCAACAAGGCCTTCTCCCACTTCCGGTTCTAGACCAACGATCAAGGCAGCGGCGAGCGGATTCCGATAACGATGTCCCTCCTGCGTACAGCGACAGCGAAAAAAAGTGGCACGAACGACTCCCATCGAGCGGTATCGGAACATCGGCATCAGTGCGCACATTGATGCCGGAAAGACCACGACCACCGAACGCATCCTGTTCTACACCGGCGTGTCGCACAAGATGGGCGAAGTGCACGATGGCGCGGCGGTCATGGACTGGATGGAGCAGGAGCGCGAGCGCGGCATCACCATCACCTCCGCGGCGACGACCTGCTTCTGGAAGGGGATGGACGGCAGCTATCCCGAGCACCGCATCAAC
Source organism: uncultured beta proteobacterium (assembly GCA_963778275.1). Lineage (GTDB taxonomy): Bacteria > Pseudomonadota > Gammaproteobacteria > Burkholderiales > Casimicrobiaceae > PALSA-1003. The sequence goes on along the minus strand of CAVZTS010000004.1, from coordinate 375,565 downwards.
ATCATCGACACGCCGGGACACGTCGATTTCACCATCGAGGTCGAGCGCTCGATGCGCGTGCTCGACGGCGCGTGCATGGTGTATGACGCGGTCGGCGGCGTGCAGCCGCAGTCGGAAACCGTGTGGCGGCAGGCCAACAAGTACAAGGTGCCGCGGCTCGCGTTCGTCAACAAGATGGACCGCCAGGGCGCCAACTTCTTCAAGGTCCTACGAGCACATCAAGACCCGCCTGAAGGCCAACCCGGTGCCGATCCAGATGCCGATCGGCGCCGAGGAAAAGTTCGAGGGCGTGGTCGACCTGGTCAAGATGAAGGCGATCTACTGGGACGAATCGACGCAGGGCATGAAGTACGACGCCGCGCGACATTCCGGCGGACCTCGTCGAGGAGGCGCAGCGAATGGCGCGAGAAGATGGTCGAGGCGGCGGCCGAAGCCGACGACGAGCTGATGCACAAGTACCTCGAGGGCCACGACCTGTCCGAGGAGGACATCAAGCGCGGCCTGCGCAAGCGCACCATCGCCAACGAGATCGTGCCGATGCTGTGCGGCTCGGCGTTCAAGAACAAGGGCGTGCAGGCGATGCTCGACGCGGTGATCGACTACATGCCGTCGCCGGTCGACATCAAGCCGGTCAAGGGCGAGGACGACAAGGGTCGGCCGGCGGTGCGCAGGGCCGCCGACGACGAGCCGTTCGCGGCGCTGGCGTTCAAGATCATGACCGACCCGTACGTCGGCCAGCTGACCTTCTTCCGCGTCTATTCCGGCGTGCTCAACTCCGGCGACACGGTCTACAACCCGATCAAGCGCAATCGCAAGGAGCGCATCGGGCGCCTGCTGCAGATGCACGCCAACCAGCGCGAGGAGATCAAGGAAGTCTGCGCCGGCGACATCGCCGCGGCGGTGGGCCTCAAGGAAGCGACGACCGGCGAGACGCTGTGCGACCCGGACAAGATCATCATGCTCGAGCGGATGGTGTTCCCCGAGCCGGTGATCTCGCAGGCGGTCGAGCCGAAGACCAAGGCCGACCAGGAGAAGATGGGCATCGCGCTGAACCGCCTGGCGCAGGAAGATCCGTCGTTCCGCGTGCGCACCGACGAGGAATCGGGCCAGACGATCATCTCCGGCATGGGCGAGCTCCACCTCGAGATCATCGTCGACCGCATGAAGCGCGAGTTCGGCGTCGAAGCCAACGTGGGCAAGCCGCAGGTCGCGTACCGCGAAGCGATCAAGAAGCCCGTCGAGATCGAGGGCAAGTTCATCAAGCAGTCGGGCGGCCGCGGCCAGTACGGCCACGTCGTGCTCAAGATGGAGCCGCAGCCGGCGGGCAAGGGCTTCGAGTTCGTCGACGCGATCAAGGGCGGCGCGGTGCCGCGCGAATACATTCCGGCGGTCGAGAAGGGCCTGCGCGAAACGCTGCCCAACGGCGTGCTGGCCGGCTTCCCGGTCGTCGACGTCAAGGTGACGCTGTTCGACGGCTGCTACCACGACGTCGACTCGAACGAGAACGCGTTCAAGATGGCGGCGTCGATGGCGTTCAAGGACGGCATGCGCCAGGCCAATCCGGCGCTGCTCGAGCCGATGATGGCGGTCGAGGTCGAAACGCCCGAGGACTTCATGGGCAACGTCATGGGCGACCTGTCTAGCCGGCGCGGCATGATGCAGGGCATGGACGACGTCGGCGGGATCAAGGTGATCAAGGCGGAAGTGCCGCTGGCGGAGATGTTCGGCTACTCGACGACGCTGCGCTCGCTGTCGCAGGGCCGCGCGACCTACACGATGGAATTCAAGCACTACACCGAAGCGCCGAAGAGTGTCGCCGAAGCAGTCATCAACGCGACAATCCCGACAAGGATCACGTCGATCAGGGCAAGGGATCTCGAAAGTAACAAGGAAAACACATGGCCAAGGGCAAATTTGAGCGGACGAAGCCGCACGTGAACGTGGGGACGATCGGGCACGTGGATCACGGGAAGACGACGCTGACGGCGGCGATGACGCTGGTGCTGTCGAAGAAGTTTGGTGGGGAGGCGAAGGCCTACGACCAGATTGACAACGCGCCGGAGGAGAAGGCGCGGGGGATCACGATCAACACGGCGCACGTGGAGTACGAGACGAAGAACCGGCACTACGCGCACGTGGACTGTCCGGGGCACGCGGACTACGTGAAGAACATGATCACGGGTGCGGCGCAGATGGACGGGGCGATTCTGGTGGTGTCGGCGGCCGACGGGCCGATGCCGCAGACGCGGGAGCACATTCTGCTGGCGCGGCAGGTGGGGGTGCCCTACATCGTGGTGTTCATGAACAAGGCGGACATGGTCGACGACAAGGAGCTGCTGGAGCTGGTCGAGATGGAGGTGCGGGAGCTGTTGAGCAAGTACGAGTTTCCCGGGGACAAGATCGCCGATCATCATGGGCAGTGCGAAGCTGGCGCTGGAAGGGGACAAGTGGGACCTGGGGGAGCCGTGCATCAACCGGCTGGCGGAGGCGCTGGACACCTACATACCGACGCCGAAGCGGCTGATCGACGGGCCGTTTCTGATGCCGGTGGAGGACGTGTTCTCGATCTCGGGGCGGGGGACGGTGGTGACGGGGCGGGTGGAGCGCGGGGTGGTGAAGGTGGGCGAGGAGCTGGAGATCGTGGGGCTCAAGCCGACGCTGAAGACGGTGTGCACGGGGGTGGAGATGTTCCGCAAGCTGCTCGATCAGGGGCAGGCGGGGGACAACATCGGGGTGCTGCTGCGGGGGACGAAGCGGGAGGAGGTGGAGCGGGGGCAGGTGCTGGCCAAGCCGGGGAGCATCACGCCGCACACCAAGTTCACCTGCGAGGTGTATGTGCTGTCGAAGGAGGAAGGCGGGCGGCACACGCCGTTCTTTCCGGGGTACCGGCCGCAGTTTTATTTCCGGACCACGGACGTGACCGGGAGTGTGGAGCTGCCGGCGGGCACGGAGATGGTGATGCCTGGGGACAACATCCAGATGACGGTGACGCTGATTGCGCCGATTGCGATGGAGGAGGGGCTGCGCTTCGCGATCCGCGAAGGCGGCCGCACCGTCGGCGCCGGCGTCGTCGCCAAGGTCATCGAGTAACGCGGCACGAAGCGCGAAACGCAGGCTAATTGCTGCACGACTGAAAGTCGACCATGCAAAACCAGAAAATCCGCATCCGCCTGAAGGCGTTCGATTACAAGCTGATCGACCAGTCGGCGCTGGAGATCGTTGACACGGCCAAGCGCTCCGGCGCGGTCGTGAAGGGCCCGGTGCCGCTGCCGACCAAGATCGAGCGCTTCGACATCCTGCGCTCGCCGCACGTCAACAAGACCTCGCGCGACCAGTTCGAGATCCGCACGCACCTGCGGCTGATGGACATCATCGACCCGACCGACAAGACGGTCGACCAGCTGATGAAGCTCGATCTGCCGGCCGGTGTCGACGTCGAGATCAAGCTGCAATGATTGAGTCGGCCGATCAATCGCAATCGGCGGCAATGAAAGGATGACGAACATGAGTCTCGGCTTGGTGGGTCGCAAGGTCGGCATGACCCGCGTCTTTACCGACGACGGCGCCGCCGTCCCGGTGACGGTGCTCGACGTCGCCAACAACCGCGTCACGCAGATCAAGACGCCCGAGACCGACGGCTACGCCGCCGTGCAGGTCACCTACGGCAAGCGCCGCGCGCGCCGGGTCAACAAGGCGCAGGCCGGGCATCTCGCCAAGGCGGGCGTCGAGGCCGGCGAGCTGCTCCGGGAGTTCCCGGTGGCGGCGGAGGAGCTCGCCAAGCTCAAGGTCGGCGAGACGATCAGCGTCGAGACCTTCGCGGTGGGGCAGTTGGTCGACGTGTCGGGCACGACCAAGGGCCGCGGCTTCACCGGCGTGATCGAGCGCCACCACTTCAGCTCGAACCGCGCTTCGCACGGCAACTCGCGTTTCGCACAACATGCCGGGATCGATTTCGATGGCGCAGGACCCGGGCCGGGTCTTTCCCGGCAAGCGCATGGCCGGCCAGCACGGCAACGTCCAGCGCACCGTGCAGACGCTGAAGGTCGTCCGCGTGGACGCCGCGCGCGGCCTGCTGCTGGTCAAGGGCGCGGTTCCCGGCGCCGACGGCGGCCACATCATCGTCCGGCCCTCGGTCAAGACCCCGGCCAAGAAGGGAACCTGAGCATGGATCTCAAGCTCATCAACGACAGCGGCAAGCCGGCCGCGACGCTCGCGGCCTCCGACGCGCTGTTCGCGCGCGACTACAACGAGGCGCTGGTGCACCAGGTCGTAACCGCGTTCCAGGCCAACGCGCGCCGCGGCACCCGCGCGCAGAAGTCGCGCGGCGAGGTCAACAAGTCGCACAAGAAGCCCTGGCAGCAGAAGGGCACCGGACGCGCACGCGCCGGCCAGGCCAACAGCCCCTTGTGGCGCGGCGGCGGCAAGATCTTCCCCAGCTCGCCCGACGAGAATTTTTCGCACAAGGTCAATCGCAAGATGTACCGCGCGGGGATCGCGTCGATCCTGTCGCAGCTCGTCCGCGAGGGCCGCCTGGCGGTGGTCGAGGAGCTCGCGCTCGATGCGCCGAAGACGAAGCTGTTCGCGCAGAAGATCAAGGCCTTCGGGCTCTCGGGCACGGTCCTTGTCGTCACCGACAAGGTCGACGACAACGTGCTGCCTGTCTTCGCGCAACCTGCCCGACGTGCTCGTGCTCGAGGCGAAAGAGGTCGATCCGGTCAGCCTGGTCCGGTTCGAGAACGTGCTGCTGACCCGGGCCGCGGTGACGCAGTTCGAGGAGATGCTGGGATGAACGCGCAAAAGACGGCACCCAAGGTCGCGCCGCCGAAAGGCAACGAGGAACGCCTGATGACGATTCTCCTGGCGCCGGTCGATCTCGGAAAAGGCCACGCAGATCGCCGACCGCCATAACCAGGTCATCTTCCGCGTCCGGCCCGACGCCACCAAGAAGGACGTGAAGGCCGCGGTCGAGCTGCTGTGGAAGAAAAGAAGGTCGAGGTCGCGAACGTCCAGATCGTCAACGTTCACGGCAAGCACAAGCGCTTCGGCGCCTACAGCGGCCGGCGCCGCAACTGGAAGAAGGCGTACGTGAGCCTCAAGCCTGGCCAGGAAATCAACTTCGCGCAAGAGGCCTAAGCCATGCCCCTCGTCAAAGTCAAACCGACTTCGCCCGGCCGCCGCGGACTGGTCAAGGTCGTCAATCCCGACCTGCACAAGGGCCGCCCGGTCGACACGCTCATCGAGAGCAAGAAGCGCGGCTCGGGGCGCAACAACAACGGCCACATCACCATGCGGCACCAGGGCGGCGGCCACAAGCGGCACTACCGCATCGTCGATTTCCGCCGCAACAAGGACGGCATCGCCGCGAAGGTCGAGCGGCTCGAGTACGACCCGAACCGCAGCGCGCATCTGGCGCTGCTGCTCTACGCCGACGGCGAGCGCCGCTACATCGTCGCGCCGCGCGGCATTGGCGCCGGGGCGCAGCTGATGAACGGCGCCGATGCGCCGATCAAGCCGGGCAACTGCCTGCCGCTGCGGAACATCCCGGTGGGCACGACGATTCATTGCGTCGAAATGCTGCCGGGCAAGGGCGCGCAGATCGCGCGCTCGGCCGGCGCGTCGGTGCAGCTGCTGGCGCGCGAAGGCGCTTACGCGCAGCTGCGCATGCGCTCGGGCGAGATCCGCAAGGTGCACGTCGATTGCCGCGCGACGATCGGCGAGGTCGGCAACGAAGAGCACAACCTGCGCTCGATCGGCAAGGCCGGCGCGACCCGCTGGCGCGGCATCCGCCCCACGGTTCGCGGCGAAGTCGATGAACCCGGTCGACCACCCGCACGGCGGGCGCACCCGCGGCAACCGGCACCCGGTTTCGCCCGTGGGGCACGCCGACCAAGGGTTACCAGACGCGCAAGAACAAGCGCACCGACGGCATGATCGTTCGCCGCCGCCACGCCGTAAGAAGGGCTGATTGCCATGGCACGTTCGATCAAGAAGGGTCCGTTCGTCGACCACCACCTGCAGGCGAAGGTCGAAGCGGCGCGCGCGACTTCGGACAAGCGGCCGATCAAGACCTGGTCGCGGCGCTCGACGATCACGCCGGATTTCGTGGGCCTGACGATCGCGATTCACAACGGCAAGCAGCACATCCCGGTCTACGTTTCCGAAAACATGGTCGGCCACAAGCTCGGCGAATTCGCGCTGACCCGCACCTTCAAGGCCCACTCGGCCGACAAGAAAGTGGTCGCGCCGACGACGCCGCCGAGAAAATAGGAGGCAGCCATGGAGACCAAAGCGATCCTGCGCGGCGTGCGGCTGTCGGCCCAGAAGGGCCGGCTCGTCGCCGACCAGATCCGCGGCCTGCCTGTCGACAAGGCGCTCGACGTGCTCGCCTTCAGCCCGAAGAAGGGCGCCAAGATCATCAAGCGCGTGCTCGAGTCGGCGATCGCCAACGCCGAGCACAACGATGGCGCCGACGTCGACGAGCTCAAGGTGAGGACGATTTACGTCGACAAGGCGGAGAACCTGCGCCGGTTCACCGCGCGCGCCAAGGGCCGCGGCAACGTGATCCTCAAGCAGACCTGCCACATCCACGTCACCGTCGGTGACGGCAAATAGGCGCAACTAAGGACAGTTCATGGGACAGAAAATCCATCCGACCGGCTTCCGCCTCGCGGTCAATCGCGACTGGGCGTCGAAGTGGTATGCGAACAGCAAGCACTTTCCGACGACGCTAAACGAGGACATCAAGGTCCGCGATTACCTGAGCAAGAAGCTCTCCCACGCGTCGGTCGGCAAGATCACGATCGAGCGGCCGGCGAAGAACGCGCGCATCACGATCCACAGCGCGCGGCCCGGCGTGGTCATCGGCAAGAAGGGCGAGGACATCGAGACGCTGCGCGCGAACCTGCGCAAGATGATGGGCACCGAGGTGGGCTTGAACATCGAGGAAATCCGCAAGCCGGAGATCGACGCCCAGCTCGTCGCCGACTCGATCGCGCAGCAGCTCGAAAAGCGGATCATGTTCCGCCGCGCGATGAAGCGGGCGATGCAGAACGCGATGCGGCTCGGCGCGCAGGGCATCAAGATCATGAGTTCGGGGCGCCTGAACGGCATCGAGATCGCGCGCACCGAGTGGTATCGCGAAGGACGCGTGCCGCTGCACACGCTGCGCGCCGACATCGACTACGGTTTTGCCGAGGCGAAGACGACCTACGGCGTGATCGGCATCAAGGTCTGGGTGTTCAAGGGCGAGGTGCTGCCGCAGAACGCCGAGCCGCAGGCCGCGCCGGCTCCGGCGCCGGAACCGCCGAAGCGCGCCCGCAAGAGTGCAGGAGCGAAGAATGCTGCAGCCAGCTAGAAGGAAATACCGCAAGGAGCAGAAGGGCCGCAACAAGGGCGTGGCCACGGTCGGCAACAAGGTCAGCTTCGGCGAATACGGCCTCAAGGCCATCGGCCGCGGTCGGCTGACGGCGCGCCAGATCGAGGCCGCGCGCCGGGCCATGACGCGCCACATCAAGCGCGGCGGGCGCATCTGGATCCGCATCTTCCCCGACAAGCCGATCTCGCAGAAACCGGCCGAAGTGCGGATGGGCAACGGCAAGGGCAATCCGGAGTACTACGTCGCCGAGATCGTGCCGGGCAAGGTGCTCTACGAGATGGACGGCGTCGACGAAGCGCTCGCGCGCGAGGCCTTCGCGCTGGCGGCAGCCAAGCTGCCGATCCGCACGACCTTCGTGCACCGCCTGCTCGGCTAGAAGGAACGGACGATGAAGCGCACCGAACGCAGGAAAGAACTCCGCGACAAGTCGCCCGACGAGCTCAAGACCGAGCTCACCGCGCTGCTGAAGGAGCAGTTCGGCCTGCGCATGCAGAAGGCCACCCAGCAGCTGACCAACAACGCGAGCGTGATGCGTGTGCGCCGCGACATCGCGCGGGTCAAGACGCTCCTTAATCAGAAGGCGGGACAAGCATGAGCGAAACACTCGAGACGCCGGCCGCGGCGGCCGCACCGTCCGGCAAGGGCAGCCTGATCCAGACCCAGATCGGGCGCGTGGTCAGCGACAAGATGCAGAAGACCGTGACGGTCCTGGTCGAGCGCCGGGTCAAGCACCCGCTCTACGGCAAGGTTGTCACCCGGTCGCGGAAGTACCACGCCCACGACGAGAACAACGAATACAAGGAGGGCGACCTGGTCGAGATCGAGGCTTGCCGCAAGCTCGCCAAGACCAAGGCCTGGCGGGTGAAGCGCCTCATCGAGAAGGCGAAGGTCATCTAAGCCATTGATCGAGCGATGGAGTTGCGGATAAGCATAAATCCTGCCATACTTTTGGATTCCCCCGCCGCGGATGGGTTGCGTGCCACGCTCCCGCTACCGGCGGTTCTACCCGGACGGGTTCCAAGACTGGCCGCCGCAAGACACGCAGGACGCGGGCGGCGCCGAGGCGGATTGCTTCAGGCGCTCGCCGGGCGGGTTAAGTTGGAGAGTTGCAATGATTCAGATGCAGACGATGCTGGACGTCGCCGACAACACCGGCGCGCGCCGGGTAATGTGCATTAAGGTGCTCGGCGGCAGCAAGCGCCGCTACGCGCACATCGGCGACGTGATCAAGGTCAGCATCAAGGACGCTGCGCCGCGCGGCCGGGTGAAGAAGGGCGAGATCTACAACGCGGTGGTGGTGCGCACCCGCCAGGGCGTGCGCCGCGACGACGGCGCGAAGATCAAGTTCGACACCAACGCGGCGGTGCTGCTCACGCCAAGCTGGAGCCGATCGGCACGCGCATCTTCGGGCCGGTGACGCGCGAACTGCGCACCGAGCGCTTCATGAAGATCGTCTCGCTCGCACCCGAAGTGCTCTGATCATGCGCAAGATCAAGAAGGGCGACAACGTCGTCGTCATCGCCGGTCGCGACAAGGGCAAACGCGGCGACGTGACGCATACCGTCGGCCCTGACTATGTGCTGGTGGCGGGGATCAACCAGGTCAAGAAGCACGCGCGGCCGAACCCGATGAAGAACCAGCCCGGCGGCATCATCAACAAGGAAGTGCCGATCCATGTCTCCAACGTCGCGATCTGGAACCCGGTCACGAAGAAGGCCGATCGCATCGGCTTCCGCACGCTCGAGGACGGGCGCAAGGTCCGCTTTTTCAAGTCCAACGGCGAAGTGATCGGAGCCTGACATGGCGCGCCTGAAGGAAATCTACAAGAAGGAAGTCGTGCCGGCGCTGATCAAGCAGTTCGGCTACAAGTCGACGATGCAGGTCCCGCGCATGTCCAAGATCGTGCTCAACATGGGCGTGGGCGAGGCGGTCGCCGACAAGAAGATTCTCGACAACGCCGTGGGCGACATGACCAAGATCTCCGGCCAGAAGCCGGTGGTCACGAAGTCGAAGAAGTCGATCGCGGTGTTCAAGATTCGCACCGGCTATCCGATCGGCTGCATGGTCACGCTGCGCCAGGACCGCATGTACGAGTTCCTCGACCGGCTGGTGTCCATCGCGCTGCCGCGCGTGCGCGACTTCCGCGGCATGTCGGGCCGTGCCTTCGACGGCCGCGGCAACTACAACATGGGCGTCAAGGAGCAGATCATTTTCCCGGAGATCGAGTACGACAAGATCGACGCGATCCGCGGCATGAACATCACGATCGCGACGACGGCGAAGACCGACGCCGAGGCGAAGGCGCTGCTCGCCGCGTTCAAATTCCCGTTCAAGAGCTAGGGGCCACCATGGCGAAAACGGCTGTCATCAACCGCGACCAGAAGCGCCGCTTGACGGTGAAACGCTATGCCAAGCGTCGCGCCGAGCTGCTGGCGATCATCCGCAACGCCAAGACCTCCGATGAGGAACGGCTGGCGGCACGGCGCCGGCTGCAGCAGCTGCCGCGCAATTCGAGCCCGACGCGGCTGCGCAACCGCTGCGGCTCACCGGCCGTCCGCGCGGCGTGTTCCGCAAGTTCGGCCTCGGACGCAACAAGCTGCGCGAGATCGCGATGCGCGGCGAGATTCCCGGCGTGGTCAAGGCGAGCTGGTAGGCCGCAGACGCGGCCCATGAAAGACAAGGCAAGCTTGAGGTGACACATGAGCATGACTGATCCGATCGCCGATATGCTGACGCGCATCCGCAACGCGCAGCTGGCGGAGAAGGCTACGGTGCAGATGCCGTCGTCGAAGGTCAAGCTGGCGATCGCCAAGGTGCTGAAGGACGAGGGCTACATCGAGGGATTCGCCGTGGTCGGCGAGGAGAATCGCCCGCAGCTCGAAATCGCGCTCAAGTACTACGCCGGCCGGCCGGTGATCGAGAAGATCGAGCGCGTGTCCAAGCCCGGACTGCGCATCTACAAGAGCAAGGACGATATCCCGCGCGTCATGAACGGGCTGGGCATCGCGATCGTCTCGACGTCCCGCGGCGTGATGACCGACCGCAAGGCGCGCGCCACCGGCGTCGGCGGCGAAGTCATCTGCATCGTCGCCTGACGGAGAAGACGACCATGTCGCGCATCGGAAACAGCCCGATCCAGCTGCCGCCCAAGGTCGAAGTGACCCTGGCGGACGGGCGAGATCACGGTCAAGGGCCCGCTGGGCTCGCTGTCGCAACGCTTCGGCGGCGGCATCGCCATCGAAAAGAACGGCGACACGCTGACCTTCAAGGCCGCCAACGATTGAAGCCAACGCGATGCATGGCACGCTGCGCGCGCTGGTCGCCAACATGGTCAAGGGCGTGACCGCTGGCTATCGAAAAGAAGCTGACGCTCGTCGGCGTGGGCTACCGCGCGCAGGCCGCGGGCGACAAGCTCAACCTGTCGCTGGGCTTCTCGCACCCGGTCGTGCACAGGATGCCCAAGGGCGTCAAGGTCGAGACGCCGCAGCAGACCGAAATCATCATCAAGGGCATCGACAAGCAGCAGGTCGGCCAGGTCGCGGCGGAGATCCGCGCCTACCGCCCGCCCGAGCCGTACAAGGGCAAGGGCGTGCGCTACGCCGACGAGCACGTCATGATCAAAGAAACGAAGAAGAAGTAGTCGCCGCGACGAGAGATACGGAGACTTAGGATCATGAACAAGAAAGAAGCTCGAGGCCGCCGCAGCCGCAAGACGCGGCTGCGCATCGCCGAGCAGCGCGCGCATCGCCTGGTGGTCGCGCGCTCGAACAACCACATCTACGCGCAGATCATCGCGCCGTCGGGAGACAAGGTGCTCGCCAGCGCGTCGACGCTCGAGGCCGAGGTGCGCAAGGACGTCAAGAGCGGCGGCAACCAGGCGGCAGCCGCGGTGGTCGGCAAGCGCATCGCCGAGAAGGCGAAGAGCGCCGGCATCGAGACGGTCGCGTTCGACCGCTCCGGATTCAAGTATCACGGCCGCGTAAAGGCGCTGGCCGATGCTGCTCGCGAGGGCGGCCTGAAGTTCTAGCGCCACATAACGGACGAGAGCGAACATGGCAAAGCCAATGGGCAGGCAGCAACAGAACCGACAGCAGCAGGACGATCGCGGCGACGGCCTGCGGGAAAAGATGATCAGCATCAACCGCGTCACCAAGGTGGTGAAGGGCGGGCGCATCCTGGCTTTCGCGGCGCTGACCGTGGTCGGCGACGGCGACGGGCGCGTCGGCATGGGCAAGGGCAAGGCGAAGGAAGTGCCGGTCGCCGTGCAGAAGGCGATGGAAGAGGCGCGCCGCAGGATGATCAAGGTCAGCCTGAAGAGCGGCACGCTGCACCACGCCGTCGAGGGCCGTCACGGCGCGACCAAGGTGTTCATGCAGCCCGCGTCGGAAGGCACCGGCATCATCGCCGGCGGCCCGATGCGCGCGGTGTTCGAGGTCGTGGGCGTGACCAACATGCTGGCCAAGTGCCATGGCTCGACCAACCCGTACAACGTCGTGCGGGCGACGCTCAACGCGCTCCAGAACTGCAACGCGCCCGCGGACATCGCCACCAAGCGCGGCATGACGGTCGAGCAGCTGACGGAGGCTTGAAATCGTGGCCCGGGACAAGCAAGTGGGAAAGTTGAGGATCACGCTCATCAGGGGGCTGCGCGGCAAGAAGGACGACCATCGCGCGACGGTGCGCGGGCTCGGGCTCAAGTGGCGCAGCCACACAGTCGAGATCGAAGACACGCCGCAGGTGCGCGGCATGATCAACAAGGTCAGCTACATGCTCCGCGTCGGCACGGCCGGCCAGGGCAAGGGCTGAGCAAAGGGACCAGGCGATGCGAATGAATACCATCAAGCCGGCCGCCGGCAGCAAGCGCGCGCGACGCCGCGTCGGTCGCGGCATCGGCAGCGGGCTTGGCAAGACCGCCGGCCGCGGCACAAGGGGCAGAAATCGCGCTCGGGCGGCTTCCACAAGGTCGGCTTCGAAGGCGGCCAGATGCCGCTGCAGCGCCGGCTGCCCAAGCGCGGCTTCGTGTCGCACCGCGCACGGACACCGCCGAGGTCCGCCTGTCCGACCTGGCCAAGCTGCCGATCGCCGACATCGACTCCTGGCGCTGAAGGCCGCCGGCCTGGTGCCCGGCGGCGAAGACGGTGAAGGTGATCAAGACCGGCACGCTCGTCAAGGCCGTGAAGCTCTCCGGCCTGGCGATAACGAAGGGCGCGCGCGCGGCGATCGAAGCCGCGGGCGGCAGCATTGCGGATCTGCCTGGAAAACAGGCGGACTAAAGGGCTGGAGAACCGACGTTGGCGACGAACAATCCGGCGCAGAAGAGCGGCACCAAGTACGCCGACCTGAAAAAGCGTCTGCTGTTCCTGCTCGGCGCGCTCGTCGTCTACCGGATCGGCACGCATATCCCGGTGCCGGGCATCAACGCGACCGTGCTCGACGAACTGTTCCGGCAGACAGGGCGGCATCCTCGGCCTGTTCAACGTGTTCTCCGGCGGCGCGCTGCGCGCTTCTCGATCTTCGCGCTGGGCATCATGCCGTACATCTCGGCGTCGATCATCATGCAGCTGTGCACCGTGGTCGTGCCCACGCTCGAGGCGCTGAAGAAGGAAGGCGAAGCGGGCCGGCGCAAGATCACCCAGTACACGCGCTACGCGACGCTCGGCCTGGCGTTCTTCCAGGGGCTGGGCATCTCGATCGCGCTCGAGTCGCAGGCCGGGCTCGTGCTCGACCCGGGCATCGCGTTCCGGTTCATTTCGGCGGTGACGCTGGTGACCGGCACGATGTTCCTGATGTGGCTGGGCGAGCAGATCACCGAGCGCGGCCTGGGCAACGGCATCTCGCTCATCATCTTCGCGGCATCGCGGCGGGCCTGCCGCGCGCGATCGGTCAGACGCTCGAGCAGGTCAGCACCGGCGCCTACTCGATTCTGCTGGTGATCGGCATCGCGGCGCTGGTCATCGTGGTCACGGCGTTCGTCGTGTTCGTCGAACGCGCCCTGCGCAAGATCCTGGTCAACTACGCCAAGCGCCAGGTCGGCAACAAGGTCTATGCCGGCCAGCACTCGCTCCTGCCGCTCAAGCTCAACATGGCCGGCGTGATCCCGCCGATTTTCGCCTCCTCGATCATCCTGTTCCCGGCGACGCTCGCCACCTGGTTCGGCTCGGGCGAGCACACGATCTGGCTGCGCGACCTCGCCGCGACGCTGGCGCCGGGACAGCCGTGCACGAGATCCTCTATGCCGCGCGCGATCATCTTCTTCTGCTTCTTCTACACGGCGCTGCAGTACAACCCGAAGGAGACGGCGGAGAACCTGAAGAAGAGCGGCGCGTTCATCCCCGGCTATCGTCCCGGCGACCAGACGGCCAAGTACATCGAGAAGATCACGCTGCGCCTGACGCTGATCGGCTCGCTGTACCTGGTGGTGGTGTGCTTCATCCCGAATTTCCTGATCGCGTGGAAGAACGTGCCGTTCTATTTCGGCGGCACGTCGCTGCTGATCATCGTGGTCGTGACGATGGATTTCATGACGCAGGTGCAGGCGTATCTGATGTCGCAGCAGTACGAGAGCCTGCTCAAGAAGGCTAACTTCAAGGGCGGGGCTCCCGACACGCTAAGCGACGCCGGATGGCGAAGGAAGAGACGATACAGATGCAGGGAGAAATCCTGGAAACGCTGCCCAACGCGACGTTCCGGGTGAAGCTGGAGAACGGCCACGTGGTGCTCGGCCACATCTCCGGGAAGATGCGCATGCACTACATCAAGATCCTGCCGGGCGACAAGGTGACGGTGGATCTGACGCCGTACGACTTGTCCCGGGCGCGGATCATCTTCCGCGCCAAGTAGGGATCGCTGCGAGGGATGAGCATGAAAGTACTGGCTTCGGTGAAGAAGATCTGCCGCAACTGCAAGATCATCCGGCGCAAGGGCGTCGTGCGCGTGATCTGCACCGACCCGCGCCACAAGCAGCGCCAGGGTTGAGCGGAAGCATCAAGACATACGGTTCTCGACAGGATAGGCACATGGCCCGTATTGCAGGCGTCAACATTCCGAATCACCAGCACGCCGAGATCGCGCTGACCGCGATCTACGGCATCGGCCGCGCCGCGCGCGCGGCGATCTGCGACGCGGCCGGCATCGAGCCATCGACCAAGATCAAGGATCTGTCCGACGCCGAGATGGACAAGCTGCGCGAGCAGGTCGGGCAAGTTCACGGTCGAGGGCGACCTGCGCCGCGAGGTCACGATGAGCATCAAGCGCCTGATGGACCTCGGCTGCTACCGCGGCTTCGCCACCGCAAGGGCCTGCCGGTGCGCGGCCAGCGCACGCGCACCAATGCGCGCACGCGCAAGGGCCCGCGCAAGGCCAGCAGATCGCGCTCAACAAGCCGTCCGCGGCGAAGACCTGATAGGAACGATTCGATGGCACAGCAACCCACGCAAAAGGCCGGCGCGGCCACGCGCGCGCGGAAGAAGGTCAAGAAGAACGTTGCGGAAGGCATCGCGCACATCCACGCGTCGTTCAACAACACGATCATCACGATCACCGACCGCCAGGGCAACGCGCTGTCCTGGGCGACTTCGGGCGGCGCCGGCTTCAAGGGCTCGCGCAAATCGACGCCGTTCGCGGCGCAGGTCGCCGCCGAGCGGCCGGCAGGGCGGCGCAGGAATGCGGCGTCAAGAACCTCGAAGTGCGGATCAAGGGTCCGGGACCCGGACGCGAATCCGCCGTGCGCGCGCTGAACGCGCTTGGCCTGAAGATCACCAGCATCTCCGACGTGACGCCGGTGCCGCACAACGGCTGCCGGCCGCCGAAGCGCCGCCGCATCTGAGGCATAACAGAGGATAGCTACCGTGGCTCGATACATCGGACCCAAATGCAAGCTGGCGCGACGGGAAGGCACCGACCTGTTCCTGAAAAGCGCGCGGCGATCGCTCGACTCCAAGTGCAAGCTCGACTCCAAGCCCGGCCAGCACGGCGTGAAATCGGGCATGCGCATGTCGGACTACGGCAAGCAGCTGCGCGAGAAGCAGAAACTGCGCCGCACCTACGGCATCCTCGAGCGCCAGTTCCGGCGCTACTTCACCATGGCGGCGCAGCAGCAAGGGCTCGACCGGCGAGAACCTGCTGCAGCTGCTGGAATCGCGCCTGGACAACGTCGTCTACCGCATGGGCTTCGGCTCGACGCGCGCGGAAGCGCGCCAGCTGGTCACGCACACGGCGGTCACTGGTCAACGGCAAGTCGTCAACATCCCGTCGGCGCTCGTCAAGGCCGGCGACGTCGTCGCGGTCAAGGAAGGTGCGAAGACGCAGCTGCGCATCGTCGATGCGCTGCAACTCGCCGAGAAGATCGGCTTTCCGTCGTGGGTCGAGGTCGACGTCAAGAAGATGACCGGCACGTTCAAGGGCGCGCCGGATCGCTCCGAGTTCGGCCAGGACATCAACGAAAGCCTGGTCGTCGAGCTGTATTCGAAGTAAACCCGTTGCGCCCGCGATCCGCCAGGATTTCGCATTAAGGACTCCGCATGCAGAGCAATGCTTTCTTGAAACCGCGCATCATCGACGTGCAAAGCACGTCGCCCGTTCCACGCCAAAGTGGTGATGGAGCCGTTCGAGCGCGGCTACGGCCACACGCTGGGCAACGCGCTGCGCCGCGTGCTGCTGTCGTCGATGCCCGGCTACGCGCCGACCGAAGTCAAGATCACCGGCGTGCTGCACGAGTACTCGGCGCTCGACGGCGTGCAGGAGGACGTCGTCGACATCCTGCTCAACCTCAAGGGCGTCGTGCTCAAGCTGCACAACCGCGACCACGTCACGCTCAAGCTCGCGAAGACGGGCGAGGGCCCGGTGACCGCCGCCGACATCGAGCCCAACCACGACGTCGAGATCATCAATCCCGAGCACGTCATCGCGCACCTGACGGCGGGCGGCAAGATCGAGATGGAGATCAAGGTCGAGAAGGGCCGCGGCTACCAGCCGGCGACCGTGCGCATCAAGCCCGAAGGCGGCCGCAGCATCGGCAGCATCCTGCTCGACGCGTCGTTCTCGCCCGGTGCGCCGCGTGAGCTACGCGGTCGAGAGCGCGCGCGTCGAGCAGCGCACCGACCTCGACAAGCTGGTCATGGACATCGAGACCAACGGCGTCATCGAGCCGGAGCAGGCGATCCGCTATGCGGCGAGCATCCTGGTCGAGCAGCTGGCGGTGTTCGCCGACCTCAAGGGCACCGAGGCGCCGATCGAGCAACGCTCGATGCCGCAGGTCGATCCGATCCTGCTGCGCCCGGTCGACGACCTGGAGCTCACGGTGCGTTCGGCCAACTGCCTGAAGGCCGAGAACATCTACTACATCGGCGACCTGATCCAGCGCACCGAGACCGAGCTGCTGAAGACGCCGAACCTGGGCCGCAAGTCGCTGAACGAGATCAAGGAAGTGCTGGCTTCGCGCGGGCTCTCGCTGGGCATGAAGCTCGAGAACTGGCCGCCGCCGAATCTCGACCGGCCATAAGGAAACACGAACATGCGTCACCGTCACGGACTGCGCAAGCTCAACCGCACCAGCAGCCATCGCCTCGCGATGCTGCGGAACATGACCAACTCGCTGCTTACGCACGAGGCGATCAAGACCACGCTGCCCAAGGCGAAGGAGCTGCGCCGCGTCGCCGAGCCGCTGATCACGCTCGGCAAGTCGCCGACGCTCGCCAACCGCCGGCTCGCGTTCGACCGGCTGCGCGACCAGGGCGTCGTGAACAAGCTCTTCAACGAGCTCGGTCCGCGCTACGCGAAGCGCCCCGGCGGCTACCTGCGCATCCTGAAGTTCGGGTTCCGCGTCGGCGACAACGCGCCGATGGCGCTGGTCGAGCTGCTCGATCGCCCGGAGCCGACGGCCGAGCCCGCGGAAGGCGCCGAGCCGGCCAAGGGCGCGAAGGCGGCCAAGACCCCCAAGGAGCGTGCGCCGAAGAAGGCCAAGGAAGACAAGACGGCCAAGGAAAAGACGCCCAAGGCCGCGAAGCCGCCCAAGACGGCGAAAAAGGCCAAGACCGCGAAGGCCGCATCCTAGGCGGATTCCGCCGGACCGGACCGGCCGGCGCGCGCGTGGGCCCGCGTTTTTTCGGGCGCAGCGGCCCTGCGCCAAGGGTCGCCTAAGGTCACCGTATGGCAGCGACCGTCCTCGTCACCGGCGGCGCCGGGTACGTGGGCTCGCACATCGTCGTCGAGCTGGCACGTGCGGGCCACGCTCCGGTCGTTCTCGACAACTTCGCCACCAGTTCCCAGGGCGTGCTGCCGCGGCTGCGGCACCTCACGGGACAGCCGGTGCCGCTGGTCACCGGCGACGTGCGCGACAGCGTCGCGCTGGTGCACACCTTCGCCACGCACCCGATCGATGCCGTTGTGCATTGCGCCGGCCTGAAGGCCGTCGGCGAAAGCGAGGCCCAGCCGCTCGCCTACTACGACAACAACGTCGGCGGCGCGCTGGCCTTGACGCGGGCAATGACCGCGGCGGGGGTGAGGACCCTGATCTTCAGCTCCTCGGCGACGGTCTACGGCCAACCGGAGTCATGTCCGGTGACCGAGGATTCACCGCTCCGGCCCGCGAGCGTCTACGGTCGCACCAAGCGCAGCGTCGAGCTGATTCTGGAAAATCTCGCCGCAGCCGACGCGTCGTGGCACATCGCCGTGCTGCGGTATTTCAACCCGGCCGGCGCGGACGCGTCCGCCGAGATCGGCGAGGCACCCATGTCGGAGCCCGCCAATCTCCTGCCTGCCCTGGCCGAGGTGGCGGCGGGACGCCGGGCGTGCGTCAACGTGTTCGGCGACGACTATCCGACCGCCGACGGCACCGGCGTGCGCGATTACATTCACGTCAGCGATCTTGCCGCGGGCCACGTGCGCCGCGCTGGCGTATCTCGCGCAGCACACCGGCGTCACCACGCTCAATCTCGGCATGGGCCGCGGCTATTCGGTCCTGGAAGTGATCGCCGCGTTTGAACACGCCTGCGGCCGGGCCCTTCCGCGGCGCGTCGTCGCGCGCCGCCCGGGCGACGTGGCGCGCTACTTTGCCGACCCGGCGCGCGCCAACGCGCGGCTGGGATGGCGCGCGCACCGCGACCTCGCCACGATCTGCGCCGACGTGTGGCGGTGGCAGCTTGCCGGTTATCCGTGACTGCGGCGCCGCGGTTGCCTGCGGACAGGACCGGCCGACGGCGGGACGCCCGCCTGCCGGCGCGCACCGCGGCGCACCGCTGGCGCCCCGCAGTGGGCATAATGGCGCCGCGTGTCGCGCCGGGGCCCGCCCGAGCGGGGCGTGACGCGCGTGCGCGCCCATCCGTCAGAAAACCATGAAACTCTTCGCCCGCGATGCGCTCCTGCCGACGGGTTGGGCGCACGATGTCGTGGTCGAGATCGGCGCGGACGGCATCGATTGCCGCCGTCGATGTCGCGTTCGCGACTCCGGTCGAGGCCGAGCGCGTGCAGGGTCCGCTCGTTCCCGGCATGCCGAACGTGCATTCCCATGCTTTCCAGCGCGCGCTCGCGGGGCTGACCGAGCGCGGCGGACCGAGCGGGGACAGCTTCTGGGCCTGGCGCCGGCAGATGTATCGCTTCCTCGAGCGCATCGGGCCGGAAGAGCAGGAAGCGGTGGCGAGCCAGCTCTATCTCGAACTGCTCAAGGGCGGCTACACCAGCGTGGGCGAGTTCCACTATCTGCATCACGATCCCGCGGGAAAGCCCTATGCGAACCCGGTGGAGATGGCAGAGCGCATCCGCGCCGCGGCAGCGGCCACCGGCATCGCGCTCACCCTGCTGCCGGTTTTCTACGCGCATTCCGATTTCGGCGGTGCGCCGCCGCTGCCGACGCAACGGCGCTTCATCCACGATACCGGCACCTTCCTCCGGCTGGTCGACGGCGCTGGCGCACCAGGCAAGGCGAGACGCTCGGCATCGCGCCGCACAGCCTGCGGGCGGTGCTGCCTGCCGAGTTGGCCGAGCTCATCGCATTCGCGCACGCCGAGCTCTCCGCCGCGCCCGATTCACATCCATGTCGCCGAACAGCGCAAGGAGGTCGACGGTTGCATCGCCTGGAGCGGCGCGCGGCCCGTGGAGTGGCTGCTCGCACACGCGCCGGTCGATCGCGCGCTGGTGCATCGTGCACGCAACGCACATGACGCCGGAGGAGACACGCAACCTGGCCGCGACGGGCGCGGTGGTCGGCCTGTGCCCGAGCACCGAGGCCGATCTCGGGGACGGGATATTTCCGGCCGCCGCGTTTCTCGCCGCCGGCGGGCGTCTGGGCATCGGCGGGGACAGCCACGTCGGCGTCGATCCGTTTCTCGAGCTGCGTCTGCTCGAAACCGTGCAGCGGCTCACCCTGCAGCAGCGCAATGTCCTGGCGCGCGACGGCGAGTCGAGCGGACTGGCGCTCTACCGGACCGCGCTCGCGGGTGGGGCGAGGGCGATGGCGCAGCCCACCGGCGCCATTGCTCCGGGGCTGCGCGCCGACCTGCTCGTGCTCAACGGCGACGATCCCGCGCTGACGGAGCACGCGGCGCAGGACGTGCTCGATGCCGCGATCTTCGGTCCCGGGCGCGGCATCGTCCGCGACGTGATGGTTGCCGGGAGATGGGTGATCGGCGAGGGACACCACGCCGACGAGGAGGCGATCCTCGTGCGCTATCGCCAGGCGCTCACAGCGCCTGCTCACATGACCGGATGCCGATCTGCTGGTGGTCAACGCCCATCTCGCGACCATGGCCGGCGGAGCGGCTTGCGGCGCGATTCGCGACGGCGCGCTCGCCGCCAGCGGCGGCGTGATCGACTGGGTGGGCGCGCGCAAGGACCTGCCTCCGACGCTGCGGGCGCGTACCGAACTCGACGCCAAGGGCGGGTGGCTGACGCCGGGGCTCATCGATTGCCATACCCATCTTGTCTACGCCGGCAATCGGGCGCGCGAATTCGAGCAGCGGCTGCACGGGGCGAGCTACGAAGACATCGCCCGCGAGGGTGGCGGCATTCTCGCCACGGTGCGCGGCGACGCGCGCGGCATCCGAAGAGGCGCTGCTCGGCGCCGCGCCGGCCGCGCCTGGCGCGCCTGCTCGAGGAAGGCGTGACGACGGTGGAGATCAAGTCCGGCTACGGTCTCGACCTCGAGAACGAGCTCAAGCTGCTGCGTGCGGCGCGGCGCGCTCGGAGCGGCGAGCGGCGTCGACGTGCGAACGACGCTGCTTGCCGCGCACGTCGCTGCCGCCCGAATATTCCGGCCGTGCGCGCCGAGTACATCGCGCTCGTCTGCGACGAGATCATTCCCGCGGCAGCGCGCGCGGGGCTGGCCGACGCCGTCGACGCCTTTTGCGAGACCATCGCCTTTACGCGCCGCGAAGACGCGGCGCGTCTTCGCGGCGGCGCGCAGGCAGGCCTGCCGGTCAAGCTGCACGCCGACCAGCTCTCCGATTGCGGTGGCGCGGCGCTCGCGGCCGAGTTCGGGGCTCTTTCCGCCGATCACCTCGAGCACGCCAACGACATCGGCATGACGGCGATGGCGCGCGCGGGCACGGTCGCAGTGCTGCTGCCCGGGGCCTTCTATTGCCTGCGCGAGACGCGGGTGCCGCCGATCGCGCGCCTGCGAGCGCACGGCATTCCCGTCGCGATCGCGACCGACTGCAATCCCGGCACGCTCGCCGGTCACCTCGCTGCTGCTGATGCTCAACATGGCCTGCACGCTGTTCCGGCTCACGCCGGACGAGGCTCTTGCCGGCGTCACGCAGAACGCCGCCCGCGCGCTCGGCCTGGCCGATCGCGGCCGGCTCGAAGCCGGCGCCGCGCGCCGACCTCGCGCTATGGGACATCGGCGAGCCCTCGGAGCTTGCCTACGCGGTGGGCGCGAATCCGCTGTATCGGCAGCGTCCATGCCGGCCGGATCGTCCGCTGGACTTGACGCGGACAACAGCGCCTGACACATTGTTCCCAAGCGACGTGCCGCGATGATCGCGTGGAGCGTCGGCAGCGAACGTGGAGCGCTTCTACATCGCCCTCAACCGTTTCGACGCGTACCTGCTGCTGCATCGCCTGCAGCACGCGGGTGTCGTCGCGCACGTCTTCAACGAGCACATGCAGAGCATCGTCGGCGACGTGCCGCCCGAGGTCGCGCAACCGCAGGTCTGGCTCGAACGGCCCGCCGATCGGCAGCGCGCGGAACGGGTCCTGGCCGCGCTGCAGTCGGAACGCAGGCAAAGCGGCAGCGTGCGCTGCAGCGCCTGCGGCGAGGACAATCCGGCGAATTTCGAGTTGTGCTGGCGCTGCGGGGCGAATCTCTAGCCGGCGTCGCCCGCGTCGTCGAGCAGCTGGCGCGCCTTCTTTTCGCTCTCCGAGCTCTCGGCGTTCGCGTCGGTCGCGGCGCTGCGCGCGGCGCGTTCGCGCCGCCGCAATACCATCCACCCACACGGCTCCCCCGCCCAGCATCAGCGCGAAGGGGCCGAACCACAGCATCCAGGTGAGCGGCTTCACCGGCGGGTGGTAGAGCACGAAGTCGCCGTAGCGCGCCACCAGGTAGGTCTTGATCTCGTCGTCGCTCTTGCCGGCGACCGCGAGCTCGCGCACCTCGTGGCGCAGGTCGTCGGCGAGCTCGGCGTTCGAATCGGCGAGCGTCTGGTTCTGGCACACCAGGCAGCGCAACTCGCTCTCGAGACGCTTCAGCCTGAGGTCGAGCGCGCTCATCACGGGCGCATCGGCGCCTTGCGGCGGTGGATCCATCTTGGTCGCGGCCGCGGGGCTTGCGAGCAACAGCACTGCCAGCGCGGCACGCACGATCATCGCTGCAGCTCGCGCACCAGCGGCAGGATCTTCTCCTGCAGCGCCTCGGGGGTGATCGGGCCGATCTGCTTGTAGCGGATGATGCCGGTCTTGTCGATCACGAAGGTCTCCGGCACGCCGTAGACGCCGTAGTCGATGCCGACGCGGCCGTCGCGATCGACCACCGACGCCGTGTACGGGATCGCCGTGCTGCGCCAGCCACGCCCGACCATCGTCGGGCTTGTCCTTGTAGTCGAGCCCGTTCACCGGGACGATGTTCTGCTGCGCGAGCTCCACCAGCAGCGGATGCTCGTCGCGGCAGGACACGCACCACGATGCCCAGACGTTGAGCAGCCAGACCTTGCCCTTGAGGTCGGCGGTGCCGAGCGATTCGCCGGGGTCGTGCAGCTTGCGCCAGCCGGAACGCCGGCGCCGGCTTGCCGATCAGCGGCGAGGGCACCTCGCGCGGGTCGCGCCTCAGAGCCGACGTCAGAGAAAGCCGACCAGCACCAGAAAGATGGCGAGCGGGATCGAGCAGCGCAACGACTTTCATCATCGCCGGCCCTTCAGTCAGCCGCCGCCGCGGAGCCGGCGGCGATGGACTCCGTCGCTGCGCACCGCGAGGCGGTAGCGCCGGTCGCAGATGGCGAGGAATCCGCCGAGCGCCATCAGGAACGCGCCCGCCCAGATCCAGTCGATGAACGGCTTGAAGTAGACGCGCACGCTCCACGCGCCGCTCGTCGTTCCCGGCACCGGCTCGCCCAGCGACACGTAGAGGTCGCCGAGCACGCCGACGTCGATCGCCGCGTTGGTCATCGGCATGCCCCGAGCGTTGTAGATGCGCTTTTCCGGATGCAGCGTCTTGAGCAGGCGCCCGTCCCGGCTGACACCTCGACCGTGCCCGCAGGCGCGGTAGTTCGGGCCCGGGCCCGGCTGCGACGCCGTGAAACTGAACTCGTAGCCGCCGACGGCAACGCTCTGCCCGACGTCCATCGGACGTCCTGCTCGATTTCGTAGCCCTTGACCAGCGTCACGCCGACGATGAACACGGCGACGCCGAGATGAGCGAGGAGCATGCCGTAGTAGCGCCGGCGAATTCGCGGCGAGCCTGGCGACAAGGCCGGCGCGGTGCGAGCTTGCGAGACGCCGCACACAGATTGACGATGCTGCTGGTGACGATCCAGAACGCGAGGAACAGGCCGGCGGCGACCAGCGGCGACCAGCGGCCCAGGGTGAACGGCAGAAGCAGCGCCGTGACGACGGCGACGCCGAATGCCCAGCGCAGCCGCGTCCACAGGTCCGGCACTGCGCCTGCCTCCAGCGCGCCAGCGGGCCGACGCCCATCAGGAACACGACCGGCGCCATCAGCGGCACGAACACCGCGTCGAAGTACGGCGGGCCGACCGAAATCTTGCCGAGGCTCAGCGCGTCGAGGAACAGCGGATAGAGCGTGCCGAGCAGCACGCTCGCCATCGCGACGACGAGCAGCACGTTGTTGGCGAGCAGCATCGATTCGCGCGAGACGAGCTCGAAGCGGCCGCCCAGCGCCGACCTTGCGCCGCGCGCAACGCGAACAGCGCGAGCGAGCCGCCGATCACGACGACGAGGAAGACGAGGATGAAGACGCCGCGCGCCGGATCGGTGGCGAACGCGTGCACCGACGTCAGCACGCCCGAGCGCACGAGGAACGTGCCGAGCAGCGACAGCGAGAAGGCGAAGATCGCGAGCAGCACCGTCCAGCTCTTGAATGCGCCGCGCTTTTCGGTCACCGCCAGCGAATGGATCAGCGCGGTGCCGACCAGCCAGGGCATGAACGAGGCGTTCTCGACCGGGTCCCAGAACCACCAGCCGCCCCAGCCCAGCGTGTAGTACGCCCACCCGCTGCCCAGCGCGATGCCGATGGTCAGGAACGCCCACGCGACCGTCGTCCACGGCCGCGACCAGCGCGCCCAGGTGGCGTCGAGCCGGCCGCCGAGCAGCGCCGCGATGGCGAAGGCGAACGCCACCGAGAAGCCGACGTAGCCCATGTAGAGCATCGGCGGATGAACCACCATGCCCGGATCCTGCAGCAGCGGATTCAGGTCGCGGCCCTCGGCGGCCGGCGGGCACCAGCCGCTCGAACGGGTTCGACGTCAACAGCAGGAACAGCAGGAAGCCGACGCTGACCAGCCCCATCACGCCGAGCACGCGCGCGACCATCGCTCGGGGCAGGTTGCGCGAGAACAGCGTCACGGCGAAGCGTCCAGCCGCCGAGCATCAGCACCCACAGCAGCAGCGAGCCTTCGTGCGAGCCCCAGGTCGCGGCGAAGCGGTAGTGCAGCGGCAGCTGCGAGTTGGAGTTCGCGGCGACGTTGAGCACCGAGAAGTCGCTGCTGACGAACGATACGCGCAGACAGCCGAAGGCGAGGCGACGAGCAGCGAACTGCGCGCGCGCCGCGGGCCGCGCGAGCGCCATCAGCCGCGGCTCCCCGTCGCCGCGCCGATGAGCGGCAGCGTGCCCTGCACCAGCGCGACCAGCAGCGCGAGGATGAGTGCGAAATGGCCGAGTTCGGGAATCATCGAGTTCTTCCTGTTCGGGCTGCACCAGCGTCTTGGTCACCATGGCGTCATGCGCCTTGTTGACCGCGTCGGCGGCTGCCGGCGGCATGTAGTTCTCGTCGTGCTTGGCCAGCACTTCGGTGGCGTGGAAAGCTGCCGTCGGGCTCGAGCTTCCCCTGCGCGACGACGCCTTTGCCTTCCTTGAACAGGTCGGGCAGGATGCCCTTGTAGACCACCGGGATCGTGCGCGCCGTGTCGGTGACGAGGAAGTGCACGGTCAGGCCGTTCGGGTCGCGGGTCAGGCTGCCGTCCTCGACCAGGCCGCCGATGCGGAACGGCGCGGCCCTGCGGCGCTTCGTTGCGCGGCGACCTGCGTCGGCGTGAAGAAGAACACGAGGTTCGACTGGAACGCGTTGAGCACCAGCGCGGCGGCGACGCCCAGCACGGCGAGGCCGGCGGCGATCCAGGCCAGGCGCGGTGCCGCGGTTTCATGGCGCGGCTCTCCCGCGTCTGCGCCGCGAGCCGCGCCGCGCGGTAGCGCGCGCGTACGCGCGACGATCTCCACGGCGATGAGCGCCGCCGTGACCGCGTACGCGCCCCAGACGTAGAAGCCGTAGCCGCCCATGGCGAAAAATTCGCTCAGGCTCATCGCGCGGCACCGGCGAACGCGCCGACCCAGGCAGCGCGCTCTCGCGCTCGAGGATGATCGCCCGCACGCGCACCAGCGTCACGGCGATCGCGTAGAACCACGCGGCGAACGCCATGAGCAGCATGCCGTCAGCATGATCGTCGCCATCTGCGGCGCCGAGGTCAGGCTCACCGACGCGCCCTGATGCAGCGTGTTCCACCACTTGACCGAAAAATAGATGATCGGCACGTTGACCACGCCGACCAGCGCAAGCACGGCGCACGCCCGGTCGGCGCGGCGCGGATCGTCGATCGCCTGGCGCAGCGCCATGTACGCCGAGGTACAGGAACAGCAGGATCAGTTCGGAGGTCATGCGCGCGTCCCACGCCCAGTACGTACCCCACGTCGGCCGCCCCCAGAGCGCGCCCGTCCACAGGGCGATGAACGTCATCAGCGCGCCGGTCGGCGCCAGCGCCTGCGCCATCATCGCCGACAGCCGCGTGTTGAACGCCAGCGACATCGCGCACCAGAACGCCATGACGAGGTAGATGAACATCGACATCCACGCCGCCGGCACGTGGATGAAGATGATGCGGTAGGCGTCGCCCTGCTGGAAGTCGGTGGGCGCGACCACCAAGCCGAGCCAAAGCGCGACGACGGCCAGCAGCGCCGCGGCGCACGGCAAACCACGGCGCCAGCCGCCCGGCGAGCGGATAGAACGATGCGGGCGAGGCGAAGCGAAACCAGTTGATCAGTCGCGAGTTCATCTCAATCCAGGGCGATGCGCACCGCGGCAGCTGCGGCAAGCGGCGCGCCGACGCCGGCGGCGAGCAACCCGGCGGCCAACAGCGAGAGCTCCGCACCCGCGCCGAGTCCGGCACGCATGGCATCGACGGCGCCCGCGCCGAAGATCAGGATGGGAACGTACAGCGGCAGGATCAGCAGCGCGAGCAGCGCGCCGCCCGCACGCAATCCCAGCGTCAGCGCGGCACCGACTGCTCCCAGCAGCGACAGCATCGGCGTGCCCAGCAACAGTCCCAGCGCCAGTACCAAGAGCTCCGGACCTTGCAGCCCGAACTGCACCGCGAGCAAGGGCGACAACAACACCAGCGGCACGCCGGTCGTCAGCCAATGCGCCAGTATTTTACCCGAAACCAGCGCCGGCAGCGGGTACGGCGAGAGCGCGATCTGCTCCAGCGTGCCGTCGGCAAAGTCGGCCGCGAAAAGGCGCGGCAGCGACAGCAGCGAGGCGAGCAGCGCGGCGACCCACAATACGCCCGAGGCCAGTGCGCGCAGCAGGGCGGGATCCGCGCCGATGCCCAAGAGGGAACAGGGTGACCACGACGGTGTAGAAGAGCAACTGCAGGCCGAGCTCGGCCTTGGAGCGCAGCGCCAGGCGCAGGTCGCGCCGCAGCGCCCAGGCGACCCCGGGCCAGGCGCCGCCATCGCTCGCCGATCGGAACGCGGCTTCGCTCATGCCAGGCGCAGCGACCGGGTCACGCCGGCGCCAAGCGGCAAGTCCTGATGGGTCGCGATCACGGCGATACCGCCACGGGCAAGATGCGCGCTGAGCGTTTCCACCAGCGTCGCCGCACCGGCGGCATCGAGCGCGGCGGTGGGCTCGTCGAGCAGCCACAGCGGCCGCGATACGAGCTGCAGGCGGGCGAGACTCGTCCTGCGCCGCTGCCCTTGCGAGAGCACGCGCGCGGGCAGCGCGCGTTGCCGCGACAGCGACCATACGGAAAGCGCCGCGACGAGCGCGGCATGTTCCGCGGTGGCGCCGTGCAGGCCTGCCAGCGAGGCCAGGTTTTCCTCGGCGGTGAAATCGTCCTTCAGGGCCGGCGCATGGCCGATGAACAGCGCCGCGGCGCGCAACGTGGCATCGAAGGGCTCCGTGCGCGCGCCGCGCCATTCGAGCCAGCCGCCGGCGCACTCGGTGAGGCCGGCGGCAATGCGCAGCAGCGTCGTCTTGCCGCTGCCGTTGGGTCCGGACAACAGCAGTGCCTGACCCGGTTCCAGCCGGAACGATACCGTGTTGAAGAGCTCGGCGCTGCCGCGCCGGGCCGAGAGGGCAAGCGCCTCGAGCATTGCGCAGGGCGGCCGGAAGTTAAATGCAGGATTATAGCCGATGGCACCGGCGCGAGCCCTGCCGCCGTCCCGGCGCGCCCATCTTCGTCGCGGCGCGACTTTTGTGCTAACGTAGCGGCTCGTTTTGGGGTGCGCGCTTGCATCCCGGCGGATGTTTCAAACGGGGTCAGCCGATGCCGCGTTTAGCCGCGCAGCCCATGCTTCGAACCACGCTCTTTGCGTTGGCGATGCTGCTGGGCGCAGTCATGGCGAACACTGCCCGTGGCGCGCGAGCATTCAGCCCGCCTCGCTGCCGCCGGCGTCGGTGGGCCAACCCTACGCGGTGCAATTCATCATCGCTCCGCCGCAGTCGTTCCGGTTCAATGTGGTTTGGAGCATCACTCCCGGGATGCCTCAACGGCTCTGGCCTGGGGTTCTCGCAGGTTGGCACCTCCGGATTGCTCTCCGGCACGCCGACGACGGTTGGCACCTATCCCTGCGTGGTCACCGTCAGTTACTCCTTTGGCGGCGACCCGGTCCTGAACCAATCGTATCAAGCTGAAGGTTGTGCAGCCATGCATGACCCCGGGTTTCACGAGCGCTCCGCCGCCTCCGGCGACGGCGGGCGTCCCGTATAGCTACACCGTCAGCACCACCGGCATGGCGCCATTTTCCTATGCCGCCAGCGGGCTCCCCCCGGGCTCACGATCGATCCCAAGACCGGCGTCATCTCGGGCACGCCTACGGGCATGGGCGGCTATCTGGGAACGATCACCGTCGTTTCCGGCTGCGGCGCGACGGCAACTCAGGCCTTTTCGGTTACGGTGGCACCCGCCGCCGGTTCCGGTGACGATAACGCTGACCAGCGCGCCCAATCCGGCGTTCTTCCCGCAGGCCGTGGTGGCCAGCGTCACCGTTAGCCAGGGCGGCATGCCGGTGGCGGGCAACGTGTTGCTGTGCGTGATCGGTCCAGGGACAGTTCTGTGCCCCGCCGGTTGATACGCCACCACCGGGTACCGCCCCGGGCCTTATCCCACCGCTGCTGTCGGCGGCGCTCGATGCCAACGGCCAGGCGAGCTTCACCCTGAACAACCTTACCATCCAGACCTATACGCTGCGCGCCTACTACGTGGGCGATACGACCCATGCGCCAGCGCTTAGCGACCCGCTCGCTCAATTCGTCATCAAGGGCGTGCTGCTTGCGCCGCCGAAGGTCGCGCTGGAGGCGCCAGCCATGGTCGGCGCGAGCGCTGCGGTGCCGGTGCGCGTGGCCGTGACGCCGATGGTGTCAGGACCCGTACCGAGCGGCCAGGTGCAGCTGTACGCGGCCACCGCGGCGGTGGCGAGCGCGACGCTCGACGCCAGCGGCACCGCGCGCTTCCAGGTTGCCGCGCCGCGTGCCGGCATGCTGCCCTTGTACGCGCAATACTCCGGCGACGCGCAGTTCCCACCGGCGGCATCGCCGCAAGTTGAGGTCCGGATCTCGGCCAAGGACGGCCTCCTCCAGGGCATACCGGCGCTGTCCGACCCGGTGCTGGCGCATGCTCGCGCTCTTCGTCGCGGCGCTGGGCGCGGTTGCGCTGCGTCGGCGCGCCTTGCGCCGCTAGCCGCCCGCCACGACCGTGCGCTTCGCGCCGGTACGGGCTGCGCTACGACTCGCCGGGCGGCTTGCCTCGCAGTTGGTCGGCGCGCCGCGGTGGCTGGTCGGGCTGCTGATCATCGGCGTGTTTCTGCTCCATCCGCTGACCTTAGTCCGGCAAGAGCAGCTTCCTGTCCAAGCTCGAATCGATCGCCTACGACGCGCGGCTAAGGTTCACGCTGCCGCGGCACAGTGATCCGCAGGTCGTCATCATCGATATCGACGAGGGCAGCATGCACCGGGAGGGGCAGTGGCCCTGGTCGCGCGACAAACTCGCCCGGCTCGTCACACAACTCCTGGATCGCTACCAGGTACGCGCCGTCGGCTTCGACGTCCTGTTCAGCGAGCGCGACCGCTCCAGCGGCATCCCCGTGCTTGAGGAGCTCGCGCGGAGCGACCTCAAGAACGACCGTCGCTACCGCGATACCATCGACAGCCTGGCGGCCAAGCTCGACTTCGACGCGCAATTCGCCGCGGCGATGCGTGGCAGGCCCGTTCTGCTCCCCTTCGGCTTCACGGTGGAACAGCAGACGGTCGGCGCGCTGCCGCCCCCGGTGTTTACCCGCGGCGATCTCGGCGACGGGAAGATCCTGATCGACCCGGAGCATGGTTACACCGCCAACCTGCCGCAGCTCGTCGAGGCATCCGCCGGCGGCGGGCATTTCGATCCGGTGTTCGACTCCGACAACATCATTCGGCGCGTGCCGATGGTCAAGCTGTTTCGCGATGCCTACTTCCCGGCGTTGTCGCTGGCCATCGTGCAAAACGTGCTGGAGGCGAAGCGCGTGGTGCCGAAGTTCGACAGCGGGGGCAAACTCGAGGCGCTCGATGTGGGCGGACTGGAGGTCCCGGTCGGCGACGACGGGACGGCACTGATCCCGTTTCTGGGGCCGTCCCGGACCTTCAAGTATTACTCCGCGGCCGACGTGCTGGCCGGGGGTCTTGCCGTCAACGAATTTCCCGGCGCCATCGCGCTGGTCGGCACCACCGCCAAGGGTCTCAAGGATCTGCGCCCGACGCCGCTGGGGCCGGACTTCGCCGGCGTCGAAATCCATGCCAACCTGATATCCGGCATGCTCAACGAGGAACTCCGCTCCGTGCCGGCGGGCGCCAACGGCATCGAGGCGCTGGGGATGGTCATCGCCGGCCTGGTCGTGCTGTTCGCGATTCCGTACCGGCGGCCCACGGTCAACGCCGCCGGCGTGACCGCCGTCATTGCCGTCTTGATCGGACTCAATCTCCTGCTCTGGATACGGTGGCGGCTGGTGCTTCCGGTGGCGGCGCCCGTCGTGATGCTCCTGGTGCTATTCACCTGGAACATGGTCGCCGGATTCGCCCGCGAAGCGCGCGCCATTCGCAAGTTGTCGGACATGTTCGGCGAATACGTGCCGCGCGAGCGCGTCGCGCAAATGCGCGAGTCCGGCAGGCGGTTCAGCATGGCCGGCGAGAGCCGCGAGCTCACCGTCCTGTTCAGCGACGTGCGCAACTTCACTGCGTTATCGGAGAACCTGCCACCTCCGGAACTGTCGGCAATGATGAACGCGTACCTCACGCCGATGACCGCGATCATCCACGACCATCACGGCACAGTTGACAAGTACGTCGGCGACCTGATCATGGCCTTCTGGGGAGCGCCAGTCGACAACCCCGAGCACGCGCAGGATGCCGTCGCGGCGGCGCTCGCCATGCAGCAGCGGATGCTGAAGCTGGCCCAGGAATTCAAGGCGCGTCGCTGGCCGGAGCTCGCGATTGGCATCGGCCTGAATACCGGCACCATGAACGTCGGCGACATGGGCTCGAAATTCCGCAAGGCGTACACCGTGCTCGGTGACGCGGTCAACCTGGCATCGCGGATCGAAGGCTTGACCAAGGAGTACGGCGTGGACATCATCGTCGGCGAGGACACCCGGCGCGCGGTCCCGAACATGGTCTACCGCGAGATTGACGTCGTGCGCGTGAAGGGCAAAGCGAAACCGGTGTCGA
This sequence comes from uncultured beta proteobacterium, assembly GCA_963778275.1. Taxonomy (GTDB): domain Bacteria; phylum Pseudomonadota; class Gammaproteobacteria; order Burkholderiales; family Casimicrobiaceae; genus PALSA-1003. The sequence goes on along the minus strand of CAVZTS010000004.1, from coordinate 344,560 downwards.
TCTACCAGCCGCTGGGGACTCGCGTCAGCAAGGAACAGAGCGACGAGCTGGAGCGGTACGCACATGCACTCGCGGCGTACCGCGAGCGGCGCTTCGAGTACGCCGAGGGAGAATTCGTCGTGCTTGCCGCAGCCAATCCGACGCTGCGGCTGTACGCGCTCTACCGCGGACGCTGTGCCGGCTATCGGCTGGCGCTGCCACCGGACAGCTGGGACGGCGCGACGACATTCGAAACCAAATAAGCCCGTGCCCTCGGGGTCGCGACCGCTGGCGGCGCCGTGACGCCTCGAAAGAGCAGGATGAAGCGCAAGCGAATCTCATTGGCGTTGCAGGGCGGCGGGTCGCACGGCGCCTTCACCTGGGGCGTGCTCGACGCCTTGTTTGCCGATGGCCGCTTCGAGATCGCCGGCATTTCCGGGACCAGCGCGGGCGGCATGAACGCCGCCGCCGCCGTTCAGGGGCTCATCCGCGGGGACAACGCCGGGGCCATTGCGTCGCTGGCGGATTTCTGGCGCCGCACGCACGAGCTGGCGATGCGCACTGCGCCGCTATTCGCCGATCCGTTGGGCAAGCTGTTGGGCGAGCACAACCTGCGCACTTCGCCGGGCATGATCATCAACGCGCTGTTCCGGCCGCTGTTGGACAACCTTTCGCCGTACGAGACCAACCCGCTCAACTACAATCCCTTCCGCTCGCTGGTCGAGCAGTTCTTCGATTTTCCGGCGCTGCGGGCGTTCGAGGGCTGCAAGCTGTTTCTCGCCGCGACGCACGTCAAGACCGGCAAGATAAGGATCTTCCACAACCGCGAGATCACCGCCGATTCGCTGCTGGCGACCAGTTGCGTGCCGACGCTGTTTCAGGCGGTCGAGGTCGGCGGTGAGCACTACTGGGACGGTGGCTACATCGCCAACCCGGCCATCTTTCCCCTGATCAACGAGTGCACGGCGAAGGACATCGTGCTCGTCCAGCTGACCAAGAGCCGTGCGCAACGGCTTCCCAAGCAGGCGGCGGAGATCAAGGAGCGCTTCCGGGAGATTACGCTCAACGCAGGTCTCATCCGCGAGATACGCGCGATCCATTTCATCACCCGGCTGATCGACGAGGGCAAGATCGTCGACCCGGCCATGCCGCGCGTCAACCTGCACATCATCAAGGACAATGCGGCATTCGCGGCACTGCATGCCGGCAGCGCCTTGAACACGGACTGGGATTTTCTAAACGCGCTGCGCGGCGCCGGATTCAACGCCGGCAAGCGCTGGATCCGGGCGAGCTATGCGCGGCTCGGCCGCCACATCCCGGTCGATGCGGAGATACTGGAGGATTATCTCTAGCCGGGTCGCCCGGCTGCGCTCGCCGCTAGCAATGCCCGGCAGGGCACTGGTGATAGCCGGCAACGCCCTCGATCACGCTGCCGGTGCGGGTATTGAAGTAGTAGTCCATCCCAATACCCTGGCCGCCGGGCCCGGCGAAAAATCCGGCGAAATTGCCGGCAATAAGCCCCTGGCAGCCACCGCCGGTGCAATTTGCGATGGTCGAGACCGCCGCTCCCCGTGGAAAACAGCCCGCTGACGATGCTCGTGCTCCCACTCAGCGTGTAGCTTGCGCTGCCAAAGCCGACGGTGAGACCGGACAGGGCGAGTTGCGCGGTGGTGAAGTTGACGTTGATGGTGCCGCCCGACACCAGGGTTCCGACCGCGCCGGTACCCGAATCGGTCGGGCGCGTCCCGCCGACCGCACCGTAGCTCACCTGGCCGGAGGAGGGTAGCGCGGTCGCGGTGTTGCCGTAGATGTAGTGCAGGTTGCCGCCATCGTTGTGCACGACTTCGTTGCCCAAGCGTCTGCGCGATCGACGACCCGCTGCCGGTCCAGCGGCCCCAGATCAACCCCGCCGCCGTGCCGTCGCTGCCCGCGTCAACCACGGTCGCGCTCCGAGCGACGCCACGAGCGGGCCGTTGTTGAACGTGAGCAGCTGCCCGCCGTTGCCGAACCCGAGCTGCAGATCCGGATTCGTCGTCTGATCGAGCTCCAGCGTATAGCGGTCCGAGCCCACCAGGATCGTCGTGCCGCTCGACGAGAACAATGCCGGCTGGTTCAGGTTCTCGGTGGCAAGGAAGGTGAACGGCGGCACGTCCGGCGACGGCGCGGGCTCGAAGGCCGGCACCTTCACAAACTGCGTTTCGGCGACCGTCCCGGCGAGGCGGCGACGGCAGACCCTCGAGCCGGTCGGACAGGAACTCCGGCGGGAACAGAAAGCGTTGCGGGGCGCTGCCGTCGGGGACGTAGATGTACTCGCCGGCCCCGCCCAGGATGGAACCCAGGGCGTTCTCGACCACGATCCGGCCGTCGTAGACGCCGCCGTAGACGCCGGAGCCCGCGGCTTCGCCGCCGATCATGCACTGGCCCGGTGCACACAGCTGCAGCTGGTAATGCGTGCCGCGGATCCCGATCGTGGCCTGCGTGGTCAGCAATTGGTATTGGTCGCTGCTGACCTTGCCGATCTGCCCGGTGAGGGTGCGCAGTCCGCCCTTGATGAGCCGGAAGACCACGGCATCGGTGCCATCCTGGCGGCCGTTGAAGATGTAGCGCTCGATGCGAAACTCGGAGTCGGGCTTGAGCGCGACGAGCGCATCGTCGGAAAAACGCAGTTGCGCATGGCTCTGAGCCCCGGTAACGATCGTGTCGCCCACGCTCAGCGGCGCGCCCGCGGCGAGCGCGACACGGGCCGTGCCGCGAATCGCCGCAACGTCGCCGATCGCGAACACCACCTTGCCGACGGTTTGCGCCAACGCCTCCGCGCCCGTGGCCAGGCACCCGATCAACAGCGCGGTCTGCACGATGGAGCGGATGCGGGAAGTCATCGCGGCACTCCTACTTGAACTCGTAGCGCACCTTGATTGCGCCGAGCTGGCGCGAGTACTCGTACAACGCGATGTTCGAATTGTTGCGTACGTACTGGTACTCGGCACGAATGCTCCAGTTCCTGTTGAACAGATAGAGCGCGGCGAAGTTCGCGGTCAGGTTGTGATCGTGGCGGGTCACGTCGAGCAGCGGTATGGACCCCGAGTAATTGCTTTGCGTGTACCCGGCCCCGGCGTTGAGCGCCCAGAACGGCGACGGCGACACCGTCACGTCTGCGCCGCCGCCATAGAGCGTGCGACCGAGATCGTCACGCTGTTCGCGATTGTGCTCGTCGCCATAGAACACGTTGACGTTCAGCACCGGCTGCCAGGTTGTCAGCCACACCTGGCGGTAGCTCCCCGAGAGCGCGGTCAGGTCGGCATTGCGCGCGCTGTTCGCGCCACTGTAGGCGATGCGCGCGTACTGCGGGACGAGGGCAAACGAGATGCGGTCGGTGGCCTGCTGCCGCCATTCCAGGCCGACGCCGTCGGTCCAGCGAAAACGCGAGCCGTCAAGCGAGATCTCGCCGTGTCCGTAGGAGAGCGTGTAGAGATTTCTTTCGGACTGATAGGTGCCGCCGAGCGACAAGCCGAAACGGCCGAGGTTGAACTGCGAGGCATCGCTGTAAAACGTGCCATCGGCACCCACGTTTGCGTTCAGCGTATACCCCGGTGCCACGGGGTGCTTGATTTCGGCGACGCCGGCGAGCCAGCCGAACGGAGACGCCTTGCGGACGTCGTAGCCGTTGACGGTCACGTTGCCCAGGACCGGCAACCCCACCACGCTTTGCGCGACCCCGGCGTTGGCGTTGCTGTCGTAGCCGCCCCCCGCTTCCAGGTAGCCCCGGGTACGGGTCTGATAGCGCGATTCGCGCACCGAAATGGCGTCCAGATACCGGTCGATGGCGATCACGACTTCCGCCGGCGGGTTCTGCCGCTGCACGAGTTCGAATTCCTGGCGCGAACGCAGGTCATCGCCGACGTAGAAATAGGCGCGGGCGAGTTCGAGGTGACCGCGCACATCGTTGGGAAACTGCAGGACGTAGCGCTCCAGCGCGAGCGTGCCCTCGCCGGAGCGGCCGATATCGACCGCAGCAATGCCGCACCAGAGGTCGAACTGCGGTGCGCGCCCCTGACCCTCGGTGGCAATGCCACAGTGCGCGGCGTAGGCCTCGGCCGAGCGTCCGCTCTCGACGAGCGCGCGCAGGTCGTCGAGCGGGGCGGCGAATGCCGGCGCGGCTATGCCGGCGCAAAGGAAGATCGCGGCGCGCCAGCGCCTGCGGCGAGGATCGACGACGGTCGGGTGCGGCTGTCGCATACGCCCTTGGCGAGAAACTCCGGAATCACCGCGTTATTCATAATAGCACGGGGCCGCGCGGACGCGAGTCCGGGCTAGGGCACCTGTTGATCGATGCGAATACTGACGTTGGTCGCCCCCGGTTTGAGGGTCGCGCTGCGGCCGAAGAGATCACCGGGCTGCGGCAGGGCGTTGCCACTCTTGGAGATCCGGGCCTCGACGACGACCGCCGGCGTGGTCGACAGCTTGACCCCGGGGGCCATCCCCATGGAGTCGTCCAACTTGAATTCGGCTGGCAACTCCCGTGCCGGGATGCGCAGCACCGCGAGCGGCATGCGCGGACCGTCGACCGCGCGCGCGAAAATGAACACCGTATCGGTGAGGGCGACCTTCGTCGCCAGTTCCGGAGTGATTTCGACGCGGCCGGCGATGCCCTTGCCGGCTGCTGCCCGCCCGGCGCCGGGGCGGCAGCAGCGAGCCCTGCGGCGGCTGCCGGCGTGGCGCCGGTCGTGGCAGGGCGCGCCGCGCCCGCCGGGCCCGCCGAGGATCCGAGCTCGGCGATGATGGCGTCGAGCTGGCGCGCATCATCCGAGCCGTCGTCAAACTGTGCGCGCAGTCGGCGCCAGTACAGCAGCGAGCCTGTGAGATCGTGCGCATCGAGCGCTGCGGTCGCCGCCAGCGCGAGCGCCTTGCGCTGCTGCGGGTCGATCGCGAGCGCGCGGCGGACGAGCTCGGCAGGCTTGCCCGCGAGCCGCTTGCCCTGGGCCATCGCCAGCGCATCGGCGTAGTCCGCAAGCAGGGCCGCATTATCCGGGACAAGGGCGTCGGCTCGCGCGTAGGCATCGGCCGCCTCCGGGTAGCGCCGCAAGGCGACGTACGAACGCGCCAGCAGCATCCAGCCCTCGGCTTCGTCGGGGTGGGACTTCAGCCGCTGGGCGAGGTTGTCGACCATGGTGGCGATCTGGCTGTCGGAAAGGTCGTGGCCGCCATTCGCGTCCTGCGCCGCGACAACGCCCGTCGCGCCGGGGTTGCCGAGCCGCGCGTACAGGACGAACGCGGCCGCTGGAAGCAGCAGCAGCAACGCCAGCGCCACGATCGCAGTCTGGCGTCGCCCGCGGGCGCCCGGCGGCGTCGCGACCGGCGCCGCGAGTTCATCGCCCAGCCGCCGCGCCAGCTCGCCCACCGCCTGGTCGCGATCGGCGGGCGTGATGACTCCGTCGTCGCACTCGGCGTCGAGCACCTGCTTCTGGTCGCGATAGACCGCGATCGCTGCAGTCTCCGCGTTCGGTGCCGCAGCGAGCGGGCGCGCGCGCAACAACGGCCACAGCAGCGTCAGGACCGTTAGCGCGACAAGCAGCGCCGCAAGGAACCAGAACATGAGTGTCGGGAGGATGTGGTGAACGCGGGCGGTCTGCGAACGGATCCTGGCTGCCGACAGCAAGCGTCGGTGGCCACGGCATTATACCGGCCGGGCCGGGATTGCCGTTGACGGTGCGTGCCGACGCCTCTCCCGAGCGCAAGTCGCAGGCGCTCCGCGTGTCGGCCGGAAACGGCCCGCTGGCATTGTTGCCGGGCTTGCGAATAGACTGCATCATTCGCCGCGTCCGGCGCGCCGCGCCCGCGCCGGTTTGTGGCCAGCAATGCGCTGTTTGCTACCGTGGCGGAGGCTCTTCTCGTGCGGCACCAGTCGATCCTGGCCTATGCGCAGTATCGTTATCTGAAACTCGCGGCGGCGCTGACCATTGCGGCGATCGCGCTCTACGCCTGGGATCGCCCCCCGAACGGGCCTTACGGCGGGACGTGGCTCGGCTACACGCTGGGAACGGTCGGCGCGCTGCTCATCGGCTGGCTGCTGTGGTTCGGCGTGCGCAAGCGCCAGTTCGGCTCCACCACCGGCACCCTGCAGGGCTGGCTCTCGGCGCATGTCTATTTCGGCACCACGCTGATCGTTATCGCCACGCTGCACGCCGCGTTCAAGGTCGGCTGGAACGTGCACACCCTCGCTTACGCGCTGATGCTGGCCGTAATCGCCAGCGGCTTCTTCGGCGTCTACGCGTACCTTCGCTACCCGCGCATCATGACCGACAACCTGGGCGACGACACGCTGGAGATGCTGCTGATCAAGATCGCCGATCTCGACAGGCAGGCGCGCCGGCTCGCGCTTTCATTGCCCGACAGCATCAGCAATCTGGTGCTCGCGGCCGCGCAGGGCACGGCGATCGGCGGGACGTGGTTGCGCCAGCTGCGGGGGACGGCGCCCGGCTGCCCGACCGACGCCGCGGTGACCGGGGTGCAGAACTTCGGCCGCAAACTGGCCGGTGAGCAGGCGAAGACCAACCATCAGCTCTATACGCTGTTGCTGAAGAAGCAGGAGCTGGTCGCGCGCGCACGCCGCGACGTCAAGCTCAAAGCCTGGCTCGACATCTGGTTGTATGTCCACGTGCCGCTGTCCATCGCGCTGCTGGCGGCGCTGACGATCCACATCGTGTCGGTGTTCTTCTATCGGTGAGCCGAGCGGCAGCGATGCGCATCCTGGTCATAACCGTCACGCGCAATCGCAAGGGGCAGGCGCTGCGCACGGAACGCGCGGTCGAAGGCGAGCTTGCTCCGCTTGGGCCGCGGGACGCAGTGCGAAATCCATCTCCCCGATCCGCGCGTCTCGCTGTATCACGCCGCGATCTACCGCCAGGCCGAGGGCATCTTCATCCAGGCGCCCGAAGCCGACCTTGCCGTCGACGGCGAGCCGGTGCACGAGGCGCGGCTCGCGCCGGGGGCGCATGTCGCGCTTGGCCCTTACGATCTCACCGTCGAGCCTCCTCCCGAAGGCAACGACCTCTCGCTCGCGATCGAGCTGACACGGCCAATGCCCGACGACCTGGCCGAGATCAAGGCCAAGTCGCGCACCACGCTGGAGCAGAGCGGGCTGTCGCGGCGTACTCCCGCCTGGACGGCGGCGCTGCTGATCGCCGCGCTGTTCTTTGCGTTGCCGGTCATCAACGCGCTGCTCCTGCCGTTGCGCCCGCTCACCGCCAAGCTGCCGATTACCCCCGACCAGTCGTGGAATCCCGGCACGCTCTCCGCCGCGCACCAGGTGTTCGGCCGCAACTGCGGCACCTGCCACGAGATACCCTTTGTCCACGTGCGCGACCATGCCTGCCTCCAATGTCACGGCAAGACGCCCGGCCACATCGAGGCGGTCGCGTTGCAGCAGGAGCTTTTCGCCAGCACCCGTTGCGAGAATTGTCACGCCGATCACAAGGGCCCGGTGTCGCTGGTCCGCCGCGATCCCGAGCTGTGCGTCAACTGTCACAGCGATCTGAAGCGGCGCGATTCCAAGACGACGCTCGCCAACGCGACTGATTTTGCTACCGACCATCCGGCATTCAAGCTGACGATCTGGCAGGGGCCGGGCGCAGGCGACGTGATCCGCGTCCCGCAGACGGACAAGGCGCATCTGGTCCAGCGCTCGCATCTGAAATTCCCGCACGACCTGCACCTGAAAAGCAGCGTGCGCGGTCCCAAGGGACGCAAGACGCTCGACTGCGCAAGCTGTCACGTTCCCGACGCCAGCGGACGCTCCTTCGCGGCGATCGACATGAAGCGTGCGTGCATCGAGTGTCACACGCTGGAGTTCGAGCCGGCGGTGACCACGCGCCAGGTGATGCACGGTTCAGCGCAGGATGCGCTGTTGACCCTGCAAGAGTTCTATGACAGCATCGCGCTCAACAATATTCCCGTCGACGTCGTCGACCTTGGCGACATCCGGCGGGGCCTGCCGCGGCTCACCGGCGGGGTGATCAGCGAAGCGCAGCGGCAGCAGGCACTTGCCTGGGCGAAGGACAAGGCGGAACAGGTTTCGGCGGACCTGTTCGAGAAGCGCGTTTGCATCGTTTGTCACGAGGTCGGAAAGACCATGACAGCAGGGGAGACGGGGACGCAGGCGACGTGGACCATCACGCCGGTACACGTCGCGACCTCGTGGCTTCCCAAGGCGCGCTTCGATCACGCCAGTCACCGCACCGGCAACTTCAAGTGCGCTGACTGCCACGATGTCGCGACGTCGCACTCGAGTGCCGACATCGCGCTCCCCGACATCGGCAAATGCCGGCAATGCCATGCCGGCAATGCGCCCGCCGGGAACAAGGTGGTGTCGACCTGCGTTTCCTGTCACGGTTTTCACCTGCCCGGTCGCCAGCCGTTCGGCGTGCACGCTGCGGCAACCCAGGCGAACGCGCAATGACCGCGGCGCTGCGCAGTGCGATCGTCGGCATGGCGTTCGCCGTGCTGCTTGCCGGTTGCGGCGGCGGTGCCAGCAACGGCAGCCTGCAGGTTCCGACTCCGAACGCGCTCACCGTTACCGACGTGCAGCAAATCATCGCGCAGGCGGTGGCCGAGGCGCAGGCGCGCAACGCCTTTGCGACCATCGCCGTGATCGATCGGGTGGGCAACGTGCTCGGCATCTTCAAGATGACCGGCGCCGCGCCGACGTTCACGATCAGTGGCGCGAAGGGCGCGGTCGGGGGGCTGGAGGGGGCCAACGTCCTGCCGCCGGAATTCGGTGCGGTTCCCAAGGCGTTTACCGCAGCCTACTTCTCGTCGGCCGGCAACGCCTTCAGCAGCCGCTCCGCCTCGCAGATCATCCAGGAGCATTTCAACCCGATGGAATTCGATCAGCCGGCCGGGCCGCTGTTCGGGGTCCAGTTCAGCCAACTCACCTGCTCCGATGTCAGCCGCCGGCAGAGCGACGGAACGATCGGCACCAAGCGTTCGCCGCTGGGATTCGGCGCCGATCCCGGGGGGTTGCCCCTGTACAAGAATGGCGTGGTGGTGGGCGCGGTCGGCGTGATCGCAGGCCCTTTGTATTCCGTCGACCGCGACGTCATCGCCACCGACCCCAACACCGACGAGCTCATCGCGGTTGCCGGCACCGCCGGCTTCGCGGCGCCGACCGCGATTCGCGCCGATCACATCGCGCTCGACGGGCGCACGCTGCGCTTCACCAATTCGGAGGCGTTGCTGTCCAATCCCGCCGTGGCGCCACCGTTCGCGGCGATCAACGGCGTAGTCGGCGCGCTCGTTGACCTTCCCCTCTACGGCGGCAATCCGATCGTCCCCGGGACCGTCTATGGCACTTCGGCCTCCGGCGTACGCCCGGACACCAATCCCGCGCTCGCGGGACTCAACGCCTGGGCAGTGGTCGACGCCAGCGACAACAACCGCTTTCCCCCGCGTGCCGGCACTGACGGGCTGATGACCGCCGCCGAGGTTACGCAGATTATGATCAGCGCGCTGCAGGTCGCCAATCGCACGCGCACCCAGGTGCGCCAGCCGGTCGGATCCACGGCGCAGGTCACCATCGCGATCGTGGACACCAACGGGGAAATCGTCGGCCTCACGCGCCAGCCCGACGCGCTGGTCGATGCGATCGACGCGGTGCCGCAGAAGGCGCGCACGGCGCTGTTCTTCTCGAGCACGGGCGCCGCCGCCGCGCTCATGGCGGCGCCGCCGGCAATCTATCTCGATGGAACCATGTCGCCGATCGGCGCCTACGTGACCGCGGCACAGGCGTTCTTCAACGACCCGACCATCTTCGCCAACGGCATCGCGTTCTCGTCGCGCTCGATCGGCAACATCTCCGCTCCGTTCTTCCCCGACGGGATCGAAGGCACCGCCAACGGGCCGTTCGCGAAGCCGTACGCGAACTGGAGCATTTTCAACAACGGCCTGGAACTCGACCTGGTCTTCAACCAGCTCGTCGCGCCGCTGCTCAAGCCAAACGACCCGACGATCCTGACCACGGATTGCACCGGCATCAAGCAGATCCGCAACGGCATCACGCTCTTCGGTGGTGGCTTTCCGATCTATCGCGGCACGCAGCTGGTGGGCGCGATCGGCGCGTCGGGCGACGGCACCGACCAGAGCGACTTGATCGCATTTCTCGGCCTCAACAACGCTGGGCAGGTGTTGCAGACCGGCATCGGCAATGCGCCGCCGGCAATGCGCGCCGACAACCTCGTTCCGCAGGGGCAGGGCACGCGCCTGCGCTACGTGAATTGCCCGGTGGCCCCGTTCCTCGACAGCACCGAGCAAAATGTCTGTGCGGGACTCTAGGCGCCCGGGCCTGCGGGGACCGGCGCTGGCGCTGGGCGTGACCGCTTGGCTGTTCTGCGGCCCTGTGGCAGCACAGACGCCGCCGCCGGCGCAGCCGCCGGCAACAAGCGCCCCGGCGGTGAAGCAGGCGCGGCCTGGCGCCGGCCCGGCGGTGCCCGCGCAATCCGCAGACGGCCGTTACGGCATCGTCGTGCTGGCGCCGACGCTCAAGGTGTACGCCGAGCCTTCCGCCGCCGCGTCGGTCTTAGTCGAGCTGGAACAGGGCGTGCGGCTCGGCGCCGATCGACGGCGCGGTAACTGGTACCGCGTCAATCTTCCCGACGGCCGCGACGGCTGGATCGACTATGTGGTCGGCAAGACCGCTCCGGATTTTTCGGTGGACGCCTCGCCGGGCGTCCTGCGCAGCCGGCCGGGTGGCGAGGCCGGGGCGGCAGCGCCCGAAGCCGCGCCGGCTGCCGCGGCGGCACCCGAACCCGTGCCCGAGGATGAGGTCGTGCTCAAGCGACCCGGCGGCAAGCCGCTCCAGGCGCCGATCCCCGTCATTCAGCCGACCCAGGTCGAGCCGCCCTCGCCGTTGCTGCCGCGCGAGTCCATTCCGGTGCCCGACCGCTGGCGGCTGACCGACCAACTCGGTCTTGCCAACCAGCGCTGGTACGACCCGTACAACGCGAACACCCTCAAGGGCGACCGGCCGATCTTCGGCAACGACTGGTTCTTCCCGGTGACCTTGGTTTCGGACACGCTGTTCGAGGCGCGCAAGCTCCCCACCGCCGTCGGCGCGCAGTCGACGCAGAACGCGCAGGAAAACGACCAGTTCGGCCGCGGTCGGCAATCGACCTTCGCCGAGAATCTGATCGCGAGCTTCTCGCTGCTCAAGGGCGACACGACGTTCAAGCCGCCGGAGCTGGAACTGCGCCTGGTGCCGGTTTTCAACTACAACGTCTCCGAGACCCAGGAAGTGCGGGCGCTGACCATCGATCCGCGCGTGGGGACGACGCGGCGCGATCACTTTGCCGCGATCCAGGAGGGCTTCGTCGATTACGAGTACCACATCGCCTCCGAACGCTACGACTTCGACGACATCCGCGTCGGCATCCAGCCGTTCACGTCCGACTTCCGCGGTTTCCTGTTCCAGGACCAGCCGGTCGGCGTGCGCTTCTTCGGCACGCGCGACAACAACCGGTGGCAGTACAACCTCGCCTGGTTCCGGCGGCTGGAGAAGGACACCAACAGCGGTCTGAATGACGTCGGCAAGCCGTTGCGCAAGGACGATCTGTTCGTCGCCAACCTCTACAAGCAGGACTTCTACGTGCCCGGCTTCACGCTGCAGGGCACCGTCATCTACAACGACAATCGCGAGAGCGCGATCTTTCTGGACAACAATGGCTTCCAGATCCGACCGCCCATATTCGGTGACGCGCGGCCGCACAAGTACCAGGTGACCTACCTCGGTCTCAACGGTGACGGCCACTTCGGGCGCTGGAACACGACCGCGTCGCTTTATTACGCGGTCGGCCGCGACGATCACAACGAGCTGTCGCAGAAGTCGGCGGACATCAGCGCGTTCTACGGGGTCGCCGAAATCTCGCGCGACTTCGACTGGCTTCGCGTTCGCGGCACCGCGCTCTATGCGACCGGCGACAAGGATCCGTACGGCGGCCGCGAAACCGGCTTCGACGCGATCTTCGAAAACCCGCAGATCGCCGGCGCTGACACCAGCTTCTGGATCCGGCAGGCGGTGCCGCTCATCGGCGGCGGCGGCGTCGCGCTGTCGGGGCGCAACGGCGTGCTGGCCGACCTGCGCTCGTCGATTGACCAGGGCCAGTCGAACTTCATCAACCCGGGGGTGACGCTGGTCGGCATCGGCGCCGACGTCGACCTGACGCCGCGGTGGCGGCTGATCGGCAATCTGAACGAGCTTTGGTTTGTCAACACGACGGTGCTGTCGGTGCTGCGCAATCAGGGTAACATCGATCGCAACATCGGCACGGACCTCTCCGCGGCCATCCAGTTCCGGCCCCTGTTCACGCAGAACGTGGTGCTCAACGCCTCGGCGGCGGCGCTGTTTCCCGGCAAGGGGCTGGACCAGCTCTACAACGTCGCCAGCGGCAAGACGCAGTATTCGATCCTGTTCAATTTGCTGCTTACCTACTGAACATGAATGCCAGCGCGCATTGTCGGTGCCTGCCGTCGCGAGCGGCGATGGCGCTGCTGCTGTTCGCCGCGGCGCAGGCATTCGCGCAGGAGGGCGAATCGCCCGTGACGCGCCAGTACGCGGTCACGCCGCCGGCCCCGGCGCGGCAGACCGCCGCGGACGTGCGCGCCAAATCGCTCGGCTGCGGCACCTGCCATACGGCGACCGATCACGCGAGCATGCATGTCAACCCCGCCGTGCTGCTCGGCTGCACCGACTGCCATGGTGGCGACGCGAAGGTCGCCAAGCCGGAGGGCGCGGCACCCGCGGACAGCGCGTACCGCGCGGCGACCGAGGCGGCGCATGTCCTGCCGCGATATCCCGCGGGCGTGGAATTTCCCGTCCAGCGCCAATCCCGAGCGCTCGTTACACGCTGCTCAATCGCGAGGCGCCGCAGTACGTGCGCTTCGTGAACCCTGGCGACTATCGCGCCGCAGGCGCCGCCTGCGGCGCCTGCCACCAGACGATCATCCAGGCCGCCGAGCGCAGCCTGATGTCGACCTCGGCGATGCTCTGGGGCGGGGCGTCGTACAACAATGGCATCCTCCCCTACAAGCGCTATGTCCTGGGCGAGTCGTATTCCGACAAGAGCGAGGGCGCGGCCATCGTCAATCCGGTTCCGCCGACGCCGGCGATGACCGAGCAGGGCATACTGGCCAAGCTCTATCCGCTGCCGGCGTGGGAGACCGTGCCGGTCGGCGACATCTTCCGCGTATTCGAGCGCGGCGGCCGCGTCATCAACGCGCAGTTCCCCGAGATCGGGATCCCCAACATCACCGGCAGCCTGCAGAAGCTCGACGAGCCGGGCCGGCCGGACATCCGCCAGTCCAATCGCGGGCCCGGGGACCGGCCTGCGCATCGCGGTGCCGGTGATCAACATCACCAAGACGCGCCTTAACGATCCGCACATGTGGTTCCTGGGCACCAACGACCAGCCGGGCGACTATCGCTCGTCCGGCTGCAGCGGCTGCCACGTCGTCTACGCCAACGACCGCGATCCGAAGCACTCCGGACGCTATGCGGCGTTCGGCAATACCGGCAAGTCGCAAACCGCCGATCCGACGATTCCGAAAGACGAGTCCGGCCATCCGATCCAGCACGTGTTCACGCGGGTCATACCCTCGTCGCAATGCATGGTGTGCCACATGCACCAGCCAAACGTGTTCGTGAACAGCTACTACGGCTACATCATGTGGGACTACGAGTCCGACGCGCCGTTCATGTGGCCCGAGAAGCAACGCTATCCGACGAGCGCGGAAATCCGCAAGATTCTGGATCGCAATCCCGAGGAAGCATCGATTCGCGGCAAGTGGAGCGATGTCGAGTTCCTCAAGGACGTGAGCGCGCTCAATCCCAAGCTCAAGGACACGCAGTTCGCCGACTATCACGGCCACGGCTGGAATTTCCGCGCCGTGTTCAAGCGCGATCGCCATGGAACGCTGCTGGACAAGGACGGCAAGCCCGTCGCCGACGACGATCCCGACAAGTTCAAGAAGGCCGTCCACCTGTCGTCGATCCATGCCGACCTCGGCTTCCAGTGCGTCGATTGCCACTTTGCGCAGGACGCGCACGGCAACGGTTACATTTACGGCGAGGTTGCGGCGGCGATCGAGATCGGGTGCGAGGACTGCCACGGCACCGTCGACAAGTATCCGACGCTGTTCACCGGCGGCCCGGCGTCGCAACCGGGCGGCACCGACATGTCGCTGCTGCGCACGGAGGACGGGCGCAAGCGCTTCGAGTGGCGCGAAGGCAAGCTCTATCAGCGCGCGGCGCTCGATCCGGATCGGGAGTGGGAGGTCACGCTGGTGAAGGACACGGTCAACCCGGCGAGCCCGAAATACAACGCCAAGGCCGCGCGCGCGAAACTGATGTCCGCCGACGGGTCGATGCAGTGGGGACCGGGGGTGGACCCGGCGAAGTACGCGCACGGCGACGACAAGATGACGTGCTACACCTGTCACCTGTCGTGGACGACGTCCTGCGCCGGCTGCCACCTGCCGATCCAGGCCAACTGGAAGACCGCGCGCCTGCACTACGAAGGCGGCGAGACGCGCAACTACGCCACCTACAATCCGCAGGTCGCGCGCGACGACGTGTTCCAGCTCGGCCACCACGAAACGGTCAAGGGCGGCAAGATCGCTCCGATCCGCTCCAGCTCGGCGCTGGTCCTGTCCTCGACCAACATCAACCGCGAGCACATCTACATCCAGCAGCCGCCGATTTCGGCGTCAGGATTCTCCTCGCAGGCGTTTGCGCCGCACTATCCGCACACCGAGCGCAAGACCGAGACCAAGACCTGCAGCGACTGCCATGTGTCGCAGGACAACGACAACAACGCGATCATGGCGCAGCTGCTGCTGCAGGGGACCAACTTCGTCAACTTCGTCGGCTATAACGCCTGGGTCGGCGAGGAAAAAGGCATCGCGGCGATACAGGTGACCGAGTGGGACGAGCCGCAGGCGGTCATCGGCAGCTATCTGCATCGCTACGCCTATCCGGATTGGTATGCGCAGCACCAGAAGCGCGATCTCCGGCTGCCCGGCATCCAGACCCACGACACCCAGGACGCGGCGCGCTGCGTGCAGCTTCGCGGCGAGTATCTCTACGTCGCCGAAGGGCGGGGCGGCATGCGCGTCTACGACGTGGCCAGCATCGGCAACAAGGGTTTTTCGCAGAAGATCGTCAGCGCGCCGTTCTCGCCGTTCGGCCAGGACACGCACATCGCATCGAGCAATGCCACCTGCGTGGCGCTGCCGACCAACCAGTCGATCAGCCCGCCGCGCAACAAGGGCGAGCTGATGCGCGTGACCAACCAGGAGCAGCCGTTCCACCCGATCTACAGCTACGCCGCGATCGTCGACTCCGTCGAGGGCCTGATCCTCACCGATGTTGACACGCTCACCGACCGCGATCCGCAAAACAACTTCCTCACCCGGGCGCTGACCTGGAACGAGGGCGGCGTGCTCAACGGCGCGAGGCATATCGTGCTCGGCGGGCATTTCGCCTACATCTCCGCCGATGCCGGGCTGGTGATCGTCGATCTCGACAATCCGCTGCAACCCAAGCTCGCGACGGTCGTGCCGCTCAAGGGCGCGCGCGCGGCGGCGCTGCAGTTCCGCTACGTCTTCGCGCTCGACGACGAGGGCCTGACCACCATCGACGTGACCGATCCGACCAAGGCGCGGCAGGTCGGCACCGCGCGCGTTCCCCTGGCCGACGCGCGCCGCATCTACGTGGCGCGCACCTACGCCTACATCGCCGCGGGCAAGGAAGGGCTGGCGATCGTCGACGTCGAACGCCCGGAGGCGCCCAGGCTGTACATGAAATACGACGCCGGCGGCAAGATGAACGACGCGCGCGACGTCATCGTGGGTTCGACCAACGCGTCGTTGTTCGCCTATGTCGCCGACGGCGCCAACGGACTGAAGGTCCTGCAACTGACTTCGCCGGAAATCCAGCCCAAGTTCTACGGTTTCTCCCCCGAGCCGCGACCCGTGATCATCGCCTGGCGGCCCACGCCGACGCCGGCGCTCGCGCTGTCCAAGGGTCTCGACCGCGATCGTGCCGTCGACGAGACGGGCGGCCAGATCGCGGTGTTCGGCCGCATCGGCTCGCGGCCGTTCACCTGGGACGAGATGAAGCGCTTCTACGAGCGTCCCGACGGCAGCGTCTGGACGGTGACCGACGAGGTGCGCACGCAGGACTTCCTGCCGTCGCGCGCGGTAGCGGGCAACAGTCAACCCGCCGGGCCGCCAAAGCAGTGAGGAACGCCATGAAACCGATCGCGAATCGTTGCGGCGCCGCCATCGCGCTGGTGCTGTGGATGGGGATTGCGACCACGCCGGCCCTGGCGCAGGCGCAGGCCGCAGCCGCGCAGCACCCGCCGCTGCCCTACCAGGCGGACGCCAAGAGCATGGGCGTGGTCAACTGCGCCAACAGTCTCTGCCACGGCTCGGTGCAGCCCTGGAAGGATTCCGACGTCCTGCAGAACGAGTACGTGACGTGGTCGCGCGTCGACAAGCACGCCCGCTCCTACCGGATACTGTTCAACGAGCAATCGGCAAGGATTGCGCGCAACCTCGGCCTGGGCCAGGCGAGCACCGCCAAAATCTGCCTCGACTGCCACGCGCACAACGTTCCCGCCGACCGGCGCGGCGAGCGCTTCAAGTTCGAAGACGGCGTGTCCTGCGAAGCGTGTCACGGTCCGTCCGAGCAATGGCTGCCGAAACACGTCGAGGACGGCGCCACGCATGCCGGCAACCTGGCGGCCGGCCTGTACCCGACCGACAATCCGACGGAGCGGGCCCGGCTGTGCCTGTCCTGCCATTTCGGCAACGGCGACCGCTTCGTGACCCATCGCATCATGGGCGCGGGACATCCGCGGATGAGCTTCGAGCTCGACACGTTTACCGCTGTCGAGCCCGCGCACTTCAGGATCGACGCGGCTTGGGAGAAGCGCAACGGCATGTGGGATGGCGTCAAGGTCTGGGCGATCGGCCAGGCGCTGATCGTCTCCGAGATGATGGACGTGCTCGCCGATCCGAAGCGTGGCCACGACGGGTTGTTCCCGGAACTGGTGCTGTTCGACTGCTACGCCTGTCATCATCCGATGAGCGATCGGCACTGGGCGCCGCGAGTGCCGGGACTCGGCCCGGGCGTGGTCCGGATCAACGATTCGTCGCAGCTCATGGTCCGCGCAATCGCTCACGTCATCGATCCTGCCCTTGGCGATCGGATCGCGGAGACGATGGTGCGGTTGCAGCAGACGGTCACCGGCGGTGGCGATGCGGTGGGACTGGCCAAATCCCTCAAGGCCGACATGGACGTGCTGATGGCGCGGCTGAACGACCGCACGATCACCGAAGCCGACATGCGGGCGATCCTGACGCAGCTCCTCAACGACGGACTGAATGGACAGTTCCGCGACTATGCGGGCGCGGAGCAGGCAACGATGGCCATCGGCAGCGTCAGCAACTTCATGTACCGCAAAGGCATCCTCAAGTCGGCCGGCAACATCAACCGCGGCCTGGCAAGCCTGCAGGCCGCCGTCGCCAGCGACGAGCGTTACAATCCGGCACAGTTCGACGCCGCGCTGCGTGATTTCCGCAGCGACGTGGGGCTGTAGCCGGCAGCTCGGGCGCGGTCGGGCGCAGGGCCGGCCGCAACGTCGGGCGCCAGGTTTCGGCGCGCCTTAGCAAGCGACCAGCCCCACCTCCTCGCCCCGGCCGGGGCGAGAGGGCATAATGGGGCGCATTCGTTCGGTTCCAGCTGTGTTCAAAATCGCCATCATCGGATCCGGGCCATCGGGGCTCTCCGCCGCCGCGCACGCCTGCGAGCTCGGCGTCTCGCACGTTCTGCTGGAATCGGAACAGCATCCTGCCGACACCATCTACAAGTACCAGAAGGGCAAGTACGTCATGGCCGAGCCCAACGTGCTCCCGCTGCGCAGCCCGATGTCGTTCAAGGCCGGCCGGCGCGAAGAGATTCTCGGAGCGTGGGACGCGGAACTCGGCAAATACGGCGTCAACCTCCGCTTCGGCGCCGGTGTAACCGCGATCGAGGGAGCGAAGGGCCAGTTCACGATCAAGACCGCCGACGGCAAGAGCGTCGCGGCGGAAGCGGTCGTGCTCGCCATCGGTCTGCAGGGCAACCTGCGCAAGCTCGGCGCGCCGGGCGAGAACCTTCCGATCGTGCAATACCAGCTCGACGATCCGAAGGCGTACGAGGACGAGACCATCATCGTGGTCGGTGCCGGCGATGCCGCGATCGAGAACGCGATCGCGCTGGCGGAGCAGAACCGCGTCATCATGATCAACCGCAACGAGGAGTTCGCGCGCTGCAAGGATGGCAACTTGGCGCTGATCCTCGCCGCGATCAAGGACGGCAAGCTCGAATGCCGCTACGGCACGTCCACCGCCGGGGTCGAAATGATCGAGACCAACCGCTGCCCGGCGCGCTTCAGCGCCAAGACGCCGGCCGGCCCTGAGCACATCGGCTGCCACCGGGTCATCGCGCGCCTGGGAGCGATCCCGCCGCGGAAACTGGTCGAGTCATTCGGGGTCAAGTTTCCGAACGCCGATCCGGCGGCCGTGCCGCAACTCTCCGACACCTACGAATCGAACGTCCCCGGTCTTTACATCGTGGGTGCGCTCGGCGGCTATCCGCTGATCAAGCAGGCGATGAACCAGGGCTACGAGGTCGTCGAGTACATCCTGGGCAACGCGGTCGAGCCCGCCGACGAGCCGCTGCTGAAGGCCAAGTTCCAGGACTGGGGCCGGGCGAGCACGGTGTCGCAGGCGCTTGCCATCATCCAGCGCAACCTCCCGCTGCTCGCCGGCATCACCACGCTGCAGCTGCGCGAGTTTCTGCTCGACAGCGACGTGCGCACGCCGGCGCCCGAGCAAGTCATCTTCCGGCGCAACGATTACACCAACACGTTTTTCTCGATCATCGAGGGCGAGTGCTTCGTCGAGATCGGCGGGGAAGACGGCGCACCATCGCGGTGGGTTCGCCTCGGTGTTGGCGCGTTCTTCGGCGAGCTCGGCCTTATCTCCGGCCGTCGCCGCGCGGCCACCGTCAAGGCCGGCAAGGGCTGCGTGCTGATCGAGACCCCGCGGCGCTCGATCCTCAAGCTGATCGCGTCGGTCGATTCGGTGCGCAAGGCCGTGGACACGGTGTTCCTCAAGCGCGCGGTGCGCGCCTACATCTCGCAGGACCTTCCCGACGAGGACCTCGATCACCTGGTCGCCGGCGCGCAGGTGAAGAAATACGACGGTGGCGAGGCGCTGTTCGCCGAAGGCGACGCTGCCGACGGTCTCTATCTGCTGCGGCGCGGCTCGGTGACGATCGCGCGCAAGATCGGCAACCACGACATCGTTCTTTCCTATGTCGCGGCCGGCAACTATGTCGGCGAGATGGCGCTGTTGAGCGATACGCCAAGGACGGCGACGGTGCGCGCTGCGGTTGCTACGGAGGCGATCGTGCTCGATGGCGCACGCTTCAAGACCATCGTTGCACGCCACCCGGCCCTACGAGAACGGGTCGAAGTGCAGCTGCTATCGCGCATTCGCGCCAACGTGGCGATGGAAGCGCATATCCAGTCGGGCACGGTGACGAGCTATCTGATGCAGCAGGGCATCGGCGAGGCGACCGACGTGCTGCTCATTGACGAGAGCCTGTGCATCCGCTGCAACAACTGCGAGAAGGCCTGCGCCGACGTGCACGAGGGCACCTCGCGACTCAACCGCGAGGCCGGTCCGACCTATGCCCAGATCCACGTTCCGACGTCGTGCCGTCACTGCGAACACCCGCACTGCATGAAGGATTGTCCGCCCGACGCGATCAACCGCGCGCCCAACGGCGAGGTCTACATTCGCGATACCTGCATCGGCTGCGGCAACTGCGAGCGCAACTGCCCTTACGGCGTCATCCAGATGGCGCCGCTGGATCCCAACCGCCAGCGGCCGCCGCTGTGGCAGTGGCTGCTGTGGGGCGTCGGCGACGAGCCCGGCGTCGAAACCAAAGTCTATGACAAGTCGATGGTCAAGAAGGCGGTCAAGTGCGACATGTGCAAGGACCTGCCGCACGGCCCGGCATGCGTCAGCGCGTGCCCAACCGGCGCGGCGCTGCGCGTGTCGCCGGAGCGATTCCTCGATTACACGAACGCGGTCGAAGCCTAAGGATTTCCCATGTCGGACCAAGATATCCGCCAGAGCTCGCTGGAGTACCATCGCGCGTATCCGCCCGGCAAAATCGCAATTCTCCCGACCAAGCACCTGACCAACCAGCGCGATCTCGCCCTGGCGTACACGCCGGGGGTCGCCGCTGCGTGCGATGAAATCGTCCGCGACCCGGGCGAGGCCCGGAACCTGACCGCGCGCGGGAATCTCGTCGGCGTGATCACCAATGGCACCGCCGTGCTCGGGCTGGGCGCGATCGGCCCGCTCGCCAGCAAGCCGGTGATGGAGGGCAAGGCCGTCCTGTTCAAGAAATTCGCCGACCTCGACTGCTTCGACATCGAGATCGCGGAGCGTGATCCGGACAAGCTCGTCGACATCATCTGCGCGCTCGAGCCGACCTTCGGCGGCATCAACCTCGAGGACATCAAGGCGCCCGAATGCTTCTATGTCGAGCGCCTTTGCCGCGAGCGCATGAAGATTCCGGTCTTTCACGACGACCAGCACGGTACCGCGATCATCGTCGGCGCTGCGGTGCTGAACGGCCTGCGCGTCGTGGGCAAGGGGCTCGGGGAGGTCAAGCTCGTCTGCTCCGGAGCGGGCGCCGCCGCATTGGCCTGCCTCGATCTGCTGGTCAGTCTCGGCGTTCGCCGCGAAAGCATCTGGGTGACCGATATCGCCGGGGTCGTCTATGCCGGACGCAAGGAGGAAATGGACGACAACAAGGCGCGTTACGCGCAGCAGACGGCGGCGCGGAAGCTCGCCGACATCATCGGCGGCGCCGACATATTTCTCGGCCTTTCGGCGGGGCGCGTGCTCAAGCCGGAGATGGTCAAGCAGATGGCCGCCAAGCCGCTGATTCTCGCGCTCGCCAATCCCGAGCCGGAGATCATGCCTGATCTCGCCAAGGAGGCGCGCCCGGACGCAGTCATCGCCACCGGCCGCTCCGACTTTCCGAATCAGGTCAACAACGTGCTCTGCTTTCCATTCATCTTCCGTGGCGCGCTCGATGTCGGCGCGACCACGATCAACGAAGCGATGAAGCTCGCCGCGGTGCGCGCGATCGCCGACCTGGCGAAGGCCGAACAGTCGGACATCGTGGCGGCAGCCTACGGCCTCGAGGACGTCAAGTTCGGGCCCGACTATCTGATTCCGAAACCGTTCGATCCAAGATTGATCGTCAACATCGCCCCGGCCGTCGCCAAAGCCGCGATGGAGTCGGGCGTCGCCACCCGCCCGATCAGCGACTTCGACGCCTACCACCAGCGGCTGCTGCAGTTCGTCTATCACTCCGGCCTGTTGATGAAGCCGATCTTCCAGGCGGCCAAGGACTCGCCCAAGCGCATCGTCTTCGCCGAGGGCGAGGACGAGCGTGTACTGCGCGCCGTGCAGGTCGTCGTCGACGAGGGCCTGGCCAAGCCGATCCTCGTGGGCCGCCCCGCTGTCATTGAGCAGCGCATCGAGCGCTATGGCCTGCGGCTGCGCCCGGGCGCCGACATCGAGATAACCAACCCCGAGGCCGATCCGCGCTATCGCGCGTACTGGACCGAGTACCATCGCCTGATGCAGCGCAAGGGCGTTACGCAGCAACTCGCCAAGATCGAGATGCGCAGGCGCCTGACGCTGATCGGCGCGATGATGATCCATCAGGGCGATGCCGACGGCATGCTCTGCGGCACCTACGGCACCCATGACTCGCACCTCCGCTACGTCGAGCAGGTCCTCGGACTGCGCCCGGGCATCAAGACCTACGGGGCGATGAATGCGGTGATACTTCCGTCCCGCACCGTCTTCATTGCCGATACCTATGTCAATGCCGACCCGACCGCCGAGCAGCTCGCCGAAATCACGCTCCTCGCTGCCGAGGAGATCCGCCGTTTCGGCATCACCCCCAAAGTCGCCCTGCTTTCGCACTCGAGCTTCGGCTCGAGCGCACACCCGCAGGCGCAGAAGATGCAGGCCGCACTGGCGCTGATCAACAGCATGGAACCCGGCCTCGAGATCGACGGCGAAATGCACGGGGATGCCGCGCTTTCGGAGACCGTGCGCAACGACATGTTTGCGAATTCGCGGCTGAAGGGCGAGGCGAACCTGCTGATCATGCCCACGCTCGACGCGGCGAATATCTCCTTCAACCTGCTCAAGGCCGCTGCCGGCAGCGGGCTCACGCTGGGGCCGATCCTGCTCGGCGTCGCCCGGCCGGCGCATATCCTCACGCCGTCGGCGACGGTCCGCCGTCTGGTCAACATGACGGCGTTGACCGTGGTCGACGCCAACATGGAGCGGCAGCGCGCCTTGCTCTGAGGCAGCATCCCGCGACGCTTCTTACCTTCGCATTGTAGAAATTGCACGGCGGCTTGCCTGCCGCCGCCGCGCCGCCGCGACGCGCCGCGTGGCGGGCACGATTCCTGCTCGATTCATCCGGCATCGGAAGCGTGCCGCATTCCACACCAACGACAAGGAGAAGGTCCATGTCCAGCAGGCCGGTATCGACCCATGCCCGAGCCGTCGAGCAGGCGCCGTTCTTGAGCGACGTGAAGACGTTGCGCGAGCGGGCGCGACAGCACATCGGCGATGGCGCAGTGACGCGTGGCTACGCGGGCGACATCCGAACGGCGGTGCAGGTTCTCAACGTCGCGCTTGCCACCGAGCTCATCTGTGTGCTGCGCTACAAACGCCACTACTTCATGGCAAGGGGCATCCATTCCGGACCGGTGGCCGCCGAATTCCTCGAGCATGCCGGCGACGAGCAGGAGCACGCCGACCGCATTGCCGAGCGCATCGTGCAGCTTGGCGGCGAGCCGGACTTTGCTCCGGACGGCCTCGTCGCGCGCAGCCACTCCGAGTATGTTGAAGGCAGGACGCTGGTCGAGATGATCAAGGAGGACCTCGTCGCCGAACGGATCGCCATCGACAGCTATCGCGAGATGATCACGTATTTCTCGGCATTCGATCCAACGACGCGCAAGATGCTCGAGGAGATCACGGCGACCGAGGAGGAACATGCCGACGACCTGGCCGACCTGCTGCAGAACCTGCCCAAAGACCAGTCCAACTAGCCGCGCGGCGTCCGCGTCTTCGCGCGCGGCCCCGAAGCGCGTGACCGGAGCTTTGCATGAAATCGTTCAATATCGACTGTGAGCTGGAGTATGACGTCAGCGAGCAGACGCTGTTCCTGTTCAACATTACCGTGCCGACAACACCCGGCCAGCGCGTACGCAACGAGGCCATTGCCTCGCAGCCGGAGGTGCCGGTCGAAGAGTTTCGCGACGCAGTCGGCGGCAATCGTTGCCTGCGGGTCAACGTGGCGCCGGGACACTTCAGCATGCGCTACCTGGCCGCGGTCGATATCGAACCGCCGGTGTTCGATCGCGCCGCGCCGCTGATCCCGCTTGCCACCGTCCCGCCGGAGGTGATTCCCTATGTCCTGTCGAGCCGGTATTGCCAGGCAGAGCCGCTGTTCACCCTGGCCTGCCGCGAGTTTGGTCACATCGTGCCGGGCTATCCCCAGGTCGACGCGGTTTGCGCATGGATTCGCGCCAACGTCGCCTACCGGGTCGGAGCATCCTCACCGGAGATGACGGCCGGCGATGTGCTCGCCAAGCGGGCGGGGGTGTGTCGCGATTTCGCGCATCTCGCGGTGGCGCTGTGCCGGGCACTGAACATTCCGGCCCGCTTCGTCACCGGGTACACGCGCTACGAGGAGCCACCGCAGGATTTCCACGCCGTGTTCGAAGCCTATCTGGGTGGTCGCTGGCAGCTGTTCGATCCGACCGAGCTCGCGCCCATCGACAGCATCGTGCGCATCGGCACCGGCCGCGATGCCGCGGACGCCGCGTTTGCGACGTTCTTCGGAACGGCGCGGTTGCGCCGTCTGAGCCCGCTTGTCGAGCCGTCCGACAACGTGACCCCGCTCGCGCGCCTGCAGACGCCGACCTCGGGCGTCCTGCTCGCGGCGTAGCAGGCTCGGGTCGGACGCCGTCCTACGGCGGCTATCACGCTTCCGACACGAGAAACGGATAACAGCCGATAGCTGCGCCTGTTGACCCGGCGCACACTGGCCCTGGTGCGAACGAACACGGGTATTGGTCATGCGTCGCGCGGAAACGCGTTGGGTGCCACGTTCAGCAACAAGCATAGGTCCAACGGGCGGCGTCGTCGGGGTGGAAGCCATGCTCGGAGCGACCGTCGTCGACCGTGACGGACGGCCCATCGGCGAGCTGCAGGATCTGGTGCTCGATCTTCGCCTGGGCCGGGTTGCCTATGGAGTCGTGGCGCTGCGCTATGGCCCGGTATCCGGCGGCCCACTCAAGGCGGTGCCATGGAACGCGATGCACGTCGATGCCCAGGGTAGCTTGCGGGTGAACGTGCACCGGGAATGGATTGCGCGGGCGCCGTCGCTCGAAGCAGGGCTCGTGCCTTCGCTGCTCGACCATGAATGGGCGGAGCTCATCCATTCGTACTTTGGCGCGCGGCCCTATTGGGAGCGCAGCGCGCAGCACGCTTAGAGTCGGGTCCGGGGGTGCCGGGCCCGCGGACACGGGAAGGGATTCTTGTTGAGGAGTGCAACATGAGCTTGAAACCGACGTTACTGGTCGCGGCGCTGGCGGCGGCAGCGCTGGCAGCCGTGGGCTGCGAACAACGCTCCGGCGACACCGCCGGGCGCAGCGCCGCTCAGACCCCGGCAAACCAGAGCACGGCCAGCATGCAGGCGAAGACCGGCCAGGCAGTGGACCAGGTCGCGACCGCGACCGACGACACGGCGATTACCGCCAAGGTCAAGGCAGCAATCCTTGCCGAACCCGGACTGAAGTCGCTGCAGATCAATGTTGATACCAAGGATGCGACCGTAACGCTGACCGGCAGCGTCGATTCCGACATGTTGCGGGATCGGGCGAAGCAGATCGCGATGTCGACCGAAGGCGTCAAGAACGTCGTCGACAACCTCAGCGTCAGGACCTCCTGACGCGCAAGCGAAGCGGCGCGGGCTAAGCCGCGCGCTGGGCCCGCGGGACCGAGATGACGACCGTCGTCCCGGCGCCCCGCTGGCTGGAGACGGTGACATCTCCGCCGAGTTGCTGCGCCCGCTCGCGCATGCCGCGTATGCCGTGCGATGCGGGCTTGCCCAGGTCCGCGTCGCTAAGGCCGGCACCGTTGTCGCGAATCTGCAGCAGGAAGGCCTCGTCGGTGACCGTCAGATTGACCCAGGCGTCGGTGGCCTTGGCGTGCCGCGCGACGTTGGTCAACGTCTCCTGAAAGATGCGGAACAGCGCCAGCGCCACCTCGCGCTCGGGCTGGTGATCGGTCGCCGGCGCGTCGACTGCGACGTGTACCCCGGTGTGCTTGGCGAATTCCGCCGCCTGCCAGCGCAGCGCGGCCGACAGTCCGAGATCGTCGAGAATGCTCGGACGTAGGTCGGTGACGATTTTGCGGGTGATGGCGACGGCAGCCTCCACCAGCTTGTCCATCGCTGCGCGCTTTTGCCGTACTGACTCGGGCGCGTCGGTGAGATCTCTCCCGAGCAAGTCAAGGTCCATCTTGAGCGCCGTCAGGGTCGAGCCGAGCTCGTCGTGCACTTCGCGCGCAATGCGCGCTTTTTCCTCCTCACGTACGGTCTGTAGGTGGCGTGAGAGGGCGCGCAGGTCCTCGCGCGAGCGTTCGATCTCCAGTTGTGCCAGCCGCCCCTGGGTGTCGTCGAAGACAAGTCCGTCCCAGAGGACGACGTCGCCGTCCAGCCGGCGCGGGCGGGCGCGAATGTTGACCCATTTCTCGCCGCTGACGTTCGGCGCGACCACCCGGCCCGCCCAGTTCCAGTTCGTGAGCTGCGTCGCGGACGCGTCGAGCGTCGCCATGAGATGCGCGCGCTCGCCGGCCGGAACCAGCCGGAAGAACGCTTCGGCATCGACCATGAGTTCCGCCTCGCACAGCCCGGTCAGCGTCTCCACGCCCGGGCTTACATAGGCAAACGACAACTTGCCGCCGGTGTCGCGAACGAGCTCGAACACCATGCCGGGCACGTTGGCGGCGATGCCTTCGTAGCGCGCCTCGCTCTCCCGCAGCGCGTGCTCGACCTCGCGCCGCGAGGTGTTGTCATAGCAGGAGCACAGATAGCCGGCGAAGCGACCCTGCATGTCATGGTACGGCCGCCCGACACAGATCATCGTCCCGTAGGCGCCATCGGCACGGCGCAGCCGGTATTCGATTTCGAATGGCTGCAGCACCGTGAGCGCCTGATCGAACGTCGCGCGCCAAAGCTGCCGATCGTCCGGGTGCACCCCTTCCAGCCAGCCGTTGCCCAGCTCCTCCTCCCGCGAACGCCCGGTGTAATCGAGCCAGCTCTGGTTTAGGTAGTCGCAGGAGCCGTCGGCATCGGAGCGCCAGACCAGATTGGGAAAGCCGGAAAACAGCGCGAAGTAGAAATCGCGCGAGCGCTCAGTCTGCTCGCGCAGCGCAATGCGCGGCGTCGCGTCGCGCGTGACTACCGCAAAGCCCTGCAATGCGCCATCCTCGCGGCGGATTGCGGAAATGATGTCGTCGCCGCAATAACGCGTACCGTCCTTACGGACATGCCAGCACTCTTCCTCGAACCAGCCCTGGCGCGCGGCGATGACGAGCTCATCCTCGGGCGGCCGCATCCGGTCGGGCGGATAGAGAATCGAGAAGTGCTCGCCGAGCGCTTCCTGCGCGTCGTAGCCGTTGAGCGCCTCCGCGCCGGGGTTCCAGCTGGCGATGCAGCCTTGCGGATCGAGCATGTAGATGGCGCAGTCCTTGATTGCGTCGATGATGAGCCGCGTGCGCTGCTCGCCCTCGCGCAGCGCCTGCTCGACCTTTTTCCGCGCCCGGATGTCGGCGCGCAACCGCTCATTGGCGCTGGCGAGCGCGCGCGCGCGGCGGCGGGCCATCTGAAACAGATACGTGCACAGCCCCAGCAGCGTCGCCAGCACCGTCCCCAGCCCCAGCGCCGCCTCGGGTAGCTGCGAATCGGTGCGATGCAGGTATTCGCTGGTCGGGGTGACCAGCAGCGTCCAGCGCGCGTTAGCGATGTTCACCGACTTGCTCCCGCGTCCACTCCGAGCCCGCGGCGCTTTCGCTGGTGCCAACCGTGTTGGCAAATTCGCCATTGTCCAGCAGCGCGATGTAGTAATCGGCAAACCGGTCGCCGAGCAGGGACGATAGCCAGTTACCGTACAGCGTGGCGGCGGCGATGCCACGCAGCTTGTCACCGTCGAAGGCGGGTACGTCGATGACGAAACCCTTACCCGCTGCTCCGGACATGGCCACCAGCCGCGTCAGCGCCGAACGATGCGTGCCCAGCGCCGCGTCGATTGCCCGCGCTTGCGCCGGATCCGCGCGCAGGCTCTGCCCGACGAGGTTCGCCTGCGCGGGCGGGACGACCCAGCGCACGACCATTTCCTCGCTCGCCCAGCTGATGCTTTGAAACCCGGGCGACTCGTCGAGCAGGGTACTGGCATCCTGCTGCCACTCTTCCTCGCTCAAGCGATAGGTCATCGAGCGCTGGGCCAGGCGGTCGAGTTGCCGGATGCGGGCATCGAAAGCGCCCTCGATCCGGTTCCGGATGTCCGCGGCTACCAGCTGCGTGCTGTTCTGGACGTAGCCCGCCTGCTGCAGCCCCAGGGCTTGCCACAGCACCAGTGCGCAGGCGAACGCGGCGAACCAGACGATGCCGGGCAGCCAGCGGCGCACGGCCTGCCGCTCGTCTTCGCTGCGCAGCAGGACCTGAGCGAGCACGCCTCCGCCGAGCACCAGGAACAACAGTGCGCTCGTTCGCTCGCCACCGTTCAGGAACAGCCACTGCGATGCGAGCACGCTGCGGATCGAGACGCCGAACAGCAGCAGCGCGGCGAGCGCAAGCGCGATCGCGGCCAGCACTGCGACCAGCACCGAACGCAGCGCACCGTACCGTCGGGGACCGATTGCCGCCAAGGCGCAGCCGAGCGTGAAAAAGACGAGCGCAGTCAGAACGCCCATGTCGTTGTAATTCCCGGCGCCATAGGGCAGCCACCGATTGGCCAACAGGGGGTGCACCTCGACCCAATCGCGCGCCCCGAAGGCAAGCAGACGGGTAG
This sequence comes from uncultured beta proteobacterium, assembly GCA_963778275.1. Taxonomy (GTDB): domain Bacteria; phylum Pseudomonadota; class Gammaproteobacteria; order Burkholderiales; family Casimicrobiaceae; genus PALSA-1003. The sequence continues at coordinate 316,295 of CAVZTS010000004.1, read as the reverse complement.
CGCCAAGCAGGATCGGGACGAGCGCGCACCAGCGGCCGACGGCGCTCAGCCGCGCGGCGTGCGCAGCCAAGGCGATCCCGCAGAAGGCAAACCCCCACGCGGTGTCGTATTGCAGGCGCTCGAATCCCGGCGGGGTGGGCCATAGTTCATGCCAGGCGGTGACGGACCAGAGGCCTATGATCGCGACGGCCAACCCCAGGAGCGTGAGCGCAGACGCATCCCAGGGAAACCGCCGTACCCGGTCAAAAGGAGGATTCACAAGAGACGCAGCTTCGCGCGCAAGCGTTAACGCCGCCGATAGTACCGCACGCCGGCCGCGGCGCCGCGCACCGGATTGCTGGGCGGGTCGAGGCCGATCGCAGAATGTGCGCAGGAGCGCTGACCTTCGTCCACGGTACTGCATCGCTGCAGCATTCGTGCCATGCACGTGTCGGCCACGGTCCGGAGCAACCGCTTTGCGCAGTACTGCTGCTGCGCCCCCGTTTGTACAAACGATGCCGCGAATGTTCAACGCTGCCGTCGTTTGGGGACGGCACGCGTACGCTTCCCCCGTGCGCGAGGTGGCACGGTGCTTGCGACAACGCCAGCGCAGCGGGCCAGCAACCAGCGAAGCGTTTCCCTTCTCGCGCCCGCGCTGGGCCGAACGCTGGCCCTGCTGCACCGGACATACGAATGCGAGCATGGGCCGAACTGCGAACCAAGGCGTGCTAGCGCGCGATTACCGTGCGCTGCGCATTTCGCTCGGAGCCCTGGCGATGATCGCGGCCGCGGCGGCGGGGGCGGGTAGCACCATTACGGCGACGCTGTTCGGCGCGCTCATCGCGTTCGGGTTGAGTGCGGGGACGGGTTGGGCCGCGTTGCTCGAGGTGACGGAAGAAGCCGCTGAGCGTGCATGGCGCGTCGCCGCCTGGGTCACGTTCGTTTTCGGTTGGAGCGTCGTCGCGGTGCTGTTGGTTCAGGCGCCGCTCGAACATCTCGATGCCCTGCGCGCGCTGGTCACGGTGTTGATTGCCGGGGGCACGGCACTGCGCGTCTGGCGCTGGCACGTGCATACCTATCCCGCACCGGGCATCGCTTGCGCGCTCGGCTTCGCGCTGCTCGCACTGGCCACGATTGGGGGTGGCACCTGGCTGCCCGTGCGGGACGCCGCCACCGGCATCAGCCTTGCCTGCACGCTCGAGCTGTTCGGCACCGGAATGCTGTGGCTCGGCGAAGGCGCACTCCTGCATGGCAGACAATCCGTCCGCGGCGCCGAGGCGCGGCTGCGGGCATTCCACGTCATGCCGATGGCGGGAGTGCTCGCCCGGGCGAGGGGGTGATGCGCCCCGGCGGGCGGCCGGAACAAGCCCGCCCGTTGTAGGACGGCATCCTACAACCGCGACGAGCCCGCTTACAGCAGAAACGGACGACCACCGATAGCCGGAACAAACCCCGCAGGTGAACATGGCGGCGTTGATCACAAAACGCTGGAGAGAGAGCCATGTTCGAGCCGACCACCGTGTTCAGTGCCGAAGGGCAGAGCCTGCCACCGAGCGCGACCGCGGTACCCGATGTTCCTCGACCGAAGCGCCGTGCCCACGGTCGCCTGCAGCGGCTGTGCGAGCTCTACGGCGCATGCGACGCGATGCGGACGCTGTTCGATACGCTCGACCGGGTTGCCGACGCGAGCGCCACCGTCATCGTCCTGGGTGAGAGCGGATCCGGCAAGGAATTGGTTGCCAACGCGCTGCACCAGCTATCCGAGCGGCGGGCACGTCCGTTCATCCCGGTCAACTGCGGTGCGCTGCCGGAAACGCTGATCGAAAGCGAGCTGTTCGGTCACGAGCGGGGCAGCTTCACCGGCGCGGCGCGCACCCACCGCGGGTGCTTCGAGCGGGCCGACGGTGGCACGTTGTTTCTCGACGAGATCACCGAAATGCCGCTCGACATGCAGGTGCGGTTGCTGCGCGTGCTCGAATCCGGCCGCTTTGCGCGCATCGGTGCCGATCAGGAAATCGCTACCGACGTGCGCGTTATCGCTGCCAGCAATCGGGATCTGCGCTGGGCGGTCGCGGCCGGGAGACTTCGCGAGGACCTCATGTACCGGCTGTGCGTGATTCCGGTTTCCGTCCCGCCGTTGCGCGAGCGGGGCGGTGACGCGTTGCTGCTGGCAGGTCTGTTCCTCGACCGCCTCAATGAAGAGAACGAAACCGCCAAGGCCCTGACGGCTGCGGCGCGGCAACAGATCGCGGCCTACCGCTGGCCTGGCAATGTGCGCGAACTGAAAAACGTCATCCACCGCGCCTATGTCATGTCCGACGACGAAATCGACGTCGATGTCGGTGGCGAACACGCGGCCGCGATCGGCGCGGCGCCGCCGCAGCAAAGCGTGGTCGCGACCGGGAACCATGTCACGATCCCGGTCGGGACTTCGTTGGAACTTGCCGAGCGGGCACTCATCATGGCGACGTTGCGCTCGCTCGACGGCAGCAAGTCCAAAGCGGCGCAAGTGCTCGGCATCAGTCTGAAGACGCTCTACAATCGTCTGCACGCCTATGGCGGCGTGGCGCGGGCCACGCTCGATGCGCTGCCCGACGTGGTCGGCGACGTACGGCTTGCCGCCTGAGCGGCCACTTGGTTTCCCCTTCCAGGATGGATAAAATGCTTCAGTCCGACAGCAGTTGAGCGACGCCCCCAAGGAGTCGACATGACAGAGGTCGTAAGCACGCAGAAAAAGCGCATCCTCGTCGTGGACGATCATGCGCTGGTTCGGGCCGGGTTTCGCGAGCTGATCGACGCCACCGATGACCTCGAAGTGGCTGGCGAGGCCGGCACTGCCGCATCCGCGCTCGAGCTCGCCGTCGCCGAGGATTTCGGTGTGGTCATGCTCGACATCTCGCTGCCGGACGCATCGGTCGTCGAGACCGTCACCATGCTCCGCCGCCGGCGACCCGAGTTGCCGATCCTCATCGTCAGCATGCACGCGGAGGAGCAGTACGCGGTCAATCTGCTCCGTGCCGGAGCGAGCGGGTTCTTCTCCAAAGCCGGCGAAGCGAAGGATCTGCTGGAGGCGCTGCGCACCATCCTTGCCGGACGCAAGTACATCAGCCCGTCGCTGGCCGAGGCTTTGGCGCTCGAGGCCTCCGGCCACGCACCCGAGCCGCCGCACCGACAGCTGTCCAACCGCGAGTTTCAGATTTTCGTCCAGCTCGCGTGCGGCAAGACCGTGACGCAGATTGCGGAGGAGGTGCATCTGTCGGTGAAGACGATCAGCACTTATCGCACCCGCATTCTCCAAAAAATGGAATGCACACGTAATGCGGATCTGACTGCGTACGCGCTGAAGCACAACCTGATGGGTTGATGCGGCGGCGCGCAAAATGAGTTCGCCGGTGCGCGTGTTCGTCGTCGAAGACTCGCCATTGATTCGCAAGCGAATCATCGAGAACCTTCAGTCCCTGGGCGGCTTCGACGTTATCGGTTTCGCCGAGGCGGAGGACGCCGCGGTGGCAGCGATCGTTGCGGCCAAGCCCGATGTCGTCGTCACCGATATCCGCCTCAAGGAAGGCAACGGCATCGAGGTCGTGCGCCAGCTGCGACAGAGGGCATTTGCGCCCCAGCCGCGCATCTACGTGCTTTCGAATTACGCCAACGTCGAGTATCGGCGGCAGTGCGAACTGGTCGGTGCCGATGATTTTTTCGACAAGTCCGGCGAGTACGACCGCTTCCTCGATGCGCTGCGGCACTACGTCTGAAGCGCCCGCGCCCGGCCGCCTCCTTCGCGCCCTCTCCGGCGCAATAACTGCCACCGCCTTGTAATCTTTGCCCGCGCCGCTCGGGTTTTGCTCCGGGAGCGGTCGCGTGCCCATGCGCACGCAGCATGCAATCGGCGCCGCCGGCTTGGCACGGCGCTTGCGTCACTGTCGGCAGATGTGGGGCGTGGCGGCGTTTTTGCAAGTCGATGCGCCCGTGCACCTCTGTTCGAGTTCTTAACGAAAGGGACGATCATGTTGCATTACGCCGTCGTGTTCTTTGTCATCGCGTTGATTGCGGCGCTGTTCGGGTTCGGAGGCATCGCCGCCGGTGCCGCCGAAATCGCCAAGGTGCTGTTCTTCATCTTTCTGGTGCTGTTCATCGTGTCTCTGCTCGTGGGGTTGTTCCGGCGCAACTAGCCAAAGGACCTCTGTTCGGCGTGCTTGCGCGAGGCGCCCTGCTCGAGCCGATCCGATTGCCAACCCGTCCTTAAGACGCGGGCGGAGCAGGTCCCTCTCTCTCCGGTCGTTCTTCGCCCGCGTTCTTTTTCCGGAAGCTTTCGCGAGTCGCCGCGCGTAAGGTCGATGGCACGTGGATTGCTAAGGAGTCATTGGCTGATCAAAGCCGACATTATTTCAACTTAAGAAGAGGCTGCCATGTTGAGCAAACTGATCTATGGGTTCGCCTTGCTTGCGACCGTGCTGGCGCTCAATGCATGCAACACGATCGCGGGCGCAGGCAAGGACGTCGAGCACGGGGGCCAGAAGATCCAGGAAGAATCGAAGGAAGTGGAACATAATATGTAATGTGGATGCGGGCCGCTTGTGCTGGCCGCGAGCGGCTTGCATCTCCTCCGTCAGGGCGTTTTGAATACGACGGCCACGCCGAACGCGACGGACCCGCAGTTTGACGCGGCCGCGGCGGGGGATGGGAGCGCTGCCGCAGCAGCGCCGCGGGAGGACGGCGCCTCCGCGTTCGATCTGCGAACCACCGCGCTCGTCGTCATTGCGCTGGTCGTCGCGCTGGCCGCCATCCGCGTGGCGGCGGCGTTCTTCATTCCATTGCTGATCAGCGTGTTTCTGAGCTACGCGCTTTCGCCGTTGGTCGAGCGGCTGGAAGGATGGCGCGTGCCGCGCATGTTCGGTGCGGCGCTCGTCATGCTGGCCTTCGTCGCGCTGTGCGCCGCGGCGGTCCATCGCGCCGGCAGTGACGCCGCCGATCTGCTCGAACTGTTGCCGCAGGCGGTCGAAAAGGTGCGGCTCTCGTTCACCGGCTGGCAGCGCGATGGCGTCAATCCGCTGCATCATGTCCAGCAGACCGCGGCCGAGCTCGAGAAGCTGGCCGTCGCCGCGCAGCCCGCGCAAGCTGGGAGCGCCGCGAAGCCTGCGCCGTCTCCACCGGCGTTCGACGTGCGCTCCATGCTGCTGGTCGGTACCGGAACCGCGATTATCGCCGTGGGCCAGGTGTTCTCGGTCCTGTTCCTGACCTACTTCCTGCTGATGGCGGGAAGCATGTTCCGCAAGAAGCTCATCCAGGTCGTCGGGCCCTCACTGCGGCGGCGAAAGGTCGCGTTGCGAATTCTCGACGACGTGCATCGCTTGAATCAGCATTACTTCGCGGCGATCCTGGTGGTCAATCTTGCGGTCGGCGCAACGACAGGCGCAGCCATGCACGCCATGGGCGTCGATCGCGCGCTCGTCTGGGGCGTCGCGGCGGCCGTGTTGCACACGATTCCCTACCTGGGTGCCGCCGCCCTGGCGGCGGCAGCCGGACTGGCCGCGTTTGTCCAGCTCGGCAGCATGGCCTCGGCGCTGCTCGCGATCGGCATCGTGCTCGCCATTGCCGGCGTGCTCGGCGTTGGCCTGCAAACCTGGCTCATGGGCCGTGCGGCGAGGATGAACGCACCGGCGGTTTTCGTCGCGCTGCTGTTCTGGGGAATGCTCTGGGGCGCGTGGGGGCTGCTGCTCGCCGTGCCGATTATGGTCACCGTGAAGACGGCGTGCGACCACCTCCCGGGGCTGCGTCACTGGAGTGCGCTGCTTGGCCGCTGATGCCTTCGGGTACGAATTACCGCACGCGTGGCGCGAAAGGAGAGGAAGGATTTACCGGAGGACCCGCCACTCGCACCGGAACGCTTCCGTAAGCATTTGTTTATGAATGGCAAACTAAACTGGCACGGGCGTTGCACTCGATCGAACGTCGCGCCCGGCGGGCGCGCAATCTTCGAACCGTTAGCACAAGGAGTTGGCAATGAACTGGGATCGTGTGGAAGGCAACTGGAAACAGGTTACGGGCAAGGTCAAGCAGCAGTGGGGCAAGCTCACCGACGATACGCTGGCGCAGATCAACGGCAAGCGCGATCAGTTGGTCGGCAAGATTCAGGAAACCTACGGGATATCGCGTGATGAGGCAGACCGTCAGGTCCGGGACTGGGAAAAACTGAACTAGAGCCACGGTCGCGCCGCACCGAGTGGCGCGCCTGCGGACGCAGTTCGAAAGGAGACGAACATGTTGAGGCAACTGAGCGTAACGGAATTGCTTTGTGCGGCCGCGCTGTGCGTATTCGCAATGGGCACGGCCCACGCGGCCGATTCCGCGGCGACCGATCGCAAGAATGAATACAAGGCCGCTGTGTCGCATGCCGACGCCGAGTACAAGGCCGCGAAGGACGCGTGCAAGGGCAGGGAAGGCAATGACCGCGACGTGTGCATGAAACAGGCCAAGGCGGATCACGTCAAGGCAACCAGCGAAGCGAAGGCGCTGCTCAAGTCGAACACAGCAATGGCCGACGCACACGAAGACTCGCGGGATGCGCAATACAAGGTCGCCAAGGAGAAGTGCGAGGCGTTGTCGGGCGACGCGAAGGATGCGTGCATCAAGAATGCGCAGCTGAGATATCACCAGTAGTTCTCGCGCCCGTACCGATCTGCCAACGCGCCGGCGCCGCCGGCGCGTTGGTCTATCCGGGCGTCGCCAAGGCGGGGCCGTGGCGTCGCTGGCGGCGGCGCGAGCGACGGCCAGTGGCTTGAAATTCCCGCTGCGGGCCGCCAGTTAACGGCGATGGCACCCCTAGACCGGTATCGCGGGCTGAGTGCAGTCCTTGACGAGTCCGGGTCCGACGTTCCGGAACCCGCGGCGAATTCACCGGCAACCGAACCTGATGCCGGGCTGCTCGACGCGTACTCGCGCGCAGTGAGCAGCGCGGTGGCGCGGGTCCGACCCGCGGTCGTGCACATCGGTGTCGAACGGCCGGGACGGCGAGGCCGGGCGCAGAGCGGTTCGGGCTCCGGCTTCATGGTCACGCCGGATGGTTATCTGCTCACCAACAGCCACGTCGCGGCCGGTGCCGTCGCGCTGCAGGCGACGTTGCCCGACGGCCGCATCGTGCCCGGCGAGCTCGTCGGCGACGACGCCGATTCCGATCTGGCGGTGGTGAAGATCGGCGCCGGGCAGCTGGCCCACGCCCGGCTGGGCGACTCCTCGCGCGTGCGCGTGGGACAAGTCGCGATCGCCATCGGCAGCCCGTATGGCTTCCAGCACACGGTGACCGCAGGCATCGTCAGCGCGCTCGGACGATCGATGCGCAGCGCCACGGGCCGGCTGCTCGACAACGTCATCCAGACCGACGCTGCGCTCAACCCGGGCAATTCCGGCGGGCCTCTCATCGATGCCGCAGGCACCGTGATTGGCGTAAACACCGCCGTCATTCTGCCGGCCCAGGGAATCTGCTTTGCGATCGCGGCCAATACGGCGGATCGGGTCGCGGTAGCGCTCATTCGCGAAGGGCGCGTGCGCCGCGCCTACCTCGGCGTGAGCGCGCAGAATCTGCCCCTGCCGCGCCGCATCGTTCGCCATTTCAATCTGCCGCACGAAGCCGGCGCGCGCGTGGAAGCGGTTGCGCCGGAGTCTCCCGCCGCGCTCGCGCAAGTGCGCGCCGGAGATATCATCGTGGCGCTCGGCGATACGCCGATCGCCGGCGTCGATGATCTGCAGCGGGTGCTCACCGGCGGCCGCATCGGCGAGGCGGTGGAAGTGGTGGTATTGCGCGGGGACAAGTGCCTGCGGCTATCCGTCACTCCGCGCGAGTCCGCGCCGTCGCCATGATGCTCCGGCCTTAGCGCTTGGCCCGCCGCCTTGCGCGGCCAGCCAGCTTGGCAAGCGCCCCCGAACTGTGAAAAAATGGGGCCAACTTGCTGAATCACAGGTGGTTGTGATGCTGGACCGTGACGGCTATCGCCCGAACGTCGCCATCGTCATCGTCAACTCGAAGAACCTGGTGTTCTGGGGTAAGCGGATCCGCGAGCACGCGTGGCAGTTTCCGCAAGGCGGAATCCATCCCGGCGAGACGCCCGAGAAGGCGATGTATCGGGAGCTGATGGAAGAAGTGGGCCTGGTGCCCGGGCACGTCAGGATTCTCGGTCGCACGCGGGACTGGCTGCGCTACGAAGTGCCATCCCACTGGATCAAGCGCGAATGGCGCGGCAGCTACCGCGGCCAGAAGCAGATCTGGTATCTCCTGCGCCTCGTCGGCCGCGATAGCGACGTCTCGTTGCGCGCGACGGACCATCCCGAGTTCGACGCGTGGCGCTGGCACGACTATTGGATTCCGCTCGAGAGCGTGATCGACTTCAAGCGCGACGTGTATCGCCGTGCCTTGACCGAACTCGAGCGTTTCCTGCACCAGCGCCCGCACACCCGCCGTGAGCGCCTGTACGGCTGGGCGCACGCGGTCGTTCCCCCGCCCTACGGCAAGCCCTCCGGCGAAGCCTGAGGCGCCAGCGCCCCGATCCCGGGTCGAGGCGTGCGACGCGACCCGGGACGCCGTGGCTGCGTCAGTGAAACATGCGCATCATCCCGCCGCCGACCATCAGTCGGGAACAGGCCGAGCGCTGCGATCCGCAACGCGTGCGCCGCTTGCGGGGCGCCGGCTCGCCCAGCTCTAGACTTGGCGGGTCGGCGATGATGCCGCCGAGCGCTGCTCCGCTCTAGCCGAGCAACACCAGATTGTCGCGGTGGATCAGCTCGGGCTCGTCAACGTAGCCCAGGATCGCCTCGATTTCGGTTGACGGCTTGCGCAGGATGCGCTGGGTCTCGCTGGCGCTGTAGTTGATGAGCCCGCGGGCGATTTCGCGCCCGTCGGGCTCGCAGCAGCCAACCACCTCGCCGCGCTCGAACTGGCCCTCGCAGGCGATGACGCCGATCGGCAGCAGGCTCTTGCCTTCGCGGGAGAGCGCGCGCACGGCGCCGGCGTCGAGCGTCAGCCGGCCGGCGAGCCGCACGTGATCGGCGAGCCACTGCTTGCGCGCGGCGAGCGTCATCGTTTCGGCGACGAGCTCGGTGCCGATCGCCTCGCCGGCGGCGAGTCGCAGCAGCACCCGTTCGGCTCGCCCGCTCGCGATGACCGTCGAGGCGCCGCTGCGCGCGGCGCGCTTGGCGGCGAGCACCTTGGTCAGCATGCCGCCACGGCCGAGCGCGCCCGCGCCGCTTGCGCTCGCCTCGAGCGCCGGATCGCCGGCTCGTGCCCGGCGCACGAGCGTGGCCGCCGGGTCCTTGCGCGGATCGGCGCTGTAGAGCCCATCCTGGTCGGTGAGCAAGAGCAGCACGTCGGCCTCGATCAGATTGGTGACCAGTGCGCCGAGCGTGTCGTTGTCCCCGAGCCGGATCTCGTCGGTCGTCACGGTGTCGTTTTCGTTGATGATCGGGATCACGCCCAGGCCGAGCAGCGTGAGCAGCGTCGAGCGCGCATTGAGATAGCGGCGGCGGTCGGCGAGATCCTCGTGCGTGAGCAGGATCTGCGCGGTGTGCAGCCCGAAGCGCGCAAACGCGGCCTCGTAGGCCTGCACCAGACCCATCTGGCCGACCGCGGCCGCCGCCTGCAGCTCGTGGATCGCTGCCGGCCGCTTCGACCAGCCCAGCCGCTGCATGCCCTCGGCGATCGCGCCGGACGAGACGAGCACGATCTCCTTGCCGCCCGCCCGCAGCGTGGCGATCTGCTCGGCCCAGCGCCCGACCGCGGCGTGATCGATGCCGCGGCCGTCGGCGGTGACCAGACTCGAGCCGACCTTGACGACGAGCCGCTTGGCGCGGGCGACCGCCGGCCCGGATGGCGCCGCATTCATGGCGCGAGCGCGACCGCGGGCTGCACCGGATGCGCGTCGAGCCACGCCGCGAGCGCGTAGACGAGCTCGCCGGCAGCCCTCGCCGTTGATCGCGGAGACGCCGAAGACCGGGCCCTTCCAGCGATACGCCTTGACGAACGCGGCGACGCGCGCCTTCCGCTCCTCGGCCGGAATGAGGTCGAGCTTGTTGAGCACCAGCCAGCGCGGCTTGTCGTAGAGCGCCTGCTCGTAGCGCTTGAGCTCGCGCGACGATGGCGCGCGCCTCGGCGACCGGATCGACGCCGCCGTCGAGCGGCGCGAGATCGACGATGTGCAGCAGCAGCCGCGTGCGCTGCAGATGGCGCAGGAAGCGGTGCCCGAGGCCGGCGCCGTCGGCCGCGCCCTCGATGAGCCCGGGAATGTCGGCGACGACGAAGCTGCGGTTGGGATCGACGCGGACGACGCCGAGATTCGGGGCCAGGGTCGTGAACGGGTAGTCGGCGACGTTCGGCCGCGCGGCCGAGATGGCGCGGATGAGCGTCGATTTGCCGGCGTTGGGCATGCCGAGCAGGCCGACGTCGGCGAGGACCTTGAGTTCCAGCTTGAGGCGCCGCTGTTCGCCGGCGGTACCCGGCGTCGATTGGCGCGGCGCGCGGTTGGTGCTCGACTTGAAATGCAGATTGCCGAGGCCGCCCTCGCCGCCCTTGGCGACCAGCGTGCGCGCTCCGTCCGCGGCGAGGTCGGCGATGAGCTCGCCGCTGTCGGCGTCGGTGATCACCGTGCCGACCGGCATGCGCAGAATCACGTCGGCGCCGCCGCGCCCGTATTGATCCGCGCCGCGGCCGTTCTCGCCGCGCTTGGCGCGATGGATGCGCGCGTAGCGGTAATCGATCAGCGTATTGATGTTGCGGTCGGCCAGCGCATAGATGCTGCCGCCGCGCCCGCCGTCGCCGCCGTCGGGCCCGCCGCGCGGAACGTACTTCTCGCGGCGGAACGAGACCGCGCCGTTGCCGCCGTCGCCGGCGATCACCTCGATCAGCGCTTCGTCGAAGAATTTCATGACGCCGATGGCGCGACGCTGCCGCTGGAAGAGGACGAAGCGCTCGGTGTCGTCGCCGCGGCGGTGACCCTCCCACACCTTCTCCCAGGCGGAGTCGGGCGGCTCGGCCGCATCATCGCCGGCGACCTGGAGCAGCAGCACTGCGCACCGGTTTCGCCTGCGGCGTATCGTCGCGCACGGTGACGATGTCGGCGAAGTATTCGAGCAACGCGCGCTGCGGCTCGCCGAGGTTGCGGCTGGCAATGCAGGTTGCCGCGGGAATGTGCGCAGCGAGCGCTTCGGCGACCGGACGGTAGCTGCGGCGCGAATCGACGTACGGCAACCAGATCGTGGCAAACAGCCCCCAGACCAGCGTCATGCCGGCCGCCCAGTTGAGCACCGCGCGCCGATTGGAGCGTCGCGCGGGCCGCACCAGCGCCAGCCACAGCAACGTCAGGAACACCGACAGCAGTACCGGCAGCAGTTGCCAGGCCGGCCTGTAGCCGGGCTCGGCATCGCGGAACAGGCGCGCGACCGCGTCCGGCAGTCCGCTGCGCAAGGATTCGAGCCACAAGCCCCAGAGCAGGGCGCCGATCAGGCCGAAGGTGAGGATGCCGAACCAGTCGAGCGCTCCGGAGAAGCCGCGCTTCAGGGTGTCGACCTCGGCCGCGCCGAGCAGCGCCAGCGGCACGAGCAGCGGCAGGGCCAGGATGGCACGCGGCTCCGGCGCCGCCGAGAGGAGGACCAGGAGGATGCAGAACAGCGTGCCCGGCAGCGCCACACCGGGCGCCGACAGGCTGCCGTTGTAACCGCGGCCGCGCACCCAAAGGGTCCACAGCGCCAGCGGCAACGCCGGCCACGCGAACCAGGGCAGGTTCTTCAGGTAGTAGAGCGGCTCGAGCGGCGGCGAATTCGCCGTGCGGCCGAAATAGCGCGCGAAGCTCTGCGCATCGAGCCACTGCTCGAACAGCGCCGGCGACTCGCGGTAGAGCGCGAGCGGCCACGCGAGCAGCAGCGGGATCGCGATGGCAACTGCCACCACGAGGGTCAGGCCGTAACGGCGGGTCCGCCACGGCGCGAACAGCGGCAGCGCGATCGCGGTGAGCCCGAGGCCCGCAACGGCGATCGGCCCGCGGCAAAGAAAGGCCGTGCCGAAGGCAAGCCCGAGCAGCAACCCGCCGGCAAGCGGCCGGCGCAGCGAGAGCGCCAGCGCGTACAGAGCCAGCGCGGCGGCGACGAGCAGGCCGATCTCCGGCGAGAGCAGATGGGCGCGGTCCCAAAGTCCGACGCAGCCAATGAAAATCAGCACCGGCAGCCAGCGAAACGGCCGGCCGTAGAGTTCAATTCCGGCGCGTGCGAGCAGCCACAGCGTCACCGCGAGGCACAGCCCGACGGCGGCGTGCGCGCCGTCATGCAGCGGCAGGAGGTCGCGCAGTGCCCACGCAGTTGCCGCGGCGAGCCCCTGCACGAGCGGGGGGTGATCCGGCACCGGGGTTTGCGCCAATTGCGGCACGATCCACTCGCCTTGCCTGAGCATGTCGTAGGCCCCGCCGAACGTGGTCGCGTCCTCCGGCTTCCACGGATCGTGTCCGAACAGGCCCAGCACGATCCAGGCCGCGCACAGCAGCAGCAAGCCGAACTGCTTCAGGCCTCGATAAGGTCCGGAAGGCGACAGCTCCAGCGACCCATCGGCACGGGTCAGGGATTCGGACAGCGGCACGGGCTCCTCAAGGCTTCATTTTCCGCAGCGGGACGTGCCGCGGCAATCTTACGTCACCCGTCGCGCACCTTGCGGTGCAATGCAAAAAGGCAGCCTAAGCTGCCTTTTTCTGCGGAACGCGGAGCGCAGGTCACGCTGCCGCCTTGTTCTTGCCGGCGTAGCGTTGCCGGAATTTTTCGACCCGACCGGCCGTATCGACGATCTTCTGCTTGCCCGTATAGAACGGGTGGCAGGCTGAGCACACTTCGACGTGCAGCGGCTTGTTGACGGTCGAACGCGTCGGGAACGTGTTGCCGCAGCTGCACGTGACCTGGATTTCGCTGTATTGGGGGTGAATGCCGGTTTTCATCGAGCACCTGTGCCATGACCCGAGCGCGGGTCCAGTTTGCCTCCATCTTCCCGCCGCGCTGGATGCGAACCCGAAATACCGAGCCCATTCAATGGGTTACTATGGGGTCCAGGCAGCGGAAGCGGCGCATTATGCGCGCGATTGCGCTGCATTGCAACACCAAGTTGGAGCCGAAACGGGCGCATTCAAGCGGCAAGATCGGCGCGCGACTTTCGGTCAGCCGCGGCGCATCGAGTCGAAGAATTCGGCGTTGTTCTTCGTCTGCTTGACCTTGTCGACCAGGAACTCGGTTGCCTCGAGGTCGTCCATCGGATAGAGCAGCTTGCGCAGCACCCAGACCTTCTGCAGCACGTCGGGCTTGAGCAGGAGCTCCTCCTTGCGCGTGCCGGAGCGGTTGACGTTGATCGCCGGATAGATGCGCTTTTCGGCCATCCGCCGGTCGAGGTGGATCTCCATGTTGCCGGTGCCCTTGAACTCCTCGTAGATCACGTCGTCCATGCGCGAGCCGGTGTCGATCAGCGCGGTGGCGATGATCGTGAGCGAGCCGCCTTCCTCGATGTTGCGCGCCGCGCCGAAGAAGCGCTTGGGCCGCTGCAGCGCGTTGGCGTCGACGCCGCCGGTCAGCACCTTGCCCGAGGCCGGCACGACCGTGTTGTACGCGCGCGCGAGCCGGGTGATCGAGTCGAGCAGGATCACCACGTCCTTCTTGTGCTCGACGAGGCGCTTCGCCTTCTCGATCACCATCTCGGCGACCTGCACGTGGCGCGTCGCCGGCTCGTCGAACGTGCTGGCGACGACTTCGCCGCGCACGGAGCGCGTCATCTCGGTCACTTCCTCGGGCCGCTCGTCGATCAGCAGCACGATGAGCACGACGTCCGGATAGTTGGCGGCGATCGAGTGCGCGATGTGCTGCAGCATCACCGTCTTGCCGGATTTCGGCGAGGACACGAGCAGGCCGCGCTGGCCCTTGCCGATCGGCGCGACGATGTCGATGATGCGCCCGGTGATGTTCTCCTCGGCCTTGATGTCGCGCTCGAGGATCAGCGGCTCGTCGGGGAACAGCGGCGTCAGGTTCTCGAAGAGGATCTTGTTCTTGGCATTCTCCGGCGGCTCGCCGTTGACCTTGTCGACCTTGACCAGCGCGAAGTAGCGCTCGCCGTCCTTGGGCGTGCGGATCTCGCCTTCGATCGTGTCGCCGGTGTGCAGGTTGAAGCGGCGGATCTGCGACGGCGAGATGTAGATGTCGTCGGTGCCGGCGAGGTAGCTCGTGTCGGGCGAGCGCAGAAAGCCGAAGCCGTCGGGCAGAACTTCGAGCGTGCCATCGCCGAAGATGCTTTCGCCCTTCTTCGCCTGGTTCTTCAGCAGCGCGAAGATGAGATCGTGCTTGCGCATCCGGTTGGCGCCCTCGATCTCGTTGGTGTTGGCGATTTCGACGAGCTCGGTGACGGGCTTGGACTTGAGTTCGGACAGGTGCATAGAGGTGTGCGGGTAGCAGGCTGAGCAGGGGCGGCGCAACAAGGCGGCCGCTGGAATCAATCTGGGGTTTGGCGCCCGAAGGCACAGGCAGCGCCGGTGATGGCGACCCGCGGTGCGGTCCGACTCCGCTCGGATCCGCTTCTCGCTCGCGCCCGCGGGCGCGTCTAATGCGTCAAAAGCCTAGCCGGTTCGCTAGGGACTGTCAAATAGACGGCGTCGGCCCCGGGAATCAGAGCTGGCTGTCGAGGAAGGCCGTGAGCTGGGATTTGGACAGCGCGCCGACCTTCTGCGCCGCCACCTGCCCGCCCTTGAACAGGATCAGCGTCGGGATGCCGCGGATGCCGTACTTGGCCGGCGTGCCCGGGTTGGCGTCGATATCGAGCTTCGCCACCGTGACCCGCCGGCGTAGTCCTTCGCGACCTCGTCCAGCACCGGCGCGATCATCTTGCACGGGCCGCACCATTCAGCCCAGTAGTCGACCAGCACCGGCGTGCCGGCCTTGAGGACTTCCGTGTCGAACCTGGCGTCGGTAACGTGCTTGATGTGTTCGCTCATGCGATCCTCGCTGGAACCCGCGCGGCTCCTGCCGCCGTGGCCACCCCTGCCGATGCTGAGGCAGGCAGGCGTTCTACGTTAGCCGAAAGGGCTGGGGCGCGCAAGACGCGCTCGTCCTCAGCGCGCTAGTATGGGGGTGAATTTGATAGAATCAACGCGCGGCTAACGCCGGAGTTGAGGGCGATGACCTACGTTGTTACCGAAAGCTGCATCCGCTGCAAGTACACCGATTGCGTCGACGTGTGCCCCGTCGACTGTTTCCGCGAGGGACCGAATTTCCTGGTGATCGATCCCGACGAATGCATCGACTGCACGCTCTGCGTGGCCGAGTGTCCGGTCGAAGCGATCTTTGCCGAAGACGACGTGCCGGCCGACCAGCAGCAGTTCAAGGCGCTGAACGCGGAGCTGTCGAAATTGTGGAAGCCGATCATCGAACGCAAGCCGGCGCCGGCCGATGCCGACGAGTGGAAGACGGTCAAGGCCAAATTACAGCTTCTCGAGCGTTGACCGGCTTTGCCGCGAGCACGTAAAATGCGGCGGCCTCCGCCTGCTGCGCCGCCTGATCCTCGACAATGAAATTCACGCACCTCTGCGCCGCCGTTGCGCTCCTTGCCTGGCCGGCGCTCGCCTGGTGCCAGGCCGCGCCCTGCCGGAGATCCGGTCGCCGGCGCAGAGGAAGACCGCGATGTGCGGCGGCTGTCACGGCATCCCCGGCTGGCGCACCGCGTTTCCGGAGGTCTACGGAGTGCCCAAGATCGGCGGCCAGCATCCCGGCTACCTCGTCAAGGCGCTGCAGGAATACAAGAGCGGCGAGCGCAGCCATCCATCGATGCGCGCGATCGCTGCGTCGCTTTCGGATCAGGACATGGCCGATTTGGCCGCCTATTACGGCGCCGCCGAGCCCAGTGCGGCCAGCAAGTGAGACGCCGATGAAAGCGACATTGTGCGGGCTACTCACCGTCCTGTTGCTCGGACCGGCCGCCGCCGCCGGTGCCGCCGACCTCGAGGCCGGGGAGGCCAAGGCCAAGGAAGTCTGCCAGGCGTGCCACGGCCTCGACGGCAACAGTTCGGTGCCGGACTACCCCAAGCTGGGCGGCCAGCGCCCGGACTACCTCGACAAGGCGCTGCGCGACTACAAGTCCGGCGCGCGCAAGAACGCGATCATGGCCGGCTTTGCCAGCACCTTGTCCGCCCAGGATATGGCCAATCTCGCCGCCTATTACGCGGCGCAGCCTGCAGTACTCGTCGTCAAGCATTAACCGCGGTGGCACTTCCGGGCGCCGCCCGAACGTCAGGCGCTCTTGCGGCGTCTTGCCGCGGAACTCGCAGCAATCGACGATCACGCATGCGGCGCACTTCGGCTTCCGCGCGACGCAGACGTAGCGCCCGTGCAGAATCAGCCAATGATGCGCGTCGTGAACGAATTCCGCAGGCGTGAATCGGGTCAGCTTGCGCTCGACCTCGTCGGTTGTCTTGCCGGGCGCAAGCCCGGTACGGTTGGCGACGCGGAAGATATGGGTGTCGACGGCGATCGTCGGCTGGCCGAACGCCACGTTGAGCACGACGTTTGCGGTCTTCCGCCCGACCCCCGCGAGCCTGACCAGTGCCTCGCGGTCGGGGAGGAACGACGCCGCCATGCTCTTCGAGCAGTTGCCGGCACAGCGTGATGATGTTGCGTGCCTTGGTCCGATAAAGGCCGATGGTCTTGATATAGGGAATGAGGCCGACCTCGCCGAGCGCGAGCAGCGCTTGCGGCGTACTCGCGACCGGAAAGAGTTTCGCCGTTGCCTGGTTCACGCTGCGGTCGGTGGCTTGTGCCGACAGCACGACGGCGATCAGGAGTTCAAACGGCGATCGATACTCGAGCTCGCCGCGCGGATGCGGATTCTGCGCGCGCAGGCGGCGAAAGATCTCCAGGCGTTTGGCCGCGTTCACTCGAATCCCCCCAGCCGGCGCAGCCGTTAGCCGCGCCGGCTACGATCGCCGCTGCGACGGTGGCCTCGCCGCACGTCGCGCGCGGGCCCGGGCCAGTGCGGCGGTGATCACCGATTGTCGCTGCGCGCGCGCCGCGGCGTCGTCTTCGCCCGGGTCCGGTGCCACCGCCGCGGCCTCGCGACCGGCAGGCCCCGGTTCGCGCCGCGCCGTGTGGTCGGCGAAGCGCTGCCGCGCGAGTTCGGCGTCCACGCGTGTCCAGCTGCGTCCCGCGGGGCGCAGCGCGATGCAGTCGACAGGGCAGGGAGGCAGGCAGAGCTCGCAGCCCGTGCAGCGGTCGGCGAGCACCGTATGCATCAGCTTGGCGGCGCCGACGATCGCGTCCACCGGACACGCCGCCATGCACAGCGTGCAACCGATGCATGCGGCCTCGTCGATACGAGCCACGACCAGCGGCCCCGGCTCGCCGCAAGACCGATCCAGGGTCAGCAGCGGAGCGTCGAGCAGCGCCGCCAGCGCAGCAACGGTTTGCTCTCCCCCAGGCGGGCAGCGATTGATCGCCGCCGCGCCCTGCGCGAGCGCGCGGGCGTACGGACCACAACCGTCGTAGCCGCACCGCCGGCACTGCGTCTGCGGCAGCAGCGCGTCGATGCGCTCGGCGAGTTCGCCGCTCTTTTCGCGGTCCATGCCGCCATTCTACCGGGGCCGTCCGGTGCGACGCGCGGCAGCCCCCGCAAGGGCGCGTGCCGGCGCCGATCTCCCCAGGGGGGCGGTTGAGGCGGCTTCGCCGCTTTTGCCCGGGGCGCGCTACGCCCGCTGGGGAGTCCGGACCGGCATCCGGGCGCCGCGGGCCGCAGCCGGCGCCAGCCGGCGCCAGTTCGCCGACCCGATCACGCGCTTCGTCGCCTGCTCTCTGGCGCGTATCCCGGCGATCGCGACAATGGCGGGGCAGAGCCGAACGGCAGTGCCGGTGGCCCGGCTCGCGCAATGTGCTCAAATGACCACGGGACCTAGCATGTACAAAACGTACAGCGACAACCTGCCGCTGGGATCGGACCGCGGGTGTGCCGAGCGGTCGGGCCATCCGCTGGAGTTGGTCGCCTTCTTCCGCCGCTTCAGGCCCGGTGTATTCCGCAACCTCGTCTACACGCTCATCTGGAACCTGGCTTCGTCGCCGTTTTCACGCTGCTCACGCTGCTCTTCGAGCCGCAGTGCGAATCTCGCCCGCGTGCTAGCGGTGCAACTTCGTCATCGCCAATTGCATCGGCTATTTCATTCACGGCGAATTCGCGCTGGGACGCAACCTGCTGGGCGCCATGGGTCATGGCGCCAGGGGTTCGTCGCGCGCAGCGCCTATTACGCGGGCATCACCGTCGTCGGCGTCTTCGCCGGGTACTGGCTGGGGTTCACGCTGCTGCACTGGAACGACGCGCGCGGGCTATATGTTTTCGGCGCAAGGCGCGACGGAAATTCTGTTGCTGAGCCTCCTCATTTCGGGGATCCTGGCGTCGATCTTCCTCGCCCGCGAGCGCCAGGCGCGCGCCGAGGCGGCGTTCCAGCGCGAGCGTGCGCGCGTCGAGGCGGCGGAGCATCAGTTCCACCTGGCGCAACTGAAGTTGCTCGCAAGCGCAGATCGAGCCGCACTTTCTGTACAACACGCTCGCCAACGTGATCAGCCTGGTCGATGCCGACCCGGCGACGGCGAAGCGGATGGTCGCGCGGCTTATCGACTACCTGCGCCATGCGGCGCGGGCCAGCGGGCCGGGGAGGCGACCGTCGGGCGGCAGATCGAACTGTTGCGGGCGTACCTCGACCTGATGGCGCTGCGCACGGATGCGCGTCTGTCCTACCGCGTGGACATGGCGCCGGAGATCGCGGCGCTGTCTTTGCCGCCGATGCTGCTGCAGCCGTTGGTGGAGAACGCGATCAAGCATGGGCTGGAGCCGAAGGTTGCAGGGCGGGCTTGTAGGCATCGCTGCGCGGCGCGAAAATTCCACGCTCGTGCTGAGCGTTGCGGACAACGGCCTGGGATTTCGCACCACGCGCAGTGATGGCCCGGGCGGCGGGCTGGGCCTCGCCAATCTGCGCGCGCGCCTGGAGTCCCTCTACGGGTCCCGGGCCCGGCTGACAATCGAGGACACGCAACCGGGAACCAGGGTAACGCTCTTGATCCCGATCGACATGGCGACATGAACGAGGCGATCGCACAGGCGCCGCGCGCGTTGATCGCCGACGACGAGCCGCATCTCTCCGGCTACCTGCGCGAACGGCTGGCCGCGATCTGGCCTGAGCTCGACATCGTCGGCATTGCCGGCGACGGGCCCGAGGCGCTGCGCCTGATCGAGGAGCACGACCCCGAGGTGCTATTTCTGGACATACGCATGCCGGGGCTAACTGGCCTGGAGGTGGCGCAGCGCGTCGGCCCGGGCGTACACGTGGTGTTCGTCACGGCGTATGACCAATACGCGGTCACGGCCTTCGAGCACGAGGCGGTTGACTATCTGCTCAAGCCGGTCAGCGATGAGCGCCTGGGCGAAACGGTGCGGCGCCTGCGGGAGCGCATCCGCAGCGCGGCGCCGCCGGAGGGTCTCGCGGCGGCACTGGAAACGCTCGGCCGGATCCTGCCGGCGCTTGCCGGATCGGCACCCGGCGCGACGGAGCGGCTGGCGTGGATCCGCGCCGCGATCGGCAATCAGGTGCGCCTGATCGCGGTCGAGGAGATCTGTTATTTCCAGGCCAACGACAAGTACACCAGCGTGTTCACGCGCGAGGGCGAAGCGTTGATCCGCACCTCGCTTAAGGAACTCTCCGAACAGCTCGACCCGGCGCGATTCTGGCAGATCCATCGCAGCACCATCGTGAATCTCGCGCACGTCGCAACCAGCACTCGCGATCTTTCCGGCCGAGTCCAGGTCAGGCTCAAGTCGCGACCGGAAACCCTTGCCGTCAGCCGCGCCTTCGCGCATCGCTTCCGCCAGATGTAGCCGCGACGTTGCGGGCCGCGACGCGTTGGTCGAGAATGTCCGCTGCAGCCCATTTGCCGCGACATGTCCGTCCACTCGCACGCGCACCAAGGGAACCACGAACGCGCGGCACCCGCTGCGACGGAACGCCGCGCGCTGTGGATTGCGCTGGTCCTGACGGCGGGTTTCGCCGTCGTCGAGGCCGGCGGCGGATGGTGGTCCGGCTCGCTTGCGCTGCTCTCCGACGCCGGGCACATGGTCACCGACGTCGCGGCGCTGGCGATCGCGTTGTTCGCCCAGCAGCTGGCGGAACGGCCGCCTTCGCGGCGCGCGAGCTACGGCTACGCGCGCGCCGAGGTGCTGGCAGCATTCATCAACGCCCTGATCATGCTTGCGGTGGTGGCGTGGATTGCCGTCGAGGCGGCGCGGCGGCTGTTGTCGCCGGCGCCGGTCGCTGGCGGAATCGTGATCGTGGTCGCGGCGGCGGGCCTCGCCGCCAATGGGCTAGCGGCGCGGCTGCTGTCCCGCGGCCGCAGCCTCAACAGCCGGGCCGCCCTGCTGCACGTACTGAGCGACATGGCGGGCTCGGTTGCCGCACTGGTCGCCGGCACGGTGATCGCCACGACGGGTTGGGTCCCGATTGACCCGCTGCTGTCGCTGTTCGTTGCGGTGCTGATCCTGCGCTCGACATGGCAGCTGCTCAAGGCGATGACGCCGATCCTGATGGAGGGAGTACCGGCACATCTGTCCTACGACGAGATCGGCGGCGCGCTGACGCGGGTGCCGGGCGTCGTGGCGGTTCACGATCTGCACGTCTGGCACATGACGAGCGAGCGCGCCGCGCTGTCGGCGCACCTGCTCATCCGCGACCCTGCCGACTGGCCCGATACGCTGGCGGCGGCGCAACGCCTGCTGGCCGAGCGCTTCGGCATCGATCACGTGACCCTTCAGCCCGCGTGGCGCGCGGCGGTGCCGGGCAAGCGGGTGATCCCCGTGACGCCGGTGGCAGCCGGCGACAAGCCGCGGGCGGTCTGAAAGAGCGCCGCAGCGGCCGCGAAGAAGGCTCAGCAGGCAGTCAGGCTGGCCGGGCGTGGCGCCTGCGCGTAACATGGCACTCCCGCCGCCACCGTTGCGCGATCGTGCATGATCATCGAGTCGCTGCTCGACACCGACCTCTACAAGTTCACGATGATGCAGGTCGTGCTGCATCATTTTCCGGCGGCGGAGGTCGAGTATCGCTTCAAGTGCCGCACGCCGGGCGTTGACCTGACGCCCTACATCGGCCAGATCGAGCGCGAAATCAGCGCGCTGTGCGGCCTGCGCTTCACGCACCGCGAACTCGACTACCTGCGGTCGTGGCGCTTTCTGAAAAGCGACTTCGTCGACCTGCTCGGACTCTTCCAGCTCGACGAACGCTTCATCAAGGTCCGGCCGTCTGCGGCCGCGCCCGGCGAGATCGACATCGCGATCAAGGGGCCGTGGCTGCACACGATCCTGTTCGAGGTCCCGGTGCTGTCGATCGTCAGCGAGATCTACTTCCGCAATACGCAGCCCCACCCCGATTTCGACCAGGGGCGGCAGCGACTCAACGCCAAGATCGCGCAGATCAATGCCGTGGCGGATCCCGATTTTCGCATTGCCGACTACGGCACGCGACGGCGTTTTTCCGGCCGCTGGCAGGAAGAGGTCGTGCGCACGCTCAAGCACGGCATCGGCCCGAAGTTCGTCGGCACGAGCAACGTCTACTTCGCGCTGCAGCATGGCCTGACGCCGCTCGGAACGATGGCGCACGAATACCTGCAGGCGTGCCAGGCGGTCGGCCCGCGCCTGCGCGACTCGCAGGTGTTCGCCTTCAACACCTGGGCGCGCGAATACCGCGGCGACCTCGGCATCGCGCTGTCCGACGTCTGCGGCATGGACGCCTTCCTGCGCGATTTCGATCTGTTCTTCTGCAAGCTGTTCGACGGCGTGCGCCACGATTCCGGCGATCCGTTCGAGTGGGGCGAGAAGCTGATCGCGCATTATCAGAAGATGCGCATCGATCCGCGCACCAAGACGATGGTGTTCTCCGACTCGCTTAACGTGCCGCTGGCGATCAAGCTGTTCGAATACTTCCGCGGACGCATGCAGACGGCGTTCGGCATCGGCACCAATCTCACCAACGACCTGGGCTACGAGGCGCTGCAGATCGTGATCAAGATGACCCGCTGCAACGGCCAGCCGGTGGCGAAGATCAGCGACGAGCCGTCGAAGTCGATGGACTACGATCCGTCGTACGTCGCGTACCTGCGGGAGGTCTTCCAGGTGCCCGCGGAGCCGGCGCCGCGCGAGACCGAAGGCGTCGCCGCGGACTGACTCGACCTCGTCCCGCGCGCGCCGCCCTAGGGATCTCCGGGCGCGGCCAGCGCCGCAGTGTAGGCAGCGAGCGTGTCGGCGCTCGCGCACGCGAACAGCACCCGCGCGAGCGCGTCGAGGCGCGCGAACTGCCGCACCGTCGCTACCGCGATCGGAGCCGCCAGATGGATCGGATATCCGTACGCCCCGCAACTGATGGCAGGGAACGCGACCGACGCCAGCGCGTGCTCGACCGCAAGCTCGAGCGAACGGCGATAGCATGACGCGAGCAGCGCCGCCTCGTCGCCGAGCCCGCCATGCCAGACCGGGCCGACCGTGTGGATGACGTGTCGGGCGACGAGGCGATAGCCGCGCGTGATCTTCGCATCGCCGACCGGACAACCACCCAGGCGGCGGCATTCCGCGAGCAGATCGGGTCCCGCAGCGCGGTGGATGGCGCCGTCGACGCCGCCGCCGCCGAGCAGCGTGCTGTTGGCGGCATTGACAACGGCGTCGACGTCGACCTTCGTGATGTCGACCAGAACGGCATGGAGCGCGGCGGCCATCGGCAGGTGAGGGAAGGGCACGGGCGGCTGTCGCTGCCCGGCGCTTGGGTTTATAGTAGCGCAATGGCATCGGTGAAGCCGATCAGCGCAACAGCGTCCGCGCCGCCGGACAGCACGGCTGCGCGCCCGACGCGCGTCCCGGACCGGCGGCTGCGGCTGGACGACATCCTGAAGCTCATGGTCGCCGACGGCTTGGTGACCGCCGCCGACGCCGATCGGCTGTCCCGGTCGCGCACCCAGCGATTCGACCATCCGCTCGAAATGATCGCCGACCAGAAGTGGCGCTCGCTGGTGCCGCCGCGGCCGGTGTTGACGCTTGGAGGCACTGGTCGAATGGCTTGCCGGCAAGCTCGGTGTGCCGTACCACCACGTCGACCCCCTGAAGATCGACCTGGTCGCCGTCACCAGCACGATGTCGAACGCCTATGCGGAGCGCTACCGCATCCTTCCGGTCGCGCTTGCGGGCGGCGAGCTCACCGTCGCGACCAGCGAGCCGTTCATGCGTGCGTGGGCCGACGAGCTCGAGAATATCCTGCACCTCAGGATCAAGCTGGTCTTTGCCAACCCGCTGGACATCAAGCGCTTCGTCGGCGAGTTCTTCACGCTGGCACGCTCGATCAAGAAGGCATCGGAGACAACGCGTGGTGAGGTCTCGCTCGCGCGCAATTTCGAGCAGTTGGTCGAACTGGGCCGCCGCGGAACGCTCGACGCCAACGATCAGCACGTCGTCCATATCGTCGACTGGCTGTGGCAATACGCTTTCGAGCAGCGCGCGTCGGACATCCATGTCGAGCCGCGGCGCGACGCCGGCATCGTGCGCTTCCGCATCGACGGCGTTCTGCACCAGGTCTACGCGATCCCCAATCCGGTCCTGATCGCGATGACCAGCCGGATCAAGCTCCTGGCGCGCATGGACATCGTCGAGAGGCGGCGACCCCAGGACGGCCGGATCAAGACCGTGACGCCGGCAGGCCGCGAGGTCGAGCTGCGCATCTCTACGATGCCGACGGCCTTCGGCGAAAAAATCGTGATGCGCATCTTCACGCCCGAGGTGCTGATTCGCGATTTCCAGGAGCTGGGCTTTGCCGGCGATGACTTCGCGCGCTGGGACAAGATGATCCATGAGCCCAACGGCATCATCCTGGTCACGGGCCCAACCGGCTCCGGGAAGACGACGACGCTGTATTCGACGATGAAGCAGCTCGCCACCTCGGAGGTCAATGTCTGCTCGATCGAGGATCCGATCGAAATGATCGCGCCGGAATTCAACCAGATGCAGGTGCAGACGACGATCAATGTCGATTTCGCCAATGGCGTGCGCACGCTGCTGCGTCAGGATCCGGACATCATCATGGTCGGCGAAATCCGCGACCGCGATACAGCCGACATGGCGGTGCAGGCCGCGCTGACCGGGCATCTGGTGCTGTCCACGCTGCACACCAATGACGCGCCGAGCGCGGTCACGCGACTGTTTGACCTCGGAGTGCCGCCGTACCTCATCAGCTCGACGCTGCTCGGCGTTATGGCGCAGCGTCTCATTCGCACGCTGTGCCCGCATTGCAAGGTGCCAGGCGATCCCCCGGACGAGGAGACGTGGCGGATGCTGACGGCGCCCTTCCGTGCCGATCTGCCGCAGCAGACGCAGATGCCGGCAGGCTGTCTGGAATGCCGGATGACCGGTTACTATGGCCGCGTGGGCATCTACGAAATCATGACCATGACGCCGGCGCTGCGCCGGCTTATCCACGCCGAGGGCGACGACGGCAAGTTGCGCGAACAGGCGTATCGCGAAGGCATGAAGCCGCTGCGCGTCTCCGGCGCGACCAAGATTGCGGCCGGGGTCTCGACGACCGACGAGGTCGTCAAGGTGGCGCCGCTGGGTTGAGGGGCGGCGGCGCGCCGCAACGGGCACCCGTCGCTCAGGACGGGTCGGCCTTGCCCGTCTCGATGAACCGCACCAGCCGAGCGAACTGCTCGCCCAGCACCTCGTTCACTGCAGGCGCGCTCTTGTCGAGCGCACTGGCGCTGGCGCCGTTGACGACATAAGTGAGCGTGAGCAGGGTTGCACGACTGCCGGTCGCGCTCTCGTCGGGCTTGATCTGGAACGTCAAAACGCCGATCACGGCGCGGCCCTGCAGCGGCCCCAGCGCGGTTTGCACGCGCAGCAGCTGATCGTTGATGACCATGACGACGCGCCCGTGCTCGACGCCGCCGTCCTTCCAGCGCTCGCAGAAGCAACCACCCGGTTCGGCGCGCAGGCTCAGGTTGGCGGCATCGCCGGACCAGGTATGGGCGCTGGTCCACCAGCGGTCGATGGCTGGCAGCGCGGCATAGACTTTCGCCGCCGGAGCGTCAATCCGCGCCGTGTAGGCGATCACGAACCCATCGCTCGCGGCGGTCTTCACCTCGGCCTGCGCCGCAGTGCTTGTGGCGAGTAGCAGCAACAGGAACGTTCGGCACGCAGTCGACATGATTGCTTATATGGACGCCTCCCGGTTTGGCAAGTGATGTTTGATCTAGGCGAGAAGATCTGGCTGCAGTCTTATATCCGGCCTGTTCGTGCAGACCGAAGTCTGCTGGCCCTGATGGAATTCGCCGGGGAAGGCCTCATCTCCAAAGAGTCCTCGAAGGACCTACAACCATTCAGGCTTACTTCCCCGCGGTCCGACCTGTCACGCCATCAATCGCTCATCAAACCTGCGCAACCCTTTTAGCCATCCACTCCTTGTGGTCGATTGATCTTCTACGCGGCGCGAGCCACGTAACCCTTCTGGTACGTCCGATCATGCGCCAGCAGCGCCCAGATCGTGCGCGCCATCTTGTTGGCCAGCGCCACCACCGCCACATTCAGCGGCCGGCGCGAGAGCAACTTCTCCAGCCACACCGGACGCTCCTTCGCGTGCGTGATTACCGAGCGCGCTCCGTGAATGAGCAGCGTGCGCAGGTAAACATCACCGCGCTTGCTGATCCCCAGCAGCTTCACCCGCCCCCCGGTGCCGCTCTGGCGGGGAACCAGCCCCAGGAAAGCGGCAAACTCCCGGCCCGAGGCGAACGTCTTGGCATCTCCAATCGTCGCCACCGCTGCCGTGGCGCTGAGCAACCCCACCCCCGGGATCGCCATGAGCCGCCGCACCGCCCGGTCTTCCTTCTTCCAGATCGCCAGCTTCTTCTCGATCTCGGCGATGTCCTGGTCCAAAGCCTCGACGCGCTTCAGCTGCCCGCGGATCGTTTCTATGACCAGCGCCGAGACTATGCCTTCGAGCCTCTCTAATTCGCCCGGTATCCGCGCGACGCCCCTTTGCCGCCCTTGCGGCAGCTCAGCCCCAAACTCGTACAGCAGCCCACGCAGCTGATTGACTTGCATCGTGCGCATCTTCACCAACTGCTCCCGCATCCGGTGCAGCGTCAGTACACTCTGCTGCGCTTCGCTCTTCATCGCTACAAACTTCATCCCTGGCCGTTGTGCCGCTTCCCAGATCGCCTGCGCATCCGCCGCATCGGTCTTGTTGCTCTTCACAAACGGACGCACGAACTGAGCAGCAATCAGCCTCACTTCGTGCCCATACCCCGCGAGCCTCCTCGCCCAGTAGTGCGCACTGCCACAAGCCTCCATCGCCACCACCGAAGGCTCGCGCCGAGCAAAGAACTCCAGCACCTCGTCGCGCTTCAATTGCCGCCTGCAGATCTCGCCCGTCTCCATTTCAACCCAGTGCACCTGAAACAGCCGCTTTGCCAAATCCAGCCCAAACGTCGTAACCTTCATGGCGAGCCCTCCTTACCCTCAGTGGTCGTTGCAGAACCACCACTTTGGCACTTCGATGCCGTCGGGTATAGCGAGGGCTCCTTCTCTGTTCCCTCACCCCGCGTTAGAGAGGGAGGCGTCCATTACATCTCCAGAGGCGCTCACGGGTGCGCTGATTATAGCGACCATCCTTGGCACGCCGGTCCGCCACGCACGCGCCCGGCTGAACGCACTGTAATTGCAAGAAGTGGTAAGAGTTACGCGTTCCGCCACAACGACGATGCCGGCTTTCGATGAAGCGAGGTTGGCACGCAGTATGCAAGGAGGAGCCAGGCAACGATGCCCTGCATCTCCATAAGGAGCAACGCGATGTCCATTTCACTGCTGCTACTCATTGTCGTGATCCTTCTGCTCGTCGGTGCTCTTCCGGCGTGGCCCTACAGTTCCGGCTGGGGATACTGGCCAAGCGGTGGTCTTGGCTTGGTCGTGCTGGTGGTGATCATCCTGCTGTTGATGGGGCGTATCTGAAGCAGAACTCGGCGGCGTGGCGGCAGCCGCCGCAGTCCTCGACGAGCCATTTCCAGCGGTGGGTGAGAGACGTGCATACCTATTACAGCATGCGTCCCTATTGGGATTGACGGCGACTCAGGCGCGACACCGAGGGATGCGCGAATCCGCGTTTCTCTCGGTACACCTGCTGCTCCCGAAGCCGTAGGCGCGAGGCTGACCCAAACGCGGCGATCGCTCCTACAACCGAATCAGCGTCCTGCTGCTTCCGCGCGCCGCGCGATGAGCCTACATTAAGCATTGAAATCCCGACCCGGCCTGAAAAACCAAATTCCGAATAGACAAACGGAGGTATTTTGACTATCAACCTCGCCGTCGGCCCGGTCGTGGCATTGATTGCCGGTGTCCTGATTCTGCTTGTCCCCCGCCTGCTCAATTTCATCGTCGCGATCTACCTGATCGTTATCGGTTTGATCGGCATTTTTGGGTGGAACGGCACCCATATCCGCGCGACCTCTGCGGACAACGTCCTGATGCCGGCAGCGTCGGTCATTGCCGTCATGGCGGCGCCGTCGATGCCGGCAATCCACCCCCGCCAGGCGGCGGGAAAAGGAGTCGTTTGATGATTCGAAAGCTTAAATCCGGAGCCTATCGCTTGTACTCGCGCAAGAAGAATCCTGCGACCGGCAAAGCAAGAAACCTGGGCACGTTCCCGACTCGTGAAGCGGCAGCCAATCACGAGCGGGAGGTGCAGTACTTCAAGAAGCACTAGCCGGGGCTCACTTGCAGCTCGCAGGCCGAGGCAGCGTGCCATGCAAGCCGGAATCGCGGCGCTCACCCGCAGGCATCTGTTAACCCTCGAGTCGCTGCGCGTTCTGATCAATATCGAGATCAACGTGCATACCGAGTGCCATGGCGTGCAGGTCCGCCGCATCTTCAGAACGGAACCCGACGCGTCCGGTTGCAACTGGCAAGCCGAGTGGCCGACGCTGCACGCGGCGAACGCGGAGCCGTGTCGCTCGCAGCTTAGCGCGGTGATCGAGCAGATCAGGGAGCGCTATAACGTTGGCCAGTGATCCCGCTTCCGGTCCGGCAAGGACGAATTAGCCAAGTTTCGATTGCTAGCCGGGCACGCGAGCATCGCGGCAAAGCCGACAGAGAAGGGACCCACGCAATCTTTCCATTGGAGAAACGACGATGAACATTCATCCCTACCGCATCCTGCTGGGCGCCGGTCTCGCGCTATGCGTGACCGCGGCCGGTGCCCAGACTGGCGGCAGCACGGCATACCCGACCGACAAGAACGCGACGCAGAGCACACAGGCACCCGCGCCGGCTCAGACTGACCCGCAAGGCATGGACAGCGCGTCGCCGACGGTGCGATTCCACGCCAAACGCACCGCGGCCGAGATGGCGGCGGAAACATCGGAAAAGCCCACCGACAAGATGTCCGGTGACACGAACGCCCAGGGACAATCCTCCGCCGAGGCCCGCAGCCGGATGCAGGCGCAGAAGTCGGCGAAAAAGCCAAGCCGCCATGCAGCCAAGACTGCCAGCCGGCCGGAGCAGATGGCGGCCGCTGGCGACAAGGCCTATCGCGAGGCGTTGCGGCAATGCGCCAAGGACCAGAATCCGAGCCAGCGCGATACCTGCCTCGACAACGCCATCGAGCAATTCCAACGCAATAGCTGAATCGGGAACAGCGACGTTGCAGGCGCAAAGGCCCCGCGGCAGCGGGGCCTTTCCTTTGCCGGGGCAGCCGGTTTCGTGGCAGCGAGGTACCCGCGTCAGGCGGCCGGCTGGCAACGGCCAGAAAGCTGCCGCAAAGATGCGACTGGGTGTATACACTTGCCGGCGGATGGACGTCTCGCGCACCTACGACGTGCTGGTATTAGGCGGCGGGAACGCTGCGCTGTGCGCAGCACTGAGCGCCCGCCATGCTGGTCGCAGCGTGCTCCTGCTGGAGTGCGCACCGAAGCATTTTCGTGGCGGCAACAGCCGGTATTCTCGGCCAAAAGTGGCCTGGAACCAGTAACATCGAGGTGAAGAGTAACCACCAGGCGATATGATCGTGTTTCGAAAGGGTTTGCGGCGGTGAAAAGGGCGCCAGGATACGGCAGACGCGGCACCGAGGCTTGCCTGCTCATCGGTTGCGCGCTTATCTTCGCTGGTTGTGCCGTGAGCCCCCCGCAAGGCGGCGGCGCCAGCCAGGCGGCAGCGGAAGGCGCTCGCCCGGCGAGAGCAATGCCGGCGTTGTCCGTGCCGGATGCCACGGTCGAAGAGCGGATCCTTGCGCTCGATCCGCAACACATATCCGAGCAGGATGTGAGAGCAACCCTCGCGCTGGGGCCCACGCCACAGATCATTCTGGTGCACGGTGGCGTTTTCGGCACGAACTTGCTCATGAGGTCGTTTGGCAAATTCCTGATCGGGATGGGCTACCCTGAAGCGAAGATTCGCGATCCATCCGACGGGGCCTTTTCGCAGAACCCCTTTGGCAGCAGCGAGAGGCTTGCCGGCGAGGTAGCGTGGTATTACGAGCGCGACGGCGTGCGTCCCATGATGGTCGGGCACAGTCAGGGCGGGATCCAGGCGGTTAAGGTACTGCACGAACTCAACGGGGCGTTTAACGACCGGATCGCCGTCTGGAACGCGGCGAAGGACGCTGCCGAAGGACGCTTTAGCTTCGTCGACCCCTTGACGGGTGCAACGCATCCCGTGGTGGGGGCTTCCCTCTCGTACGTTTCAGTCGTCGGTGCCGGTGGCGTCGCATTGGCGGCGCCGGCGCACTGGGGCATGGCGCCGCGGCTCCATACCATTCCCAATACGGTGGAGGACTTCACCGGATTTTCGATCGACTACGATCTCATTGCCTGGACCTTTCCCGGCGCCGACGGTGCTGACCTGTACCATCACAACGGCACGGCGGAGGTGCGCAACGTCGTGCTGCCGGAAACCTACAATCACGTGTTCGTTCCGGTTACCCAATCGCTGGCCGCTGACCCGGCGATGCGGGCCTGGCTCAACGCTTTCGTGCCCGACGCCAACAACGGCCCCCCGCCGGGTACCAGTTCGGGCCACGACAAGAATGCGTTCTGGGCAGCCGACGTGTGGTTCAGCATCAAGAAACATTGGTGCATCGAGGCGCAGCGGCTTATTCGTGCCCTACGTGCCCACTGAGCCGCAGCGCGGCTAGCCAGGGATTCGGTCAACGCTCGACGGCTCTAGCCCATCAAGGTAGAGTCACGGCCAATCGCTTTCCGTTCGCCGTCTGTTACACAACAACCGTTCGCGCATGCGCATTCGACCTCGCCACCCGCGGCTAGCCGCTGCAGCATTCCACATGCTGCGACCGCTTTTCGAACGGTTCTACGCCAGCAAGCAAATCTACCGCCCGACGAGCAGGTACGCGACCAAGCAACTGCAAGTCGTTCGTGCCGCGCTGGACCGGGGTGAGACGGTCTATCTTGCCGGGATGGGCCCCGCGGGGTTGCACAATTCGGGCGTCGCGCTCGTCGAAGTGTCGCGTGACCACGGCCCGCGCATCGTCTGCAACAACGAGGAAGAGCGCTTCTCAGGCAAGAAGCACAGCACCGAATTCCCGACGCACGCGCTGCGGTCGCTGCGGGCGACCATGCAGCGCATCGGCATCGGACCGGAGCGCATCGCGGCGTGGCTGGCGACCTGGGACTACTCGTCGTTTGCAGCCACGGTTTCGCGCACGGTGCTCGAAGAGTTTCCGGCCAGCCTGAGCCTGCTTCGCACGCGCGACACCCCGGTCCTGAATGCCTCGCAACTCGACCCCGCAACCCGCGGCCCACGCCACCTCGGGCGGGCGCTCGGTTTGCCGGCCCCGGTGCCGATCATCGGCATGCCGCACCACGACAATCACGCCTGGTTTTCGTTTGCCGTCTCGCCATTTGCCCGCAGTGAAGTGCCGGTCATGATCGCGGTCCTCGATGGCACTGGCGACGTGGGTTCGATTTCGCTGTACCTGGCGCAAGGCGGTGCGATGCGCCTTCTGCGCTGCAACAACAGTGTTTTCGACTCGCTGGGCACGTTCTACGGCGTGATCAGTTCGACCCAGGGTGGCTGGACCTGGCTCAGCAGCGAGGGGCGCTACATGGGTGCCGCTGCCTACGGCAACGGCGACCGCCGCACCAACACGATCTATAGGGAGCTACGCAACATTCTGAGCCTGCAGCCGGAAGGCCAGGTTTACCTAAATCGCGCGCTCGCGAACTGGCAGTGTGACCTGTTGGAACATCCGTACACGCCGGACTTGACCCGTATTCTGGGCGCGCCAATCCCAACCAAAGACATGTGGAACCCCGATGCGGTTCTGCGCGTGGAAGACATTCGGCACAAGCCGGACACCCAGGATCGACTCGACAAGGCGGCTGCTACCCAGCTGGTGTTTGAAGATGCGTTGATCCACGTTATCGATTACTTCATTCGCGAGACCGGCAGCAACCAGCTGGTGCTGACCGGCGGTACCGCGCTGAACGCGGTCGGCAACATGCGACTGCTGGAGCATTTCGACGAGGCTTACTACGACCGCGTGCTGGGCAAGCGAGCGCGGCTGCACCTTTGGGTGCCCCCAGTTCCCAACGACGCTGGCGTGACGTTGGGCGCTGCATACATGTTTTCATATCTCGCCGGCGCCGGCGTGGGCGCGCCGATGGAGCATGCGTTCTATTGCGGGACTCCACCCACGGCAGCGGAGATTCAAGCCGCGCTCGACGGCGCGGCCGATATCGCTTGGATTCGGCTGGGCGATGTCCGGCAGCCGGAGCGGCGCGCTGCGATCGCCGACTTGATGGCGTTTATAACCCAGCGTGACGGCATCATTGCAATTTTCCAGGGCGCGGCGGAAACAGGGCCGCGCGCGCTCGGTCATCGCTCGGTCGTCGCCAATCCCTGCAATCCGCGCACGCGGGATGTCCTCAACGAGCGGGTGAAGTATCGGGAGGCCATTCGCCCGCTCGCGCCGATGCTGACACTGGAGGCGGCCAGGCAATGGTTCGACCTGCAGGACGGGGCGTCCGATGACAACTACAACGCCTACAATTACATGGTGCTCACGGCGCGAGCGAAACCGGCGGCCAGGGAACGCATCCCCGCTGTCATCCACGTTGACGGCACGGGTCGCCTACAGATCGTCCGCGAAAGGGCCGATCCGCTGACCTACGCCTATCTCAAGGCGCTCGGCCGCAGGATCGGCGTCGAGGTCGCGGTGAATACGTCGTTCAATGTAGCCGGGCCGATTGCGCAGACGGCACAGCAGGCGATCGAAACGTTGCGGCGCTCGAAGGGGATGGATGCGGTCTTGATGTTTGCCGACGAAGGTCCGGTTTTCGCGGCCTGGCACGGAACGGCGGCGGGACAAGAAGCGGGGCGGTTCCGGTCCTGGCTTCAGGAATGGCGGTCCGAATGCCGGGTTGGCGCTGCTGCGCTGCAGTCATGAAC
The DNA here is from genome assembly GCA_963778275.1 of uncultured beta proteobacterium. Taxonomy (GTDB): domain Bacteria; phylum Pseudomonadota; class Gammaproteobacteria; order Burkholderiales; family Casimicrobiaceae; genus PALSA-1003. The sequence goes on along the minus strand of CAVZTS010000004.1, from coordinate 283,813 downwards.
CTTGAGCACCCATGCGCGTTCAGCGCACGAGCTTGGAGAAACACTGGGCAAGGGAGCCGCAGGACGGGTCAAATCGTCGTTCGTGTCGTTCGCAAGTGACAATTCACCGTGCAGGACGGGTGTTGCGCCGGAGTAGTCGATTGTCCCGTTGACGCCGAACGTATAGTGCCTGCCCGGCGGCAGCAGTTTGGCGCACTGCTCCATCGTGGACGCGGGCTCAGGAGCCGCCGGCGCGGCGGAACTTTGAGCGAGCAGGGAAAAGGCAACGGCGGTTACCAGTGTAGCGGTGGTTTTCATGGCGAACCTCAACGAAAGTTTGGGCTGCCCACGTTCGTCGGCAACGAGCACCGACGAACTTGTCGTGGCAAGCGATGGATCCCGGGTATTAGTTGCCTCGAAGTGGAGCATGCGTCCTAAAAAAGCGTACTCCGAGGGCCCCTATGCGTCCACTAAAACCGGGGGTACCACGCCTTGGCTAGGTCAGGTCACCACGACAGATACCGTTGCGCGGCGCGGGTCCGGACATCAGACCGGGGGTCGCAATGCGGCTGCAGCGTTGGAGAGCCAACGCGATTCCATTGGCGACACCACGCCGGTCCGGCTCAGCGTGAATCGGCTACAGGCGGAGAGTATAGAACTCCTCGCCGTAGTAACGTCCATCGACGCAAATAGCCTCCGGCTCCACGCCGAAGCAGTCGAAGCCCGTCGATTGGTAGAGAGAACGCGCGGCAGCGTTGGTGGCATTTACGGTCAACCTTAAATGACGTATACCCGGAAGCGAGTGAGCATGAGCAAGTGCCGTATCGACCAGGGCCCGGCCAAAGCCTCGACGCCGGAACTCCGGCGCGACATACATCCCCACAAACTCCGCACAGTGCAGCAGCTTCTCGCCCTGCAGACGCACCAAGGTGAGCACGCCAACGAGCTGTTCGCCCGCGAAAGCGCCGAAGACGCAACGCGAACCGTCCGCCGCGGGTGTCACTCGCTCGGCAATCTCGGAAATCGACCGGCCCGCCTCCTGGGTGTAGCTGGAACTGAATGCGGTTGGACTCTCTTGCAGAGCATGCAGCCGCAGAGCTTGATAAGCCGCGGCATCATCCGCGGTGAGATTTCTTATCGTCATAGGAAGTCGATTTGTCAGCCGCCCGCGCCTGGGCCGCTTCGCTTATCGTAACGCGACGGCCCAATGCTGTGCGCCGGGCCACCGGCCTTCGGACGTGGAAATTTAACCATGTGGCAGCGTCAGAAGGGGCCCCGGGACACCTTCCTGGCCGGACGCGGACGTCGCTTCCGTAGCTGGGCGCAGGAGAAAGCGGAAGTGGGGTGGTCTGCGGCGAGGGGATGCAACCCCCTCGCGAAACGCTAACCTTCCCACCTCGCCACGGTCGGCTGTGGCCGACTTCGCTTCGGCGCGGACTGAGGCGAGTGCTCTAACCGGAGGTCACGGCGCAATCGCGTCGGCGCGCAAGCGCTTGGCAGCGCAAGCGGGCCCTGTGGCGCTCCGGGCTGATACGAGTCTGCGCTTGTTACAGGTTGTTGACGATGAAGTCTGCGTCATCGCCCATCCACGTGTCCAGTTGCTGGCCAGCCGTGTTGGACCCCACGTGCATGCGCAAGCCCGTGAAATGCTGCTGTATGTATGTCAGCTCCGGTCCGGTCGCCCAGCAATAGAGCGGGCTTGTCCATGCGCCGTGGAATTGATTGCCGACGGTCCATTCGATGTTGGTGCCCAGGCTCTCGATATAGCAGGACAAGACCGCATGGGCGGGAAGCGACAACGCGAACAGTGCCAGCGCAAGAGAGCATTTCACAGCGGCAAACATGGTCTTCCACGCGTACATGACAGCCTCCTTGGGTTTGTTACGTGGAGCCCATCGTGCCAGCCGTGCTTGGCGGCGCCAATCGGACGACGGATTTAATTGCTGTAGTCCGGAATTGCTTGCGCGCCAGATGCGGTCCTACCGCTGTAGTCCGCGCTTACCTCGGCGACGGAGAATGTCCTACTGTTGTAGTCCGACCTTACCTTGGCGCCGGATGACGTCCTACAATTGACCGCGCATCCCGCGCGTGCTGCGAGTGCGGGTTCTGTACTCGTAGGAGAGCACCTTGCGACAAGGAAAGCGACCCATTCGCTGGAAGCGACTTGCGGAGTGCGTTGGTTTCGCTCGGCGCGAGCCATGAAGCCGATCCAGTCAAGTTCGCTCCGCCTGGAGCCGCTTGTCGCGGCGCATGCCGAGGAGATGTTCCGGTCGATGTCGGCCACCGCGATCTACGACTACACGCCGGGGCAACCGCCCGCGTCAGCCGAGATCCTGCGACAGCGTTACGCGCAGCTTGAGAAGGGACATTCCGCGGACGGGCGGGAGCGGTGGCTGAACTGGGTCATTCGCCTGAGCTCGCGCGAATGCGTTGGCTTTGTGCAAGCAACCATCTACCCCGAGCGCACCGCAAATTTTGCATTTGTTCTAGCGCCTGAGTACTGGGGACAGGGAGTGGCTTTCGAAGCGTGTCAGGTGGTGTTGCCGTACCTGCGTCGCGATTTCGCCGTGCGCGCATTGTATGCAACAGTCGGCCGCAAGAACGCGCGCTCCATTCGGCTCCTTGAACGGCTCGGATTCACCAAAATTCCATCGGTGCGGTATCCCCACGGCGAAGTTGGGCTCGGTGATCGCGTATTCTCGCTGTGGGAGGCTGGGGAGCAGCGTGATTAGTCAGGCCGAAGCTGCCGATTGGGCGCGCGCGTATTGCTTGGGGCAATGCCGGCTCGAAGCCTGCGTTCCGAGCGGACCGATCTACAGGCATGACGCGGCGAAGTCTTACTTCTTCACCGTTGTCGGCGTTGAAGACAAGTTGATCGCCGTTGGTAAAACCGACGGGAGAACTTCCCGCTGCGCCGTCGTCGCGTAGGCTGGTTCGTGGTTGCTCCCGGGCAGCGGGCTCCTGCAAAGGTTCTTGTGCACCGGGATCGCGCGCCTTTGACCCCGGCCTGGAATACCTCGGCTGGCGGTAATGCCGCCAAACGGCAGGGTGGGGTCGCGTTGGACGCCTCGCACCCGTTGGAGTAGCAGCTCGGGCAAGCCAATTGCCGTAGTGGACGCCTGCCAAGCCGAGCCCTGTCACCGTTTCAACTTCGCTCCTGGGGATCGGCTCTCTGCCGAGAGGCCGATAAAAGAACGTTACCCATGTGCTCGGAATACGATAAGTTGGTGGTGGGGTGGGATTCACATCGTGAGGGGTCGGGCGCTGCAATCGCCAAAGTTACCGCCAGACTTACCGCCAATTCGACCGATGCGGGCGGCGAGACGTCGCGGCAATACGTCGCACAAAACCATTTTTTGCGACATGACTATGGATTTTCTGTGGCCATCTTCCAAGCGAATTTACCCGGGGCTCCGCCCCGCACCCCGCAGGTGGGACCACACATTACGCAACTCACGTTTTCGGCCCTAAAGCCATGTTGCATAAGGCTTTGTGGCGGCAGCCACTGTTGCGTTTCAGGCCGACGCGGAAGAGCGTATTGCAGCTCGCAATGTCTTGATTCAAAGGGGGAAATCTTGGCTGCCACAGTACCTTGACGCTCCAACGCGGTGTTATTACAATAGTAATAACTCAATGGAGGTGCCAGTGATTGAGCTCAAGGTTCGGAAGTTTGGCAATTCGCTTGGCGTCGTTTTGCCGCGCGAAGTCATCAATCGGCTTCGTACAGGCGACGGGTCACCTCTTTTCCTATTGGAGAGCTCAGACGGCTCCTATCAATTGACACCGTATGATCCTGAATTTGAGAAGAAGATGTCCAGGGCCGAGGACATCATGCAGCGCTACCGGAACACGCTACACGTACTTTCGAAGTGAAGGAGCCCATTTGGATTGACGAGCGCGATGCGCTCGGTCTCCATGGCAAGTTATTGGTCACACATGGTGGCGCCGGAGGAATTCGCGACATTGGCTTGTTACAGTCGGCGTTGTCTCGGCCCCGGCAGCAGCTGGCATACGGTGAGCAGCCGAGTCTCATCTCAATGGCTGCAGCCTACACCGCCGGGATCATACAAAATCACCCCTTCATAGACGGAAACAAGCGCGTAGGCTTTCTTGCCGGGGTGCTGTTCCTGGAGCTCAATGGCTACCGCTTTGGCGCGACCGAGGAGGAAGCAGCACAGGCGGTGCTCGACCTGGCTTCAGGTGCGCTCGATGAGATCGGCTTTGAAGCATTCTTAGAGCGCAACTCCGCGAAATCCAAGAAAGATTAAAAGAAATACGCGTGATCGATCGCTCCGAGACGTCCATCCCGGGGGGCAGCTTGTCGGCCGCGCGCTACCCGTCGTTCGATGGCCGTTGACGACCGAGGTTGTGTAAAAACGCGACGCGAAACGAGGTGTCGGCAACTGCGACCTCATAGATCGCGCTGTATTCGATTTATCTCGAGTCGGGAGGGGTTTTCGTACTCCCCAAAACGGACCGAAATTGAGTTTTCACACAGCCTCGACCCTGACCAGACGGTCGGACTTCTCGGAAGCAGACGGTCAATGCGGCCCTCCAGGCAGCGCTTGACCGGCGGCTCGACCCATACCCACAATGGGCCGTTGCAAGTGAAATCTCGAGGCGGCACCACGGAGATTGGTGTGTGCCGTGCTAGTTGCGCCGGCTTGCTGTGCTCTCGAAGTCCGTCGTGTTACGTCAAGGTGCGTTGGAACCATGTTGGAACGAAGGTCCCCGTTTGATCCTCGAGCGGAAAGCCGGCCGCTGAACCACGCCGGAGGTGGCGCGGAGAAAGAACACCTGATTCGTGATCCCGGCGGTTGGAGCACGCCGGGACCAGTGTCGAGAAGGGCGCTTGCGCTCGTCTATCTGACGGGCTATAGGGGCGCGATGCTGTGGTGCGTTGGGATGCTCGTGTGCTTGTCGATGTGGCTTGCGAGCGGGCCGGCCTCGGCGGTCTCGCTCACCTGGTCGATCTCCGGCGGAACATTCGCGGACGGCGGTACCTTTTCGGGGACGTTTGTGCAGGACCCGGCGCAGCCGAGGCCGTCGACCTGGGACGTGAATGTTGTGGGCGGCGGGTCCAGCTTTCCCGCGCACAGCTACACGCCGGCGAACTCGAGCGTGTTGTTGCTGCAATGGGTTCCCAACGCCGAGCCGACCTACCACTTCATCGACCTGGCGGACAATCGGCAACTTCGGCTGACGCCCGCAAGCCCCCTCGACGGGTCCGCCGCGACGGTGCCGCTCAGTTTGCTGAACAACAGTGGCCGCGTCGAGTGCTTCAACTGCGCGCCATTCCGATATATCACCGGCGGGTCGCTGGTGCTCGAATCCGCCACCCCGACACTGATCCTCGAATCGATAGCACCTGATCCGACCGTGGTTGGCGCCACGACCACCGCGACCATCTCGATCGACGCAATCGCTGCTCTCGGCCCGCCGACCGGTTCGATCACGATATACGACACCAGCGGCGACGCAATCTGCTCATTTCCGCTGCCGACGACATCGTGCTCGTTCGCGCCGACGGCGCCCGGGGGCCTGACGTTGTTCGCGCGATATACCGGCGACGCCAACTACCAGAGCGCAACTTCGAACGAGCTGTCGTTCACCACCTTGCCGGCGGCGGTGACCATGGTAACCCTCGCCCCGGTAGTGCCAAATCGAACCGCGATCGGCGGGGCGACCACCGCGACAGTAACGGTTGCGACGGTCGTTGGGTATCCCCCGCCGACCGGTTTGATCACGGTGTTCTTCTATGGCAGCGGCGACACGACGCTGTGCACGATCACGCTGCCGGCCACGACGTGCACGTTCGCGCCGAAGGCGGGTGGCAACCAGACGGTTGCCGCGCAATATAGCGGCGACGCCAGCTATGCGAGCGGATACTCCAACCAGCAGCCGATAACCGTTGCGCCGGTGCCGCCCGTGGTAACCCTCGTATCTTTGGCGCCCAATCCGACCGCGGTCGGCACGGCGACGACCGCAACGGTCACGGTCGGCACCGTCCCGCCGTTCGGCCCGCCGACCGGTACGATCGAGGTGTTCGATGGCATCGGTGGCTCGCTCTGCACGATCACGCTGCCGGCCACCTCGTGCGCGTTCACGCCGACGACGCCCGGCACCCAGACGGTGATCGCGCGATATGATGGCGACGCCAACTACGACAACGGATTGTCCAACGCGCTTGTGCTCATCGTGAGAGCGCCGCTGACGATCGCCAAGGCCTTCGTGCCGCCGGGCATCCTGGTGAACGGGACGACGACACTGACGTTCACGCTGACCAACCCGAACGCGGGGACCGCGTTGACCGGCGTCGGCTTCACCGACGCGTTCCCGGCCGGACTCGCAGTGGCGGCGACTCCCAACGCCACCACCACTGGCTGCGGCTCGCCGACCTTCGCGCCTGCGGCCGGCAACTCTGGTGGCCTTTTCGGGCGGCACCATCGCCGCGAACGGCACCTGCACGGTGACCGTGGACGTCGCGGCTACGACAGGTGGACTCAAGAACAACATCACGAGCGCCGTCACCTCGACCGAAGGCGGGACGGGCGGGACGGCCGCGGCGTTCCTCGTAGTCGTCATTCCGCCAGCGGTGGCACCGCCGACGATCGCCAAGGCGTTCGGGGCCCCGAGCATCGTCGTCAACGCGACTACGCCGCTGACGTTCACTCTGACCAATCCCAATCCGGGGAGCGCACTGAGCGGGGTGGGCTTTACCGACGCGCTGCCCGCCGGGCTTACGGTGGCCAACGGTACAGGCTCAACGTGCGGGGGGACGCTGACCACGAGCGGCGGCAACCTGATCGCGCTCGCGGGAGCCACAATTGCGGTGAGTGGAACCTGCATGTTTTCGGTGACGGCGACGGGCACGACTGGCGGCGCCAAGAACAACATCACGAGCGCCGTCATTTCGACCGAGGGCGGCACGGGCGGGACCGCCTCGGCCAGCCTCGCGGTGGTAGCGCCGCCGACGATCACCAAGTCCTTCGGGGCGGCGAGCATCGTCGTGAGCAGGATCACGACCTTGACCTTCTTGCTGACCAACCCGAACCCGGGGACTGATCTGACTGGCGTGGGCTTCACCGACACGCTGCCCTCCGGCCTCGTGGTGGCCACCCCGAATGGCCTGACGGGCGCATGCGGTGGCGGCACGATCACCGCGACCGCTGGCGCAGCCGGCGTCGGCCTGGCGGGGGCCACCTCACCGCGGGCGCCCCATGCCAGTTCGCGGTCGACGTCCTGGCGGTGGCAACTGGAGTTCAAGCCAACACCACGGGCGCTGTGACGTCGGCCAACGGCGGGGCGGGCAACGCGGCGGCCGCGTCGATCACCGTGCGGCCGCCGAGCGGCGTCGTGACGGCCGCCTCAATCCCCACGCTGTCGCTGTTCGCGCTAGCCGTCCTCGCGATCGTGATTCTGCTGAGCGGTCTTCGACGAGAAACGCCAGAGTAGCAGCGCGTGGTCGACCGCAGCGCGCAGGACGCCAGCAACGAGGCGCAATCACCGATTCAAGCGCCACGATATGCCGCGGGATGGTCACTCGAATGACCGCTTACCGGCAAATTGGGCGGCAGTTCAATTGGCCGCTCCTGGCCGTCAGCAGCCGTCGCTCGATGGCGGCTCACGACCCACGGCAGCCGTCGAGGCGGCCGGATAGCGGACGTTCAAACTCCGCCGTGCGAGGCCGAATTGTGCAGCAAGCCGCGACGACGGTCCACGGCGGCAGCGAGCCGCTGCCACCAGCGATTGGCGTAGCGATGCAGCCATTTCCAAGGTGGCGCCGCGCTTCAATCAAGCGACGCGCCAGCAGCCTCCCAGTAAATTTCTATCGCGTACCCATCTGGATCAGCGCAACGAAACGAGACAAGAGAATCGTCCTCGTACAGAGGCTTGAAGAATGTTGATGCCGGATTCGCCCATCCGTTTATGGAGGTCGATGACTCGCTGCGCAGACGGCAATCGAAAGCCAAAGTGAAACCACGGAGGCATAGGAGTGGGCGCTTGATCATCCATCAACGCAAGGTCGAATCCAACAGCATCCGTCATGAACGTCAGGCATTCTCCGCGTCGCGCGATGACCATGTCCATCCACGCCGAATAGAACTCCTCGGCCAAGTGCCGATCGCGAACATGAATGTGGAGGTGCTTAAGGTTCATGGTCCTTCCTCAGTGACAACACCAACAGAGCGAAGGCGATAGGTCGGGCTCAATCCTTTATCGAAGTCGATGGTTCAATTTCTGCAATTCGCAATTCTAGGGTTTCTATCCGTTTACGATATCGCATTAGGACCAGACCGGTGAAAAAGAAGGCCATGGGAAGGAATGCGATAAAACTCGTCAGATAAGAACTGGGCTCGGACCTATGCATATTCGCCCAGAACTCAATTCCAGATAGGCAGAGAACATATACGAACGGAAGCCAGTCAGCGAATGGTTGTAGTTTCGTAGTATCCAAGTTCATAGGAACTCCCTGGAAGATTGAGGACTAACGGAGCCGAGCGGCATCACTAGATGCGCTCGCACCAAGCGCAATCATTAGTTCCCGACGTTTGTTCATCCCGCCCCTGATTTGCGGAATGAGACGCCATTTCGTCTGGGCGTGTCAATTCTGGGGCGGGTGGTGGTGTCAACCTCGAAGGGCTCGCGCACTTGGTCGCAGTGCACGGGCAACGACCGCTTCGCGGCAAAGAGCTCAATGGCCGGTCCTGGCCGAAACTCGGTCCTACAAGTCTGCGACCGAGTGGACTTAGGCGCGGCTGGGTTACCGGACTCGACGTTGCAAGGGAATGACTTTTGCGCCTTGGGCTAGCGCATCGGTCATGTCCGCCCACTGCTGCATCATCTTCCTGCGCTCGGGCAGGTACTCGGCGCGGTTGTACGCACCTCGCACATCGTTGCGCTCACAGTGCGCCAGTTGGCGCTCGACCACATCGGCTCGGAATCCAGCCTCGTTGAGGATTGTTGATGCCACGGTGCGAAACCCGTGCCCGGTCATCTTGCCCTTGTAGCCGAGGCGGTACAGGGCAAAGAGCATCGTGTTATTGCTCATCGGCTTGTCCGGGTTTCGGCCCGGGAAAACATATCGACTGCCGCCACCGATCGCACGCACGTCCCGCAACACCACCAACGCCTGCGTGGAAAGGGGAACGACGTGCGTGGTTTTCATCTTCATGCGTTCGGCGGGAACGATCCAGGTTGCGCCGTCCATGTCAATCTCGCCCCACGTCGCGCCGATCAGCTCACCCGTCCGAACAAAGGTGAGTGCCAACAGCCGCAGCGCGTAGCCGGTCATCTTGTCGCCGAGCTCCGCGTAGCCGTCGATGCCTCGCAGCAGAGCGGGCAGCTCCTCGGGCGCGACAGCCGCCTGGTGCCGCCCCTTGTGCGGCGTGAGCGCGCCGCGCAGATCGCTGGATAGATCGCGCTCGCATCGGCCCGTCGCGACCCCGTAGCGCAACACCTGGCCCGAGACCTGCAGAACGCGGTGCGCCAGATCATGCGCGCCGCGATGCTCGATCCTGCGCAGTGCGGCCAGCAGGGAGGGCGCGGTCAGTTCGGCAATGGGCGTTGCGCCAATCGCCGGGAACAGGTTTGATTCCAGCCGGCGCAGGACGTCGCTCGCGTGCGAAGGGACCCAGGTATGGGCTTGCTTGGCGTACCACTCTCGGGCAACAGCCTCGAAACTGCTTGTGACCCTTCCGACAGCTTCGCTTTTTGCGGCTTGGCGTGCGGCACTCGGATCCACACCGTCGGCGAGCAGCGTGCGCGCCTCGTCGCGTCGTTTGCGAGCGGTTGCCAGCGCCACATCCTTCGAGACGCCGAGGGATAGCAGCTTGCGCTTGCCGGCGAAGCGATACGCGAAGCGCCACCAACGGCCTCCGGTAGGAGAGATCTCTAGATACAGCCCGCCGGAGTCATAAAGACGCTTGGGCTTCTTGCCGGGCTTCGCATTGCGAATCGCAGTCGCGGTCAAGGCCATTGACGGTAACTCGCTGGGAAATGGCGGTAACTACCGCCAAAGTTACTGTCAGTTACCGCCGGCTGTCAACGCACCCGGATGGACGCGACCGATCCCAATTGGACGATGATTCTGTGGCATTTCTATAGGAAAAATCGAGGAAATCGAACAGACAATGGCCGTGGCTGGACGGCCCTGGAAGATCGTGGATGACCTGAGACTGGCGGATGGGGTGGGATTCGAACCCACGAGACCCGCGAGGGTCTGCCGGTTTTCAAGACCGGTGCCTTCAACCGCTCGGCCACCCATCCTGTTGCTGCCGATTCACGCGCCTGCAACTTGAAATCATAGCACCGACGCCCAATTTGGAAGCAGGTTGTGCCCGAGCTTGTCATTGAAACTTCAGGGATTTCTGTTAGTCTAACCCTTCGGTTTTGCATTCGCGCGTATAGTGGCGCGTGACCAACCGTTTTGTGGGGGACACCATGGAACCGCAACTCAAGCCCGTCCCAACGGGAAATCCAACCGACCAGTGGACGATGCCGGGATCGGTGGCCGTACCAACGGCCGAGCCGAACAAGGTCTTGCGCCAGACCTACTGGCTGCTTGCTCTGTCGATGCTGCCGGCGATCGCGGGCGCCCTCGTCGGTATGTCGCTCAACTTGGCGGGGCTCTATCGAGGGGCACCGTTCATGGCGCCGCTGCTGATGTTCGCTGCCATGCTCGGCTCGCTCTTCGTCGTTTCCGCGCTGCGCAATAGCGGATGGGGGGTTCTGGCTGTATTCGGCTTCACCCTCATTTCCGGGCTGACGCTCGCGCCGACGCTGCAGTTCGCAGCCGGACTCAGGAACGGCGGTCAACTCGTCGCGCTTGCCGGCGGCATGACCGCAGGCGTATTTCTGACCATGGCGACGATTGCCACGGTGTCGAAGCGTGACTTCAGCTTCATGGGCAAGTTCCTGTTCGTGGGTTTGATTTTGCTCATCATCGCCATGTTCGCGAATATGTTCTTGCAGATACCGGCACTGGCGGTGACGATCTCCGCGATCGGCGTGCTGATCTTCTCAATGTTTCTGCTGCACGACGTCAGCGCGATCGTTCGTGGCGGCGAGACGAACTACATCATGGCGACAACGAGGTTGTTTCTCGATCTGCTGAACCTGTTCCTGATGCTGCTCAACCTGCTGATGATGCTCGCGGGTCAGCGCGACTGAGAGAATCGCATGATCGACTAAGGGCGGCCTGGAGCCGCCCTTTTCTTTAGCGCCGCGTGAATAGCGCAATCGACTCGACATGCGCCGTGTGCGGAAACATATTGGCCACCCCCGCAGCCCGAAGCGTATAGCCGCGTTGAACCAGGACGGCCGCATCGCGGGCTAGTGTTGCCGGGTTGCACGAGACGTAGACGATGCGCGAGAGGCGCTCCTCCGGCAGCGCCTTGACCAGCTCAATTGCACCTTCGCGCGGCGGGTCGAGCAGTGCCTTGTCGAGGTGGCCGAGGGCGGTGATGCTCTCTGGCGTTGCTTCGAATAGATTGGCAACCGCGAACCGGACGCTTACCTCGAGGCCATTGCGCACCGCGTTCGCTTCGGCACGTTGGATAATGGCGCGGCCGCCATCGGTGCCGATGACCGTCGCGCCTCGTCGCGCGATGGGCAGCGTGAAGTTTCCAAGACCGCAAAAGAAATCGGCCACGGTTTCGCCCGGGCCCGGCTCCAGCAAACCGATCGCGCGACGCACGAGCACGCGATTCAGTCCGGCGTTCACCTGCGTGAAGTCAGTCGGCTCAAATTCGAAGGTCACAGCAAATTCCGGCAATGCATACAACAGCGTTCGTCCCGGTGGGTGCAGAGGCTGGACGCTGGCCGGCCCAGCCGGCTGCACATAGAGCTGCACCGCGTGCAGCTGCGGCGAAGACCGAAAGCTCGCGTTGGTCGGCGTCGCTAAGGGGAGCCAGGATGCGCAGCACGAGCGCGTCGACCGGGCCGGCATCATCTTCTCCGATCGCCAACTCGATCTGCGGCAGCCGGTTCCGGATCGAAAGCCCCGCGATGAGCGCGCGCAATTCGGGCAGCAGCGCGGAGATTCGGGGCGGCACGACCAGGCAGCTCACCATATCCGCGACGTAGCTCGATCGACGCTCGTGAAAGCCGACCAGAATGCCACCCTTCTTGGCGACGTCGCGCACCGAGAAACGAGCCCGATACCGGTAACCCCAGACGCTGCCGTGGATCGGCGCGAGCAACTCGGCGGCGCGTATGCGGCCGATGTGCCACAGGGCATCCTCCAGTACCCGCTGCTTGACCGCGACTTGCGCGCCGGGATCCAGGTGCTGCAGGCTGCAGCCGCCGCAGGCCCAGAAATAGGGGCAGGGAGGTGCCACCCGCGCCGGGCTCGTCGTGTGCAGTTCCGTGACTCGCGCGAGATCGTAATTGCGCTTGCGACTGACGATTTCGATGCTGACGCGTTCACCGATCAACGCGCCTTCGATGAACACGGCCTTACCGTCGAGGCGAGCGACGCCGCGTCCTTCCTGATCGAGCGCGGTGATGACGACGGTGTCCATGCGTGCGGCCGTTTGTCGCGAACGAATCCGTCCCGAGCTTGGGGCAGGCTGCGCAACGGCCGTTCCCCGGCTTTGCCTGGCACAGCGCCGGCAGCGTCAGACTCACCGCGAGCGGAAGCAAATACATTGTACCGGCTAGCGCCGCTGCCGGCCGTATTGCGCATCGGCGCCGCGGTAGAATTGCAGCATGAACGTGCTTGCGCTGGACGCCTCAACCGACGTCTGTGCCGTCGCCCTCGGTGACGGCACGTACTGGGCCGAGCGCACCGAAGTCGCCGGGCAGCGACATTCCGAGTTGCTCCTGCCGATGGTGCGGGCAATCCTCACCGAGGTGCGCCTCGAATTGTCGGACATTGGCGGAATCGCCTTCGGCGCAGGCCCCGGCTCGTTCACAGGGTTGCGCATCGCGTGCGGCGCGGCACAGGGGCTGGCACTCGGGGCAAACCTGCCGCTGGTCGGAGTTGCGACGCTCGAGGCGATGGCCGAGCAAGCCCGCACGCGCACCGGTGCCACGCGCGTGATCGCAGCACTCGATGCGCGCATGCAGGAGGTCTACTACGCCGCGTACGAGCACGACGGAGTGAACTGGCTTGCCCGTGTCGCGCCCAGCGTTGTCAAGCCCGGGGAGGTATCCCCGCCGGCGGGCGAGGGTTGGTTAGGCGCCGGCAACGGCTTTGCCGCTTATCCGGTGCTGCGCCAGCGTTTCGCGGGCGCGCTCGCGGCTTGCGATCCGGCCATTTTGCCGACGGCTGTCGCCATCGGCAACCTCGCGCTGCGGCGATTCGCCGCCGGCGAGGGCGTTTCCGCGCGCGACGCGGCTCCCCTGTACGTGCGGCATCGTGTGGCACTGACCAGCGACGAACGCGCCGCCGGGATGCGGCTGTGAACGCAACGCTCGCCCGCAACCCGATTGCGGCAACGGTGCTCTGGCGCCCGCTGACCGAATCGGACATCGGGGCGGTCGCGGCCCTGGAGCGAGTAGCGCATGCCGCACCGTGGACGGAGGGCAATTTTCGTGACGCACTGGCCGCGGGCTACGGCATGGCCGTGGGCGTCGCAGGCGGCGCGATCGTCGCCTACGGGGTATTGCTGTTCGCTCCCGGCGAGGTGCAGTTGCTCAACCTCACGGTCGCGCCCGTGGCGCGGCGGCAGGGTATCGGACGGGCGCTGCTCAAGCGCTTCCTCGCCGATGCCGGCGCGCGCGGCGCCGAACAATGCTTCCTCGAGGTCCGCGTGACGAACGAAGCGGCGATTGCGCTCTATGTGCAGGAGGGGTTTGCCGCCGTTGCGCGCCGTGCCGGCTACTATCCGGTCGCTGGCGCCGGGCCGCGCGAGGACGCGCTGGTGATGCGCCGGGCGCTTCGCACCGCGTGAAATGGCAGCGCGGCACGAAATTCTGCGCGAACTGGGGCTGTTGCCGCTCTGGCATCTGCGCGCCAGCGCGTCCGGCGCAACCGAGCCGCACTCGAACGTCGCCACGGTTCACCCGGAACGCGAGTCGCGGGTCACTGCGAGCGGCAGTTCGGGTCTACCGTATGACACATCGGCCACGCTTGCGGACCGCGTGCAGCATATCGCGGCCCTCGACTGGCCCGAGTTTGCCGCCGATGTCGCCGCCTGCACCGCTTGTAGTTTGTGCAAAACGCGTAACCAGGCCGTGCCCGGAGTTGGCGACACGCACGCGCAGTGGCTGTTCGTCGGCGAGGCGCCGGGAGCAGAAGAGGATGCCAAGGGCGAGCCTTTCGTCGGTCAGGCCGGGCGGCTTCTCGATAACATGCTCGCGGCGCTGGGCATGAAACGCGGTCAGAACGTCTACATTGCCAACGTGCTCAAGTGCCGCCCGCCCGGCAACCGGACGCCATCACCGCTCGAATCCGAGGCCTGCCGGCCGTATCTCGACCGGCAGATCGCGCTGCTGCGTCCGGCGTTGATCGTCGCCTTGGGCAAGAGCGCGGCAACAACCTTGCTCAATGTCGATGCCAGCATCGCGAGCCTGCGCGGCCGCGTGCATCGCTACCAGGGCGTGCCGCTCATCGTTACCTATCACCCGGCCTATCTGCTGCGCAACTTGCCCGACAAGGCGAAGGCATGGGAAGATTTGTGCTTGGCCCGCGCCACCATGCGCCGGCTGGCAGGCAGCGATCAGGGCGCTGGCTTGCAAACGTCCGGCTCGGCCCCAGCTTAGAACCGAACAAGAGCCCTCGCGAAGTTCAGAACCCTCGACGGGAGAGTCACGATGCGCAAGTTTCTTGCCTTCACCGCGGCCGTGTTCGCCGCGGCCATGCTGTCCGGCTGCGGCTACAATGACCTGCAGCGCCAGGACGAGCAAATCAAATCCGCGTGGTCGGAGGTGCTCAACCAGTACCAGCGGCGTGCAGATCTGGTGCCCAATCTCGTCAATACCGTAAGAGGGTACGCCGCCCAGGAAGAGCGCGTGTTAACCGAGGTGACCCAGGCACGCGCCAGTGTCGGCAGCATCCAGGCGACGCCGGAGCTACTCAACGACCCGCAGGCTTTCGCCAAGTTCCAAGCGGCGCAGGGCCAACTGCAATCGGCGCTGTCGCGCTTGCTGGTCGTCGCGGAGAACTATCCGCAGCTCAAATCCGACCAGAACTTCCGGGACCTGCAGGCGCAGCTCGAAGGCACCGAGAATCGCATCGCAGTGGCGCGCAACCGCTACATCAAGTCGGTGCAGGAGTACAACACGACCGTACGCTCCTTCCCGACCAATCTGACGGCGATGCTGTTCAAGATGGGTATCAAGCCCAACTTCTCGGTCGAGAACGAAAAGACAATCAGCGCGCCGCCGACCGTGGATTTCAGCAAGCCCGCGCCCCCTGCGCCTGCACCCGCACCTGCACCCGCACCGGCGAATAAGTAGCGCCGCTTCGCGCGCGGTTATCCCTTGGTCGCGGCTCGCACTGCGTGGTTTCGCTCCGGGCTCTGCGCCGCGCGGCGTTTCGGGCCCGCCGCGCTGGCGCTGGTCGCAGTCCTCGGCGCGACGGGTGCCGTGCCGTGGGAAGCGCCGCGCGATGGATTACAACCGCTGCCGCCGCTGCAGGCGCGGGTCACCGATCTCACGGGCACGCTTGCGGCATCGGAACGTGCCGCACTCGACGCAAAGCTCGCCGACTGGGAAGCGCGGACGACCAATCAGCTGGCCGTTCTCATCGTTCCGACCACCAAGCCGGAGCCGATTGAAGCCTACTCGATTCGCCTCGCTGAGGCGTGGAAGATCGGGCAGAAGGGCAAGGACAACGGCGCGATTCTGCTGGTCGCCAAGGACGATAAGCAGATTCGCATCGAGGTCGGCTATGGCTTGGAGGGCGTGCTGACCGACATCACGTCGCACCGCATCATCACTGAGACCATCGCGCCGCAGTTCAGCAAGGGACAGTTCGCCGCCGGCCTCAATGCCGGCGTCGACCGCATCATCAGCGTGGTGAGCGAAGGCAAGCCGTTGCCACCAGCTGCCTCACGCCGGGCCGCGCCGACCCATGGCTTTGACATCGGCACGCTCGCCCTGATTCTGCTCGTGGCGGTCCCCGCAGTCGGCGCGATTCTGCGCTCGATCCTTGGCAATGTCGGCGGTTCGCTGGCCGGTGCCGGTATCGTCGGGATCGCGGCATGGTTTTTCGCCGCGTCGCTGCTCATCGCCGGGATCGCGGCGATCATCGCCTTTGTTGTCATCAGCTTTTCGGCGTTCGGCGGCCGCGGCGGCCTATGGATCCCGGGCGCCGGGGGCGGGGGCGGCTTCGGTGGCGGGGGGGGCTTCTCCGGCGGCGGGGGCGGATTCGGCGGCGGCGGCGCCTCGGGCGGGTGGAACTAGCGATGAAACCAGGTAAGCCGCTGCGGCTGGGCCGCCACTTCGTCACCGATCATCTGAGCGCGCGACGCAAGTTTTCGGCGCAGGCCCTGAAACGGATCGAAGATGCGATCGCCGCTGGCGAGCGCCAGCACGCCGGCCAGGTCCGCTTCATCGTCGAAGCCTCACTGCCCCTGACGCAGGTCCTGCGCGGCCTGACGCCGCGCGAGCGCGCGCTCGAGCTCTTCGGCCGATTCGGCGTCTGGGACACGGAGCACAACAGCGGCGTGCTGGTCTACGTGCTGCTGGCCGACAAGGGCGTCGAAATCGTGGCCGACCGCGGCATCAGCCGCAAGATCGCACCCGAGACCTGGCAGGTGATCTGCCGGGCGATGGAAACGGCATTCCGGGAGGGGCGCTTCGAGGACGGCGCGATCGCAGGGATCGAAGCAATCAGCGAGCTTCTCGCGCAGCACTTTCCGCGTCACGGCGAAGGGCCGAACGAGCTGCCGAACGAACCGGTCGTGCTCTAATGCCCGGCTTTCGCCTCGGCGCGCTCGACCGCGACCCGGCGCAGCCGGTGGTCACGGGATACGGGGCAGGTTGCCCGCGGCGCTATTCAGCCGATGCCTCCACATGACAAGGAGCATCGTCCCGGAAACAAACAGCCCGAACAGCACGATCGCGGCGTTGGTCGACAGCCCGAGGTGAACAATCACCGCGTACAGCGAGAGCATGATGAGCACACCGATGTTCTCGTTGAAATTCTGCACTGCGATCGAGTGTCCCGCGCCCATCAGCACGTGACCACGGTGCTGCAGCAACGCATTCATCGGCACGACAAAGAACCCCGCGAATGCTCCGATGAGCGTCATTAGCACGATCGCGGTCTCCAGTTTGGTCACCACGACCATCACGATGACACTCACGCCCATCAGCACTCCGAGCGGCAACACTTTCACCGCGTTGCTTAGCGCGACGAGCCTCGCTGCCAGCGCCGCGCCGAGGGCAATGCCGATTGCGACCACGCCCTGCAGGTAGGAAGCCCGCGAGAGGTTGTAGCACAGATGCGTCGCCGCCCAGTCGATGACGATGAACTGCAGCGTTGCGCCGGCGCCCCAGAACAGCGTGGTCGTCGCGAGCGAAATCTGGCCGAGCTTGTCGCGCCACAGCAGGCTGTTGCAGTGGACGAACTCGCGGACGAGGAACAGCGGATTCTTGCTCGCCACGCGCCGCTGAGCGCCCGTGTCGGGTATGTACCAGTTGATCAGCGCGGCGATCGCATAGCAGCCCATGATGACCGCGACTGCCGCCTGCGGCGGAGTGTCGATCCCGGTGTCGATCCTCGGAATGTCGATCGCGAGCAGCCAGCTCGAGACCGGGCCGCTGATGAGCACCCCGCCCAGCAGCACGCCGAGGATGATCGAGGCGACGGTCGTGCCCTCGATCCAGCCATTGGCGACGACCAGCCTTTGCGCGGGCAGCAGTTCGGTCAGGATGCCGTACTTCGCCGGCGAATAGGCCGCCGCACCCAGCCCCACGAGAGCGTATGCCGCCAGCGGGTGCAGCGTGAACAGCATCACGCCGCAGCCCAGGATCTTGATGCCGTTGGTGATCAGCATCACGCGTCCCTTCGGGAGCGAATCGGCGAATGCACCCACCACCGGTGCGAGCACGACATAGGAAATGACGAAGCATTGCTTAAGCGATGGCGTCATCCACGCCGGCGACTCGAGATCGCGGAGCATCTGGATGGCGGCGACCAGCAGCGCATTGTCCGCGAGCGACGAGAAGAACTGCGCCGCCATGATGATGTAGAAGCCGGCTTGCATCGTCCTCAAAAGCTGGCGCGATCGCTCTTGAATCTCGGCATCGGCCGGCGCCCGGCGCCGGGGGAGCTTCGCTGCGCGTGGTTGTGTATATAATTGACCGAATCGCCGGCGCACACGGCTCGCGCCTTATACCACGTTTTTCAACATCCGACCAAAACCCGCACCGGCCGGGTCCATCTCCTTCGCCGCCTCTAGCGCATGGCTCGCCCACTCCTGGCCCAGGTCAATCTGTCGGCGTTACGCGCAAACGTGGCGAAAGCGCGCGAGTGCGTCGCGGACGCGCAACTGCTCGCAGTCGTCAAGGCCAACGCCTATGGGCATGGCCTGCAGCGCGTCCTGCCGGCGCTCACCGATGCCGATGGCCTCGCGCTGGTCGAGCTCGACGCGGCGGTGACCCTGCGCGAGCGCCACTACGCGCGCCGCATCCTGCTGCTCGAGGGGTTTTTCACCGCGGCGGAGCTGCCCGAGATCGCCGGTCGGAGATTGGCCGTTGTAGTGCACCATGAAGAACAGATCAAGATGCTCGAGGCCGCCACGCTGCCGCGGCCGATCGAGGTTTTCGTCAAGATCAATACCGGCATGAATCGCCTCGGCTTCCGGCCCTCCGAGGCGCACGCCATCGTCGATCGGTTGTCGCACGCGTCCAGCGTCGCGGTGCTCCGGCTGCTGACCCATCTCGCGCGCGCAGAGGAGGAGGACGGAGTGCGCGAGCAACTCGATCTTTTCGAGGAGGCCTGCACCGGATTGCCATATCCGCGGTCGCTGGCCAACTCGGCCGGCGTGATCCGCTACCGCGAAGTCGGCGGCGAGTACGTGCGCCCTGGCATCATGCTGTACGGCTCGTCGCCATTTCCCTACGACACGGCGGAAATGCTCGGGCTTACGCCGGTCATGACGCTGAAGAGCGCGCTGATCGGGATCCAGGACCTGAAACCCAACCAGAGCGTCGGCTATGGCGCTACCTATACCGCGGCGCGCGCGGTGCGGATCGGCGTCGTCGCCTGCGGCTACGCCGACGGCTATCCGCGGCATGCGCCGAATGGCACACCGGTCCTGGTGTGCGGCAAGAAAGTCCGTACTGCGGGGCGCGTGTCGATGGACATGCTCACCGTCGACCTCACCGATGTCACCGAGGCCACGATCGGCAGCCCGGTGGTGCTCTGGGGCGAGGGTCTGCCGGTCGACGACGTCGCCGTTGCGGCGAGCACCGTGGGCTATCAGCTGCTCTGCGCGGTCGCGCCACGGGTGCCGTTCGTGACCACTGAAATCGGCAAAGTCGACATCGAACTCTGAAGCGGAAACCATGTACACCGTCGTCACCGGTGCAGCCGGGTTCATCGGATCGAACCTCATCAAGGCGCTCAATGCGCGCGGAGAAACGCGAATTCTCGCGGTCGACAACCTCACCGCAGGCGATAAGTTTCGCAATCTCGTCGACTGTGAGATCGCCGACTACGTCGACAAGGACGAGTTTCTGCCGCGGCTCACCGATGGCGATTTCGACGACGACATCGCCGCGGTGCTGCACCAGGGCGCCTGCTCCGACACCATGGCAACCGATGGCCGGTACGTGCTTGCCAACAACTACCGCTATTCCGTGCACCTGCTCGATCACTGCCAGGACAACGACATCCCGTTTCTCTACGCGTCGTCGGCGGCGGTGTACGGCGCGGGCCGGGAGTTCCGGGAGGAACGCGTCGTGCGAGTCGCCGCTAAACGTCTACGGCTATTCGAAGTTCCTGTTCGATCAATACGTGCGGCGAATGCTGCCCGAGCGCACCGCGCAGGTGGCCGGGCTCCGCTATTTCAACGTCTATGGGCCGCGCGAGGCGCACAAGGGGCGCATGGCGTCGGTCGTCTGGCACCTCTTCAATCAGTATCGTGCCCGCGGCAAAGTGCAATTGTTCGAGGGATCGGGCGGCTACGCTGCCGGCGAGCAGCGGCGCGATTTCGTCAGTGTCGATGACGTCGTCAAGGTGAACCTCGACTTTCTCGACCATCCCGAGCGCTCGGGCATTTACAACCTGGGCACGGGCACCGCGGCGACGTTCAATGCGGTCGCGTCCGCAACGATCAACGCCTGCCGCGCCGCGCGCGGCGAGCCGGCGCTGCCGTTCGCGGAATTGCACCGCGCCAAGGCCATCGAATACATCGCGTTGCCGCCGGCACTGGCCGGCAAATACCAGAGTTTTACGCAAGCTGACCTGGCGCGACTGCGCGGCGCGGGCTATGCGGCCCCGATGCTGCCGGTTGAAGACGGCGTCGCACGCTGCGTGAGCGCCCTGCTTGCGGCGCCGGCTGGCGAGGCCTAGCTTCGCGCGGCGCGGTCAGCAACGCGTCCGCGCGGCCCGACCGAGCCTGCTGCGTCGCCGGGGCTGGGTTTTGCCGGCAGTACAATAGCCGCTGTAACCCGCGAAAAGGTCCACCGTGTATCAGACCGTGGAAGACACCGTCGGCAACACGCCGCTCGTGCGCCTGCAGCGCCTGCCCGGCCCGAGCGGCAATGTGCTGCTGGCGAAGCTCGAAGGCAACAATCCTGCCGGATCCGTCAAGGACCGCCCCGCGTTGTCGATGGTCGTCGAGGCCGAGCGGCGCGGCACGATCAAGCCAGGCGACACGCTGATCGAGGCGACGTCGGGCAATACCGGCATCGCGCTGGCGATGGCGGCGGCAATGCGCGGCTACAAGATGGTCCTCGTCATGCCGGAGCACCTTTCCCTCGAGCGGCGACAGACGATGCGCGCCTTTGGCGCCGAGATCGTGCTGACCTCCAAGGCGGGCGGCATGGAAAGCGCGCGCGACATCGCCGAGAAGATGCGCGCCGAAGGCAAGGGCATCATCCTCGATCAGTT
Source organism: uncultured beta proteobacterium (assembly GCA_963778275.1). Lineage (GTDB taxonomy): Bacteria > Pseudomonadota > Gammaproteobacteria > Burkholderiales > Casimicrobiaceae > PALSA-1003. Next base: position 262,821 of record CAVZTS010000004.1, on the reverse strand, counting down.
CGCCAATCCTGACAATCCGCTTGCGCATTACCAAGGCACCGGCCCCGAGATCTGGCGCGACACGGCCGGTCGCGTCACGCATTTCGTGTCCAGCATGGGAACCACGGGCACGATCATGGGCGCGGGCAGGTACCTCAAGGAGCAGAATCCGGCGATCCAGATCATCGGCTGCGAGCCGGAAGAGGGCTCGCAGATTCCGGGCATTCGCAAATGGCCCGAAGCGTATCTGCCGAAGATCTACGACCCCAAGCGCGTCGACCGGATCGAGCCCATCTCGCAGGCCGAAGCGGAGGACATGGCGCGGCGGCTTGCCAGCGAGGAGGGGATTTTCGCCGGCATCTCGTCCGGGGGCGCGTGCGCGGTGGCGCTGCGCGTCGCCCGCGAGGTCGAGAATGCGACAATCGTATTCATCGTCTGCGATCGCGGCGACCGTTACCTGTCCACCGGCGTGTTTCCCGGCTGAGTCGGTGTCGGCCGGCTAAGTCCGTACGTGGCCTACGCTGCGGCGCAGTCTGGGAGAAGCCGTTCGCAGAACGGGCTGCTTGAAGGCACCATGCCACCTACACTGGTCTTCGATATCGAGACGATTCCCGACGTTGCCGGGCTGCGGCGCATCCATTCCCTGCCGGCCGCACTCGCCGACGCCGATGTTCTCGATTGGGCCCTCCAGCAGCGGCGCGCGGCGACCGGGGGTGAATTTCTGCAGCTGCATCTGCAGCGTGTCGTTGCCATCGCCTGTGCACTGCGCGAAGGACAGAGCTTTCGCGTCTGGTCGCTGGGAGAGCCGACCGACGCCGAACCGGAGCTGATCCGCCGCTTTTTCGACGGCATCGATCGCTACACCCCGCAGCTCGTATCGTGGAACGGCGGTGGCTTCGATCTGCCGGTGCTGCACCATCGCTGCCTGATTCACGGCGTGACCGCGCCGCGCTACTGGGATTGGGGCGATGACGACCGCGACTTCCGCTACAACAATTATCTCGGCCGCTTCCATACTCGACACCTGGACCTGATGGACGTGCTCGCTTCGTTTCAGCCGCGCGCCAACGCGGGCCTGGACGCGATGGCGCGGCTGTGCGGCTTTCCGGGCAAGCTCGGGTTGCAGGGCGCCCAGGTCCATGCGGCGTACCAGGCCGGCAGGATCGAGGACGTCCGCCGCTATTGCGAAACCGACGTCCTCAACACCTACCTGCTGTACCTGCGCTTTCAGCACATGCGCGGCACGATCTCTGCAACCCAGTACGCAGCCGAGATAGCGCTGGCGCGGGAAAAAATCGCCGCGGCGAACGAGCCGCACTGGCAGGAGTTCATCGCCGCCTGGGACTCCGCTTTCGGGTTGACTTGTCTTAGGCGCGCAGCAGGGGCAGCGGCGCGAAACGACCGCCCAGCGGACCCGCCGACGGCACGCTCCACCAGCGCTCGAGCACCGTGGCGTAGACGTTGCGAAAATCCAGTGCAAAACCGGTGTTGCCATCGCCGCTCAGGCGCTCCAGCGCCGGCTGCTCGCCGTACAGGCCGCCGGCGACGCGTCCGCCCAGGGCGAAATGCACGCTCGCGGTGCCGTGGTCGGTGCCGCTGGACAGATTCTCCTTCGGGCGCCGCCCGAATTCGGCGTAGGTCAGCACCAGCGCGTTATTCCATCGACCCAGCTCGCTTAGCGCGTCTTTCAGCGCGACCACTCCGCTCGCCAGTTCGCCGAGAAGGCGCCCCTGCGTCCCCGGTTGCGCACTGTGCGTGTCGAATCCGGTCAGCGTCACGCGCACGACGGCAACACCGGCCTGGTTGGCGATGACCTGGCACGCGGTCTTGATCACGTTGCCGAACCCGCCCTGGGGAAATTCGGTACGGAACGCATAGTCGGCCCTGAGGTGCGAGGCCGCCTGCATGATGTCCGCCTCGACCTTCAGGATGTGCTGCAGCGCACGGTTGCGCGTTTGGCCTTCGGAAACGGCGAGCCGCGCCTGGCGCAGGAACTGGTCGGCGTTCGCGAGCGCGATAGCCCGCGTCCCGCCGCCCGCCAACGGGCCGAGATCGGGCGTGCCGATAATCACGCCGTCGGCGGCGAAATCGGCGGGCGTGGGCGCGGCGGCGAACGTCCGAGTAAGCCAGCCATCCTGCAGATATTCCTCGCTCTTCGACGCGGTATCCCAGATTTCGATCGAACGGAAGTGAGAGAGATTCGGATCGGGGTAGCCGACACCCTGCAGCACGGCCAGCTCGCGGTTCTTCCACAACGACAGCAACGGTTCCAGCGCCGGATGCAGCCCTACGCTGTCCGACAACTTGATGACCTGGTCGCGCGGGATCGCGAGCTTCGGCCGTAGCGCGTAATACGCCGAGCTCGCGTAGGGGACCAGGGTGTTGAGGCCGTCGTTGCCCCCCTTGAGCTCGATTAGCACCAGCAGATTGTTGTAGCGCGGGGCGGCCGCGGCGGCCGCCCATGTGACCGAAGCGGTCGGCAGCGCCAGCGGCGCACACGCGGCAAGCCTGATGAAGTGGCGACGATTCATAGTCCGGCCTCGGTTGCGTTCATTTCAGCTCGTAAGCGGCATCGAGCACGATATGGCGCACCATTGCCAGTGGCTCGCTCGCCGGATCGGGGGCGGATTGCGGCGCGTAGGCGAGCAACAGCCGCATTGCGGCGGTGCTGCGGGTGGTGTCCGTGGTCTTGATCTGTGCCAACCAGGTCTCGCTTTCGAACTGCACGCTCTTCAGGCCGCGGTCCATCGCGCGCATGAACCGGATCTGGCGCTCCGCGTCGGACTCCTGCACGCCGCCTGCAGCGATGACCTGCTTCGGCACCGGCGGCATCGGCGACATCGCATCCTCGGGCGTCGGCAGCATCCTGGCGCCGGGGTCGTCAGCGCGGAACAAGCGGTCGAGGAACTGCTTGCGCGCCAGAAGGGTGCTGCTGTTGATCCACACCTCGCCGCCCGGCCAGCCCTTGACGTTGGGCGGCGAAAACAGGTTCTGGCCCATCGCCGCGGCGGCGACCGCGAACGGGATCGGCTCGGTGGGTTTCAGATCGAATTGCTTCAGCGCCCCGACGACCAGATCGATCGGCGACTTGATCAGCACGCCGCGATTCTCCTTGGCGTAGAAGGCGTCGGAAGTCAGAAGCTCGTAGAGCACAACCTTGATGTCGTAGCGCGTGCTGCGGAAACGATTCGCGATGCGCGTCACCGTCGCCGCATCCGGATCCGGCGAGACGAATTCACGCCACAGCTTGCGCGTAATGAACTCGGCGGTTGCCGGCTGCGCCAGCAGGATATCGAGCACGTCGTCGCCGTCGAGATTGCCACTGCGGCCGAGCACCGTCTTCGTACCGTCGTCGTGGATGAAGCGGCGGAACACGAAAGTGCCGCTGTCGCGGTCGATGCTCCAGCCGGTGAAGGCGCGCGCCGCCTCCTTGATGTCCTGCTCGCGGTAGTTGCCTTCGCCGAGCGTAAACAGCTCCATGACCTCGCGCGCGAAGTTCTCGTTCGGCGTGCCCTTCCGGTTCTGCGCGTTGTCGAGGTAAATCACCATCGCCGGATCGCGGGCGATGGCGTGCAGCAGCTCGCCGAAATGCCCGAGCGCGTTGGCGCGCAGCGTGACGTTCTGCCGGTACATGAGCTCGGCGAGCTTCACCTTCTGCTGGCTCGAGACGAAGTGGTTGTGCCAGAAAAGGGTCATGTGCTCGGTGAGCGGCGACGGCGTGGTGAGCATCTCGTTGAGCCACCAGCCGCGCAGCTGCAGCCCTTCGCGGATCTGCTCCTGCTGGAACTGCTTGCGCGCCATTTCCGGCGCATTGGCGCCGCCGCGCGGATAACGCAACGGGTCCGGGGTCGGTGGCCCAGGGCGGTGGTGGCGTCGCGGCGGTCTTCCGCGTCGCCCCGAGCAGCTTCAGGGCGGCGTCCTCGCGCGACAGGCCGGTGAAGCGCCAGATCTCGGCGTCGGTGGCACCGAAGCCGGTGCGGTTGAGCAGATGGCGCGCATCGTCGTAGGACAGCGGCGCGGACGCCCGTGCCGGCGCGGCGAGCGTGGCGGCGAAGAACAGCGCAAGAAGCGGGAGGCCGCGCATTGCAGTCAGGTAGGGATCGGTCCAGTGCCTACAACGGGCCAGTCTACCGGGCTGTTGACTGTGCCGCCGCTGCAAGATGTTACGAGCCATTGCCGGTGGCGTCGCCTTACAGGGAGATGGTGCCGCGGCCGAGCTCGACGACCCGCCCGCCAACGAAGATCTGACCGTCGGTGTCGACCACAAGCCGCAGCGAACAACGTCGCCCGACCGCCTCGCCCTGCGTGATCGTGCGCCGCTGCGGCAGCGGCGCACCGGTCGCAACCAGCCAGCCGCCCAAGTTGGCGCAAGCAGACCCGGTTCCGGGATCCTCGACAACCGCGCCATGCTTGGGAAAGAAGAATCGCGCCAGCACGGCATCGGCCGCAACCTCCGCCCAGACGTAGGCCATCGCGCGCGAGGCCCCGCCGGGGAGCACGACGCTGCCATGCTGCGCGAGCAGATCGGCCTTCGGCAGGGAGCGCTGCACGGCGCCCACCGACGCGAGCGGAATGACGAGCTGCTCGCTGCCGGTATCGACCCACATCGGCTCGCGGCCGATGTCGGCAGCATCGAGGCCCAGCATCGCAGCCAGTTCGCCGCGCGATGCGGCGACCGAGCGCGTGCGCGGCGCGTTGGCCTGCAGCGTCCACTCGTCACCGTCGGGACGCACCGGAATGATGCCGGCGTTCATTTCCAGCGTCTGTGCATCGCCGCCATGCAACGCCCGGACCACGTGCGCGGTGCCGAGCGTCGGGTGTCCGGCAAACGGCATTTCGAAGGTCGGCGTGAAGATGCGCACGCGCGCTGCCGCGCGCGTCGACGGCAATACGAAGGTCGTCTCCGAAAGATTGAATTGCAGCGCCAGCGCCTGCATGGTCGTCGTGTCGAGCCCGCGCGCGTCCTCGAAAACCGCGACCGGGTTGCCGGCGAGGCGCTCCTCGGCGAAGACGTTGACAATGCGAAAGGCGTAGCTCGCCACGGGTCAGGACGCCAGCGCTTCAGTGTTGTCGAGCATGGCTCGCACCTCGCCGGCCAGCGCCGCGAACGCTTCCCGCGAAACATCGTGCGCTTCAACTTGTAGCGAGTTGCCTGCGGTCGGGAAGTTGCGCTTCAGCGAGCGCGCATACATGGGGTCGTAGTGCGCGGCGAGCAGGGCGCTGACGAGCGCATCCCAGTCGCCGGCGATTGCCTGCGCCTGCCAGCGTGCGACCTTTTCCTTGCCGTGCAGTTCCGTCAGCCGCTGCAGGCAGGCATCAAGCTGCCTCGGTGCGGCGATGAAATGGGCATATTCGTCCTTGAGCAGCGCGATCCGTTGCGCCAGCGGAGTAACCAGCGTCAGGGCGCGGCCATGGCGCAACTGCGAGAGCAAGGCGTCGGGCATCTGCACGCCGCCGATGCGTCGGCTTTCCGCCTCGACGAACACCGGTCGCGACGGATCGAGGCACTCCAGCGCGGCAAAAAGCTGGCTTTCGAACCACTTCTGCGATGGCTGCGGGTCGCCGGGCAGCTCACCCAGCAACGAGCCGCGATGCCGCGCGATGCCTTCGAGATCGAGCGTCTGCGCGCCGGAACGCGCGAGCGAGGCGAGCAGGCGGCTCTTGCCCGAACCGGTCAGACCGCAGATCACGACGAAGCGCAAGCGCAGCGGCAGCCGGGCGAGCTCCGTGACGACGTGGCGCCGGTAGGCGCGGTACCCGCCCTCGAGCTGCACGGCGCGCCAGCCGACCGCGTTGAGGACATGCGTCAGGGCACGACTGCGCTGTCCGCCGCGCCAGCAATAGACGAGCGGCCGCCACTCCCGGCCGCGATCGATGAACGCGGTTTCGAGCATCGTTGCGATGTTGCGCGCCACCTGCGCCGCCCCGCGTTTTCGTGCCAGGAACGGCGACTGCGCATACAGCGTGCCGATGTTCGCGCGCTGCGCGTCGTCGAGCACCGGGTGATTCGCGGCGGTGGGGGCGTGGTCGAGGGCAAACTCCGCGGGGCTGCGGACGTCGATTCGGTCGCGGTAGGCGGCGAGCGCGGTGACGTCGACGCGTTGCACGCCGGGGTGCGGTTCGCTCATGACGTCTTCCCCGGCGCGCCCAGCAGCGGCTTCAACTCGCGCCAGACGTTGTCGAGCAGCTTCGGCTGCGCCGCGACGACCGGATGGACGCGGTCGCCCTGGAACATCGCGTCGTCGGTGGCGAATCCTTCGAACAGAAACGGCACCAGCGCGGCGTGCCGCGCCTTGGCGACGGCGGCGAACGTGGCGCTGAAGCGGTTGATGTAGTCCGCGCCGTAATTCGGCGGCAACTGGATCCCGACCAGCAGCACGCGCGACCCTGCCTTCTGCGCCGTCACCACCATCGCATCGAGATTGGCGCGCATCGCGTCGAGGCTGCCGCCGCGCAAGCCGTCGTTGCCACCGAGCTCGATGACGGTCACTGCCGGCCGATGTTGCGCGAGCAGGGCATCGAGTCGTTCCCTGCCACCGGCGGTGGTGTCGCCGCTGATGCTGGCATTTACGACGCGATGCGGATAATGCTCGGTGGCGAGGCGCTGCTGCAGCAGCACCACCCAGCCCGAATTCTGCGGCAAGCCGTACCCCGCCGAGATCGAATCGCCAACGACCAGGATGATCGGCACGGGCGCCGCGGCAGCGCTGGCGCAAAGCAGCGCGATCGAGAGCGCCATGATCCAGTGCCGTGCGCGGTGGAGCGAATGCGAGGCCATGCGTCCGCATTGTAGTGGCGCGCATCGCGCTGCGCAAAGCAGCACTGCGGAGTACAATCCGCCGCCACGAACATAGATCTGGGCATGCCGCACGCAGCGCCGGCCCGAGCTTGCGTTGATCTCACCGCGCCCCCATCTGCGCGGGGAGCGTTGAATTCACCCCGTGTCATGCCCGACCCCGTCATCCGCGCCCAGAATCTCGCCAAAACCGTCCAGAGTGGCGATGCGCCGCTGACCATTCTCGACGACGTGACTTTCGAAGTGGCGTCCGGCGCTACGGTCGCCGTCGTCGGCGCCTCCGGATCGGGCAAGACGACACTGCTTGGATTGCTTGCCGGCCTCGACCGGCCGAGCGCCGGCGAAGTATGGCTCGGGAATACGGCGTTGAACGGCTTGTCGGAGGATGCGCGTGCGGCGCTTCGACGGCGCTGGCTCGGTTTCGTGTTCCAGTCGTTTCAGCTGTTGCCGGCGCTGACCGCGCTGGAGAACGTCATGCTGCCGCTCGAACTCGCCGGCGCCGGCGATGCCGCGGCGCGGGCCCGCGAGTGGCTCGCGCGCGTCGGGCTTTCTGCGCGGCTGGCGCACTATCCCAAGCAGCTTTCGGGCGGCGAACAGCAGCGCGTCGCGATCGCGCGTGCGTTTGCCGGCGAGCCGCAGGTGCTGATGGCCGACGAGCCGACCGGCAATCTCGATGGCGCGACCGGTGCCGAGGTCGCCGACATCATGTTTCGCCTCAACCGCGAACGCGGCACGACACTGCTGCTCGTGACCCACGATGCCGAACTCGCGTCGCGCTGCACGCGGCGGCTTTCGCTCGCCGGCGGCAAGCTCGTCGGCGACGAAGTCGCGCCGACGCCGGCCGCGCCATGAATACGATTCGCCTGGCGCTGCGGATGTTGCGTCGCGACTGGCGCGCGGGCGAGCTCACCGTCCTCATCGCCGCGCTGGTACTCGCCGCGGCAAGCGTGGGCACGGTCGGCTTTTTCACCGATCGGGTCAAGGGAGCACTGGCCAGTCAGGCGAACCTCCTGCTCGGCGCCGACCTGATGTTGTCCGCCGATCATCCGCTGCCCCCCGAGTTTGCGCGCGAAGCGCAAGCGCGCGGCCTCGCCACCGTCCCTGTCATCCGGTTCAACAGCATGGTCCAGAGTCCGGGCCGCGACGCCGTGCTGGGGGATGTCAAGGCCGTTGGCGTCGGCTATCCGCTGCGCGGGGCGGTTTGGCTCGCGGCCCCCGGAACTGCCGCGGGCGTGCCCGCGCAGCGCGTGCCGCAGCGCGGCGAGGTCTGGGTCGATACCCGTCTTGCGGCGCGTCTTGGGCTCACCGAGGGCGCGCCGATCACGGTCGGGGAGACGACGCTCACCGTGACCGGCATCGTGCAACAGGACCCCGAAGTCGCCGGCGGCCTGCTGTCGCTGGGTCCGCGGCTGCTCATGAACATCGCCGATGTGCCCGCGACGAACCTGCTGCAACCCGGCAACCGCGCCTCGTATCGCCTGCTCGTCGCCGGGGACGCGCGCGACGCCTATCGCGAATGGGTATTGCCGCGACTCCAGCGCGGGCAGCGGCTGGAGTCGATTCGCGACCTGCGACCGGAGATCCGGCAAACGCTCGAGCGCGCCGACAAGTTTCTCGGCCTCGCAGCGCTGGTCGCCGTGATTCTCGCCGCCGTGGCCGTGGCCCTGGCGGCGTCCCGGTACCTGCGCCGCCATCTGGATGCGGCGGCGATGCTGCGCTGCTTCGGCGCGCCGCAGGGGCAGGCACTGGCGCTGTTCGGCATCCAGTTCGCAGTGCTGGGCTTAAGCGCAAGCGCCGCGGGCACTCTGGTCGCGCTCGGCGGCCAGCAGTTGCTCGTGGTGCTGCTCGGCGCGATGGTTCACTCCGACCTGCCACCGCCCGGATGGCTGCCCGCGGCCGGGGCGATGGTCACCGGCCTCGCGCTACTGTTCGGCTTCGCGCTGCCGCCGCTTATTGCGCTTGTCGCGCGTGCCGCCCTTGCGCGTGCTCCGCCGCGACATCGGCCGACCGCGGGCCGGTGGCAGTCTTGCCTACGCGCTGGGTGCGGCCACAATCAGCGCACTGATCGCGTGGCAGGCGCAGGATCTGCGGACCGGCGCGATCATGATCGGCGGCATCGCGGCATTGCTCGCCGCGGCGGCGGCGGCGGCGTGGCTGTTGATCGCGTTGCTGCGCCTGCTGCCGCAGCGCGGGTACACCTGGCGCTACGGCCTTGCCAACCTGCGTCGCCGTCCGCTCGCCTCGAGTCTGCAGATTGGCGCGCTGGCGCTCGGCGTGATGGCGCTGCTGCTGCTCACGCTCGTTCGCGGCGAACTCGTGCGCAACTGGCGCGCGAGCCTGCCGCCCGACGCGCCGAATGCGTTCCTGATCAACGTGCTGCCCGACCAGGTCGACGGCGTCCGCGCGCTGCTCCAGCGCGAACTCCATGTCGACGCCACGCTGCTGCCGATGGTGCGCGGGCGGCTGGTCGAGATCAATGCGGCACCGTTCAACACGGCGCAGCTTGCCGACGAGCGCGCGCGGCGGCTGGGCGAGCGTGAATTCAATCTGTCGTGGAGAGACTCGCTGCCCAGCGGCAACCGCGTCGTCGCAGGACAATGGTGGGGAGCCGGACAGACCGGGCCCGCCGCCGGGGCTTCCCTGGAGGAAGGGATTGCCCAGACGCTTGGCATCAAGCTCGGCGACACGCTGACCTGGGATATCGCGGGCACGCGCGTCAGCATGCCCGTGACGAGCCTGCGCAAGGTCGACTGGGACAGCTTCCGCGTCAACTTCTTCGCGCTCGTTGCGCCTGGCGTGCTGGAGCCGCTGCCCAAGACCTACATCTCCGCGGTGCGCGCGGACGCAGGCAACGCGGCGTGGCTCACGGCGCTTGTCCGCGAGTACCCCAACGTGCTCGTCATCGATGTCGGCGAAATCCTGCGCCAGGTGCAATCGATCATGGATCAGGTGGCCGGCGCGGTCGAGTTTGTATTTCTGTTTACACTGCTGGGCGGCGTACTCGTGCTCGAAGCGGCGATCGCGGCGACTCAGGATGAACGCCGCTACGATGCGGCGGTGCTGCGCACGCTTGGTGCAAGCCAGCGGCAGCTGACCGCGGCGCAGCTCGCCGAGTTCCTTGCGCTCGGCGCGGTCGCAGGTCTGCTTGCCGCGGCGGGCGCGATGGCGACCGGCTACGTACTCGCCGATCGCGTATTCCAGATACCCTTTGGCTGGAATCCGGCGTTGTGGGTGATCGGCGTGGTCGGCGCGGCGGCGTGCGTGGCGATTGCGGGCTGGCTGGGGACGCGCAGCACGCTGCGCGAGCCACCATTGGCCGCGCTGCGCGAGGCGACCTAAGCGACACTCGCCCGGCGCGCGAGCGGACCTGGCGCCATGGATGGACGCGGCCGAGGCGTTATACTGCTTCGTCCACCTGCCTGCGTCGATCATGTCGCAAGCCCCACTCGAACCCGGCATCGTCACCGATTTCAGCGACCGGCTGAGCTATGCCGGCTATTTGCGCCTCGACCGGCTGTTGTCGGCGCAGCAGCCGTTGTCCGGCACGGCGACGCAACCACCGCGCCATGACGAAATGCTGTTCATCATCCAGCATCAGACCTCCGAGCTGTGGATGAAACTGATGATTCACGAGCTGAAGGCGGCCATCGCTCACGTACAGGCCGATCACCTCGCGGCGAACTTCAAGATCCTTGCCCGCGTCAAGCTCGTGCAGAAGCAGCTCTTCGAGCAATGGGCGGTGCTCGAAACGCTCACGCCGTCGGAGTACGAGGCGTTCCGGCCGATGCTCGGCCATTCCTCGGGGCTGCAGTCGCCGCAGTACCGCGCCATCGAATTCCTTCTCGGCAACAAGCACGCGGCCCTGCTCGAGGTCTTCCGCCACGACGCGCCGACCTTCGCCGAGCTCGAAGCGTTATTGCACGCGCCGTCTCTCTACGACGAGTTCCTGCGCCACCTCGCGCGGCGCGGCCTGCCCGTCCCGCGCGCGTGCATCGAGCGCGATTTCACACAGGCCTACCAGCGCAATCCCGAGCTGCTCCCCGTCTTCAAGACGATCTATGACGACCCGCAGCGATGGTGGGACGCCTACGACATGTGCGAAAAGCTGGTCGATGTCGAGGAAAGCTTTCAGCTCTGGCGCTTCCGGCACTTGAAAACCGTCGAGCGCATCATCGGCCAGAAGGTCGGCACCGGCGGCTCTTCCGGAGTGAGCTTCCTCAAGCGGGCGCTCGACTACACGTTCTTTCCCGAGCTTCTCGACGTGCGCACGGCGATCGGCGCGCGATGAACCACCCGGCTGCCGCGCCCGGCGGCACCGCCGCCACGATCGAAGGTGCAGTCGCCGCGCTCGGCGACGGACCGTTGACCGAGGCCGGCGTCGAAGCCCACTTAGCCCCGCTGTTCTCGCGGGTGCTGCAGCGGCGGCAGATCGCCATCGATCTTGCCAACCACTCGCTCGGGCGCCCGCTCGACGCGACCGCGGCGGACCTCGCCGAGGCGATGGCGCTGTGGCAGCGGCAGCTCGGCGATGCCTGGGACTCCTGGCTCGAGGAGATGGGTGCCTACCGGGCGCGGCTCGGTGCGCTGCTCCACGCGCCGCGCGCCGACTGCGTGGTGCCCAAGTCGAGCGCGGGAGCCGGCCTGCGCGCAGTCCTCAATACCTACGGCACCGCGCCGCGGGTGGTTGCGACACAGGGCGAGTTCGATTCGATCGACCTGATCCTGCGCCACTACGCGCGGCGCGGCCGGATCGCGCTTACGCTGGTCGAGCCGCGGGCCGACGGGCTGTTCGCAGCCGAGGATCTGCGCCCGGCGCTGCGCCGCGGCGTCGACCTGGTGGTCTTGTCGCAGGTCGTCTTCAACACCGGGCAGGTCCTGCCGGAGCTCTCCGCACTGATCGCCGACGCCCACGCGGTCGGAGCGCGCGTGCTCCTCGACGTCTATCACGCGCTGGGCGTATTGCCGGTCGACATCGCCGCGCTCGATGCCGATTTCGCGATCGGCGGGAGTTACAAGTACCTGCGCGGCGGACCGGGAGCATGCTACCTGTACCTGCATCCGCGCCACCTCGAAGGTTCGCTGTCCACGCTGGATACGGGATGGTTTGCCAAGCCAGAGCCGTTTGCCTATGAGCGACCTGACCCGCCGCAGTTCGCGCCTGGCGGTGACGCGTTCCTGGAATCGACGCCCGCGATTCTGCCGCTCTACCAGGCGCGCGCCGGACAGCTCTTTACCCTCGCCGTGGGCGCCGAACGCCTGCGCGCCTATTCGCTCGGACAGCAACAGCGCCTGGTGGCGTTGCTGCGCGAGCACGGCATCCGCGCCGAAGGCGGCACGCCGGATCGCGGCGCATTCACCGTGCTTCGCGACGCGCACGCCGTCGAGCTCGCGATCGCGCTGCAGGAACGCGGGGTCTGCGTCGATGCGCGCGCGTCCTACCTGCGCCTGGGCCCGGATGTGCTGACCACCGAGGCCGAGCTGGCCGCCGCGGCACGGATCATCGCCGCCGTGCAAACCGATCGCAACATCTGACACTCACCCCTTGCGGGTGATCGCCGTCACCAGCAGCAGCAGCCCTGCGACCAGGGCGGCGGCGGCGAGCAAAGCCGGCGACGATCACGTGCAGCGGCTTGATGGTGACCATGTCGCGCTCGCCCGCCGCCCTCCGGCGGATGCCGAGAAAGCTCCAGAACACGGCACCGAGCACCTGCAGGAAGCCCGCGGCCCGGGGCGCGGGCGGGGGTTCCTGCGGCGGCGGCATGGGGGGCACCGGGGCAGTCATCGCGGGGCGTGTCTTGAATACCGCTTACCTTAGCATGGCGCAAATGCGGCGGTGCCCGCCTTGCGCATCCGGGCGGCAGCCGCGCGCGTATAGGGGGTTACAGCGCAGCAACGCTGTTACCTAGGAGAGGAGAAACTCGATGAATGCAATGTTCCGGAAGCTCGCCTTCCCGCTCGTCCTGCTCGCCGGCCTGTTGCTCGGCGCCTGCCAGGACATGAGCCAGCAGCCGATGATGCAGAAGAGCCTGTACGATCGACTGGGCGGCAAGGGCGCGATTACCGCCGTCGTCGACGACTTTGTGGGCAATGTCGCGGCGACAAGCGTATCAACGGCTATTTTGCCCATGCCAACGTGCCGCACCTGAAAGCCGAGCTGGTCGACCAGATCTGCGCCGCGACCGGCGGTCCCTGCACCTATACCGGAAAAGACATGAAGACCGCCCACAAGGGCATGGGGATTGCCGACGCCGACTTCAACGCGCTGGTCGAAGACTTGGTCAAATCGCTGAACAAGTTCAACGTGCCGGCCAAGGAACAGAACGAGCTCCTCGGTATTCTCGGTCCGCTGAAGCCGCAGATCGTCGGTCAGTAGTCGCAGGCGCGGCTTGCCGGCGCGGGCACTGCTGCGGCCCGCGTCGGTCTCTCCCCGGCACGCCTCAGGCGTCGCCGGGGCCAGGCTTTGTCGGCGGCGTCGTCCCGGCGAAAGCGGTTATAGAGGTCATCCTCGTCGAGGTGGCCGAACACGTACGACGCTTCGAGCCACATCACGTTGATGATGCCGAAGGCGAGCGCCAGTCCGACGCCGAGGATCCAGGTGAAATACCACATGCGCTTCCCCTTGGTAGCTGTTCAGTACATGCCCGATCCGCCTTCGCGGACCTGGCGTACGGTCACCGTTCCGCGCATGACGCGATAGGCCCAGGCGGTATAGGCGAGCATGATCGGCAGAAACAGGATGACGACCCAGAACATGATCTGCAGCGTGCGGTGGCTCGAAACCGCGTCGTACACCGTGAGGCTGCTCCGCAGGTCGCTCGACGAGGGCATGATGAACGGAAACAGGGCGAGCCCCGCGGTGAGCACCACGGCGGCAACGCCGATGCTGGAGAGCACAAAGGCGAATCCGGCACGGCCGGCCCGCGACGCGGCGAGGCCAAGCACGGCGCCCAGAAAGGCAAGCAACGGGCGCGAGCGCCATCGCCGGATAGCGCGCGTAGTTGCCGAGCCATCCGCCGGGCAGGCGCTCGACGGTCTTGGCCAGCGGCATGAAGGCGGACTCGGCAGGCGGCATCGCGACGATGTGATAGGCGCTCAAGCCCAGCGCGACCCAGATTCCGGCTGCCGCGAACGCGGCCAGAAACACGATCCCGCAGACCAGCGCCGCGCGCCGGGCGCGTGCCTGCACTGCGCCGTCGGTGCGCAGCTGCAGGAAGATCGCGCCGTGCATCGTGAGCATGCCGAGGCTTACCACCCCGGAGAGCAGCGCGAACGGGTTGAGCAAGCCGAAGAATGAGCCCGTGTAATAGACGCGCTGGTCGGAATCGAAATGGAACGGCACGCCCTGCAGCAGGTTGCCGAATGCGACCCCGAAGATCAGTGCCGGCACCGCGCCCCCGACGCACAGCCCCCAGTCCCAGCCGTTGCGCCAGCGCGGCTCGGCGCGCTTGCCCCGGTATTCGATCCCAACCGGGCGGAAGAAGAGCGTGAACAGCGTCAGGATCAGCGCCACGTAGAACCCCGAAAACGCGGTCGCATAGACCAGCGGCCAGGCGGCGAAGATCGCGCCGCCGGCGGTGATGAGCCAGACCTGGTTGCCTTCCCAGGTCGGCCCGATGGCGTTGAGCATGACGCGCCGTTCGTCATCGCTGCGCCCGACGAAGGGCAGCAGCGCGCTGACCCCGAGATCGAAGCCGTCGAGGACCGCGAAGCCGATGAGCAACACGCCGATGAAAAGCCACCAGATGAGCTTGAGGGTCGCGTAATCGAACACGTAGATCATGCCGGATCTCCCGCGCTGCCCGCTTCGCCGTGATACCGGCCCGTGCCCAGGCTCGCCGGGCCCGCACGCGCGTATTTGAACATCAGATACATTTCGACGATCAACAGCGCGGTGTAAAAGCCGACGAACCCGGCCAGGCTGAAGTAAAGCTCGCCCGGGGCGACCGACGACACCGAGAGGTGGGTCGGCAGCACTTCGCTGATCGACCAGGGCTGGCGGCCGTACTCGGCGACGACCCAGCCCAATTCCGAGGCGATCCACGGCAGCGGAATGCTCCACAGCGCGAGGTGCATGAGCCAGCGGTTGCGGTACAGGCGGCGGCGCGCGATCACGTAGAACGCGGCGGCGAAGATGAACAGGAACCACAGACCCAGACCGACCATCAGCCGGAACGACCAGAATAGCGGCGCGACCTGCGGAATGGTGTCGGCGACCGCGGCCTGGATCTGCGCGGGCGAGGCGTCGACGACGCGCTCGGTGTATTTGCGCAACAGCAGCCCGTAACCCAGGTCCGCCTTGGCGCGATCGAACTCGGCCCGGGTCTCCTGCGAGCGGTCGCCGGCGCGCAGCTTCTGCAGGGCAGCGTACGCCTTCATGCCGTTGCGGATGCGTGCCTCGTGCTCGACCTTCAGCTCCTTGATGCCCTTGACCGGCGTGTCGACGGAGCGCGTCGCGATCAAGCCCATCAGCCACGGAATCTTGAGCGCATAACGCGTCGTTTCGCTCGCCTGATCGGGAAAGCCGAAGGCGGTGAAGGATGCAGGCGGCGGCTGCGTTTCCCATTCGGCCTCGATCGCCGCGAGCTTCACCTTCTGTACCTCGCCCGCGGTGTAGCCGGACTCGTCGCCGAGCACGATGACCGAAGTGGCCCCTGCGAGTCCGAAACCGGCGGCGACCGCAAACGAGCGTATCGCGAAGGGCAGGTCGCGCAGCCGCAGCAGGTAGTACGACGAGATCCCGAGCACGAACATCGACGCGGTGACGTATCCGGCGGCAACGGTATGCACGAATTTCGCCCCGGCGACGGGGTTGAGCAGCAGGTCGGCGAAGCTTGTAAGCTCCATGCGCATGGTGTCGGGGTTGAACTCGGCGCCGACCGGATTCTGCATCCAGGCATTGGCGATCAGAATCCACAGCGCGGACAGATTCGAACCCAGGGCGACCAGGAAGGTGACCAGCAGATGCGGCACCTTGCCCATCCGGTCCCAGCCGAAGAAGAACAGCCCGACGAAGGTCGACTCGAGGAAGAACGCCATCAGGCCCTCGATGGCAAGCGGCGCGCCGAAGATGTCGCCGACATAGTGCGAGTAGTAGGCCCAGTTGGTGCCGAACTGGAATTCCATCGTGATGCCGGTGGCCACGCCCATGGCGAAGTTGATGCCGAACAGCTTGCCCCAGAACCGGGTCATGTCGCGGTAGATCTCCTTGCCGGTCATCACGTACACCGCTTCCATGATCACGAGGATCCACGACAAGCCCAGCGTGAGCGGCACGAACAGGAAGTGGTAGAGCGCGGTCGCGGCAAACTGCAGCCGCGACAGGTCGACGATTTCAACGGTCGGCATGCGCGAAAGGCTCCGGGTTGGAGGCGGTTGCGGGGCGCGCGGCAACGCGCGGGGCGTCAAGGACCGGTTGCCGCGGCGCGGGATGGCTGAAGAAAACCCACCACAGCAGGCTTAGCGCGGCCAGCTTGGCGATCAGCACGAGGGTGATATCGCGGCTTAACGGGCTTAGCCGGCCCCATCGCGCCCGCCAGCGTGAGAGCGAGCGCTGCTCCGTTGCATTCTCTGGGTCGGCCATGGGCGAGTACGATGGTAGGGCTTGGCCCGGCGCGGCGCAATCGTCGCCGCCCACCGCGCCGCCCGCGCCTTGCCCGGAGCAGCCTAAAGTCTTGGGATGCGGGCCTTGAAATGCCGGGCAAAAACCGCATTTTAAACATAGCCTTCTCCCAAGCCGGGGAGTTCCATGCGCCTCGACAAACTAACCACCAAATTCCAGCAGGCTCTCGCCGACGCGCAAAGCATGGCGCTCGGCAACGACAACGGCCAAATCGAGCCGGTGCACCTGCTCGCGGCCCTGCTGCAGCAGGAAGACGGCGGCAGCGCATCGCTCCTCGCCCGCGCCGGCGTCAACGTGGCCGCGCTCAAGGCGGCGCTGGCCAAGGCGATCGGCCGCCTGCCGAAGGTCGAAGGGCAGGGGGGCGAGATCTCGATCTCGCGCGACCTCAACAACCTGCTTAACCTCACCGACAAGGAAGCGACCAAGCGCGGCGACCAGTTCATCGCCAGCGAGCTGTTTCTGCTGGCGCTCGCCGACGACAAGGGCGAGACCGGCCGGCTGGCACGCGAGTTCGGCCTCAATCGCAAGGCGCTGGAGAAGGCGATCGAGGCCGTGCGCGGGGGCGCCGGCGTCGACTCGCAGGAGGCGGAGGGGCAGCGCGAAGCGCTCAAGAAATACACCGTCGATCTCACCGAACGGGCGCGCCAGGGCAAGCTCGACCCGGTCATCGGCCGCGACGACGAGATCCGCCGCGTCATCCAGGTGCTGCAACGGCGGACGAAGAACAATCCGGTGCTGATCGGCGAGCCGGGTGTGGGCAAGACCGCGATCGTCGAAGGACTCGCGCAGCGCATCGTCAACGGCGAAGTACCCGAGGGCCTGAAGAACAAGCGCGTGCTCTCGCTCGACATGGCGGCGCTGCTCGCCGGGGCCAAGTACCGCGGCGAGTTCGAGGAGCGGCTGAAGGCCGTGCTCAAGGACATTGCCGCCGACGAGGGCCGGACGATCGTGTTCATCGACGAGTTGCACACGATGGTCGGCGCGGGCAAGGCCGAGGGTGCGATCGACGCGGGCAACATGCTCAAGCCGGCGCTGGCGCGCGGCGAGCTGCACTGCGTGGGCGCGACGACGCTGGACGAATACCGCAAGTACATCGAAAAGGACGCCGCGCTCGAGCGGCGCTTCCAGAAGGTGCTGGTCGACGAGCCCTCGGTCGAGTCGACCATCGCGATCCTGCGCGGCCTGCAGGAGCGCTACGAGATCCACCATGGCGTGGAGATCACCGACCCGGCGATCGTCGCCGCGGCGGAGCTTTCGCATCGCTACATCACCGACCGCTTCCTGCCCGACAAGGCGATCGACCTGATCGACGAGGCTGCGGCACGCATCAAGATGGAGATCGACTCCAAGCCGGAGGCGATGGACCGGCTCGAGCGCAGGATCATCCAGCTCAAGATCGAGCGCGAGGCGGTGAAGAAGGAAAAGGACGAGGCGTCGAAGAAGCGCCTCGCCAGCATCGAGGACGAGATCGGCCGCCTCGAGCGCGAATACGCCGATCTCGACGAGATCTGGCAGGCCGAAAAGGCGCAGGTCCAGGGCGCGCAGCACATCAAGGAAGAGATCGACAAGATCAAGCTGCAGATGGAGGAGGCGAGGCGCAAGGGCGACTGGCAGACGATGTCGGAGCTGCAATACGGCAAGCTGCCGCAGCTCGAGGCGCAGCTCAAGAAGGCCGACACCAAGCTCGCCAAGGAGCAGGCGAAGAAGCCGCAGCTGCTGCGCACGCAGGTCGGCGCCGAGGAAATCGCCGAAGTCGTCTCGCGCGCCACCGGCATCCCGGTGTCGAAGATGATGCAGGGCGAGCGCGAAAAGCTGCTGCACATGGAGGACGCGCTGCACCGGCGCGTCGTCGGCCAGGACGAAGCGGTGCGCCTGGTCTCGGACGCGATCCGCCGTTCGCGCTCGGGGCTGGGCGACCCCAGCCGTCCCTACGGCTCGTTCCTGTTCCTCGGCCCCACCGGCGTGGGCAAGACCGAGCTGTGCAAGGCGCTCGCCGAGTTCCTGTTCGATTCGGAACAGCACCTGATCCGCATCGACATGTCCGAATTCATGGAACGGCATTCGGTCGCGCGCCTGATCGGCGCCCCGCCGGGCTATGTCGGCTACGAGGAAGGCGGCTACCTGACCGAAGCGGTGCGCCGCAAGCCCTACTGGGTGATCCTCCTGGACGAGGTCGAAAAGGCGCACCCGGACGTATTCAACGTGCTGCTGCAGGTGCTCGACGACGGTCGCATGACCGACGGCCAGGGGCGCACGGTCGATTTCAAGAACACCGTGATCGTGATGACGTCCAACCTCGGCTCGCAGATGATCCAGCAGATGGCCGGCGACGACTACGGCGTGATCAAGCTCGCGGTGATGGCCGAGGTGAAGACGACTTCCGCCCGGAATTCATCAATCGCATCGACGAGATCGTCGTCTTCCATGCCCTGGCGGAAAAGGACATCGAGGCGATCGCCAGGATCCAGATCCGGGCGCTCGAGGCGCGGCTCGCCAAGCTGGAGATCAGGCTCGACATCGCGCCCGAGGCCCTGGCCGAGGTGGCGAAGGTCGGATTCGATCCGGTGTTCGGCGCGCGGCCGCTCAAGCGCGCGATCCAGCAGGAGATCGAGAATCCGCTCTGGCGAGGGAGATCCTCGCGGGCAAGTTCGCCGCCGGCGACACCGTCCGGATCGGCATGCGCAGCGGCGGCCTCGTGTTCGCGCGCAAGTAAGCCCGCCGGCGGCGGGGCCGCAGCGGCTAGAACAGCGGCGCGAAGCGGCCCGCGAGCCGGCCGTTCAGGGCCGCGCCGCAGGCTCGCGCCGGCGCGCCGCAGCGCGCCCCTGACCCGGTCCGGCAGGCGCAGCGGCGTGAGCAAGCGCAGCGCGCTGTCCGCTTCGGCGGTGACGATCGTGCGTCCGGGCCGATCGATCTTGAAACGCATCCCCGCGCAGAGAACGATGTCGCGCAGATCGCGCTCCAGCGTCACCCAGAGGCAACCGCGTTCGACGATGAGCAGGGTGCCGCGCGCGTTGTCGAGCAGAAGCGCTTCGCGCGGGCGCAGCACGGCGCGACGGATACGGTGGCGAGGACGGTGACTGGCGGTCATGGCAATTTTCCTAAAGTATGCGTAGAATGCATGCATCGACCGGGCTCGGCCGCAGCGCAGAAGGCCGCGTCTGCAAGCGATAGTATCGGGGCGATGCCGGTGCCGCTTCAAACGCTTTCGGCGCATCCGATGCATGAGAAAAAGGAATGAATAAACCGGGGTCCTCCGCCGTTCGCCCGCGCGCCGCGCATGCCCTCGCTCGACCTGCTGAAGGGCTTCGAGGCCGCGGCGCGGCATCTGTCCTTCACGCGCGCGGCCGAGGAGCTCTACCTCACCCAATCGGCGTTGTCGCGACAGATCCAGACCCTCGAAGAGCAGCTCGGCATGCCGCTGTTCGAGCGCCGGCATCGCGCGCTTGCTGCTGACCGAAGCGGGCCAGGTGCTGCATGGGGCGGCCAAGGCGATCCTCGATGACCTCGACCAGGTGGTCGCGCGCATTCGCCGCGAGCAATCGGCGCTGCCGGTGACGCTGTCCACCGCGATACCGTTCGCGGCGCTGTGGCTGCTGCCGCGCCTGCCGCACTTCCGCGCCCGGCATCCCGAAGTCGAGATCTTCATCTCGGCCGACAATCGCATCCTCGATCTCGATCGCGAGCGCATCGACCTCGCGGTGCGGTACTGCCCCGAGACGATGGCGCCCCCGGGCGCGCACCGGCTGTTCGGCGAGCGCCTGCAGCCGGTGTGCAGCCCGGCGCTCGCGGCCGACCCCGCGCGCCCGCTCAAGCGCCCCGAGGATCTCGCGCGCCACGTCCTGCTGCATATCGACGACGACCGCGGCCGCTTTCCCTGGCTCAACTGGGGCCAATGGTTCGCGGCGATCGGCATGCCGGAGACCGCCGGCGCGGGCGCGATGCGCTTCAACCAGTTCGATCTGCTGATCCAGGCGGCGCTCGACGGGCAGGGCGTGGCGCTCGGACGAAGCCCGCTGGTCGACCGACTGCTCGAGCAGCGCGCGCTGGTCGCGCCGTTTCCCGACACCTACGGCACTTCGCGCGCGTATTTCATCGTTCGCTCGGCGGCGAGCGCGAAGCGGCCGGAGGCGCAGGCGGTCGTCGACTGGCTGGTGGCCGCGGCCGAGGAGAGCAACACCGCGGAAAAGACGGTCCGCCGGCAAGCCGCGCAGGCGCGCGGCGATGAGCGAGCGCGAGCCCGTCGCCCTGGGTGGCTCGCTTCGCGCCGCTCATCGCCAGTGGCGCCCGCGTGCTCGACCTTGCCTGCCGGGTCGCGGCCGGCACGCGCTGTTACTTCGCCGCGCGCGGTGCGCACGTGCTCGCCGTCGATCGCGACCGCGCGGCGCTCTCGCGCTTCGCCGGAGCCCCCGGCGTCGAAACCCGCGCGGTCGATCTGGAAACCGGGGCCTGGCCGTTTGCAGGCGAGCGCTTCGACGCGATCGTCGGCGGTCAACTACCTGCACCGCGCGTTGCTGCCGCATCTGCTCGCGGCGCTCGCCGCGGACGGGGTTGTGCTCTACGAGACGTTCGCCGAGGGCAACGCGATCTACGGTCGGCCTGCCAACCCCGACTTCCTGCTCACTCCGGGCGAACTGCTGGAATTCGCGCGCCACAAGCTCACCGTCGTTGCCTTCGAGCAGGGTCGCGTCGGCACGACGCGGCCGGCGGTGATCCAACGCCTTGCCGCGGTCGGGCCGCGGTCGAGCGTGGCCGGCGCCTCTCCCCGAATGATTGGGGTAAAATGCGACCTTTTTCGGGTTCGTCTCGATGCTGAAGGGAAGCCTCGTCGCGATCGTCACGCCGATGCAGGCCGGCGGCGCGCTCGATCTGCGCGGGCTCGCCAAGCTGGTCGACTTTCATGTCGCCAACGGCACCTCCGGCATCGTCGTCGTCGGCACCACCGGCGAATCGCCGACCGTCTCCGTCGAGGAGCACTGCCTGCTGATCAAGTCCGCGGTCGAAGCCGCCGCGGGCCGCGTCCCGGTGATCGCCGGCACCGGCGCCAACGCCACCGCGGAGGCGATCGCGCTGACCGGTTACGCCAAGAAGGTCGGGCGCGAGCTGCTGCCTGTCGGTCGTGCCGTACTACAACAAGCCCACGCAGGAAGGGCTCTACCGCCATTTCCGCACCATCGCCGAGAGCGTCGACCTGCCGCTGATCCTCTACAACGTGCCGAGCCGCACCGTCGCCGATCTCGCCAACGAGACGGTGCTGCGCTTAGCGCAGGTCCCGGGCATCATCGGCATCAAGGACGCAACCGCCGACCTGGGGCGCGGCAGCGAACTCATCCGCGCGCTGCGCGCGGCGGGGCACGCCGACTTCGCCGTCTACAGCGGCGACGACCTGACCGCGCTGCCGCGTGATGCTCATGGGCGGCCAGGGCGTGATCTCGGTCACCGCCAACGTCGCGCCGCGGTTGATGGCGGAGCTGTGCGCCGCGGCGCTCGCCGGCGACGTCGCCCGCGCGCGCGCGGCCAACGACCGGCTGCTGCCCTTGCACCGCAAGCTGTTTCTCGAGGCGAACCCGATTCCGGTGAAGTGGGCGCTGGCGGAAATGGGCCTTATCGGCGGCGATCTGCGGCTGCCGCTCACCCCGCTCGCGCCGGCGCATCATGAGAGCGTTCGCGCGGCGCTGCGCGAAGCGGGTTGTCTCTGAACGGACTTAAGACGGAGATTCAAGCATGCTGCACATGTCCTCCCTCGACCGCGCGCCTGCCGGCGGCACTCCTGATCGGCCGTTGCTGGGCATGCTGCTCGGCGGTTGCGAAACGACGACCTCGATCGGCAAGAAGATCGACTACAAGTCGGCCACCTCGTCGCCGACGCTCGAGATGCCGCCGGACCTTACCACGCCCGCCTACGACGACCGCTACCTCGCCTCGACCGCGTCGGGGGCCGCCGCGGCGCGCGCGGTGGGCAAGACCTCCGAGGTCCTGCCGACGAACCCGAATGCGCACCTGGCCCGCGCCGGGTCGGAGCGCTGGCTGGTCGTCAAGGCAACGCCGGAACAGGCGTGGAGCGCGCTGCGCGACTTCTGGACGGCCAATGGCTTCGCGTTGGCGATCGAGCAGCCGACCCTCGGCATCATGGAGACCGACTGGGCGGAAAACCGCGCCGAGGTGCCGCAAACCGAGCTGGCAAAATATTTCGGCAAATACTTCTCCTTTCTCAGCGATACCTACCGGCGCGACAAGTTCCGCACGCGCATCGAGGGCGGCAGCGAGCCGGGGACGGTCGAGATCTACATCACCCACTACGGGGCGGTGCAGGTCCCGACCAAGCCGGACTCGAGGCTTACGAAGAGCGGCGACGATTTCCAGTGGACGCCGACGCCGCCGAATCCCGAGCTGGAGGCCGAGTTTCTGACGCGGCTGATGGTGAAGTTCGGCGCCCCCGAGCCGCCGCCGCGACCGCGGTCGCGGCGCAGTCGGCGCAGCCGGCGCAGCCGCGCGCCCGCATCGAGAAGGCCGGCGACGGCGCGAGCCGGCTCGTCGTCGACGACAACTTCGATCGCGCCTGGCGCCGCGTCGGGCTCGCGCTCGACCGCATCGGCTTCACCGTCGTCGACCGCGACCGCTCCAAGGGCCTGTACTTCGTGCGCTACGCCAACCCCGACCTCGACCCCAAGCAGAAGGGCTTTCTCGACAAGCTGCCTTCTGGAAGAGCGACGACAAGGACAAGCCCGAGCAGTACCGGATCGTCGTCGCGCGAGGCCGACCCGAAGAGCGTGGTTACCGTGCAGGACCCGCAGGGCGCCGACGATCGCTCGCGCGAACGGCGAGAAGATCCTGGCGCTGCTGCAGGATCAGCTGAAGTGACGGCAGCGTCCGGCCCGGCGGGGATGCGCGGATAGTCCCGCAATGCGCTTCGCATCCCTGGGAAGCGGCAGCGAGGGCAACGGCCTGCTCGTCGAAGTCGGCTCCACGCGGGTGCTGATCGATTGCGGTTTCGGCGTGCGCGACACGGTGGCCCGGCTCGCCCGGCTCGGCGTCGCGCCCGAGACGGTATCGGCGATCCTCGTCACCCACGAGCACACCGATCACATCGGCGGCGTGGCAGCCTTCGCGGCGCGCTTCGGAACGCCGGTTTGGCTCACCTTCGGCACGCTATCGGCGGTTGCCGAGCGCTTTGCCGAGCTGCCCCGCGTCTACGGCTTCGACAGCCACGACGTGTTCGCGGTCGGCGGCATCGAGATCCGACCCTTTCCCGTGCCGCACGATGCGCGCGAGCCGGTGCAGTTCGTCTGCTCGGACGGCCGCTGGCGCCTGGGCGTGCTGACCGATCTCGGCATCAGCACGGCGTACGTCGAGGCGAGCCTCTCCGGCTGCGATGCGCTGGTGCTCGAGTGCAATCACGATCGCGACCTGCTCGCCAACGGCGACTATCCGTATCCGCTCAAGCAGCGCATCGCCGGCCGGTTCGGACACCTCGACAACGAGCGCCGCGGCGGGCCTGCTGGCCAATATCGACACCTCGCGTCTGAAGCATCTCGTCGCGGCGCACCTGAGCCAGCACAACAACCGGCCCGAGCTCGCCCGCGCGGCGCTCTCGGCGGCGCTCGGCTGCGCCGCCGACTGGATCGGCATCGCCGATCAGCAGCTGGGGTTCGGCTGGCGTGAATTCATCTGAGGAAGGAAGCCATGGAAAAGCGGCAGGAGCTCTATCGCGGCAAGGCCAAGACGGTTTATGCAACCGACGATCCGGATCTGCTGGTCATGCATTATCGCGACGACGTGTCGGCCTTTGACGGCGCGAAGCTCGCCCAGCTCGAGCGCAAGGGCGAGACCAACAACAAGATCAATGCCTACATCATGGGCAAGCTCGCCGCGGCGGGCGTGCCGACCCATTTCATCCGCCTGCTCAACGAGCGCGAGTCGCTGGTGCGGGCGCTGAAGATGATCCCGATCGAGTGCGTCGTGCGCAACATCTGCGCGGGCTCGATGGCCAAGCGCTACGGCATCGAGGAGGGCACGCAACTGCCCGAGCCGATCTTCGAGTTCTTCCTCAAGAGCGACGCGCTGCACGACCCGCTCGTCAACGACGACCACATCCGCGTGCTCGGCTGGGCCACCGCGGCCGAAATCGCGGAGATGAAGTCGCTCACGCACCGCGTCAACGCCGTGCTCAAGCCGCTGTTCGCCGCCGGCGGCATGGACCTCGTCGATTACAAGCTCGAGTTCGGTCACCCGCGCAACGATCCGCACGGGCCGCTGTGGCTGGGCGACGAGTTCACGCCGGACGGCTGCCGGCTCTGGGATCGTTCGACGCACGAGAAGATGGACAAGGACCGCTTCCGGCGCGACCTGGGCGGCGTGATCGAAAAGTACCGCGAGGTCGCCGAGCGCATCGGCGCGCCCCTGTAGCGCTCGCGCCGCCAGGCGCGCGAAGAAAAGCCGGCCTGCGGGCCGGCTTTTCTTGGTCAGGCGGAAAGCGCTTATTTCTTCGCCGCGTCGGCCGGAGGTGTCGCCGGCGCCGGTCGCCGGCGCCGGTTCATCGAATCGCCCGCCGACTTCGTCGCATCCGCGGCCGCCGGCTCCGGCGGACTTGGTCGCATCGACCGCGCGAGCCGGCCTGCATCGCAGCCGTGCCGGCATCCTTGGCGGCGGTGGCCGCCTTGTCGGCGGCTTCCTTGGCGGCCGCAGCAGCCTTGTCCGCCGCGGCCTTGCGCGTCCTGCGCCTGCTTGTTGTCACCGCAGCCGACGACCGCCAGCGCGAGAGCCGCAGCAATGAAGAATTGACTTGTTCATCATCGTTCCCTTAATCGATTTTGAAGTGAGATAGCCGTGGCTTAAAGAAACCCGTTCCCCTGCTCGGCTTAAGTGCACGGCGAGCGCGGTCGGCAAACGACCAGCAAACCGGTACCCGCAGCCGCCCGCGCCGACTATGCATTGTACTCCAAAGGACCCAGCCATTCAATCTGCAGCGGCCGGTCGCGCCGCCTCGTTGCAGCGCCGCATTACAGGCCGAGCACGGTCGCGTTGATGCCCGGTTCGCCGGTCGCCCAGATCTCCTCGAAACGGTTCGCCAGCGGCTGGGTCTGCTCCGGCTGGTCGATGCCCATGGCGGCGCGCGGCTGGGCGAAGTGAAAGCGGTGCAGGTAGTGTCGATCATCGACGATGAGCAGGGGATCGGTCGCCAGGCGCGCCTCGGATCCGGTGTCGGTAGATCGTCATGGCGTGACTGTACGTGCGCAGCAGGTTGAGCATTCGCGGACACGCGGATTCCAGGTAGGTGGTGTCGTGGACGATGATATCGAGGCGGCGGCCGCGCAGGCCGCTTAGGAAAGCCGCCAGCCGCTCGATGCGCTGCGGCAGGTTCCATCCGGTCTGTCGCGAGGTCCTGGTCGAAGACGCGGATGCGCTGGCGCGCGAGGGGGACGAGCTCGTCGATCGCCGCGATCTGCTCGGCGAGCGTTTTGAGCTCGACGCACACGCGGCGCGGGCGCCTGTTCCGGAACGCTCTCAGTCGACATGGAGGAAGCCATCGCAATACCAGCGGTAGAACCAGGGCCATGCGCCCGTCGTCGATCTCGGCGGCCGGAAGCCGCCTCCGATCGGCGATGCGCCGGAGCGTTTCCCGGCTGCGCGCGGGCCAGGGCAGCGCTTCGCCGTTGAGGAAAAGGTTGCGTTCATCGTAGAGCAACTGCGTGCGCGCTGTCCAAGTGCACGCCGCGCTGCGCGGCGCGACGCCGATGAAGGTCTTGCGGCTCGAGAGCCGGCCGGGGTGGCGCGAACACGACCGAGGGCTTCGGCTCGGTGAGATGCGCGCCCAGGAACCGGGCTGCCGCGCGCTCGTCCCAGGCGAGCCGGCGCAGGGTCGCGACCGCATAGGCCTGCAGCGCGGTGGTCGATTCGCGCGGGACTGCGCGCGAGCCGGCGGCCCGGATCGGCGAATCGCCCCTCGAGCACGACGCGGTCGCGCAACCAGTCGAGAAAGCCGGTCGCGACCTCCTGGGCCGAAGGCGCGCGGAAGCCGATCGAATACGTGCTGCAGGTGTCGATGGCGATGCCGTCGTGCGCGATCGCGGGCGGAAGATAGAGCATGTCACCGGCCTTGAGCACGCAGTCGTGCTCGGGGCGGAAGCGGGCGAGGATCTTCAGCGGCAGGTTCGGCCGGAGCGCGCGTTCGCGCGCCCGCCCGATCCGCCACCGGCGCCGGCCCTCGCCCTGCAGCAGGAAGACATCGTAGGAGTCGACATGCGGGCCGACGCCGCCTCCCGGCACGGCATGGCTGACGAGCAGGTCGTCGAGCCGCGAATAGGGAAGGAACGCGAAGCGGCGCAGCAACGCGTCCGCAGCGGCGAGATGCAGATTGACTCCCTGGACCAAGCAGCGTCCAGTTGCGCGCCGGCAGCGCGCGAAAGTCGGCACGCCGGAACGGTCCGTGCGTCAGCGACCAGCGGCCGCGCTCGCGCAGGACGAGGCGCGACTCGACGTCGTCGCGCCCGGCGAGCGCGAACAGCTCCCGCGTCGACATGAGCCCGCGGAAGCCGGCGATCGCCTGCCGGATCAGGAGCGGCCGCTTTTGCCAGTAGCGCTGCAGAAAACGCTCCGGCGTCGCGCCGCCCAGGAGCGCAGATTCCATGGCAGCGATTATAGCCAGCGGCCGGCGATGGGACGCTGCCGTCGCCGCAACCGAGGCGCTGGGGTAGAATTGGGGCCGCGGTTCGACGCCGGCCGTACGACTGAGATTTCTCGGGAACGCAGCGTGCAGATTTCGACCAACACCGTCGTCACCCTGACCTACAAGCTCTATTCCGCGGCCGGCGAGCTGATCGAGGAGACGAGCGAGCCGATCAGCTACCTCCACGGCGGCCATCACGGCATTTTTCCGCGGATCGAGGACGCGCTTGCCGACAAGCAGGCCGGCGACGCCTGCTCGGTCCTGCTCGAGCCCGAAGAGGCGTTCGGCGAATACGATGCCGAGCTCGTTCGCGTCGAGGCGGCGGATCGCTTTCCCGACGATGTCAAGGTCGGGATGCAATTCGAGGAGAGCGACGGCGAGGACGACAAAGCGACCCGGATCTTCACGGTCACCGACATCGCCAGCGGCCAAGTGGTCGTCGACGGCAATCATCCGCTGGCCGGCCAGCGCCTGCGCTTCGAATGCACCGTGCTCGATGTCCGCGCGGCGACGCCGGACGAGCTCGAGCACGGCCACGTCCACGGCCCGGGCGCCCACCACTGACGCGAATCGGCCGCGCGCCGCGCGGCCCGTCCTGCCGTGCGAGCGTTTCCTAGCGCTCCGAAAGCCGCTTGAGCTCGTAGAGCGCGGCCTGCGCCTCGCGCGGAGAGAGCGCGTCCGGCTCGAGCGCGGCCAGGCGATCGAGCGCCGCGCTCGGTTGACTCGGCGCGGCGTCCTGCCCGGCGGCGCGCAAACAGGTCGCCGTGCGCCTCGCCCCGAGCGCTGAACCGGTCGAGCCGGGAAAGATACGCGCGGGCCTGCCGCAACGCATCGGCGGGGACGCCGGCGAGCTTCGCCACCTGCAGGCCGTAGCTGCGGTTGGCCGGACCGTCGGCAACTTCGTGCAGGAAGACGATTCCATCCTTGTGCTCGACCGCGTCGAAATGGACGTTGGCGCAGCCTTCCAGCTCGGAAGGGAGCGCGGTGAGCTCGAAGTAATGCGTCGCGAACAGCGTCAAGCTGCGGTTGTCCTGCGCCAGCGCGCGGGCGATCGCCCACGCCAGCGCGAGTCCGTCGAAGGTCGAGGTGCCGCGCCCGATCTCGTCGATGAGGACCAGGCTCTCGCCCGTGGCGCGGTTCAGGATATACGCCGCCTCGGTCATCTCGACCATGAACGTCGAGCGCCCGCCGGCGAGATCGTCGGCCGCGCCGATGCGCGTGTAAATGGCATCGAGCGGTCCGACCTCGGCTGCCGTGGCCGGCACGAAAAGCCCGCAGCAGGCGAGCAGCGCGATCACCGCCGCCTGGCGCATGTACGTCGACTTGCCGCCCATGTTCGGCCCGGTGACGATAAGTATGCCGGCGCGAGGCATCGAGCTTGAGGTCGTTGGCAATGAAATGCTCGACCTGGGTTTCGACGAGCGGATGCCGGCCCCCGCGGATCGCGAATCCGGGGGCTGCGCTGAAGGCGGGCTGCGACCCAGCCGTGCGCCTCGGCGTGCGCGGCGTGGGTCGAGAGCACGTCGAGCGCGGCGAGCGCCTGGGCCAGCTGCTGCAGCGCGGGCACGGCGGCGGCGAGTTCGGCGAGCAGCGCCTCGTAGAGCGTTTTTTCGCGCGCCAGCGCCCGCTCCTGCGCCGACAGCGCCTTGTCTTCGAAGGTCTTCAGCTCCGGCGTGATGTAGCGCTCCGCGTTCTTGAGCGTCTGCCGGCGTCGGTAGTCGTCCGGAATGCGCTCGACGTGCGCGTGCGTGACCTCGATGTAGAAGCCGTGCACGCGGTTGTATTCGACCTTCAGGCTGCCGATGCCGGTGCGCGCTCGCTCGCGGGCTTCGAGCTCGACCAGGAACGCGCCGCAGTTGTCCTGAATCGCGCGCAATTCGTCGAGCTCGGCGTCGTAGCCGCGCGCGATGACGTTGCCGTCGCGCAGCATCGCCGCCGGCTCCGCGGCGATCGCGCGCTCGAGCAGCGCTTCCCAGCGCACGTCGATCGCGAGCGCAGCCACCGCGTCGGCGAGCAGCGGCGAGGGCACCGTCGCGATCCCCGCAGCGAGCGACGGCAGACCGGCGAGCGTGTCGCGCAGGCCCGCGAGGTCGCGCGGGCGCGCGGTGCAGAGCGCGATGCGCGCCGCGATGCGCGCGACGTCGACGGTGCGCTTCAGTGCCGCGACCAGGCCTTGGCGCGCGGGCCGCGCGGCCATCAGCGCCGCGATCGCGGCATGGCGCGCGATCGGGACCTCGCGCGAACGCAACGGATTGGCGAGCCAATGCCGCAGCAGCCGGCTGCCGGCGGCGGTCGCGCAGTCGTCGAGCAATGACAGCAGCGTCGGTGCGGGCTCGCCGCGCAGCGTCTCGGTGATTTCGAGATTGCGCCGGGTCGCGGCATCGAGCGCGAGATGGTCGCCCGCGCGCTCGACGGCGAGCGCGCGCACGTGCGGCAGCGCCGCGGAAGGGGTCGGCTGCGTCGCCTGCGCGTAATGCAGCAGCGCACCTGCGGCCTGGACTGCGAGCGGCGCATCGGCGACGCCGAAACGCGGCCAGATCGCGCGTGCCCAGTTGCGCGGTCAGCCGCCGCACCGCGGCGTCGGCGTCGAACTGCCAGGGCGGCAGCGCGCGCGCCGGGACCCGGTCGCGCCAGGCAGCACCCGCGCCGCGGTCCATTCCCTCGGGATACAGGAGCTCGGAGGGCGCCAGACGCTCCAGCTCCGCGGCCAGCTCGGTCGCAGGCAGATCGCGCAGGCACAGCTGGCCCGCGGCGAGATCGAGCCAGGCGAGTCCGACTTGCTCCTTCGCCGGCGCAAGCGCGACGAGCAGGCACTCGCGCTTGGCTTCGAGCAGGCCCGCATCGGTCACCGTGCCGGGCGTGACGATGCGCGTGACCTTGCGCTCGACCGGTCCCTTGGCGGTCGCCGGGTCGCCGATCTGTTCGCAGATCGCGACCGACTCGCCGAGCCGCATCAGCTTCGCCAGATACTGCTCGACCGCGTGGTACGGAACGCCGGCCATGGGGATGGGCGCGCCCGCCGACGCTCCGCGCGCGGTGAGCGTGATGTCGAGCAGCGGCGCCGCACGCTCGGCGTCGGCGTAGAACAACTCGTAGAAGTCCCCCATCCGATAGAACACGAGCTTGTCCGGATGCTCCGCCTTCACCCGCAGGTACTGCTGCATCATCGGCGTATGGGCGGACAGGCCGGGCAGGAGGGAGTCTTGTTTTGCCTTGAAATTCAAACCGCCAATCCCTATATCGATCAAATGGTTAGATAGCGATCCAAGCGTGCGCGCTTTGGCCCAGCATGCCCAACGGACGCAGATTGGCGATGCTCTCGATGCAGGGCTCGCCATCGATTCTAGGCGTATTTCGCGTCAACCCGGGATATCCCCCGAAGGACTCGCCAGACCAGGCGGCCGACGATCACGGCTTGGCTGGGGTCGGATTCGGGTGCTGGCGGCTCTAACCGAAACTGTCGGAACGAAGGCAGTCGGAAACAAGCCATCGCCTCGCCGCCTTCTCGACAGGTCGGGATTTCGGCCGCGCGCCGCAATCGGCACCGCACGTGACCGCGCGTCAATGCGTAGCGGCACGTGCGCGCGCGATGCGCTGCGCGATCTCCGGATGCGTCGATAGATAGGCGGGCACGATGCCGGCGCGCGCGCGCTTGCATTTCTCCGCACCTGCGGTTGCCGTTTCGGTTTTCGAACACGTGGGCGAGGAAATAGCCTCGAGTGCATCGGCGAGGAGCGACGGCGAAAACCCAGCTCGTGGCAGCAGTGCCAGCGCGTAGTCGTCCGCTTCCTGCTCATCCTCGCGGGAGAAGTTCAGCCTGACGAGGAAGGCCGGCGCCGCAGCTGCAAGCGAGCCGATGCCGCTCACGTCGCCGAGCACGGCGCCGAGGATCATCGCGCTCACCGATTGCTCGAGCAGGCGGCGCATGGTGTGGCGATGGGCGACGTGGCCTAGCTCGTGTGCGAACACTGCCGCGACTTCGTCCGGCGAATTGGAACGCGCGACGAGTTGGTCGGTGACGACAACGGTTCCGCCAGGCAGCGCAAGCGCATTCGCACCGATGAGTCGCTGACCGTTGCGAAAAATGAGCTGCGGTTCGCCTGGCAACTGCGCAACCTCGGCGAGGCGATCGAATCGCGCCTGCAGCTCGGCACGCTGCGCGACCGGAAGGGTGCTCGGACTGAACACGAATGCGTCCAGGTTCGCCAACGACGCAGCGCCGAGCTTTGCTTCCGACGCAATGGGCACCCGCTCCGCGATCTTGTCCGCGAGCCACGGTATCCCGAACACATAGGCTAAGACAGCCAACACGGCGACCGCGATCAACGCCACTACGACGGCAACGGGATTGCGCTCGAGTCGGTGCACGAACCCCTGCGGACCGGCCATGCCGAGCATCCGTGGATCAACCGTGGCGTCGGCGAGCACGAACACGCCGCCGTTGGGCGTATGGAGTCGCAGCGGCACTCCTGCGATCGCGGCCGAGGTTGTCACATCGGCGAGCGGAAAGTGGATTTGCCGTTCGCCGGCTCGCGCCTGCAGGATTCCCTGGCCAACGGCAACCTCAGCGTCCACGCTGGCGGCGTTGCGGCCGTCGAACCAGTGCGCTGCATAGACCGGTCCAAGCGTCGGGTTCATAGCGCGAGATCGATACTGAACATTTCGCCGAGTTCCTCGCCGGTTGCGCTGGGATTCTGCGCGACTGCCGCCGCAACCGTGCTGAGCGGGGCCTCGATCTCCACCGCGATCGCCTGCAAGCGATAACGGTTGAGACGCACGACTGCCCAGGGAATCAGGAGTCCGCCGGTGCAGACAATGGCGACCAGATTGGTGGCGTAGAGCTTGGCCAGCATCCTGGCCGATATCGCACAGCGCAGCTTTGCGATCTCCGAGAGCCTCGAGGTGTTAAGCGTCAGGTTCGTCATCCGGGATCGGTTGTAGCCGAACCAGACGATGAAAATGCACGCTTCTGCGAGCACGAACAGGACTACGCCGATAACGCCTGCCACCGCGGCGTGCCTTGTCGCCAGAGCCGACACAACCATCGCCATCAGGAAGCCAACGAGGATCGCAGTGACAAGTGGTACGCAGCAAAGAGCGGCGCCGATGAAGTAGATCGAATAGACACTGCGCGTGCGCAGCGTGGTGATGAAAGGCTTATCGCCCCACGCCGATTTGCCAACGATAAGCCGTCGGACCTGAGCAACCGCGTACGGATAAATTACGGCGAGCAGCACGCTTGCGGCGGCGAGCCGCCTGAAGTACGCGCCAGGGTGCTCAATGACCTCCAGCGTATAGCCACCCACGGCGACAAAGGCCACCAGCGACAGCGCCAGCGGCCATATCGCCAGCGCGACGTCGCGCGGCGTGCCGGAGAACCGGAACCGGATGCCGCGGTGGCTGGAGTTGGCAGCGTTGAACGTAAGCGAGCGCGCGATGATCCACGGCGCGCCACAGAGGAGCAGTGCGAGCAACCAGGGGGCGGCGCTCGGCACGAGATTGTCGGCGGCCCAGTAGACGCCAATCGCCGCAGCCGCTATCAAACGGCCTCGAAGGATCGCAATCGGGTTCCCGTGATATTCGAAGTTGGCGCCGGCGACCCAGGTGTGGCCGTAGAGATAACGGCGCTTTCGAACCTTGGCCCATGGCGACCACAAGCCTACGCTGACGAGGGTGAGCAGCAGGTTGACGATCCAGATCCGAAAATAGTCGCGGGCCCGGCCCGTAAATGCGAATTGGAAACGGGACCGCCCGCTTGCCTCCGGGGTGCCGTGCGGCGCGACGGAGGCTTCGACGGCCTGTGGAGCCGCCTGCTTCGCAAGTGTCGGAATGCCAGCCCCATCCGGATCGACGATGGACGGGCCCGTACCGGGATGGGGAAGGGGTTCGTTACTCATCCAATGCGCTGACCGCGCGGAGCATCCTGTTCTTCCGCAGGGGTGGCGTCAACTGTTCCGTAAGCCGGGTTACAGTGCACGGAAGTTGACGTTGCGGCGCTGTTTACCCGGGCCGCATGGCTACCCGTCTCGCGCAGGGACCCAGGCGTGCCTCCAACAGAGGATGTGGCATAGTAAAACGATCCGGGTAAAGTTGTGGGCCGCGCACGCCGGCACCGCAACGAAACACGCCTAAGACGCCAGTGCGTGGCCGCCGCTTGAAACGCAGTTCCGCGCCCGGGAGTGGGCGGCAGAAATTCGATGGGAGGTGCATCGTGAGTACGATGAAATGGGCAGTCACGGTCTCCTTACTCGCGGTCACGGTTATCCCGATGGCAGCCATTGCGCAGTACCCAAGAGGGCAATCGCCGGCAGGCGGACAGGCGCCACACCTGTCGCATGACCGTCCCGCCTCGGACGCGCCCGCGAGCCTTGGCGGACCGGTGCTGGTCCAACTCGACAAGCTGGAAAATGAACTCAAGCTGACCGACGCGCAACGCCCCGCGTGGAACGCTTATGCGGACAAGCTCCTGCACCTGGCTGACGAAATGACGCGCAGCCAGTTCGTGGCGCGTACGGCACCGCAACCGACCGACGCAACCGCGGCGGAGCAACTGGACCGGTTGACGGACAGCGAGCGCAACCGCCTGGCCGAAATCGAAGAGATCGTCGCCGCGGGAAAGGCATTCTATGCGACGCTGACGGACGAGCAGAAAGCAGTTGCCGACCGCAAGCTCGTGCTGACCATTCGACCCCTTGCGGCTGGTGTATTGCTACCGGCGAGTAGCGCCGCCGGGTCCGGTGGCGGACACTGAAACCGCCCATAACGGGTTGGCACCCACGCTGTGCGGCCGGCCCGCTACAGCCGCTGGCTAAGCGGGGTTTCTCGGTCACGCGAAAGCCGCCCGCGCGATCGCGCGACGCAACAGGAAGACTGCGATCGACACGTTCACCAGGTTCCACGCAAGGCCGTTGACGAACGCGGCGCGGTAGGAGCCCGTCAGATCGAAGATCGCGCCCGACAGCCAGCCACCGAGCGCCATCCCGAAGAGGGTGGCCGTGATCACGGCGCCGACGCGGGCGCCCGCTTCCCGCGACGGAAAGAACTCGCGGACGATGATGGCATACGAGGGCACGATGCCGCCCTGGAACAGGCCGAAGAGCGCCGCGATCACGTATAGCGATACCGGGCCGTGAAAGAGCAGAAACAACAGCAGAGCGACGCCCTGCAGGCTCGACCCGAGCAGCAACGTACGCAATCCGCCGATGCGATCGCAGATGAATCCGAAACGCAGCCGGCTCACGATGCCGCAGGCGAGCATCAGCGACAGCATCTGCGCGCCGCCGTGCGGCGCCATAGCCGAAGTCGGCGCAATAGGCAACGAGGTGCACCTGCGGCATCGACATCGCCACGCAACAGCACACGCCGGCGATGATGAGCAGTGCTTGCAGCGCACCGCGTGACAGCCCGAGGTCACGCGCCTGCGGCGACACGGTCGGGCGCGTGTTGGAGAGTTCCAATTCCAACAGTGGCACTGGCCGGCGCAGCAACAGCGCGAGCGGCAGCATGCTCGCGACACAGAACATGGCAATACCGAAATAGGTCTGGCGCCAGCCGGCGCTCTGGATGAAGTGCTGCACGACAGGCGGCCAGATCGTGCCCGCGAGGTAGTTCCCGCTGGCGAAGACCGCGATGGCGATGCCGCGCCGGCGCGCAAACCACAGCGAGACGTGAGCCAGCAGCGGCGCAAACGTTGCCGCGCTGCCGGCGCCGATGAGCAAGCCCTGCGCCAAGGCGTACAGCCAAAGGCTGCCTGCCCACCCGGCAGCGGCATAGCCGAGCGCCATGGCAAGCGCGCCGGCGATGACCGGCACCATGATGCCGAACCGATCCGCGAGCCGGCCCAGCAGGATGCTGGACAGCCCGAACCCGGTCATGGTCAGCGTATAGGGGAGCGACGCATCGGCGCGCGCGACGCCGAACTCCGCCTGCACGGCGGGGAGCGCGACGACGACCGACCACATTCCTACGCCACCGATCGTCGACAGCAAGAGGCTAACCGCCAAGCGCACCCAGGCGTAGGCGATTCCACCTCGCCACGCGACACGCGCTCGCTTATGCCCGTTGACGAGATCGGCGACGCGCCGAATTGCGTGACTCCATGATCACCCTCTCGCCGAGAGTCGTATTGTGGCATGGCGACGGATGGCGCCGACAGACTCCCTTCGCTCGCGCGCGATAGACGCTTCAAACTTCAACTCGCCGCGGCGGTCCCTGTAAGCATGGGGCAATAGCAGGCCAGGCCGCCGCGGTGGACTTCAGCGCGTGAGCTCGGCGGCGCGAGGATTGCATCGCTGCCCTACGCACTTCTGGGGAGTAAGAATTGGCGCGCTTGCACACCCGCGCATTATCCCCCGGCCCGCCGCGGCCTGTCACCGCTCCGCGGCGCGTCGGCGCAAGCCCCGCGAAGGGAAAGCCGCAGGGGAACGCGGTTCGGCCTCCGCCGTTGCCGGCGTGCGCATCACCCATCCGGACCGGATCGTCTTTCCCGACGCCAGGATTCCCAAGCTTATGGTGGCCCAGTACTACGAGCATGTCGCCGCGCGACTCTTGCCCTACATCGCCGGCCGGCCGCTGTCGATCGTGCGCTGCCCGGATGGCGCGAGCGGTACGTGTTTCTTCCAGAAGCACGCCGGGGAGCACCCGATCCCCGGCGTCGATGCGGCCATGATCGAGGACAGCACGGGGCGCAATTCCTATTTGGTCGCAAGTACCCTGAAGGCCCTCGTCGGCCTGGCGCAGATGAACGCGATCGAGCTGCACGTCTGGGGCGCGAAAGTGGCGGCGATCGAGCGACCCGACACCCTGGTCCTCGATCTCGACCCGGACCAGACGGTGTCCTGGGCGAAGGTCGTGGCCGGGGCGAAGCTCACCCGGGCGCTGCTCGAAGAACTCGGGCTCGTGGCACTCGTCAAGACCACCGGTGGCAAGGGCCTGCACGTGGTCGTGCCGCTGGAGCGCCGCCACAGCTGGGACGAGGTCAAGGACTTTGCGCGGGACGTGGCGACACATCTGGCGAACACGTTTCCCGACCGGTTCACCGCGACCATGAGCAAGTCGCGGCGTCGCGGCAAGATTTTTGTCGACTACCTGCGCAATGCGCGCGGGGCGACGGCAGTCGCACCCTACTCGCTGCGCGCGCGGCCGGGAGCGACCGTCGCCACGCCGCTTTCGTGGGATGAATTGAGCGCGAAATCCCTTCCGACTGCATTTACCATCACGACCGTGCTCGAGCGCATCGCGAACAAGCCCGATCCGTGGGCCGATTACGAGCGCCGCCGCCAACGGCTGACGGCGGCGATGCGGCGCGCACTCAGCCTGACGTTCCGACGCCGCGCCGGGCGCGGCGTTTCTGGCACAATCGCCCCCTGCGCATGCGGGACGCTGCAAGCGCCCCCTCAAATCCCATGACCGCCTTGCAAATCTCGCCCGGGCACCTGTCGCTCGATGCCCTGCGCTCGCTTTGGGCCAATCCCGTACCGGTTGCACTCGACCGCGAGGCCAAGCCGCGGGTCGATGCCGCGGCAGACGCAATCGCCCGCGTCATCGCCGAAGGGCGCATCGTGTACGGCGTCAACACCGGCTTCGGCCTGCTCGCGCGCACCCACATCGATCCGCCGCGGCTCGCCGAGCTGCAGCGCGCGCTGGTGCTGTCGCATTCTGCCGGCACCGGAGCGCCGCTCGACGCCGCGGTCGTGCGCCTCACGCTGCTGCTCAAGATCGCTTCGCTGGCGCGCGGGCATTCGGGCGTGCGCTACGCGGTGATCGACGCGCTGCTCAAGCTCCTCAATGCCGGCGTCATGCCGATCGTGCCCAGCCAGGGCTCCGTCGGCGCCTCCGGCGACCTGGCACCGCTCGCCCATCTGGCGGCCGTGCTGATCGGCGAGGGCGAGGCGCGCGTCGACGGGGTAACGCTGCCGGCCGCCGAGGCCCTGGCGCACGCCGGCATCGCGCCGCTCGAGCTCGAAGGCCAAGGAAGGCCTGGCGCTGCTCAACGGCACCCAGGTCTCGACGGCGCTCGCGCTCGCGGGCCTGTTCGCCGGCGAGCGAGTGTTCGCCGCGGCGCTCGTGGCCGGCGCGCTGTCCGTCGACGCCTGCCTCGGCAGCGACACGCCGTTCGATGCGCGCATCCAGGCGCTGCGTGGCCACCGCGGTCAGCATGATGCGGCGCGCATCCTGCGCGAGCTGCTCGCGGGCAGCGCGCATCCGCGCCTCGCACCGCGATTGCCCGCGCGTGCAGGACCCGTACAGCCTGCGCTGCCAGCCGCAGGTCATGGGCGCCTGCCTCGACCAGATGCGCCACGCCGCCGAAATCCTGTGCACCGAGGCGAACGCCGTATCGGACAATCCGCTGGTGTTCCCGGATACCGGCGAGGTGCTCTCGGGCGGCAATTTCCACGCCGAGCCGGTGGCCTTCGCCGCCGACGGACTGGCGCTCGCCATCGCGGAGATCGGCGCGCTGTCCGAGCGGCGCACCGCGCTGCTGATGGATGCGAACCTTTCCGGGCTGCCGCCGTTCCTGGTGCGCGAAGGCCGGCGTCAATTCCGGCTTCATGATCGCGCAGGTGACCGCCGCCGCGCTCGCCTCCGAAAACAAGTCGCTGGCCCTTCCGCGCAGCATCGATTCGCTGCCGACGTCGGCCAACCAGGAAGATCACGTCAGCATGGCGACCTACGCCGCGCGGCGCCTCGCGCCCATGGCCGGCAATGTCGCGGCCATCGTCGCCGTCGAGTTGCTCGCGGCCGCGCAGGGCGTCGAGCTGCGCGCGCCGCTCGCGACCTCGCCGAGCCTCCTGCGGGCGCTGCGCAAATCCGCGGCCAGGCGGCGTTCTGGGATCGCGACCGGATGTTCGCGCCCGACCTGGCGCGACTGCGCGCGCTGGTCGAGCAGGGCGCCTTCACGCCCTTGGTCGGCACGACGCTGCCCTGACTCGCGGCGGATGACGCGCCGGCGGCGGCGCGCGACAATGGGCGCTCGTGAGAGCGGAGCAACCCATGAAGCGAGACGATCCCGGTTATCTGTCCGACGCCGGCAAAGTGCGGCGCGTGATCCGCGCGCCGCGGGGCCGTGCGCTCAGCGCAAGGAGCTGGCTCACCGAGGCGCCGCTGCGCATGCTCATGAACAACCTCGATCCGGAGGTCGCGGAGCGTCCGCAGGATCTCGTCGTCTACGGCGGCATCGGCCGCGCCGCCCGCAACTGGGAGTGCTACGACGCGATCGTTGCGGCGCTGACGGCGCTCGACGACGACGAAACGCTGCTGATCCAGTCCGGCAAGCCGGTCGGGGTCTTCAAGACCCACGCCGACGCGCCGCGCGTGCTGATCGCCAATTCCAACCTGGTGCCGAAGTGGGCGACGTGGGAGCACTTCAACGAGCTCGATCGCAAGGGCCTCATGATGTTCGGCCAGATGACCGCCGGCTCGTGGATCTATATCGGCAGCCAGGGCATCGTGCAGGGAACCTACGAGACCTTCGCCGAAGCCGGTCGCCAGCACTACGGCGGCGACCTCGCCGACAAGTGGATTCTGACGGCGGGTCTGGGCGGCATGGGCGGGGCGCAGCCGCTCGCGGCGACGATGGCCGGCGCCTCGCTGCTGGCGATCGAGTGCCAGGCCTCGCGCATCGAGATGCGGCTGAAGACGCGTTATCTCGACACGCGCGCACAGAACCTCGACGAAGCGCTGGCGATCATTCGCGACGCCTGCGCGGCGCGTCGGCCGACGTCGGTGGGGCTGCTCGGCAACGCGGCCGAGGTCCTGCCCGAGCTCGTTCGGCGCGGCGTGCGGCCGCACCTGGTCACCGATCAGACCTCCGCCCACGATCTCATCAACGGCTACCTGCCCGCTCGGCTGGACCGTCGAGCGCTGGCGCGCCGCGCAAGCCGACCCGACGCACGCACGCCGATCTCGCCGCCGCCGCGCGGCAGTCGATCCGCACGCACGTCGAGGCGATGCTCGCGTTTCACGCGCAGGGCATCCCGACCTTCGACTACGGCAACAACATCCGCCAGGTCGCTCGGGACGAAGGCGTCGCGAACGCGTTCGCCTTTCCCGGCTTCGTGCCGGCATACATCCGGCCCCTGTTCTGCGAAGGCAAGGGACCGTTCCGCTGGGTCGCGCTGTCGGGGAACCCGGAGGACATCCGCAGGACCGACCGCAAGGTCAAGGAGCTCTTCCCGACCGATGCGCGCATGCATCGCTGGCTCGACCTGGCCGGCGAGCGGATCGCGTTTCAGGGCCTGCCGGCGCGGATTTGCTGGCTCGGCTTGGGCG
This sequence comes from uncultured beta proteobacterium, assembly GCA_963778275.1. Taxonomy (GTDB): domain Bacteria; phylum Pseudomonadota; class Gammaproteobacteria; order Burkholderiales; family Casimicrobiaceae; genus PALSA-1003. The sequence continues at coordinate 223,494 of CAVZTS010000004.1, read as the reverse complement.
AGCGGCACCGGGCGGGTCTGGCGTTCAATGAGATGGTGGCCACGGGCGAGCTCGAGGCGCCGATCGTCATCGGGCGCGACCACCTCGACACCGGCTCGGTCGCGAGCCCCAACCGGGAGACCGAGGCGATGGCCGACGGCTCCGACGCGGTTTCGGACTGGCCGCTGCTCAACGCGCTGCTCAATACCGCCGGCGGGGCGACCTGGGTGTCGATTCATCACGGCGGTGGCGTGGGCATGGGCTATGCGCAACACGCCGGCGTCGTCATCGTCTGCGACGGCACGCCGGCCGCGGCGGAGCGCATCGAACGCGTGCTGTGGAACGATCCGGCGCTTGGCGTCGCGCGCCACGCCGACGCCGGCTACGCCAAGGCGATCGAAGTCGCAAAAGCGAAGGGATTGCGCTTGCCGATGCTCGGCGCCTGACCTCCCGGTAGCTCGCCCCCGCGACCTGCAGCTGGAAACGCCGAGCGTGCAATGGATGATCGGCAAGACGCTGGACAATTTCGGGCCGATCGGGCCCTACTTCGTGTCGGCCGATCTCGTCGGTGACCCCAATAACCTGAAGATCGAGACGCATGTGAATGGCGAGGAGCGACAGTCATCCAACACCAGCTTGATGATTTTCAACCCGCAAAAACTGATCGCCTACATCACCAAGATGTGGACGCTGGAACCCGGTGGCATCATCTGGTCGGGAACTCCGCAAGGCGTCATTCTCGGATATCCCAAGGAAAAACAGGTCTGGTTGAAGGCCGGCGATGAAATCGTGAGCTCGATCGAGAAGCTCGGTGAACTGAAGTTCAAGCCGGCCTAGCGGCTGCCTCGGCCCGGGTGCCGTGAGCGCGACGTCACGCGTTTGGGCATCCTTGCACCTGGACGCTTCATCGCCACTTCCGGCCGGACAAAGCCGATCTTTTCGTAGAACTCCGCGACTCCTTCTCGCGCCGCGCGGAGCACCCAGGTCATTTGGCGATCATCGCCCATAAGTGCGTTGACTAACGCGCGGCCAACACCCCGGTGATTCGGGTGCTCCGGGTCACTTGGTATGATTCGGCTACATGGCCAAAGTATCATTCGCCGGCCGTATGGTCCGCGCGCTTCTGGTTGTCGTTTGCACCAGCACCGAGCTTGGCGCCGCGCCTCGGCCGAACGGGGCCGACATGCTTCCGCTTCACTACGAGACGACCCTGGAGGCCCTCGGATTTCCGAGTCCCATGATTCGTGCGACGGTTCGCGGACAGTCCGTCTGGTTCATCGTGGACACTGGAGCCTCCGTCAACACACTTGCCTCATGGTTGGTGAGCGCAGCTCTTCTTGAGTCGCGGCGGACGATAGCGACGGCCACTGGATCGACAGGCGTCGAAAAATCTGTCCGTCGTGGTAACCAACCAGATGCTTCAGTTGGACGGGGGCCGAGGCCTTATCCTGCGCGAAGCGATTGTCGTTGAGTTTCCAACGATCTTCGCCGAGCAGAGGATCGGTGGGCTCCTTTCGCCGCAGCTACTCGCTCCAGGGCATTCAGCGTCGGTGCTTGACCTTCGAATTCCAGCACTGCGATTCGAGCCATTCGAGGTCGCGGTCGTGGAACTCGGCGGCAATCGCCCGTTGATCACGAGTGATTCGCGCGTGTGCCGGAACACGGAGTCGCCATTCGAGAATCGGCAATATGCGGCTTCGGTGACAGCCGACGGCATCGCGGGCACGCTTCGGTGGACACCGGTGCGACCAGTACTCTTGCCGCACCGGGTTCTCGCATCGCTGGCGCACTGGTGGGCCGTGCATCCGCGAGTAGCCAGACGCGAGGAGTAGGCGGGGACGTCCAAGTGTTGCGGCAGGCGCCCAACATCAGGTTCGAGCGCGGCGGCGAGGCGTTGACGATCGCCGTGACTATTGGCGGGTCCGCGCCGCCCTGTGGGCCGGATGGTCTAATCGGGATGGATGCGCTGCGCCAATGCATTCTCGTGCTTGGCAAATCGGCATTCGCGTGGTCCTGCCTGGCTCAGTGAGGAGACGGGTCTGCCTCGCGGCAGCGACCGGTCAGCCCTGACCCCGAAGGGTTCACATGACGAAGTCAGCACGAATGACCGGCTTCGGCGGCCTGTTGGGACTGGGTGCATTCCGCCAAACCGGCGTCGATCGCGTTCTTGAAATCCTGCCGGACGAATTGAAACTCGCGATGGGCAACTGCGGCACACGCACCGTCGCCGACCTCAACCGCGCCTGCGTCGCGACGCCGAACTGGAAAATATAGAATAATCGACGCCCTTGCACTGCAGTTATAAGGCGGTATGTGCCTTGCGCGCGCACTGCAAGCTATTGTTTATACTGGTCGGGGTGAGAGGATTTGAACCTCCGACCTCTACGTCCCGAACGTAGCGCTCTACCAGGCTAAGCTACACCCCGACGATCGCGGCAAAAACGCATCCGCACGGACGGTTTGCGTCAGTACGTTCTTTGCACCGCGAAATCGGACAATTCTAGCAGAGTTTCGCGGGCCGGAGAATTGGGCAGCGCGGCGAGACACGCCGCCGCCTGCGCACTCTCTTCCTCGGCGCAGCGGCGCGCGTACTCGAGCGCGCCCGTTCGCGCGAGCACCGCGAGCACCGGCTTGAAGTCGTCGAGGCGGCCGCGCGCGAGCGCGTCGCGGATCAGCGCCGCGTCGGCCGCCGAGCCGACACGCATCGCACGGATCAGCGGCAGCGTCGGCTTGCCTTCGGCGAGGTCGTCGCCCAGGTTCTTGCCGATCGCCTCGTGATCGCCCGAGTAGTCGAGCACGTCGTCGATGAGCTGGAATGCGGTACCCAGATGCATGCCGTAGCGCGCCAGCGCGTCCTCGATCACCGGCTCGGCGCGGCCGAGAACGGCGCCCAGCTGCGCCGCCGCCTCGAACAGTTTGGCCGTCTTGCGCCGGATCACGTCGAGGTAGGACGCCTCCTCGATGTCCGGGTTGCCGGCATTGAGCAGCTGCAGCACCTCGCCCTCGGCAATCACGTTGGTCGCGTCGGAAAGGATGCGCAAGGCGCGCATGCTGTCGACGGTCACCATCAACTGGAACGCGCGCGAATAGAGAAAATCGCCGACCAGCACGCTCGCGGCGTCGCCGAACAGGGCGTTCGCGGTCGCGTGGCCGCGGCGCAGCGAGGATTCGTCGACGACGTCGTCATGCAGCAGCGTCGCGGTGTGGATCATTTCGATCACCGCTGCCAGCTTGTGGTGCTGCGAGCCGCGATGACCGCAGGCCCGCGCGGCGAGAACCAGCAGCGCGGGCCGCAGCCGCTTGCCGCCGCCGCCGATGATGTATTCGGCGACCTGGCGGATCAACGCGACGTTCGAGGCCAGGCTTTCGCGCAGGATGCGATCGATGGCCTGCATGTCGTCATGCAGAGCCTGCTCAAGCAGCGGGATGGTCACGGAATGAAGGTGCGCGAGCGGCAACGGGGGCGCGAGGGCCTGGACCGGAGCCACTGTCGCCAAGGACCGGTGCGCAGCGCGCCATGTCTGCCGCGCGGCGTATTCTACCCGATGCCCATCGCCGCGGCCGGGCGGCCTGTTCGGCGCCGTGGGCACTTTGACATAGTTCTCCTAAAAGCTTAAAATGCTTACCTTTTTTGCGGTTGCGCAGCGGGAGTTCCCATGTACGCGGTCATCAAATCCGGCGGCAAGCAGTACAAGGTTGCGCCGGGCGAAAAACTTAAGGTGGAGCAACTCCCGGCGGACGTGGGGGCGCAGATCGATCTCGGCCCCGTGCTGCTCGTCGGCGACGGCGAGTCGGTCCGCCTCGGACAGCCGACCGTTGCCGGCGCGACCGTGAAGGCGACCGTCCTTGCCCACGGTCGCGGCGAGAAGGTGCAGATCTTCAAAATGCGCCGGCGCAAGCATTACCAGAAGCACCAGGGTCATCGGCAGGGCTTCACCGAGGTCAAGATCGACGACATCGTCGGCTGAGGTTGCCGTTTCCGACGCAACGCGACAGGGCAATAAGACATGGCACACAAAAAAGCAGGCGGCAGTTCCCGTAACGGCCGCGATTCGCAGTCCAAGCGCCTGGGCGTGAAGGCCTTCGGCGGCGAGGCGATCACCGCCGGCGCGATCATCGTCCGCCAGCGCGGGACGAAGGTGCATCCGGGCGTCAATGTCGGCATCGGCAAGGACCACACCCTGTTCGCGCTGGTCAACGGGAAGGTTCAATTCCAGGTCAAGGGCGCCGGCCAGAAGACCATCGTCAGCGTGGTTCCGGTCGCCTAAGCCGCGCGTTTCCCGCGGCACCGAAAAAATCCCCGCCGCAGCGGGGATTTTTGTTGTCACCGCCGCCAAGCGCGCCGTTCAGCGCCGCTCCAGCCACCACAACATCGTCACCGCGACGGTGACGAAAGCGACCACCGGAAACGCCGCCGAGAACAGCGGCGGCCAGTCGTTGATGACGCCCAGATACGAGAACAGCCGGCTCAAGCAGAAAGAACACCAGCCCGATGATGGTGCCGGCGAAGATGCGGAATCCGGCGCCTCCCGCACGGCGCTGGAAATGGGCGAACGGCAGCGCGAGCACCATCATCACGATGACCGCCGCCGGGTAGAAGATCTTGTTCCAGAGCGCGATCTCGAAGCGCGAGGTTTTCTGCTGATTGCCGCCGAGCACCCGGATGTTGTCATAGAGCGTGGGCAACTCGAGCTTTTCCGGGGCGACCTGGTACACGGTCAGGATCGACGGCTTGAGCACGGTTTCCCAGTCGAGCTGGTCGGCCTGGGTCAGCGTGGCACCGTCGGCGCCCAGCGCGGTGGTCCGCGCGTTGACGAGCCGCCAGTGGCCCTCGTCGACGAATGTCCCGGAATCCGCAACGCGCAGGGTCTTGAGGCGCAAGTCGCGATCGAATTCGTAGATGCGCACGCCGAGCAGGGTCATGTCCGGCAGCACGCTGCTGATGTTGACGAACGTCAGGTCCTGCTTGAACCAGAACCCCGACTCGAACTGCTGCGCGATGATGCGAGCGCCCTGGCCTTGCGCCTGCACGCGAACCTGCTGGGCGAGGCGCTCGGCGGGGGGCGCGAGGAACTCGCCGGCCAGGAACGTGGCGATCGCCAGCGGTACGCCGACGCGAACGATGGCCAGCGTGATCTGGGTCAGCGATGCGCCCGAGGTGCGCATGACGGTGTACTCGGAATTCGCCACCAGCCGGGAGATCGCCAACAGCGTTCCGATCAGCGCCGCAGTCGGGACGAGCTCGTAGATATGACCGGGCACCGAAAGGCCCACGAACAGCAGCGCCCTGCCGAGCGGATAGCCGTCTTTGCCGACGTTGCCGAGCTCGTGAATCAGGTCGAAGAACGCGAACAGCATCAGCAGCGCGACGAAGATGAGTAGTCGTCGCAAAGAGCACCTCGCGGCCGATGTAGCGGGAAAGCGTCTTCATGCGCGAGCCGGCGGCGGCGAATCAGGCCGGTCACCGACAGCCGGTTCCAGAACATGACAATGACCAGCGCGATGGCGATGCTGTGGACGAGCAGCAGGCCCTGCGTCATCGACAGCCGCCCCTGCGCGATGACGCTCTGCATGAAGTTCAGGCAGTTGCTGTACACCATGTACATGAATGCCGCGGAGACCAGGTTGAACGAGCGGCCCATGCGCGGATTGACGTACGACAGCGGAATGGCGAGCAGCACCAGCACCAGCGCACTGATCGGGACCGACAGCCGCCAGAACAGCTCGGCACGCTCGACATTGCCGTCGCTCACGATCAGCGCCTCGATCGGCATCGCCTTGAGCGACAGCGGTATGGCGCGCACCTCGGCGGGCTCGATGCGGCGGCCCAGGCGCTGGAACTCGACGTTGCGGAACTCGGGCGTTCCCGGCTGGCCCTCGTAGCGCCGGCCTTCGTCGAGCACGATGAAGCGATCGCCGTTCGGCGCGTCCTCGAGATGGCCGGAGCGCGCGACCGTCGTCACGTCCTTGCCGTTGTCGATCGAGTGCAGAAAGACGTTATGGATGGTGTTGTCGAAGGTGTTGATGCTTTCGATGAACACGACCAGGCGTGCCTGGCGGAATTCCTTGAACAGTCCCGGCGCGAGCAAGGCGATCTCTTCGCGCGACTCCAGCTGGCGCTCGTACTCCAGACGCCGGCGCTCCGCCCAGGGCGAAAGCCACAGCGAGAGCACGATGATGGCGATCAGGAACGGCGTGGCGAACAGCAGGATCGGCTTGAGCCACGAGGTCAGTCCCTGGCCGGAGGTAAACCACACGATCATCTCGCTGTCGCGGTACCAGCGGGATAACGTCAGCAATACGGTGACGAAAAGCGCCACCGACAAAAGGATGTTGAAGTAGAACACCGCATTGAAGCCGAGCAGCGCCAGAATGGCCTCCGGCGCGATCGTTCCGCCGGCCGCCCGGGCCAGCAGCCGCAGCATCAGATTGGTGAAGAGGATGCCCAGAAGAACGAGGAAGAGGCCGACCGCGGTCGCGGTCAGCTCTCGCACCAGGCTGCGGCGAAAGACCATGACGACGGAAAAATTTTGACTTTTTCGGCCCGATTTGCCGATAATGCCGCTGAAATCCCCTAAACGCCATGCTAAAGGCGACGTAATCGTTCGTGGGAGCGACGATGGAATTTACCATAAAAAGTGGCAGCCCGGAGAAGCAGCGCAGCGCTTGCGTGGTCGTCGGCGTGTTCGATAACCGCAAGCCGAGCCTGTCTGCGGAGCTGATCGATCGCGCCTCGGGCGGATACGTCAGCGAAATCATCCGCCGCGGCGACATGGAGGGCAAGCTCGGCAGCACGCTGCTGCTGCACAACGTCCGCGGCACGCTCGCCGACCGCGTCCTGCTCGATCGGCCTCGGCAAGGAACGCGACTTCCGCGAGCGCGAATTCCGCTCCGCCGTGCGCGCCGCGGTGCGGCTGCTCAACGAAACCGGGTCCTACGAGGCAGTCGTCTACCTCACCGAGGAGAAGGTCAAGCGGCGCGAGGTGGCCTGGCGCGTCGAGCACGCGGTGGTGGTGGCGATGGAGGCCGTGTATCGCTTCGACGAAATGAAGAGCCAGCCGGCCGAGGTGCGCCGCCCGCTGCGCAAGCTCACCCTTTCGGTGCCGCAGCGCAGCGACCTCACCGCGGGCGAAGCGGCGGCGGCGCGCGGACTGGCCATTGCGCACGGCATGGACCTCGCCCGCGATCTGGGCAACCTGCCGGGCAACATCTGCACGCCGACCTATCTCGCCGAGCGCGCGCAGGCGCTGGCCAAGGAACTGGAGTTCAACTGCCAGGTCCTCGACCGGCCGCAGCTCGAGGAACTCAAGATGGGCTCGTTCCTGTCGGTGACCAACGGCAGCGACCAGCCGCCGAAGTTCATCGTGCTCGAGTACAACGGCGCGCGGGAAGAAACAGCGGCCGCTGGTGCTGGTGGGCAAAGGCATCACCTTCGACAGCGGCGGCATTTCGCTCAAGCCCGGCCTCGACATGGACCAGATGAAGTTCGACATGTGCGGCGCGGCGAGCGTGCTGGGCGCACTCCGGGCGGTCGCCGAGCTCAAGGCCAAGATCAACCTGGTCGGGCTCATCGCCGCCTGCGAAAACATGCCCAGCGGCCGCGCCACCAAGCCGGGCGACATCGTGCGCAGCATGTCGGGGCAGACCGTCGAGATCCTCAATACCGATGCCGAGGGCCGGCTCATCCTGTGCGATGCCCTGACCTATGCCGAGCGTTACGAGCCGGCGGCGGTGGTCGACATCGCGACGCTCACCGGGGCCATGGTCATCGCGCTCGGCCACGTCGCCAGCGGCGTGTTCAGCAACAGCGACAGCCTGGCGCGGGCCCTGATCAATGCCGGCGAGGAAGCCTTCGACCGCGCCTGGCAGATGCCGCTGTGGGAGGAATACCACGAGGCGCTCAACAGCAACTTTGCCGACTTCGCCAATATCGGCAACCGTGCCGGCGGCAGCATCACCGCCGCGTGCTTTCTGTCGAAATTCGCCCGCAAGTTCGACTGGGCGCACCTCGACATCGCGGGCATCGCCTGGAAGGAAGGCAAGGAGAAGGGCGCCACCGGCCGGCCGGTGCCGCTGCTGGCGACCTGGCTGCTGTCGCAGGAGGGCGCAGTCTAGGCCGCCGCCGCGATCATGACCGCGATCGATTTCTACACCCACGTCGCCGATCGCCTGGAGGTGGCCGCGAAGCTGGTCGCGAAGGCGTTCGCGCAGCACGGCAGCGTGCGCGTGTTCACGCCGGACGCGGCGACCACCGAGCAGCTCGATCGCTGGCTGTGGGTGAACCCGGCGCTCGCTTTCCTGCCGCACTGCCGCGTCGACGGCGCGCTGGCGAAAGAGACTCCGATCTGGGTCGATCATGTCGCGGAGCACCCCGGTCCGGCCGCGGTGCTGATCAATCTCGCCTTAAGCCCGCCGCCATTCTTTTCCCGGTTCGAGCGCTTGGCCGAGATCGTCGGCGCCGAGGCGACCGACGCCGCCGCCGGGCGCGAGCGCTATCGCTTCTACCGCGAGCGCGGCTACGAGTTGCGCACGCACAGCCTCGGGGAGCGCTAGCGCGCCATGCCGACCGCCCGCGAATTGCTCGAGCAGGCCGATGCGCTGATGCGGCGCAATCGCGGCGGCGATAGCGGCATTCCCGTGCTCACCGACAGCGTCACCGACGAAGCCCTGGCGCCCGCGCGCGGCGGGCCATCGACACGGGAGCGCGGCGGCGTGATTGCGCGGACTCAGGCTGCCGAAGCGCGCGCGCCGCGGGACAAGGGCCAACGCGACGAGCGCAGCCGCACCGCCGACCCGGCGAGCGAGCCAGCGCGCACGCCCGAGGCGCAGGCCACACCCGAGCCGCGCCGGGGCGATGTCGAGCCGCCGCTGCTGACCGACGCCGTCGACGAAATCGCGGTCAACATCGAGCCGCTGCCGCTGGCGGACCAGGAGGGCGAGCCGTCGCTGTGGCTCGGCCCCGACACGAGCGACCCGTCGCTGCACAGCATCACCGGACCGGCCCCCGACACGGTCGCGGTCGTGCCGCCGGTGACGCTGCGCGCAACCGCCGCGCCGAAGTCCGAACCCTCCGTTCCTGACGAGGACCGCGATCCGACGGTGACGCGGACGCTCCGCGCCGCGGGCTCGGCGCCGACGCCGCCCCCCGCGGGTTCAACGCCGCCAGCGCCGGATGCGGCTCCCGCCGCGGCCGCCCCGGAGCCGGTCCGGTCGGCGGCGGCGATCGAGGACGAACGCTGGGGCGCGCTCGCCGAGCAGATATCGATGCAGGTGCTGCAGCGGCTGGACCTGTTCATCGACACCGGCCTCAAGGCGCAATTGGCCGCGCATTTGCAGCCGATCGTTGCGCGCGCCAGCGCCGAGCTGGTCGAGGCGATTAACGAGCACGTCGGGCAGCTGGTTCGAACCTACGTCGCCGAGGCGATCGAGCGGGAGATCGCGCAATGGCGGCAACAGAACCATTAGCGGATGCCGAACGGGGCATACGGCGCACCTGCGTCCCCGCCCGAGCGGCGATGCGGCCTGTGCTAGACTGCGCGTTATGAATTCGCGACTGGCCGTGGCCGAGAAGTACCGGGTGCCCGATGGGGGCGCGTGCGGGCAGGCTGCATCGGGCGGGTACTACGCTTACGCCGGGCACTACGCCCAGGGCCGCGCCGACCGGTAGCAGCAAGGCATTCAGTTTCAACCAAGAGCGGGCGGCCCCAGGGGCCGCCCGCTTTTTTTTCGGAGATGCGACCATGATCATCGTCATGCAGCCGGACGCCGACGAAGCGGCGATCAACGCGGTCGAGGCCAAGATACGGGCCCATGGCCTTCAGGTTCACGTCTCGCGCGGGACCGAGCGCACGCTCATCGGCGCGATAGGCGACGAGCGCAAGCTCGACCCGGAGATGTTCGACCCGATGCCCGGCGTCGAGAAATCGATGCACATCGTCAAGCAGTACAAGATCGTTGCCCGCGAATGGCACAAGGCGAACACGGTGATCGATGTTGGAGGCGTGCCGATCGGCGGACGGACCGTGCAGGTCATCGCCGGCCCGTGCTCGGTGGAAACACAGCCGCAGATGGCGGCCGCCGCGTCGGGCGTCAAGGCCGCCGGGGCGCGGCTGATGCGCGGCGGCGCATTCAAGCCGCGCACCAGTCCGTATGCCTTCCAGGGCAAGGGCGTGGAGGGCCTCGAGCTGCTGCGCGCCGCTGCCGACGCGCACGGCCTGCCGATCGTCACCGAGCTCATGGACACGCGGATGCTCGAGGCGTTCCTGCAGTATGACGTCGACGTGATACAGATCGGCACGCGCAACATGCAGAACTTTGACCTGTTGAAAGAGGTCGGTCGGACGACCAAGCCGGTGGTCCTGAAGCGCGGCATGTCGGCGACGATCAACGAGTGGCTGATGGCCGCCGAATACATCGCCGCTGGCGGCAATCACAACATCATCTTCTGCGAGCGTGGCATCCGCACCTTCGAGACCGCATACCGCAACGTCCTCGACGTGACCGCGGTGCCGGTGCTCAAGCGCGAGACGCACCTGCCGGTCATCGTCGATCCGTCGCACGCCGGCGGCAAGGCGTGGATGGTGCCGGCACTTTCCTGCGCCGCCATTGCCGCGGGCGCGGACGGCTTGCTCATCGAAGTGCACCCCAATCCGTGCGAAGCCTGGTGCGACGCCGACCAGGCGCTGACGCCCGCCGAATTCTCGACGCTGATGGTTCAGCTGGGCGCAGTCGCGCGCGCGGTCGGGCGCGAGTTCTAGAGGGGTGGCTAGCGACAAGTGGCAGCCGCGCCATAAAGTCGCGTGGCGTCGATCCGATATAATTTGCGGTTTGCAATGAACGGCATTCCGATGGATCTCGCGAAAAGCTTCGAGCCGCGCGCAATCGAAGCGAAGTGGTACGCCTACTGGGAAGGGCACGGGCTGTTCAAGCCGTCGCTGCGCGAAGACAGCCCCGCGTTTTGCATCCAGCTCCCGCCCCCGAACGTCACCGGCACGCTGCACATGGGGCACGCGTTCCAGCAGACGCTGATGGACGTGCTCATCCGCTGGCACCGCATGCGCGGCGACAACACGCTCTGGCAGGTCGGCACGGATCACGCCGGCATCGCCACGCAGATCGTGGTCGAGAACCAGTTGAAGGCCGAGGGCATCTCGCGCCGCGAGCTCGGGCGCGAGCGCTTCATCGAGCGTGTCTGGGCGTGGAAGCAGACATCCGGCTCCACGATCACCAACCAGATGCGGCGCCTCGGCGCATCCGCGGACTGGTCGCGCGAGCGCTTCACGATGGACGAGGGCATGTCCAACGCAGTGCTCGAGACCTTCGTCCGCCTGTACGCGGACGGGCTCATCTACCGCGGCAAACGCCTGGTGAACTGGGATCCGGTGCTGGGCACCGCGGTGTCCGATCTCGAAGTCGAGAGCGAGGAAGAAAACGGCACGCTGTGGGAGATTCGCTACCCCCTCGTCGACAAGACCGGCTTCGTCACCGTCGCCACGACGCGACCGGAGACGATGCTGGGCGACGTCGCCGTCGCGGTGAATCCTGACGACGAGCGCTACGCCGCGCTGGTCGGCAAGGAGCTGACGCTGCCGCTCGCCGGGCGCAAGATTCCGGTGATCGCCGACGCATCCGTCGACCGGGCGTTCGGCACCGGCTGCGTCAAGATCACGCCAGCGCACGATTTCAACGACTTCGAAATCGGCCAGCGCCATGGGCTCGCGCCGCTGGAAATCTTCACCCTCGATGCGAAGATCAACGCCAACGCGCCGCCGCAATACCGCGGCCTCGACCGCTACGAGGCGCGGAAGAAGGTGCTCGCCGACCTCGCGGGCTGCGGGACTGGTCGCCGCCGAGAAGCCGCACAAGCATGGTCGTGCCGCGGTGCGGTCGCACCGGCGAGGCCGTCGAGCCGATGCTCACCGACCAGTGGTTCGTCGCCATGACCAAGCCGGCGCCGGAGGCGCAGCCGTTCTTCCCGGGCAAATCGCTGCAGCAGATCTGCCTGGCGGCAGTCAACGCGAGCGTTCCCGATCGTGCGCGTCCGGGTGGCGAAGCGCGGGTGCGCTTCGTGCCGGAGCATTGGAGTTCGACCTACAACAACTGGCTCAACAACGTCCACGACTGGTGCATTTCGCGCCAGCTCTGGTGGGGGCATCGCATTCCCGCGTGGTACGACGCTGCCGGCAACGTCTTCGTCGCGCGCAACGTGGACGAGGCGGCAACCAAGGCCAACCAACCGGCGGCCGCGCTCAAGCAGGACGAGGACGTGCTCGACACCTGGTTCTCGTCGGCGCTGTGGTGCCATTCGACGCTCGGCTGGCCGGAGGAAACGCGGGAACTGCAGATGTTCCTGCCCTCGTCGGTCCTGGTCACCGGCTTCGATATCATCTTCTTCTGGGTCGTCCGCATGATCATGATGACGACCTATTTCACCGGCAGGCTGCCGTTCCGCGACGTGTACATCAATGCCATCGTACGCGACGAGGAGGGGCAGAAGATGTCGAAGTCCAAGGGCAACATCCTCGACCCGCTCGACCTGATCGACGGCGCCGGCCTGGAGACTCTCGTCGCCAAGCAGACCTCGGGTCTGATGCTGGAGAAGCAGCGCGAGGCGATCGAGAAGCGCACGCGCAAGCAGTTCCCGCAGGGCATTCCGGCCTATCGGCGCCGACGCGGTGCGCTTTACCTTTGCGAGCCTGGCGACCTCCGGTCGGACGCTGGACTTCGACCTGAAGCGCTGCGAGGGCTATCGGAACTTCTGCAACAAGCTGTGGAACGCCGCCCGCTTCGTGCTGATGAACGCCGCAGGCAGGAGCGCCGGGCGCGCGGAAACCCGGCCGGCTCCGCTCTCGGTCGCCGACCGCTGGATCGTCAGCCGCCTGCAGCAGGCCGAGGCGCTCGTCGCAGAGCACCTGCAGGGGTACCGCTTCGACCTCGCGGCACGGGCCGTTTACGAGTTCGTGTGGGACGAGTACTGCGATTGGTACGTCGAGTTTGCCAAGGTCCAGCTCGGCGCCGGGACCGAAGCGGAGCAGGACGCGACACGAAAGACCCTGGTGCGGGTGCTCGAAGTCGTCCTGCGGCTCGCGCATCCGTTCATTCCGTTCATCACCGAGGAACTGTGGCAGAGCATCGGGCCGCTCGCCGGCAAGAAGGGCCTATCGATCTCGGTGCAGCCGTTTCCGCAGCCGCAGCAGGAAAAACGCGATGCCGACGCCGAGTCGCAGATCGTGCAACTGCAGGCGCGCGTGCTGGCGGCGCGGGCGTTGCGCGGCGCGATGCAGCTCTCGCCGGCGGTGCGCGTCGCCCTGTGGGCCGAGCCCGGAACCGCGGCCGAACGTGCGGGCCTGGAGGCAACGCGCGCCTACATGCTGCCGCTCGCCAAGCTCTCCGAGGTCAGGATCACCGACACGCTGCCGCAGACCGATGCGCCGGTGGTCGTCGCCGGGGCATCGAAACTGATGCTGCACATCGAGGTCGATCGCGCGGCCGAACGTGAGCGCCTCGCCAAGGAAATCGCACGCCTCGAAGCCGAGGCGACCAAGGTGCAGGCAAAGCTCGCCAACGCCGCATTCGTCGCCCGCGCGCCGGCGCCCGTCGTCGCCCAGGAGCGCGAACGGCTGGCCACGATCAACGCCACCCTGGACAAGCTCAGGCCACAGCTCGGACGGCTTTCGGACTCGGCTTAATCGAGCCGGGCGCAATAGGCGCTAATCTCCTCGCGGTCGTGGTAGAGCTGCCGGAAGGCCAGCGTGTAGCGCAGGCGGCGCCCATCGAGCGCCGTGCGTATCAGCGCCGCGCAACGTTCGACCTCCGCGTAGCGCTTTTTCATCGGCAGCTTGAGGTTGAAGATCGTGCGCCTGCACGCGCCCTCGGCCATCCATGCTGCGACCAGCGCGGCGATGCGCGAAGGCTGCAGCACGATATCGCAGACCATCCAGTCGACCGGGCGCCGCGGCCGCCATTGCAATCCATCGACGCGCAAGTGCTCGACCCGCGGATCGTCGGCGATCTCGCCCTTGAGCGGGCCGTTGTCGATCGCAGTGACGCGCAAGCCGCGCTGCGCGAGCTGCCAGGTCCAGCCACCCGGCGCGGCGCCCAGGTCGACCGCACGCATCCCGGGCTGGAGCAGCCGCGCGCGCTCCTCGGCGGTAAGGAACGTCAGCAGCGCTTCGGCGAGCTTGAGCGCCGAACGCGAGGGCGCGGAGCGCGGCGCGGCGAGCCGGGGGATGCCCATCGGCCAGGGACTGCCCGTTGCCGGGTCGCTCACCCCGACCCATGCGCTCTCCGCGGTGACGAACAGCACGTGCAGCCGGGGGTTGGCCGCGTTCACGCCGAGCAAGCCGGCCGCCCGCGCCGCGTCGGCCAACAGCGGCGCGAGCCGCCGGCACAGGCCGGATTGCAGCTTGCCTTCGTTGCTGTCGGGAGTCTCGAGCCAAAGCGCCGAGAACGGCGGTTGGTGCCGGCCCGCGATCGCCAGCAGCGGCGTCAGCCGGTCGCGCCGGGGCAACGCATGCGGACCGTCGCCGGTGAAGATGGAGCGCGCGAACCAGGGCGGTGCAGCGTGCAGCGCATCCTGCCACCGTAGCGCGTCGAAATCGGTACAGGCCCCGACGACGTACGCGCTGCCGGCGACGGCGGCGCAGTTGACCCCGATTCGGGCCCGCGCGGCAATGCGCGCAAGATCGGCCACGGCCTCCGCCTCGAAACCGGGGCGGCAGTGCGCGACAACGCTTCGCGGCACGGCGAAGCTCGCGCTCGCCGTTACGCGCTTTCGGGCTCGGTCACCCGTGGTTTCATCAACAGCGCGGGCACAGGGGCAGGCTTCTTGTGCCAGTGCCGCCCGGGTGCGCTGGCTCCCGCCGTCAGAGCGGCCGGGGGCTGCGTGCGTTGCGGCGCTGCAGAGCGCGGCGCCTGATCCGGATTCCGGTCGATCGCTTCGACGCGCGGTGCGCGCGGCGCGTGGCTCGCCGTGCGCTCCCGCGGCGGCAGCGGCGCTCGCGCCACGGGCGCCTCGCGCGGGCCGCGGCGCGCGGCGACCAGGCTCACCGGCGGCGCGATTGCAATCGAGCGTTTGAGCAGGCGTTCGATCTCGCTCAACAGCCGCTCCTCGTCCGGAGCGCAGAACGAGACCGCCTCGCCGGCAGCGCCGGCGCGCCCCGTGCGGCCGATACGGTGAATGTAATCCTCCGGAACGTAGGGCATCTCGTAGTTGACCACCAGCGGCAAGTCGTCGATGTCGAGCCCTCGCGCAGCAACGTCGGTCGCTACCATCACCTGCACTTTGGCGGCCTTGAACTCGTCGAGGGCCTCCAGGCGCGCGATCTGGCTCTTGTCGCCGTGGATGGCGGTGGTCTTCAGGCCGTCTTTCTCCAGCTGCCGGGCAAGACGCGAGGCGCCGTGCTTGGTGCGAACGAAGCAGAGTACCTGCCACAGGTTGCGCGAGGTGACGAGGTGCTCGAGCAGGGCGCGCTTCTGGTCGCTGGGCACCTTGTACACGGTCTGCGTGACGGTGTCGGCGGTGGTGTTGCGCCGCGCGACCTCGATTAACTGCGGCTCGTTCAACAGCGCGTCCGCGAGCTTCTTGATCTCGTTGGAGAACGTCGCGGAGAAGAGCAGGTTCTGGCGTCTGGCCGTCGCCGGCAGCAGGGCCATGATGCGCTTGATGTCGGGAATGAATCCCATATCGAGCATCCGGTCCGCCTCGTCCAGGACGAAGATTTCGACCTGCCCCAGGTATATGGACTTCTGCTCGATGTGGTCGAGCAGCCGGCCCGGCGTCGCGACGAGTATCTCCACGCCGCCGCGCACGATCGGCAGCTGCTGCTTGATGTCGACGCCGCCGTAGACGACCGTCGAGCGCAAGCCCGTGTGCTTGCCATAGGTCCGGATGGACTCCTCGACCTGAATGGCGAGCTCGCGGGTCGGCGTGAGGATCAGCGCGCGCACCGGATGGCGTGCCGGGGACGGGCTCGCATTCGCGGTCGGGGCGAGCTTGTGCAGAATGGGCAATGCGAAGCCGGCGGTCTTGCCGGTGCCGGTCTGGGCGCCGCCCATGACGTCCTTGCCGGCGAGAATCAGGGGAATCGCCTGGGCCTGGATCGGCGTCGGCGTGGTGTAACCGGCTTCGGCAACGGCGCGGAGCAACTCCGCCCGCAAGCCGAGCTCGGCAAAGCTCGGGGTACTACCCATCAATATAGCTCCTAGACGCGGCCCGCTCGCATGAGCGAGCTCCGGTCCAGGCGGCGACGCAACTGACTACGGACAGGGCAGCGCAAAGACCGCTTGCCCAACGGTTCGGCGGTGACCGGAACGGCCGCCGATGTGCGTCATTATATCGTAAATACCGGATTTTGCAAATTTTTTTGTGTGGAATGGCCTCTGGACTGGTAAACTTATCGGTTTCCTCCCGCGACGCACCATCGCCCCCATGGCGACCCCCAGGCCCCTGCGCAACATCGCGATCATCGCCCACGTCGACCACGGCAAGACGACGCTCGTCGACAAGCTGCTCGTCCAGGCCGGGACGTTCGCTGCGCACCAGCACGTCGCCGAGCGCATGCTCGACAGCAATGACCTGGAGCGCGAACGCGGCATCACGATTTTCGCCAAGAACTGTGCCATCGAATACCACGGCACGCATATCAACATCGTCGACACGCCCGGCCACGCCGACTTTGGCGGCGAGGTGGAACGGGTGCTGTCCATGGTCGACGGCGTATTGCTGCTGGTCGACGCCGTCGAAGGGCCGATGCCGCAGACCCGCTTCGTGACCCGCAAGGCGCTGGCCCAGGGCCTGCTGCCGATCGTCGTGGTGAACAAGGTCGACCGTCCGGGAGCGCGCGCGGAATGGGTCGTCAACCAGACCTTCGAGTTGTTCGACAAACTCGGCGCGACCGAGGCCCAACTCGACTTCCCAGTGATCTACGCCTCGGCGCTGCACGGCTATGCGTCGCGCGACCCGGGCACACAGGGGACCGACATGCGCCCCCTGTTCGAGGCGATCCTCGAGCGCGTGCCCGCGCCCGTCGGCGACGTCGATGCGCCGCTGCAGCTGCAGATCAGCGCACTCGACTATTCGAGCTACGTGGGCCGGCTGGGCATCGGCCGGATCCGCCGCGGACGCATCGTGCCCGGGCAGGAGGTCATGGTCCTGCAGGGCACGGCGCAAGGCACGCGCGGAAAAATCGGGCAGGTGCTGGGCTTCGCGGGCCTCGAGCGGGTACCGGTGGACGCGGCGGAGGTGGGCGACATCGTGCTCGTGACCGGCATCGACGATCTGCACATCGGAACCACGCTCTCGGCGATCGACGCGCCGGAGGCGCTGCCGATGATCGCCGTGGACGAGCCCACGCTGTCGATGCAATTCCAGGTCAATACCTCGCCTCTGGCAGGGCGCGACGGCAAGTATGTAACCAGCCGCAACCTGCGCGAGCGCCTCGCGCGCGAGCTCATGACCAACGTTGCGTTGCGCGTCGAGGACACCGCCGATACCGATGTGTTCACGGTCTACGGCCGCGGTGAGCTGCACCTCACGATCCTGCTCGAGAACATGCGCCGGGAGGGTTACGAACTCGCGGTGTCGCGGCCGCGGGTGGTGTATCGCGACACCGGCGGCGAGCGCTGCGAACCGTTCGAGCAGCTCACCGTCGACGTCGAGGACGCGCATCAGGGCGCGGTGATGGAGGCCCTCGGGACGCGGCGTGGCGAGCTGCTCGACATGGCCTCGGACAGCCGCGGGCGCACCCGGCTTGACTACCGGATCCCGGCGCGCGGCCTGATCGGCTTTCAGGGCGAATTCATGAACCTGACGCGCGGGACAGGGCTGTTCTCGCACGTGTTCGACGGTTATGCGCCGCTCAAGGGCGACATCCCCGAGCGCCGCAACGGCGTGCTCATCTCCGCCGAGCACGGCGAGGCGGTCGCCTATGCGCTGTGGAAGCTGCAGGAGCGCGGGCGCATGTTCGTTAGCCCCGGGGAGCGCGTCTACGAGGGCATGGTGATCGGCATCCACAGCCGCGATAACGATCTCGTCGTCAACCCCATCAAGACCAAGCAGCTGACCAACATCCGCGCCGCCGGCAAGGACGAGGCGATCCTGCTCACCCCGCCGATCGAACTGACGCTGGAGTACGCGGTGGAATTCATCGCCGATGACGAGTTGGTGGAGATCACTCCGCATTCGATTCGAATTCGCAAGCGGCATCTGGTAGCGCACGAACGCAAGAGGGCGAGCCGCGAAGCGGCCTAGATGCGCGCTTCGGCGTGCGCGCCGCTCCTCCGGTCGCCCCGCGCAAGGGTTACTTGCCGATCGCCATGTCGAACAAGGTCCTCCTGACGCGCGAGCAGGCGGCGACGTTTGCCCGCTCGGCGCTGTCGAACGTCGCACGCGAATTCCCGAACAAGCTCGACCATGTCATGGCCGGCCCGGACGATATCGCCGCGCCACGCGAGCTCCATCCGGCATTCTTCGGCAGCTTCGATTGGCACTCGTGCGTGCACATGCATTGGCTGCTCGCGCGCGTGCTCCGGCTGCATCCGACGCTCGCCGAGGCGGCGCAGATCCGGGCGACGCTCGATGCCCATCTCGCTTCCGAGAAGGTGCGGGGGGAAGTCGCCTACCTGCAACGGCCCGCGAGCCGCGCCTTTGAACGGAGCTACGGCTGGGCATGGCTGCTCAAGCTCGCAGAGGAGCTTGCCTGCTCGAGCGCCGACGATGCGCAACGCTGGGCGCGCGATCTCGCCCCGCTCACCGAAGCCATCGTCGCCCGGTATTGCGCGTGGCTGCGGGTCGCGACCTACCCCATCCGCCACGGCGTGCATGCGAACACGGCGTTTGCGCTGGCGTTTGCGTTCGATTACGCCTGCCGCTGCGACGCGGACACGCTGCGCGATGCGGTTGCGGCCAAGGCGCGCGAATGGTACCTGGCCGACACCGCTGCGCCGGCGGCGTGGGAACCCTCGGGCGCGGATTTCCTCTCCCCGGCGCTTACCGAAGCCGCCCTGATGCGGCGCATCCTCGGCCAGCGCGAGTTTTGCGCCTGGCTGGCGCGTTTTCTGCCGACGCTCGAGCGCGCAGAACCCGAGTCGCTGTTCAGTCCGGTCACCGTCAGTGACCGCAGCGATCCGTATATCGTGCATCTGGACGGTCTCAATCTCGCGCGTGCCTGGTGCTGGCGCGACATCGCGACGGCACTCCCCGATGCCGACCCGCGGCTGGCGATTGCAACCGCCGTCGCAGCCGCGCATCGGCACGCGGGCCTGCCGGCACTGGCCAGCAACGACTACGTCGGTGCGCATTGGCTCGCGACCTTTGCCGTCCTCGCACTGACGACGTAAACTGCGCCGCGTGGATTCTCCCTGGTTGCTGACTTTGTTTGGCATCGGGCTCGCGCTGCTCGTGGCAATGCTTGCCGTCGCGCTGGTGAAAGTCGCTGCGCTCGTCCGTGACCGCAAGGAACATGACGCGCTGCTGTCGAAGCTGGAGACGATCCGCGTGCAGAACGAGCGGCTGGAACGCGAACTTCGCGCCGAGCTCGCCCAGGCGCGGACCGAATCGGCGCTGAGCGCCAAGACCGCGCGCGAGGAACTCGCGAACAACCTGGGCGAGTCGGCGCGCACGTTGCACCAGCAGCTCTCCACGCTGACGCAAAGCAACGAACAGCGCCTGGAAGCGGTACGCACCACTGTCGAGCAGCGGCTGGACC
This sequence comes from uncultured beta proteobacterium, assembly GCA_963778275.1. Lineage (GTDB taxonomy): Bacteria > Pseudomonadota > Gammaproteobacteria > Burkholderiales > Casimicrobiaceae > PALSA-1003. The sequence goes on along the minus strand of CAVZTS010000004.1, from coordinate 203,809 downwards.
TCCTGCGCACCGATAACGCGCAGAAGCTCGAGCAGATGCGCGCGACGGTCGACGAAAAACTGCACGCGGCGCTTGAGCACCGCCTCGGCGAATCGTTCAAGCTGGTCTCGGAGCGTCTCGAGCAGGTGCACAAGGGCCTGGGTGAGATGCAGACCCTGGCGACCGGGGTGGGCGACCTGAAACGGGTCCTGACCAACGTCAAGTCGCGCGGCGGTTGGGGTGAAGTCCAGCTCGGCGCGCTGCTCGATGAGTTGCTCTCGCCGGGCCAGTATGCGAAGAACGTGGCTACGCGGCCAGGCTCGCAGGAGCGGGTGGAGTATGCGATCAAATTTCCAGGCCGCGGCGAAGACGGCAGCCCGTGCTGGCTGCCCATCGACGCCAAGTTTCCGCTCGAGGACTACCAGCGCCTCCAGGACGCGATCGAACGCGCCGACGTCGCCGCCGTCGAGCTCAGCCGCAAGGCGCTGGAGGATTTCTTCAAGACCGAAGCGCGCAAGATTCGCGACAAGTACATCGAGCCGCCCCATACGACGGACTTCGCGATCTTGTTCGTACCAACCGAGGGTCTGTACGCCGAGTCTCTTGCCCGGCCGGGGCTTGCCGACTCGCTGCAGAGAGACTTTCGCGTGATGCTGGCCGGTCCTTCGAACCTGAATGCGTTTCTCAACAGCCTGCAGCTGGGTTTTCGCACCCTGGCCATCGAACAACGCTCCACCGAGGTGTGGCGTGTGCTCGGCGCGGTCAAGACCGAGTTCCGCAAATTCGGCGAGCTGCTCGCCAAGACCAAGGACCGGCTCGACGCCGTCGGCAAGACGCTCGACGAAGCCGGACGCAAGAGCACGACCATCGCGCGCAAGCTGCGCGACGTCGAAGCGCTTCCGGAAGCCGACGCGGACCGGTTGCTGACCGGCGGCGAGGGCGTGATCTATGACCTGGAGATCGAGGCCGATCCCCCCGCGCCCGCGGACGGGCAGCATTGACGGGCGCACGACGCGAGCTCAGGCGGCAGCACCCCGGTGTTCGAAGCCATCCGCAGCTGGAGGCAGAAACGGATCCTGACGCGGTCGGCGATCCCGGAGCCGCTTTGGCGCGAGGCACTCGAAGGGCTGCCGTTTCTCGCCATTTACACGGAGGCGGAGCTCGCGCGCCTGCGCCAGCACGTCGTGCTGTTCCTGTCCGCCAAGAGCGTCGTCGCCGCAGGCGGTTTCGAGGTCACGCCACTGATGCGCGTCATGATCGCGATCCAGGCCTGCGTCTTGATCCTCAATCTCGGGCTGCACTACTACGACGGCTGGGAGAACGTCATCGTCTATCCGGACGAATTCATTACCGGACTGGAGTACGAGGACGAGGCCGGCGTCGTGCATCGGCGCGACGAGCCGCTTGCGGGCGAGGCTCTGCCCGGGGGGCCGGTCATCCTGTCGTGGCCGGATGTCGAGGCCGGCGCCGACTGGTCGAGCTCGGGGATGAATCTGGTCATTCACGAGTTCGCCCACAAGATCGACATGCGCAGTGGCGAAGCCAACGGCTGCCCGCCGTTGCACGCCGACCTGTCCCGCCGCGCCTGGCAAGACACGCTGTCCAAGGCGTACGCGCACTTCCGCGCGCGGGCGGAGCGGGGCGAGGAAACCGCAATCGACCCGTACGCAGCCGAGAGCCCGGCCGAATTCTTCGCCGTCCTCTCGGAAGTGTTCTTCGCCGAGCCGACGCTGCTGCAGATGGAATACGCCAGCGTGTATCGGCTGTTTACACACTTCTACCGTCAGGATCCGGCCAGCCGCACGGCGCTGCTGCTTGAACAATGAGCAACGCGCCACGCGTCCCCGGGGGTTGCAAAAGGAGCCGACTGCGATATCCTAACTGGCGTCGGCCGGTTCGGAGGCCGGCCCGTATCGAGGCCCATAGGAGAAGGGATACCATGAAGATCCGTAGCGCTTTGTTTGCCGCCACGCTGCTCTTCGCCAGCAGCGCGTTCGCGTTCCACTGCCCGGCGGAGATGAAAAAGATCGACGCTGCACTTGCCAAGAACCCGAAGCTTACCGCGGCGCAAATGGATGACGTGAAGAAGTACCGCGCCGAGGGCGAGGCACTGCACAAGGCCGGGAAGCACCAGGAATCGCTCGACACGTTGGCCAAGGCGGAGAAGATCCTCGGCATCCCGACGAACTAGCTCGGAGGTAAGGATCAGCAAGCGACACCGGCACGGGCAACCGTGCCGGTGTCGTGCTTTTAGGCGGCGATCCTGCGCGCGATGAGCGCGGCCGCGTCCACGCCGGCGGGCAACGCGCCCAGAGCGCCCCCGTAAGCGCCATCCAGACGCGACGCGCAGTACGCCGCGCCGATCCCGGCCGGGGCGTGGCGCAACAGCAATCCCGCCGCGAGCGCGGCGGCGATGCCGCCGGCAATGCGGCGGGCGTCGCGCTCGGCGGCGCCCGGGTCGCGCAGCGCCGTCGCGAGCGCGGTCACGTGCCGATCGAACCGGACCTCGGCGCCGCGGGCCTTGGCGAGCTCGGACAACACGGCCTCGACTGCCGCCGGCTCGCGCCGCGCCGCGCGCAGCACGTCCAGGCACATGACATTGCCCGAGCCTTCCCAGATCGAGTTGAGCGGGGCTTCGCGGTACAGCCGCGGCAACGCCGATTCCTCGACGTAGCCGTTGCCGCCGAGCACTTCCAGCGCTTCGGCAACGACGGCCGGAGCACGCTTGCACACCCAGTACTTCACCGCCGGCGTGGCCAGCCGGGCGAAGGCGGTATCGCTGTCCGTCGCAGCGGACTCGAAAGCGCGCGCGAGCCGCAGCGCCAACGCCGTCGCCGCGTCGGATTCAAGCACCAGGTCGGCCAGCACGTTCTGCATCAGCGGCTGGGCGGCGAGTTCCCGGCCGAAAGCGCGGCGGTGCGCCGCGTGATGCAGCGCCTGCGCCACGGCGCTGCGGATCAAGCCTGCACTGCCGATGGCGCAGTCAAGCCGCGTATGCTGGACCATCTCGATGATCACCGGCACACCGCGACCTTCCTCGCCGAGCAGCCACGCGCGGGCGCCGTCGAAGGCGACTTCAGCCGACGCGTTGGAGCGGTTGCCCAGCTTGTCCTTCAGCCGCTCGATGCGCACCGCATTGCGGATTCCGTCCGGCAGCAGCCGCGGCAGAAAGAAACACGACAGGCCGCCCTCGGCCTGGGCGAGCACGAGATGCGCATCGCACATCGGAGCCGAAAAGAACCACTTCTGGCCGGTCAGCCGGTAGCTGCCGTCGGCGCTGCGTTCGGCGCGCGTGACGTTCGTGCGCAGGTCGGAGCCACCCTGGCGCTCGGTCATGCCCATGCCGATCAGCGCCGAAGTCTTGCTGGCGACGGGGAGCGGGCGCGCATCGTAGTCGCGGGCGAGCAGGCGCGGCAGCCACGTGCTCTCCAACGCAGGCAGCGCCGCGGCGTGGCGGCGCAGCACCGGCACCGCGGCAAAAGTCATCGTCAGCGGGCACTGCGTCCCGTTCTCGACCTGGGCGTGCAGCAAGTACGCTGCCGCCCGCGCCACCTGCGCTCCGGCGCGCGGCTCCTGCCACGGCGCGCAGTGCTCGCCCTCGCGCATGGCGAGGGCCATGAGCTCGTGCCATGCGGGGTCGAAGATAACCTCGTCGCGGCGATTGCCGAAGCGGTCGTGCGTGTGCAGTTCGGGAGGGTAGCGGTTCGCGCGCGCGGCCAGGGCGAGCGTGGCGCTGCTCCCGAGCCGCTCGCCCCATGCGCAGCAGGCTCGGGTGCGCCCACGCCGCGCCCTCGCGCGCAACGGTGTCCTGCAGTGCAACATCGCTGGCAAAAAGGTTGCGGCCCTCGAACGGGGGCGGCTGATTGGCGGCGGGGCTATCCACGCGCCGATTCTACTAGTCCGCTGCGCTCGTCGAGCGTTACGGCCGCCGGCGCCGCACAGGGCGCCGGGAGCGCTTCCGCTCTAGGCCTTGATCGCGGATTTCGGCCGGAACACCTTGCACACCGCGACGTGCGTTTCCACGTACGGCGCGCCGATGAGATCGAGGCAATACGGCACGGCGGGAAACACGCCATCGAGGGTCTCCCGGATCGCCTTGGGCTGGCCCGGAAGGTTGAGAATCAGGGCGCGGCCGCGAATGACGCCCAGCTGCCGCGACAGGATTGCCGTGGGCACGTATTGCAGGCTCACCTGGCGCATCTGTTCGCCGAATCCGGGCAGCACCTTGTCGGCGACCGCGAGGGTTGCCTCGGGCGTGACGTCGCGCGGCGCCGGACCGGTGCCACCGGTGGTGAGCACCAGGTTGCAGCCCACGCGCGTCGACCAACTCGATGAGCGTGCGCTCGATTTGCGGTTGCTCGTCGGGGATCAGCCGCGTTTCCATGCGCCACGGCGTGCTTAAGGCCGCGGTGAACCATGCCACCAGCCCCGGGATGCCCTGGTCCTCGTAAACCCCCGCCGAGGCGCGATCGCTGATCGAAACCAGGCCGATTAACAGCGGTTGCGCGTCGCTCATGCCGTGCCATCCTTCGCAAAAGCTGCCGCCATTGTAGCGAGCGCGGCGCTCAGCTTCCCGAGCGGAAAAGCGAATCGAGAGCCCGGAACAGCTCGCGATACGCACGCGGCGGCTGCGCGTGGACGCGTTCGGCGCGCACGCGTTCGACCAGCTCGGAGAGCTCTCCGCGATCCGCGCCGGGCCGCTCGGCGCACAGCGCCTCGAGCGCCCCGGCTTCGGAGAGCAGTCGGGTGCGCCAGCGCTCGAGCGCGTGCAAACGCGCCTTTTCGGCGTTGGGGGCGTCGGCCCACTGCGCGAGCCGCGCTCGAATCGGTGCGGCGTCGACGTTGCGCATCAGCCGGCCGATGAACTGGAGCTGGCGGCGCCTTGCTTCCCGTTGCGTGATCCGCTGCGCCGCATCGAGCGCCTCGGAGAGCTGCTCCGGAAGATCGAGCTCGGCGCGCCGCGCCGCGCCGACGCGCAGCAACGCTTCGCCCAGGTCCTGCAGCCCGGTCATCTCCTCCTTGCGGCGGGTCTTGGATGGGCGCGCAGCCACCTGTACGGCCGGCGGGGGTGTTTCGTCGGGTCGGCGCATCACGGGCGGTTGGTGGCAGGAGCGTTTGCTATGATAGCCGATCGCCCTGCGCGGCGACCGCCTCTAGAGTCCGTCGATGACCGATACCGCCGCTGTCCTTGCTGCCAGCCCTGCGACCCGTTTTCCGCTCGCGGCCGAGGCGCTCTCCGCCATCGCCGGGCAGGTGCTCGACGCCGCGCGGACGCGCGGCGCCACGGCAGCGGAAACCGAAGTCTCCCAGGCCTTCGGCCTGTCCGTCACGGTGCGCAAGAGCGAGGTGGAAACCATCGCCTACAACCGCGACAAGGGGATCGGCGTCACGGTCTACGTCGGCGCGCGACGCGGACACGCGAGCACCGCCGATTTCTCCGCTGCGGCCATCGACGACGCCGTCGCCAAGGCGCTGACGATCGCGCGCTTCACGGCCGAGGATGATTGCGCCGGCCTCGCCGACCGCGGCCCTGCTCGCCCGCAACTGGCCGGATCTCGATCTCTATCATCCCTGGGACCTCGCCGTCGAGGACGCCATCGCCCTGGGGCGCGAATGCGAGGCGGCCGCGCTGGCCGTCGACCGCCGTCTCACCAATTCCGAAGGCGCAACGGTGTCGCGGCACGAGGGAGAATTCGCTTACGCGAACACGCACGGCTTCTGCGGCGGCTATGCGAGCTCGCGGCATGGCATCTATTGCGCGGTGATCGGCGAGGACGACGGCGCGATGCAGCGCGACGACTGGTACACCGCGGCGCGCTCGCCGCAGGACCTCGAGCCGGCCGCGGCGGTCGGCCGCATCGCCGGCGAGCGGACGGCGAGCCGGCTGGGCGCCCGCCAGCTGTCGACCCGCGAGTGCGCGGTCGTGTTCGAGGCGCCGGTTGCCACGGGGCTCATCGGCCACTACGTCAACGCGACCAGCGGCGGCAGCCTGTATCGCAAGTCCTCCTTTCTCCTCGACAGCCTGGGCGAGGCCGTGTTTGCGCCGCAGGTCACGATCCGGGAAGAGCCGCATCTCGCCCGCGGCCCGGCGTCGACGCCTTTCGACGATGAAGGCGTCGCGACGCGCGCACGCGATGTGGTCCGCGACGGCGTCGTCAAGGGATACTTTCTGGGCAGCTATTCGGCGCGCAAACTCGGGCTCGTTTCCACCGGCAACGCGGGAGGCAACCACAACCTCGCCGTGACGCACGGCAGCGACGATCTGCCGGCATTGCTGCGGCGCATGGGACGCGGAGTGCTCGTCACCGAGCTGCTCGGCCAGGGCGTGAACCCGGTCACCGGCGACTATTCGCGCGGCGCGGCGGGCTACTGGGTCGAGGACGGCGGCGATCGCCTATCCGGTCGAGGAAATCACCATCGCGGGCAACCTGCGCCGCATGTATCGCGACATCGTCGCCATCGGAAACGACGTGGATCGCCGGGGCTCACGGCACTGCGGTTCGATTCTCATCGGCGCCATGACGGTGGCGGGAAACTGACCGTCGCGGCAGCGCCATGGTCCCCACGCGGCCGTTGCGGGAACGAATAAGGGGCTGGCGACGCTCGCTGCAGGACCCGTTGCGCGGCGGCGCGGCGGCGGCGCGCTGGGTGGCGTCGCTGCCGACCGGCGATCCGCTGCAGCTGCAGCACGAAGCGCTCGACCTGATCGCGTCGTTTCCGGGCGGCCGGCGCCGCATCGGGCCCGGCGCAGGCGGAGGCGTTGCTGCGCGTCGATGCGCGCTGCGAGCCGATCGTCAGCCAGCTTACCGCGCAGTACACCGCGAACTATCAGCGCTCGAGCAGCGTCGAGACCCGGCTCTGGCACGGCGTTTTCGACCTGGTCAAGGCGTTCACCGCCGCCTATCAGGCGACGCTCAAGGCCGGCTACAACGCCGGGGAACAGAAGCGCTGGAAAACGGTGCTGCCGCGGGTGCTCGTCCGGCTCGCGCACTACAAGGCGATCGACGGCAAGTTCCGGCTGTTCCGCTACGGCCACTGGATCCCCGCGCAGTGGCGCGAGCTGCACGAGCTCTACGAATTCGCGCGCATGCGCGGCTGGCAGCGCGAGCCGCTGAGCTTCGGCGCGGGTGCGTTCAGCCAACCCGGGCGCGTCGCTGGAGCAGGAATATATCCAGTCGCTGCTGCTCATGCGCCTGGACAGCGGCAATTTCACGCCGGACCAGGTCGAGTGGGTGGCGCGCTCGCTGGAGGAGTGGACCCCGTCGCTGACGCTGATGCCCCCGCCGGGTACCGGGGCGAACTTCTACGTCGACCTGTCCGGCACGCAGGGCCTCAAGCGCCAGGATAAACCGCGCCCGGGCGGCCGGCTGATGTTCCTCGACGCCACTCCGGTCTATGCCCGGGTGGTCGAGCGCATGCGCCTGCTGCCCGAGCAGGATACCGATCCACGCCTGCCCGGCGCGCTGCCGCCGCGCGAGCAGAAGCTGCTGCTGATGCGGCTCGCCGCGCTGTACGGGCCCGATGCGCTCGCGTTTTCGCCGCGCGCGCCGCGCAAGTCCAGCGACGTGGAGGTGCGCGTGGTGGTCGGGCTGCAGGCGCTCACGCGCGCCGTCGCCGAAGTGGAGCACCTGGCGCCGGAAGCGAAGAGCTCCGGCGCGATGCACAGCTACGACGAGATCACCCAGCTGGTCAATCCCGAACGCCAACCCGGAGTCGATTGCGCGGCGGATTCGCGGCTCGCAGTGGAAGATGGCCAATCGCAGCGAAAGCGGCTGCCGCATGCTCGCGCCGGCCAAGGACGCGCCCACGAAGCTCGGCGAGATCATCGCGATCAAGGATACCGACCGCTGGGAGCTCGCGGTGGTGCGGCGGATGCAGCGCGAGCAGGTCGAGGAGGTGATCTGCGGCGTCGAAATCATCGCCCGGCGGATGGTGCGCGTGCTGTTGCGCAGCTGGGTTGCGCCGCTCGACGCGCAACGCGCCGGCGTCGACCGGCCGTTCTTCGGCATCTACCTGCCCGCGCACGCGGACAATCGGCAGTCGTCGCAGCGCAGCCTCATCGGCCCGGATGATCGCTTTCTTCCCGGCGGCATGGTCGAGCTCGACACCGGCAATGCCCGCTATCTGATCCGCTTCACCCAGACGCTGGAGCGCCAGGCCGGCTGGGCCTGGGCGCTGTTCAACGCGGTGCGCAAGCTTTCGGCGTAAGCGCGCGGTTTCGGCAACGGCTGCGGGCGCAGTTCGCGCCGGCCCACGGCGCGTGCATGACAATGCCGCCCTGAAGTGCGGGCAGCGAGACGGGCAAGCGCGGCCGCCAGGCAAATCTTGATGTACTGCATGCAGCACTAGGAGGAAGCAGCCAGATGCGACGTCGTGCGTTCCTGAAGCAGGCCGGTGCGGGTATTGCGACCGGTGCGGTCACCGCGCCCGCGATCGGTCAGGGCACGCAGCCGGAGGTCCGATGGCGACTCGCGTCGAGCTTTCCGAAAAGCCTGGACACGCTCTTTGGCGCCGCCGAGATGATTGCCAAGCGCTGTGCGGCGGCGACCAACGGCAAGTTCCAGATCCGGGTATTCGCCGACGGCGAGATCGTTCCCGGGCTGCAGGTGCTCGACGCGGTCCAGAACGCGACCGTGCAGTGCGCGCACACGGCGCCGTATTACTTCTTCGGCAAGGATCCGACGTTTGCCTTTGCCTGCGCGATTCCGTTCGGCATGAACGCGCGGCAGCAGAACGCCTGGATGTACCACGGCGGCGGGCTCGAGCTCATGCGCGAGTTCCTGCAGGACTACAACATCCACAACATTCCGGCCGGCAACACCGGGGCGCAGATGGGCGGGTTTTTCCGCAAGGAGCTCAAGACCCTCGCCGACATGAAGGGACTGAAGATGCGCATCGGCGGATCCGCCGGCGTCGTGATGGAGCAGCTGGGCCTGGTGCCGCAGCAGCTCGCCGGCGGCGACATCTACGCCGCGCTCGAAAAAGGCACCATCGACGCGGCGGAGTGGGTCGGCCCGCACGACGACGAGAGACTCGGGCTGTACAAGGTCGCCAAGTACTACTACTACCCCGGCTGGTGGGAAGGCGGTCCGGAGCTCGACCTGTTCGTCAACGCCAAGGCCTGGGCCGAGCTGCCGAAGGATTACCAGGCGATTCTCGAAGCGGCCTGCGCCGAGGCGAATGTCGACATGATCGCGAAGTACGATGCGCTGAACCCGGCGGCGCTGCGCCGGCTGGTGGCCGCAGGCGTGCAGCTGCGCCCCTTCCCGCGCGAGATCATGCAGGCCGCGCACAGTGCGGCGGTCGAGGTCTACGACGGATTCGCCGCCACGAACGCGAAATTCAAGAAGGTCTACGAGCCGTGGAAGAAGTTCCGCGATGAGGAAATCCTGTGGTTTCGCGTCGCCGAGGAGAACTTCGACCAGTTCATGGCCATGGCGAGCCGGCAGAGCCCGGCGCGGTAGTAAGCAGGCTCGCGCAGTATCGAGCCGCTTGCCGGATAACGGGTCGGTCCCGCTCGCGCCTGCTCCGCCCAGATCGGCGATGGTAAAATAATCATTTTCGCTCTGCGCCGCCATGCCCCATCGCCTTCTGCCCTTAGCGCACGCCGACCCCGAACTTGCCGCTGCGATCGCCGGCGAGAACCTGCGCCAGGAACAGCATATCGAGCTGATCGCGTCGGAGAACTACGCCAGCGCCGCCGTGATGGCGGCGCAAGGCTCGCAGCTCACCAACAAATACGCCGAGGGCTATCCGGGCAAGCGCTACTACGGCGGGTGCGAGTTCGTCGACATCGCCGAGCAGCTTGCGATCGACCGCGTCAAGAAGCTGTTCGACGCCGAATTTGCCAACGTCCAGCCGCATTCCGGCGCGCAGGCGAATCAGGCGGTGTTCTTCGCCACGCTGAAGCCGGGCGACACGATCCTCGGCATGGCGCTGCCACACGGCGGACACCTGACCCACGGCTCGCCGGTCAACCTGTCAGGCAAGTGGTTCAACGTCGTTGCCTACGGCCTCGACACGGCGACCGAACAGATCGACTACGCTGCCGCCGAGCGCCTGGCGCACGAGCACAAGCCGAAGCTCATCATCGCCGGCGCCTCGGCGTACTCGCGGATCATCGACTGGGCGCGTTTTCGCGCCATCGCCGACGCCGTCGGCGCATACCTGATGGCCGACATCGCGCACTACGCCGGCCTGATCGCCGCCGGGCTCTATCCGAGCCCGGTCGGCGTGGCCGCATTTCGTGACCAGCACCACGCACAAGACGCTGCGCGGCCCGCGCGGCGGGTTCATTCTCGCCGGCGCCGAGCACGACAAGCTCATCAATGCGGCAGTTTTCCCGGGCCTCCAGGGCGGGCCGCTGATGCACGTTATCGCCGCCAAGGCGGTCGCGTTCAAGGAGGCGCTGTCGCGCGACTTCAGGGCCTACCAGGAGCAGGTGCTCGAGAACGCGCGGGTGCTGGCCACCGTGCTGCAGGATCGCGGCCTGCGCATCGTTTCCGGAGGCACCGACTCCCACATGTTCCTGGTCGATCTGCGCGCGAAAAGGATCACCGGCAAGGACGCCGAAGCCGCGCTCGGCCGGGCGCAGATCACCGTCAACAAGAACGCCATCCCCAACGATCCGGAGAAGCCGTTCGTGACCAGCGGCATTCGCATCGGCAGCCCGGCGATCACCACGCGCGGCTTCACCGAGATCGAATGCGAGGAGCTGGGACATCTCGTCGCCGACGTGCTCGATGCGCCCGGCCGACGCGGCGACGACCGCGCGCGTATCCGACGGCGGTGAAGGCACTGACGGCGAAGTTTCCCGTTTATGCGCCGGCTCCCTAGCGATGAAATGCCCTTTCTGCGGCAGCCCCGACACGCAGGTGGTCGATTCGCGGGTATCCGAAGGCGGTGACGCGATCCGGCGCCGGCGGCGCTGCGTCGCCTGCCGCAAGCGCTTCACGACCTACGAAAACGCCGAGCTGCGACTGCCGCAGATCGTCAAGCAGAACGGCACGCGCGCCGACTTCGACGTGGACCGGATTCGCAACGGCTTCCAGCGCGCATTGCACAAGCGGCCCGTGCCAACCGAATACGTCGACCAGGCCGTCGAGCGCATCGTGCAGCAGGTCCTCGGCCTGGGCGAGCGCGAGATACCTTCGCGGCAGGTCGGCGAGATGGTCATGCAGGAGCTCCACAAGCTCGACAAGGTCGGCTACATCCGCTTCGCATCCGTGTATCGCAGCTTCCAGGACGCGGCGGATTTCCGCGACGCGCTGAAGGAAGTCGAGCCGGCGTCGCCGCGGCGCAAGCCGCGCTGAATGGCGTTGCGTGCCGCTGGCATGACGCCGTCTGACGACCGCGAGCGCATGCTGCGCGCGCTTGAGCTCGCCGCGCGGGGCCTTTACACGACCACGCCGAATCCGCGCGTCGGCTGCGTCATCGTGCGCGACGGCCGCGTCATCGGCGAAGGCTGGCACGAGCGCGCCGGCGAGGCGCACGCCGAACTCGCGGCGCTCGCCGCTGCCCGCGCCGGCGGCGAAGCGACACGCGGGGCAACGGCGTACGTGACGCTCGAACCGTGCAACCACCACGGCCGGACACCGCCGTGCACCGACGCCCTGCTCGCCGCGGGCATCGCCCGCGTCGTCGCGGCCATGCGCGACCCGAACCCCGGCGCTGCCCAAGGCGGAGAGCGGCTGCGCGCCGCAGGCGTCGCGGTCGAGTTCGGACTCTGCGAGGAAGAAGCGCGCGAGCTCAACATCGGGCTGGCTGCGGCGGATGACCTCGGGGCGGCCCTGGGTTCGCGTCAAGATCGCGGCCAGCCTGGACGGCAAGACCGCGCTCGATAACGGCGCGAGCCAATGGATCACCGGCGCGGCCGCACGCGCCGACGGCCATCGCTGGCGGGCCCGTTCCTGCGCGATTCTGACCGGCGTGGGCACGGTGCTGCAGGACGACCCGCGGCTGACGGTGAGGGAGGTCGAAACACCGCGGCAGCCGCTGAAGGTCATCGTCGATCGCCACGGGCAGTTGCCTGCTGCCGCGCGCGTGCTCGACGGCGGGAGGGTGCTGGTCGTTTCGGCGGACGCGCCCTCGGTCGCGTGGCCCAAGAACGTGCGCGCAGCGTGCAGCTCCCCGGACCCGACGGCCGGGTCGACCTGGACGCCATGCTGGCACTGTTGGCACGGCGAGGGCGTCAACGAGCTCCACGTGGAAGCCGGCGCCAAGCTCAACGGCGCGCTGCTGGCGGCGGGGCTGGTCGACGAGTTGCTGCTCTATCTGGCACCGAGTCTTTTCGGCGACCCGGCACGGGGCATGTTCGCCTTGCCAGTGCCGCTGGCACAGCTCGCGCAACGCGTGCCGCTGCACATCCGCGACATCGCCCGCGTCGGCGACGACTGGCGCGTGCTGGCGCGGCTGACAACGGGAGACGGCTTGATGTTCACCGGTATCGTGCAATCGGTCGGCCGCATCACGCAAGCGCTGCCCCGCGGAGACGGCCTGCGGATCGCCATCGAGGTCGGCACGCTGGACGCCGCCGACGTCAAGCAGGGCGACAGCATCGCGGTCGCCGGTTGTTGCCTGACCGTCGTGGCCAGGATGGGAACAGCCTCCGCTTCGATGTGTCGGCGGAGACGCTGCGCTGCACCGCGGGACTGAACGAGGGCGCGCGCGTGAACCTGGAAAAGGCACTGCGCCTCTCCGATCGGCTCGGCGGCCATCTGCTGAGCGGTCACGTCGACGGGGTCGGAAGTGTTGTCCGCGCGGAAGCGGTCGGCGTCGCCGATGGCAGCTGGTTGCTCGAGATCGATGCGCCGGACGAGTTGGCGCGCTTCATCGCCGCGAAGGGATCGATCGCCGTCGATGGGGTGAGCTTGACGGTCAATCGCGTCGCCGGTCGCCGCTTTGCGGCGAACCTGATCCCGCATACGCTGGCGACGACGACACTCGGTGCCCTGACGCGCGCCGCGCGGGTCAACCTCGAAGTCGATCTGGTGGCGCGATACGTCGAGCGGCTGGTCACAACCGTCTCTAGGTAGCGTTGCCTCTAAAGCCCGTCGCTTCCCCGCCTTCGGCGTCCATAGCGTCCCATGCGGCGGAGACCTTCTTCAAGTTCTCAATTGCTACAAGCATGTCCCCGGAAACAAGGGACTTTCCGGTCATATTGTGTGCCGCCCATCTGCGCTTCACCGGAGGATTTCCATTCTCGACGATGCGGCAGCAACTCCGTCAAGGATCGCCTGTGACAGCGCTGGCGGAAAGTCTTTTGGTAACGCACGTCGAACCTGCGCGACCACCGACGGGGTTTGCTTAATAAGCTGCTCTATGATTTGTTTCCCCTCGTTACCGATGCCGCAGTTGTGCGCAGTGAGTTCAAAGTGCCTCCGGCTAATTTCGGCCCACCGGTAGTGTCGATCCTTACCCTGCAACGCCATGGCCATTTTCACCTTTTCGGGCGACAGCATGCCCGCACCATGTCCCAACACGGGATACGCCGAGAGCACGTCATAGCGTGGCGTGAGTCGGTATCGACCAAGTCGCTCTATGAAGATACTGAAATTTTTGGCATGCCCATCGATTGCACACAACAGCCAGAAGATGACTTGCGTGCGAAAGAAATCGAGTCGATCCGCTTCTGCATTGGCCGATCCAAGGAGCAAGTCCATTAGCATGCGAATGCCGGGGCCTCCATCACTTTCGTACTTCTTGCCAGGAGGGGTTCCCGTTGCCTGGGCAAGGTCTTCTTGAGGCAACCGGATGAGCCATGATCCACTCTCGGCCAATCGCCGATCAAATCGAGTTACTATGAGAACATGTTGTTTTCCAAATTGTGCTCGCTCACACGTGGCAACCGGGACACCGTAGGCGCGCAGTATCTCCGAGCATAACCACTCGTTTTCCACTGACTGCGTAAGGTCGATGCCTGATGGCGAAACGCCAATCGGGAGTTTGAATATGTGTGTGGTCGGTGTTGAACCATGCGGCTTGCACCATGCGCCGTTGTGCAAGAGAAGAGCAATCTTTTCTTGGGCACCTGCGAGCGAAATCCGAAATTCATCGTCGTCTTGATGGCGCCCTGCGACCAAAGAATTGTTCAGGATTCGCTCGATGGCCGTTTCGTTCAAGGGTTCTGCGTCGATGCGGTGAACATCCTTGGGTTGGTCCCCGGGCCGCAATAATTGGATTGCGCCGGCGCAGTCGCGTCCAATCTCTTGCAGTAAATCAAAGGCGTCGGTAGAAGGTGCGCCAAAGCGGGCCTGAACACGCTCCCGAATGCGGTCGCTATCCGGCAGCAGGTTGTTGAAGAAGTTGCGCACCGGCGCACCTCTGTATGACTCCCCGGGACGCAGTGGAAGGGATAGGGATAATGGCCGCACGCTAGGCGACATAAGCCAGTTTGGATCATAGGTAAATTCATCGCCCGCGTAGGGTTTGACTCGCCACTGGCCAACCAAATCGCCGTTCATCCAGACGACGAGTGTCGACGTGCCGGAGCGTCGTCCCACGAGTCACCAACCGGTGGGTGCGGGCGGTTCTGAAGTGCCGTCCCTGTCGCGGAGCACGAGCTCGATCTGGAGCGCCGAGAACAGACGGAACAGGCTTTCCACACTGGCTCGTTCGGGCGCGGTCTCCAGTCCGGAGATTGTTTTCGCAAGTAGACCTGCCTTACTCCCTGCTTCGTTTTGCGTTAGTCGCCTACGTTTACGAAATCCCCTCAGCACTTGGGCGAGTTGCTGTGGTGTTTGTATTGGATAGTCCATACGAAATACCCCATGGGGTTTATTTACGTATTATACCCTATAAGGTATTTATTTAAAATATACCTCAAGAGGTATATTCGTTGCATATCCTCTACAAGGTAGATGATGCCAAAAGACCTTCAACCCCCTCAGCGGCAAAGTAACCAAACATTGTGGTCTAAAGAGCCAATTTATTATTTAATATATTGATTATTCATAATTAATTGCAATTAGCAGCCTTCGATGCGGCCCGTCTGCTCACCGCCCCTTGCGCATGATGATCATCATGATCATGGTAGGGCGGTGGCGCAAACGGCTTATCCTGCGCCCCATGGAAAACAATTGACGCCGAAACTGCTCGCCGGGGGATGGAGGCGAAGGGCGCTGCTGCCGCGTTCCGGTGGGCATGCAGGAGTCACCCGAAGAATTGCTGCGCGAAGGCGTGAGCGTCACCGGTGAATCCGAGATGATGGACCTGCAGATGGCCTCGCGGCGGAAGCGTTGCTTGGGCGAAGATTTCCGCAAGCAACTGGTGTTGGGCGCCTTCGAGTAAGGGCTGCCGGACGCTCGATTCGCGTAGCGCCGGGGAATTCCAGCTTGAGCGCGCGAGCTTCGGCAGGTCGTGCATCAACTATAATGACCGGGAGGAGGCGTCATGCGATTGTCGCCGCAGCAGGTCGACAGCTTCGAGCGTGAGGGTTACCTCTTTTTCCCGGAGCTCTTCTCGAGCGCGGAGATGCAGGGGCTCAAAGAGGAGGTCCCGCGCCTGTTCGCGCAGCACCGCCCGGAAAACGTGCGCGAAAAGGACCGCGAGGCGGTGCGCACCAACTTCGCCGCCCACCTGTACTGCCGGCCATTCGCGTTGCTTGCGCGCCATCCGCGCATGGTCGAGCCGGTCATGCAGATCTTCGGCGAAGCGGTCTACATGCATCAGTTCAAGATCAACGGCAAGATGGCGTTCGACGGGGACGTCTGGCAGTGGCACCAGGATTACGGGACATGGAGGCGCGACGACGATATGCCCGAGCCGCGGGCGATGAACGTCGCAATCTTCTTAGACGATGTGAATGAGTTCAACGGCCCGCTGATGTTCATTCCGGGCAGCCACAAGCTCGGCGTCATCGAGGCCGCACACGACGTCGCGACGACGAGCTACCCGCTGTGGACGATTCCCGACGACACCATCGCCCGGCTCGTCGCGCGCGGCGGCATCGTCGCGCCCAAAGGCGCGAGCGGGTCGATGATCCTGTTTCATTCCTGCCTGGTGCATGCGTCGACGTCGAATCTCTCGCCGTGGAACCGCGTCAGCGTGTACTTGAGCCTGTGCGCGGTGTCGAATCACATTCGGCGCTTCAACCGGCCAGCGTACATCGCGCATCGCGATTTCACGCCACTGGAATGCTTGCCCGACGATTGCCTGCTGGGCGACTACGACGTGCCCCTGCCATGGCGCGAGGGCATGCCGGCCACCGCCTTGCGTTCCGAGATCGTGGCTTGAGGCCGCGCTCGACATGGGCCTCTACGCCAGCCTCTGCGAGCGGGCCGGGCAGCGCAGGCCCCTGTCCGTTGGCTTAATCGGCGCCGGCAAGTTCGGCGCGATGTATCTCGCCCAGGTGCCAAAAACGCCGGGCGTGCACATCGCCGCCATCGCCGATCTCTCCCCGGAGGCCGCAGGCTAACCTCGGCCGCGTGGGGTGGAAGCCCGAGCAATACGGCGCGCCCTCGATCGATGCCGCCCTCGCGACCGGGGCCACGCATGTATCAGCCGACTGGACCGCGCTGCTGCGGCACCCGCAGATCGAAATCGTCGTCGAATGCACCGGCGACCCGATCGCGGCCGTCGAGCACTGCCTCGCCGCGTTTGGCGAACGCAAGCACGTGGTCAACGTGACCGTCGAGGCCGACGCGCTGTGCGGACCCTTACTCGCCCGGCTGGCGGCGCAAGCCGGCGTCGTCTACAGCCTTGCCTACGGCGACCAGCCGGCACTGATCTGCGACCTGGTCGACTGGGCGCGTACGGCGGGCTTCGCCGTGGTCGCCGCCGGTCGCGGCCACAAGTGGCTGCCGCATTTTGCGCAGTCGACGCCGGAGACGGTGTGGGGCTACTACGGCCTCACGCCAGAGCAGGCGCGCAGCGGCAGCCTCAATCCCAAGATGTTCAACTCGTTTCTCGACGGCTCGAAGCCGGCCATCGAGTGCACGGCCGTGTGCAATGCGACCGGACTGGCCGCACCCCCCGACGGGCTGCGCTATCCGCCGGCGGCGATCGACGATATCCCGCGCGTGTGCCGCCCGATCGCCGAGGGCGGCGTGCTGCACCAGAAGGGCCAGGTCGAGGTCATCTCCTCGCTGGAGCGCGACGGGCGCGAGATTGCCTATGACATCCGCTTCGGCGTGTTCGTCGTGTTCGAGGGCGACACTGAATACCTGCGCAATTGCTTCAAGGAGTACATGGTGCGAACCGACCCGTCCGGGCGCTATGCGTGCCTGTATAAGCGCTGGCATTTGATCGGCCTGGAGGTCGGCGTTTCGGTGGCCTCCGTCGGCCTGCGCGGCGAGGCGACCGGCGTGGCGATCGGCTTTAATGCGGATGCCGTCGCCACGGCAAAGCGCGATCTCAAGGCCGGCGAAGTGCTCGACGGTGAAGGCGGCCATACGGTCGTGGGCAAGCTCCTGCCGGCGTCGACATCGATCGAGATGGGCGCTCTGCCGCTCGGCCTTGCCAATGGCGCCAAGCTTGGCCACTGCGTCAAGGCGGGAGAGCCGCTCAAGTGGACCGACGTTGCGCTCGACGAGGCACTGCCGGCGGTAAGGATCCGGCGCGAGATGGAGGCGATGTTCACCCCGCCGCGGGCGCAGCACGCGGCCTGATGCCGCGCTCGCCTAATTGACCCATTGTTTAACGCCTCTGTCTTCGTAGTCGTCGAAAAAATGCCCGACCCCTGCAAGGGCCGGGGCCGTAGCGCAGCGCCGAGAAGTTGCTACCATGGACGGGGCGAAAGCAAGCCCGTGGCAGGTTTTTTGTCGCGCGCCGGCACTTCAAGGAATTCGTAGCAGCGGCAGCGCGCGGCCCGGAGGTAGAGATGGATCTGACGACACTCGAACGCCTGCCGCTGTGGATCGGCGGCCGTGCGACCCCTGCGCGCACGACGCGCTACGGCGAGGTAACCAATCCGGCCACCGGCGAGGTGCTGCGCCACGTGCCGTTCGCGACTGCCGAGGACGTCGCTGCCGCAGTCGCGTGCCGCCGTTGCAGCCTGGCCCGCGTGGCGCGCGGCGCCCGCCCTGCGCCGCGCGCGCATCCTGATGCGCTTTCGCGAACTGCTGGAGACGCACAAGAAGGAACTCGCGCGCCTGGTCTCGCGAGGAGCACGGCAAGACGCTGCAGCGACGCCGAGGGCTCGATCACGCGCGGCATCGAGGTCGTCGAGTTCGCCACCGGCATTCCGCACCTGCTCAAGGGCGAATTCAGCGAGAACGTCGGCAGCGGCGTCGACAGCTTCTCGCTGCGCCAGCCGGTCGGCGTGTGCGCCGGCATCACGCCGTTCAACTTTCCGGCGATGGTGCCGCTGTGGATGTTCCCGGTGGCGCTCGCCTGCGGCAACACTTTCATCCTGAAGCCCTCGGAACGCGACCCGACGCTGTCGCTGCGCATGGCCGAGTTGCTGCAGGAGGCCGGGCTTCCCGATGGCGTGTTCAACGTCGTCCATGGCGACAAGGAAGCGGTCGACGCGATCCTCGAGCATCCCGGACATCAAGGCGATCTCGTTCGTCGGCTCGACGCCGATCGCAAAATACATCTACGAACCGGCACGGCGCACGGCAAGCGGGTGCAGGCGCTGGGCGGGGCGAAGAACCATGCGGTGGTGCTGCCGGATGCGGATCTCGATTTCGCCGCCGAAGCGCTGATCGGCGCGGCGTACGGCTCGGCGGGCGAGCGCTGCATGGCAGTCTCGGTCGTCGTCGCCGTCGGCGACGCGGGCGATCCGTTGCGCGACCTGCTCGCGGAGCGCGCCCGCCGCGTCGTGGTCGGGCCCGGGCGACCGCGCCGGAATCGGAAATGGGGCCGGTCATCACCGGCGCGGCGCGCGATCGCATCCTCGGGCTCATCGATGGCGGCGTCGCCGAAGGCGCGACGCTCGTCGTCGACGGCCGCAAGCAACGGTCGCCGGGCACGACGACGGCTTCTTTGTCGGGCCCACGCTGTTCGACCACGCGACGCCGGCGATGGCGATCTACCGCGAGGAGATCTTCGGGCCGGTGCTGGTGATCGTGCGCGCCGATTCGCTTGCCGACGGCGATCGCGCTGATCAACGCCAATCCCTACGCCAACGGCGCGGCGCTATTCACGCGCTCCGGCCATGCCGCGCGGCGCTTCCAGCAGGATGTCGAGGTCGGCATGGTCGGCATCAACGTGCCCATCCCGGTGCCGATGGCGTTCTACTCGTTCGGCGGCTGGCGGAATTCGCTCTTCGGCGACCTGCACGTGCACGGCATGGACGGGGTGCGCTTCTACACGCGCGGCAAGGCGGTCACGGCGCGCTGGCCCGACGACGGCAGCGCGGCGCCGGGATTTCACATGCCGACGCTGGGCTGACGGGGAAGGCGCTGCGCTCAGTGCAGGGGCACCCGGCCGAGATCGGTAACCTCGGGGAGTGCGCCTGCCGCGGCGATGCGAAAATCAAACTGCAGGATGATGTAGTGCTCGACGGTGTGGCCGTCTACCTCGGCGGGCAGGAAATGCACCCGCATGAGGCCCTCGCGCACGCTGTCTGCAAATTCGGGCTCGCCCTCGACGATCTCGATCTCCGCCACCGAACCGTCGCTGCAACGCGGACCCAGGCGAGCACGCTTCCCTGACGCCCGGCCTCCAGGGCAGCGGGGGGATAATCCAGCACCAGGGCTGATGCCGGCCGCACCGGCTTGGCAAGCTCGGGCGCAAACTCCGCCATGGCACGTCCCTGCAGGGCTTCGCCGAGCCGGGCGAGCGTGGTCGTGGTACTCACCTCGACGCGGCCTTCGCCGGTCGAGCGGGCGGCGCGGGACTGATCGGCGGGGAGGGCGGAGGGCGATCGAGGAGCTTCTGCAGTGGGCGCCTGGATGCGCGACCCGGGCGCGCGGCGGCTGCGGTTCTGCGGCAGGGGTGCGTATCGTGAGCGGGGCGTCGATCCGGGCTCGCCGCTCACCGCCGAGGGGCCTTGCCCGGCGTCCACGAGTTCGACCCACAATCCGGGCTGCGGCGCGGCGGGGAATCTGGCGGCGCCGATGCCGTTTCCCACGGAGAAAGCAGCAACGCGTGCAGCGCAAGCGATGCGGCGAACGCAGCCCCGAGACGAAGGTCCGTTCGTGTGCCTGTACCCACCATGGTCTATCGTTGCACGCCCGGTACACTGGATTCTGCGGCGCGCCAGTGCCAACTGCTGCGAACCCTCGGCTGAGCGGTCGTCCGGCGCGGCCCGGTTGCGCGGTAGGGGCGCCGCTGCCGCAGCGGCTGCTACGCCGCTGCGGCAGCGGTTGTCCTGATTCGCCGCAAACGCCCCGAAGGTGAGGTTCTGGAGCGAGCCTCGTCTCCCAGCAGGCGCCAGGACTGCCGGATCCCGTTGCCGAACGACTTCGGCTGGATCTGGACCGAGCCGATCCCGCCGTTGGTCTCTTGCGAAAAACCGACCATCAGCGTCGGGAAGTTCGGACTGAGCGGATTCACCACGGCGATCAAGTCATTGGACACCGCGCCCTGCGCCGAGTAGTACGACGCGATCGTCAACCCCGTGCCACTGTCGACGACGTCCGACTCGGCAGTCGTGTACTCGCGGCCGTAGACATACGCCGGCAACGATGTCAGGCACGGATCGTTGGGCACCTCGGTGCCGATGAACGTGACGACGTTGAGGTCGGCTTCCACATTGATGACTATCCGCTGGCCCAGCGGCAGGTCCATGTACCAGCCATTGGGGACGGGTACCCCGATCGGCCCCGTGGTCAGTGGCATTGGCCGCGACCAAGGTTGCCCTCGGTATGATGGGCAGCCCGGCCGTGCCGGGCTGGTCAGCGAGCCATCGCGCATGGCATACATGGTCTCGATCTGCTCCGGGGTGGGGATCGTCAGATCGTCGCTGTGCAGCAGCCGTCCCGTGCCCACGAAGACCCAGCGGTCGGTCGCGTTCAGGATGTCGATCTCGATTTGCGGCGCGGTGGTCACCGGCTGCGCGGTCCCGGAAGGATCGGTCAACTGCGCGAAGAGCACCGTTTTCCAATTCGCGGGATTGGGATCGGAAACATCCCAACGCCACACGTTGCCGTTGAGATCGCCGCCGTAGATCTGTTCGATGATCTGGTTGTGGAAGTCCTGCGTGAAGCCGTTGATTTGCGCGAGCCCGCTGGGGCTCGCCGGCGTCCCCGGATCGGCGCCCGTCGTCGTCAAGGTCCTGATCAGCGCGCCGGTCTTGGGGTTGATGATGAACAGCTTGCCCTTGCCGCTGGGAGCATCGTAGCCGTTGGCGACAATGACGACCCAGCCGTCGGCGCGCGTCTTGCCGATGATGGGCGTGCTGTGCGAGAACTGCATGTCGGCGTCGGTAAATTCCCACAGCACCTTGCCGGCAGCGGTCGCCTCGGTATCGGTGGTCGCGACCGGGATCGTTGCGTCGATGCCGTAGATGCTGCCGCCGCCCTTGCCAAGGCCGCCGACGACGAGCGTGTGCCAGTCGGGGCCCGAAACCACGCCGCCGGTGTTGCCGAAATCGACATCCGAGGAGCGGGGCGTCCCGTCGACGTAGAAGTGGTGCTTGAAGCGCGGCGCACCCCCATCCTGGAAGGTGAGCGCCTGAATGCCTTTCGCCGCGCCATCCTGATCGAGCGCGCTGGTGAATACGGCACCGGGGATATAGGCAAAATCCTCCTCGCCGGTCGTGGAATCGAACACGTGCAGCATGCCGTCATTGGCACCGACGTAGACGCTGACCGCGCGGCCGGCCTTGGCCGCCACGAACGCGGAATACCCCGGATCGGTCGAGTCACTCCACGGCGAGTTGGGCACATTGACCACCAGGGGCTTGGAATCGCTGATATCGCCGAGCTTGCCGAACCGCTGCCGGTACTGGCCGATGGCGGTACCCTCGATTGAGACGGGCGTGGGCGCCCCGGCAACCGACCCGCCGCGCAGGTACGCGATCATCTTTTGCTGCTGCGCTGCGGTGGGTGCCAGCGTCGCGAGTTGAGCGGCGCTGAGATTCGCAAACAGGAACGGCACCGCCGCGCCTGCCGTCGGCTTCCAGGCGACGACGCGCCGGCTGGCGAACCAGGGATAAAGGCTGTCGCTCGCCGGTGGTATGGCGGGTGTCGCGAGCAGCGAGTTCAGTAACGCCAGCGCGTCCCAATCGACCACTCCCTGCGCAAGCGTCGACGGGTCGATCTCGATCTTCTTCAGATCCCCGGCCCAGCCCGGTTCGATGGTGGGGTCGTAAATCGCATGGTTGATCGCCGTCAGCACGTTGGTCGAAAAGGTCGAGCCCGCACGCGATTTCTCCTGATTCTGGATCCCGGCCAGGATCGTCCCCAGGCCATTGGAGACCGTCTGCGGATCCTTCGCATAGACGAACGTGCCGCGCGCATTGACCGTGGCATGCCACAGGTCGTCGACGGCGGTTGCGCCCTTGTTGCCAGCCGGGAAGTTCGGATTGTTGGGTGGGTTCGGGATGTTCGGCGCGGTGAACCATTTCTGCGCCCCGTTGGCGATGTTGTTGGTCACGGTGACCGCGTTGCTCGCGTCGAGTATCCCTTCGGAGCCGAACGAAATCGCGTTGAAATTGACGTGCTGCCAGAATGCTGGGTCGGTCGTCCAGTCCAGCGCGGCGCATGCGGTCGGGGGGTCAGTAAACAAGGTACTGATCGGCGCGCAATAGCCGGGTCGTCCGACGCGCCCGTCGTTCGACGGGACATTGGTCTTGGAGATGCTTGGCCGGCCACATTCCCACCGGACGCAAGTCCGTCATCCAGTAGTACAAGGCGATGTCGGCCAGCGTGCCCGCGGTGGGAATCGGGTCGCGGGTTGGACTGGGCCACTTGCCGGCGAGCGCTCTCAAGCCCGCGACGGTGACTTCCGGATGATTCATCGGGTCCGGGTCGGGCGGATAGTAGGCGCCGGCAGGTGCATCGATGCCGTCCACCTCGCCGGTCGCATTGTACGGAGCGGTAAACGGAAACGACGCCGGCTCGGTAGGCTGGTTGGTGAAGCCGTCGGTGAAATAGATGGAGTAATTTTTCTGGCAGCTGACGGTGACCGGGTCGACCGCGGTGGCCGGAATGTAGCCCTCCGGCATCGCGGGCAGGCTTCCGGCGCCGCCGGCGCCGGTGCGGAACAACTCGCCCACGCGCAGCAGGACATCGAGGGAGGGCGTTTGCGCGGCCGGGATCGTGACGCCAAAGAGCTTCGGATACCACAGATTCCGCTGCGCCAGCGTCCAGTCATTGATGTCGACCCAGTTGGTCGCCGGTGTATTCAGCGTGTGGAAACCGACCCGGTTGGTGGCGTCGAGGTAGGAGAAGGCAATGGCGCTCGTCGTCTTGGCAGCCAGCACCCGCGTGCGGTAATAGGCATACCAGTTGGAGTAGTTGGTCATCTCCTGGGCGTACGTGCGCGTCGACGGCCCGTTGATGGGATCGACGTAATTGAACAACCGGCCGTCGTTGACCAGGTCGATGCGGGTGAACTTGCCATAGGCGATGTTGGTATGGGTCGCGAAGTCATTCTTGTTCTGGCACACGCCGATGCCGAAGCCTTTCCACTGCGCGTTGTTGACCGCGCTCGCCCCGGTGCAGAACTGAACCGACGCGATCGTGTAGTAATGACGCGGAATGTTCACCGTGTTCGGAAGCGCGGGACACCCGCTCGTGACCTGGGTCTTGAAGTTGGCATCAAGCGGATAATTCGTGTAATTAATGGGCGACGCAGTCGGCCCGCCCACGCCGGTGTAGTCCTTGTTGTTGTGCCGGCAGGTCGCTCCCGTGCCGCCATTGACGAGGTCGGCGTCGTTTTGCAGGGTCGTGCCGCCGGCGACCTGGCCGTTGAGCAATCCTCCGCAGACGCAAGGCGCGGTGCCCGAGGCACACGCGTTATAGACGGAGTGCCCGCGCCACAGTTGTTGATGGTGGTGTTTTGACATCGGACACTGCCCCAGGTCGCCTCCGAGCATGCCATAGGGACCGGTACAGGCCGCGCCTGGTGGTGCTGCATTTTCCGCTGGGCGGCGTGTAATCCGCTATTGCAGGTGCACGCCGCGCACTCCGGCACGACGCCCGTGCAGACCACTTAGGCGGATTGCCGTCCGACCCGCCGGTATTGGGCGCGCAAAAATGATCGACAGTACCCCCGGTCTTGCACGCGGCCCTGGCTGTAGTTCCGGAAGGAGACGGTCGGATTGCATTGGGCAATCCGGGGCGTTGCAGGTTTGTGCGCGGTGTTATAGCGTAATAGTTCCCGCCGCCACGCAGCCGGTGATGCAGCCGGATTGTTCGGCCAGCCGGCCGATGCCGTGTTGCACCAGAGCGTCTTCGCCGCCCGTCGCCGTGGTGCGGTACCCCGCCGACCGCAGTGACGGCCTAGAAATACTCCGCATTCGCCGGTGCAACGGTCAGCTGCCACGGGTAGTTGTAATCGTCGGTCGTCGCCGGCGCACCGTTGCCGGCCGCGTCGTACTTGGTGCCGTTGATGCGGCAGTCGGCACCGGTCCCGGCTTGATACTCGCCGTTGGCATTGCCCACCGTCGTGGTGAGCGGCCAGTCGGAATTGCAAAACACCGGCACCGCGACCAGCGGCGTCAGGCTCACCGTGAGGCGGGCGTCAGATACGGATCGGACTGGACCTTCGTCCAGTTGGTCGTCGTCGCCGCGTTCTGGTCGGGATAGGAGGTCCCGTCGGCCTTGATCGGGGCCTGGTAGGTTACGTTCGGGTTGTAGGTCAGGTGATTCAAGTCCGCCGCCAGGAACGGAGGGCCGTAGAAATTGGCCGTGCACCCATTCGGCCCTGGAAGTCCTGCGGCGCAGGTCGTGGTACCGATGCCGCTGCGGTAGTACGAGTTGACCACGAACACGGGCAGATAGTTGAGATTCATGCTCCCCGAGTCATCCAGGGTGTAGAGGATGTTCGGCTTGGCGGTGACCTTCGAGGCGATCGGCAGGTCGGACAACTCGGTGAGAGCGCCGTACGCCGTCTGCATCCCCGGCCCCGCGGCCAGCGTGACGGCAACGAGCCCGGCTAAGGCTCTGCGCAATCCGGTCGATGTGTTCTTGGTCATGGTTGTCCTTCCCTGCTGCAGCGACGGCTCAGATGAGCTGCGCTTGAGCGTAAGCGATCGTGTTGGACGGTCCGTCGACGCGGACCGAGACGCGGAAAATGGGCTTCGGGTTGACCGGCGGGCCGCCGCCTTTCATGGTGGTCTTGCCCGGCGACACCTTCGGAACGAGCACGTCACACTTGCCGATATTGACCAGCGGATCGCCGTCACCGAGCACAGCCGCTCGATCGCCCAGCGCGCCGTGTTCCCGGCCGGATCGGTAACGCAACCGGCGGGAATGCACTGGAAGCCGCCAGGATAGGCATTGCCGATCTGCAACACCGCCGGAACGCCGTTGGTTTTCTCGCCGCGCCTGAATCGTCGCGTAGTAATTGTGGTCCGGATCGTCATTGGTGGTATCGGCGATCGCCGGGTTGAGGAACAGGTCATCCGCCGCCTGCTCAACCGCAGTATTGATCAGCGCGTTGGCCGCCTGGCGAAAGGCCAGGTTGCCCGCGACCGAGGAATTGGTGTCGACGGCGCGAATGAGCGCCACCGCCGCGAGGCTCAGCACGACCATCGCGATCAGCGCGACGAACACGACGATGCCGCGCTGCCGGGCGCGAGCCCGCGCCGCAGAAGGTGATTCGATTCGGAGCTTCATTTGTAATTCCAGATCGTGTTGCGCAGAGGAATGGTGGTTTCGTAGAGGCGGTAGCGATAGCCGTCGGCAAGCACGCCGCCGTTGCGCGACGTTGTCGACCTTGATCCGCCCGGGGCAGCCGGCATCGGTGTTCACCGAGCAATTGAACAGGTACTGCGCCGGCTGGTTCATAGCGCCGGTCCTTCAGGTTCGGCTCGTCGCTGCGGACGACGATGCCGATCCGGACCGCCTTCATCGTGAGGATGGTCTGCGCCGTGGTCGCAGCCGAACCGATGCTGCCGACCGAATAATCGATGCCGTTGGTGTTATTCGGGTTCAGGCGGGCGGAACCGCGGAGGTCCAGAAGCCGTTGGGTAGCCCAACGGGCATGATGATTTTGTTGTTGTTGACGTCGATGCCGTATTGGGCCTTCATCAGCACGATATTCTGGGCGATGGGCAATTGGCGGCGCGGGGACCACACCGGCCGCGGGATTGACCACCTGGCTGTAGAGTTGCTGCTTGGCCGGATCGACGGTGTACTGGACCCGTTCGAGCAGTCCGCTGCTGTCGTGCCCCAGGTTGAGCATCTTGGCGCTCTGGGAGAAGGCAAGAGGCATCGCCGGAACGGGGCTGTAGGTGATGTCGACTCCGCCCTGTGCGCCGTAAACGCCGTCCGGCGCTGGCGGCGCCGTGACCTGGGTAAGCCAGCAGTTGCCGCCCGGGTCGCCGGCGAGGACCCAGTCACCCTGCTTGAATCCGTTGGGGCTCTGCACCAGGAACGGGTTCGGCGTAGTCATTGCCGGGCCCAGGAATACCACCGGGTTTTGGACATGCATGGGAATTGCCATAGAAAACCACGAAGCTGTCGGACAGGTTCGCGGCCGCCGCCATCGGTGATCAGAACCGGGATCGGCTTGAACTGCCAGGTGGTGCAGGGCGCCGAAGTCGTTGAAACCGATGGCGAGGCCGCTGCCGGAGTTGCCAAGCTCGCGCCCGAGGACGAACTGCGTGAACAAGCCGGTGACCTGCGCATCCGCCTCGGCCGTGGTCACTCGCCTGTACCCCTGGGCCGACGCGAATACCTGGTAGACCACCAGCACGACGAGCAGGCCGATCAGGATCCCGATCATGGTCTCGATGATTCCGGCGCCGCGATGGCGAAGCGATGCGCGCGCAGCGGGGGGCGGTGCGAGCGCATCAGTTCTCTCCCACCACCGCCGTCGCGACGTAGTCGTGCACGGCAACGTCGCCGGGAGGTTGCCAGAACACCGTCACGGTCACCGCGTTGCCCACCAGGGGAGCAACCGCCTGGGCGACCGTGACCGTGGGCGGGATCCCGCCCGGGAGTCGGGTCGCGACGAAATTCTTGAATTCGACGTAGTTCGCCCCGCCCGCGGTGGAGTCGAACAGGGCCATTGATTTGCGTGTTGTCCGTAATCCACATCTGACCGATCAGCGAATTGGCCAGGAAAACGGCTTCGCTGCGGAATTGGACGTCGGTGACGTTCTGGATCGTCCGCGCCTGGAGGCCGATCAACCCCAGCACCCCGAACGCCACGATGAGCACCCCGATCAGCGCCTCGAGCAGAAAGTTGCCGCGCTGTGCTCGGCGCGCAACACGAGCGACCTGCAGGACGCGGCTCATGCCGGGCACGCTTTCGGGTCGGGGAGCGCCCACGCCGGGTCGCAGACCTTGATGCTGGTGTACGCCTGTGCCGCGTCGCCCAGACACGCGTCAAGCTGCCGCGTCCCGGCACTCCGGAAGGTAATTTCGAATCTTGTACAGCGTGGCGCTCGCGTCCTGGTTGGCGGTGATCCGGCCGAGCCCGGTGTAAGTGACCGTCCTCGCAGCCGCACCGTTGGGGTGATGGTGACCCGGTCGTGCGCCTTCGGCGAACACGTCGCTGTCCGCAGCACCGTGTTCGGCGGATTGTCGAGCAGCACCGTCCAGCCGCCGGTCCCAGTGTCGGGTCCAGCACGAAGCGGACCGGCTGGTTCTGATTGATGGCTTGCGCCTGGGCAATGCGCACACCGGCGGCGACCGATTCGGCACCGTTGCTGATCTGGCTGTCGTCAAGCCACGTGATGTAATTCGGGACGCCCAGCACGAGCAGCAGGCCAAGAATGGCCACGCTGATCATGAGTTCGATCAGCGTGAACCCGCGGCTCCGAGGGGGCGGCTCAGTCGCATGAGCCGTCCGGCCGCGTTGTACCAACAGTTGTTGGGGCGGGGCAGTCCAACCGGTCGCCGCCACCTGCCCGATGGTCTTGTTGTTCTGGTTGTCGACCGTGAAATGAACCCGAGCATCGGGCCCTTCCCGGTGGCCTCAACGAATAGGTCGTCGCCGTCAGCGCGCGGAGTCCGCTGCCGGATCCGGACAGGTGATCTGTGAAATTCTTCGATCCGCCGTTGAACGCCGTGATCGGGTCGGGGGCGCTAGGTGTAACCCCGCACGCGCCTGCCGCGCCCACGTAGGTGCGGTTGTCCATGTAATACTTTTCCATCTGTGACCGGATGTCGCCGAGCGCGGTGGTCGCCTCGATGATCCGGCTGCGCTTGATGTAAGTGAAATAGGCCGGCAGGGCGATGGCCGCCAGGATGCCGATGATGGCGACCGTTATCATGACCTCTATGAGCGTAAAGCCGGCCGCCCGCGACCGCGGCGGCGCGAAGGAAGCACGAAGCGCAGGCTGATTCATGGCAAGTTCCCCTTGCAGACGATCGCGAATGGTAAGTCGCCCGCACGCGCCAGGCAAAGCCGCCCGATATGAGGTATCGCTGGCGGAACAAACGGTTAGAACGCGCCCGGGCGCAGCCGGGTGACCGCCGCTGCGATGCGGCCGGCACCGCGAGTTGTCGACGACACGTTGTCGCCGGGCGCGCGGCGATCGGCGCGGTTGCGCGCGCCTTGAACGGGGTCGCCGCCGCTCGTCGCGCCAAGGCGCCAAGGCAAGCAGACGTGCCTTTCGGGTGCGCCACGCCGGCGGCCGCTGCAGGTCGTCGGCTCGCGACCGAGCGCCACGCGGTGTTGCATCGCAGCGATGGACGCGCCCCGGCACCGGGGGCGATAATCCGCCCTCATGAACGCGCCCGAACGCCCCCCGTCGTTGACCCAGCCGCCTTTCAGCTGGGCGGACCCGCTGCTCCTGGATGAGCAGCTGCACGAAGAGGAGCGGATGGTGCGCGACGCCGCCCACGCCTACGCCCAGGACAAGCTCATGCCCCGGGTGACCGAAGCGTTCCGGCACGAGAAGACCGATCCGGCGATCTTCCCCGAGATGGGCGCGCTGGGGCTGCTCGGCGCGACGCTGCCCAGCGAATACGGCGGCGCGGGGCTCAACTACGTGTGCTACGGCCTGATCGCGCGCGAAATCGAGCGCGTCGACTCGGGCTACCGCTCGATGATGAGCGTGCAGAGCTCGCTCGTCATGTACCCGATCTACGCCTACGGCACCGAGGCGCAGCGGCGGAAATACCTGCCGAAGCTCGCGAGCGGCGAATGGATCGGCTGCTTCGGCCTGACCGAGCCCAATCACGGCTCCGACCCCGGCATCGATGGTGACGCGCGCGCGCTCGCGTCGCCGGCGGCTACAAGCTTTCCGGCGCCAAGATGTGGATTTCCAATTCGCCGATCGCCGACGTGTTCGTCGTCTGGGCCAAGACCGACGACGGCGTGATCCGCGGCTTCGTCCTCGACAAGGGCTTGCCCGGGCTCTCGGCGCCCAAGATCGAAGGCAAGTTCAGCCTGCGCACCTCGATTACCGGCGAGATCGTGATGGACGAGGTGTTCGTGCCGGAAGACGAACGCTGCTCCCCGGCGTGCAGGGCCTCAAGGGGCCGTTCGGCTGCCTCAACAATGCGCGCTACGGCATCGCCTGGGGCGCGCTGGGCGCGGCGGAGTTCTGCTGGCAGGCGGCGCGCCAGTACACGCTCGACCGCAGCCAGTTCGGCAAGCCCCTTGCCGCCAACCAGCTGGTGCAGAAGAAGCTCGCCGACATGCAGACCGAGATCGCGCTCGGGCTGCAGGGCTGCCTGCGCCTCGGCCGGCTGAAGGACGAGGGCAAGGCCGCGCCGGAGATCACCTCGATCATGAAGCGCAATTCCTGCGGCAAGGCGCTCGACATCGCGCGCATGGCGCGCGACATGCACGGCGGCAACGGCATCGTCGACGAATTCCACGTCATCCGCCACGTGCTCAACCTCGAGTCGGTGAACACCTACGAGGGAACGCACGACGTGCACGCGCTGATCCTCGGCCGCGCGCAGACCGGCATCTCGGCATTCTGACGCAACGCTGCGGCGCGACGAAGGCGCGGCACGCGTGCGAAGCGGCGTTGCGCGCGCGAGCCTGAAACGAAGACCCTCGCGCCGGGAAGGTTCAGCACCTCCCCATGAAGCTCTACGGTTACTTCCGCTCGTCAGCCGCCTACCGCGTGCGCATCGCCCTCAACCTCAAGGGCCTGCCCTACGAGTACGCGCCGATCCACCTGCGGCGGGGCGAGCAACGCGGCGAAGCGTACCTCGCGCTCAATGCGCAGGGCCTGGTGCCGGTGCTCGCCGACGAGCGCGGCACGTCTCACGCAATCGCTCGCGATCATCGAGTACCTCGAAGAGCGCTATCCGCGAGCCGCCGCTGCTGCCGCAGCGCGACGCCGGCGCGGGCTCGCGTGCGCGCCATCGCGCCAGGCGATCGCCTGCGACATCCACCCGCTCAACAACCTGCGCGTGCTGCAGTATCTGACGCAAACGCTCGGCGTGACCGAGGAGGCGAAGAACGCCTGGTACCGGCACTGGATCGATCTCGGGCTCGCGGCGCTGGAGGCGCAGCTCTCGCGCGATCCGGCGCACCGGCGCGTTCTGTCACGGCGACGACGCCGACGCTCGCCGACGTCTGCCTCGTGCCGCAGCTTGCCAACGCGCGGCGCTTGCCGATGCCGCTCGATGCCTATCCGACGCTCGTGCGCATCGAAGCGGCCTGCAATGCGCTGCCGGCGTTCGCCGCCGCGGCGCCGGAGCGGCAGCCCGACGCGCAGTGAGCGGCGAAGAATCCGTCGCCGAAGGAGGAAGAACGCATGACGCTATGCCATTCCCGCCTGGGACATCGCCGTCGCTTCCGGTCGCCGGCGGCGCCGAGCGCTTCCCGGTGCGCCATATCTACTGCGTCGGGCGCAACTACGCCGAGCATGCCAAGGAAATGGGCGGCGACGCGCCGAAGGAGCCGCCGTTCTTCTTCACCAAGCCCGGCCGACGCGATCGTGCCCATCGTCGCGCCGGAGGTCGGCAGCGTGCGCTACCCGCTGGCGACCAAGAGCTACCAGCACGAGCTCGAGCTCGTCGCCGCCATCGGCACCGCCGGCGTCAACCTCGCGCCGGAGCGCGCGCTCGAGGTCATCTACGGCTACGCGGTCGGCCTCGACATGACGCGGCGCGACCTGCAGATCGAGATGCGCGAGAAAAAACGCCCCTGGGATCTCGGCAAGTCCTTCGCCGAGGCCGCGCCGATCGGGCCGCTGCATCCGGTGAGCCGGGTCGGGCATCCGCAGCGCGGGCGCATCAGCCTCGAGGTGAACGGCGAGCCGCGGCAGCGCGGCGATCTCGCCGACATGATCTGGGACGTGCCGCACGTGCTGCATTTCCTGTCGCAGTATTACGAGCTTCTGCCCGGCGACCTCGTGTTCACCGGGACGCCGGCGGGCGTGGGCGCGGTCGTCGCCGGCGATCTCCTCGTCGGGCGCATCGAGGGCCTGGGCGAGCTCAGCGTGCGCATCGCGCCGCGATGAGCGTGCTTGCCGGCCGAATTTGTCGAGCGCGAATACAATCTGCGCGCGGCGTTTCCCGATCATCCGCACTGGTTCGCGCGCTGGGCGGCGGACAGTCGCGGCGGCGCGCGTCGCGTCTTGACGCAACCGCTGAACGTTCGCTACGGCAGCGGACCGAAGCAGACGATCGATCTTTTCCCCAGCGCGAACCCGCGCGGGGCGCTGCTGTTCATCCACGGCGGCTACTGGCGCGCCCTGGACAAGAGCGATCACTCGTTCGTCGCCGCCCCGCTGGTCGCGCGGGCATCGCGGTGGCGATCATCAACTACGACCTGTGCCCGGACGTCAGCATCGCGCGCATCGTCGAGCAGTGCCGCGAAGGCGTCGCCTGGCTGCGGCGGGAAGGTCCCGCGCTACGGCGTTCCCACGCAGCGCCTGGTCGTCGCCGGCCACTCGGCGGGCGGGCATCTGGCGGCGATGCTCGTCGCCACGGACTGGGCGGCGCACGGCCCGACGGCGACCCTGGCCGGCGCGCTTGCGCTAAGCGGCGTGTTCGACCTGGAGCCGTTGGTTCAGGCCTCGTTCAACAGCGATCTGAAGCTCGATGCGGCGAAAGCGCACGGCTTAAGCCCGATCCACCTCCGGCCGAAGCGCGCCGTGCCGCTGCTCGTCGCCGCCGGCGCGGACGAGACGAGCGAGTTCATTCGCCAGTCGTGGCTCATCTGGGAGCGCTGGCCGAGTGCCATCCGCCCGGACGCCGCGGTCCGCTGCTCGATCGCCGCGCGCCACCACTTCAGCGTGCTGACCGATCTCGGAGACCCGAACAGCGAGCTGCTGCAGGCGACGCTCTCGCTGTTCTGAACGGCTCGCGGCGGGCGCACGACCCACAGAGCGTGCGCAAGCGTGCATGCGCGGCGCAGTATAATGCGCATCCCAGTCGCCGCAGCAGGAACATCGTGACATCGCATCTGCATGCCGTCGAGAACCGCGAGGCGGGCGCCGCGCCCGCGGCGCCAAGCGCGCTCAGCCCGATTCCCGAGATCGTTGCCGAACTGCGCTCCGGCCGCATCGCCATCCTCGTCGACGAGGAAGACCGCGAGAACGAAGGCGATCTGATCCTCGCCGCCGACTGCGTCACCCCCGACGCGATCAACTTCATGGCCAAGCATGGCCGCGGCCTGATCTGCATGCCGATCACCGAGGCGCGCGCGCGCCAGCTTCAGCTCGCGCCGATGGCCGCGGTCAATCGCTCGCTGCACGGCACCAACTTCACCGTCTCGATCGAGGCCGCGCACGGCGTGACCACGGGCATTTCGGCGGCCGACCGCGCGCATACGATTCGCGTGGCGTGCGCCGCCGAACGCCAAGCCCGAGGACATCGTGCAGCCCGGGCACGTCTTTCCGCTGATGGCCCAGGAGGGCGGCGTGCTGGCACGCGCCGGACACACCGAGGCCTGTTGCGATCTCGCGCGGCTCGCCGGGCATTCGCCGGCGGCGGTGATCTGCGAGATCATGAAGGACGACGGCACGATGGCGCGGCTGCCCGATCTGGTCGAGTTCGCGCGGCAGCACGGCCTCAAGATCGGCGCGATCGCCGACCTCATCCACTACCGCAGCCGCACCGAGCGCCTGGTCGAGCGCATCGGCGAGCGGCCGATTCGCACCGCCGCAGGGCGAGTTCCGGCTGGTCGTCTTCCGCGACAAGCTGACCGATGCGACGCACCTGGCGCTGACGCGCGGCGAGATCGTGCCGGAAACGCGAGACGCTGGTGCGCGTGCACGAGCCGCTGTCGGTGTCGATCTGCTCGATTGCGGCAGCCGCACGCACTCGTGGACGATCCCGGCGGCGCTCGCGGCGATCGCCGAGTGCCGGCCGCGGCGTGCTCGTGCTGCTGCACCGGCCGGAGTCGGCGCTGGATCTGCGGCAGCGCGCCATGACACGATCAGCCGCCCGCCGAAAGCCGCATGGATCTGCGCAATTACGGCATCGGCGCGCAGATCCTGCGCGATCTCAACGTGGGCAGGATGCGGCTGCTCGCCAAGCCGCGCAAGATGCCGAGCATGGCCGGCTTCGGGCTCGAGGTCACCGGCCACGCTGACGTTGCGGCCGCGACCGCGCCGCCGCGGCGCTAGGATCGCCGCGCCGCGCTGCGCCGACGCGCCGCCTCGCCCTGCGCGCATCATGCCCTTGCGCAAGATCGTTCCCGGCGGCGACGGCGCGCATCTGCGCGTCGGCATCGTGCTTGTCGCGGTTCAACGCCGACGATCGGCGAGGCCCTGCTCGCAGGGCGCGCTGCGGGCGCTCGACCGAGGCTGGCGTCGGCGAGGACGCCATCACGGTCGTCACCGTGCCGGGCGCGCTGGAAACGCCGCTCGCGCTGCAACGGATGGCGCAGACCGGCGATTTCGACGCGCTGGTCGCGCTGGGCGCGGTGATCCGCGGCGAAACCTACCACTTCGAGATCGTTGCCAACGAGTCGGCGGCCGGCGTCGCGAGCGTGCAGCTCGAGTTCGGCATTCCGATCGGCAACGGCATCCTCACCACCGACACCGACGAGCAGGCGCAGGCGCGCGCCGACGGCAAGGGTCGCGATGCGGCGCTCGCGGCGCTGGAGATGGCCAACCTGCTCACCGCGATCGACGACGAGTAGCGCATGAAAAGCAGCCGTCGCCGCGCGCGCGAATTCGCCCTGCAGGGACTCTATCAGTGGCTGCTCTCCGGCGACGCCGCCGCCGACGATACGCGCCCAGCTCGCCGAGGCCGGCGGCTTTGCGCAAGTGCGATACGCGCTACTTCGACGGCCTGTGGCAGGGCGTCACCGGCGAATTCGACGTCCTGCTCGCCGCGCTTCGCGCCGTACCTCGACCGCGCCCCGGAGCAGCTCTCGCCCATCGAAAAGGGCGTGCTCGTGATCGGCGCCTGGGAATTGCTGCGCGCGCCGGACATTCCCTATCGCGTCGCGATCAACGAGGCGGTCGAACTCGCCAAGGCGTACGGCGGCACCGACGGCCACAAGTACGTCAACGGCGTGCTCGACAAGCTCGCCGCCGCGCGCCCGCGCGACCGAGGTCGGAACCACGCGCGTCGCGACTTGACGCAGGCCGCCCGCGAGCCCGGCACCCGCGCAGACAACGACTGCCCCGGCCGTGGTGGCGGTGCTTTCCGAATTCGAGCTGATCGATCGCTTCTTCCGCCGCCCCGCGCGCCACGCGGTGCTCGGTGTGGGCGACGATGCGGCGCTGCTTGCGCCCACGCCCGGCTGCGAGCTCGCCGTGTCCGTCGACATGCTCGTCGCCGGCCGGCATTTCTTTGCCGACGTCGATCCCGAAGCGCTCGGACACAAGGCGCTCGCGGTGAACCTGTCCGACATGGCGGCGATGGGCGCGACGCCGCGCTGGGCGCTGCTTGCCGGAGCGCTGCCCGACGCCGATGCGACCTGGCTCGCCGCGTTCGCGCGCGGCTTCTTCGCCCTGGCCGATGCCTTCGCCGTCGATCTGGTCGGCGGCGACACGACGCGCGGACCGCTCAACCTCTGCGTGACCATCCTCGGCGAGGCGCCCGCCGGACAGGCGCTGCGGCGCAGCGGCGCGAAGCCGGGCGACGCCATCTTCGTCTCCGGCCGGCTCGGCGACGCCGCGCTCGCGCTCGCCCACCAGCGCGGCCGGGTCGCGCTCGCCGCCGCGGAATTCGCCGCCTGCAACGCGGCGCTGCTGCGGCCGGCGCCGCGCGTCGCGCTCGGGGAGCGCCTGCGCGGCACCGCCACGGCCGCAATCGACGTCTCGGACGGGCTGGTCGGCGATCTCGGGCACGTGCTGGACGCCTCGGGCGTGGGGGCGACGGTCGAACTCGCGGCGCTGCCGCGCTCGCCGACGCTCGGACGCCTGCTCGCCGGCAGCGAGCGGGCAGTCGCGCTCGCGTGCCTGCTGGCCGGCGGCGACGATTACGAGCTGTGCTTCACCGGCGCCGGCGCGCAGCGCGGCGCAGCTCGCCGTCCTCGCGGCGGAGCTCGCGGTGCCGCTCGCGCGCATCGGCAGGATCGAGGCCCGCGCCGGGCTTCGCCGTGCTCGACGAAGCCGGCCGCGCGCTCGCGCGAGCTGCCGCCCGCATTCGACCACTTTCGCGCCTGACCCGATGCGCGCCGCGCCGACGCTCAAGTTCCTGTTCTCGCACCCGGCGCATTTCATCGCGCTGGGTTTTGGCGCGGGCCTCTCGCCGATCGCGCCCGGCACCGTCGGGACGCTGGTTGCGCTGCCGCTGGCCGCCTTGCTGCGTGCCGTTCACCGGTGACCTCGGGTTCCTGCTGGCTGTCGCCGCGGCCTTCGCCATCGGCGTCTGGGCGGCGCAGCGGACCGGCCGCGATCTCGGCGTCGCCGATCACGGCGCGATCGTCTGGGACGAGGTCGCGGCGTTTCTGCTGGTGCTCTTCTTCGTCGGCCCCGATCCGTTGCGCGAAGGTGTCGCGTTCCTGCTGTTCCGCTTTTTCGACATCGTCAAGCCGCCGCCGGTCGCGACATGATCGACCGCGAGTGGCACCACGGTTTCGGGGTGATGGCCGACGATATCGTCGCCGCGTTCTACGCGTTGCTGGTCTTTGCGCTGTGGCAGCGCGCGTTCGCATGACAGCCGCCGCTCGCGGCGCTGCACGCTCGCGCCCGCGCGGCGCATCGAGGAGCGCGCGCTCAACGCGCTCCGGCGCGTTCCAGTCGCTCGTCTACGACGGCTGGCTGCTCGGCTATCGGCCCGGTCCGACCAAGCGCCTGCGCTGCGTGAACGCCTTCTACCGCTCGACGCTGCCGCTGGAGGAGAAGATCGCCTACTGCACCGCGTTCTATGCCGCGGCGCGGTCTGCCCGCGGTTTTCCGGCTGCTGCCGTTTTCCGAGCCGCCGCTGCTCGATGGCTGGCTCGAGCGCAACGGCTGGGCGCCGTTCGAGCGCACGCTGGTGCTGGCGACGAGCCTGGCCGGGCGCCTTCGCCGCCGGTGCCGGACGCGGCGGTCGCGCATCGTCGCCGCGACGGAATGGCAGTCGCTGGCCGCGGGAGTCCTCAACACCGATAGCGAAGCGCTGCCGCGCTTGCTCGAGCGCGCGGCAAGCTACCCGCTGCCGCACGCGGGCGCGGTCGTCCGGCGCGACGGCGAAGTCGTCGCCTGCGGCCTGCTCAAGCTCGAAGACGATCATGCCGGCTTGTTCGCCGTGGCCACCGCGCCGGCCTGGCGCGGCCGCGGACTCGGCCGGGCCGTGGTCGCGGCCCTCCTGGCCGAGGCGCGCCAGCGTGGCGCGGCAGTGGCCTACCTGCAGGTCACCGCCGACAACGCGCCGGCGCTTTCGCTGTACCGCCGCTTCGGCTTTTCGGCGTCGCACGAGTACTGGTATCGTGCCCGCGACGGCGAGCGGCGCTGACCTTAAGCCGGCACCTATGCGCATCGACGAGGACCTCTACGCGCTGGCCGCCGCGCTGGGCGGCGCGGCGCGCGCTGCGCGGCGTGCGCATCGCCACCGCGGAGTCGTGCACCGGCGGGCTGGTCGCCGGCGGCCATCACGGCGGTGGCCGGCAGTTCCGAGTGGTTCGACCGCGGCTGGGTCACCTACTCCGACGCGGCGAAGGTCGACGCACTCGCCGTGCCGGCGGCGACGCTCGCGCGCTTCGGCGCGGTAAGCGAGCAGACCGCGCTCGCGATGGCGCAGGGGGCGCTGCGCGGCGGCGCGGGCGCAGTGGTCGGTCGCGGTCACCGGCATCGCCGGCCCGGACGGCGGGACGCCCGCCAAGCCGGTCGGCACGGTATGCTTCGCCTGGGCGGGACCTGCGGGCGTGGAAGCGGTGCGCAGCCACCTCCAAGGGGACCGGGCGGGCATCCGGCGCGAATCGGTGCGGATGCGCCCTGAAAGGACTGCTCGACCGCCTCGCTTAAGCGGCCGAAAACCACTGGCATCGAACGATCGTTCTATGCCATAATCGGCTCGTCTAACCTGATGATCGGGCCCGCCATGAGCACCGCAACTCCCGCTGCCTCCCTACACAGTGTCAAATCCAACGGAATGAACGCAATGGACGACCAACAAGAGCAAGGCGCTCGCCGCCGCGCTGGCCCAGATCGAAAAGCAGTTCGGCAAGGGCTCGATCATGAAGATGGGCGAGGCGCAGGTGCAAAGCGACCTGCCGGTCGTCTCGACCGGGTCGCTCGGCCTCGACATCGCGCTGGGCGTGGGCGGCCTGCCGCGCGGCCGCGTGGTCGAGATCTACGGGCCCGAATCCTCGGGCAAGACCACGCTCTCGCCTGCAGGTCGTCGCGCAGGTGCAGAAGGCCGGCGGCACCGCGGCGTTCATCGACGCCGAGAACGCGCTCGACCCGGTGTACGCGGGCAAGCTCGGCGTCAACGTCGGCGACCTGCTGATCTCGCAGCCCGACACCGGCGAGCAGGCGCTCGAAATCGCCGACATGCTGGTGCGCTCCGGCGGCGTCGACATCATCGTCATCGACTCGGTCGCGGCGCTCGTGCCCAAGGCCGAAATCGAGGGCGAGATGGGCGACCAGCTGCCCGGGCTGCAGGCGCGACTGATGAGCCAGGCGCTGCGCAAGCTCACCGCGCAACATCAAGCGCGCCAACGTGCTGGTCATCTTCATCAACCAGATCCG
Source organism: uncultured beta proteobacterium (assembly GCA_963778275.1). Taxonomy (GTDB): domain Bacteria; phylum Pseudomonadota; class Gammaproteobacteria; order Burkholderiales; family Casimicrobiaceae; genus PALSA-1003. The sequence goes on along the minus strand of CAVZTS010000004.1, from coordinate 165,783 downwards.
GATGAAGATCGGCGTGATGTTCGGCAACCCGGAGACCACCACCGGCGGCAACGCGCTCAAGTTCTACGCGTCGGTGCGGCTCGACATCCGCCGCATCGGCTCGATCAAGAACGGCGAGGAAGTGGTCGGCAACGAGACCCGCGTCAAGGTCGTGAAGAACAAGATCGCGCCGCCGTTCCGCGAGGCGTTGTTCGACATCCTCTACGGCGAGGGCATTTCGCGCGAGGGCGAGATCGTCGAGCTCGGCGTCGTGCACAACATCGTCGAGAAGTCCGGCGCCTGGTACGCCTATCAGCGGCGAGAAGATCGGCCAGGGCAAGGACAACGCCCGCGACTTTCTGAAGGAGCACCCCGAGATCGCCACCGAGATCGAGGCGAAGATCCGCACCGCGGTGGGCATTCCGCTCCCCGGGCCGGCGCGCAGCGGCGCGCCCGCCGAAGAATAGCGCGCCCGCGGTTTGGCCGCCGTTTCGCTTCGCGCCCAGGCGATCCGGCTGCTGGCGCGCCGCGAGTACGCGCGCGCCGAACTGCAACAGAAGCTGATCGCCAAAGGCGCGCCGCCGGACGAGGTCCGCGCGCTGCTCGATGCGCTGGTCGCGCAAGGCTATCTCTCCGACGCCCGCTACGCGCAGGCGCTGGTCGCGTCGAAGAGCGGCGCTTTCGGGCGGCGACGCCTCGCCGCGACCCTGCGCGCGAAAGGGATCGCGCGCGCCGACATCGACAGCGCGCTCGCCGGCGCCGGAGATCGACGAAGCGGTCGCGCTGCGCGCGCTCTGGGAACGCCGCTTCGGCCGGCCGCCGCTCGACGCGCGCGACAAGGCACGCCAGGTGCGCTTCCTGCAGGCCGCGGCTTTGCGCTGACCGAGATCCTGCGCCTGCTCGACGACCGCGCGAACCGCACGCCCGAGTAGAGCGGCCGCGCATTCGCGGGTCGGTCGCGCGCCTGTGCTAAGATATTGATTTTGAACCGTCACTTATTCTGACGTCGCGGCCGGTCAGCGCTGCCGCCGACCCCGGATCGCCATGCAAGTCGCCGCCATACGCCGTCAGTTTCTCGATTACTTCGCCGCGCGCGGCCACACCATCGTGCCGTCGGCGCCGCTCGTGCCGGCAACGACCCGACGCTGCTGTTCACCAACTGCGGCATGGTCCAGTTCAAGGACGTCTTCCTCGGCACCGACAAGCGCCATTACGTCCGCGCCGCCGACGTGCAGCGCTGCCTGCGCGCCGGCGGCAAGCACAACGATCTGGAGAACGTCGGCTACACCGCGCGGCACCACACGTTCTTCGAGATGCTCGGCAACTGTCGTTCGGCGACTATTTCAAGCGCGAAGCGATCGCGCTACGCGTGGGAGCTGCTGACCGACGTCTACAAGCTGCCCGCCGAGCAGCTCTGGGTGACGGTGTATCAGACGACGACGAGGCCTACGACATCGTGGACCGATGACATCGGCGTGCCGAAGGAGCGGGTCGTCCGCATCGGCGACAACAAGGGCGCGCACTACGCGTCGGACAATTTCTGGCAGATGGCCGACACCGGCCCCTGCGGCCCGTGCACCGAGATCTTCTACGACCACGGCCCGGAAGTCGCGGGCGGCCCGCCGGGCTCGCCGGACGAGGGCGATCGCTACATCGAGATCTGGAACCTCGTGTTCATGCAGTTCAACCGCGACGACCAGGGTCAGCTGACACCGCTGCCGAAGCCCTGCGTCGACACCGGCATGGGGCTCGAGCGGCTCGCCGCCGTGCTGCAGGGCGTGCACAGCAACTACGAGATCGACCTGTTCCGCGACTCTGATCGCCGCGGCGGCGAAGGCGACGGGGGCGAAGGATCTCGACGCGCCTTCGCTCAAGGTCATCGCCGACCACATCCGCGCCTGTGCCTTCCTGATCGTCGACGGCGTGATCCCGGCAACGAAGGTCGCGGCTATGTGCTGCGACGCATCATCCGGCGCGCGATCCGCCACGGCTACAAGCTCGGGCAGACGCAGCCGTTCTTCCACAAGCTGGTGCCGGACCTCGTCGCGGCTGATGGGCGCGGCGTACCCCGAGCTGCCGCTGCAAGCAGGACTACGTCATGCAGGTGCTCCACGCCGAGGAAGAGCGTTTCGCCGAAACCATCGAGCACGGCATGAAGATTCTCGATGCGGCGCTCGCCGAGGCCAAGGCCATGGGGAGCACGGTGCTCTCGGGCAACACCGCCTTCACCCTCTACGACACCTTCGGCTTCCCGCTCGACCTCACCGCGGACATCTGCCGCGAGCGCGGCGTGAGCGTCGACCAGGCGGCTTTCGACGCCGCGATGGGCAAGCAGCGGCAGCAGGCGCGCGCCGCCTCGACCTTCAAGATGGCCGATGGACTCGAATATCGCGGGCCCGAAGACGCTCTTCGACGGCTACGACACGCTCGCCGAGGAGGCCCGCGTCGTCGCGCTCTACCGCGACGGCAGCGCGGTCGATGCGCTGTCGACCGGACAGCAGGGCGTGGTCGTCCTCGACCGGACGCCGTTCTATGCGGAATCCGGCGGCCAGGTCGGGGACCGCGGCGAGCTGTCGAAGAGCGGCGCGTGCCTGACGCTGTTCGCGGTGGATGACACGCAAAAGATCCAGGCCGACGTCTTCGGCCATCACGGCGAGATGCAAGACCGGCGAGCTCAAGGTCGGCGACACCGTCACCGCCAAGGTCGACGCCCACGCGCGCGCGCGCGCCGCATGGAACCACTCGGCCACGCACCTGATGCACGAGGCGCTGCGCGAGGTGCTCGGCGCCCACGTCACGCAGAAGGGCTCGCTCGTCGATCCGGACAAGACGCGTTTCGATTTCTCGCACCCGCAGCCGCTGACCGAGGAGGAGATCCGCACGGTCGAAGCGCTCGTCAACCGCGCCATCCTGGCCAATGACCCGGTCGAGGCGCGGGTCATGCCGTACGACGCGGCGATCCGCGCGGGCGCCATGACGCTGTTCGGCGAAAAGTACGGCGACGAGGTGCGGGTGCTGACCATGGGCGATTTCTCGACCGAGCTGTGCGGAGGCACGCACGTCAAGCGCACCGGCGACATCGGCTGTTCAAGATCGTGTCCGAGACCGGCGTGGCAGCGGGCATCCGCCGCATCGAAGCGGTCACCGCCGAGGGCGCGCTCGCCTATACCCATGAAACCGAAGCGCGGCTCAACGCCGCGGCGCGGGCGCTCAAGGCGCCACCGGCCGAAGTACCGGCCAAGATCGCGCAGCTGCTCGACAGCGCACGGGCCCTGGAGAAGGAACTCGCCCGGCTCAAGGGCAGGCTCGCCTCCAGCCAGGGCGGCGACCTCGCGGCGCAGGCGGTCAACGTCAACGGCGCGAAGGTGCTGGCCACGACGATCGAGGGCGCCGACGCCAAGGTTTTGCGGGAGACCCTCGACCAGCTGAAGGACCGGCTCAAGTCGGCGGCGATCGTTCTCGGTTCGACCGAAGGCGGCAAGGTGACGCTGATCGCCGGTGTGACCTCGGATCTCACGCATCGGATCAAGGCGGGCGATCTGGTCAATCACGTTGCCACGCAGGTCGGCGGCAAGGGTGGCGGACGACCCGACATGGCGCAGGCCGGCGGGACAGATCCGGCGGGACTGGCCGCGGCGCTGCAGTCGGTACCGCGGTGGATCGCCGAAAGGCTTGTAGAGCGGACGGGGACTGCGCACGCCCTAGCACCGATGCCGCTGCGCCCCGATGCGACCCTGGACCGGTTCGTCCATCGCGGCGACGGCCGCCTGCCGGGCCTGATCGGCGTGCGCTTCACCGCGGTCGCGGAGAATCGCATCGCGGCCGAACTCGCGATCCGCTCCGAGTTGCTGGCACCCAACGGCTATCTGCATGCTGCCACGGTCATTGCCCTGGCGGACACCGCCTGCGGTTACGCCTGCCTTGCGCATCTGCCCGATGGCGCCGAGAACTTCACCACGGTCGAGCTCAAATGCAACTTTCTGGGCACCGTCCGCGACGGGACGATCGCGTGCGTCGCGACACCCTGCCACCTCGGCAACACGACGCAGGTCTGGGACGCGCAGGTTACCGAGCCCACCACGGGGCGCAAGCTGGCGCTGTTCCGCTGCACGCAGTTGCTGCTATGGCCGAAGCGCGCCGCCGGCGCCTGACCTGCGCACGCTGGGCCGCGCTGCGCCGCGAACGCGCGCTAACCGTTTGTTCGGCCGCAATAACCTCCAATCAGGCAGCGCTGCCCCGCCTGCCAGTGGCACCCTATGATCGAACTCGTGCCCGCGGCGACTGTGTCGCGGAACGAATCGGCGGCCTAAGCAGTCAGTGCAGTGCCGCGCGCGCAAAATCCGTCGGTGGGCGCGAAAAACCGACCTTGGAAAGGAAGGCATGGCAATGGATGCAATCCGTTATCGGCGACCCTTGATCGCCCTGTTCGCGACGACCGTGTTGCTGGCTGCCGCGCCGGCCGCGCGGGCCGACGGGATCAGCTCCGAGCAGGCCCAGGAGATGATCAACGAACTGAAGCAGATCCGCCAGACGCTGGAGAAGATGCAAGCGCCGCAGCAGGCGCCCGCAGCCGACGACAAGGTGAGCTACAAGCTCGCCCCCGGCGGCTTCTCGCTGGGCGATCCGAAGGCGCCGCTGGTCATGGTCGAGTACACCGATTTCCAATGCCCGTACTGCCAGCAGTTCCACAACACGGCCTTCGCCCAGATCAAGTCCAACTACATCGACACCGGCAAATTGCGCTTCATCAGTCGCGACTTTCCGCTCGATTTTCACGAAAACGCGCGCCGTGCCGCCACCGCCGGGCGCTGCGCCGCCGAGCAGGGCAAGTTCTGGGAAATGCGCCATCTCATGATCGTCAATGCCGCGTCGCTTTCGGCGGATAACCTCGCGACCTACGCGGCCAGCACGAATATGAACGTTCCCGCGTTCAAGAGCTGCCTCCAGGCCGACAAGTTCAAGGCGCAGATCGACCAGGACATCGCCGAGGGCAGCGTCGCCGGCGTGCAGGGCACGCCGTCGTTTGTCGTCGGGCGAGTCGAGAACGACAAGCTCGAGGGCGTGCGCATCGTCGGCGCGTTGCCCTACGCATCGTTCGACGCCAAGCTGCAGGAGATGCTGGAGCAGGCGGGCAAACACTGACCCGGCATGCGCTGCCTGCGGCTCGCATTGGCGCTCGGTATTCCAGCGCACGCGCCGCAGGCTGGTTCGCGGTGGCGCTCCGCGCGGCTGGCGGCGTGCATTTCGCGTCCCTGGCAGCGTGATCGTCCCGCGCCGACGCGCGCGCGCCTAGCCTCCGGTCGTGCGTGCGCTCTTCGCGACGATCGCGCTCGGTTCGGTGCTCGCATGCGCGCTGCCCGCGCGCGCGCAGGGCGCGGCGCCGGCCGCCACGCGCGAATGGAAGCTGTCGACCGCGCTCGGGCCGGCGTATCCGCAGGGCAAAGCGGCCGAAATCTGGGCCGCGCTCATCCGCGAGCGCTCGGGAGGGCGCCTCGCCGTCGCCCTGTTTCCCGGCGCAACGCTTGCGCAACGCGATCCGGCACGGGAGTTCGCGGCGCTGCGCGACGGCAGCATCGACCTCGCCGTCGGCTCGACCGCGGCCTGGGCGGCGCAGGTGCAGGCGCTCAACCTCATCGCGCTGCCGTGGCTGGTGCAAGACGGCGACGGGCTCGACCGGCTGCTCGAGGGCGCGGTCGGCTCGCGGCTGGCCGAAAGCGTGCAAGCGGCAGGCGCGGTTCCCCTGGCCTGGGCGAACGACGGTTTCCTCGAGCTCGCGACGCGGCGCGCGGTGCACGCGCCGGCGGACCTCAAGGGCGCTTTGCTGCGCGTCGCCGCGACGCCGCTTTTTCTGGACACGTTAGTGGCGCTGGGCGCGCGTCCTGCCTCGATGGGCGCCGAGGCTGCCTTGGTCGCGCAACACAATGGGGCACTCGACGGCGAGCTGACCACCGTCGCCGCGTACCGCACCTCGCGCCTGTACGCGGAGGGCTTGCCGCACCTGCTGCTATGGGGCGCGCACGCCGATGCGCTGCTGTTCGCGGTCAATCGCGGCGTCTGGGACGGCTTGAGCGATGCCGATCGCGATCTGGTTCGCCAGGCGGCGCGGGAGGCGGCAGTCGAGGCCAGCGCGCTCGCGCGCAAGCAGGCAGGCGCGCAGGCGCTCGCCGAACTCGCGCAGCAGGGCGCGACCGTGACCCGGCTCACGCCCTCTGGAAAGCAACCCTTCAAGGACGCAACCCGGGCGCTGTACGAGCGCTGGGCCGGCGTCGTCGGCGCGGACCTGCTGCACGCCGCCGAAGCGGCGCTCGCCGCGCCGCGGTGAGCAGCGCCTCCTCGCTAACGGTAGCGTCCGAGGCGCACTGCGGTTTCGCCCTTGCGCGGCCGCCGTGTCGGCATGATCAGGACGCAGTCATCGTGCGGGGTGCGGATCTCGGCGTCGCCGTCGATGGCGTAGGTCGTTCCGGCGCGGGCAATGCTCTGCAGCCCGCGCACCGGCATGGTGAAGGCGAAGGCGTCGGTCGCGATCGTGACCGTGGTGGTGACCTCGATTAGCGCCTGCGCCGGAACCGGGGCCGGATCGAGGTAGGCGTCCAGAAGCGCGTCGGCGGCCATGCCGAAGTGGCGCAGCCAGCGCAGCACCGTCTGCCGGGCGACTGTCGGCGCGGCCGCCTCCCAGTGCTGCCCGCACTCGACGAGCAGCGCGCCGCGCGGATCCGCGGGGTCGTCGAAAAAACCGTAGTCGCGCAAGCGCTGCCCCGCGCTGTGCCCGCCGTCGATCACGATGTGCCGCGGCGCGGCCGAGCGCCTGCGCCAGCGCCAGGCCCTTGCGCTGCCGGCCCGCCATCGCCAGCGGCGGACAGGGCTCGGACATCGAATGCAGGTCGAGCAGATAGTCGACGCGGTCGTAGAGCGGCCGCAGCTCGCGCGCGCGCCGGAGCTCGGCGCTGTCACGCGGACCCTCGAGCACGTCTGCCGACCACAGCCGGTTGAAGTCCTCGTCGACGCAGCGCGATGCGAACGGATCGGCCGGGTCGAAGCGCTCGTAGGCGGCGACGTTGGCGAAGACCAGCGACAGCGTGCCGCGCGCCGGACGCACCTGCTCGCGCAGCATCCAGTCGAGCGCGATCGCGCCGCACACCTCGTTGCCGTGGGTGAGCGCCTGCAGCAGGACATGCGGCCCGGGCCGGTCCGACCGGTAGCGTCCACGCGTAGGGCGTGCCGGTGTTGCCCGCGGCGTGCGGCGCGAGACTCGGCAGGGCGACCTCGATCGGCGGAGCGGGCGCCGGGGCGGCTGCAGCCATGGGCTTGGAGCGGCTAAGCACGCGCGCCGGAGCGCGCCGGATTCACGCGACGCAGACGCGGTCGGCCAGGCGACGCATGAATGCCTCGCACAGGGCCAGCTGTTCGAGCGCGACCCACTCGTTGGGCTGGTGCGCCTGCGCGATGTGCCCCGGTCCGCAGAGGATCGCGGGAATGCCGTTGGTGTGAAAAAGCGCCGCCTCGCTGCCGAACGAAACCTTGCCGAACTCGTGCGCGCCGCTGCAGGCCTTGCCGAGCTCGGCGATCTCGGTGCCGCCGTGCGAGTCGAACCCGGGCAGCGTCGAGATGGGATCGAACGCGATATGCGGTCGAGGGGTCGACCGCGTGCATTTCCGGCAGCAGCGTCGCGCTGAAGCGCTTGACCTCGGCGAGCAGCGCGTCCGGGTCGTCGAAGGGCAGATGCCGGAACTCGAAGTCGAACTGGCAGTCGCGCGACACGATGTTGAGCGCGGTGCCGCCGCGAATGAGCCCGACGTGCACCGTCGTGTACGGCACGTCGTAGGCGGCGTCGAAGCCCCCGCGCTCGCGAAAGCGGCGCGCCATCTGCGCCAGAAACGTCACGATCTCGCAGGCGACCTGCACCGCGTTGACGCCGAGCGGCGTCAGCGACGAATGCGCCTCGTGGCCGCGCACGCGGCAGCGATGCGCCCGCTTGCCCTTGTGCGCGACGACGACCTGCATGCCGGTGGGCTCGCCGACGATGCAGCCGGCGGGCTTGACGCCGCGCGCGACGATGTCCGCGAGCAGGCGGCGCACGCCGATGCAGCCGACCTCCTCGTCGTAGGACAGCGCAAAATGCAGCGGCCGCGCCAGCCCGCGGCGCAGCAGCTCGGGCACGAACGCGAGCCCGATCGCGGAGAAGCTCTTCATGTCGGTGACGCCGCGTCCGTGCAGCCGCTCGCCGACCAGCGTCGCGTCGAACGGCGGGGTGTCCCACGGCTGGCCGTCGACGGGCACGACGTCGGTGTGCCCGGAGAGGACGATGCCGCCGACGGTCACGTTGCCGTCCTGCGCCGGCAGGGTGGCAAACAGGTTGGCCTTGCGCCGTTGGTCGTCGAAGGTGAGCTGCGAGCGTTATGCCGTGCGCCGCCAGATAGTCGCGAACCCAGTGGATGAGCGCGAGGTTCGACTCGCGGCTGGTCGTGTCGAAGGAGACCAGCGTCCGGATCAGGTCAAAGCCGACCAGTTGCGGGGCGACGACGGTGGCGGCGGCGGGGGCGTTCATGGCGCGGTATCGCTCGGGTGCGTGGACCAAGGATAGAAACCGCCCCGCCGGCTGTCAATCGTTTGTGCGTCAAAGCGAAGCTGCATCCACAATGGCGCTGCGTCCGCCGCGTCGCTCTTGCCGGGAGCCGCAATGCCCGCTTTCTGCGCATCCTTGCTCGTCGGCCGGCCTCCTGGCCGGTTCGCCCTCCGCCGCGGCGGCCGACCTGCCGCTTGACAGCATCAAGCTGCCGCCGGGGTTTGCGATCGAACTCGTCGCCCGCGTTCCCAATGCGCGCGAGATGGCGCTGGGCACGAACGGCACGCTGTTCGTCGGCTCGATGGAGGCCGGCAAGGTCTACGCGGTGACGTTGCGGCCCGGCGCGCGCCGCCTCTGTTACGACCGTCGCGACCGGGCTGCAGCGGCCGGTGGGCGTCGCGTTTCACGACAAGGCGCTCTATGTCTCCGCGGTCAATCGCATCCTTCGCTACGACGACATCGAAAGCCGACTGGCCAATCCGCCGCCGCCGGCGCTGGTCAGCGACCGGTTTCCGAGCGACGCGCTGCATGGCTGGAAGTTCATTGCCTTCGGCCCCGACGGCAAGCTCTACGTGCCGGTCGGTGCGCCGTGCAACATCTGCGAGCCCGACCCTGATCGCTACGCGGTCATTACCCGCATGAATGCCGACGGTTCGGGTTGGCGAGGTGTTCGCGCGCGGCCTGCGCAATTCGGTCGGCTTCGACTGGGACCCGCGCACGAAGGAGCTCTGGTTCACCAACAACGGCCGCGACTGGCTGGGCGACGAGCTGCCCCCGGATACACTGCACCACGCGCCGCGGCCGGGCCTCAATTTCGGCTACCCGTACTGCCACGCCGGCACCATCCCCGACCCGGAATTCGGCCGCAAGCGCGCGTGCAGCGAATTCGCGCCGCCGGCGCAACGACTCGGGCCCCACGTCGCGCCGCTGGGCATGCGCTTCTACACCGGCAGCCAGTTTCCCCCGCAATACCGCAACCAGGTCTTCATCGCCGAGCACGGCTCGTGGAATCGGAGCAAGAAGATCGGTTATCGCGTGACGCTCGTGCGCATCGAGAACAACCGCGCGCGCGGCTACGAGCCGTTCGCGACCGGGTGGCTGCAGGGTGAAACGGCCTGGGGCCGTCCGGCCGACGTGCTCGTCATGCCGGACGGCTCACTGCTCGTTTCCGACGATTACGCCGGAGCGATCTACCGCATCAGCTACAAGGCGGGCGGTTAGTTACCGATGCCAGTAGCGGTGCCGCCAGTACGGGTGGTAGTAGCTGACGTAAGGCCCGCCATAGACGACCGCGGGCGCGTAATACGGATACGGGGCATAGACCGCCGGCGGCGAATAGACCACCGGCGGCGCGGCGTATGCAAAGCCATAGCCACGGGTGGAGTAGCCGACTCCGAACCCGGGCGCGCCGATCGAAATCGCGAACGAATCATGCGCCGAGGCTGCGCCGGCCGCGGCAACGCCGACGACGAACAATGCGGCGAGTAGTGCGATACGATGTTTCATGCTGTCTCCTAACTGTTGATGATATTCCACCAACGTTGCATAGACAGCGCGCGTTGACGGCAAGTTTCGCCGTGTGGACAAGCAGTTACAATCGGTAACGGATTGTTGCGAAACCCGCCGCTGCGCCGTTGCGGCAGGCCGCGCCGCGCTAGCTGCTGCGCACGACGATCAGGCGCTCGAGTTCCGACACGATCGGGGTCGCCGCCTCCATGCCGATCCGCTTGACCAGCGCCTGCGCGAAATCGGGCAGAAAGTCGTGCAGGTCGCGCAGGTTCTCGGCGCGCTGCAGCCGCATCATCATCAGGTAGCCGCGGAAACCGAGATGCTTGTTGATGAGGTCCGAGAGTTGGGTCTGCGCGGCGATGAAGCGCTCGACCTCATCGGCCGTGCGCGGCGCGGGCGCGAGCGCGCGTTCGACGCCGGAGGGAGCGGAAAAGCGCTTGGCAATCAGCCCGGCCCGCTCGAGGGCGGCGAACGCGGTCGAATCGACGCGCAGCGCCTGCGCGCGCTCGAGGACTTCGCCGACGGTGCGATTGCCGTCGACCATGATGAGCACGCTACGCAGAGCGATCGGCAGGCTGAGCTTGCGCTCCTTGAGTTCGCGCACGCCCTCGTCGGTCTTGGCGTAGATTTCACCCGGGTTCATCGCTGGATTCCGTGTCCCGCGCCGGCGGACTGCGCGCTGACATTTTTGTGCAACATTATAGACGACCGTGGATGCCGCGCCGAAGGGGAGCAGGCTGCCGCCCAGGGGCCGCGCGGCAGCCGCGCGACCCCTTCGGGCGATGCGAACCGGGCGGCTCGGCCCAGAGCGCGTGGTAGGAGCGGGGCCTTTATGGAATAATCGATTCTGCATTGCCGCAGTCGCTCATGCTCAATCCTGCCCTGCTCGCTGCTTTCCACGACATCCTCCCCGCGGCGTCAATCCTCAGTGCGGCCGAGGATACGCGGCCCTACGAATGCGACGGGCTGACGCTGTTCCGCGAGCTGCCCAACGCCGTGCTCCTGCCGGAGAACGAAGCGCAGGTGGTCGCGATCCTCAAGCTCTGCCACGCGGCGCGATTGCCGGTGGTTGCGCGCGGCGCGGGTACCGGCCTGTCGGGTGGCGCGCTTCCCGATCGCGACGGCGTGATCCTGTCGCTGGCCAAGTTTCGGCGCATCCTCGCGATCGATCCGCTGGCGCGAACGGCCATCGTCCAGCCGGGCGTGCGCAACCTGGCGATCTCCGAGGCCGCGGCCGCGTACGGCCTCTACTACGCGCCCGACCCGTCGTCGCAGATCGCCTGCACGATCGGCGGCAACGTCGCCGAGAATTCCGGCGGCGTGCATTGCCTCAAATACGGCCTGACCGTGCACAACGTGCGGCGCGTGCGCGGGGCGCTCATCACCGGCGAGGTCGTCGAATTCGGCGGCGACGCACTCGACGCCCCGGGCTACGACCTGCTGGCGCTGATCACCGGCTCCGAGGGGCTGCTCGCGGTCATCACCGAAGTCACGGTGAAGCTCACGCCGAAGCCGCGCGACGCGAAGTGCGTGCTGGCGGCCTTCGACGATGTGGCCAAGGTCGCGCGCCGCGGTCGCCGCGATCATCGGCGCGGGCATCGTGCCGGCGGGTCTCGAAATGATGGACCAGGCTCACCATCAGCGCGGTCGAGCAGTTCGTCCACGCCGGCTATCCGCTCGATGCCGCGGCGATTCTGCTGTTCGAGTCCGATGGCACGCCCGAGGAGGTCGCCGAGGAAATCGCCGCCGTGCAACGCCTGCTGCGAAGAGGCGGGCGCGACGCTGATCGAGGTATCGCGGAACGAAGCGCAGCGGCTGCTGTTCTGGTCCGGACGCAAGGCGGCCTTCCGGCGCGGCGGGCCGCATCTCGCCGGACTACTACTGCATGGACGGCACGATTCCGCGGCGCGCGCTCGGCCCGGTGCTGCAGCGCATCGGCGGAGTTGTCGCAGACGTTCGGCCTGCCGTGCATGAACGTGTTCCACGCCGGCGACGGCAACCTGCACCCGCTGATCCTCTTCGACGCCAACCGGCCCGGCGACGTGGCCAAGACCCTGGCCTTCGGCGCCAAGATCCTCGAGCTGTGCATCGAGGTCGGCGGCACGATCACCGGCGAGCACGGCGTCGGCGTGGAGAAGCTCGGCGACATGTGCATGCAGTTCGCGCCCGCGGAGCTCGAGCGCTTCCTCGGCGTCAAGCGCGCGTTCGATCCGGAAGGCCTGCTCAACCCGGGCAAGGCGCGTGCCGACGCTGCATCGCTGCGCCGAGATCGGCAGCATGCACGTGCACCACGGCCAGCTCGCGCATCCGGACCTGCCGCGCTTCTAGGCGCCCTGCCCACGAACGCGATCATGGCCATCGACGCGACCGCAAGACCCGACCCCGGCGCCGTCGCCGACCTGGTGCGCAAGCTCTGCGGCGACTATGGCGAACGCGCGATCACGACGCGCGCGGTGCGCGAGCACCACGGCCACGGCGAAGGGCATGGCGGACGCGGCGCTGCCCGACGTCGTCGTGTTTCCCGCACACCAACGACGAGGTCGCGGCGATCGTGCGGCTGTGTCATCTCGCCCGGGTGCCGGTGATCGCATTCGGCGTCGGCACGTCGCTCGAGGGCCACGTCGCCGCGCTCTACGGCGGCGTCTGCGTCGACCTGTCGCAGATGAACCGCGTGCTCGAGGTCAACGTCGAGGACCTCGATTGCCGCGTCCAGGCGGGCGTGACGCGCGAGCAGCTCAATGCCGAGCTCAAGGGCAGCGGGCTGTTCTTTCCGATCGATCCGGGCGCCAATGCGACGATCGGCGGCATGGCGGCGACGCGCGCCTCGGGCACCAACGCCGTGCGCTACGGCACGATGCGCGAGAACGTGCTCGGGCTCACCGTCGTCACCGCCGACGGCCGCATCGTTCGCACCGGCGGGCGCGCGCGCAAGTCGAGCGCGGGCTACGATCTGACGCGGCTGTTCGTCGGCGCCGAGGGGACGCTCGGCATCATCACCGAAATCCAGCTGCGCCTCTACGGCGTGCCCGAGGCGATCGCCGCGGCGGTGTGCCAGTTTCCCGACCTGGCCAGTGCGGTCAACACCGTGATCGTGGCGATGCAGACCGGCATTCCCGTCGCGCGCATCGAGCTTCTCGACGAGGTGCAGATGGATGCGTGCATCCGGCTATTCGAAGCTCGAAGGCTTCGCCGCCAAGCCGACGCTGTTCTTCGAGTTCCACGGCTCGCCCGCGGGCGTGCGCGAGCAGACCGGGGCGATGCAGGCGATCAGCGACGACCACGGCGGCAGCGCGTTCCAGTGGGCGACGCAGGCCGGAGGACCGCACGCGGCTGTGGAAGGCGCGGCACGCGGCCTATTACGCCGCGCTCGCGCTCAAGCCCGGCGCGATGGGCCTCGCCACCGATGCCTGCGTGCCGATCTCGCGTCTTGCCGACTGCATTCTCGAGACGCAAGCCGCCATCGAGCACAGCGGCCTGATCGCGCCGATCGTCGGCCACGTCGGCGACGGCAACTTTCACCTGATCGTGCTCTTCGATCCCGCCAACGCCGAGGAGCGCGCGGCGCGCCGAACGCTCGCGCAGCGACGTCAGCCTGCGCGCGATCGCGCATGGGCGGCACCTGCACCGGCGAGCACGGCATCGGCTGTGCACAAGCTCGACGTGCTGGCGCAGGAACACGGCGAGGCGGTCGATCTCATGCGCGCGATCAAGCGCGCGCTCGATCCGCTGAACATCATGAATCCCGGGAAAACCGTGCCCTTGTGAGCTATACGCTCTATATCGGCAACAAGAACTATTCGACGTGGTCGCTGCGGGCTGGGTGCTGATGCGGGTCATCGGCATTCCGTTCCGCGAGCAGCGCGTGGCGCTGTACCTGCCCGGCTCGCCGGCGCGCATCCACCAGGTCTCGCCGAGCAGTCGCGTGCCGTGCCTGCACGACGACGCCGCGCGTCGTCTGGGACTCGCTCGCGATCGCCGAGTATCTCGCCGAGCGGCATCCGGGCGTGTGGCCGGCCGCCGCCCCGGCGCGGGCGTGGGCACGCTCGGCGGCCGCGGAAATGCATTCCGGCTTCGGCCGCCTGCGCGACGAGCTGGGCATGAACGTGAGGCTGCGGTGGGCGAAGACGCCCTCCGCGGCGGCGGCCGCCGACATCGCCCGCATCGTCGAGCTCTGGGGCGAAGGCCGCGCGCGCTTCGGACAGGGCGGCGATTTCCTGTGCGGCGCGTTCTCGGCGGCCGACGCCTTCTTTGCCCGGTCGCGTTCCGCTTCCAGACCTACGCCGTCGCCCTGGAGGCCCCTGCGGCCGCCTATTGCCAGGCGCTGCTGGCACTTCCGGCGATGCGGGAGTGGGCCGCCGCGGCGGCGCAGGAAACCGCGCGCGTGCCCGGCCTCGAGCCGCCCGCGCGTGCCGCGCAGCCGCAATGAGCGACGCGGTCGCGCACGTGAGCGAAGTGCTGGCCGCGTGGCAGGAACGGGTCCGGCGCGCGGCCGCCGCGCAAGACCCCGCTGCGCATCGTCGGCCGCGGCACCAAGGACTTCTACGGCCAGGAGCTGCTGGGGGAGCGCGTTCGAGACGCTCGGCTACGCCGGCATCGTCGACTACGATCCGACCGAGCTCGTCATCACCGCGCGCTGCGGCACATCGCTCAGCGCGATCGTCGAGACGCTGCGCAGCGCCGGGCAGATGCTCGGATTCGAGCCGCCGCAATTCGGCGCGGCGGCGACGCTCGGCGGCTGCGTCGCCGCCGGATTGTCGGGACCGCGGCGGCCGTACGCCGGGGCGGTGCGCGATCTCGTCCTGGGCGTGCGCCTGCTCGACGGCCGCGGCGACGACTTGTCGTTTGGCGGCCGGGTCATGAAAAACGTCGCCGGCTTCGACGTGTCGCGGCTCGTTGCCGGATCGCTGGGCACGCTGGGGATCGTGCTCGAGGTCTCGCTCAAGTGCCAGCCGCTGCCCCGCGCCGAGTCCTCGCGCGTGCTCGAGCTCACCGCCGACCAGGCGATGCAGCGCATGAACGAGTGGGGCGGGAAGCCGCTGCCGATCACGGCGACGTGCTATCACGACGGACGCCTGTATGTGCGCTTCGCCGGCGCGCAGAGCGCCGTCGCGGCGGCCGTGCGCGAGGTCGGGGGCACGCCGCTTGCCCGAAGCCGACGCGTTCTGGTGCTCGCTGCGCGAACACGAGCATCCGTTTTTTGCCGCCGATCGCGCTGCCGCGCTGTGGCGCCTGTCGGTGCGCACGACCGCGCCGTTTACCGACCTCGGCGGCCCGCAGCTCGTCGAATGGGGCGGCGGCCTGCGCTGGCTCAAGGCCAACGCGCAGGTCGATGCGCTGCGGCTGCGGCTCTGGGCGCGCCAGCAAGGCGGGCACGCGACGCTGTTCCGTGCCGCCGACAAGTCGGTCGGCGCCTTCCAGCGACCCGACGCGCCCCTGCTGCGAATCCAGCGCGAGCTCAAGTTCGCCTTCGATCCGCAGGGGATCTTCAACCGGCAACGCATTTACCCCGACTTCTAGCCGTGGAAACCCGCGCTGGCCGATTTCGTCAAGGACACCGCCGCGGGTCGCGAAGCCGAGGCGATCCTGCGCCGGTGCGTGCATTGCGGGTTCTGCACCGCGACCTGTCCCGACCTACCAGCTGCTCGGCGACGAGCTCGACGGCCCGCGCGGACGGATCTACCTCATCAAGCAGATGCTCGAAGGCGCCGCAGTCACCGCCAAGACGCAGCTGCATCTCGACCGCTGCCTGACCTGCCGCGCCTGCGAGACGGCCTGTCCGTCCGGGCGTGCGCTACGGCCGCCTGGTCGATATCGGCCGCCATCTGGTCGAAGAGCGCGTGCCGCGCCCGACCGGCGAGCGGGTGCAGCGCTGGCTGCTGCGCCGAGCGCTGCTCTCCCGCCCGCTGTTCGCGCTGGCCGCTGCCGCCGCCCGCGCGGCGCGGCCGGTGCTGCCGCGCGCGCTGGCGCAGAAGCTGCCGCGTCCGCACGCGGTCGGCACCTGGCCGCAGCGACGGCACGCGCGGACGATGCTGGTTCTGCACGGCTGCGTGCAGCCCGCGCTGGCGCCGACGATCGACGTCGCGATGGCGCGCGTGCTCGACCGCGTCGGCGTGTCGCTGCTTCGCGTCCCCGGCTCGGGCTGCTGTGGCGCGCTCAGCCACCATCTTGCCGCGCCCGCCGAGGCGCGTGCGCTCGATGCGCGCCAACATCGACGCCTGGTGGCCGCACGTGGAACGCGGCGCCGAGGCGATCGTCGTCACCGCCAGCGGCTGCGGCGTACAGGTCAGGCAATACGGCGAACTGTGCCACGACGATCCGGCGTACGCGGAGCGGGCGCGGCGCATCGCCGCGCTCGCGCGCGATCCGGTCGAAATCGTCGCCGCCGAATGGAAGCGGCTCGCGCCATTCGTGGCCATGGACCGGGGCGCGCTGCGCGTGGCCTGTCACACCCCCTGCACGCTCCAGCACGGGATGAGGCTGGGCGGGCTCATCGAAGAGATCCTGGAGGCGCTGGGCCTGGAGCTCACGCCGGTCGCCGATGCGCATCTGTGTTGCGGCTCCGCCGGCACCTATTCGCTGCTGCAACCGGCGCTGTCCGAAGCGCTGCGGCGGAACAAGCTTGCCGCGCTCGAGTCCGGCAAGCCGGACCTCATCGCCACGGCGAACATCGGTTGCCTGATGCATCTTGGCGCGGCTACGCCGCGGCCGGTGCGGCACTGGGTCGAGATTCTGGAAAGCCGACTGCGCAGCGATGACTGACGCCACCGGCGACGCGGTGAATCGCCGCGCAAGCTATCGTTTCTTCCTCCCCATTCCGACGCGCTGGATGGACAACGACATCTATGGTCACGTCAACAACGTCATCTACTTCTCCTATTTCGACACCGCGGTCAACGAGCACCTGATCCGCGCCGGCGGACTCGACATCCACAACGGGCCGGCGATCGGACTGGTCGTCGAGACCTCGTGCCGCTACCACAAGTCGTTGTCCTTTCCGGATGTGATCGACGCCGGCCTGCGCGTGACCAAGCTCGGCAATTCGTCGGTGCGCTACGAGATCGCATTGTTTCGCCCGGGCGAGGACGAGCCCGCCGCGACCGGCCACTTCGTTCACGTCTGGGTGAACCGCGCCGATCGGCGGCCGACGCCGCTGCCGGCGGAAATACGCGCGGCGCTGGCGGCGCTGTCCGTGGCCGAGTGAATGCTGCGGCGCGCGGCGCGCGGCGAGCCGGCGCCGCGCCGGAGCGTTCCGGCGTACAATCCGACGCCCGGACTCCATGGACGCGATGACGCGTGCTGCGCGAGAGAGAACATGCCGAGGGGCGCCACCTGTGGCGCCTTCGTCTGCGCGGCTGCGCTGAGCGAGCCATGAACGGTGCGCTGCGACCCGGTGCCGGTCGGGAGAACTTGCCGGCGTGTGCCGCGGACGCCCGGACGATCGCGGTGCCTGCGTTGCAAGCTTCCGTCCGCGAGCCGACATGACTGCGCCGCGCCGGTTCGCGCTGATTCCGGCCGCAGGGACGGGAATGCGCTTCGGCAGCGATCTCCCCAAGCAATACACGCCCATCGCCGGAGTGCCGCTGCTGCGACGAACGATCGACGCGCTCAACGATGCGATCGTGCTCGAAGCCATTTTCATCGTGCTCGCGCCGGGCGATAAGCTCTACGGCGAGCGGATCGGCAAGGTCCGCGGGGTCGAAGCGCTGTACTGCGGCGGGGCGACGCGGGCGGAGTCGGTGCGCAACGGGCTCGCCGCGATGGGCAAACGCACCACGGCCGAGGATTGGGTGCTCGTTCACGACGCCGCCCGGCCGTGCATCGACGTCACGACGCTCAACCGGCTGCTCAACGAACTCGAGTCCGAGCCGGTCGGAGGCCTGCTGGCAGTGCCGCTGGCGGATACGCTGAAGCGCGCCGAAACCGGCGCCGGTCTGCGCGCGGTGTCGACCGAGGCGCGCGACGGCCTGTGGTGCGCGCAGACCCCGCAGATGTTTCGCTACGCCATCCTGCAGCACGCGTTCCGGAGCGCCGACCTGGCCAAGATTACCGACGAAGCGCAGGCGGTCGAGGCGCTCGGCGTCAAGCCGCGCCTGGTGCAGGGCAGCCCGCTGAACATCAAGGTGACCTACGCCGAGGACGTCGCGCTCGCCGAAGCGATCCTCGGCCAGCGGCGGAAGGGCGCATGACGGCGCTGCCGCTGCGCGTGGGCCACGGCTTCGACGCGCATGCGCTCGTCGCGGGCCGGCGGCTCGTGCTCGGCGGCGTGACCATACCCTGCGAGCGGGGACTCGACGGCCACTCCGACGCCGACGTGCTTCTGCACGCGATTTGCGACGCGATACTCGGCGCGCTCGGCGCGGGCGATATCGGCACGCCACTTTCCCGACAGCGACGCCGCGTACAAGGACGCCGACAGCCGCGGCCTGCTGCGCCGCGTGGTGCAGCAGGCGCGCGCCGCCGGTTACGCGCTCGGCAACCTCGATGCGACCGTGATCGCACAGGCGCCCAGGCTCGCGCCACACATCGCGCGCATGGTCGCCAATATCGCCGCCGATTGCGGCGCGCGCCCCGAGCAGGTCAACGTCAAGGCCACGACCACCGATCATCTTGGCTGCATCGGCCGCGGGGAGGGCATCGCGGCGCTGGCGAGCGCGCTGCTCTGTCGCACCGGTAACGACGGCGGCTGACCCGAGGACGGCGCACTAGGCGCCCGGGCGGCGCGCGCCGGCCGGCAGCGTGAGCCGCGCGAGCGTGCCGCCCCCTTCGCGCGGCAGCAAGTCCAGCGTGCCGCCGTGCAGGCGGGCGATGCGCTCGACGATCGCGAGGCCCAGGCCCGCCCCCGCCGCGCCGCTGCGCGCCGGCTCGCCGCGGGTGAACGGTCGCTTCAGATGCTCGACCTGGTCGGGCGGAATGCCGCGGCCCGCGATCGGCCACTTCGAGCACGACCGAACCGTTCTCGGTCCGGGTAGCGATTTCAACGGGCGGGGCGCCGTGACGCAGAGCGTTGTCGACGAGGTTGCCCACAAGGCGCAGGAACGCCGTCGCGCGCAGCGGCAATTGCGGCAACTCTCCGCGCCTGAAGCGGACGTCCTGACCGGCGCGCCGGTGGCGCTCGACGACGGTCGCGACGATGTCGTTGGGGTCGTGCATTTCCTGCGGGGTGTCGCGCCCGTCGCGGGCGAAGTCGAGGAACTGGCTGATGATACGGTCCATCTCCTCGATGTCGTCGACCATGCCCTGGCGCGCCTGCACGTCGCGCGTCTCCACCTCGATGCCGAGGCGCAGCCGCGAGAGCGGCGTGCGCAAGTCATGCGACACGCCGGCCAGGAGCAGGGCGCGATCCTGCTCGATCTGGCGCAGGTTGGAGAGCATCCGGTTGAAGCCGCGGTTGAGATTGACGATTTCCGAGGGGCCGGACTCCGGCAGCGGCGGCGGCGATTTGCCCTGGCCGACGCTGACGACCGCGGCATTGAGCTGGCGCAGCGGGCGCGCGAGATAGCGGGCGAAGAAATAGGCGCCGGCGAGCATGACCACGAGAATGACCAGGCTCCATTCGAGCGCAAGCGATGGCGCGTCGTCCGCCGGCCGCGGTGGCCAGGGGAATCCCGCCCAGTACGCGCGGTCGCCAGCGGCCAGCTTGATCCAGACCAGGTGCAGCCGCGGCTGGATGCGCAGCTGCGTGTCCGGGCCGAGTTCCGTTTTCAAGCGCCGCTCCAAGTCGAGCAGCAGTGGATTCTGCGGCGCGCCCCCCACGAATTGCCGTTCCTCGTCGGGAACGATGCGCGCGTGATAGGCGTCGCCGAAGCGCGCCAGCGTCGCGTCCGTCGCCCGCGGATCGGTCGCGGCCAGAGCCGCGCGCAGCGCGCGCAGCTGCACCAGCTTGGTATCGCTGAACTGGCGGGCGAGCAGCGCGGCGCGGTCCTGGCGAAACAGATAGATCGCCGCCGCCTGGCTGATCAGAATGACCAGCAACAGCAGCAGCGCAAGTCGCCCGAACAGCGAGCGCGGCCACAGGGTCACGGTCAAGCACCGGCCTCGTCGGTGGCGGCGGATTCGTCGGGGACGAACACGTAGCCGAAGCCCCACACAGTCTGGATGAAACGCGGCGTCGAGGGGTCGGGCTCGACCAGCTTGCGCAGGCGCGAAATCTGCACGTCGATGGCGCGGTCGAACACGTCGTGATCGCGCCCGCGCGCGAGCAGCATCAGCTTCTCGCGCGCGAGCGGCTGGCGCGGATGCGTCGCCAGCACCTTGAGCAGGCTGAATTCACCGGTGGTCAGCGCGATCGGCGTTTCGTCGCGCAAGAGCGTGCGCGTGCTCAGGTCGAGCAGATAAGGACCGAACGCAATTTTTCCATCCGCCGCAGGCCCGCCCGGCGCGAGCAGCTCGGTACGCCGGCGCAGCACCGCCTGGATGCGCGCGACGAGTTCGCGCGGATTGAATGGCTTGGGAAGATAGTCATCCGCGCCCATTTCCAGCCCGACGATCCGGTCGACGTCCTCGCCTTTGGCGGTGAGCATGATGATGGGCACCGTCTCGCCGGCTGCGCGCAGGCGGCGGCATACCGCGAGACCGTCCTCGCCCGGCAGCATGAGATCGAGAACCAGCAGATGCGGCGGATCGCGCTGCAGCTTCTTGTCGAGTTCGCGCACATCCGGTATCGCCTGCACCTGGAAGCCCTGCTCGGTCAGGTAACGCACCAGCAGATCGCGCAGGCGCGGATCATCGTCAATAACGAGAATTTTGGGGCTGACTGGCTTCATCGTCTTGCATCGTAGGTACGCAGCGCAGCGACGGTGGCACTGGGTTGTCTCGAATTGTAACCTTCGCCGCCGTGGGCAATGATTCGTTACACAACCGCCGGCGCGTCCTCGCGCGCTGCCGGATAATGAACCGAACCCATTCATTCACCCATCCAAGGAACGATCCATGAAGCGTTTCGCCGCCGCAATGCTCGCCGCTGTCCTCGGTTTCGTCGCGCTGCCCTCGCTGGCGCAACCGCAAGCGCTGCACGGCGGCAGCCCGCTCGCCATGCTGGCCAAGCTCAAGCCGCAGCTCAATCTGAACACGTCCCAGCAGCAGCAATGGGACGCGGTGATCGCGCAGGCCAAGGCCGCACGTGAAGCGGCCCGGGCCAACTTCGCGCAGGTAACGGCGGCGCTCCAAGCCGAACTCGGCAAGGCCGAGCCGGATTTCGCCGCGGTCGCCGCGCTCAGCGACGGCGTGCAGCAACAGAATGCAGCGCTGCACCGGCAATCCCGCGACGCATGGCTCGCGCTCTACGCCACCTTTACGCCGGAACAGAAGGGCGTCGCGCGCGATGCGATCAAGGCGGGTTTCGACCGCCGCGCGGCTTGGCGGTCGAAGGGGCAGGGTGTAGCGCCCACCGAGTAGTGTTCCACCGGTGTCGTCCTCAGCCGGCATCGAGCCGGCCCATTGCCCGGCCCGCCACGCGGCCGGGCCTTTTTTGGGGTTCGCCACCCATCGTCAAAAAATAACTCTGAAACAATACCTTAGTGAGAATGCGACACGCCCATGCCAGGCGGAGCGGCCGCCGACGGGCGACCCTCTATGACGTTGGCATAGTTGGTGGTAGGATGCAGCTGCACGTGCCGCTGCGGAACTCGCGCGGCGGCCGCGAACCCGGGTCAGAAGCAATGGCGAACAGCGTGCAGGGCGTTAAGCACCTTCAGGACGCGGCACACGGCGGCGACATGCTCGCGCATGGACCTGGCGCCGAATCCCTGTGGCGCTGGTTGCAGCCGTGGCGCTGGCCGGTGGCGCTGCTCGCCGGCGTCGTCCTGTGGCTCGCGCTGGTCGCGGTTGCCGGGGCGACGCCGCGTCTCGGCATGCCCACTCCGGCACTGGCCACCGCGCCGCAACCGGGATACCATCCATTTGTCATAAACAATTGTTTCTTGCAGAATGCGGAAATGTCGTTGTCATCGCACCGGACTTTGCGATCCCATGGCGGGGATCATGGCTAACCGCAGACCGGGTTTACCCCCCCGACCTTAACCGGTCATCCCGAACTCGGTCTGTCCTCGAGCGCCCAACCTGGGCGCTCCTTTTTTGACGTGTTCCGGATCCCTTCGGCCGTGGCTCCCGATGCAAGTTGTGGACAACGAAACGGATGCAGGTTATCGTCAAATATAAAAATATCATATAAACAATACGATAGATAGTTTCCTTAATATTGATTCAGCATAAAATGTTCTATCTTCGGTAATTCGATGTCAGAAATGTCAATGGTCTTGAAAAATTAAAAATATCGGAGAATAATCAATTGCCGGGCTGCGTCGGCGCCGCGCGACACGCGCGCAACGCAGCGCGAGTCACGCACCAGAGAACGGTCCAGGGAGGCCAATCATGTCGTGCTACCGCAACCGCATTCGTGCCAGCTGGCGCGCTGTCCTCGCTCATGGATCCCGCTGGACTGCAGCTGTCGGGCTCGCGCTGGTCGCCACCGGTTTCGCCTGCGCCTGCTGGGCGCAGCCGGCGCTATCGCCGGTGTACCGCTTTGTGAACCTGCGCGACAACACGCACTTCTTCACCATCTCTGCGGCCGAGCGCGACTTTGTGGCCGCGACCTACCCGACCGTTTTCGCCTACGAGGGCCCGGTCTTCGCCGCATCCACGCAGCCGGTGCCCGGCTTTTCCCCGGTCATGCGGTTCTGGAACAACCAGACCAACGAGCACTTCTACACCATCTCGCAGACGGAGGTGACGTTCGTCCAGAGCCATTTTCCGCAGTACGTGCTCGAAGGGGTCGCCTACTACGCGCCGACCACGCCGGCCACCGACGGCCGCAGCGAGCTGTATCGGTTCTGGAATCAGGTCAACGGCGAGCATTTCTATACCTCGTCGGTCGCCGAGCGCGACCACATCATCGCAACCTATCCGGAGTTCGTCTACGAAGGCCCCGTGTACTACGTGTACGGCGTCGCCGCGCCGCCGCCGCCGCCGCCGGGCCCCACGCCGCCGTCGGTGGCGCTGAGCGTGTCGGCAACGAGCGTGCCCGTGCTGCCGGGCCAGGTCACGCTCACCGCCACGGCGACGGACACCACCGGCAGGATCGTCAGCCTGACGTTCTATGAAGGCACCACCGCACTCACCGTACAGACCACGCCACCGTTCACCTACACCCTCAATCTGACCGCTGCCGGTGCCTACAGCTACAGTGCGGTCGTGGTCGACGACAAGGGAGCGAGCGCGACCTCGACGCCGGTCGTCGTGCAGGCGGGCCCGCCAACGAGCCTTCCTGCCGTCGCCCTTGCCGCATCGAACGCGACCGTGTCGGCACCCGGCCAGGTCATCCTGACCGCGAACGCCAGCGACACCGGCGGCACGATCGTGCTGGTGACCCTCTACCAGAACGGTATCAAGCTCGTCGACCTCACCACCGCCCCGTATGTGTACACGGTCGCGCTTGCCAACGCGGGCAATTACACCTTCACGGCCCAGGCAACCGACGACAAGGGCGCCACCGCCATGTCCGCGGCGGTCGCCGTGCAGGCCACCGGTGGCGGACCGCCGCCGCCGCCGCCGGCTGCCGACATTTACCGCTTCCTCAACCAGGCGACGTTCGGCTTCACCCAGGCCGAGGCGGCCCGGGTCAACAGCATGGGGATCCCGGGCTGGATCAACGATCAGTTGACGCAGCCCATTTCGGGCTATCCGGATGCGAACTACACCATCCTGCAACTGACCACGTCGGCGAACTGCACCAACACGGATCCGGTGACCCACAAGGGGCTGCCGGCCAACGATCCGCGCAACATCTGCTATCGCGACAATCTCACGCCGACGCGCGTGCAACGCGACTTCTACACCAATGCGGTGACGAAGCCGGATCAGCTGCGGCAGCGCGTGGCCTGGGCACTGTCGCAAATCATGGTGATATCGACGGTCAACCAGGACCTGTCCATCGCCTATCCGATGACGCGCTACCAGAACATCCTGTCCCAGCAGGCATTCGGTAACTTCGAGACGCTGCTCAACCAGATCACGCTCTCGCCGTCGATGGGCTATTGGCTGACGATGGTCAACAACGACAAGGGCAACGCCAACCGGCAGCCGAACCAGAATTACGCGCGCGAGGTCATGCAGCTGTTCTCGATCGGCCTGATCGAGCTCAACCAGGACGGTTCGCCGATCCTGGATGCGCAAAACAATCCGATCCCGACCTACGATCAGAACACCATCGCGCAGTTCGCCAATGTGTTCACGGGCTGGACTTACCCCAAGCCGGGAGTCGTGACCACGACCAAGAACCCGGCGGACTACGAGGTGCCGATGGTGACCTATGCCAACGGTCACGAGACGGCCGCCAAGACGCTGCTGCCCGGTCCCAACCAGAATATTCCGGCCAATCAGACGGCGCAGCAGGATATTACGGCTGCACTCCACAACATCTTCATGCATCCCAACGTCGGGCCGTTCATCGGCAAGCAGCTCATCCAGCACCTGGTGACGAGCAATCCCTCGCCGGCGTACATCTCGCGCGTTGCCGGCGTGTTCAACAACAACGGGTCCGGCGTGCGCGGCGACATGCAGGCGGTCGTGACGGCGATCCTGACCGATCCCGAGGCACGCGGCGGTGCGGCGCCGGACACCTTCGGACAATTGCGCGAACCGCCGTTGATGATCACCGCGCTGCTGCGCGGTTTGGGCACGCCAACCGATGGCGCGGGGCTGTCGGTCCGCTCCGGAACCCTGGGGGAACCGATTTACTCCTCGCCGACGGTGTTCAACTACTACCCGATTGACTACACGATCCCGAATTCCACCCTTGCCGGACCTGAATTCGGGAACCACAACAGCTACACCGCCGTGCAGCGCCAGAATCAGGTCTACGCGCTGGTCTATCAGGGGATCGCCATCGATCCGACGGTGCCCAACGCGGTGGGCACGTTCATCAATACCAAGCCCTACGAGGCGCTGGCGGCCAATCCCACCGCGATGGTCGACGCGCTCAACCAGGCGCTGATGTACGGGACTTTTCCGGCCGCTGCGGCGCAGATCATCGTCAACAGCGTGTCGCAGGTCCCGGCCGCGAATGTCGTCGAACGGGCGCGGATGGCGATCTACCAGATGGCCTCTTCCTTCCACTTTCAGGTCCAACACTGACATGACCAACTCACGTCGAAAATTCCTCTACCGGTCGGCCGCTTTGACCGGGGCCGGCCTGTTCGGCAACCTGAGCTGGCTGGGGATGGAGCTTGCCAACGCCCAATCGCTCTCCGGCTACAAGGCGCTGGTCGGCGTGTTCCTGTTCGGCGGCAACGACGCGAACAACACGCTCGTGCCGATCACCAATTACGCCAACTATGCCGCGGTCCGAACGGCCGGGTCGAACGTCCAGATCCCGCAGGCGCAACTGCTGCCGATCACGCCGCAAAGCCCGCCGAACGCCGGACAGACATTCGGGCTGCACCCGGACCTGATCGACATCTACCCGCTGTATGCGCAAGGCAAGCTCGCGGTGATCTGCAACGCCGGCATGCTGATCGCGCCGCTCACCAAGGCGCAATACCAGGCTGGGATGAGCCGACCCTTGAACCTGTTCTCGCACAGCGACCAGCAGAATCAGTGGCAGGGCTTGATTCCCGGGGTCGCGCAGCGCACCGGCTGGGCCGGGCGCATCAGCGACAAGATCAGCCCTGCCAATGCGGGCGCGCAGATCCCGACGATGGTCTCGGTAAGCGGCGCGAGCGTGTTCAACTTCGGCGAGACCACCGGGCCGTTCGTCATTCCCAGCGCCGGCGGCGTGACGCTAAATGGCACCGGCACCGACGCGATCAGCGTGGCACGCATCGGTGGTGTAACGCAGCTCCTGACGACCAGCGGCACCAACCAGATCATTGGCAGCGCGGCATCGGTGCTCAGCGATGCGCTGGTGGCCGCCAATGCCGCCGACCCGGTGCTGACCGCCCCCCTTTCACCAACCATCACCGCGGCCTTCACCGTCGGCGGCAAATTGCTCAACACCGGCCTTGCCAATCAGTTGAAGCAGGTCGCGCGGTTGATCGAGGCGCAGGCGGGACTGGGCATCAAGCGGCAGGTCTTCTTCGTGAGCATGGGCGGATTCGACACCCACAGCTCTCTGGTGAAAGACCAGAGCGCGCTGTTCCAGCAGCTCTCCCCGGCGCTCTCGGCCTTCTACAACTACACCGTCGCCGCAGGCATCGACAGCAACGTCACGACGTTCACCATGTCGGAATTCAACCGGACCTTTATCGGCAACGGTAACGCGGGCACCGACCACGCCTGGGGCTCACACCACCTGGTGCTCGGAGGCGCCGTCAAGGGCGGCGACCTCTACGGAACGTTCCCGACCCTCGCCATCAAAGGCCCCGACGACAGCGGCGGCAACGGCGCCTGGGTGCCGACGACCGCGGTCGATCAGGTCGGGGCGACGCTGGCGAGCTGGTTCGGCGTCGCAGGCGTCGATCTGCCGTACGTGTTCCCGAATCTGCCACGGTTCGCGACACCGAATCTCGGTTTCGTCTAAGACTCAAGGGACCCCATCGCGATCGCAGCTTCGCAGTGCACGTCCGGTGGCCAAGCGCTTTTTGACCCGGGTTGACGGCGGCCCAGGCCGGCGTGGCCCGTTGCACGCAGCTCCCGCAGGGAAGGAATGACTCGCATACGCCTGTTCGGTCTCTCGCTCCTGCCATTGCTCGTGGCATGGAGCGTTATTGCGCACGCGCAAACCGGCAACGCCGCCAACGGCAAGACAACCTATACGACCTGGTGCGTGGGTTGCCACAACGCGGACCCGACCAAGGACGCGCACGGGATCATCAACGGCGCGGGCAACCCAAACTTCATACTGAATGAATGGAGCATCGTTCCCGCGATGCAGTTCCTGCTGCAGGGAGCGCTGCCCGACCCGGTGCAGTCCGCAGCGGATGTCGCCGCTTACCTGGCGACGTTTACCGGCGGCGGCGGCGGGCAAGGCAATCTCCAGGTTCCCGGTTCGGTCAGCCTGGGGAGCCAAACGGTCGGCACCCAGAGCAGCGCGTTCGCCGTCACGATCACCAATGTCGGCAGCGCCAGCGTCACCGTGAGCTCGATCGGCGACGGAAACGGCGCCGAGTTTCCGATGGTGAGCCAGTCGTGCACGACGGCGGCGGTGGCTGCCGGCGGTAGCTGCCAGGTCAGCATTGCATTCGTGCCCGCGACAACCGGCGCGCGCAGCTCGACGTTTACCGTGACCAGCAACGGCACGGGCAGCCCGCAGACATTCGTGGCCAGCGGTACCGGCACGAACGTCGTTGCCGCGCCGGGGCAACTGCAGATGCAGCCAGCGATCAACTTCGGCAGCCAGAACGTGGGCTCCACCGGCAACCCCGAGCCGTTGGTCATCGCCAACAGCGGCGGAAGCGCCGTAACGCTCAACAGCGTCGCCAGCAGTGATCCGGCCGAGTTTCTGATCACGAGCTCGTCGTGCGCGGGCAGCGTGGCTCCCGGGTCGAACTGCGTGCTCAACGTGGCGTTCAGCCCGATCAGCGCCGGCGCGCATGCGGCGACCATTACCGTCGTGAGCAATGGCCTGGGAAGCCCGCAGATGATCGCGCTGTCGGGCACCGGCGCGCAGCCGGCGGGCGGCGGACCAACGGTGCAGGCGGTCGAGTACTACTACGCGGCGTGGAACTTCTACTTCGAAACCGCGTTTCCGGCTGAGATCGCCGCCTTGGATGGCGGCGCCTTCGGCGGCGTTTGGCAGCGCACCGGACAGACGTTCAACGTGTGGCCGCAATCGAACCCGGCGGCGGCGCCGACCTGCCGCTTCTTCAGCACCGCGTTCACGCCGAAGAGCTCGCATTTTTACACCCCGTTCGCGGCGGAATGCGCCTCGTTGAAGGCCGGCGCAGACTGGCAATACGAAGCCATTGCTTTCTACATTGCGCTTGCCGACGGCAACGGCCTGTGCGCGAGCGGCACGATCCCGCTGTATCGGCTCTACAACAACGGCATGGGCGGGGCGCCGAACCACCGCTACACAACCTCCCCCACGATCTTTAACCAGATGCTCGCCGCCGGCTGGCTGTTCGAAGGCAACGGGAATACCAAGGTGTTCGCGTGTGTGCCGCAGTGAAGCCGGTAACGCCCCGGGACGATCTGCCGTAAGTCGCGCTCTTGTCGTTAGGCGGCAGGTTTCGAGCCTGCCAGCCCGTCCGAAGTGCCAAGTTGGCACTTACACCGCTTCGATTCCGGCCACCTGCACCGCGGCCAACTCCCGCCGCGGCCATTGGTCTAGACTAGAGCGAAATCATAAACTTGAACTTGAACCCCGGGCGCACCGCGGCGCCCGTAAGCAAGCGGTCTGCCGCCGCGACCATGGGAGGTGGCCGCTGGGAAGGTCGGCGGCAATGACGAGGAGAACGGCATGCAACGACGGGGTTTCTTGAGCAGCTTGTCCGTGCTGCCGCTCGGTTGGATCCTGGCGCGGCCGGGCCTTGCGGCCACGGCGCTGGCCAGCAAATCGGTTGCCGAGATCCAGCAGGACTGGAGGCGCCTGCTTGCGCCCGGGGCGGACGTGGCGACGAGCACCGACCCGGTGACCAAGACCGCCGCCGAATGGCAACAGCTCCTGACGCCGGCGGCGTACAACGTCCTGCGTCAGGAGGGCACCGAACCGCCGTTCACGAGCCCGCTCAACGGGGAGAAGCGCGCCGGCATTTTCGTCTGCGCCGGCTGCGCACTGCCACTGTTTAGCTCGCAGATGAAATTCGACAGCGGCACCGGATGGCCGAGCTTCTTTACCCTGATTCCCGGCAGCCTCGCCACGAAGCAGGATTTCAAGCTGATCGTTCCCCGGACCGAATACCATTGCGTCCGCTGTGGCGGCCATCAGGGACATATCTTCGACGACGGCCCGGAGCCGACCGGACTGCGCTACTGCAACAATGGCGTGGCGCTTCGGTTCATCGCACAGAAGCACGCGTAAGCCGCGCCGCGGTT
Organism: uncultured beta proteobacterium; assembly: GCA_963778275.1. Classification (GTDB taxonomy): domain Bacteria; phylum Pseudomonadota; class Gammaproteobacteria; order Burkholderiales; family Casimicrobiaceae; genus PALSA-1003. Next base: position 136,763 of record CAVZTS010000004.1, on the reverse strand, counting down.
GCCTCGCAGGTCGGCACCGCCCGCGTCATCCGGTGTGGCCGGCGCTGGCGATGCTCTTGTCCTGATCGGCGAGCTCCTGGCGCACGGCCTGTAGCCGGCTCTCCGTGACCGAGATCTGGTAGAAGTCGCCGTCTCCGGCCTTGAGCGCAAGCTCGAGCTGCACGATGGCGGCCTTCAGATCGCCCTGCCAGGCGTAGAACTCCCCCTGGTGCTGGTGCTGCAGCAACTGCTTGCCGAGTGCGGCGTACGCGCGCGCGGCAATCTGGTGCAGCGGTCCGTCGTTGGGGTGGCGCTCCAATTGCTCGACCGTGAACGCGGCAGCCTTGTCCGGCTGGTTGTCCTTGAGCAGCGCCTCAGGGTAGTCGTAGACGAGCTGCAGCTTGTTCGGGTAGCGGACCAGCGCCGTCTGATAGCGTGCGATTGCCGCCTTGAGCTGGCCCGACTGCATCAGCACCTGCCCGGCCATCGCTTCGATCATCGGATGCGCCGGAGCCATCTTTTCCAGGGTGGTGAGCTCCTTCTGCGCGCGCTTGAAGTCCTCGGCGCGCAGCAGCGACGCGACGAGTCCGTAGTGGGCTGCCACCTCGTTATTGAACTTGCGCTCGGCGATGGCGTCCTTGAAGAAGAAGATGGCATCCTCGGGCGTGCCCTCGTAGCTCTTCAACAGCGCGCGGACCATCTGGAAGTCGAGCGAATCGGGAACCTGGCGGAACGGCTTGGTGAAGGCGCGCGCCTGCGCTTCCGCGATGCGCTGATAGGTTTCGGGGTGATCGTGAAAATACGACGGCGAGTAACCCTCAAACCAGATTGCCGCCCGTTGCAGTCGTTCGAAAAACGTGGCCATGGCGCTGGGATCGAAGCCGGCGGCATAGGTGCGCTCGAACCCGAGTCGGTCCGCCTCCTCCTCGTTCTGGCGCGTGAAATTGATCTGGTTCTGGAGGGCGAGACCCTGTGCCGACGCCATCGCCGCGCTCGTCATCTGGCCGCTCGAAGAGGAGTGCGAACGGGCGGCGAGAACGGCGGCGGCCAGCGCGGCGAGCGAGGTCAGCATGGAATCGCGCTGGTTGAGGATGCTGCGCGCAATATGATGCTGGGTGACGTGCGTGATTTCGTGGCCCAGCACCGAGGCAAGCTCGGATTCCGTTTGCGTGAGCAGGATCAAGCCGGTGTTGACGCAAATGAAGCCTCCCGGAAGCGCGAAGGCGTTGATCGACGGGTCGGCGATGGCGAGGAACTCGAAGTCGAAAGGCGCTCCGGGAATCGCGGTCACGAGGCGGTTGCCGAGCTCGTTAAGGTAGCCGTTGACTTCGGGATCGTTGAGGTACGCCCCGCTGGCGCGAATCTGGCGCACGATACTCTCGCCCAGCTTGCGCTCCTGGGGACCGGAAAGGTACGCCAGCGACGGGTCGCCCAGATCGGGCAGAGCCTGCTGCTGCGCCAGAGAAATCGGACTGGCCGCGAGACTAGCGGCGGTCAGGGCCACGATCGCGGCCCGCGAGCGCCACGGCGCACGACGAGGGAGAGGGCGACAAAAGCATGGTGCTATGATTGCCGCGGCAAACGTAAAGTTTCTGGAACACGGCGACAGACGACTGCAGACGATGGCCGGGCAGCGTTCACATTTTACCCATTTTGACGCGGCGGGACAGGCGCATATGGTCGACGTCGCCGACAAGCCCGTGACACGTCGCCGCGCGCGCGCCGGCGGCCGCATCGCGATGCAGCCCGCGACCCTCGCGCTCATCCGCGCGGGATCGGCCCGCAAGGGCGACGTACTGGGAGCCGCGCGCATTGCCGCGATCCAGGGCGCCAAGCGCACCGCCGAGCTCATACCGCTCGCGCACCCGCTGCCTCTCACCCGCGTCGCGGTCGCCTTCGCGTTCGACGAGAACGACAGCGCGGTGAGCATCGAGGTTGTGGCCGAGACGCTCGATCGCACCGGTGTCGAGATGGAGGCGCTCACCGCAGCCGCGGTTGGGTTGCTCACGATCTACGACATGTGCAAGGCGGTGGACCGTGGCATGCGTATCGACAACGTGCGGCTGCTGGAAAAATCGGGCGGCCGGTCAGGACGCTACCGGGCGAAGTAACTGGCCTATTGGTTCGATGGCTAGGCCACTTGACCACGACCGGCGCAATGGTAAGATGTGGCACGTAACGACGGCCGCGGCGACAGGCAGCGGCGGCCGCGACGCAGTTGCCGGTCCCCCCGGAGGAACCCACCTTGCCCCTGCAGGCGGTCGAGCCCAGACGGCTTTACCGACAGATCGCCGATCAGATCGCGCAGCTCATCGCCAGCGGCGAATTTCTGCCCGGCGCGCGCCTGCCGGCGGAACGCGAGCTGGCCTCGTCGCTCGGCGTCAGCCGTGCCTCCGTGCGGGAAGCGATCATCTCGCTGGAGATGGGCGGCCTGGTCGAGGTTCGTGTCGGAAGCGGCATCTTTGTCACCGCGCCCGCTCGTGCGCCCCGCCGCGGCCGAAGATGCTGGACCGGGTCCGTTCGAATTGCTGCAGGCGCGCAGCCTGATCGAGGGCGAAATCGCGGCGCTGGCCGCGGCGACCGCAGCGCAGCCCGAACTCGACTACCTGCGCGAGTGCGTCGCGCGAATGGCGGCGCACATCGATGACTTCGCCGTGCGCGAAGCGAGCGACCGCGACTTCCACCTCGGCATCGCCAGGGCCACGGGCAACAGTTCGCTGGAGCTGGTCGTCGAAGGCTTGTGGCAGCAGCGTGCCGAATTGTGGGGACGCCTGCAGCAGCACTTTCACACCCCGGAGCTGGCGCGCAAGACGATCCGGGACCATTCGGCGATACTGAGCGCGATTGCCGCGCGCGATCCCGAATCTGCGCGCACGGCGATGCACCGTCATCTGGCCCGCGTGGTGCGGGAATTTCAACGCGGCCTGGAAGGCCGGGCGCGTGCGCCCCGGCGGCGCATGCCTGCGCCGGCCGCTGCGCGGCGGCGCATGGCCAGCTGAACCGATTCGCCATCAAGGCACCGCCGCGCCGACGGTCTCGACGCTATTCGGAGCATGGCCGCTCTCACAGGCAGCCACCCAGGAGGAAGAACATGAGCTCAGGCAACAGACTCGGTCGGATCGGACTGGCCGCCGGCCGCGCATCGCTGCGTGTCGTGGCGGCGTCGCTCGGCGTGGTGCTACTGGCACTTAGCTGGCCTGCTGCGGCCCAGGTCGCGCTGCCGAAGAAGCCCGGTCACGATCAACATCGTCGATGTCGCCGGCAACCTGGCGCTGACCCAGGATGCCATCGAGGCCTACCAGAAGACGCACCCGCAGCTCGTCGCCAAGATCAACTTCACGAAGGCGCCTGCGCCCGAGCTTCCCGGGAAGCTCCGGGCCATGCAGGGAGCAGGCCGCAGCGACATCGACCTGGTGCTGACGGGCACCGACTTTCTGGCCGCCGGCATCGAGCAGGGCGTGCTGATCAAGATTCTTCCGGAATACGCGGCCAAGTTTCCGAACCTCGCCAGCAACTATCTGCCCGCTGCCGCCAAGATGCAGGAACTGGCACAGGATTACGGCATCGTCGTGACCTTCATGCCGGCCGGGCCGCTGCTCGAGTACAACCCGGACAAGGTGAAGCAGGTGCCGACGACCCCCCAGGAGCTGCTCGCCTGGTGCAAGGCCAACCCGAACCGGCTGATCTATGCGCGACCGGCCAACTCCGGACCCGGCCGCACCTTCATCATGGGGCTGCCCTACATCCTGGGCGACAAGAACCCGAAGGACCCGGTCAACGGGTGGGAAAAGACGTGGGCCTATCTCAAGGAACTCAATTCCTGCATCGAGTACTATCCGACGGGCACCGGCGCGGTGATGAAGGAGCTCGGCGAGGGCTCGCGTGACATGACCGTGACGGTGACCGGGTGGGACATCAATCCGCGCGCTCTCGGTATCGTGCCGAAGAACTACAAGGTGGCGCCGTTCAAGGGCATGACCTGGGTCAACGACGCGCACTACATGGTCATTCCCAAGGGCGTCGCTCCGGAAAAGGTCGCCGTGGTCCTCGATCTGATGGCCTACATGCTCACGCCGCACGCACAGGCGTACACCTACGACCAGGGGTATTTCTATCCCGGCCCGGCGGTCAAGAACGTCACGCTGGCGATGGCGCCGAAGGCCAGCCAGGACTCGATCAACGAATTCGGGCGTCCGGAATACGACGCCTGGCTCGCGCAGTTTCCGCACACCCAGTCGCTCGACGCCAAGGCGCAGGTCGACGCGTTCCGCATCTGGGACCAGCAGGTTGGCGCGCAGAAGACGAAGTGATTCGGCTATTGCAGACGCAGCCGGCCGCTCCACCTGGGGATCGCACCGCGCTTCCGGCGGGCGGGTGGACGGGGCCGGTTGCGGCGTGAGCGGCCGATGAAGCACGACTTCGACGAGCTCAAGCTCGACCGGGTGACGCGCCGGTTTGCCGGCGCCGGGGGCAAGGCGTTCAATGCGCTCGATGAAATGACCCTGACGGTCCGGCGCGGCGAGTTCATCTGCCTGCTCGGCCCGTCGGGCTGCGGCAAGTCGACCGCGCTCAATTGCATCGCCGGCCTCATGCAGCTGTCGAGCGGGAGCATCTGGCTGGATCGGCAACGGATCGATACGCTTGCCGCCGGAAAAGCGCGGTTTCGGCATGGTGTTCCAGAATTACGCGCTGTTTCCCCACATGAGCGTGGCCAAGAACATCGGCTTTGGCCTGCGCATGCGCGGCGTCTCCGCCGCCGACAGCGCAACCCGCGTGGCGAATGCGCTCAAGCTCGTGCAGCTCACCGGCCAGGAGAACAAGCTGCCGGGCCAGCTTTCCGGCGGGCAGCAGCAACGGGTCGCCATCGCGCGCGCGATCGTCATCGAGCCGCCGCTCATCCTCATGGACGAGCCGCTGTCGAATCTCGATGCCAAGCTGCGTATCGAGACGCGGGCCGAAATCCGGCGCATCCAGCGCGAGCTCGACCGCACCACGATCTACGTGACCCACGATCAGGACGAGGCGTTGTCGCTTGCCGATCGGATCGTGCTGATCAAGGACGGCATCGTGCAGCAGATCGGGACGCCCTCCGAGGTCTACATGCAGCCCGCCAATCTGCAGGTCGCCAGCTTCATGGGCTACCGCAACGTGCTCGAACTCGACGTGGTGCGCGAGGACGGCGACCGGGTCGTGCTCAAGGGCAAGGACATCGCACTTACCGGCGTGCGCAAGCAGCCGCTCACCGGCGCACGGGCAATGGTCGCAATCCGGCCCGAGGAAATCTCGGTCGGCGACGGACCCGGCGGCGTCAACACGCTCGAGGGCCGGGTGGGCAACGTCGAGTATTGCGGCCGGGATTCGCTGCTCGATGTCATCACGCCGGCGGGCACACTGCTGCATGTGCGGGGGCCGGTGACCACCGCGCTCAACGCCACGCGTGCGCGTCCATGTGCCGGTCGAGCGCGCGCTGGTCTATCCGGCGGACTGACGCCGGAGCGGGCCGTGACGACGACGTCGAACAGCGGGAGGCTGCGCGCGCATTCGATCGCACGCTGCTCCTGGTCGTGCCGGCGGCGGCGTTCATGGTGCTGCTCTTTGTCTATCCCTTCCTCTACGGGCTCGTCCTTTCGTTCAACCCCAAAGACGGCGACTGGCTCGCGAATTACCGCTTCTTCTTCACCACGGACAACGAGTGGCCGACGATCTGGACCACGCTGCGCCTGGCACTCCCGGCGACGCTCATCAACGTCGGCTTCGCGCTGCCGATCGCGTATCAAGATGCGCGTGAAGAGTCGCTACCAGCGCTGGGTGACCACAGTCCTGGTCGTCCCGATCACGCTGGGCACCGTGCTGATCGCCGAGGGCATGCTCACCTACTTCGGGCCCAAGGGCTGGCTGTCGCATTTCCTGCAGCTTGTGCACCTGTACGACGGACCGATCCGCCTGACGCACAACTACTGGGGGGTGCTGATCTCGCTCGTCATTTCCGGATTCCCGTTCGCGTTCCTGCTGATCCTGTCGTACATCACCGGCATCGACCCGGTGCTGGCCCGCGCCGCGGCCACGCTCGGCGCCGGTCCGAAGGCGCAGTTTCGCCACATCTACCTGCCGCTCCTGGCGCCGGGACTCGCGATGTGCTTCTGCCTCGCGTTCGTGCAGGCGTTCTCGGTGTTCCCCTCCGCCATACTGCTCGGTTCTCCGGCCGGGCCGACGCGCGTGATCTCCATCGCGGCGTACGAGGCGGCCTTTGAGCAGTACGACTATTCGCTGGCGTCGGCGATCGCCATGATCATGGGCTTCGTGCAACTGGTCATCGTCGCGGCGGTGCTGGGGCTGCGCAGCGCCTTCTACCGCGGGCCGGTCGCCGGGGGCAAAGGTTGAGCGAGACGCTGCAGACCTGGTTCGATCGCGCCTGGCGGGGCCTGCTGCTCGGCCTCATGACGCTGTTCGTGGTCAACATCGGGCTCATGATCGCCGCCGTCGCGACGAGCTCGTTCGCGCGGCGCTGGCTCGGCACCTGGCTGCCGGACGGCTGGACGACGAGCTGGTACACCGCGGCGTGGAAGGAATTCCAGCTTGACTCGATACTCTGGGTCACGCTGCAGGTGGTCTTCGCGGTGGTGTTCCTGGCGCTGCTGATCGGGGTGCCCGCCGCGTACACGCTGGCGCGGCGCAACTTTCCCGGCAAGCGGGCGCTCATGCTGCTGTTCCTGCTGCCGCTCATGGTGCCGCCGATTACCTACGGCATTCCGCTCGCCACGGTCCTCTACAAGCTGCAACTCGCCGGAACCCTCTACGGCGTGATCCTCGCCAATCTCATTCCTGCCGCGCCATTCGTCATCCTGGTGATGACGCCGTTCATCGAGCAGATCGATCCAGAATCTCGAATCCGCGGCGCGCGTCTTCGGTGCCAGCACCGGTCGCATGTTCGGGCACATCCTGGTGCCGCTGCTGGCGCCCGGCATTCTCGCCGCGTCGCTGCTGGTCCTCGTGCGCACCATCGCGCTGTTCGAGCTCACCTTCCTCACCTCGGGTCCGGATTCGCAAACGCTCGTCGTCGCGCTCTATTACGCCGTGTTCGCCGCCGGGGTGCGCGCTCCGCAGTCGGTCGACGCGATGGCGATGGTGTACATGCTGGTCACGCTGGTATGGCTGCTCATTGCGCTGCGCTTCGTCAATCCGACGCAGCTCGTCTCGCGCGTCAAAGAGCATCCGCAGCCGGTTCTATGAAGCAGGCTATCGCTGGCGACGCTCGGCGAGTTGCCTCCCGCCGTCGCGCGGCCGGCGTACGACCCGCGCCGGCATCGGCATCGGCATCGTCCACCTCGGCATCGGCGCATTCCATCGCGCGCAAACCGCAGTCTACAGCGACGATGCGCTGGCGCTGGAAAGCGCAGCCTGGGGCATCTGCGGCGTGAGCCTCAGGTCGGCCGAGGTGCGCGCGCTGCTCGCGCCGCAGGACGGCCTGTATACCGCGGTGGAAAAGAGTCCGGCGGGCATCCGCCGGCGCGTGATCGGCAGTGTGCGCGAAGTGCTGTTCCTCGGCGACGAGCGCGACGCCGTGCTGGCGCGGCTCGCCGCAGCCGCGACCCGGATTGTCACGCTGACGATTACCGAGAAGGGTTACTGCCACGATCCGGCAACCGGCCAGCTCGACTTCGCGCATCCCGACATCGTGCACGACCTCGCCGACCCGACGCGGCCGCGGAGCGCGATCGGGCTCATTGCTGCGGCGCTCGCGCGCCAGACACCGTTCCGGAACGCGAGCGTTCACCGTCCTTTGCTGCGACAACCTGCCGCACAACGGCGCGCTCGTGCGCGGCCTGGTGCTCGTCGTTCGCGGCGGCGCGCGATGCCGCGCTGGCGCGCTGGATCGAAGCCAGCGCGAGCTTCCCGTCGACGATGGTCGACCGCATCGTGCCGGCCACGACCGCCGGCGACATCGCCGAGAACGATGCCGCGCTGGGCGTGCGCGACGCGGCGCCGGTCGTGCACGAGCCGTTCCGCCAATGGGTGATCGAGGACCGCTTTGTCGCCGGACGGCCCGCATGGGAGCGTGCCGGCGCACAGTTCGTCACCGACGTCGCGCCCTTCGAGACGATGAAGCTGCGGCTGCTCAACGGCAGCCACTCCGCCCTGGCCTATCTCGGGTACCTCGCCGGGCACGAATTCATCTACCAGGTCGCCGCGCAGCCGGCGTTTGCCGCGTTCGCACGGCGGCTGATGCGCGACGAGGTCGCGCCCACGCTGCGTCCTCCGCCAGGCATCGACCTGGCGGACTACCAGAACGCGCTCCTGGCGCGATTCAGCAATCCGGCACTGCCGCACCGCACGCAGCAGATCGCGATGGACGGGTCGCAAAAGCTGCCGCAGCGGCTTCTCGACACCGTGCGCGACAATCTGGCGACAGGCCGCGACATCGACCTGCTCGCGCTCGCCGTCGCCGGCTGGATGCGCTACGTCAGCGGTATCGACGAGGCCGGCCGCACGATCGTGGTTTCCGATCCGCTGGCCGGTGAATTCGCGCGCATCGCCGCCGCGCAACGCGGCAATGCGTCGGCGCTGGCGCGCGAGTATCTCGGCTTGCGCGCAGTCTTCGGCGCCGACTTGCCGGACAACCCGCGCTTCGCGGCCAAGGTGACCGGCTGGCTCGCGGCGCTGTTCGCCGACGGCGCGGCGCGCAGCGTTGCGCGCGCCACCGAGGCCCTTTCGCACCAGGACGCGCCATGATTCCCCTCAAGCTCGATCCCGACCGCCTGTTCTCCTCCGATCCCGCGCAGCGCGCGCTCGCCCGCGGGCTCTATGCGACAGTGCGCGACCTGCCGATCGTCAGCCCGCACGGGCACACCGACCCGCAGTGGTACGCCGACAACGCGCCGTTCACGAACGCCTCGGCGCTGTTCATCACGCCGGACCACTACGTCTTCCGCATGCTCTACAGCCAAGGCGTCCAACTCGAGGCGCTCGGCATCCGGCGCCGCGATGGTGGCCCGGTCGAGGACGACGCGCGCAAGATCTGGCACACGTTCGCCGCGCGTTACCACCTGTTTCGCGGCACGCCCACGCGCATCTGGCTCGACCACGCATTCCACGAGGTGTTCGGGGTCCGCGAGCGACTCACCGCGGAATCGGCCGATCGGGTCTTCGATCAGATCAATGCCGCGCTTGCCCGGCCCGAGTTCCGGCCGCGGGCGCTCTTTGAGCGCTTCAACATCGAAGTCATCGCGACCACCGAGTCGCCGCTCGATCCGCTGGCGCATCACGCCAGGATCCGCGACTCGGGCTGGAAGGGCCGCGTCGTGACCGCTTACCGCCCGGATCCGGTCGTCGACCCGGAGTTCGACGGCTTCGCCGCCAACGTCGCGAAGCTGGGCGAGATCACCGGCGAGGACACGACCACTTGGCGCGGTTACCTCGCCGCGCATCGCCAGCGGCGCGCATTCTTCAAGACCATGGGCGCGACCTCGACCGACCACGGGCATCCGACCGCGCTGACCTGCGATCTGAGCGCGGCGCATTGCGCGGCGCTGTTGGCCAAGGCGCTCAAGGGCGAGGCGACCGCGGAGGAAGCCGAGACCTTTCGCGGCCAGATGCTGACCGAGATGGCGCGAATGAGCCTCGAGGACGGCCTGGTGATGCAGATTCATCCGGGGTCGTTCCGCAACCACAATCCGCAAATCTTCGCGCGCTTCGGCCGCGACAAGGGCGCCGACATCCCGACGCGGACCGATTACGTGCGCGCGCTGAAGCCGCTGCTCGACCGCTTCGGCAACGAACGCGAGCTCACCGTCATCCTGTTCACGCTCGACGAGACCGTCTACGCGCGCGAGCTCGCGCCGCTGGCGGGCCACTACCCGATCCTGAAGCTCGGCCCGCCGTGGTGGTTTCACGACAGCCCGGAGGGCATGCTGCGCTTTCGCCAGCAGGCCACCGAGACGGCCGGCTTCTACAATTCGGTCGGTTTCAACGACGACACGCGGGCCTTTCTGTCGATTCCGGCGCGGCACGACGTGGCGCGGCGCATCGATTGCCGCTTTCTGGCGCAGCTTGTCGCCGAGCAGCGGCTGGAGGAAGACGAAGCCTTCGAGCTCGCACCGCTGCTTGCGTACCAGCTGGCGAAGCAGGCCTACCGGCTTTGAGCCGGGCGCCAGATTTCCTGAAGCGCGCCGCGGCAATCGGCCTGCGAGACCAAGTCGGCGTTCATTCAATCAACCGGAGCCGTGAATGATTGAACTGCGATCGAGTGCGGAGCGCGGCCACGCCAACCATGGCTGGCTCGACAGCTTTCACAGCTTTTCCTTCGCCGACTACCATGATCCGGAGCACATGGGCTACGGCGCGCTGCGCGTGATCAACGAGGACCGGGTCCAGGCCGGAACCGGCTTCGGCATGCACGGCCATCGCGACATGGAGATCATCACCTATCTGCTGGAAGGCAAGCTCGAGCACAAGGACAGCATGGGCACGGGCTCGATCATCGTGCCCGGGGACGTGCAGCGGATGAGCGCCGGCCGCGGCGTGCTGCACAGCGAATACAATCCCGCGCCCGCCGAACCGGTGCACCTGCTGCAGATCTGGATCGAGCCGAACGTCACCGGCATCGCGCCGAGCTACGAGCAACGGCATATCCCGGCGACGCGAGAAGCGCGGCCGGCTGCGCCTGATCGCCTCCGCCGATGGCCGTGCCGACTCGGTGACCATCCACCAGGACGCCGCCGTCTATGCGGCGCTCCTCGACGGCGCGGAAGCGGCGACGCATCCGCTCGCGCCGGGGCGCCGCGCCTACGTGCACGTCGCGCGGGGGCGCGTCCGGGTCAACGGCAAGACGCTCCGCGCGGGCGACGCCGCGAAGATTGCAGACGAGGCGGCGGTTGCGCTCGACGCCGCGCAGGATGCCGAGGTGTTGCTGTTCGATCTGCCGTGAGCCCGGATTTTTGCAGAGGAAGAACCTCATGAACGTGCAGAAAGACTCGGCGGCGCTGCTCGGCCGCGTTGCGCTGGCCACGATCTTCATCCTATCCGGCTACGGCAAACTGACCGGCTTCGATGGCACGACGGGCTATATCGCGAGCAAGGGGCTGCCGGCGCCGCAGTTCCTCGCCGCCGTCGCGGTGTTGATCGAGCTCGGCGCGGGACTGGCCCTGGTCATCGGCTGGAAAGCGCGCTGGGCCGCGCTGCTGTTTATCGTCTTCCTGCTCGTGATCACGCCGATCTTCCATAATTTCTGGGCGGTGCCACCCGAGCAGATGGCGGCCCAGAAGATCAACTTCCTGAAGAACCTGTCGATCCTCGGCGGGATGCTGCTGCTGTTCGGATTCGGGCCGGGACGCTACAGCTTGGACAAAGCCTGAGCCGAGCGGGAAACGGAGCCGACCATGAGCATGAAATTGCATCCGGTTCGCACCTCTAAAGCGTCGACCGGCACGATTGCGCACCAAGTCGCGATCGGCTCGCATGTGTTGTTGACCGATGCGGCGCTCGCCGCCGGTGGCGAGGATCTCGGTCCCGATCCGCACGAGCTGCTCGACGCGGCGCTCGCGAGCTGCACGGCGCTGACGCTGATGCTCTACGCGCGACGCAAGGGCTGGCCTCTGCAAGGCGTCGAGGCGGAGGTCAGCCACGACGAGGCCGACGGCGTCTACCGCATGCGCCGCGACATCCGCCTGGTCGGCAGCCTGTCCCCGGACGAGCGCGAACGTTTGCTGGAAATCGCCAACAAGTGCCCGGTGCACCGGACGCTGTCGGGCCGGTTCGAGATCACGTCGGCGCTGATCGGCTGACACCCCGCGCTGCGGCAAGGGCGCATCGGGCGCCGCGCCGCCGCGACTCAGTGCGGCGGGTCGGATGGCTGCGCACGCAGCGGTGCCGCCTGCGCGTCGCGCGCCTGCGCCGGCTCGTTGCCGACGACCGGCGGCGGCGCCTGCCCGGCGAGCCTTATCCCTGCCTGCTGCAGGCGCCGGTAGATTTCAAGATTGATCGCCTGCTGCACATCCATGTACCGATTGTAATCGGGACCGGAGAAGTAGAACGCGGCCTCGAAAATCAGGGCCGCATCACCGTACTTCTTGAAGTGGGCGCGTTCAAATCGCGTGCCGGATTGCGCCTCGACCGCTTTGCGTATGAACGCGGGAATCAGGGCGAGCTGCGCCGGGGCTGTGTCTAATGCCACGCCGAGGGTGAACTCGACGCGCCGCTCGGAGAGTCGCTTGAAGTTGCGCACGCGGGCCTTGAGCAGGTCGGTGTTCGCCAGCACGATCTGCTCACCCGAGATGCTGCGCAGGCGCGTACTCTTGAGCCCGACGTGCTCGACCGTGCCCATGATATTGTCGAGGGCGATGACATCGCCGATGGCAAACGGCTTGTCCAGCGCGATGGTCACCGAGGCAAAGATATCGCCGAGAATCCCCTGCGCAGCGAGCGCCATCGCGACCCCGCCGATGCCCAGGCCGGCGAGCAGCGTCGTGACGTTGAAACCCAGGTTCTCCAGCGCCAGCAACACCACCAGCGACCAGAGCGCAAGCTGGGCGAAGAATCCGAGCACGCTCACCGTGGTCGCGGCCTCGGCGTCGGTCTGCTGCTTGGCGGCGACCTGCCGTGCCAGCCAGTGGCGAATTGCCCGGCTCATCCAGAATGCGGCCTGGGCGATCACGGCGACAATGGTCAGATGGTCCACCAGCCGGTCTGCTTTCGGCGGGAGGCAACGCACTGCGCGCCGACGAACACCGCAACGGTGAGCAGGAACCATGACTGCGTCGCTTCGAATGCGGCGCGCATCCAGTCGCCCCGCAACGGGTGCTCCGGCGCGCTCCGCGCCGCGAGCCAGCGCCGGGCCTGCGCCCGCGCGGTGAGCAGCACGACCGCGGTGAGTGCCGTGACCCCGGCCGCGAAACACCAGGCGAGGAGGGTATTGCCGAGTACGGTTCGTTCCAGCATGGTCTTCAAGAAAAGACCGTGCCGCGGACTCGCGGTTCCCGCTACCCGGAAAACCGCCGTTGTAAGAGTTACCGGACTGACCGCGGCGCAGTCGCGCCGCGCATGCCGCAGCGCCGGGGCGGGCTCACTCGCGCACCGCCGTATCGAGCCAGATCGTCACCGGCCCATCGTTGACCAGGGTGAGCCGCATCGCCGCACCAAAGATGCCCGTCGGCACGTGCCGCCCCAGCTCCTGCTCCAGCGCCTTGACGAACGCTGCAAATTGCGGTGCCGCAACCTCGGGGGCGGCCGCCGCGCTGTACGACGGGCGGGCGCCCTTGCGCGTCGAAGCGTAGAGCGTGAACTGGCTCACCGCCAGCATCTCGCCGCCGCTTTCGAGCAGCGAGCGATTCATCACCCCGGCGGCGTCGTCGAAGATGCGCAGGCGGACGATCTTGCGCGCAAGCCAGGCGCGCTCGGCGTCGCCATCGGACACGCCGATCGCGCAGAGCACGAGCAGCCCCGGGCCGATTGCGGCAACGGTTGCCATGTCGACGTCGACACGGGCTTCACGCACGCGTTGGACCACCGCTCGCATGAGCGACCCGAGAAGCTAGCGCACGACCTTGCGCTCGACGTAGGCCACCTTGCCCTCGACGAACGTCAGCGTCGTCAGGGTGACCGGATCGCCGGCTGTCGGCAGATATGACCAACGGCGCCCTTCCTTGGCGCGCCCGGCGCTCTCCAGGTCGGGGCGCCCGACACTGCGGACCACTTCAGCTTCGCGCATGCCGGCCAGCAGCAACTTGCGCTCGGCGGCGCTGCCACCACGGGTCCCGGGTTGCGCCGGCGCCGGGCTCGCAGCCGGCGCGTTTGCGCCATCCGTTCGCGGCGCGCGCGGCGCGATGGTCGGCGGAGCCGGGTTGATCTCGAGATTGGCAAGCTCGCGGCCAGGCGCGCACGCCGTGTCCTGGTAGACGACACCGCCCTTGTCGTTGGAGCACTTGTACACGGTCGCGTGTGCCGACAGGGCGACTGCGACAAACAGCGAGGGCAGACCCTTAAGCACGGCGGCGGTCCATGGCAACCCGATGCGGTTACCATAGCACTTTTCATCGCTTCGGCAATCATACGTTCGATGGCTCCCCGCAATGAGACCGCGGCGCGCGTGCAGGACATTGCGCCGTTTCACGTCATGGAGGTGCAGACCGCGGCGCGGGCACTCGAGGCTACCGGCAGAAACGTCATTCACATGGAGATCGGCGAGCCCGACTTTCCCACACCAGAGCCGGTGCTGGCGGCGGCAGCGGCCGGCATCGCCGGCGGTGCGGTCTATTACACCTCGGCGCTCGGACTGCCCGAATTGCGCCGGGCGATCGCGACCTACTACGACACGCATTACGGCGTGCGCGTCGCGCCGGAGCGAATCGTCGTCACGGCGGGGTCGTCCGCCGCGCTGCTGCTCACGCTCGCCTTGCTCGTCGATCGCGATGAGCAGATCCTGCTTGCCGATCCGGGCTATCCCTGCAACCGGCATTTCGTGCGCACGCTGGAAGGCGAAGCGATCGGGATTCCGGTCGGACCCGAGTCGAGCTACCAGCTAACTGCCGACCTCATCGCCCGGTATTGGACGCCGCGCACGCGCGGCGTCCTCATCGCCTCGCCGTCGAACCCGACCGGAACGGCCCTGCCCGGGGATGAGATGGGCCGGATCATGCGGGTTGTGGCGGCACGGCAAGGGGCGTTGCTGGTCGATGAAATCTATCTCGGTCTGTCCTATGGAGGGCAACCCCGGACCGCGCTCGCGCTGTCCGACGACATCTTCGTGATCAGCAGCTTCTCCAAGTATTTCAACATGACCGGTTGGCGGCTGGGCTGGCTGGTTGCACCCGAGCGCCACGTGCGGGACATCGAAAAGCTCGCCCAGAATCTGTACATCTCGCCGTCCACGCCGTCGCAGCGCGCGGCGCTCGCTTGCTTCGCACCGGAAACGCTCGCGATCCTCGAGGCGCGGCGGGATGAATTCCAGGCGCGGCGCGATTTCCTCGTTCCGGTGCTGCGCGATCTCGGCTTCGCCATTCCGGTCACCCCGACCGGGGGCTTCTTCGTTTATGCGGATTGCTCGCGCTTCGGCATGGACAGCGAGCGTTTCGCACTCGAGGCGTTGCAGGCCACCGGCGTCGCATTCACGCCGGGCATCGATTTCGGGCGGCATCGACCGGAAGCGCACGTGCGCTTCGCGTACACGATCGCAAGGCCCCTGCTGGAGGAGGGCGTGCGCCGGCTGGGACGCTGGCTGCCGACCCTGGGCCGAGCATGATGCGCTTCGCCTTGCTCGCGCTCGGTGCCCTCCTGCTCGGTAGCTGCTCGAGCGCCGAATACTACTGGCAGGGCATTGCGGGGCAGTTCGACCTGCTGCGCCGTGCGCAACCGATTCCCGAGGTGCTGGAAACCACGCAGGACCCCATCGTCAAGCGCAAACTCGAGCGCGTGCTGGCAATCCGCGAATATGCCAGCCGCGAATTGGCGCTGCCGGACAACGCCAGCTACCGGCGCTACAGCGAGCTCGGCCGGAGTTTCGTGCTGTGGAATGTCTTCGCTACTCCGGCGCTGTCGCTGACGCCGCGCCAATGGTGCTTCCCGGTCGCCGGGTGCGTGAATTACCGCGGCTATTTTGCCGAGGCGGAAGCGCGTGCCGAGGCGGCGCAACTCGCGGCGAGCGGCGACGACGTGTACATCGGCGGCGTCCCGGCATATTCGACCCTGGGCTACTTCGACGATCCGATGCCGTCGACATTCCTGCGCTATCCGGACACTGAGATCGCGCGGCTCATTTTCCACGAGCTCGCGCACCAAGTCGCCTACGCCAAGGACGACACCGTCTTCAATGAATCGTTTGCCGTCTCCGTCGAGGAGGAGGGCGTCCGTCGCTGGCTTGCCGACCAGCACGATCCCGAGCTCGACCGCCAGTTTGCAACGAGTCAGCGCTACCGCGAGAGATTTCAGGCGCTGGTCGAGCGCACCCGGGAAAAACTGGTAACCCTCTATGCAAGCGACGCGGATGCCGATGCCAAGCTCGCGGCCAAGGCGGCGGTGTTCAGCGCGATGCGCGCGGACTATGCCGCGCTCAAGAATTCATGGGGTGGTTACAGCGCCTACGACTACTGGTTCGCGCAGGGGCCGAACAACGCCAGCCTGGCGGCTGTCGGCCTGTACACGCAGAAAGTCCCGCAGTTCCAGGCACTGCTCGCCGCCGAGGGCGGCGATCTCAAGCGTCTCTATGCGCGCGTCAAGGTGCTCGCCGCGGAGCCGAAAGCCGAGCGCGACAGCGCTCTGGCTGCTGCCGCAGCGGCAGTCGTGGCCGGCGGCGGGATGGCGGGTCCCCCCGCCGGCAAAGCCGGCGCGAAGTAGCCTCGAAGCTGCGCTCGAGACGAATGCCGGCCGGGCGCCGACGCGATGTGCCCCCGTGCCGCCGGCAAGGTCTCGACAGCACGGCGGTGAACCTACGGGCTGCGCGGCGCCTTATTCTTCTTCGCGGCGGCCGGCGGCGGCTCCTTGTCCGGCGAGGACCCCAGGTTCAGCAAGGGGTTCTGCTTGACTTTGTTGGTGACCTCGCCGACGTCGGTCATGACCTTCTTGGTCTGCTCCTCGATGGCGGAGAATTTCTCGATCACTCTGGGCAGCTGGTCCATGACCGTGCTGAGGCCGCTCTTTTCGGAGGGGATTTCCGGGACTTCGCCCGCGGGCGTCGCCGCAACCAGGGTCTGCGCGCTGGGCGCGCCGCCATCGAGCTCGATGTAAACGACCCCGGTGATGCCCTTGAGCGTGAGGCTTGCCTTGGTATCGGTCTTGACCGGCGCATCCTTGCGTAGCCTGACATCAACCTGCACCTGCCGCGGATCGGCGGTATCGAGCGCCATGGCGTTGACGGTTCCGACATCGACGCCGCGAAACTTGACCGAATCGCCGACGGAGAGGCCGCTGACCGATTCGTTGAAATGAATGCGGTAGAGCACGTCGTCGCTGTGACCCGACCGCGAGAGCCAAACGAAGAAGAACGCTGCGGCGACAGCGAGGCCGATAATGAACAAGCCCTCGATGAAATAGTGTCTATCGGTTTCCATGGCGATGCTTTCTCGCGGTCGCTGCGCCTTGCGCTCGCGGACCGTGCAAAAATTCGTGAATCCAGGGTTCCTGGGAGCGCAGCAGCTCGTCGAGCGTGCCAACGGTGAGTTTCTTGTCCACCAGCACGGCGACGCGGCGACAGATGCTGAACAACGTCGTCAGATCGTGCGTGACGAGGATGACCGTGACGCCGAGGCTTTGGTTGAGCTGCTGGATCAACGCATCGATGCCGCTGGCGGTCGAGTGGATCGAGATCGGACGTCGGCTCATCGAGAAACAGGATCCGCGGATCGAGCGCGAGCGCCCGCGCAAACGCGGCGCGCTTCACCATGCCGCCGGAGAGCTCGGCGGGAAACTTGCTGCCGGTCGCTGCGGACAAGCCGGCGAGCGCGAGTTTCATGGCCGCGATTCGCTCCTGCTCTGCCACCGGCAAATCCGTATGCTCGCGGATCGGCAGCATGATGTTCTGCGCCACCGACAGCGAGGAAAACAGGGCGCCCTGCTGGAACAGCACGCCGATGAGCGAGGCTTTTTCCGCCGGGCTGATGGCATCGATGGGCTTGCCGTCCACCATGACCTGCCCGGCGTTCGGCCGATGCAGCCCGGTAAGCGTCTTGAGCAGAACCGATTTGCCCGACCCCGACCCGCCGGCGATGCCGAGGATCTCGCCGGGCAGGACGTCGAGATTGATCCGGTTGTGCACTTCCTGCTTGCCGAACCGGTTGACGATGCCGCGCGCGGAGAGGATCGGTGCGGCATGCTCTGCTGCGCGCTCATATGCCCAGCTTTTCGAACAGTATGGAAAACAGGGCATCGAGGACGATAACGACGAAGATGGCCTTGACCACGGCCCGGGTTGTCTCGGTGCCGACGCTCTCCGCCGAGCCGCCGACGCGCAGGCCATGCATGCAGCCGATGATTCCGATCAGGAAGCCGAAGATCGGCGCTTTGATGAGGCCGACGAGCAGATCGTTTGCGTCGACCGCATGCCGCACGCGATCCAGGTATTGCAGCGGCGCTACATCGAGCAGAAACCGGGAAACCATCGCTCCGCCCAGCAAGCCCATGATGTCCGACATGAATGTCAGCAGTGGCAGCGTGATGACGAGGCCGATAAGGCGCGGGACGACCAGCATCTCCAGCGGATCCAAGCCCATTACCTTGAGCGCATCGATTTCGTCGCGTGCCTTCATGACGCCGATCTCGGCGGCGAACGCCGCGCCGGAGCGGCCCGCCACCATGATCGCGGTGATCAGCACACCCATTTCGCGCAACATGGACACCGCGACGAGATTGATCATGAAATCCTCGCCGCCGTACGGGCGCAGCTGGGCGACACTTTGGTACCCGATGACGATGCTGATCATGATGGCCATCAGGGCAATGATCGGCACCGCATGAATGCCGGTATCTCGAACGTGGCGCGAAATCGACGGCAGCCGCAGGCGGCGCGGGTGGCGCAGTGCCTGGCCGAAGGCGCTTGCGGACCGTCCGACGAACGTGATGATGTCGAGGATATCGCGCCCGGCGGCGTCCGCACCCTTGCCCAGCTGCGATGATGAGCTGTCGCCACCGCGGCACCGCAGCCTGCTTGGGCAGCGGCTTCAGTTCGAGGCCAAAGATGAGATCGAGCAGCGCCTGCTGGTCGTGGCTGACGCCGGTCAACTCCACTCCCTGGTTGCGCAGCCCGCACAGAAACAGCGCACCGGGCGTATCGAGGCCGCTAAGGTCGCTGAGATCGAGCGCTCCGCGCTTGCGTTTCTTCAGCCATTCGCTCAGCGATTTTTCCGCCTCGCCAAGGGTACGGATATCGAGCACGCCGCGCAGCGCAGCGCGATCGCCTTGGTCCCCGACGGCGACCGTCAGCGGTCGATGGTGCGCTAGCTTCCGGACGCGGGGTCGGCATCAATGGCTGCTAGTGCGCAACGCTAGGCAACGCTGCAGACGCCGGTTCGCGCGCGGCACGCAGATGGGGCCTCCGGGGCCGCAGTATGCGCCTAGTCCGCAATCTTGCGCTGAGGAAACTTGACCACGTTTTCGCTAGTGGCGCGCGCGTGGGACGGACGGAGCGAAGCCAGCAAGCCGGTGAGGGTCCTCGGCTCGATGGGCTTGACGATGTGATGATCGAAGCCGGCCTGCTTGGATCGCTGCCGATGCTCCTCCTGGCCATACCCTGAAACGCCGACAATCAGGATGTCGCGAAGCTCCGGCGTCCGAGCGGATGCGTTCGGCAACCTCGAAGCCATTTATCTTCGGCAGACCGATGTCGAGCAGGACCGCCGTCGGATGCAGTCGATGACCACGCGCAGCGCCTCTTCGCCGTCATGCGCCAGATGGACATCGCACCCTTCCAGCCGCAGCAGCGCGGCGGTGCTTTCTGCGACATCGCGATTATCGTCGACGATCAGAACGCGCAGGTCCAGGGTCAGGTTGCCGGACCCGATCGCCTCCTTGACCGGCTCGCTTGCGCCTGCGGCGCCGAGTCGGCGGCCGGCAGACGACACGTAAATTCGCTGCCCCGGTTCGGGCCCTCGCTGGATCCAAAGACCCGCCCGCCTTGCATTTCCACCAGTCGCCGGACCAGCGTGAGGCCGATGCCCAGTCCGCCTTGCGAGCGATCCAGCGTGCGCGTCGATCTGCGTGAACGGCTCGAAGATGTGGATCAGCAGGTCCGGCGGAATCCCCATTCCGGTGTCGCGGACGCGAAAGACCACTTCCGCGCCCTCGCGCGCCGCGGTGAGCGAAATCCGCCCGCCCTTGTCGGTGTACTTCGCGGCATTGTTGATTAGGTTGGCGAGAATCTGCGCGACGCGCGCGAAGTCCCCCTTGAGCACCAGCGGCTTCGGCGGCAGCAAGACGCTGAGCGTATGCTCGAGACGCATCGACGAACGGACGGCTGGTTTCGACCGCGGCGGCGATGACTTTGCCCGCGTCGATCACTTCGACCTTGAGATCGATCTTGCCGCGTGTGATTCGCGAGACATCGAGCAGATCGTCGACCAGTCGGATGAGCTGCCTGAGTTGGCGGCCGATCACCTCCGTCGCCCACTCGCGCTTGGCCTGATCCTTGTCGCTTAGCCTTGCAGGATGTGAACGGCATTGCTGATTGGCGCGAGCGGATTGCGCAACTCGTGCGCCAGCATCGCCAGAAATTCGTCCTTGCGGCGATCTTCTTCCTGAATCTTGGCGTAAAGCTGAGCGTTGTCGAGCGCGATCGCGGCACGACTAGCCAGGTCGGTGGCGATCGAAAACGCGTCAGCGTCGAACTCCCGCCCGGACGGGCCGACGCCGAGAGACAGCGCACCCAGCGTCCGGCCGCGAGCTGACAGCGGTACGATGGCCAAGCCGTGGACGGCGAAGTCGGGCGCGACGCCGATCTGCACTTACGCGAAGCGCATTTTCCGGATCGGCTCGTCGCGGCATCGATCGAGCCGGCGCCGAATGTCGTCAGGCTTGCCGCTCTTGAGGACTCGTTCGATCGCCTCGTCGAGCCAGCGGATGCCGCGCGCTGTCGACCGCGCGTCGCAGCAACCCCAGCTCCCGATCGTCGCTCATCCATGCCACTTCGGTGGTCACGCCCGCCAGCCGTATTCGGCGACTGAGTGTGAGCAGCACTTACGTCGGCGAGGAACGGGACGCAAAGACCGCCAAGCTCGCGCGTGATCGCAACCGGGTCCAGCGAGCCCGCGAGCGCGACGCTCGCCTGCGCCAGAAAGGACAGGCGATGGGTGGCCTGCTCGGCGGCCGCGCGCGCGGCCTTCTCTTCCGCCAGCGCGATGTGCTCCTGCGCCTGCTCGCTGCGCCTGCTGTGCGAGCAGATACAGGTCGACGAAGACCTTGACTTTCGCCTGCAGGATCTCCGGGACGATGGGAGAGGCGATGTAATCGACGGCGCCCAGCGCATAGCCGCGCGCCATGTGCTCTCATCGCCGAAGTCGGCGGTGATGAAGATGATCGGGAATGTGCGCGGAGCGGCTTCTCTGCCGGATCAAGGCAGCCGTCTCGATGCCACTCATCCCCGGCATGTTGACGTCGAGCAGGATCACTGCGAAGTCGCGCTCCAGCACGCTGCTTGAGCGCCTGCTCCCCCGATGCCGCGGTGAACAGGTTCTGCCCGAGGTCCTCGAGGATGCGTCTGATAGACGAGCAGCTTGTCCTGCCGATCGTCGACGATCAGGATGTCGGCCCGACTTGCGCTGCACTGGCCGGTCCAGGTTCTGTCCATGCGCGAAAGCGCGACTCAAGTGCGTGCCGGTCGTCAACCCAGCCACGCGCGCAACACCCCGACCATGAGTTCGGTATCGACAGGCTTGGAGAGATAGTCCCACGCCCCCGCCTCCATGCATTTCTCGCGGTCGCCTTTCATCGCCTTGGCGGTCACCGCAATGATCGGCACGTGCTTGCATGCCGGAAGCCGGCGTATTTCCCGAATGGTGTCGATCCCGTCCATCTCCGGCATCATGATGTCCATCAGAATCACGTCGACACCGCGGCCTGCCTGAAGCGCATTGACCGCGTCGCGCCCGTTGTCGTGTGAAACGACGGCCATGCCCTTGTCCTCGAGCAACGACGAAAGGGCGAAGATGTTTCGCATGTCGTCGTCGACGATCATCACTTTCTTGCTTTTCAGCACTTCGTTCGCGTCTGTGCAGCTCGCGCAGGATCGACCGATGCGTCTCCGGCATCTTCGCCGGCGACGCGGTGCAGCAGGAAGCTTGTCTGGTCGAGCAGGCCCTCGGGCGAGCGCGCCTTGCGCACGACGGCGCTCTTCGCGCCAGGCGCTCCCAGCGGCAGCTGCACGCGTGTCCCCTGCGTCGCCGTATACGACGATCGGCAACGATGTCGATCGCCGGCTCGATCTCATCGGCGCGCGACGCGCGGTTCCGCCCGCAGCAGGTCCGCGTCCAGGACCAGGCAGTCGACGCTGCCCATTCGCAGATCATCGCCGCGGCGGCACTACTGATCCGGCGCGCCGACCGGACGCACGTCGTCGGCGGCGAGATACTCGATGAGCTGCGTGCGACTTGGCCTCGTCAGCGGCGACGACCAGCAGGCTCTTCGCGGGTCGCTGCACAAATGCGCTCAGGCGGTCCAGCAGCGCATCGATCATTTCCTTGCTCTGGATCGGCTTGGCGAGAAAGGCGAACGCACCCGCGTTCAACGCCCGCTCCCGCGATTCATCGGTCGAGACGACCGAAACAGGGATGTGGCGCGTCTGCGTATCGTGCTTCAATCGGTCGAGCACCCGCCACCCGTCGATGTCGGGCAGGAAAGATATCGAGCGTTACCGCGGAAGGCTTGTATTCGGCCGCCAGCGCCAGCGCCGAGACGCCCATCGATGTGACGATGCCCTTGAAGCCCTTTTCCCGCGCGGTATCGAGAAGGAAGCGCGCGAAGCGCGAGATCGTTCTCGACGATGAGCAGCACGGGTGCACCCGGCGTCAGGCTGTCGCGGTCATCGCCGACCTCGTTGACCGCCGTCGCGCGACCAGCTGCCGTCATCGCCTGCATCGCTGCGCGTCGCCGTGGCCGCGTCGACCGCGGGCCGCTCGTCCGCGTCGAGCACGTGCTCGTCTCGCCGGCCGCCAGATCGGCGGCCACAGCGGGGCATTGAGCATCGCCGCCTCGACGGGCGCAGCGATTGGCGCTCTTTCGCGCAAAGCGTGGCGGCATGTAGATCTGCGGCAGATACAGCGTGAACGTGCTGCCGGCGCGCGGCGCGCTCACCAGCCGCAGCTCGCCACCCAGCAGCCGCGACAGCTCGCGGCTGATCGCCAATCCCGAGCCCGGTGCCGCCGTACTTCCGGCTCGTGCTGCCGTCCGCCTGCTGGAACGCCTCGAAAATGATCTGCTGCTTGTCCGGCGAAATTCCGATGCCGGTGTCCATCACCGAGAACGCGATGACGTCGCCGGCGCGGTTGAGGTTCTCGTTCTGCGGATTCCAGCCGCGTCCGCACCGGCTCGATCGTCAACGTGACGTGGCCCTGGTGCGTGAACTTGAAAGCGTTCGAGAGCAGATTCTTCAGCACCTGCTGCAGTCGTTTGACGTCGGCAAACATCGACTTCGGCAGACGCGTGTCGAGCCGGATGAAGAAATCGACGTTCTTTGCTTCGGCGACGTGGCGGAACGTCCGCTCGACGTAACGCTGCAGATCGTCGAGCAGCAGGTCGGTCGGATCGACGACGACGGTTCCCGATTCGATCTTCGACAGGTCGAGGATGTCGTTGATCAGCGTGAGCAGATCGTTGCCGGAAGCGTGGATCGTCTTCGAGAACTCGACCTGCTTGGGCGTGAGATTGCCGCCCGGGTTCTTGCACAGCTGATCGGACAGGATCAGCAGGCTGTTCAAGGGGCGTGCGCAGCTCGTGCGACATGTTGGCCAGGAACTCGGACTTGTACTTCGATGTCAGCGCGAGCTGCTCGGCCTTTTCCTCCAGCGCCTTGCGCGCCTGCTCGACCTCCTGGTTCTTGCGCTCGACTTCCTGGTTCTGGTGCGCGAGCAGGCCGGCCTTTTCCTCCAGCTCCTGGTTGGTCTGCTGCAGCTCCTGCTGCCGGCTCTGCAGCTCCTGCGCCAGCGATTGCGACTGGGTGAGCAGATCCTCGGTCCGGGTGTTCGCCTCGATGGTGTTGATGACGATGCCGATGCTTTCGGTCAGCTGGTCGAGAAACGCTTCGTGCGTCGGGCTGAAGCGCTCGAACGAGGCGAGCTCGAGCACGCCCTTGACCTGGCCCTCGAAGATCACCGGCAGGACGAGAATGTTCTGCGGCGGCGCGGAGCCAAGCCCCGAGAAGATCTTGATGTAATCGAGCGGCACGCTCGACAGCAGGATCTTCTCCTTGTCGACGGCGCACTGCCCGACGAGGCCCTCGCCCAGCTCGAGGCGGTTGCCCAGCGCGCTCTGGCCGCGGGAGCCGTAGCTCGCGAGCAGCGTCAGCCGCGACGTCTCGCCGCTGGAGTCGAGCACGTAGAACAACCCGTGCTGCGCGGACACGACCGGCGCCAGCTCGGTCAGGATCAGCCGGCACACCGTATTGCAGGTCCTTCTGCCCCTGCAGCATGCGGCTGAATTTGGCGAGGTTCGTCTTCAGCCAGTCCTGTTCGGTGTTCTTGCGCGTCGTGTCCCGCAGATTGCGGATCATTTCGTTGGTCGTGTCCTTCAGCGCCGCAACCTCGCCGCGCGCTTCGACCGTGATCGATCGCGTGAGGTCGCCCTGCGTGACAGCGGTCGCCACTTCGGCAATGGCGCGCACCTGCGTCGTCAGATTGGCCGCAAGCTGATTGACGTTCTCGGTTAGCCCTTTCCACGTTCCCGCCGCGCCGGGAACCTTCGCCTGGCCGCCGAGCTTGCCCTCGACGCCGACTTCGCGCGCCACCGTCGTCACCTGGTCGGCGAACGTCGCGAGCGTGTCGATCATGCTGTTGATCGTGTCGGTCAGCGCCGCGATCTCGCCCTTCGCCTCCACGGTCAGCTTCTGCTGCAGGTCGCCATTCGCCACGGCGGTGACCACCCTGGCGATGCCGCGCACCTGGCTGGTCAGGTTGCCGGCCATGAAATTCACGCTGTCGGTCAGGTCCTTCCAGGTTCCGGCCACGCCCCGCACGTCGGCCTGGCCGCCGAGCATGCCTTCGGTGCCGACCTCGCGCGCGACGCGCGTGACTTCGGAGGCGAACGAGGAGAGCTGGTCAACCATCGTGTTGACTGTGTTCTTCAACTCGAGGATCTCGCCCTTGACGTCGACCGTGATCTTCTTCGACAGGTCGCCGCTCGCCACCGCCTTGGTCACGTCGGCGATGTTGCGCACCTGGCCGGTCAGGTTGCTCGCCATGAAATTCACGCTGTCGGTCAGGTCCTTCCAGGTGCCGGCGACGCCTTGCACGTCGGCCTGGCCGCCGAGGCGGCCTTCGGTGCCCACCTCGCGCGCCACGCGCGTCACTTCGGAGGCGAACGAGCGCAACTGGTCGACCATCGTGTTGATCGTGTTCTTGAGCTCCAGGATCTCGCCCTTGACGTCGACGGTGATCTTCTTCGACAGGTCGCCGGTCGCCACCGCCGTGGTCACGTCGGCGATGTTGCGCACCTGCGCGGTCAGGTTGCTCGCCATCGAGTTCACGCTCTCGGTCAGGTCCTTCCACGTGCCGGCCACGCCCTGCACGTCGGCCTGGCCGCCGAGACGCCCGTCGGTGCCGACCTCGCGCGCCACGCGCGTGACCTCGGAGGCGAACGAGGACAGCTGGTCGACCATGGTGTTGATCGTGTTCTTGAGCTCCAGTATCTCGCCCTTGACGTCGACGGTGATCTTCTTCGACAGGTCACCCCGCGCGACCGCGGTCGTGACGTCGGCGATGTTGCGCACCTGCGCGGTCAGGTTGCTCGCCATCGAATTCACGCTCTCGGTCAGGTCCTTCCAGGTTCCCGCCACGCCGCGCACGTCGGCCTGGCCGCCGAGCATGCCCTCGGTGCCGACCTCGCGCGCGACCCGCGTCACCTCGGAGGCGAACGAGCGCAGCTGATCGACCATGGTGTTGATCGTGTTCTTGAGCTCCAGGATCTCGCCCTTGACGTCGACGGTGATCTTCTTCGACAGGTCGCCGCTCGCCACCGCCTTGGTCACGTCGGCGATGTTGCGCACCTGCGCGGTCAGGTTGCTCGCCATGGAATTCACGCTGTCGGTCAGGTCCTTCCACGTGCCGGCGACGCCTTGCACCTCCGCCTGGCCGCCGAGCTTGCCTTCGGTGCCCACCTCGCGCGCGACCCGCGTCACCTCCGCTGCGAACGAACGCAGCTGGTCGACCATCGTGTTGATCGTATTCTTGAGCTCCAGGATCTCGCCCTTGACGTCGACGGTGATCTTCTTCGACAGGTCGCCGGTCGCCACCGCAGTCGTCACGTCGGCGATGTTGCGCACCTGCGCGGTCAGGTTGCTCGCCATCGAGTTCACGCTCTCGGTCAGGTCCTTCCACGTGCCGGCGACGCCCTGCACGTCGGCCTGGCCGCCGAGACGCCCGTCGGTGCCGACCTCGCGCGCCACGCGCGTGACCTCCGAGGCGAACGAAGACAGCTGGTCGACCATCGTGTTGATCGTGTTCTTGAGCTCCAGATATCTCGCCCTTGACGTCGACCGTGATCTTCTTCGACAGGTCGCCGCTCGCCACCGCCTTGGTCACGTCGGCGATGTTGCGCACCTGGCCGGTCAGGTTGCTCGCCATCGAATTCACGCTGTCGGTCAGGTCCTTCCACGTGCCGGCCACGCCCTGCACGTCGGCCTGGCCGCCGAGCTTGCCTTCGGTGCCGACCTCGCGCGCGACCCGCGTCACCTCGGAGGCGAACGAGCGCAGCTGATCGA
Source organism: uncultured beta proteobacterium (assembly GCA_963778275.1). Taxonomy (GTDB): domain Bacteria; phylum Pseudomonadota; class Gammaproteobacteria; order Burkholderiales; family Casimicrobiaceae; genus PALSA-1003. The sequence continues at coordinate 110,401 of CAVZTS010000004.1, read as the reverse complement.
CCATCGTGTTGATCGTGACCTTGAGCTCGAGGATCTCGCCCTTGACGTCGACGGTGATCTTCTTCGACAGGTCGCCGGTCGCGACTGCCGTGGTTACGTCGGCGATATTGCGCACCTGCGCGGTCAGGTTTCCGGCCATGGAATTCACGCTGTCGGTCAGGTCTTTCCACGTTCCGGCCACGCCTTTGACCCGCGCCTGTCCACCGAGCTTGCCTTCGGTGCCCACCTCGCGCGCGACCCGCGTCACCTCGGCGGCAAACGAACCGAGCTGATCGACCATCTTGTTGACTGTCTTGGCGGTGCGGAGAAACTCTCCCTGCAGCGGTTGGCCATCGACTTCCAACGCCATCGTCTGCGCCAGGTCTCCTTGAGCAACCGCGCCGATCACGCGCGCCGTTTCGCTCGTCGGATGGACCAAATCGTCGATCAGCAGATTGACCGCGTCGATCGAGTCGCGCCAGAAGCCGGTGACATCACCGAGCGTGCCGCGCTTGCCGAGCTTGCCTTCCTTGCCGACGATGCGCGACAGGCGTTCCAATTCCTGCGCCATGCATTCGTTGCGTTCGACGACGTCGTTAAAGACGTCGGCGACACGTCCTAACGTGCCATGCCAATCCGCGGGCAGGCGTACCGAAGCATCGCCTCGCTTCAACGCGTTCAGCGCGCCGAGGATGATATTGATTTCATCTGCGGGATGCATTGCATGCTCGACGATTTGCATCGTGCACCTCCGGAGGCAGGAGTATGTTTGCGCAGGCACGGCAACGGCATTTGCCACAGGCAATCGGAGGAGAATACTCGCGCCGCGCGCTCGCAAGCAAGCGGTCGCGCGCTTTGTAAAGTTTACAAAGAAAACGTGTCGATCAGACACGCGGTTTGCGTTGATTTTCGGGCATAGCGCGGCATCGCGGAAGCGAAGCTTGCGGCTAGCGCGAGCTGTCGTCTGCAGCCGGGCCGGCTGGCGCGCGAGGCGGACGCCACGATTCGAAGCAACAGGATCGGCACTCTTGTTAGATCGACGTGCCGCCAATCGAGAAGGGCTCAAGCGCACCACCGTCTCCGGCGAGACGCTACCGGCTCGCTACCTCTTTGTTAGGTACCCAGTTATACTTTCCCCCGAGTGACTTTGCGGATTCCCGCGGCGAGGATCACACCGCCGATTGGCTGCGGTGCCCCGGGATCTGCGCCAGGTCAGCAGCGGCAAATCAGGGACCCCGCAACATGTTCAGCGCCGATGGTCTTGAGACGATGCACTGTCATGACTTTATCCATGACGCGGCGTTTGTCTTGGCGTACCAGCGCGGGGTCAAGGCGCTCAGCGGCGTCGACGAATATCATTGGTTCTGGCGTGTTCACATCGGCCTTTGGGCCGCATCGAACGCGAGCAGGCTTGACGGTGACTTTGTCGAATGCGGAGTGAACAAGGGATTCCTGAGCAGCGCGATCATGGCCTATCTGAACTGGGACGCTACGGGAAAGACCTTTTACCTTCTCGATACCTTCCAAGGCCTTGACGAACGATACGTTACCGACGGGGAGCGGCAGGCCGGGCGGCTGGCAAAGAACGTAGAGCTGCTCCAGAGCGGACACTACACGTCCAGTGTCGACAACGTCCGCGCCAACTTTGCCGAATGGAACAACGTGCGCATTGTCGAAGGGTCGATTCCCGACACCCTCGACCGCGTCGACGCGAAAAAGGTTGCTTACCTGCACATCGACCTGAACTGTGCACAACCCGAGGTCGCTACCGCGCACTTCTTTTGGGACTGGCTGGTCCCCGGTGCCTTCATGCTTCTCGACGACTACGCGTATTTTGGTTACCAGGAACAGAAGGTCGCGATGGATACGTTCGCTGTCGAAAAAGGTATCGACATCTGCTCGTTGCCGACGGGCCAGGGCCTGATCATTAAACCCCCGCGCTAGTGTGATGTTCCGTATGTAACTTTACATGTCGAGCATGGTCCAAGTTGTATTCTTGGACGAGGGAGTGCTCGGCGATGAAGACAGGAAGACCGGCGAAGGAATTGGTGGTAAGCGCAGAGGACCGTGTGCAACTCGAATCGATCGCGCGTTCGCAGAGTCTGCCTGCCGTATTGGTGCGTCGAGCGCAGATGATTCTGCGCATGGCCGATGGTGAGTCGAATAGCGCGGTCGCGCGTCGGTTTCGAGTCAGCCGACCGACCGTCACTCTGTGCCGCACGCGCTATCGCGAGCGCGGGATGGCGGGTCTGCACAACGAGCTCAAACCCGGCCGGCCGCGGAGCACCAGCGAAGAGCAGGTCGCCACGCTCATCAATACCGCGCTTAAAGCGCGACCGAAAGGCAAAACGCACTGGTCGCGGCGTGGCTTGGCCGAGACCACGGGCCTGTCGACGACGTCGGTGCACCGGTACCTGACGCTGTTCGGGCTGCAGCCGCAACGCACGCGCAGCTTCAAGCTGTCCACCGATCCGTTCTTTATCGAGAAGGTGCGGGACGTTGTCGGGCTCTATCTCAATCCGCCCGAGCATGCTCTGGTACTGTGCGTGGACGAGAAGAGCCAGGTGCAGGCGCTTGAGCGCACCCAACCGCTACTGCCGATGGGCCTGGGATACGTCGAAGGTATTACGCATGATTATGTTCGACACGGAACCACGACGCTTTTTGCTGCGCTGGACATTGCCAATGGCAGTGTTCTGACGCAATGCAAACCGCAACATCGGCATCAGGAATTCCTGTCCTTCTTGCGCCACATTGAAGCCAACGTACCTCCCGCGCTCGACGTACATCTGATCTGCGACAACTACGCCACCCATAAGCATCCACGGGTTCGCTCGTGGCTGGCGCGCCGCCCCCGCTTCCATCTGCATTTCACACCGACCTATAGTTCCTGGCTCAACCAAGTCGAGCGATGGTTCGCTCTGATCACCAACCAATCGATCCGCCGCGGTTCCTTCCAATCCGTCAGCGACCTCAAACGCCAGATCAACATGTTCGTCGACAACTACAATCAGCATCCGAAACCCTTCAAGTGGGCCGCCACTGCCGATTCGATCCTCGCGAAACTTGAACGTATCTGCAAAGTTATTAACGGAACGCAACACTAGGTGCGCGCAGCATAAAATAGAAGGGTACGCGCGCGGATCGCGCCACCCGGGCGGATTAGCCGCCAAACAGCGGCGGCGTGACGGCGACGCGGCGGTCAATCAGAGACGGACGGCCACCGACCGTCTGAGTCGCGCAACGCCTTGCGGTTCGGGCCAGCTGCGCGGCCAGCACGACGGTAATCCATCTTTCAAGCAAGGTGATCGCAAGAGAGGAACGATCGATTGGCGACTCTTTCAGATTTGTATAACCAGCACCGCGGCAAGGTTTCCGACAAGTGGTCCTTGTACCTTCGCGTTTATGAAGACCTTTTCCGAAGCAGGCAGTCGGCTGCGCTGAACCTGCTCGAGATCGGTATCCAGAACGGCGGATCGCTCGAACTTTGGGCTCAATATTTCCCGAATGCGAAGCACGTTGTGGGATGCGACATGGACCCTGCGTGCGGGACACTGTTCTTCGACGATCCGAGGATCAGCGTGGTTATCGGAGACGTCAATGCGGAGGGCACGATCCAAAGCCTCCAATCCATATGCCAGGGCTACGATGTGATCATCGACGACGGATCGCACGCTCCGCGTGATGTTATCGCGGCCTTTTTGCACAACGTCCCTATGCTTACACCCGAGGCTTGTATGTGGCCGAGGATCTTCACTGCGACTACCTCGACAGCCACGCGGGCGGGATTCTGCAGCCTCGTACCTCACTCAACTTCTTCCACTGTCTTGTGCACTTGATGCATCAGTCGCACTGGGTCGCAGATCTGGCACCGGAGACATTCGCCAGCGGATTCATTCCGAGAACGCTCTTCCCCGCATTTCTGAAACAGCGGTGGATTGACTCGATAACCTTCTATGACTCCATGGTCGTCGTGCGCCGGGCGGCGTCGGAAGGAGCGGGTGCGCTTGGGCGTCGGACAATAGTCGGAGAGATTGCCGGCATATGTTCCGATCCCATTCTTCTGCGGGCGCAGCTAGATGGTCAAGCGTCGGAGGCGCCGAACATGGAAGAGCCTCAGGGCGGTCGTCGCTAGGGATGTATCTTCTGGAAACCGAGCCTTCGCATTGATGTTCTCGATTATCGTTTGCAGTCATCGACCCGAACGTGCCGCGTTCATTCGGCAACATTACGAAGGGCTTTTCGCTTCGACCCCGCATGAGACGATTGTCATTCGGGACGCCCGCTCTCTTTGCGAAGGTTATGGGCGGGGAGTACAGCGCTCGCGCGGCAGCTTCCTGATCTTCAGCCACGACGACGTCGAATTCGTAACCCCGGAGGTCGCCAGCCGTCTGGAGCGGCATCTTAGCCGCTTCGATCTCATCGGGATCGCGGGCACCAGCAAGCTGCTCAATGCGCGTTGGAACGCCGCGGGCGATCCCTTCTGCTTCGGTTTGGTGATCTATCCCGCGGGCGGCGACCAGTTCTCGATCCGGTACTTTGGGCGCGGCCCTCTTGAGGTGCCCGGCATGCAGGCCCTCGATGGCTGCTTCCTGGCGTGCCGCCGCGAGGTTGCCGAAACGGTCGGATTCGATGCCGACACGTTCGACGGGTTTCATCTGTACGACATGGATTTCACGTTTGGCGCCTATGCCGCTGGCTTCGCGCTCGGGGTATGCCGCGATTTGCCTCTTATTCACGCCTCCGAGGGGAGACTGGACGCGAATTGGGAAATTTACAGCAAGCGATTCGAAGCGAAGTTCCGCGATCGGCTGTCACGCGATGCGCCGGGGAGGTGCGACGTCCTCGGGGCGATCATTCCCAGGTCGCAGTTGGAGCTCGCTTGTCGGCCTGAAAGCCTCATCCGGGCCGCATCGGCGGCGTGGCCCTAGCCACGCCGGCCCCGAATTGCACCCGGACCCGGCGCAGTCCCATTCCGGCGGCGCAAGGCGTATTCGCCCGTGATGGCCTCGGTCCTGTTTCAGGCGAAGGCTGCCGCGAGGGGGCCGGAGCCAAGGCGGATCGGCGGTAGTACCGGCTCAACCATGACCGGATCACCTAGCCCATTGATCCGGCTTGAAATTTGTTGCATAATAACCAGTTCCCTTGCCTTACCCGCGCAGACGGGGAGGCCGCCGGCAACGCCCGTTAGCGAGCGTTACGTAACCCACGTCCACAAGGAGCGATCTGCATGCGTCACTACGAAGTTGTCTTCATCGTGCATCCGGACCAGAGCGAGCAGGTGCCCGCGATGGTCGATCGGTACCGCACGATGGTCACCGGCCAAGGCGGCCGCATCCATCGGCTCGAAGACTGGGGCCGGCGCCAGCTCGCGTACCCGATCGCGAAAGTACACAAGGCGCACTACGTCCTGATGAACATCGAGTGCGGCGGCGACACGCTCTCCGAGCTCGAGCACGCCTTCAAGTTCAACGACGCGGTGCTGCGCCACCTGATCGTCGCAATGCGCGGGGCCGTCATCGCGCCCTCGCCGATGATGAAGGAAGAGAAGGCGAAGTCGCTCGCGCCGCAGGTTGCGCCGCCTGCCGCTCCGGCACCAAGTGCGCCGGCGGCAACTCCGGCGCCTGCCGCGGCCGATTAGGCGCTCCGCCGCGGTGCAGGTCAATGAAGTGACGCTCGACGCGCGGCTCGCCGCCCGCGACGATTTGCGCTTCACCCCGGCCGGACTCGCGGCGCTCGACTTTCAACTCGCGCACGACTCAATGCAATCCGAAGCCAACGGCGAACGCCGCGTGACCTGCGAATTGGCCGCGGTCGCGCTCGGACCGATCGCGAAGGAGCTTGCCGCGGTGGCGGTGGGAGAACGGCTGCGCTGCCGCGGCTTTCTGGCGCGTCGCTACCGGACTGGCACCAGCGTCTCGCTCCACGTTAACGCATTCGAACGACTGGAAGGAAACTGATATGCCCCGTCCGATGGGAAGGAACTCAAGGAACGCGAAAGGCAAAGGCAAAGACGGCAAGCGCCGCGAACGCGGAAACAACCTGTTCAAGCGCAAGAAGTTCTGCCGCTTTACCGCCGAAGGCGTCAAGGAAATCGACTTCAAGGACATCGACGTCCTGAAGGATTTTGTGCAGGAAAACGGCAAGATCATGCCGGCGCGGATCACGGGAACCAAGGCGCGCTATCAACGCCAGCTCTCGACTGCGATCAAGCGCGCGCGCTACCTCGCGTTGCTGCCCTACACCGATCTGCACTGAGCGAGAGGCCGACATGCAAGTCATTTTGCTGGAGAAGGTGGCCAACGTCGGCAACCTGGGCGAGGTTGTCAAGGTCAAGCCCGGCTTTGCGCGCAATTTCCTGATCCCCCAGGGCAAGGCGAAGCGCGCCACGCCGGAGAACCTGCTGCTGCTCGAAGAGAAGCGTGCGGAGCTGGAGAAGATCGCCGCCGAAAAGCTCGAGCGGGCGCAACAGGACGCAGTCAAGCTCGAAGGCGTCGCGATCCAGATCACGCAAAAGGCCGGCGTCGACGGCCGTCTGTTCGGCTCGGTGACCAACGTCGACATTGTCGAAGCGCTCCAGGCGAAGGGCCACACGGTTGAGAAGGCGATGATCCGGATGCCGGAGGGACCGCTCAAGCACGTCGGCGAGTTCCCGTTGACGATCGTGCTGCAGACCGATGTCTCGGCGCAGATCACGGTTGTGGTGCTCGGGGACACGACCGGCACCCCAGTCTGACGCGGGACCGCCGGCAAGCGGCCGGTTAGCGGCGGGGTATCGGATCCGGATCCCCCGGCGCAGGAGAGAGGGCGATGCGCGAGTTCCACCAGTTGTTCGATACGACGTCGTCAACCTTCACGTACGTGCTTGTCGCTCCGGAAACGGGCGAGGCGGTGATCATCGACCCGGTTGACGTCCACCTCGATGCCTACCTCCGGCTCTTCGAGCGCGAGGGACTGAAGTTGCGCTACGCGCTTGAAACGCACGCGCACGCTGATCACGTGACCTCGAGCGGCCTGTTGTGCCAGCAAACCGGCGCCAAGGCGGGCGCGCCCGTGCATTGCGGCATCCTGCCGGCCGATCTGCAGCTCGAGGACGGGGCGGAAATCCGCTTCGGCGGTGAAACCATCCGCGCCATACACACCCCCGGGCATACGGCCGGATCGATGTCGTACCTGTGGCGGGACTGCGCCTTCACCGGCGACGCCCTGTTCATCGGCGGCTGCGGCCGGACGGACCTCCAGAGCGGCGATGCGGGAATGCTCTACGACAGCGTCACCGGCAGGCTGTTCACGCTTCCCGACACGACGCGCGTCTATCCCGCGCACGACTACAACGGCCGGACGGTGTCGACGATCGGGGAGGAGAAGCGCGGCAACCCGCGGTTCGCCGGGAAGTCGCGCGACGAGTTCATTCGCCTGATGAACGCGCTCGATCTGCCGACGCCGCGCCTGCTCGACGTTGCCGTGCCGGCAAACCGGCGTCTGGGTCTCGACATCCAGCAAGCCTGAACCGGCTGCACCCCGGCAGGGACCTGCTAAAATTGTGGTGCTGTTCGCACGATCCCGCCGATGCCCAACGACACCCAGCTCGAAGCACTGAAGCTGCCGCCGCATTCACCGGAAGCGGAGCAGTCAGTGCTCGGCGGGCTGCTGCTGGAGAACGGCGCGGCTGACCGCATCGGCGACATCGTCGGCGGCGATGATTTCTACAGCGACGCGCACCGGGCGGTGTTCGACGCGATCATGCACCTGATTGCCGACAACAAGCCCGCCGACGTCGTTACGGTGGGCGAGACGCTGTCCTCGCGCAAGAAGCTGGAGTACATCGGCGGCATGGCGTATCTGGGGGCGCTGGTGGAGAACGTTCCCACCGCCGCCAACATCCGGCGCTACGCCGAAATCGTGCGCGAGCGGGCGATCCTGCGCCGGCTCGCCGCGGCCGGCGGCGAAATTGCCGACGCGGCCTACAATCCGATGGGCAGGAGCGTGCGCGAGGTTCTCGACCACGCCGAGACCAAGGTATTCGAGATCGCCGAGCACGGCGCCCGTGGACAGCAGGGATTCCAGGAGTTGCGGCCGCTGCTGACGCAGGCCGTCGAGCGCATCGAGCTCCTGTTTCACCGCGACAATCCGTCCGACGTTACCGGCGTGCCAACGGGATTTACCGACCTGGATCGCATGACCTCCGGCCTGCAGGAGGGCGACCTCATCGTCATCGCGGGCCGGCCGAGCATGGGCAAAACCGCATTGGCCCTTAATATCGGCGAGCATATCGCGCTTTCCTCCAAGTTGCCCGTCGCCATCTTCAGCATGGAAATGGGCTCGATGCAGCTTGCGATGCGCTTGATTGGATCGGTGGCGCGGGTCGATCAACACAAGGTGCGCACCGGCCAGCTCGCGACCGAGGATTGGGGGCGGCTCTCGGAGGCGCTCGGCCGGCTTTCCGAAGCCGCCATCCACGTCGACGAGACGCCGGCACTCAATGCGTTGGAATTGCGCGCGCGAGCGCGCCGGCTGGCACGCCAATACGGCGGCAAGCTTGGCGCGATAGTCGTCGACTATTTGCAGCTCATGCAGGCGGTCGCCGAGGGCGAAAATCGGGCGACCGAGATTTCGGAGATATCCCGATCGCTCAAGGCGCTTGCCAAGGAGCTGCGAGTTCCAGTCATGGCGCTCTCGCAGCTCAACCGCAGCCTCGAGCAGCGACCGAACAAGCGGCCGATCATGTCGGACTTGCGCGAATCGTGGCCGGCGATACGCGAGTGCTCCTCGTCGATGGGCGACGGGTTCCGATACGCGAACTGGTGGGTACGGCGCCCGAGGTGTGGGCCATGTCTGCTGAGCAACAGATCGTCGCGGCGAGAAGTGACCGCGTGTGGTCTGTGGGAGTGCGGCCCGTTTTGCGCATCGTGCTCGCTAGCGGACGCACGATCCGTGTTACCGGACGGCATCGACTTTATGGAGGGGGCGGCTGGACGAGGGCGGATGCGCTGTGCATGGGCGATCGGATCGCACTGGCTCGCGAGTTGCCGCCGCCGCGCGTGCCGCTAAGCTGGCCCGACCACCATGTCGTGCTCCTCGGCCAGCTCGTTGGGGACGGCAGCTACCTCAACCACCAGCAGTTGCGTTATACCACCGCATCCGACGACAACAGTCGCGCCGTGCGGGAGGCGGCAGAGGCGTTCGGCGCGAATGTTACGCGCTATCGCGGGCGTGGGCTTTGGCACCAGTTGTTAATCAGCGGGAATGGCAACCGCTGGACTCCCAAAGGTGTCAACCGCTGGCTTCGTGAGCTGGGGATCTTCAACCAGCGTTCGTACGAAAAGCGCTTGCCGGACGACGCGTTCCGGCTTTCGAACCCGCAAACCGCGCTTCTGCTGCGCCACTTGTGGGCTACGGACGGTTCGATTGCGCCGCGCCGCGCCGGCAGCAAAGGCGCCGGCAGGATCCATTTCAGTACTTCAAGCCCGGGCCTTGGCTCGGACGTCGCCGCGCTGCTCCAGCGTCTTGGTATCGTCGCGCATGTTCGCATGGTGGTGCAAAAGGGCTATCGACCGGCGTACACGGTCGACGTTTCAGGTTCGTCACAGCAGCTTCGGTTCCTCGACACGGTGGGCGCGTTCGGTCCGCGCGTGGCGCCCGCGCTGGCGCTGCGCACCGTGCTCAATGCAACGACGCCCAACACGAACGTTGATACGTTGCCACGCGAGGTTTTCGAACAGGTGAGGCCCATCATGCGCGCGAAGGGCAGCAGTCACCGCGCCATGGCGGCTCGCCGCGGTACCGCCTACGCGGGCTCCGCGCACTTCAGCTTTGCGCCGTCCCGGGCGCTGCTGTCCGAGTGCGCCAAACTGCCCGATGCCCCGGAGCTGGGTGAGTTGGCCCAGTCAGCCGTGTTCTGGGATCGTGTCGTCGGCGTCGAGCCCGGACGGCGAGGAGGAAGTGTTCGATCTGACCGTTCCCGGGCCGGCGTCGTGGCTCGCCGACGGCATCGTCAGTCACAATTCGGGGGCGATAGAGCAGGACGCAGACGTGATCCTGTTCATCTATCGCGACGAGGTCTACAACGAAGACACGCAAGACAAGGGCGTCGCCGAGATCATCATCGGCAAGCAGCGTAACGGACCGATCGGCACCATCCGACTGGCATTCCTCGGCCAGTACACACGCTTCGAGAATCTCGCCCAACCCGGCAGGTTCTGATGGGCGTTCATCGCGAATCGATGCGATCCGGCGGGCGTGGCGTCGCGTGCACGCGGGCTGCGCGCCGGCTGCTACTTGCGCGTGCCATGGACAACAGTCTCGCCCGCCTGCTGCCCTGTCCCGCGACTGACCCGCGCCGGTATGAGCTACGTGTGGGAGACGCACCTGGGTGCTGACACGCCGCTCGAGGCGGAATATCACCTGAACGCACGCGTCGAGATCGCGAGTTTCCTCAACGAACCACCGGGCGTTGTGCTTGACATTGGCTGTGGCGGAGGGGCAACCGGCAAGCTTATCAAGGAGAAGTTTCCCGGTACGCGCGTCATCGGCATCGAGATCAACGCGCACGCCGCGGAGCATGCCCGCGGGGTTCTCGACACCGTGATCTGTGCCAGCATCGACGCAGTCAATCTCGTGGAGCACTTGGGCAGCCTGCGCGTGAACACCGTTCTGCTGCTCGACGTCCTGGAACATCTATATGACCCCTGGCGCAGCCTGCGCCGAATTCGCGGCTGGCTCGAGCCCGGAACCCGCGTAATCGCCAGCTTGCCCAATATCCGCAATATCCTCACCTTGGATCACCTCGCGGGCGGACGCTGGGACTACGACAAGAACGGAGTCCTCGACATAACCCATGTGCGCTTCTTCACGAAGAGCACGCTGCGCCAACTCTTCGAGCAGACCGGCTATCAGGTCCGCAGCATGGAGCCGCTGCTCCAGCCGGAAATGATCGAACGCGTCGTTGTCCAGCGTGGTCCCGGCCGGATCGACACGCGAAACCTGCGCATCAAGTTTCGCTCGACCGACGAACTGGAGGACCTCTACGCACTGCAACACGTGGTCGATGCAATTACCTTGGCGGACGCCACATAGCCTGGGGTTTCGCTACTCCAGACGCGACCGATGGTCATGGGACCGGTGACGCCAGCGGCAATACCGCGCAGCAGTCCCTGCCCCTGCGGCAGCGGGCGCCGGTACAAGGAGTGCCACGGCGCCGTCCGCAACCCCGTCGAGGCTGAGCGCACTCCCGTGCGTTCGTTGTACCGGCCGAAGGGGCCCGACTGGGATCATCTGCCGGAAAGCAGGCGCGATGCCTGCGGACAGATGATGGAAAACGCCCTGCAATTGCAATCTGCCGGACGAGACGCTGATGCCGAACGCGTGTACTGCGAAGTCCTGAACATCGCGCCGAAGACCCACGACGCGCTCCACATGCTAGGCGCCATCACCTTTGGTCGCGGTGACTTGATCGAAGCCGAGAAGTTAATCAAGGAAGCATTGGCGCTGCGTCAGGAATATCCCAAGATCCGGCAAAACTTGACGCTGGTTCAGGATGCAATCAAGGCGCGCCAAGGGAACGACATTCGCGTGATTTGCGAGTTGGCGCTGCCGTTGCTCCCCGACGCAGTCCTGCACCGAGAGGCGCAAGGGAATCGCGCGGCGTCGTCACACAGGGAGCGTGCGGTGACGGCGGGCGCGCCACAGGTACAGACACACCTTATTGCCGACTTTACCGAGCTCGCGGGCGAGAATGGATGGTACGCGCGACGGGTTGCAAGCCTGCTTTCCGGGCGAAGTCCCACGCTCTGGTCGCTCCAGGCCCCGGTGGATGCGGTGCCGGATACGTGTCGCATGCGCGCGATTTCGGCGGTCGATCGCCAGATTCCAGTCGGCGGCGTGCAGATTCTCTTCGGCATCGATTGCGACCTCGAGGGATGGATCGAGCAGGCGTCCCCGGATCGGCTATTGGTCTTCGGCCTGGCTGCGCCGCCGGGGCGGTACCTCGAGCAACTGCGCTACCTGGCCGACAACGGTGCGCCGCCCATCGAGCTGATCTTCCGGTCGCGTGCCGAAGCAACGCGGTTCGGGCAAGTCGGGCCGGTCGCAGCGCCCCCCATCGAACTGCCGCGGCGGAGCCGCGCGATTGACGCCGGGCCATCGTCGCCGCGCAATTCGTTTACGCTGGGCATGGTCGCGCAGGAGGAGCGGACCGTTCGCGCCAGCGACGACGTCGAGCTGTTGCGAGCGCTGGCGGCGGGAGCTTGCCGGCTCAGCCTGCTCGCGCCCGGCCGGCTGCGGTTTGCGCTCGGCGGCAACCGGGACATCGAGTTTCACTCCCGGCGCGAACTGCCGCTCGAAGCATTCTTCGCGCGGATCGATGGGTACCTGCACCGGGTCCCTGATCGGTGGGAGGAGGGCTGCGGCCTGGCGCTGCTCGGGGCGATGGCAAGGGGGCTCCCGGTGCTCTGTTCCCGCGACTCCCTCTACGCCGAGTACATCGCGCACGAACAAAGCGGACTGCTCTACGCTGACGAGAACGAAGTCCTGGCCTGGGCGCAAAGGCTAAGCAGTGACCGGGGCTGGGCCCGCACGATCGGTGACGGGGCGCGGGCGCGCGCCGCCGAACTGTTCGACACGACGACGCTTTCAGCCCGGTACGCCGCGTTGATCGACCTCGGGCCAATCGCGCGACCCATTGAATGGCTCGTTCTGCCGCCGCCGTTGGGTCCGCTCGACTGGTGGCGAAGGCACGTCCCGGGGTACGGATCTAGCAGGCCGATGCAGAACGGCCGAATACGGTGAGAGATAGCATCGCTTCGATCTTTTTGAGGTTCAGATGAGCCGTTCTGGCTTTGTAACCGCGCTGCTTTGCTGCGTTTAAAGGCTATGGCCTGTTTCTGGACGCAACTACCCTGTAAGCGGTCGCAATCGAGCGAGCCGCAGCAGGTTGTACGCCGCACCGACGAGGTAGGCATGCAGCTGCACGCGGCGCAGACCGCGCACGAGCGTGCGGCGCAATCCGCCGTATGCTTTCATCCAACCGAAGATCTCTTCGACACGCTTGCGCTTCCTTTGGCTCACCGCGTAGCCGGCATGGCGAGTGGTTCGTCCATCCAGACCTGGCGTCTTGCGCCCTTCGATCATCGCCACGTGGGGAGCGATCTTGCGGCCACGCAGATGCGCCACGAAATCCTTGCTGTGATAGCCCTTGTCCGCGCCCAGCGTGCTCGGCCGTACCCGCTTGCGCCGCTGGCGTTCCAACATGGCCTTGGCCGCTTCGGTCTCCGTATCCACGGCCGACGTGATCCTGAGGTCGACGCACAGGCCGTGGCGATTCTCCATGAGCGCATGGCCACCATAGCTGAGTTTCGACTCCTTGCCCTTGCCTTTGCGCTTGAGCTTGGCATCCGGATCGGTGGCCGAAGCATGGGTCGCGTTGGAGCGGCGCTCACCGTGGATATTGACTCTGCCTTGATCGTCCGGCCCGCCGCTGTCGGGCGGCCCGTCCTTGCGCCGCATACTCTTGGCGGTGGATGCCCAGGCTTCAATGAGCGTGCCGTCCACTGTGAAGTGCTCGTTGGAGAGCAGCTCCAACTTGCGCGCCTGGCCCACCACCGCATCGAAGAACCGACAGGCCAGCTCGCTGTCGACCAGCCGTTCGCGCAGGCGCGAGAAATTCGACTGATCCAACCCGCGCTCCTCCAGATTCATGTCCAGAAACCAGCGGAACAGAATGTTGTAGTCGAGCATCTCACAGAACATCCGGTCCGAGCGCACCGAATACAGCGCGATCAACAGACTGGCCTTGAGCAGCCGCTCCGGCGGAATCGATGGCCGACCCGTGTCTCGCGTACAGTTCATCGAAGTCCCGGTTCAGCGACTTGAGCACCGTGTCGGCGTAGCCCTTGATCGACCGCAGCGGATGCGCCGCAGGCACCCGCGCCTCCGGCGAGAAGTACGTAAACATCGACGCTTGAGGTTCCTGATGACCGCGCATTGTGTTTCTTTCTCGGAGCCGGACCTTATTCACAAGGTAGCCGATAATCGAGAAATGTCCAGTTTTGCATCAGGCTGCTAGATGCCACCCGCCGATTCACCCCCGGAACGGACTCCGGCGGCAGAGCACGTGCGCGCCATCGCGTACTTTCTGCCGCAGTTTCATCCCATTCCCGAAAACGATGCATGGTGGGGCAAGGGCTTCACGGAGTGGACCAACGTCGTCAAGGCCGGTCCCAATTTCAAGGGACACTATCAGCCGCGCCTGCCAGCTGACCTGGGCTTCTATGACCTGCGCCTGCCGGAGGTTCGTGAGCAGCAAGCAGCGCTGGCGCAAAGCTACGGCGTGCACGGCTTCTGCTATTACTACTACTGGTTCGCAGGCAAGAAGCTGCTTGAACGCCCGATCACCGAAGTTCTCCAATCGGGGACTCCGGAATTTCCGTTCTGTCTTTGCTGGGCCAATGAGAATTGGACACGGCGCTGGGACGGCGCCGATCAGGACGTCCTGATCGCGCAGAATCCTTCGCGCGCCGATGATCTGCTGACTGATCCACGACCTGCTGCCATTCTTTCGGGACCGACGTTACATTCGCGTAGCCGGCAAGCCGCTATTCATTGTCTACCGTGTCGGCGCGCTGCCTGACGTGCGCGCCAGCGCCGAAATTTGGCGCGATTATTGCCGCCGCGAAGGCGTCGGCGAAATCTACCTCTGCGCTGCCAAGACCTACGAAACCGATGACCCGGCGCACTACGGGTTCGATGCGCTGGTGGAGTTTCCACCGCACGGGATGCGTACGCCAGCGCTGCGCGATACGCTAGAATTAACCAACCCGCGATTCTCGGGAACGGTCATCGATTATCGGCAGTTCGTGGCCGATTGCTTGCGGGCGCCGCTGCCCGCGTACATACAGCATCGCACGGTGATGCCCGGCTTGGGATAACACCCCGCGACAACCCGATCGCGGTCTGATGTTCATAAACTCCTCGCCGGAGGTCTACGAGCTGTGGCTGCGCGAGGTTGTGGCACAGACGGTGCGCAGTCGACCGCCAAGCGAGCGCCTGGTCTTTATCAATGCCTGGAACGAGTGGGCCGAGGGAGCGTATCTCGAGCCGGATCGTCGCTATGGGCACCAGTATCTGGAAGCGACCCGACGCGCGCTGAATGGGCAGCTCGCCAACGGCGAGCCGATCGCGACACGGCTGGGTCTGGGGCCGCAGACGTCGCCGCTGCGCCGCGGCTGACGCAGGCAAGTCACGGCCGTCCGGAAGTCGCCCGGCGATACGCGCGGCGCAAGCCGCGCCCGGCAGCCGGCAGTCCGAATCGGTACCTGATCACCCACGGCGCCAAACCGGCGGGCTCACCGGAAACGACGCGTCGGGGAGCGTTTGCACCCCGGTCCGGCGGGACTTCGGCTCCTCCATCGGCCGCTTTTCGATGACCAGCATGCTGTCGTAATAGTGCATGGAATGGGCGCTGCGCGTGAATTCGGAAACACTGAGGGTCTGCAGATCCTGCGAGTGCCAGGCACTAAGCCGATCGATGTAGTTCTTGCTGAATTCCACGAACGAGCGCGGATCGAGATGGCCGCCGCCGAATTCACGCCAGTACGACGTGTGCAGATCCTCGCAGATGTAGACTCCGTGCGCGTCGACTTTCGGGAAAAGCTCCTCCATGGTTGTCCGCTGCTGGACCATGGTGTGGCCGCCATCGTCGATCAGAATGTCGATCCGCGGAATATCGCGCGCGAGTGTGCGCAGGAATTCACGGTCGCATTGGTCGCCGATGAGGATGTTGATCCCGTCTTCCGCAAACTGTTTGACGACCGGATTGATGTCTATCCCCCAGATTCTGACCCGATCACCCAAATAATGCTTCCACATCTGCAGGGATCCGCCCTGGTAGACGCCGATCTCAACCAGGTTCACCTCGGTGCCGCGAAAACGCGACAAATGCCGGTCATAGATCTCGAAGTAGTGCCACCACTTGTGGATCATGCGGCCGGGATTGTCGAGGAAATAGGCTTCGAGATCGTTCATTTTGCGTTCGGGTTCGGCTGCAGGGCAGGCCTGGACGCCTCTGGCGCTGCGTTCGGCCCGACTCCCACGGCAGGCTGCGCGTGAGGAGGACATTGAGCAGATTGTCCTGGAAGTTGATGTTGCCGGTGAGCTTCTCGTGCCGCTCGCAGAGAAAGAACCAGTAGGCGATGGGGATGAAGCTGTCCGCGTTCTGGGGCGCGGACGGGTCGAGCGTCTCGCGTGCCAGCAGCGACGGCTTGGTGACGCTGCCGTCGCCCGGCTCGAGCATCAGCGCGGCATAGGGGACGCCGGGGACGCGGTTGCGGATCTGGTCGGGATACAGACGCGCCGTCGGCGTGCCGGCGACGTCCTCCAGCGCCAGCCGCGCCGGAGTCAGATCGCAGTCGCCGCCGAAGAGCACGTAGCGGATTTGCGTCGGGGGCTCCGGCGTCGACAGCGCCCACAGGAAACGGCGCGCGCGTTCGAGGCGGTAGTCGAAGAAGCGGCCAAGCGCGGCCAGGTACGCGTCCGCATCAGCTCCGTGCGCGGCTCGGATGCGCGCTTCCACCGCCGGATCGAAAATCGACCAGCGATAGCGGCGCCAGGTTTGCCATCGAAAAGGTCATCGTGACGGACATGGCCCGAAACGTCGATTAGCCACGTCACCAGGGGGTGCGGGAAGAGCTCGTAGCCGGAAGGCAGCGTCGCCAGCGCCTCCTGCGGAATGCGTCCGAAGCCGATCGCTTCGCCGATGAGAAAGGCGTGGAGCGAGGACGCCGAGCCCATGTTGGGTGTGCCGAGGAGAATCAGCTTGCGCACGCGGCTGGTGCCGTAGAGCGTGACCTGCGATTCGCGCCCGTCGAGCACGTCTTCGGTGCCATAGCGCTGGTAGTAGCGCGCGACCAGGCCGCCCATGCTGTGGGCGACGATATCGACACGCAGAGTTGGGTCGCCGTAATCGCGCCGTATCGCCTCGATCAGCCGGTCGAGCCCGCGCGCCGACTCGACATTGTCCTGCCGCCAGTCGTAGGGGAAGAGGTAGTAACGCCGTTCACCCGGCTGCGGCGGCACGCCGACGACGCCGGGCACGTAACCGCCGAAATCGCGCAGGGTCGCGATGATCTTGCCGTAGAAGTCCTGTCCCAGTGCGGCGTCGGCGATATCGAACGCTTCGAGGTTGTCGGGGCGAACCGCCAGGGTGGTGCGGTCGAAATCCAGGGCAAGCTGGCGGTAGTTGTCGAACAGGAGCATCCGCGCCGTGCCCGGCCAAACCTCCACCCCGGTGGTGCGATCGCGCAGCTTGGACCCGAAAAGCCCGGGAACGAGGATGACGGGCGTGATATCGGCGAACTGCGTGCCGACGCGGTAGAGCCGCCCGAGGTCCGGGCCCGGCGGCGTTCGATCGCACGCGGCAAGCGCGAGCGCGGCAAGCGTCAGGCAGCAAGCAAGGCGAGGCGACAGGCCCACCGCCGCATTGTACTGCGCCAGCGGCCGGCTATAGGATCTCCGCCGCGTGGTCGGCCAGCCGCGAGCGTTCGCCGCGCAGCAGCGTGATGTGGCCGCTGTGCGACCAGCCCTTGAAGCGGTCGACGACGTAGGTGAGCCCCGAGCTGCCCTCGGTGAGGTACGGCGTGTCGATCTGCGCGATGTTGCCCAGACACACGACCTTGGTGCCCGGGCCGGCGCGCGTGATCAGCGTCTTCATCTGCTTCGGCGTGAGGTTCTGCGCCTCGTCGATGATCAGGTACTTGTTGATGAAGGTGCGGCCGCGCATGAAGTTGAGCGACTTCACCTTGATGCGCGAGCGGATCAGGTCGCGGGTCGCGGCGCGGCCCCATTCGCCGGCCTCGTCGTCGGTCTTGTTGAGCACGTCGAGGTTGTCTTCGAGCGCGCCCATCCACGGATTCATCTTTTCTTCCTCGGTGCCCGGCAGGAAGCCGATGTCCTCGCCGACCGGCACCGTGACGCGGGTCATGATGATCTCGGAATAGACCTTGAACTCCAGTGTCGGCATCAGCCCGGCGGCCAGCGTCAGCAGCGTCTTGCCGGTGCCGGCCTGGCCGAGCAGGGTGACGAAGTCGATCTCCGGGTTCATCAGCAGGTTGAGCGCGAAATTCTGCTCGCGGTTGCGCGCGGTGATGCCCCACACGTTGTTCTTGTGGTGGGTGTAGTCGCTCAGGGTCTGCAGCACCGCGGTGCGTCCGGCAACCTCCTTGACGATCGCGAACAGGGGCGTTTCTCCGGGCCCTTCGGCTCCTGGTAGACGAACTCGTTGACGAGCAGGCTGTGGCAGAGCGGGCCGGTGACCCGGTAATACGTGTGGCCGCCCTGCTGCCACGATTCCATGCCCTTGCCGTGACGGTCCCAGAAATCCGCCGGCAGCTCGCGCATGCCGCTGTAGAGGAGGTCGGTGTCCTCGAGCACCTTGTCGTTGAAGTAATCCTCGGCCGCGATCCCCAGCGCACGCGCCTTGATGCGCATGTTGATGTCCTTCGACACCAGGATGACGCTGCGCTTCGGATACATGCTGCTGCAGGTGCATCACCACCGCGAGGATCTGGTTGTCGGCCTTGCCGCCGGCGAGCGACGGCGGCAGCGCCGTTGAAATCGCCTCGGTCTGCAGGAACAGCCGGCCGCTGGCCGCGCCGCCGCTCGCGGGCTTGAGCGGAATGCCCGCGGCGATGTCGCCACCGCTATCGCCATCGCTGCCGTCACCAGCTCGTCGAGATAGCGCGATGCCTGGCGCGCGTTGCGCGCGACTTCGGTCATGCCCTTCTTGTTGTTGTCGAGCTCCTCGAGCGTCAGGATCGGCAGGTAGATGTCGTGCTCTTCGAAGCGGAACAGGCTGGTGGGATCGTGCATCAGCACGTTGGTGTCGAGCACGAACAGCTTGGGCAGTGAGGTCTTGCTGGTCTTGGTGACTTGCGGGGCGAGACGAAGCTTGCGCTCGACCATGGGCCTCCTTAGGGGCAGTGGCGGGGAACGGCGATGCTCTTCGGCATCCTAGACCACCGGTTGGGCGAAACACAAGAGATAGTGGTCGCCGTCGACCTGCAACGCCACCCGTTGTGGCGAGAAGCGCACACGCGGCCGGGCCGCCCCGGCCGTGTTACAGCGCCTTGACGACCTCAAGGACCTCCGCGGCATGGCCGGGCACCTTGACGCCGCGCCATTCGTGCGCCAGCGTGCCCTTGCCGTCGATGACGAAACGTGCTCCGCTCGATGCCGCGCACCTGCTTGCCGTACATGTTCTTCATCTTGATGACACCGAACTGGGCGCACAGCTTCTCATCGGCATCGGAGATGAGCTCGAAGGGAAATTCCATCTTGGCCTTGAAATTCTCGTGCGACTTCAGGCTGTCGCGCGAGACGCCGACCACGACCGCGCCCAGCTTCGCGAACTGCCGGTGCAGATCGCGGAACTGCGCCCCCTCCGTCGTGCAGCCGGGCGTGTTGTCCTTGGGGTAGAAGTAGAGCACCACCGGGTGCCCGCGGTGGTCGGACAGCGTGAAGGTCCCGCCGGTGGACGGAATGGAAAAATCGTCGACTTTCTTGGCCGGCATGGCGTCAGGCCGCCTGTGCCAGTTCGACATCGCCCAGGAACTCCCGTCCCTGGCAGAGCAGCGTGCCGCTGCGGCCGGCGACGGTGCCCGGCCCGACTTCGCAGCGCGGCAGCGCCAGCGCCTGCAGCGTCTCGTAGAGCGTGCGCATCGGCACCAGCCGGTAGCCCTGCGCCTTCCAGCCGGCGAGCAGGCGTTCGAACGCCGGCGCGAGGCGCATGCCTTCGAGCTCGGCATGCAGCGTGAAGACGTGGCCCGCGCGGGGCGGCGCCGCGGTCAGCGCGAGCAGCCGCTCGGCGACGTTATCCTCGCCGAGCCCGTCGGTGCCGATGAGCTCGTCGAGCGTCGGCAGCGTCGTCGGCAGCTGCGGACAGCGGATCAGCTCGGCGTTCCATACCGGCAAATGCGGGTGCGTGCCGCGGCCGTCCGAGCAGTACTCGAAGCCGAGAACCTGCGTCAGGCGCAGCGCGTGCACGTTCATCTGCCAGCCGGCGGCGCCATGCAGCCGCGGCGGCTCCTTGAAGATGTCGGTGAAGCGGTCGCAGGCAAGCTGCATCTGCCCGCCGGTCCACTCAGCGCAGGCGCCGTCGAGGCCGTCCTGCCATTTGACGTGGTCCCAGGCGTGGATGCCGACCTCGAAGCCCTCGTCGCGCGTCCGACGCATGACGTCGCCGGCGCGCCGGCCGATGTCCGGGCCCGGCAGCAACGTGCCGTAGAGCAGCGTCTTCAGGCCGTAATGGCGGACCACCGACGTGCGCTGCACCTTGCTGAAGAACCCGGGCCGGAAGACGCGCCGGATCGCGCGGCCGGTGTGGTCCGGCCCGACGCTGAACAGGAACGTCGCGCCCGCGTCGTGGCGGCGGAGGATCTCGAGCAGGCGCGGCACGCCTTCGCGCGTGCCGCGCAGCGTGTCGACGTCGATCTTGAGGGCGAGCAGCATGAGTTAGCGATGGCGAACGGGGTGGCTGGTGGATACGAATTTTGCCGGCAAACGGATGCGCGCGACAGAGCCTGCCCGTCACTCGACCAGCGCCCGCGCCTCGGCGACCTGGCCGCGATAGGCATCGAAGATCCGGCGCAGCGAGTCTTCCATGGTGACCACCGGCCGCCAGTCGAGGTCGGCGCAGGTGTTGTCGATCTTCGGCACGCGGTGCTGCACGTCC
Source organism: uncultured beta proteobacterium (assembly GCA_963778275.1). Lineage (GTDB taxonomy): Bacteria > Pseudomonadota > Gammaproteobacteria > Burkholderiales > Casimicrobiaceae > PALSA-1003. Next base: position 89,700 of record CAVZTS010000004.1, on the reverse strand, counting down.
TGGTAGCCCTTGCCATAGTACGCGGCCGGCCGTCGTTTCGACGAGTTTCACCTTCGCCGCGCTGTCCCGATACTCGGGGTAGGTCAGCGCCAGGTCGAGCATCATGCGCGCCAGCTCGCGCACCGAGAAGTTGTTCGCCGGATTGCCGATGTTGTAGATCTTGCCGCTGGCGATGCCGCCTTGGTTGGCGATGATCTTCAGCAGCGCGTCGATGCCGTCGTCGATATAGGTGAAGGTGCGCTTCTGCGTTCCGCCGTCGACCAGCTTGATCGCCTCGCCGCGCACGATGTGGCCGAGGAATTGCGTGATGACGCGCGAGCTGCCCTCCTTCGCCGTGTTGATCGAGTCGAGGCCGGCGCCGATCCAGTTGAACGGCCGGAACAGCGTGTAGTCGAGACCCTCCTGCATGCCGTAGGCGTGGATCACGCGGTCCATCAGCTGCTTGGCGCAGGAGTAGATCCAGCGCGGCTTGTTGATCGGGCCCAGCACCAGTTCCGAAACTTCCGGGTCGAATTCGGCGTCCCGGCACATGCCGTAGACCTCGGAGGTCGAAGGAAACACGACCCGCTTCCCGTGCCGCACGCAGGCGCGGACGATGGGGAGATTGGCCTCGAAATCGAGCTCGAACACGCGCAAAGGCTCGCTAACGTAGGTCGCCGGCGTCGCGATCGCCACCAGCGGCAGGACCGTATCGCATTTCTTGATGTGATACTCGATCCATTCCCGGTTGATCGTGATGTCGCCCTCGAAAAAATGGAAGCGCTTCTCGGCGAGCAGGTCGGTGATGCGGTCGGTCTGCATGTCCATGCCGTACACCTCCCAGTCGGTCGCGGCGATGATCCGCTGGGAGAGGTGATGGCCGATGAAGCCGTTGACGCCGAGGATGAGGATTCTGCGCATGAGGGCAAGGGCGAGCGCCGGCAGGCGCAGCGAACCCGGATTCTACCCGCGCGCCCCGGGTGGGCCAAACCGCAAGGCTGACACTCAGTCCGGAAAGGGCGACCGGCATGGGGCCGCAGACGGCGCCAGCGACGCGGCCGTCACCGCGACGCCATCGACTTCCAGCATCCGGATCGAGAGTGTGCCGCCGCCGCCGCAGTGCGCAACGATTGCACCGCGTTCAACCGTCAGCGACGGCTTGCTCGTCGGCGGCGCGGTACTGTCGTGCACGCGGCTGGCCAGGACGCGCGCGGGCCGGCCACGCAACCGGGTCCGTGCGCCGGGATAGGGCGGCGCCACCGCGCGCACCAAGTTTGGATGCTTTGGGCTGCCTGCGACCAGTCGACGACGCCGTCGTCGGGCTTGCGTCCGCCAAAATACGTGGCCTGGCTGGAATCCTGCGCTCGACGCGGCGCGGTGCCGGCGAGGAGCGCCGGCAGCGCGCCGTGCAGGGCGAGTTCGGCCGCGACCGTCACCTTGTCGAACACTTCCTTCGCCGTGTCGTCCGGCAGGATGGGCACCGCGCTCTGCGCCACGATGTCGCCGTCGTCGGGCCTCTCGGTCATGTAATGCAGCGTGGCTCCGGTCTGCGTCTCGCCGTGGATGATCGCCCAGTTGACCGGCACCCGGCCGCGATACTTGGGCAGAAGCGAGCCGTGCAGGTTGAGTGCGCCGCGTGGCGCCGAGGCGAGCAGCGCCGGTTTCAGCATCAGGCGGTAGTAGAAGGAGAACAGGAAGTCGGGGCGGCAGGCGGCGACCCGCGCGACGACCTCGGCGGCGTTCGGATCCGTCGGCGCAATCGTCGCGATGCGGTAGTCGGCAGCTGTGTTGGCCACGCTGTCGAACCAGATCTGCTCCTGCGGCGCGTCGTCGTGCGTGAGCACCAGCGGGACGTCAACGCCGTGCGCAAGCAGCGTCTTGAGGCCGCGCACGCCCACGTTGTGGTATGCGAAGACGACCGCGCGCGTCACAGCGGCGGAGAATCGCCGGCGTTGCGCTGCAGCACCGCCTGGATGGTGTACCGGGGCCGCTCGCGCACCTGCTGGTAGATGCGCCCGACGTATTCGCCGACCAAGCCCAGGCCGAAGAGCACCATCCCGAGCAGGAAGAAGGCAAGGATGTCGCGGTCCCAGAGCGTCGCGAGGCCCGAACGCCACCCCGCCTGCAGCAGGCGCTGGACGATGACGATGAGGTAGCTAATGATCGCGCCCACCGAGACGAGCATGCCGAACATCGAGAACAGTTGCAGCGGCACGAGCGAGAATCCGGTGATGAGGTCGAAATTGAGGCGGACCAGCCGGTACAGCGAGTATTTCGACTCGCCGGCGGCGCGCTCGGCGTGCTCGACCTCGACTTCGGTCGGAGCGTGCGCGTACGTGTACGCGAGCGCCGGGATGTAGGTGCTGACCTCGCGTGACGCGGCGATGGCGCGGACGATGTCGCGGCTGTACGCGCGCAACATGCAGCCCTGATCGGTCATCTTGATCCGCGTGATGCGTTCGCGCACGCGGTTCATCGCGCGCGAAGCGGTGCGCCGCCACCAGGAATCCTCGCGGGTGCGGCGGACGCCGCCGACGTAATCGTGGCCCGCATCCATCGCCGCGAGCAGCTTGCCGATCTCCTCCGGCGGATTCTGCAGGTCGGCGTCGAGCGTGACGATGCGCTCGCCGCGGCAATGCTCGAAGCCGGCGACGATCGCCATGTGCTGGCCGTAATTGGCGTTGAAAAGAATCACGCGGGTCACGTCGGGCCGCTGCAGGAACTGGTCCTTGAGCATCGCTGCCGAGCGGTCGCGGCTGCCGTCGTTGACGAATATGACCTCGTAGGGGACGCCGAGCCCGTCGAGCGCGGGATAGAGCCGCCCGAACAGGGCGGCGAGCCCCGCCTCCTCGTTGTAGACGGGGATCACCACCGAAACCAGCGCTGCGGATGCGGTCATTTTCGGCTCGCGGATATCACGGCGGCGGCTGCAGTGCAGACGCGATCGACGTCGGCCTCGGTCATGCCGGCATGCAGCGGCAGCGACACCGTCTCCCGCGCGATGCGCTCGGCGTTGGGGAACTGGCCCTCGACTCCGCCGAAGCGTCGCCCCAGAGTGCAAAGGTGCAGTGCCTCGTAAGACACTCCCGTGCCGATGCCGCGTGCTTCCATCGCGTCACGAAACGCCTTGCGCGATATCGTGAGGGACTCGAGCGGCAGCAGGACGCAGAACATGTTCCAGGAATTGCCGTCGGCGTCGGCAGCGCCGGACTGGGGCGGCAGCAGGCACGGCGGATCGGTCGCCAGATTCGCGAAATAGCGCTTGGCAAGCATTCGGCGCCGGGCGAGAAACTCCGGCAGGCGCTCGAGCTGGTCGCAGCCGATACGCGCATTCACGTCGGGCAGGTTGAATTTGCCGCCCGGAAAGGCGACGTCGCGCGTCCGGTCCGGCAGGTAGGTGATGCCGTGGAAGCGCAGCGCCTCGACGCGCCTCGCCTCGGCCTCGTCGGTGACGACGAGCGCTCCGCCCTCGATCGAGGTAATGTTCTTGTTCGGATGAAAGCTGAACGTGGTGATATCGCCGAAGGCGCCGACGTTGCGGCCCTTCCATTGCGAGCCGATCACCAGCGCCGCGTCCTCGATCACGCGGACGCCGTGCCGACGCGCCAGCGCGAACAGCGCGTCCATGTCGACGAGCGCGCCGGGATAGTGCGTCGGCACGATCGCGCGCGTGCGCGGCGTGAGTGCCGCCTCCACCTGCGCAAGTCGATATTGCGGGTAACGAGCTCGCAGTCGACGAATACCGGCGTGGCGCCGACCTTGACGATCATGTTGAGCACGGTGAAGAAGCTCTGCGCCGACGTGATCACTTCGTCGCCCGGCCCGATGCCGCAGAGCTGCAGCGCGACTTCGACTGCGGCGGTCGCGGAGGTGAGCACCCGGACCGGCCGGCCGCCGCAGAAGGCCGAGAGCCGCGCCTCGAATTTCTGCACCCAGGGTCCGCTCGCGATGGTTCCCGAGCGCAGCACATCGCCGACGCCGCTGATCGTCGTTTCGTCGAGGAGCGGGCTCGCGAACTTGAGATAGCCAGGCATTACGACCGCGCCACGAGCCAGACGCCGACGACGATAAAGCCGATCCCGAGCCAGCGCCCCGCCGTCACCGCTTCGCCGAGGAGGTAATGCGCCGCGACGGCATTGACGATGTAGCCCAACGACAGCATCGGATACGCGATCGACACCGGCACCCGCGACAGGCCGATGATCCACACGCCAACGCTGACCACGTAGCAGGCGAGCCCGCCGATGATATGGGGCTCGACCGCGACGCGGCCAATTTGCGCAGCCCAGCCGTTCGCGTCGAGCGTGATCACACCCAGCGCGTTCGTGCCGGCCTTGAGCAGGAGCTGTGCGCCGGCGTTGAGCAGCACGCCGGTCAGCAGAAAGGAGAACGCGAACCAGGTCATCAGCGCCGGGCGACAATAACACGGCGCGGGTCGCGCCCCAGCTCGACCATCGACACGCCGTCGTGCATCAGTTCGTCGTATTCGTCCGGCTGCATGATCGCATAGGCCTGGTCGGCCGCCTCCCAACGGCGCCGCCACTCGCCGACGGTACCGATCGCCTTCTCCGGCTCGCTCTCGAGCCCCATCGCCATCTCGTCAGGATGGTCGACCTGCACCACCGTTCGGCCGAGATAATACGGCAAGGTCTGATCGTACATCCGGACCGTATAGAAGGGCACGTCGGTGCGCAGCGGGCCGTGACTGGCGACAACGCGCGCCAGGATCGGCGCGGTCGAGCGCGACTCGGCGAGCGTGTCATGGCCGGTCAGCACCAACTGCCCGCCGATGAGCGCCGTCAGCGCCACGGCCAGCACGGCCGCGGTGCGCTTGCCGCGGCGCACCCACCACCAACCGCAAACGCCGCCCAGAAACGCGATGCCGCAACCGGCCTTGATCCACGGCCCGTAGGCGAGCAGCGGCCCCAGAGGTTGCCGGGCGTCGGCGAAATGCGCGGCGATCGGGTCATACGCGAACAGCAGGCCGACCGTGACGAACCCGGCCGCAACGACCAGCGGCAGCGTCAATCGCGCGAGCGGCACATCGGACAACGCGTGCAGTTGCCAGCCGATGACAAGCGCGAGTGCCGGAAAGATCGGCAGAATGTAGGAAGGCAGCTTCGATCCGGAGGCACTGAAGAAAAGAAATATCACCGCCGACCAGACCAGCGCGAAGCGCTGCCAGTTGAAGCGGTTCGCGGCGCCTGGCGCGTCGCGCCACATGCGGGGCGCGGTCCACAGGAATACGTTCAGCCAGGGCAGTATGCCGACAACGAAGATTGGCACGAAATACCACCACGCGCCTTCGCGCCGGTGCTCGGTGGTCAGGAAGCGGGTGAAATGCTCGTGGATGAAGAAGAAAGCGAAGAACTCCGGGTTGCGCATTGAAACGACGACGAACCAGGGCGCGGCCAGCAGCAGGAATAGGATGGCACCCGAGAGCAGGTGCACCCGCCGCCAGACCGCCCAATCGCGCGTGAGCAGCGAGTAGGCAACCAGGGCGGCGCCAGGCAGAACGATGCCGATCAAACCCTTCGACAGCGTCGCCAGCGCCAGTGCGGCCCATGCCGCCCACATCCAGTGCCGGGTTTCCCGAGGGTCGGCCTCGGCCCGCTGCGCGAGGAACAGGCTCCCCAATGCCAGGGTCAGCCACAGCGTGACGCCGGAGTCCAGGGTGAGGATGTGCGCGTTGAGCGCGTACCAGAGGCAGCCGGCGAGTGCGGCCGCGCCGTACAGACCGAGTGTGGGTCCGCCCAAGCGCAACCCGACGTAGCCGATGAAAAGCACCCCCAGGTAACCCGATAGAGCCGGCCACAGGCGCGCGGTCCACTGCTGCACGCCGAGCGCTTCATAGGCCGCGGCGGTGAGCCAGTATTGCAGGGGGGGCTTTTCGAAATACTTGATGCCGTTCAGTCGCGGCGTCAGCCAATCGCCGCTGGCGACCATTTCTCGCGGGATCTCGGCATAGCGGCCTTCGTCGGGGTGCACCAGCCGCCGATAATCCAGATTCGAAAACCAGAGCAGCGTGAATACGGCCAGCAGGACGCATGCGCCGCGGCGAGTCAGCGGCGCTGCGGGAGGCGCGGCAGCAGGGGCAGATAGCGGGGACATCGCGCAGGCGGCGATTCTACCGCGTTCGCACTTGCCGCTGCCGTGCTAAGCTGCCGCGGGCAAGATGTCGAGCATTGGTCTCGAAGCATGCGCATCTCCGAGCCGGATCGAATCCGCATCGTCGGCGCCACCGACCGCGACCTGTCCGCAGTCGCCGAACTCGCCGGAGTTGTCTGGCGCAAGCACTACCCGGGCATCATCACGCCCGAACAGATCGAATACATGCTCGCCCGCGGCTATGCGCGCGATGCACTGCGACGGTTTCTCACCGAGGACGGCGCGGGGCTCGATCTAGCCTACGTCCGCGATCGCTTCGCCGGATTCGCGGCGTATCACCGCACCGAGCATCCCGAAGAGCTCAAGCTCGACAAGCTCTACGTGCACCAGGAATTCCACAGCCGCGGCGTAGGCCGCCGGTTGATCGAAGCGACCGCGGCCGCCGCACTCGCGCAGCAGCGCGCGACGCTGGTTCTGAACGTGAACAAGAACAACGTGCAGGCTATCAGCGCCTACCAGCGCAACGGCTTCGCCGTCCGCGAAGCCGTGGTGGTCGATATCGGCGGGGGCTTCGTGATGGACGACTACGTCATGGCCAAGCAGCTGCCGCGCTGAAGCGCCTTGCCCACCGCACGTCGATTCGCTACCATCCCCGGAACCTCGCTGAACCGGACCCAGCCAGACCCAAGAGCCGCCGGAATCCTGGCGGTTTCTTTTTTTGAAAGCGACGATGGCGCCCGCGCTCACGCTCTACGACAACTACACGCGCAGCCTTCGCCGCTTTGAACCGCTCCGCGACGGACCCGTCGGTCTCTATACCTGCGGGCCGACGGTCTACAACTACCAGCACATCGGCAACTTCCGGACCTTTCTGTTCGAGGACCTGCTCAAGCGGGTGCTGGAATGGAACGGCTATGCCGTGCGCCACGTCATGAACATCACCGACGTCGGCCACCTCACGTCGGACGCCGATACCGGCGAGGACAAGATGGTGGCCGGCGCGCGCCGCACGGGCAAGAGCGCGTGGGAGATTGCGGCGCTGTACACCGCGGCATTTCTCGAGGACATGCGCGCGCTCAATATCGAAGATCCGGCGCTGTATTGCCGCGCAACCGATCACATCCGCGAGCAGATTGATTTCATCGTCGATATCGAGAAAAAGGGATACACGTACCCGACTTCCGACGGCATCTACTTCGATACCAGCAAGCAGCCCGATTACGGCTTCCTTGCGCGGCTCGATAAGGCGGGACTCGAGGCCGGCAAGCGCGTCGAGGTCGGCGAGAAGAGGCATAGCACTGACTTCGCGCTCTGGAAGTTCTCGCCGTCGGGCGAAAAGCGGCAGATGGAGTGGGCAAGCCCCTGGGGCATCGGCTTTCCCGGCTGGCACATCGAGTGCTCGGCCATGGCGCAGAAGTACCTGGGCGACTTCTTCGATATCCACTGCGGCGGCGAAGACCACATTCCCGTGCACCACACCAACGAAATCGCCCAGACCGAGGCACGCGTCGGCACGCGGCTGGCGAATTTCTGGATGCATGGCTACTTCCTGCTTGCCAACGCCGCCAAGATGGCGAAATCCGGCGGCGAGTTCCTGCGCCTGAAGGCGCTCACCGATCGCGGCTACGATCCGCTCGCGTTCCGCTACCTGTGCCTGACGGCGCATTACCGCAGCCAGCTCAATTTCACCTGGGATGCGCTTGACGCCGCCGCGACCGCGCTGGACCGTTTGCGCATGGCAGTGCACGCCTTGCCGGACGGGGGAGAAGCCGATGCCAGCTATCGGGCGCGGTTTACCGCGGAATTGAACGATGATCTCAACCTGCCGCGGGCGCTCGCGCTCGCCTGGGAGGTCGTGCGCGGCGAGCTGCCGCCCGCCGCGCGCAAGGCCACGCTGAGCGCATTCGATCGCGTGCTTGGCCTGGGCCTCGCCGGCTGGCAGCCGCAACCGGAGGTCGTTCCCGAAAGCGTGCGCGCGCTTGCCGAGGCTCGTGCGGCGGCGCGCGCGGCAAAAGAATGGGCTGAGGCGGATCGGCTCCGGAACGAACTGCACGCCACTGGCTGGGAAATGGAAGATCGAGCGGACGGGTATGCGCTCAAGCGTCGCTAACCGCGTCGCGCCGCAGCTCGAGGCGGGTGCGAGTGAGCCCGCGCGCCGGCGGTAACCGGCGCTAGTACAGGCGCTGTACCGGGCCGCTGTAGAGAACCGGTCCGGTTGGCAGGCCCGTCGGCGACCCTCCCTTGGGCTCCAGGCTCACCGCCAGTACCGGTATGTTCTGCAGCGCCTGTTCCGCCGTTGCCGGCAGGGCGATGCGGGCGATGCCCGCCGGAGCCGCGGCCGAGACGAGCCCCAGCGAGCGTGGGTTGCCTTGGTCCGGCAGCATCCACAGTTCGAGTGCGCGATCGTCGGCCACGGCAAGCGGCGCGAGCGCTTTCAGGGTGAGATAGCGGCTCGAGCGATCTGCCGATGCGAGCAGCGCGGGCTTCGCGTCCTGGCCGGCCAGGACGATGACGATGCTGCCCTGGGCAGGCTCAGACGCGGTCCGGAATAGGGCGACGGCGAGCGCGAATGCGACGGCGGCGCTGGCGAGTGCAAATCCGCGCCACCATCTGAGGCCCAACCCGGTGGCTGACGTCGCGGGCAACGTCGTGGCACTCCGGATGCGCGCCAGGATCGCTGTCCAGACGCGCGCCGGGGGGGCGAGCGGCGGAATGCTCTCCGCGAGCGGCACGAGGCGCTCTTCCCAGGCGTGGACCGCATCGGCGATCCCCTGCTCGGTGCGCAGCAACTGCTCGAAGCGCGCCCGCGCTGGTCCGCGCAGCGTCCCGAGCACGTATTCGCCGGCCAGCGCGTCGGCGCGTTCCGGATCGCCGAGGTTCACCGCGTCACCCCCGCGCGATCGAGGCAACCGCGCAAGCGCTCGAGGCCGCGGCGCACCCACGACTTGACCGTGCCCAGCGGTTGCCGCAGATGGCCCGCGAGCTCGGAGTGCGACAGGCCCTGGAAGAACGCCAGCGCGATCGCCTGCTTCTGTCCGGCCTCGAGCGCGTCGACGCAGCCCCGGACCGCGCGCGCGTCCGCCCCGGCAAGCAGCAACGCGAGGGGAGTCGGTCCTTCGGCCGCGATGGTCACGCCTTCATCCTCATCGTCCAGGGTAACGGTGTCGACCTCGCGCCGGCGCAATTGATCCAGGCAGCGATTGCGGACGATGCTGGTCAGCCACGTGAGAGGCTGGCTCTTGGCGGCGACGTACGACCCTGCGTGGTGCCAGACGTTGACGAAGCTCTCCTGCAGGGCCTCTTCGGCCGCGGCCGTATCCCGCAATATACGCAGCGCGACCGCGTACAGATGCGGCGACGCCGCGCGGTAGAGCTCCGCGAACGACGCCTGATCCTTGAGTGCGGTACGCGTCAGCAACTGCCTGAGGCGCGCGTTGCGCTCCAGCTGTTTTGCCGGGTCGCTGGCCATCGTCGCCCGGCTACGCAAGCCGGCGGTCTTTCCGCCACAAGACGTCGGCGTGGCCCGCGTCACGGTTGAGGACCCGGGCAAGCACGAACAGCAGGTCGGAAAGGCGATTGACATACTTGCGTACCGGTTCGCGCACCGTCGTGGCCGCGCCCAGGCGCACGAGCGCTCGCTCCGCCCGCCGGCACACGGTGCGCGCCACGTGCGCATGGCACGCCGCGCGCGCTCCGCCCGGGAGAATGAATTCCCGCAGCGGGCGCAGGTCGGCGTTGAAGCGCTCGACCGCCTCCTCGAGCCGCATGACCTGTGCTTCGCTCACGTGGTCGGAGCCCGGGATCGACAGCTCGCCACCGAGATCGAACAGGTCGTGCTGTACCTCGATAAGACACGTGGCGACCGCGGCGGGAAGGGACTCGGAAAGCAGAACGCCGAGAGTCGCATTGAGCTCGTCCACGGCGCCGATTGCTTCGATGCGCGCCGAATCCTTCGCCACGCGCGATCCGTCGCCGAGGCCGGTGGTCCCGGTATCACCGGTGCGGGTGACGATCTTGGAGAGCCGATGGCCCATGGTGCCCTTGGCGCGCGTTTGGCTTGCACGACGTGCGCAGCGGCCAGCATAGAGAATTCCGCCAGGGGCGGCAAGTCGCCGGCACGGCTCCGTTGGGCGCGCCGTTGATTGTCTTTTCGCGTGGTTTGGTTACCATGGCAACGCACCCGTCTGCGACCTCCGGCCGAAGAACCGCATCATGAGCAGCGCCTACGAAACCGATCTTGACCGCAACGCCGCCAACTACACGCCGCTCTCGCCGCTGTCGCTGATCGCCCGCACCGCGTACGTTTATCCAACCCAGCTTGCGGTCGTTCACGGCGAGCGCCGCTACACCTGGGCCGAAACGTACGCGCGGTCGCGGCGGCTCGCGTCCGCGCTCCAGAACGCCGGCATCGGCACGGGCGATACCGTTGCGCTCATGGCCGCGAACACGCCGGAAATGGTCGAGGCGCATTTCGGCGTGCCGATGTCGGGCGGCGTACTCAACACGCTCAATACGCGCCTCGACGCTGACGCGATCGCGTTCATGCTCAAGCATGGCGAGGCGAAGCTGCTGATCACCGACACCGAATTCTCGCCCACGGTCGCAGCCGCCGTGGCGCAGCTCGAGCAGAACATCCCGGTCATCGACATCGTGGATGCGCTCGGCAGCGGCGGCAAGCGGCTCGGGGCTGCCGATTACGAGCAGTTCATCGCCGGCGGCGACCCGGACTTCGACTGGAAGCTCCCGGATGAGGAGTGGCAGGCCATCTCGCTCAACTACACTTCGGGCACGACGGGAAACCCCAAAGGCGTCGTCTACCATCACCGCGGCGCGTACCTGAACGCGCTGTCGAACATTATCGACTGGGGCATGCCACGCCACGCGGTGTACCTGTGGACGCTGCCGATGTTTCACTGCAACGGCTGGTGTTTTCCCTGGACCGTGGCGGCGCTCGCGGGCACCAATGTCTGCCTGCGCCGGGTCGAGGCAAAGCAGGTCTTCGATGCGATCCGCACCCACGGTGTGACGCATTACTGCGGTGCGCCGATCGTGCATGCAATGCTCATTAACGCGCCCGACGAGTGGAAGCGCGGCATCGCCCAGCCGGTGCACTGTCTCGTCGCCGCGGCGGCGCCCCCGGCATCGGTCATCGAGGGGTTGCAGCGCATGGGCTTCGACATCACCCACGTCTATGGCCTGACCGAGACCTACGGACCGGCCGCGGTCTGCGCGAAGCATGCGGCATGGGATGCGCTGGACATCGGCGTGCGCGCCGAACGCAACGGCAGGCAGGGCGTGCGTTACACCGGCCAGGAAGCCATGTCGGTGCTCGACCCGGCAACCATGGCGGCCGTGCCCTGGGATGGCGAGACCATGGGTGAAATCATGTTCCGGGGCAACATCACCATGAAGGGCTACCTCAAGAACGCCGCGGCAACGGCCGAGGTGTTCGCCGGCGGCTGGTTCCATTCCGGCGACCTGGCGGTCATGCAGCCCGACGGCTACGTCAAGATCAAGGATCGCGCCAAGGATGTGATCATCTCCGGCGGCGAGAACATCAGCTCACTGGAAGTGGAGGATGCGCTGTTCCGCCATCCTGCCGTGCTCGCCGCGGCCGTGGTTGCCCAGCCCGATCCGAAGTGGGGCGAGACGCCGTGCGCGTTCGTCGAACTCAAGCCGGATGCTGCGGTCAGCGAAGCGGAGCTCATCGAGCATTGCCGGCAGCATCTTGCTCGTTTCAAACTGCCCAAAAACGTCGTTTTCGGGGAGCTGCCCAAGACCTCGACCGGGAAGATCCAGAAATTCATCCTGCGCGAGCGTGCGCGCTCGACGAGCGCGATCGAGTAACCGCCCGCGCCGCCGGTGCGAGCCTCAGCCTGCGTTGGGCGTCCCGGAAAGGTGCGACAGGTCGATGGCCAGGGATTCCTTCACCGGCTCCATCGCTGGGTAGCTGCGCGTCTCGCGGATTCCTGGCACGCTGGAAAGCACCTCGCCGAGAAAGGCGCGGTAGCCGGCCATATCCGGAACCCGCACTTTGAGCAGGTAGTCAAATCCTCCGGCCACCATGTGGCACTCCTGGATCTGCGGAATGCCAGCGATCGCGCGGCGGAACTGCTGGAAAGCGTCCTGCGAGGTGCGGTCGATCGCGATCTCGATGAAGACCAGGAGTCCGAGCCCAAGGCGTGCCGGGTCGAGCCTCGCCGCATAGCCGTCGATCACGCCCGCCGCCTCGAGCGCGCGAATGCGCTCCGCACACGGAGTCGCGCTAAGGCCCACCGCCTTGGCCAGGGCCACGATCGGCACGCGACCGTCGCGCTGCAGCGCGTCGAGGATCGCGAGATCGACGCCGTCGAGCTTCTTCATCGGGGGGCCTGGTTCGGAGCGCGGCTGTGCGGCAGCCGTCATGCTTCCCCGAGCGACAGCAGCGATGCGTTGCCACCGGAGGCGGTCGTATTGATGGTCACGGTGCGCTCGCAGACCAGGCGCAGCGCATCGCCGCGTCGCTGCGCGTCGACGTATAGCATCGGCACGATCGGTCCATCGCCCGCGGCGAGTTCCTGCCGAATCGCCAATGCGCGCTCTGCGTTGCCCGCGAACAGGACCGCATCCGGCGCTGCCGCCAGCGGCTCGGTCACGATCCGGCAGTGCTCCCCGAACGCCGCTGCCACGCGCTCCGCAGCGGCCGAGCGCGGCAGCAGCGCCGTGTTGCCGCTCTCCAGCGCCAGGCGCACCTGCGCGCGCAGTGCCGCTTCGTCGTCGGCAATACACGCGACGCTGCCGCGCGGATGCAGCGCCAGGGCGTTCGACTCGCCGGTCGGCCCGGGCAGCGCGACGATCGCGCTCAACGCCGGCGGGGTCGTCGCGGCTTCGCGAACGAGGCGCCGCAGGTAGTGCGGGCCGCCCGCCTTCGGCCCGGTGCCCGAGAGCCCCTCGCCGCCAAACGGCTGCACGCCAACGACCGCGCCGATCATGTTGCGGTTGACGTAGATGTTGCCGGCGCGAATGTGCGCGCAAACGGCCGCGACCGTTTCGTCGATGCGCGTCTGGATGCCGTGGGTAAGGCCGTAACCGGTCGCGTTGATCGACGCAATCAGCGCCGCGAGCTCGTCCTCGCGATAGCGCAGCACGTGCAGGACTGGCCCGAAGACTTCTCCGGTCAACTGCTCGACGCGCTCGATCTCGATGAGCGTCGGCGGGAAGAATGTCCCCTTGGCTGCGCTGGCCGAAAGCGGCAATTGAAGCACCGGCGCGCCGGCCGCACGCATCCGGCCGACGTGAGCGTCCAGCGCGGCGCGGGCGTCGGCGTCGATGACCGGCCCGACGTCGGTGTCGAGGCGACGTGGATCGCCGATTCTGAGTTCCCCCATCGCACCCTTGAGCATGGCGAGCACCCGCTCGGCGATGTCACTCTGCAGGCAGAGCACCCGCAACGCCGAGCAGCGCTGGCCGGCGCTGTCGAACGCCGACGCAAGCGCATCGGCAACGACCTGCTCGGGCAGTGCCGAGCTGTCCACGATCATCGCGTTCTGGCCGCCGGTCTCGGCAATGAGCACCGGGTCGTCATTGCGCCGGGCGAGGACGCGGTTGATCGTGCGCGCGACCGCGGTCGAACCGGTGAAAAGCACCCCGGCAATCCGCGTGTCAGCGACGAGCGCCGCGCCGATCGTCTCGCCGCGTCCGGGAAGCATCTGCAGCGCAGCGGGGGGAACGCCGGCGCGATGCAGCAGCGCCACGGCGGCCGCGGCGATCAGCGGTGTTTGCTCCGCAGGCTTGGCCAGTACCGAGTTGCCCGCGGCAAGCGCGGCCGCAATCTGACCGACGAAGATGGCGAGTGGAAAATTCCACGGCGCGATGGTGACCAGCGGGCCGCGCGGGGTCGTGGATTGCAGTTCACTTCGCGCCTGCGCGGCGTAGTAGCGGCAGAAGTCGGCCGCCTCGCGAACCTCGCCCACGGCGTCGGGGAGCGTCTTGCCCGCTTCGCGAACGGCGAGCGTGATCAGCAGGGCCCGCTCCTGCTCGAGCAGGTCGGCGGCACGCTCGAGACAGGCGGCACGGGCCGCGACCGGCGTTTGCGCCCACGCCAGGCCGGCATCGGCGGCGGCTGCGACCGCACGCCCGACGTCGGAGAGCGACGCTTCGACCACGCTGCCGACCAACTCGCCGCGGTCGGCAGGGTTGGTCACCGCGACGCGTTCACGGCTCGCGTCTGCCGCGGGGTGAGCCAGCAGCGGCGTTGCGACCGGGGGCGGCGCGACCGCAGTGAGCTCGGCCTCCAGCGCCGCCAGCGCGGCCTCGTCATGAAAATCGACGCCGCGCGAATTCTTGCGCTCGCCATAGAGCGCGGCGGGAAGCGGAATGCGCGGGTGCGGGCTGCCGCCGGTTGCGCGCGCCTGGGCTACCGGATCGGCGACGAGCTCCGCGATGTCGACGCGCGGATCGACGATGCGATTGACAAACGACGAGTTGGAGCCATTCTCGAGCAGCCGGCGCACGAGGTAGGCGAGCAGCGTCTCATGCGACCCGACCGGCGCGTAGACGCGACAGGCGCGGTCGAGCTTGTCCGCGCCGACGACCTGATCATAGACCGCCTCGCCCATGCCGTGCAGGCACTGGAACTCGAAGTCGGCGGTGCCGGCGAGCGTGTAGACCGCGGCAATGGTGTACGCATTGTGGCTGGCGAACTGCGGGTAGATCGCATCCGGGGCCGCCAGCATCGCCTTGGCGCAGGCCAGGTAGCACACGTCGGTATGCACCTTGCGCGTGAACACCGGATAGCTCGCCAGCCCATCCACCTGCGCGCGCTTGATCTCGCTGTCCCAATAGGCTCCCTTGACCAGACGGATCATCAAGCGGCGCCGCGTATCGCCGCGCCACGTCGACGAGCCAGTCGATCACGGCCCGGCCGCGCGTCTGGTAGGTCTGCACCACGAACCCGAGCCCATCCCAGCCGGAGAGTGCCGGATCGGCGGCGAGCCGTTCGAACAGGTCGAGCGACAGCTCGAGGCGGTCGGCTTCCTCCGCGTCGATGGAAAAGCCGATGTCGCGACTGCGCGCGCGCAGCGCCAGCCCTGCGACCCGCGGCAGGAGTTCGCCGAGCACGCGCTCGCGCTGCAGACGCGAGAAGCGCGGGTGCAGCGCGGAGAGCTTGATGGAAACGCCCGGCCCGGCGTACACGCCCGCGCCCGCCGAGGCTTCACCGATGGCGTCGATAGCCTGCTCGTAGGCGGTGAGGTAGCGCTGCGCGGCTTCGGCCGTGAGGGCGGCTTCGCCGAGCATGTCGTACGAATAGCGGTAGCCGCGTGCCTCGCGTTCGCGCGCATTCGCGATCGCCTCCACGATCGTGCGGCCAGTCACGAATTGCTTGCCGAGCAAGCGCATGGCCAGGTCGACGCCCTTGCGGATCAGTGGCTCACCGCCCTTGCGCAGCAGCGACGTCAGCGCGGCTTCCAGCGCGGAGTCGCTGCGCGAATCGACGAGCTGACCGGTGACCAGCAGGCCCCACGCGGCGGCGTTGACGAACAGCGACGGGCTGCGGCCGATGTGTGCGCGCCAATCGCCGCCGCCGATCTTGTCGCGGATCAGTCGGTCGCGGGTGGCCGGGTCGGGTATGCGCAGCAGCGCCTCGGCAAGGCACATCAGCGCGACCCCTTCGCGCGAGTCCAGTGAGAACTCGAGCATAAGCGCGTCGACGCCGCCGGCCGTCGTGCGCGCGGTGCGTACGCCTTGCGCCAGCGTGGCGGCGAGGCGCTGCGTGGCCGCCAGGGCCTGCGGGGTCAGGGTGGCTTCGTCGAGCAGCGCCGCGACCGCCGCGGCTTCGTCCGCGCCACGCGCGGCTGCAATGCGCCGGCGCAGCGGCGAATCCGTGCCGTCGGACGCGGTCAGGTTGAACGTAGCTGACATCAAAGGCGGCTCGGGCGGCGCAAAATCCTGCAACATCGTGCGTTTTCAGTGAATTATATTACCATTTCGCGTTGCTGGCAGTGTTAGTGCCTGTCTCGGGCGCGGACGCCCCTCGGCAAAGGGGTTGGCCGCGGCTCCCGGAGCGCGCCCGTCACGCCCGCGGGGAGCCTAGAATGAACGCATCGCCAGTCTTGCCCAGGGTCTAGGCATGAATGCACCACTCGATGCCGTGGTTGCTCCGTACGTAGTGCGACACACCGAGCAGGGGGTCTGCCGGCTGACGCTGAACCGCGGCGAGCGCTACAACCCGCTGTCGCGCGCCATGATCGCCGCGTTGCAGGACGAGCTCTCGCAGATCGCGGCCGATCGCTCGATCCGCTGCGTCGTGCTTGCGGCAGAGGGCAAAGGCTTCTGCGCGGGCCACGACTTGAAAGAGCTGCGCGCGCATCCCGACCTGGAGTGGCAACAAGAACTCTTCTCGGCTTGCAATACGCTGCTCTTGGCGCTGACGACGTTGCCGCAGCCGGTGCTGGCGCGCGTTCATGGCATCGCCACGGCCGCCGGCTGCCAGCTGGTGTCGATGTGCGACCTGGCTGTGGCCGCCGATACGGCGCGCTTTGCCTTGCCGGGCGTGAACGTCGGCGTGTTCTGTACCACGCCCGCCGTGGGGGTGGTCCGCAACGTCGGGCGCAAGCGGACGATGGAAATGCTGCTCACCGGCGAGCCGATCGACGCCGCGACCGCGCTGGCCTGGGGTCTGGTGAACCGCGTTGTTCCGCCGGGCGAACTCGATACGGCGATTGCCGAGTTCACGCGCCTTATCAAGGCCCGCAGCGCGAGCGTCATCGCCAAGGGCAAACAGGCGTTCTATCGGCAAGTGGATCTGGGCCTGGCGGCGGCCTACGACTATGCGGGTGGCGTCATGGCCGGCAGCCTTCTCGACGCCGACGCCGACGAAGGCATCGCTGCATTCATCGCCAAGCGCGCGCCTACGTGGCAGTCATGACTGCTGCGCGAGCGCGCGCGCTCGTCCATTGCCAATGCCCGGCTGCTTGCGGATAATCGCGCGACCACCCAGTGGAGACTCGCGGCGGCGCTGCCGCCCGGCGGGGCATGGCCGACGACATCATCCTGCAGACGCGCGGGCTCACCAAGGAGTTCAAGGGCTTTGTCGCCGTCAACGGTGTCGATCTCGACGTGCGCCGCGGGTCGATCCACGCGCTGATCGGACCCAACGGCGCGGGCAAGACAACCTGCTTTAACCTGCTCACGCACTTCCTGACCCCGACCTCCGGGCAGATCCTGTTCAACGGCACCGCGATCACCGGCTCGCGCCCGTCGGCGATCGCGCGCATGGGGCTGGTGCGCTCGTTCCAGATCTCCGCGGTGTTTCCGCACCTCTCCGTGCTCGAGAATGTGCGCATCGCGCTGCAGAGCAAGCGCGGCGGCTCGTTCGAGTTCTGGCGCGCGGCGGGTACGCTCGCGGCGTTGAACGAGCGCGCCGAGGAGCTGCTCGCCGCGGTCGGGCTCACCGGTTTCTCGTCCCGGCCCGCGGTCGAGCTCCCCTACGGCCGCAAGCGCGCGCTCGAGATCGCCACGACGCTGGCCCTCGATCCGGAGATGATGCTGCTCGACGAGCCGACCGCCGGCATGACCCATGAGGACGTCGAACGCATCACCGCGCTGATCGGCAAGGTGGCCGCCAATCGCACGGTGCTGATGGTGGAGCACAACCTGTCGGTGGTGTCGACGCTGTCGCACCACATCACGGTGCTCGCGCGCGGCGAGATTCTCGCCCAGGGCGACTACGCGGCGGTATCGAAGAATCCGGACGTGATCCAAGCCTATCTCGGAGCCGGACATGCCTGACGGCAATGGCGCCGGCGCGAAGCCCCTGCTCGCCGTTCGCGACCTGCACGCGTGGTACGGCGAGTCGCACATCCTGCATGGCGTTGCGTTCGATGTCGCCCCCGGCGAGGTGGTGACCCTGCTCGGACGCAATGGTGCCGGCAAGACGACGACCATGAAGTCGATCATGGGCATCGTCGGCCGGCGCGAGGGATCGGTGCGCGTCGACGGCACCGAGACCATACGCCTGCCGTCGAACAAGATCGCCTATCTCGGTATCGCGCTCTGCCCCGAGGAGCGCGGCATCTTTTCGAGTCTCAACGTGCAGGAGAACCTGCTGCTGCCGCCCAAGGTGCGGGAGGGCGGCCTCAAGGTCGAACAGATCTTCGAGCTGTTTCCGAACCTGAAGGAGCGCCTGCGCAGCCCGGGTACGAAGCTCTCCGGTGGCGAGCAGCAGATGCTGGCGATCGGGCGCATCCTGCGGACCGGCGCGCGCCTGCTGCTGCTCGACGAGCCCACCGAAGGGCTCGCCCCCGTCATCGTCCAGCAGATAGGGCGCACGATCACCCGGCTGAAGACGCAGGGCTTCACCATCCTGCTCGTCGAGCAGAACTTTCATTTCGCGGCGACCGTCGCCGACCGGCACTACGTCATGGAAAACGGGCGCGTCATCGACATGATTCCCAACGCATTGCTCGACGCCAACATCGCGAAGCTGCACGAGTATCTCGGCGTCTGACGATCGGCGCGGCGAAGGTTACTTGCATTGGCGTGCCGCAAGGCACGCAGTGATCACCAACGGAGGAGGAAGCATGAACGGTTACAAATGCAGCCTGTTCAGCCTTGCGGTCGCAGTGGCGCTCGGCGCCGGCGCGGCGCAGGCGCAGATCTCGGACGGCGTGATCAAGATCGGAGTGCTTTCCGATATGTCGAGTCTCTACACCGACCTCGCCGGCGCCGGCTCGGTTGTCGCCGCGAAGATGGCGGTCGCGGATTCGGGTATTGAGAAACGCGGCTACAAGGTGGAGATTGTGTCCGCCGACCACCAGAACAAGCCGGATGTCGGCTCGAACATCGCGCGCCAGTGGTACGACGTGGACCATGTCGATGCGATCGTCGACGTGCCGAACTCCGGCGTCGCGCTGGCGGTGAACCAGATCACCCGCGACAAAGGCAAGGCCTTCCTGGCGGTGGGACCCGGTACCTCGGACCTGACCGGCAAGGCGTGCTCGCCCAACACGGTGCACTGGGCCTATGACACCTGGATGCTGGCCAATGGCACCGGTACCGCGCTCACCAAGCAGGGGGGAGACACCTGGTTCTTCATTGCCGCCGACTATGCCTTCGGCGCCGCGCTCGAGCGCGACACCACGGCAGCCATCCTGCGCAACGGCGGCAAGGTGATCGGTGGCGTGAAGGCGCCGCTGAACACCCAGGATTTCTCCTCGTTCCTGTTGCAGGCGCAAGCGTCGAAGGCGAAGATCATCGGCCTGGCCAACGCCGGAGGCGACACGACCAATTCGATCAAGCAAGCGGCCGAGTTCGGAATCGTCAAGGGCGGCCAGAAGCTCGCCGGACTGCTGGTCTTTCTGACCGACGTCCATGCGCTTGGCCTGCAGACGGCGCAAGGCCTGACGTTCACGGAGACGTTCTACTGGGACATGAACGACCAAACGCGCGCGTTTGCCAAGCGCTTCGCGGCGGCCGACAAGGGCATCTATCCGACCATGGTTCATGCCGGCGTGTACGCCGTGGTTCTGGATTATCTGAAGGCCGTCGAGGCACTCAAGAGCGACGACGGCACGAAGGTGATCGCCAAGATGAAGGAAATGCCGACTGACGACCCGCTGTTCGGCAAGGGCTCGATCCGCATCGACGGCCGCAAGATCCACCCGGCGTATCTGGTCCAGGTCAAGACGCCTGCGGAATCCAAGGGCCCGTGGGATTACGAGAAGATTGTGGCGACGATCCCGGCCGACCAGGCGTTCCGGCCGCTGGCCGACGGTGACTGCCCGCTGGTCAAGAAGTAAGGACGCCGCACGGCACGGTCCGGGGCGCGAGCAGAGTCGCGGCGCCCGGACCGCCATGCCGGCCGATAACCCGACCTAATCGCGATGAGTGAAATCTTCGGGATTTCGACGCAGGCCCTGTTCGGCCAGCTTCTGATCGGTCTGATCAACGGCGCGTTCTACGCGATGCTGTCGCTCGGGCTCGCGCTGATCTTCGGTTTGCTCAACATCATCAACTTCACCCACGGTGCCCAGTACATGATGGGCGCGTTCTGCGCCTATTTCCTGCTCACCTACGCGGGGGTCGGCTATGGCTGGTCGCTGCTGCTTGCGCCCGTTGCCGTGGCAGTCATCGGCATGGTTATCGAGCGCACGATGCTGGCGCGGCTGTACAAGCTCGATCACCTCTACGGTCTGCTGCTGACCTTCGGCCTGGCGCTCATCATCCAGGGAATATTTCGCAACCAGTTCGGCTCCTCCGGCCTGCCCTACCAGATGCCGGAGCTGCTGACCGGAGGCATCAACCTGGGCTTCATGTTCCTGCCGAAGTACCGCGCCTGGGTGATTGTTGCCTCCCTGGTGGTGTGCCTGGGAACCTGGTACGTCATCGAGCGAACGAAGCTCGGCGCCTATCTGCGCGCAGCGACCGAGAATCCGGCACTGGTGCAGGCGTTCGGCGTCAACGTGCCGCGCATGATCACGCTGACCTTCGGTTTCGGCGTTGGCCTGGCGGCATTTGCCGGTGTCATGGCGGCTCCAATCTACCAGGTCAGTCCGCTGATGGGCGCCGACCTCATCATCGTTGTCTTCGCGGTCGTCGTGATCGGCGGCATGGGTTCGATCCTGGGGTCGATCGTCACCGGATTCGGACTCGGCGTCGTCGAGGGACTGACCAAGGTGTTCTATCCGGAAGCGTCGAACACCGTCATTTTTGTGGTCATGGTCATCGTGCTGATGATCAGGCCCACCGGCCTGTTTGGAAGGGAAAGGTAGGCGGCCGTGACCGAACCGGTGGCCATCGCGACGGCACCATCGACGCAGCCGCGCGTGCTCGTCGTGCTGGGAATGCTGGTGGCGCTGCTCGCGATCGCGCCGTTTGTCGGCTTTTATCCGGTGTTCCTGATGAAGGCGCTGTGCTTCGCCCTGTTCGCCTGCGCATTCAACCTGCTGATCGGATTTGGCGGCTTGCTGTCCTTCGGCCACGCGATGTTCCTGGGCACCGCGGGCTATGTCTGCGCGTACGCGGCCAAGCGGTGGGGCTTCACCCCCGAGCTGGCGATTCTCACCGGCACCGCGGCATCGGGGCTGCTCGGGGTGGTTGTCGGCGCGCTGGCGATCCGCCGGCAGGGCATCTACTTCGCCATGATCACGCTGGCGATCGCGCAAATGATGTATTTCTTCTATCTCCAGACGCCCTTCACGCACGGCGAGGACGGCATCCAGTCGGTGCCTCGCGGCAAGCTGTTCGGATTGCTGGATCTTTCGAACACGCTAACGATGTACTACTTCGTGCTCGTCATCTTCGTGGCCGCCTTCCTGCTCATCTATCGCGTCATTCATTCGCCGTTCGGCCAGGTACTCAAGGCGATACGCGAAAACGAACCGCGGGCGATTTCGCTGGGCTACAACGCCGACCGTTACAAGTTGCTCGCCTTTGTTCTCTCGGCGACCCTCGCCGGTCTCGCCGGGGCGACCAAGGCCATCGTGTTCCAGCTGGCGTCGCTTACCGACGTGCACTGGACGATGTCCGGCGAGGTCGTACTCATGACGCTGCTCGGCGGCATGGGCACGATCTTCGGGCCGGTCGTCGGCGCATTCGTCATTGTCAGCCTGGAGAATTACCTGGCCGCCTTCGGGGAGTGGGTGACCGTGATCACGGGCACGATTTTCGTGATCTGCGTGCTCGCCTTCCGCCGCGGCATCGTCGGCGAGCTCTCGGCCTGGTGGGCGGGAAGGAGTCACTGAGAACGCGCCTCGCCGGCCTTGCCGCACTGCTGCTCTCGCTGCTGCCGGGAGCGAGCTTGGCCGAGGGCTACAGCGCGGTCGGTGCCTGCCGCGGCGGCGTTCCGAACGGCGCCTACGAACTGCGCGCGGACGACGGCACGCTGCGCGTCGCCGGCGCGTTCGCGCAGGGACGCCTCACCGGCACGTTCATCTTCTGGACGAGCGGCGGGGCGCGGCTCGCCGTCGTGCCGTTCGACAATGGCGCCAGGAACGGCACGGTCGCGACCTGGTACGCCGCACCCGGCGCGACCGTCGAGGCCGGGCGCAGGCTCGAGGCGCCGTATGTCGACGACCGGCCGCATGGCATCACGCGGTCGTGGCACGCCAACGGCGCGCCGCGGTCCGAATATCGCTACGAGCACGGCGTGCTCGCCGACGCGCGCGGCTGGACCGAGGCGGGGGTTCCGCTCTCCGCGGCCGCGGCGCGCGACCTCGCCAGCCAGGACGCCGCGGCCGACGCGCAGTTCTATGCCTCGCTGCGGGCCATCGTCCGCGACAACCCGCCGGCCTGCGACTGAACGGCGGACGGGCCGCAGTTGACCCCCGCCGCCCGACCCCCCATCATTGCCGCTGTCGCCCGGTGCGGCGCGCGGCGCGGGAGGGTTCCCGTTTCTGGCGCCGCGCGACGGGCCTGCTTGGAGGCGCCTATGCGCTCACTGATCGTGCTGCTGCTCGCCGGGGTGACCGGGGTGCTGGCCGGCTGCCAGGTCTCGGGCTTCTACGAAAGTGGCCGGCCGGTCACGCCGATTTGGACCGATGACCTTCCGCCGCGCAAGGTGTACCCCCCGATCGTCATGACGTATCCCGACGAGACGATGTTTTTCTTTCCCATGTCCGACGATCCGCCCCATTCCGATCTCAACCTGCTGGCGATCGACTGCGACCGCAACAGCGATGGCACGCTCGTCGTTACCGCCCGCGTGCGCAACCAGGGCTCCGCCATCGTGCCGGTGGCCCCCTTCGTCAGCGGCGATATCGGCGCTTTCCGCGTGGCCGCGGTCGTGACCACGGCCGATGGCGCGCGCGAGCAGGTCGACGCCCGGCAGATGCTGCCGCTGACGGTATCGGGCACGGTCAACCTCGCGCTCGGACCGACGCGCGCCCAGGCGGCCGACATCGTCGCCATCGACGTCGTCGTCGATCCCGACCACGTCGTACCCGATCCATTGCGGGACAACAACGCGCTCTCCTGGCGGGGGACGATGGTGGCTCCCAGGGCGCAATGCACCGTCGCGCGCTAGGTTGAGCCGGCGCGTTGGCTTGCGCCCCGCCACCCCTGCGCCGCGGTAGCGGGTCGACGCCGGCACCCGGTGCGATGCGGCTATAATCGCGCGTCTTGCGGGCCGGCCCGGCCCGCCGCATCTGGCGGAATTTCCCATGAAGGTTCTGGTTGCCGTCAAGCGCGTCGTCGACTTCAACGTTAAGGTGCGGGTCCGGCCCGACGGGTCAGGAGTCGATACCGCCAACGTCAAGATGTCGATGAACCCCTTCGACGAGATTGCCGTCGAGGAAGCGGTGCGGCTGAAGGAAAAAGGCATCGCCACGGAGATCATCGCCGTATCCTGCGGCCTCGCCGCCTGCCAGGAGACACTGCGTACCGCGCTCGCGCTCGGTGCCGACCGCGCGATCCTGGTCGAGACCAACATCGAGCTGCAACCGCTCGCGGTCGCCAAGTTGCTGGCCGCGATCGTGGCCAAGGAGGCACCGCAGCTTGTCATCCTGGGCAAGCAGGCCATCGACGACGACGCCAATCAGACCGGCCAGATGCTCGCCGCCCTTCTCGACTGGCCGCAGGCAGCGTTCGCGTCCAAAGTCGACATTGCCGACGGCAACGCCACCGTCAAGCGGGAAATCGACGGTGGATTGGAAACCCTCGCCATGGCGCTGCCGGTGGTGATCACCGCCGATCTGCGCCTCAACGAACCGCGCTACGCAACCCTGCCCAACATCATGAAGGCGAAGAAGAAGCCCCTCGAGGTCGTCAAACCGGATGCGCTGGGCGTCGATGTCACGCCGCGCCTGACGACGCTCAAGGTCGTCGAGCCGCCGAAACGCAAAGGCGGCGGTCGGGTCGCCGACGCCAAGGAACTGGTCGCCAAGCTGCGCAACGAAGCGAAAATCATCCCCTAATTCCCAGCCATGATCCTGATCGTCGCCGAGCACGACGGCAGCGTGCTCAAGAGTGCCACTCTCAACACCATCACCGCCGCTGCGGCGATCGGCGGCGACAGCCACGTCCTGGTCGCCGGCCATGGCGCGCAACGCGTGGCCGAAGCCGCGGCGCAGGTCGCCGGCGTCGCCAAGGTACTGCACGCGGATGCCGCGCAGTATGCTGCGCCGACCGCGGAGGGCCTGGCCAGCCTCGTCGTCGGGCTCGCCGCGCCTTATACGCACATCCTGCTGCCTGCGACCGGGTTCGGCAAGAATGTTGCGCCGCGCATCGCGGCGCTGCTCGACGTGGCGCAAATCTCCGACATCATCGCGGTCGAGTCCCCGGACACGTTTGTGCGGCCGATCTACGCCGGCAGCGCCTTCGCCACCGTCCAGTCGAAGGACGCGAAGAAGGTTGTCACCGTGCGCGCGACCGGCTTCGACGCGGCGCCCGCGACCGGCGGCCATGGCAGCGTCGAAGGCGTCGCTGCGGCGGGGGACGGCGGACGGGCTCGCGTGCTGAGCCAGGAGCTCACCCGGTCGAGCCGGCCCGAGCTTACCAGCGCGCGCGTGGTCGTCTCCGGAGGCCGCGGCCTGCAGAACCGCGAGAATTTCAAGCTGCTCGATGCGCTCGCCGACAAGCTGAACGCCGCGATCGGTGCCTCGCGCGCCGCGGTCGACGCCGGTTACGTGCCCAATGATTACCAGGTCGGGCAGACCGGCAAGATCGTCGCGCCCGATCTCTACATCGCGGTGGGCATTTCCGGCGCGATCCAGCACCTGGCGGGGATGAAGGACAGCAAGGTGATCGTCGCCATCAACAAGGACCCCGATGCCCCGATTTTCCAGATCGCCGACTATGGCCTGGTGGGCGATCTGTTCGAGATCATTCCCCAGCTTACCGCCGAACTTGGATAGGCAATGAGTCAATACCACGCGCCGCTGAAGGAAATCCGCTTCGTCCTGAACGAGCTGGCCGGCTTAGAGCAGGTCGCCAAGCTGCCCGGCTTCGAGGATGCCGCCCCCGACACCGTCGCCGCGATTCTCGATGAAGCGGCGAAATTTGCCACCGAAGTGCTCGATCCGCTCAACGCGGTCGGCGATCGCGAAGGGGCGCGCCGTCTCGACGATGGTTCGGTGAAGACGCCGACGGGCTTCAAGGACGCGTACCTGCAATTCTGCGCCAACGGCTGGAACGGGCTCACCAAGAATCCGGAGTTCGGCGGCCAGGGGCTGCCGCAGCTCGTCGCGACCGCGGTCGAGGAGATGTGGCACGCGGCGAACATGGCCTTCGACCTGTGTCCCCTGCTGACGCAGGGCGCGATCGAGGCCATCGAGCTCTGCGGCACGGCCGAACAAAAGCAGCGCTTCCTGCCGCAGATGGTCGAGGGCGTGTGGACCGGGACCATGAACCTGACCGAGCCCCAGGCCGGCTCCGATCTCGCCGCCGTGCGCACGCGCGCCGTGCCGCAACCGGACGGCAGCTTCAAGCTCTACGGGCAGAAGATCTTCATTACCTACGGCGAGCACGACTACACCCAGAACATCATCCACCTGGTGCTTGCGCGCACGCCGACGGCGCCGGAAGGGGTGAAGGGAATCTCGCTGTTCATCGTGCCCAAGGTCCTGATCAACCCCGACGGCTCGCTCGGCGCGCGCAACGACGTGCAGTGCGTGTCGATCGAGCACAAGCTCGGTATTCACGCCAGCCCTACCGCGGTACTCGCCTATGGCGATCACGGGGGCGCGATCGGGCAGCTTGTCGGCCAGGAGAACCGCGGCCTCGAATACATGTTCATCATGATGAATCTGGCCCGGTTCTCGGTCGGACTCGAGGGCGTGGGCCTCGCCGAGCGCGCGTACCAGCGCGCCGCGGCCTACGCCAGGGAACGCGTTCAGGGGCGCGCGGTCGGCGAGGAGCAGGGCAGCGCCAAGGCCACGATCATCCAGCACCCGGACGTGCGGCGCATGCTGCTGTCGATGAAGGCGCAGACCGAAGCGATGCGGGCGCTGGCCTACATCACGGCGGGCGCGCTCGACAATGCCCGAGCGCATCCCGATGCCGAGGCGCGCAAGCAGCACCAGGCGTTCGTCGATCTGATGATCCCGGTGGTCAAGGGCTGGTGCACCGAGACCGCGCAGGAGATCACCTCGACCGGCGTGCAGGTGCACGGTGGCATGGGCTTCATCGAAGAAACCGGCGCCGCGCAGCACTTTCGCGACGCCCGGATTATCACCATTTACGAGGGCACCACCGGCATCCAGGCAAATGATCTGATCGGGCGCAAGACCGCGCGCGACGGCGGCAAGATCGCGCGCGCGGTCATCGCCCAGATGCAAGCGCTCGATGCCGACCTCGCCCGGCAGCCCGGGGCGGAATTCGCGGCGATCCGCGCCGGACTGGCTGCGGCCGCCGGCGCTCTCGCGACCGCGGTCGAGTGGGTCGTGCGCACGTACAGCAGCGACAGCCGCGCGGCGCACGCCGCGTCGGTGCCCTACCTCAAGCTGTGGGGCCTCGCCGCCGGCGGCTGGCAGATGGCGCGTGCGGCGCTCGCCGCCGCGCGCCGACTCTCCGAGGGCGACGGTGATGCCGATTTCTACCGCGCCAAGATCGCGACGGCGCGCTTCTACGCCGACTATCATCTGCCGCAGACGGTCGCGCTCAAGCACGCGGTTGTGACCGCCGGGGAGAGCGTGCTCGCCCTCGCCGACGCGCAGTTCTGATGCGCGGCCGCCGCCATGGCGCGACGTGCCCGGCCGGTGCGCGCCGGCAGGCCGCTGTAACAAATGCTCCATGCGCGAGCGCTATGCTTGCAAGATTTGCATGCGCGGGTAGGATTTGCGCGCCGTGATCCGGCTCTGGAATGCTCTGCTCTATTCGCTTGCCGGTCTGCGCGCGGCGTGGCAGGAACCCGCGGTGCGGCTGGAAGTCTGGATTCTCGTCATCGCCGTGCCGCTGGCGCTGTGGCTGCCGGTCGATGCCGTGCGCAAGCTGCTCCTGATCGGTTCGGTAACCGCCATCCTCGTGATCGAGATCGTCAATTCCGCGATCGAGGCCGCCATCGACCGCATATCCTACGATCGCCATCCGCTGTCCAAAGCGGCCAAGGATCTGGGCAGCGCCGCGGTGTTCGTCGCAAGCATCCTGGCCGCGGCCACCTGGGTGACACTGGTCGCGCCGCTGTTCCTGCGCTAGGGCCCGCGCCGGCATGGAACGCCTCTTGCATGGAAACGGCTCAGCTAGGCATTCCGGATCGACGCGAATGACACGACGACGGGCAAGCCAGCACGCGACCATGGCCGCGCTGGTCGCGTTCGTCCTGGCGCTGGCGCCGGCTGCGGCGGCTGACCCTCTCGCGCTCGTCCCGGCCCTGCCGCCCGGCACCTATCCGGTCGGTTGCAGCAACGTGGCGCAGGATTTCTCGCGCGTGCAGCCCGGCGAGACGGCCATGCAGTACTGGGACGGGTTTCCGAACGGCAACCAGGAGCGCTACGTTTCGCAGTTGCTCGTGGACCCCGCGGCGGCAATGGAGGTCGCGCTTCCGATTCCCAACGACAGCGAGCTTTTCGTCGACCGTGCCGGCGGCACGGTGACCTATGACTTTCTGGTGTGCTATCCGACCACCAGCACCAATCCGAACCCCGATTATCTGCTGCCGACCGGCAGCGTCGTGCCGCACATGCAGGTCGGCGCGAGCCCGCCGATCTTTGCCAATGCGGCGACGCTCTGGCCGGTGCTGCTGTTCTCGCACGGCCTGGCCGGCAGTCCGCTGGACGACGTTTACATGCGCGTGATCGCCGCGCTGGCGAGCTACGGATTCGTCGTGGTCGCGCCGTTCCACGGCGATCCGCGTTTCGCCGACGTGCAGATCCAGAACATCGTCGACGCGATCTACGCCGTGCTGCACTTTCCGACCTACGTCGAGATGCAGGCGCTGCGACCGCTGTCCGGCGCGGCCGCGCTCGACCTGCTGTTGTCCAACGCCCAGTTTCAGGGCCATGTCGACGCCAATCGCATCGCCGGCTTCGGCGCGAGCCTCGGCGGCGAGACGCTGCTGCTGCAGGTGGGTGCGCAGCTGACCGACAGCATCGGCCTGTCGTCGAAACAGGTGGTTGTCGATCCGCGCATCAAGGCGATCTTCGGCTACGTGCCGTATTTCGGCCAGCCGATATACCCCGCGTTCGGGCGCAATCAGAACGGACTGGACGGCATCACGGTGCCCTTCATGGGCATGAGCGGCACGGCGGACACCACCGCGCCGGTCGGCCCGGCGCTGCAGGGGATCGAGAATCTCGGCGGCGCGCGCTATCTGGTCACGCTCAATGGCGTCACGCACCATTTCGATGTGCCGAGCACCAACGCCATCTTCACCTGGTCGTGCTCTTCCTCGACGCGTACACGCTCGACGATCGCGCCGCACGGGTGACGGTCGCGCGCATGACCGGCGTCGCCGGCGGCGGCGGCAAGGATCAGCTAATCCTCGATTACACGCGCCCGCCGTGCCGTACCTCGCCGGCGAGAGCGACGTCGTCGAGTATTACCGCAGCGCGACCGGCCACTATTTCATCACCGCCAATCCGGCGCGAGACGGCGGCGCTCGACGCCGGCGGAGCCTGGGCGCGGACCGGTTTCGAATTCAAGGCTTTCGTGCTCGGCTCGGGCCTCGGCGCTCCCGCCTGCCGCTTCTTCAGCGCGCCGGCGTTGAGCCCGGACTACGCATTTCTTCACCATCAACGCCAACGAGTGCGAGGTCGTGATGGCGAGCCCGCTCTGGACTGTACGAAGGCCTGGCCTTCGAGGCGCAGCCGCCGCTCGCCGACGGCACGTGCGCGCTCGACCGCGTACCGGTGTTTCGGCTCTACAACAACGGCATGAACGGCCAGCCCAATCACCGCTTCCTCACCAGCAAGAGCGAGACGCTCGCGATGCAGTCGCTGGGCTGGATCCTCGAGGGCACGGTTTTCTGCGCGCCGCCCTAACCGCCGTTCAGTCAGTCTCGAGCGCTTCGACCCAGAACACCTCGCACGCGCCGTCGCCGACGAAGTGGCGCGTCAGCGACGTGTTCCAGACAAAGCCGCTTGCGCTGCGAACGTCGACCAGATAGCCACGCGCGGTCACGACCTGGCCGGGGCGCAGCCGCTTCAGTTTTGATTCGATCGCCGGGGTCGCCGGAATCATGTGCATCTGCGTCATGTGGGTGATCAGCGTCGCCGGCGGCAGCGGAAAGGCCATCGCGTTGCGCGGCTGCCAGTAGAAGAACCGGCCCATCTGCGAGAACTCGAGCTGGTCGATGATCGCGCTGTCCGACAGCGGACCCCAGCCGACGCCGAGATCGACCGGCGCGAGCCCCGCGCCGCCGTCGAAGTGATAGTTCTCCTTGCGCAGTATCCGGGCGGTGATGTCGAACTTGGCGCGCTCGATGAAGGTATAGCCCCTTGGCGTCGAAGCGCGGCGGCGGATCGAGGTCCGTCTGCACCGGTTCGTCCGGGGCGAGGATGCCCGGCGGCCGGTGCACGGGGCGCTCGCTCGTCCACCAGTGCCAGGCCGCCGAAAGCGCGCCGAGCACGACGCCGATCAGCAGGAAACGGTTCATGATGGCCGCGCGGCCGCTCGCGCCTTCAGCGGGCGAGCGCGATTCGCTGCAGCGCATCGAAAATGCCCGGCGCAGCGGCGATGACCGCACCTCCGGCGAGTATCCCGCCGGGCCCGGGGTAGGGGTGGATCCGGCCGCCGGCTTCCTCGACCAGCAGCAGTCCCGCCGATGCGTCCCAGGGATGCATGTGCGGCTCGAGGAACGCGTCGAACCGGCCCGCCGCGACGTGGGCGAGCATCAGCGCTCCGGCGCCCATGTCCTTGACCGCCGCGCCGGCCTCGTGCAGGCGCCGCTTCAGGGCGAGGTGCTCGTCGAGAGGGTGACGGGGCACGTATCCCGCGCCGACCAGCGCGTGGTCGAGCCGATCACGCGGCGCGACGTGGAGGCGCGTGTCGTCGGACCACGCCCCGCCGCCGCGCGTCGCCCAGAACAACTCGTCCTGGGACGGATCGTAGATGACGCCGACCCTGCGCTCGCCGGCGGCGATAAACCCGATCGAGACGCACCAGTAACGCACCCCGTGCACAAAGTTGAGCGTGCCGTCGATCGGGTCGATCACCCACAGCTTGCGTCCGACCGCGCCGCCCCCTTCCTCGCCGAGGATGGCATCGCCGGGAAACGCGCGCTTGCAGCCGGTCGCGCAACAACGCCTCGACCGCGTGATCGGCAGCGGTGACGAAATCCTGGGGGCCTTTGGTCGCGGCGGCGAGATCGATCTCGCGCCGGAAGTAGCGTCCCGCCAGCGCCCCCGCTTCGCGCGCGATGCGCTGCGCGAACTGGGCACGCGCAGCGATGTCCGCGGCGTTCATCCGGCCACGCTCGGTCCAGGCCGGCCAAGCATCGTCGCGGTGAGCGCCCTGCGCCTCAGCATCGTTGCCTCCGGGAACCTTTCTTCGCCGCCGTGGCGAGCATAATCGACGATCGGCGCGCAGCGCGTCAACCGTGACCCGGACGATGGAATAGCGCCCTGCACGCCGGGTGTTGGCGAAGGGCCTGCCCGCGGCGCGCGACTGCGAATCCGGCACCGCGCATCGGCGGAAGTTTGAAGTCGCGCGCGGCTTCAGTTATGCTCGCGTCATAAACGGTCGTGGTCATTCCAGGGAGGGAGCGGTCTGCATGGATCCGGTTGCTGCAAGAGCTCGACGCACGCTCCCCGCGTTGAGCCAGCGCGGCGTCGAACCGGCCTGGGCGCCGTCCTGCTTGCCGCCATCGGTGCGCTGCTTGCGAGCGCCGCCTGGCCTCTGACCCAGGGTGAGGCCGCGCCGGCCTGCACTGCGTCCGCGCTCGACAGCGGCAGGGCGCTCAACCTTGCCGACTACAAGGGGCAGGTCGTCTACCTTGATTTCTGGGCGTCATGGTGCGGGCCGTGCCGCGAATCGTTTCCCTTCATGAACGAGTTGCAGCGCGACTTGGCCGGCAAGGGTTTGCACATCGTGGCGGTCAGCGTCGACAAGACGGCCGATGATGCGCGTCGTTTTCTGGCGCGCTATCCCGCCCAGTTCATGACGGTCCTGGATACGTCCGGGGCTTGTCCGGCCGCCTACCGGCTCAAGGCGATGCCGAGTTCGTATCTGATCGGCCGCGACGGGACGGTGCGCGCGACGCTGGTGGGGTTCCACGATCGCGACAAGGCCGACCTGCGCCAGCGCTTGCTCGACGCATCTGAGCGAGGGCCGCTGAATGCCGGCCCTGCGCCGTCGGCCGCCCGCATCTGCAGCGCGGGGTTCGCGCTGGCGCTCCTTGCCGGATGCACGACCATCCAGCCCTGGGAGCACGGCACGCTGGCCCAGACCGAGATGGCACCGGTCGACCCCGTGCACGAGACCACGCAGAAGGAGCGCACCTACAACGCGAAGGAAGGCGGCGCTGCGGCGACCGGCGTCGGGGGGGGCGGCTGTGGCTGCAACTAGGCGCATGAGCCCGCGCTTGGCGGCGCTGACCGCAGCGGCGATGGCGTTGCCCGGTGTGCACGCGCGCGCGGCCGATACGCCCGGCGAGAACCCGTGGGCCATCGACGCGACCCACGTCGAGTACAGCGAAAGCGGCGGCCGCATGCACGTGCGCGTGAATCAGGCCAGCGCCGACGTGCCGATAGGCGAGACCTTCCAGCTCAAGGCCAACGGCATTCAGGATCTGATGAGCGGCGCCTCGCCGATATTCAACGCCCCCGGCCCCGCAGGCAAGCCGCAGCAAGTGCTGACCGGCGCGTCGGTGAACGACAACCGCAAGGCCGGCGACATCGGCGCCAGCGCCTTTTTCGACGACAACCAGCTGACGTTGCGGCAAGGCTGGTCGCACGAGAACGACTACAAGTCGACTTGGACGAGCCTCGAAGGCAAACGCGATTTCAACCAGAAGGACACGACGCTCTCGCTCGGCCTCGCGTTCTCCGACGACGGCGTGTCGAGTCATGATGCACCCGGACGATTTTCATACCCGCATCAAGCGCGATCTGTATGCGGGCGTGACGCAGGTCCTGGGCGAGCGCTCGCTCGTTTCCGTGTCGCTCGAGTATTCGTACACCAACGGCTACCTGTCCGACCCCTACAAGCTCGTCTTCGTGCAGAGCGGCGGACTGCTTCCCGACATGCGGCCCGCCCAGGAGCGGCAGTTCGCGGCAACCGCGAAGTACGTTACCTTCCTTCCCGGCATCGATTCCGCGCTGCATTTGACGGGCGACGCTCAGCAGCAACAACTGGGGCATCCATTCGGGTGCGCTCGAGCTGCAGTGGAGGAAGGAGCTGCCCGCCGAATGGCTGGTCAATGCCGGCGCGACGTTTCTATACCCAGTCGAGCGCCGATTTCTATGCGCCACTGTACCTGTCGCCTCCTGGGGACACGCACAGCAGCGACTATCGGCTGGCGGGATTCGGATCCATTGCCTGGCTTGCCGGCGTGACCAAGCAGCTCTCGCCTAACTTCAGCATCCAGTTTGCCGCCGAGCGGAACTATCGGCGCGTCGGCGTTCCGCTCCGGCGGCGTCGGCATCGACGCCGACAACTACATCTGGACGCTGTACCTGGTGACCGTGCAGGCCCGCTTCTGACCCTGCGCAGCGCCGTTCGACCGGCGGCATTCCCGCGAGGGCCGGAATCCAGTATCGTCCGGCCGTCGGCGAAAGCCCGCGTTCTGCCGCGATCGGCACAGGATGCTCTCCCTCTATCGCTACCCTTTCCCGGCGATGGGCTCGCGCTGCGAGATTCGTCTCTATGCGCCCGACGAGGAGCGCGCCGCTGCCGCGGCGCAGGCCGCGATCGCCGACGTGCGCCGTCTGGAAGCGAAGTATTCGCGCTATCGGGGCGACAGCGTTACCGCGGCAGATCAACCGCGTTGCGGCGGCTCGGCGGCCGCGACTCGATGTCGACGATGAAACCGCGACGCTGCTCGACTACGCCGCGACCTGCTACGAGCAGAGCGAAGGGCTGTTCGACCTGACCTGCGGGGCGTCTTGCGCGCGGTCTGGGGCCCGCAGTGCCGGGCGCTGCCCGATGCCGACACTCTTACCCGCATCCTCGCGCGCGTGGGCTGGGGCAAGGTCCACTGGCGGCGGCCGCGCACTCGCCTTCGGGACCCCCGGCATGGAGCTCGACTTCGGCGGCGTCGTCAAGGAGTACGCCGCCGATCGTGCGGCGGTGATCTGCGCCCAGGCCGGGTTCCGGCACGGGCTGGTCGATCTCGGCGGCGACATCAAGATCGTCGGCCCGCATCCCGACGCCTCGCCGTGGAGCGTCGGCATTCAGCATCCACGCATCGCGGACGCCGTGATGGCAACGCTCGAGCTCTCCCATGGCGCGGTGGCGACCAGCGGCGACTACGAGCGTTTTCTCGAAATCGACGGCACGCGTTATTGCCACATCCTCTCGCCGCGGACCGGCATGCCCGTCCGCGGGCTCGCCGGCGTTTCCGTCGCCGCGGAGGAATGCGTCGTCGCCGGCAGTGCGACGACGATCGCGATGCTGATGGAGGATCGCGGGGCCGCGTGGCTCGAAGAGGTGGGGTTGCCGCATGTGTGGATGGATCATCGGCTTTGCATCGGCGGAACGTATGCCGCGAGCGCGGGCGCTGCCGACCGCGACGCTGCCGGCCGGCCCTGAGGAAGGACAGAAGGTCGGTCACGCGCTGTTCAATCACACGCCCGCGCCGTGTCGCTATCTCGTCGTCGGCAACCCGCGGCCGCAGGACTTGCGGTGTTCCCGGAGTCCGGCCGGGTCAGCGTGAAGCTGCTGGGCGAGAGCTACCGCAAGTCGGCAACCATGCAGTACTGGGATGGCGCCGCGGTTGGCTCGGAGGCATGAGTCGCTGCGCTATACTTTGCGTGCCCGGGCGCGCGAGCCCGTGCCGCGGCCCGAACCTGCCGCGTCGAGCCGCCCTGTTCCAGCCCTCGAGGACGCATCGATGGTAAAGCCGCTGCAATCTTCGCGCGATGTGATCGTGCCAACGGCCGCGCGGGACGAAGCGACGCGATTGCACGAGGTCGCGCCGGGTGTGCCGGGCGCGCACCGGAGCCTCGTCGGCGTTGACGCCGGGGGGATGTGCCGGCACGTGGCGCGCGGCTCCCGCCAAGGGGAGGCTTTCGAGTTTCTCGCGCCTGCTGTCGCGGCGGCAAAGGAGCGTCGGATTGCTGCGGGCTGCTGCGTCGAGGAAGAAGACCCGCGCTTCTCCGCTGCGGCCTCCGCGATCCGATCGGCCCGGTCCTCGATCTCGGCCGCGCGCGGCGCGTGATGCGCTCGCCACGCGGCGCTTAACATTCATCAACGCCGCATGCTGCGAATTGGCATCGATCTAGGCGGCACCAAGATCGAGATCATCGCACTGGCCGAGGACGGCAGGGAGCTGCTGCGCCGCCGCCGCGCGACGCCGCGCGAAGATTATCGTGGCATTCTGGACGTGGTTGCCACGCTGGTGCGCGACGCCGAGGCCGAGCTCGGCGCGTCCGGCAGCGTCGGCGTCGGTACGCCAGGGTCGATTTCGCGCGTGACCGGCTGCCTGCGCGGCTCCAATTCGGTGTGCCTCAACGGCAAGCCGATTAAAGCCGATCTCGAAGCGTTGCTCGGACGTGCCATCCGCATCACCAACGACGCGAACTGTTTCGCCCTTTCCGAGGCCACCGATGGCGCTGGCGCGGGGGCCGAGACCGTCTTCGGCGTCATCCTCGGCACCGGCGTCGGCGGCGGTCTGGTCGTACGCGGCCACGTCCTCACCGGGGCCAACGCGATCGCCGGCGAGTGGGGGCACAATCCGTTGCCGTGGCCGAACGACGACGAGCGCCCGGGCCACGCCTGCTTCGCCGGACATTCCGGCTGCATCGAGACGTTCCTCTCCGGTCCGGGCCTGGAGCGCGACCATCTGCACGCCCATGGCGAGGCCCTCACCGCGCATGAAATCGCCGCACGGGCCGGGCTCGGTGACGCGGCGTGCGCGGCGACGCTCGCGCGCTACGAAGAGCGCCTGGCGCGCGCGCTCGCCCACGTGATCAACATCGTCGATCCGGACGTCATCGTCCTCGGCGGCGGCATGTCGAACGTCCAGCGCCTCTACGGCAACATGCCGGCGCTGTGGTCGCCGTTCGTCTTCTCCGACCGCGTCGACACGCGGCTGTTGCGCCACCGCCACGGCGATTCGAGCGGCGTCCGGGGGGCGGCGTGGCTGGGCGCCGCCCAATGAGCGACGTCACATGTTGGAATAGTTCGGGCCGCCGCCGCCTTCCGGCGTCACCCAGTGGATGTTCTGCAGCGGATCCTTGATGTCGCAGGTCTTGCAGTGGACGCAGTTCGGCGCGTTGATCTGCAGCCGCTTTGCCGCGCCGGCGGCGTTTTCGTCGGCGACGAATTCATAGACCCCGGCAGGACAGTAGCGCTGCTCCGGTCCGGCGTAGATCTGCGAGATTGACGCGCACGGGAACGGTCGCGTCGCGCAGCTGCAGATGCACTGGCTGGTCCTCTTCGTGATTGGTGTTGGAAAGGAAGACCGACGACAGCTTGTCGAATGTCAGCACGCCATCGTATTTCGGGTACTCGATGCGGCGGCATTTCAGCTGCGGGCCTGAGCGATTCGTGATCGGCCCTGCCGTGGCGCAGGGTCCAGCCCACCAGGCCGCCCAGGCCGATATCGTTGAGCCACATGTGCGCCCCGCCATGCAGCGTTCCGAGCCAGAGGCCCCACCTTAAGCCGGGCTTGACGTTGCGCACCTTGTTGAGCTCCTCGAACACCCATGACTTGGCGGAACGCCTCCGGATACGCGGTCAGCTCGTCGCGCGTGCGCCCTTCGGCCAGCGCCGCGAAAGCGGCCTCCGCGCCCAGCATCCCGGTCTTCATCGCGTTGTGCGAGCCCTTGATGCGCGGCACGTTGAGAAAGCCCGCCGCATCGCCGATCAGCGCGCCGCCGGGAAAGGCGAGTTTCGGAATCGACTGCAGGCCGCCCTCGCTGATCGCGCGCGCGCCGTAACCGATGCGCTTGCCGCCTTCGAAGGTGCCGCGGATCGCCGGGTGCGTCTTGAAGCGCTGGAATTCATCGTACGGCGACAGGTACGGATTCGCGTAGTCGAGGTGCACCACGAAGCCGACCGAGACCAGCTCGTCGTCGAGGTGGTACATGAACGAGCCGCCGCCGGTCCGCCTGATCGAGCGGCCAGCCCTGCGTGTGGACGACCAGGCCCGGGTGGTGCTGCTCGGGCGCGACCTGCCAGAGCTCCTTGATGCCGATGCCGTATTTCTGCGGATCGACACCGTCGCGCAAGTCGAACCGCGCCATCAGCTCCTGCGACAGCGAGCCGCGGCAGCCCTCGGCGAACAGCGTGTATTTCGCGTGCAGCTCCATGCCGGGCTGATAGTCGGGCTTGTGCGCGCCGTCCCTGGCGACGCCCATGTCGCCGGTCGCGACGCCGCGCACCGCGCCGTGTTCGTCGTAGAGCACTTCGGCGGCAGCAAATCCGGCGTAGATCTCGACCCCGAGCGCCTCCGCCTGCGCGGCGAGCCAGCGGCAGACGTTGCCCAGACTCACGATGCTGTTGCCGTGGTTGTTCATCAGCGGCGGCAGCAGCCAGTTCGGGATGCGGTAGCGCCTTGGTCGCGGTGAGCACCAGGAAGCGGTCTTCGCTCACCGGCGTGTGCAGCGGCGCGCCTTGCGCGCGCCAGTCGGGGAGCAATTCGGTGAGCGCGCGCGGATCGATCACCGCGCCGGAAAGAATGTGCGCGCCGATCTCGGAGCCTTTTTCCAAGACGCATACGCCGACCTCGCGTCCGGCCTCGGCGGCAAGCTGCTTGAGGCGGATCGCCGCCGCCAGCCCCGCCGGGCCCCCGCCGACGATGACGACGTCGTAGGTCATGACTTCGCGCTGCACGAACCGTTCCCCCGGGCTTTCTGGCACTGTACCCATTATAATTAGCTTTCTCCTTCGGCACTCCCATGAATCAACAGCGCAGTGCGCGCAGGGCGCAACGCCGACCCTTGCTGCTGAGGCGAAGATGACCGCGCCGCTGTGGCAACCCTCGCCAGACCGAATCGCGCGCGCCAACCTCACCGCGTTCGCGGCGCGCGTCGCGACCCGACACGCGGTGGCACTGCCCGACTTCGCCGCGCTCTATGCGCTGGTCCATCGCCGAGCCCGAAGCGTTCTGGCGCGAAGTGTGGCACGACGCGGGCATCGTCGGCGACGCCGGGTCACGCACGCTCATCGACGCGAACAAGATGCCGGGTGCGCGCTGGTTCCCCGATGCGCGGCTCAACTTCGCCGAAAACCTGCTCGCGCGTCGACCGCGCGGACCCGGCCGCCGACGCGCTGGTGTTCTGGGGCGAAGACAAGGTCAAGCGGCGCGTCTCCAACGCCGACCTCGTCGCGGCGGTGTCCCGCGTCGCGCAGCGGATGCGCGCGGAGGGCGTCCAACGCGGCGACCGCGTCGCCGCATACACCCCGAACCTGCCCGAGGCGATCATCGCCATGCTCGCCGCCGCCAGCGTCGGCGCGATCTGGTCGTCGGCATCGCCGGATTTCGGCGTGCAGGGCGTGCTCGACCGCTTCGGCCAGATCGAGCCCGTGTTGCTGTTCACTGTCGATGGCTACTGGTACAACGGCAAGCCGCAGCCGATCCTCGACAAGCTCGCCGCGATCGTCAAGCGCCTGCCGACGTTTGCGCCGGGTGGTGGTGACTCCGTACCTGCGCGACGGCGTCAGCGCAGCCGATCTGTCCGACGTTGCCCATGCGCTATCCTGGGACGACTTCGTCGCTCCGTTCGCGCCGGCTGCGCTCGCGTCCGAGCGCCTGCCGTTCGATCATCCGCTCTACATCCTCTATTCGTCCGGCACGACGGGCGTGCCGAAATGCATCGTCCACGGCGCGGGCGGCACGCTGCTGCAGCACGTCAAAGAGCATCGGCTGCACAGCGACGTCAAGCCCGGCGACCGGCTGTTCTTTTTCACGACCTGCGGCTGGATGATGTGGAACTGGCTTGCGTCGGGGCTCGCCTCCGGCGCTACGCTGCTGCTCTACGACGGTTCGCCGTTCGCGCGCGACGGACAGGATTCTCTGGGACTTGGTCGACGCCGAGCGGATGACGCACCTCGGCACGTCGGCCAAGTACATCGACGCCCTCAAGAAAACCGGGCTGGTGCCGCGCCAGGAGTACGGGCTTGCCACGCTGCGCGCGGTGCTTTCCACCGGCAGCCCGCTTGCTCCCGAAGGCTTCGACTATGTCTACCAGTGCGTCAAGGAAGACCTGTGTCTGTCGTCGATCTCCGGCGGCACCGACATCATCTCGTGCTTCGCGCTCGGCTGCCCGACGCGGCCGGTCTGGCGCGGCGAGCTGCAATGCCGGGGCCTGGGCATGAACGTCGACGTCTTCGACGAGAACGGCCGAGCCGGTGCGCGAGCAGAAAGGCGAGCTCGTCTGCACCGCGCCGTTTCCGTCGATGCCGCTTGGCTTCTGGAACGACCCCGACGGCACGAAATACCGCGCCGCATACTTCGAGCGCTTTCCGGGCATCTGGTGCCACGGCGACTGGGTCGAGCTCACCGGGCATGACGGCATGATCATCTACGGCCGCTCCGACGCGACGCTCAATCCGGGCGGCGTGCGCATCGGCACCGCGGAAATCTACCGCCAGGTCGAGCAACTCGACGAAGTCCTGGAGAGCATCGTCATCGGCCAGAACTGGCCGCCGGGCGAGCTAGGCGACGTGCGAGTCGTGTTGTTTGTGCGGTTGCGCGACGGCCTCTCGCTCGACGCGGCATTGAGCGACCGGATCCGGCGGCAGATCCGCACCAACACGACCCCGCGGCATGTGCCCGCGAAGATCGTCCAGGTGAGCGATATCCCGCGCACCAAGAGCGGCAAGATCGTCGAGCTCGCGGTGCGCAATGTCGTTCATGGCGAACCGGTCAAGAACGTCGAGGCGCTCGCCAATCCCGAAGCATTGGAGCAGTTCCGGGCACGCGCCGAGTTGCGGGACTGACCCGGCCGCGCGGCGATGAATCTACTGGCCATCGTCATCGCGCTGGCGCTGGAGCAATGGCGGACGTTCCGCTGGCGCAGCAGCCTGCAACAGGCATTCGTCCGCTACGCGCGCGCGCTCGAGCAACGCTTCAACGCCGGCTCGGCGCAGCAAGGCGCGATCGCTACCGTCCTGGCACTGCTGCCGCCGGTGGCGATCGCCGGTGCAGTCTACTGGGCGCTCAACGCCCTGCATCCGCTGCTCGCGTTCCTGTGGAACATCGCCGTGCTTTACGTGCTGGTCGGTTTTCGCCACTTCAGCCATGCCTTCACGGCGGTCGCCGAGGCGCTGAAAGCGGGCGACGCGATCGACGCGCGCCGGCACCTCGCGGCCTGGCGCGGGGTCGAGGCCGCCGGCGCGACGGCGGCGGAGATCCCCAAGCTTGCCATCGAGCAGGGGCTCATCGACTCGTACCGACACGTCTTTGGCACGCTGTTCTGGTTTCTCGTATTGCCCGGACCGGTGGGCGCGGTCGTCTACCGCCTCGCCGTGCTGCTCGCCGAGCGCTGGTCCGTCGACGCCGCCGCGCCACTGGGTCACGAGTTCGGCGAGTTCGGCCGACCGGTGCAGCGGCTGCTGTTTTGGCTCGACTGGGTGCCGGTACGCCTGACCGCGGTCACCTTTGCCGTCGTCGGCGATTTCGAGGACGCGATCTATTGCTGGCGCATGCAGTCCAAGGCGTGGCCTTCGCTGCACGAGGGAATCCTGGTCGCGAGCGGCGCCGGCGCGCTGGGGGCGATGCTGGGCGGGACGCTGACCGGACCGACCGGCGAACCCGAGTTCCGGCCGGAAATGGGCGTGGGCGAACCCGCCGACGCCGATCTCATGCCCAGCGCAGTCGGCTTGGTCTGGCGTGCGTTGCTGGTGTGGCTGCTGCTGGTTCTGCTGCTGACGCTCGCCTCCTTAGCCCCCTAGCGCGAGCGCGCCCGCGGCTGGCTTTCGCGCTCCGCGAGGATTCGGTGCAGCAACGCGAGCCGCCACGGCTTGACCGCGCCGCGCGCGACCGCATCGAGCACCGCGCAACCGGGTTCGACGTCGTGACGGCAGTCGCGGAAGCGGCAGTGGCCGACGAACGGGCGCATATCGACGAATCCCTGCATGATCGCCGCGGCGGAAAGATGCGCGAGCCCGAACTCCTTCATCCCGGGCGAGTCGACGATCCAGCTTTGCGCATCGAGCGCGTACAGAGTCGTCTCCGAGGTCGTGTGCCGCCCGGCGCCCAGTGCTTCGGACACCTCCCCGACCCGGGCCCGACTGCCGGGAATGAGCGCGTTGATCAGCGTCGATTTCCCCATTCCGGACTGGCCGACCAGAAGGCTCCTCTGGCCGGCGACGAGGGCGCGCACCGGCGCGAGATCAGCCGGCTCCACCCTGTGCATGCAGCGGTAGGACGGAGTATCCGAGCTCGCGGCACGCCGCGAGCCGGGGCTCTAGCGCCGCGAAGCCGGGCAGGTCGCGCTTGTTGGCGAGCAACGCGAAACGGCAGGCGTTGCTCTCGGCGGCAATGATCCAGCGCTGGACCAGTTCGTCGTCGTAGGGCGGGTACCGGTGCGACAATGCCGAGCACCTGGGTGACGTTGGCGGCGAGCAGCTTCTGGCGATGCGCGTCGGAACGAAACAGCACCGTGCCCCGCGGTTCGACCGCGGCGATCACGCCCTCGCCGCCTGGCGTCAGGTCGACCCGGACCCAGTCGCCGCACGCCACGCCGAGGCTCCGGCCGCGCAAGAGGCAGGTGATCACGCGTCCGTCATCGAGCCTGACCGCAAAGTGGCGCCTCCAGGCCCCGGTGACCAGCCCTCCTGCCGTGGTGCTCACGCGTTCAACGCTTCGATCCTGGCGGCGCAGATGCAGTCGTTGAGCGTCACGCCGCTGGCGTCGTGCGTCGAGTAGGACACCACCGCACGGTTGTAATGCAGCGACAGGTCGGGATGGTGGTCCTGGCGGTGCGCGATATAGGCCGCGGCATTGACGAACGCGAGCGTCTCCAAATAGTTCGCGAAGCGGAAGGTCTTGGTCAGCCGGTTGGCCTCGTACTCCCATCCCGGCAGCGCCTTGAGACGCTGCGAGAGCTCGCTCACCGACAGCAGCGGGGCGCCGGGACGGCAGTTGAGAGCGGAGAGTGCCGCCAGTTCAGGAGTCAAGGGCAAGGTCGCCTTTCGGTGGAAGCACCTGGCGCCCCGCGAGCTCGAGTCGGGCGATACGCACCGGGGCGGGTGGGTGCGAATCGAAGAACGCCGAATGCAGGGGGTCCGGCGTGAGCGTGTTGGCGTTGTCCTCGTAGAGCTTGACCAGGGCCGCGATCAGCGCCGGTGCGGACGCGTTGCGCGCGGCGTATTGGTCGGCCGCGAATTCGTGCCGCCGCGAGTACATCGCGGCGAGCGGCGAGGCAAGGAAGGTAAACGCGGGCAGCGCGAGTATGAATAGCACCAGTGCGACGCCGAAGCGCGGCGCCGGCCCGGGTACGCCAAGGCCGGCATAGAACCATGGCTGGCCGACCAGCCAGCCGAGCAGCGAGAGCAGCGCGAGACTCGCCACCGCCGACAGGGCGGTGCGCTTGAGAACGTGCTTGAGCTTGAAGTGTCCGAGCTCGTGCGCGAGCACCGCTTCGATCTCTTCGGGCGACAGCCGCGAAATCAGCGTATCGAAGAATACGATCCGGCGCGCCGCGCCGAAGCCGGTGAAGTAGGCGTTGCCGTGCGCCGAGCGCTTCGAGCCGTCCATGACGAACAGGCCCCGGGCAGCAAAGCCACAGCGGCGCAGCAGCTGCTCGACGCGTTCCTTCACGCCGCTGTCGGTCAGCGGCGCGAACGTGTTGAACAGCGGCGCGATCACGGTCGGGTAGAGCACGAGCATCAGCACCTGAAAGCCGACCCACGCCAGCCAGGCATATAACCACCACAGCGCGCCGGCGCGCGCCATCAGCCACAGCACCAGGCTTAGCAGCGGTATGCCGAGCGCGGCGCCGACGAGCGTGGTCTTGACGATGTCCATCACCCAAAGCCGCGGCGTCATGCGGTTGAAGCCAAAGCGTTCCTCGATCACGAACGTGCGATACCACGCCAGCGGCAACGCCAGTATGCCCGCGAGCAGCACGACGGCTACGATGAGCGCGACGTCGCGTGCCAGCGGTGCGACCGGAATGGCGGCCGCCCAGCCGGCAAGCACCGCGAGCCCCCCACCGAGTGTCAGCGCGAGCAGCACGACGGTATCGAGGAGCAGATCGAGGACCGCGATGCGCGTGCGCGCCACGGTGTAATCGGCCGCCTTCTGATGCGCGGGCAGGCCAATCCGATCGGCAAAATACGCGGGTACCGCCGCGCGATGCGCGCGGACGTGCTGCACCTGCCGGTACGCGAGCCACAGCTGCAGCGCAAGCGACACGGCGAGTGCCAGCACGAACAACGCGGTGAACAAGCCGGCATTCATGAATCTGGCGCGGACAAATGGCAGCAGAAGGGGCGCGGGCCGATCAGGAGCGATGCAATCGAATGCAGCGGTGTGCGAGAATACGGCATCGTCACGACACCGCTATTCTACGCCACCTCTCATGCCGCGGGATGCCAACCACCTGATCTGGATCGACATGGAGATGACCGGGCTCAGGCCGGAGGCCGATCGCATCATTGAGGTTGCCCTCGTTATCACCGATGGCACATTGACGACGCTGGCCGAAGCGCCCGTGCTGGTCGTGCACCAGGACGACGTCACTCTGGCCGGCATGGATTCGTGGAACCAGGCCACCCATGGCCGTTCGGGACTGATCGACCGGGTCAAGGCCGCGACGCTGGACGAGGCCGAAGTCGAGCAGCGC
The DNA here is from genome assembly GCA_963778275.1 of uncultured beta proteobacterium. Taxonomy (GTDB): domain Bacteria; phylum Pseudomonadota; class Gammaproteobacteria; order Burkholderiales; family Casimicrobiaceae; genus PALSA-1003. The sequence continues at coordinate 46,807 of CAVZTS010000004.1, read as the reverse complement.
ATGCTCGCCTTCTTGCGCGAGCACGTGCCGCCCCGCGCCTCGCCAATGTGCGGCAGTTCCATCTGCCAGGATCGGCGCTTCCTTGCGCGGTGGATGCCGGCGCTGGAAGACTACTTCCACTACCGCAACCTCGACGTGTCCACGCTCAAGGAGCTGTGCCGGCGCTGGAAGCCCGAGGTCGCGAAGGGCTGGGTGAAGCAGGGCAAGCACGAAGCGCTGGCCGACATCTACGAGTCGATCGCCGAACTCAAGTACTACCGCGACAAGTTCATTGGCCCGTGAAATTCTGCAGCCATTGCGGGTCGCCCGCGCTTGAATTCCGTGTCCCGGACGGCGATACGCTGCCGCGGCACGTGTGCGCCACCTGCGGCACCATCCATTATCAGAACCCGAAGGTCGTCGTTGGCTGCCTGCCGGTGTGGAACGAGCAGGTGCTGCTGTGCAAGCGCGCCATCGAGCCGCGGCTTGGGCTGTGGACGCTGCCGGCGGGCTTTCTCGAGAACGGCGAGACGATCCTCGCCGGCGCCGCGCGCGAGACCGTTGAAGAGGCGCGCGCGCAGGTCGACGTCGGACCGCTGTACACGATGATCAGCCTGCCCCACATCAACCAGGTCTACATCATGTTTCGCGCCCGGCTGGTCGACCTCGATTTCGGGCCGGGAGCGGAAAGCCTCGCGGTGCAGCTGTTCGACGAAGCGGAGGTTCCATGGAGCGAGCTCGCGTTTCGCACCATCACCCGGACCCTGCGCAACTATTTTCTCGATCGCAAACTGGGTGAATTTCCGGTGCACGTCAGCACGCTCGACCGGCGCGTGCCGCTTAAGCCGGAGCTCGCCGGCGCGGGCTAGCTCCGCCCGGCCGTCGCCGCGCACAGTCCCATGCGACCCGTCGATCAGCTTTTCGACCGCTACGGCGGATTTCACCGGCATCGGGCCAACAAGGCGATCCACTGGGTGTGCGTGCCCTTGATCGTCTGGAGCGTGCTCGGGCTGCTGTGGTCGGCGGCGCCGATAGCCGCGTACGCGGCCATTGCTGCGGCGCTCGGCTTCTATCTGTGGCTGTCGGTGCCGATCGCGCTCGGCATGGCAGCCGTGCTCGCCGCGATGCTCTATACGTTGACCTGGCTGGGCGAGCACACGCTCATCGTGGCGGCAGTGGTCTTCGTCGCCGCATGGATCGGCCAGTTCGTAGGCCACGCGATCGAGCGCAGCCGGCCGTCATTCCTCGAGGACGTGCGCTCATTCCTGGTCGGCCCCGCGTGGCTGCTGGGATTCGTTTATCGCCGCCTGGGCATCGCGTTCTAGTGCGGATGGCGCCGCCCGTCAAGGTGAGCTTCATCGTCGCCGGCGCGCAGAAGGGGGGCACCTCGGCGCTCGACCATTACCTGCGCGAGCACGCGCAGCTGTGTCTGCCGCGGCGCAAGGAACTGCACTTCTTCGACACGGACCGGTACTTTGACCGCGAGCCGGTCGATTACACGCCGTACCACGCCGCATTCAATCCCGGACCGGCGCAGCACCTCTTGGGCGAGGTAACGCCGGCGTATCTGTACTGGCCGACGGCGGCGGAACGCATCGCACGCTACGACCCGGCGATGAAGCTGATCGTGGTTCTACGCAACCCGATCACGCGCGCGTATTCACACTGGAACATGTCGCGTCAGAAGCGGCGCGAGCCGCTGTCGTTTCTGCAGGCGCTCGAGGCGGAGTCCGAGCGGCTGCGCTCGCTGCCGCTGGAGCAGGCGAAGCGCTTCTCCTACGCCGATCGCGGCTTCTACAGTCGGCAACTGGAGCGCTTGTGGCGCTTCCTACCGCGGCAACAGACGCTGGTGTTCAAGAGCGAGGAGCTAATTGCCACGCCGGCCGCGGTGCTCGCCGCCATCGCCGATTTTCTCGGCATTGCGCCATTTCCCCCTACGCCGGGCAAGACGGTGCATGCGCGCGACTACGACACCTCGATGACAGCCGAAGAGAAACGGTACTTGCTCGCCGTTTTCACGCCGGAGATCCGCGCGCTCGAGCGCCTCCTGGCATGGGATTGCTCGGCCTGGCTGGCGTAGTCGGCGGCGGTAGCAGGATCGACTCCGCGGCCTAGAAGGGCAGTGCGAGTCGCGGAGCGGCGTCGGCAAACACGCGGCGGAACTCCGCCTGGATACGGCGCAGCGCCGCATCGCTGTCACCTTCGAAGCGCAAGACGAGGACCGGCGTCGTGTTCGAAGCGCGGGCGAGGCCAAACCCGTCGGCGTATTCGACACGCAGACCATCGATGCGGATCACCTCCGCTCCAGGGAATTCCGCGGTCGCGGATAGCCTGGCGATCAGCGCGTGCGGAGATTCGCCGCCGCAGTCGACGTTGAGCTCGGGTGTCGACACGCTGTCCGGCAACGCCTTGAGCGCCGCCGACGGGTCGCTGTGCCGGGACAGGATCTCGAGCAGCCGCGCGCCCGCGTACATGCCGTCATCGAATCCGTACCAGCGTTCCTTGAAGAACGTATGGCCGCTCATCTCGCCGGCCAGCAGCGCGCCGCTTTCCTTCATCTTCTGCTTGATCAGCGAATGTCCGGTCTTCCACAGCAACGGCCTGCCGCCATGCTGCACGATCCAGGGCGCAAGGTTGCGCGTCGACTTGACGTCATAGATGACCGTTGCCTGCGCATTGCGCGCGAGCATGTCGGCGGCAAAGAGCATGAGCTGCCGGTCCGGATAGATGATGCGCCCGTCGCGGGTGACGACACCGAGGCGGTCACCGTCGCCGTCGAATGCAAGTCCGAGCTCATTGTCGGTGGTTGCGAGACAGCGGATGAGGTCCTGCAGGTTCTTCGGTTGCGACGGGTCCGGATGATGATTCGGAAAGGTGCCATCGACGGTGCAGAACAGCTCGGTGACCTCGCAACCGAGACGCCGGAACAGCGCCGGCGCAAACGCGCCGGCGACACCGTTGCCGCAGTCGATCGCGATCTTCATCGGTCGCGCGAGCACGACGTCGGCGACGATGCGCGCAAGATAGGCGGCAGCGATATCGGCGCTGCGCATGCTGCCGCTGCCGGTTTTGAGGTCTCCCGATTCGATGCGCGACCGCAGTGCCTGGATCGCCTCCCCGGAGAGCGTATCGCCCGCGATCACCATCTTGAGGCCGTTGTAGTCGGGCGGGTTGTGGCTCCCCGTGACCATGACGCTGCACTGGGTCTGGAGTTCATGCGCCGCGAAATAGCTCATCGGGGTCGCGACCATGCCGATATCGATCACGTTCGCGCCGCTGCTCTGGATGCCGGCGGCGAGCGCACCCGCCAATTCAGGTCCCGACGTCCTGCCGTCGCGGGCAACGATAAGGGTGTCGCGCGCACGCTCCTGGGCAAGCGTTCCCAACGCCTGACCGATGCGGCGCACGATCGGCGCGGTCAATGTCTTGCCGACGACGCCGCGGATATCATAGGCCTTGAAGATTTCCCCTGGCAGCTGCATCGGTCAGCCGTCCGTTCCCGCGGCGGAAAAAAATGCGACCAGCCGCCGCGGCAGCCAGTCGAAGCGGCCTGGAAACGGCGCGTCCAGAAATCCGGCGTGGCCGCCGTGCTCGGGTTGCTCCAGCGCAATCGCGCTGCTGACCTCGACTTTATCCGGCAGCGACGCAGCGGGGATGAACGGATCGTTCTTGGCGTTGAGCACGAGGGTGCGCACGGCGACCGCGCGCAGCCACGGCTTGCTGCTCGCCCGCGACCAGTAGTCATCGGCGCTGGCGAAACCGTGCAGCGGCGCGGTGACGGCATCGTCGAAGCTGTACATCGAATTGACGCGATCGATGACGGCCGGCATCGAGTGCGCCGGGAAAGCGGCGCGCCATCGCCCGCGCCTTGGGCACCAGCGTTACGAGAAAATGTCTGGAATAGATGCGGTTGAAACCCAGGTCGATCGCCTTCCCGGCGGCTGCCAGATCGAGTGGCGCCGACACCGCCGCCGCCGCGCGCACCACCGATCCCGCGCGCGGACCCTCGCGGCCGAGCCAGTTGAGCAGCGCGCTTCCTCCCAGCGACACGCCGGCGGCGAACAGCGGCGCCACCGGCGCCTGCTCCCGGATCATTGCGAGCATCCATGCGATCTCGGTGTAATCGCCCGAGTGATACGCGCGCGCACGCCGATTCGGCTCGCCACTGCAGCCGCGGAAATGCGGCACGACGCCGCGCCAGCCGATCGAGGCGAGATGTGCCATCAGTGCCAGCGCGTAGTGCGACGAGGAACTGCCTTCGAGGCCGTGAAACAGTACGACCAGCGGTGTCGCCGCCGCCGCTTCCCGCGCGTCGATCCAGTCGAAATCGATGAAATCGCCGTCCGCCGTGGCCAGGCGTTGCCGGCGATAGCGCACGCGCGGTCGCCGGATCAACACCGGGTAGATGGTCTGCGCGTGTCCCCCGGGCAGCCAGGCCGGCGCGCCGTAGCTGCCGTTGCCGCGATTCATTCCTCGAGCGCCCGCTGCAGCCGCTCGGCAATCGTCTTCAGCACCTTGACGCGCGCGAAGTACTTGTCCTCGGCCTCGACCAGCGTCCACGGCGCAATTTCGGTGCTGGTGCGATCGACCATGTCGCACACGGCGTGCTCGTACGCATCCCACTTCTTGCGGTTGCGCCAGTCTTCGGCGGTGATCTTGAAGCGCTTGAACAGCGTGTGCTCGCGCGCCTTGAAGCGTCGCAGCTGCTCCGCCTTGCTGATCTGCAGCCAGAACTTGACGAGCACTGCGTCGCCCCGAACCAGCTGCTCTTCGAACTGGTTGATTTCGTCGTAGGCGCGCATCCAGTCGTATACGCTGCAGTACCCCTCGACGCGCTCGACCAGCACGCGGCCATACCAGGAACGGTCGAAGATCGTGATGCCGCCGTACCGGGGCACGTTTCTCCAGAAGCGCCACAGGTAGGGATACGCGCGCTCCTCCTCGGTCGGCGCGGCGACCGGCACGGTCACGTATTGCCGCGCATCGAGCGCCCCGGTGACGCGGCGGATCGCGCCGCCCTTTCCGGCCGCGTCGACGCCCTCGAAGACCATGATCAGCGAACGTTTCGCGAAGCGCCCGCGCCGGGTGAGCCGGGCGAGCCTGCCCTGATACTTGTCGAGCTCGCGAGCGTAGCGCTTCGCAGTGAGCTTCTGCGAAAGATCGAGCTCGCGCAGCAGCGCGACGTTGTCGACGACCGAAGGCGAGGGCGGCGTGATGGCATGCTTCGCGCTCCGCGGCTGCGGAGAGAGCGCGGTTCGCAGCACGTCGAGCAGGATCTTGCCGACCGTCAGGTAGCGATAGCGTGCATCGACTCCTTCAACGACATACCACGGCGCGACACCCGTCGAGGTCTCCCGCAGCAGTGCCTCCCACCGGTCATGCGACTCGGTTGTAGATGCGGTACGCGTTCCAATCCTCGCGCGTGACGCGCCATGCGCGTGCGCGGGTCGGCTTCGAGATCCTGCAGCCGTTTCTTCTGTGCCGCCTTGGACAGGTGGATCCAGAACTTGAGCAGCACGAAGCCTTCGTCGGTCAGCATCTGTTCGTGCTCGCGGATCGCCTGCAAGTGCGCATGCACGCCCTCGCTGTCGAGCTTGGCGCGGCTATGCGCGAGCACCACTTCGTCGTACCAGGCGTTCATGAAGATGCCGATCCTGCCTTTCGGCGGCAGGCTGCGCCAATAGCGCCATGCCGGCGGTCGCGTGGCCTCTTCAGGAAGCCGCGGGCCGAACGCGAGCACGCGGATGTGGCGCGGGTCCATCCATTCGGTCAGCTTGTTGGCGGTCTCGCCGCGCCCGCCGCGCTCGACACCCGACATGATCAGCAGCGTCGGGCCGCGGCGGGACTGCGCCAGGTCGTACTGGGCGTTGAGCAGCGCTTCACGCAGCTTCGGCTCCTCGCGCGCGTAGACCCGCTTGGAAACGCGGTGGCCGATCTCGGCGGATTCGAGCATGGTGCTGTCCCTTACGCAGTCCAGAACGGCGTGCCCTTGGCAAACTCCGCGCGCGCGCTGCGCAGGCGCTTGAGCTGCGGCGCGACGCTGGCGGCAAGCCAGCCGCGCACGATCCCCGACGCGTACGCGGCGCCCGGCAGAGCATCCTCGGCGGGCGCGATCTCGTCCAGCAGCTTGCGCGCGATTTCCAGGTCGTTGAGGCGGCCGAGAATCGGATTGCAGCTTGGACAACGCAGCGATGTAGGCGCGCGCGGCGTTTGCGGGTAAACAGAGGCGCGAAGAACTCGGCGGCGTAGCGCAGTTTCTTCGCCGCGACGCGCGCGCGATGCCGATCGGCGGCATCGACGCGATGGATGTGCCGCGCCCGGCGCGACAGTTTGTCGTGCCGCTTTTGCAGCACCGGACCGATCCAATCCCGCGCCAGCGCCGGCAGCGGCACATTTCCGGGTGTCCGGTCGAGCGTCGCAAAAAAAGCGCCGAGTGCGAGCAGCAGCTGCTGGAATCGCGGCGTGGCAATGGCCGCGCGGGCGACGCCCGCCAGCTGGCGCCGGCGCCGCGTGGCGCGCGCGCGCAGACGGGCGATGCCGGGCTGCCCGCGGAATTCGGCGGCGACGTCGGGCAGCGTCTCCACCGCGAATACGTCCCAGTCGCGCGCCGGTCCGAGGCTCGAGCCGAGCCAGCGGAGCTCCTGATCGAGGGCAGCGACTGCCTCGGATGGTCCGATCTGCGCCGACGAGCTTGAGCAGCGAGCGCAGCCGGCGCCAGCCGACGCGCAGCTGGTGCAGGTATTCGGCGTCGTCGTGCGCGAGCATCCCCTCGGCGTTGACTTCGACCTGGGCAGACGCATTCGATGGCGATCGCCGTCGAGCGCCGCCTGCGGGGTCGCCGTCGCCGTCAGCTCGACGTCGCGCGCCCGCCGCGGCTTGGGCGCGGGCGTCGCCGGCGAGGGCGTAGCCGCGCTCGGCCTTGCTGGCGCGCAGTGACTGCGTACGCGGCAGGTCGGCGGCGAGCGCCGTGGCGAGCTCGAACAGCCGCAGCGGGTCGCCGCGCTCGAGTTCGACCTCGATCTCGCTGATTGGCGGCGCGGCGCCGGCCGCGCGCGGATCTCGCCGAGGTCGAAACACAGCGTCGGCGCGCGTGCCGTCGGCGAACGCGAGCGGCAGTTCGCTGCGCCGAATCGTCGGTCGACGAACACGCGCTGGCAGCCAGGCGCCGGTGCGCGCGAAAAGCTTGCGCCACGGCGTCGCGCGCGAGCTTGGCGAGATCGACCCGCGGCGTTGCAAGCCGGCCATTCGAACTCGGCGCGACGGTGCATCCCGCCGCCGCGTTGCCGTCGCCCTTGACGGTCTGCAGCCAGCGCGTTCCGACACGGCGCACGCGCAGCGCGACGCCAGCGGCGGCGAGTTCGCGCCCGGGCGTGTCGTAATACGCGCTCACAAGTTGCGCGCGTGCGCATGCGGCCTGCGTGGCGGCGGCGATCGCAGGGTGTGCCCGAACCGCTGGGAAACGCGCTCGGCAGGGGCGGTCAGCTTGAGTTCGATTTCTTCGGCCATCGGCGCGCTCGTGGCACGGCCGCGAGGCTGGTGCGGAGCTCAGGACGCGTCGGTCAGCAGCACCCGCCGGCGGCGAACCGCGTCGGCCAGCTCGCGCAGCACGCCGACGGTCGCCTCCCAGCCGATGCAGGCATCGGTGATGCTGACGCCGTATTGCGAGCGGCTGGCCCGGGAGCGAGGTCCTGCCGCCCAGGATTGAGGTGGCTTTCGATCATCGCGCCGATGATGCGATCGTCGCCGCGCGCGATCTGGCCGGCGACGTCGCGCGCGACGTCGATCTGCCGCTCGTGCTGCTTCTGGCTGTTGGCGTGCGAGCAGTCGATCATCACTCGCGCCGCGAGACCGGCATGCGCCGAGTTCCGTGCACGCCGCGTCCACGCTCGCGGCGTCGTAGTTCGGCGCACGTGCCGCCGCGCAGAATGATGTGGCAATCCTCGTTGCCGGCCGTGTGCACGATCGCCGAGTGCCCGCCCTTGGTCACCGACAGGAAATGGTGCGGCGCCGACGCCGCCTTGATCGCGTCGACCGCAATCTTCACCCCGCCATCGGTGCCGTTCTTGAATCCGACCGGGCACGACAGGCCCGACGCGAGCTGCCGATGCACCTGGCTCTCGGTGGTGCGCGCGCCGATCGCGCCCCAGGCGATGAGGTCGGCGATGTATTGCGGCGTGATCATGTCGAGGTACTCGGTCCCGGCGGGCAGCTCGAGTTCGTTGATCTCGAGCAGGATGCGCCGCGCCAGGCGCAGTCCCTCGTTGATGCGGAAGCTGTCGTCGAGCCGCGGATCGTTGATCAGGCCCTTCCAGCCGACCGTCGTGCGCGGCTTTTCGAAGTAGACGCGCATGACGATGATGAGATCGCCGGCAAGTTCGCGCTTCGCAGCGCCGCGAGGCGCGTCGCGTAGTCGATCGCCGCGTCGTAGTCGTGGATCGAGCAGGGCCCGACGACGACCAGCAGTCGATCGTCGGCGCCGTGCAGCACGCGATGGATCGCGGCTCGCGCCTCGAAGGTTGTCGCCGCGGCGATGTCCGAGGCCGGAAACTCGCGCAGCAGATGCGCCGGCGGCGCAAGCTCCATGATCTCGCGGATGCGGGTATCGTCGATGGGCAGGCGGGCGCCTGCCGCCGGCGCGGCCGGGGCCTTACGGTGCGTGGCAGGGGCGGACACGGTGGAGTTTCCTTCGCAAAACGAAATGGCTTTTTAGTGCAAAAACATCATTTTACCGGTCAAAGCTGGGCCGGAAGGAAGATTTTGCCATACGCCATGCTGCACCGCAGGATCGATTTGCGGCGACACCCGGCGCGCCATCAGCCGCGTTGGCCCGGGAAAACGTTGCTTCGCGCGGCGGCGATGCCGTAGACTCGCCGCTGCCGTTCTGTCCGCGCCCCACTCACTCACCAGGGAGAACTCGATGAAGCCTCTGCTCGTGCTGGCACTGGCCGGCCTGTTAGCCTGCGGTAGCGCGTACGCCGCCGATACCGCCACCAAGACCGATGCACCCGCCGCGACCAATTCGCAGCAGGACAAGATGAAGGACTGCAATACCAAGGCGGGCGACATGAAGGGGGACGATCGCAAGGCGTTCATGAAGACCTGTCTGTCGGCGAAGCCGCCGGCCAAGCCGAAGAGCAAGATGGCCGAGTGCAACGCCAAGACCAAGGGTATGAGCAAGGAAGACGCCGACAAGGCGCGCTCGGAGTGCATGAAAGGCTAGCCCGCGAGTTGCCGAACACGGCCGGAGGAACTCCTGTCCCGCCCGGCCGCATTGACAAGGCGGCGCCGGAGCGATCCGGTGGCCGCCTTGTTTTGTCGGCGGCTCGCTGACCGGCTGGCAGCCGGTCGCGCTTCAGGAAACGCCGACGCCGAACAGTTTCCCGACCAGGAACGTGACCGTGGCCGCGAGGCCGCCCAGCAGCAGCATGCGCGCGCCAGAAGCAATCGCCGCTCGGCCCGTGAACAGCGACAGCGTGGCGCCGACGGCAAACAGTGCGACCGCGGTCAACGCGCCGGCGACCGGCAGCGCGCGCGACCCCGCGCCGAACGCGAACGGCAGCAGCGGTACCGCCGCGCCGACGGCGAACGAAATCAGCGAGGAGAATGCCGCGCCCCACGGCGATCCGAGTTCATCCGGATTGAGCCCGAGCTCCTCGCGCGCGAGCGTGTCGAGCGCATGCTCCGGGTCCGCGACGAGCTGTTTCGCGATGCGCTCGGCTTCGGCGCCGGACAGGCCTTTCGCCTTGTAGATCAGGGCCAGCTCCTGCGCCTCGGCGTCGGGATATTCGGCGAGTTCGTCGCGTTCGAGGCCGATCTGGTACTCGAACAGCTCGCGCTGCGAGCGCACGGAGACGAACTCGCCGGTGGCCATGGCGAAGGCACCGGCGGTCAAGCCGGCCACCCCGGTCAGCAGTACCACCGCCGGGTCGGAACTCGCGCCGGCGACGCCGAAAATGAGGCTGGCATTGGACACCAGCCCGTCGTTGATGCCGAAGACGGCCGCGCGCAGGTTGCCGCCGCCGCCGAGGCCGCGGTGCCGATGCTCGATCCCGCCGGCAACCGGCGCGGTGTGCCCGCCGGGCTCGCGCCGGCTGTAGATCGCCATGCCGCGCACCTTCATCGCGGCCAACACGGCGCGCAGCCGACGCGGACCGAACAGCGCGACCAGGCGCGCGACCAGCCGCGTGCGCAGGTCCGGCGCGTAAGGCTGCGGCGCGGGCTTGCCGCTCGCCGTCAGCTGCGCGCGCCAGATAGCCGCCTGCGCCTCCGCCTCGCCGGCGAGACGGGTGAACAGATCCGCGCGTGGCGTACCCGCTTCGGCTTCGGCGCAGGTGCGGTAGAGGAAGGCCGAACGCTGTTCCTCGGTCCAGGCTTCCAGGGGATTGCTCATCGCCGGCCGCGCCTCAGTCCGGAGCGTCCGCCACCGCGTCGATGCGCGCCACGACGTCCGCCGTGAGTTTCGGCACGACGTCCTGAGCCTTCAGGTTCTCGACAACCTGCTCCGGTCGGCTCGCCCCGGTGATCACGGTGCTGACGTTGGGATTCTTCGCGCACCACGCCAGGGCGAGCTGCGCGAGTGTGCAACCCAGTTCCTTGGCGATCGGCACGAGCTGCCGGACCTTGGCGATTTTGCGCGGATCGACGATGCGCTCGGCGAGCCACTCGAAGCCCTTCAGTGCGGCGCGGGAACCCGCCGGCACGCCATCGTTGTACTTGCCGCTCAACAGCCCCGAGGCGAGCGGGCTCCAGGTCGTCGTTCCCAGCCCGATCTCCTGGTAGAGCCGCGCGTATTCCTTTTCCACGCGTTCGCGATGGAACAGGTTGTACTCGCGGCTGCTCCATGACCGGCTTGGCCAGATGCAGCCGCTCGGCGATCTGCCACGCGGCCATGATCTCGGCGGCACTCCATTCCGACGTGCCCCAGTAGCGCGCCTTGCCCGAGCGAACGATGTCGTGCATCGCCCACACCGTCTCCTCGATCGGGGTTTCCGGATCGGCGCGGTGGCAGAAGACCAGGTCGACGTAGTCGAGCTGCAGCCGCTGCAACGAGCCGTCGATCGCGGCCAGGAGGTACTTGCGATTGAGCGTGTTCCGTTCGTTCGGCCCGTCGTTGAGCCCCCAGAAGAACTTGGTCGAAACGAGGTACGACGCGCGCCGCCAGCCGAGCTTCTTGAGCGCGTTGCCCATGATCTGCTCGGCGGCGCCCTTGGCGTACACCTCGGCGTTATCGAAAAAATTCACGCCGGCCGCGTACGCAGCCGCCATGCAGTCGCGCGCCAGCTCGTCACCCATCTGGTTGCCGTAGGTGACCCAGGAGCCGAAGCGAAAGCGCGCTCACCTTGAGCCCGGAAGCGCCTAGGCGTCGGTAGTTCATCGGTATCCTTGGATCGGCAAAGAGTCGTCGCGAACGCGGCGAAGGGCAATTCTACCGCATCGCAGCGCGCCACCCCGCGGCCGAGCACGTACAATCGCAGCTTTGCGCGCGCGCCGGGCCTGCGCGTGCCGCGAGCTGCTGCCACGGAACCGTTCATGCCCAAGAGCAACCGTCGGTTGAGCGTCGAGGATTTATGGTCGATCAAGCGCATCGGTGCGCCGACGCTTGCGCCTGACGGCCGCAGCGCGTGCGCGGCCGTTACCGCGTACGACATGGACAAGAATGAGGGCCGCACCGAGTTGTGGCTGTTCGCCACCGACGGCGCGCAAGGCGCGCCGCCTGACGGCGGGCGACAAGGACAGCGAGCCGTGCTGGTCGCCAGACGGCAAGTGGATCGCATTTGCCGCCAAGCGCAAGGACGACGAGGAGCCGCAGGTCTATCTGATCGCGCCGGATGGCGGCGAAGCGCGGCGGCTGGCATCGGTCGCCGGCGGCGCGTTCGGCCTGCGCTGGTTCCCCGACAGCAAGCGGGTCGCGTTCATCTCCTGGGTCTGGCCGGATCTCAAGAGCGACCAGGAGCAGGCCAAGCGCAGGAAGGAGCGCAAGGAAGCCAAGGTCAAGGCGCACATATCCGAGCGCGCCGAGTGCCGGTATCTGGGACCACTGGCTCACCGACGGTCGCGAGCCGCACGTTTTCGCCGTCGACGTCGCGACCGGCCGCGCCCGCGACCTGCTCGCCGGGACCGGGCTCGCGCTCCCGCCCTGGGAACCTTCTGCCGAGCTCTACGACATCAGCCCCGACGGCCGCGAGCTCGCGCTGACCGTCGATCCCAACCCCGAGCCGGGGATGATGAACGAGACCGACATCGTCGCTGTCGGCGTTGCCAGCGGGCGGCACCGCCCGCTGTCCTCGGGCAGCGGCTTGAGCGACGCGGCACCCCGCTATTCGCCCGACGGCCGCTACATCGCGTGGAATTCGTACAACGTCAAGCGCGCCTTCAACGACCAGGGACGACTGACGCTCTACGACCGCCGCGGCGGCCGCACGCGGCGCCTGGTACCCAGGCTCGACCGCGCAACGACGCGACACGCGTGGGCGCCGCGACGGCGCCGCGCTGTTCGCCCTTATCGAAGATCGCGGCCGGCAGGGCCTGTACCGGCTTGGCCTCGGCGACCGGCTGCCCACGACGGTGGCGTCCGGCGGCGTGATCACCGGCTACGCGCTCTCGCGCGACGGTACGCGCATCGCCTTCGATCGGGCCACGCAACAGCATCCGCCGACGCTGTTCGCGATCGCCAGTGACGGCCGCGGCGAGCGGCCGCTGGCGAACCCCAATCGCGCGCTGCTCGTCGCGCGTGCGGATGGGTGCGACGCGCGAGTTCACCGTCAAGGGCTGGGGCGGCGATCCGGTCCAGGTCTGGGTCACCTACCCGCCGCATTTCACGGCGGGCAAGAAATGGCCGCTACTGCACTCGATTCACGGCGGTCCGCACGCGGCGCATGCCTCGACGGCTGGCATTTTCGCTGGAACACGCAGGTGTTTGCCGCCCAAGGCTACGTTGTGGTCGGCGTCAACTACCACGGCTCATCGGGCTTCGGCCAGCAGTGGCTCGAGACGATCACCGGCGACTATGGCGCGCGCGAGTTCGCGGACGTCGAAGCGGCGACCGATTTCCTGCTCCGGCAGCGGTATATCGACCGCGCCCGCCTGGTCGCGACCGGAGGCAGCTACGGCGGCTACATGGTCGCCTACATGAACGGTCACACCGACCGCTACGGTGCATTTGTCTGTCACGCCGGATGCTACGACTGGGTCAGCATGATGGCGACCGACGCGTACCGGTTCTTCGCCAAGGAATTCGGCGCGTTTCCCTGGGACAACCCGGCGCGGGTGAGCAGGCAGTCGCCGCACCACTATGCGCGGCGCTTCGCGACGCCGACGCTGGTCATTCACGGCGAGCTCGACTACCGGGTGCCGGCGACGCAGGCGCTGCAGTACTACCACACGCTCAAGGCGCGCGGCATCGCCGCCCGACTGCTGTACTTTCCGGATGAGAACCACTGGATCCTCAAGCCGCAGAACTCGCGCCTGTGGTACCGCGAATTCTTCGCCTGGATCCGCCGCTACGCGCCAGGTGGCGCACGCAGCAAGTAGCCGCCGCCGCGGCGAGCGCGCTCGGGAGAGGCTCGCGGATCTAGAGCGTGGGAGGACCCGGGCGCCCCGTTCGCGCCTCGAGCTTTTCCTGGCAGGCAATGCAGCGCTCGGCGGTCGGCTGGGCGTTCAGGCGTGGCCAGCCGATCGGCGCGCCGCAGTCGCTGCAGGTGCCGTAGCTGCCGTCGTTCAGGCGGATCAGCGCGGCCTCGACCGCGGAGAGCTCGGCGATGTCACGCGTAACCATGGTTATGTCGAGGTCGGCGAGGATGTCGGCCAGCACCCAGTCCTCGGTCGCGGCGAGCTCATTCTTGAATCCGACGACCCTTGGGTCGTCGCTGTTCTGGAGCTCGCGCTGCACTTCCGCGCGCAGCTGTTGCCGCCGGGCCGCCAGCCGCTGGGCGAGTTCGTCGCGCTCTGAAGGGCTGAGCTTGGTCATCGTCGGTCTCCCAATGTGCCGGGCGGGGCGGGGCGCTGCCGCGCGCGCCGGGCGTTCTTGATCCGCAGCAAGGATGGCATGGTTTCGAAGGGTCAGGGACCCCAATGCCGAAGCGGATTGTCTAACGGACCCGCTTCGCGGGGTAATCTTCCTCGATGTTGTCGCGGAAGAAGCTCCACGGCGACGACGCGCCGACAAAGCGCCGCCAGGTGTCGGACGTGATGCCCGAGTACTCGAAGGTCCCGCTCGTCAGCTCCACGCGGAGCACCCGGTTGCGTTCGTCGTAGCCCGCCGCGCGCAGGTTGCCGCCGGCGAGGCGTTTCATTTCCACCCGTGCGCGCTCCGGTCAGCGTTTCTTGCGCTGCTTCGGTTTGTGCGGACGCTTCTTGCCGTAGCTGCCGTTGAAAATCTTGCCGCGGCGCGTGCGAACGTCGCCTTTGCCCATGCGTGCTCTCCGTTAAAAATTGGTCAGGATGCTACGATTATAGCGCCGTCTTCCGCCTCTGACGGCCAACCGCCGCCTGCCGGAGCGTTCGTGAGCTTTCCCCGCATCTTCGCCGCTGCGCTGTTCGCCCTGAGCTTTGCCGCGGGTGCTGCCGATCCCGGCAAGGTACTGCGCACCGCGTTCTCCATTGCCGAAACGAGCTTCGACCCCGTGCTCGCCTATGACGCGGCTTCGAATTCGGTGGTCGAGGAAATCTCGGAATCGATGCTCGAATACGAATACCTGACGCGACCGTTGAAGCTCGCGCCGCTGACTCTCGAACGCCTGCCCGAGGTGTCCGACCGCGGCGCGACGTACCTGTGCCGCATCCGCAAGGGCATTTTTTTCGCGGCGGATCCCGCGTTCAAGGGCAAGCCGCGCGAGCTCGTCGCGGCCGATTTCGCGTACTCACTCAAGCGCCTGCTCGACCCGGCGTTGCACTCGCCATGGGCGTGGCTCGTCGAGGGCAAGCTCGCTGGCGGCGACGAGCTGCAGGCCGCGGCGAAGGCCAGCGGCCGGCTCGACTACGACGCGCCGCTGCGCGGTCTGGAGGTGGTCGATCGTTACACGCTGCGCATACGCCTCAAGCAGCCCGACTACACCTTTCTGTACATTCTGGCGATGCCCGCTACCTCGGCGGTCGCGCGCGAAGTGATCCAGGCCTACGGCAACGACTCCGGCGCGCACCCGGTCGGCACCGGTCCCTATCTGCTCAAGGAGTACGAACGCAGCCACCGCATCGTGCTCGAAGCCAATCCCGGATTTCGCAAAGTGGTCTTCGACGAGCCCACGCCGGCGAACCCGGCCGATGCGGCGACCGCGCGCGCGCTCAGGGGCAAGGTGCTGCCGGCGATCGGCCGCATCGAGATCTCGGTCATCGAGGAGCAACAGCCGCGCTGGCTCGCGTTTCTGAAGCGTGAAATCGATTACCTGCAACCGTTCCCGGTCGATTTTGTCGACGAACTGCTCGTCAACGGTAAGCTCAGGCCCGAGCTGGAAGCGAAGGGTATTCGCCACGAATTGCTGCTGCGGCCGAATACCTGGTGGGCGTACTTCAACATGGAGGACCCGGTGGTCGGCGGCTACACCCCGGAGAAGATTGCGCTGCGGCGCGCGATCGCCATGGCGTTCAACACCGAGGAGTTCATCCGCGTGCTCTACCATGGCCGCGCCGTTCCCGCGCAAGGGCTGATACCTCCCGACGTCGCCGGCTATCGACCCAGGGCACAAGACGCAGGCGCAGGTGTACGATCCGGCGGCGGCGCGCGCCCTGCTCGACCATTTCGGCTACAAGGATCGCACCGGCACGGTTACCGCGATCTGCCCGACGGCAGGCCGCTCGTCATTGAGTATTGGTCGCGGCCGACCTCGGGCGAGCGCCAGGCCGACGAGCTGTGGAAGAAGAACCTGGACGCGATCGGCATCCGGACGGTGTTCAAGAAGGACCAGCAGCCGGAACTGCGCAAGATGGCGCGCGCCGGCAAGCTGCAGACGCGACAGGATGGCTGGAATGCCGACTATCCCGACGCCGAGAACTTCATGCAGCTGCTCTACGGCCCGAACGCTGGCCAGGCGAACGAATCGCGCTTCAACCTGCCCGCGTTCAACCGGCTCTACGAACAGGCGCGCCTGCTGCCGGACTCGCCGGAGCGGACGCAAATCTTCGACCGCATGACCGACATACTCATCGCCTACGCACCGTTCAAGCTTACGCACCATCTGCTCGAGGATCACGTCATCCAGCCCTGGGTCATTGGCTACAAGCCGCACCCTATTCGCTCCGACGTCTGGAAATACCTCGACATCGACGCGAGCAAGCGGCAGCAGTAGTCGCTCGCGCCCGGCCGGTTTATTGCTTCGGCAGCGTATAGGGCGCGCACTGCTTGAGTTCGGTCGCGACCAGCGTCGCATTGTCGACCAGGGTCAGCTCGGTTCCCTTGCCGCGCAGTTCCAGGTTGCCGTTGGAGAAGCGCACCCCGGACGGGGCGGGTATCTGATAGAGCGAAATCCGGTCGCCACTGGGCATCAGCATCCGCGCTTCGCCCATGTCGAAGCGGATCACCAGGCGCTCACCGTTGAGGAGGCAGACAAAGGTGTTCTTGGCGGCTTCCTCTTCTTCCTTGTTCGCCTTGTCGGCGCAGCCGAGAAGCGCCGCGATAACGAGCACATAGGCAAAGCGCATTGACCAACTCCCGTGGCAGGCTGCAGCCCGACGGAAAAGAATAACATCTCGCGCGGCCCGCGCGGGTGCGCGGCCTAGTGGATTTCGTCGCAAAGCCGCGCGGGCGCGGTGCGGCCTCCGGTCTGCGGTGTGAATACGAACGCGCAGGGATCGAAGCCTTCCGCCACCAGTGCGGCCGTGATCGTCCGCAGCGCCGCGTCCGGCAGCGACGGCTCCCGGGCGAGAATGCGGCCGAAATGCAGCGACGGGTGCCCGGTAGCCAGCCAGCGGTAATCCGGGCTGAGCGCGATCACGATCGATTCTCGCCCGAATGGGTACCACCAGATGCCCAAAAAGTGCACCGTCGTCACTTTGAGGACTGCCGGCTGCCCGGATCGAGGACCCGTGCCTGCCCCTCGTTCGACTCCGCGCTGCCGTCCGTGCGCACACAACTGCTCTTCGTCGCGATCGCCCCGTTCTCGGCGGCGGAATATTCCAAGCGCGTATCGCGCGCGCAGCGGCTTTGCAGAAAACCGGGAATCGCGGCGATCTCGTACCACGTGCCGTAGTAGCGATTCAGATCCAGGTCGGCCACCGGCGTGAGTGCGGCGACCGGGGCCACCCCAGCCAACGCAACGAGGGCCACGCCGATCCGGCAGCGGGATACCGCCCGTATCCTCTCGAGGTGAAGCAGTGCGGGCATGGGTTCCTCATCAGGATCACTACCGCGAAGCAGGGCGTCGCGGTCGATTGCGACCGTCGGCGCAGATTGGCTGCCGGCCGCTGCATCGAACGCGCCATGAATGCGCTCCGCAACGTTGCGCGATTGCGCAGCTCGCGGCGGCGTCGCGCCGATTGTATCCCCAATCCGCACGGCGCGTCCCGCGCGGCAGAGACACACCCCTGCGGCGATGGTGCGACCGATTCCGGCCGGTCCGAGCGGACGCCGACGCCGGAGCGGCGGGTGCCGCGATCAGCTGCTGCCCAGGAGCGCCTCGGGCTCGTCGTCGGCCGCGCCGCTGCGACACGCGAACACGGTGGCGGCTGCCGCGGCGCTTTCGGCCGCGCCGAGCATCGCTCGGAAGGTGCGATCGGAGAACCGTTCGGCCACGGCGCGCAGCAGCCGCAGATGCGCCTCGGTTGCGCCCTCGGCCGGGACGAGGATGATGAAGAACTCGGCCACCGGCTTGCCGTCCGGGACGCCAAACGGGATCGGGGATCGGGTGCGTGCAAACATCGTCACCGGCGCGTCGATGCCCGGGATGCGCGCGTGGGGAATGGCCAACCCGTCGCCGACCGCGGTCGAACCGGCCTGCTCGCGGCGGCACAGCGCGCGGAGAATCGGCTGCGCCTGCATGCGGCACGAACACGCAAGTACCGTCGCGATCGCCTCGAGCACTTCGGCTTTGCGGTGGACATCCAAGTCGAGCACAATCTCGCGCGGACAAAGCGCATGTTCGACCGGATCCATGGTCGGGCTGTCGAGTTTCAGGTCGACCGCCAGTCGGCAAACGTCGCGCGGATGTTCGACGCGGCAGCGCAGGTGCGCAGCCGGTCGCGGAACGCCTTGTCGCAGAACATACTCGCCGCCTCGGCGAGCAACTCGAGGTGCGCGTCCGTTGCGCCTTCGGGCACCAGCAGCACGAGCAGCGACGACACCGGTTTCCCGTCGGGCGCATCGAAGGGTATCGCCAGTCGCGGGCGGACGAACGCGGCGATGGGGTGAGTGAGACCCTTGAGTCGCGCGTGGGGAATGGCGACCCCCTGTCCCAGCGCCGTGGAGCCAAGCTCCTCGCGCTCGATGAGACCGGCGACGACAGCGTGCTCGCGCAAGCCGTGCCGGGCCTCGATCAATTTGCCAATTTCCATGAACACTCGGTCCCGCGTCGTGGCGTCGACGTCGAGCAGGATGTCGTTGAGGGCCAGCAACCCGGCAACGGAATTCTCTCGCGACCCGGCTTTATCCCCCTGCGGCGCGGTGGCAGAACCTTCTGGAAGATCGGTGCGCGTGTCAAACATGGGGATTCCGGTGTGTCGGCGGGCGCTTGCGCCCACCGGTCGGCTAGAGCGTCTTTTGCACGTAGCCGACGACTTGTGTTCCGGCGATCTTCTTGCCGAATGCGTTCGTGTAAAGGGCCTGGTTCGCGTCGGTGTCGGTGACGTACACCCCGAAGGTCAAACCCAACGCGTCGAACGAACCGCCCGCTTTCCAGTCGGTGTAGTTGAAGTTGCCGAAGCCCTTGTACCGCTGATGGCCGACGTGGGCGATGACGGTGACCTTGCCGATGGTGTCGCTGACCTTGTCGGTTAGGTCGTAGGAAAGGTTGCCTTCGATGTAGTCGCTGCCGCTCGACGAGGGAAAGCCGAAGGTGTGGCCGGTGGAGTAGGAGTACTTGGCCGACAGAAACTTCCACGAGAGGGAGCCGTAAACCTCGAAGGTGTCCGGGTTGGTGTAGCCGTTGCCCGGGTAGCGGCCCGGGTAGTAGTAGTACAGACCGCCGATGTCGTAGCCGAAGTCGGAGGGCAGGCTGCCGCGGTAGCCGCCGTAGAGGTCCCATTCGAGTGGTGCGGACACGTTGGGTTGCCCGTCGGAGAGCCAGCTGATGTTCGAGCCCCAGGTGCCAAGGTAGAAGCCGCTCTTGTGCGTCCAATCGAAACCGCCCTGAACCGCCGGTTTTTCGTCGGTCTGGCTGACCCCGCGAAACACGTACTGACTGAAGATACCGATATTGGCGGTCAATGTGTAATCGGGCTCCGGGGCCTTGGCTGGCTCCGCCGCAGGAAGCGTCGTCTGGGCGCAAACGGCCGCGGCGAACAGGCCGCCCATGGCGGTGGCGAGCAGGCAGGTTTGAAATCGCTTGGTGATTCTCATAAAACAGCATCCTCGTTGCTGATGAAGGCGCGATACGCGTGTTTCAAATGGACGTGAGCGTAGTCGGTTGCACGTAAGTGCGATGTCAGGTTCGCTGAATCGGCCGTAAACGGCTTGTAAAGGGCCGCGCCCTTACGCGTTCCTTATATGGTCGGCGACCGAATTGATGCGTTCTTTTCTTGCGGCGCAATAGAATGCCTCCATCCTTGCAAGTGAAAGGAATGAATCATGCTCATCGATTTCTGGCATTACTGGCTGCTGCTGCGACCGCTTCTGGTCTTCGTCCTCGCGGCGCCGTTTTTCATGATTGCGCTGGTCTTCCGCGGGCGTCGCCAATCGCGCAGCCTGGAAGGCAAGACAGCGGATGCATCCGTATTGCCGATCGGAGGGTTATCCCACCCAAGGATCCGGAGCATCGCGTCGTCGAAGCGGGCCCGCAGGAATGGCGGGTGGACAGCGTCGGGTCAGACCGTCGCGCAGCCTGAGCAAGCGGTGCCATACTTGACCTACGTCAAGGCGGCTCCACTGCTGCTGGGTAACATCGACAGCGTTCTCGAACCGCCTCTTTACAACTTCTTAACGCTAGGCCGTGGCGCATTTGCGGATTCCTGACACGGCGTCCTGCATCATTGTCGATTGGCATCAAACACGAACCAGAGAACCGAAATGACAGACCTTGTGATGGATCTCGTTTTCGTGGCCGTCATGGTTGCTTTTTTCGCGTTGAGTTGTGGCTTGATCCGCTTCTGCGCGAAGCTCAAGGGCCAGGGGAGGCGCGGATGAACTGGGTGTACTGGCTGAGCGGCCTTGCCGCAATCGGCATTTTCGTCTACCTCGTCATCGCGCTGTTCAAGCCGGAGTACTTCGAATGATGACGCTATTCCAGACGCAGGGCTGGCTGCAGCTTGGCCTGTACCTCATCGTGCTGCTGCTGCTGGCCAAGCCGCTCGGCGCGTACATGGCAGCGGTCTACGAGGGCCGCGCGCTGCGCGCGCAGCAGGTCGGCGGCTGGCTCGAACGGCTGATCTATCGCGGCGCCGGCATCGATACGGCCAAGGACATGGGCTGGGTCGACTACGCCATGGCGATGCTGTGGTTCAACCTCGTCGGCGCGCTCGCGGTCTATGCGATCCAGCGCCTGCAGGTATGGTTGCCACTCAATCCGCAAGCGCTCGGGGCAGTCAGCCCCGACTCCTCGTTCAACACCGCGACGAGCTTCATCACCAACACGAACTGGCAGGGATACGGCGGTGAGAACACGATGAGTTACCTGACGCAGATGCTGGCGCTTGCCGTGCAGAACTTCGCGTCCGCCGCAACCGGGATGGCGATGCTGATCGCCCTGACGCGGAGTTTCGTGCGCAAGGAAGCGAGCGGTATCGGCAACTTCTGGGTCGATGTCACCCGCACCACCGTCTACATCCTGTTGCCGCTGTCGATCGTCTTCGCGCTCTTCCTTGTCGCGAGCGGCATCCCGCAGACCTTTGACAAGGCAGCGACGGTGGCGCTGTTACAACCGGTGACCTACGACAATCCGAAGAACGGCCCGGACGGCCAGCCGCTGAAGGACGAGAAAGGCAACCCGATCACCGAGAAGGCGACCGCGACCGAGCAGACCATTCCGCTGGGGCCGGTCGCTTCGCAGATCGCCATCAAGCAGCTCGGCACCAATGGCGGCGGCTACTACAACGTCAATTCGGCGCATCCGCTGGAGAACCCGACGCCGCTCACCAATTTTCTGGAGATGCTCGCGATCCTGCTCATCCCGGGTGCGCTGTGCTACACGTTCGGCCGGATGATCGGCGACACGCGGCAAGGCTGGGCGCTGCTGGCCGCAATGACAATCGTATTGGCCGCGCTGCTGCCATGCACCTATCTCGCCGAGCAGAATGGCAACCCGATCCTCACGAAGCTGGGTGCCGACCAGGTTGCGACAGCGACGAACATTGGCGGCAACATGGAGGGCAAGGAAGTGCGCATCGGCGTCGCCAATTCCGCCCTCTGGGCGACCGCGACGACGGCGGCGTCGAACGGCAGCGTCAATTCGATGCACGATTCGTTCACGCCGCTCGGCGGCATGATTCCGATGTGGCTCATCCAGCTCTCGGAAGTCATCTTCGGCGGCGTGGGCTCCGGCCTGTACGGGTTGATCGTCTACGCCGTTGTGGCCGTGTTCATCGCCGGACTGATGATCGGCCGCACGCCGGAGTACCTGGGCAAGAAGATCGGCTCCTTCGAGGTCAAGATGGCCTCGATTGCGATCCTGGTACCGCCGTTTCTGGTGCTCTTCGGCACCGCGCTCGCGGTGATGCTCGACGCCGGGAAGGCGGGCGCATCGAATCCCGGCGCCCAGGGGTTCAGCGAGATCCTCTACGGCTTTTCGTCCGCGAGCAACAACAACGGCAGCGCATTCGCCGGACTGAACGCGAACACGCCGTTCTACAACACGGCACTCGGGATAACGATGCTGTTCGCGCGCTACTGGCTCGCCATTCCCGTGCTCGCGCTCGCCGGCGCATTTGCCGCTGCCAAGAACGTGCCACCGTCCGCAGGTACGCTGCCGACGCATACGCCGCTGTTCGTCGTCGTGCTGATCGGCACGGTGATCACCGTGGGCGCACTGACCTTCGTACCGGCGCTGGCGCTCGGTCCGATCGTCGAGCACCTGCTGCTGTTTTCCGGCAGCTAAGCGCTCTTTCCAGGCAGGATTCGCAAAGGGTTTGACATGACCACCGCCACCGCGCAACGGAGCGCGCTTTCATGGTTTCTGAGCCGCGGCCTGCTCAAGACCGCGCTCGTCGACAGCTTCCGTCGGCTCACCCCGCGCTATCAGCTGCGCAATCCCGTAATGTTCGTCGTCTACATCGGCAGCATCCTGACGACGATCCTGTGGTTGCAGGCGCTCGCCGGCAAAGGCGAGGCCCCAGCCGGTTTCATCCTCGCGGTGACGCTCTGGCTTTGGGTGACGCTGCTCTTCGCCAATTTTGCCGAGGCGATCGCCGAGGGGCGCAGCAAGGCGCAGGCGGCCTCGCTCAAGAGTGCGCGCAAGGATACGACCGCGAAGAAGCTGGCCAAGCCGGAGCGCAGCGCGGCGCAGAAGGCGGTGCCCTCGGCAAGCTTGCGCAAGGGCGACATCGTCCTGGTGGAGCAGGGGGACCTGATTCCCGGCGACGGCGAGGTGATCGAGGGCGTGGCGTCGATCAACGAGTCCGCAATCACCGGCGAGAGCGCGCCGGTCATTCGCGCCGCGGGGAGCGATTTCGACGGCGTGACCGGGGGCACGCTCGTGCTCTCCGACTGGATCATCGTACGCATCAACGTCAACCCGGGGGAAGCCTTCCTCGATCGCATGATCAGCATGGTCGAGGGCGCCAAGCGGCAGAAAACGCCCAACGAAATCGCGCTGACCATCCTGCTGGTCGCGATGACGCTCGTGTTCCTGTTCGCGACCGTGACGCTGCTGCCGTATTCGCTCTACAGCGTGGAAATCGCCAAGGCTGGTACGCCGGTGACCATCACGGTGCTCGTGGCGCTGCTCGTGTGCCTGATCCCGACGACGATCGGCGGGCTGCTCTCGGCAATCGGGGTTGCCGGCATGGGCCGCATGATGCGCGCTAACGTCGTAGCCACGTCGGGCCGCGCGGTCGAGGCGGCCGGCGATTGCGACGTGCTGCTGCTCGACAAAACGGGCACGATCACCCACGGCAATCGCCAGGCTTCAGCGCTCTACCCGGTTGCAGGCGTAACCGCACAGCACCTCGCCGAGGCGACGCTGCTCGCCTCGCTCGGCGACGAGACGCCGGAAGGCAAGAGCATTGTCGTGCACGTCAAGCGCGCCTACGGCATCGCACCCCCGCCGCTGGAACCCGGCAAGTTCGTCATCGTTGCGTTTTCCGCGCAGACGCGGATGAGCGGGGTCACCTATCAGGGGCGCGAGCTGCGCAAGGGCGCGCTCGACGCGGTGCGCGGTTGGGTAACGCCGCAGGGTGGCAGCATCGAGGCCGAGGTCACGGCCCGCGTGGAAGAGGTGGCGCGGCGCGGATCGACCCCGCTGGTCGTTGCCGAAGGCGGAAACGTGCTCGGTGTCGTCGAGCTCAAGGATATCGTCAAGACGCAAATCAAGGAGCGCTTCGCCGAACTGCGCAAGATGGGCATCCGTACCATCATGATCACCGGCGACAACAAGCTCACCGCCGCATCGATCGCCGCCGAGGCCGGCGTCGACGACTTTGTGGCCGAAATCAACCCCGAGGCCAAGCTCAAGCTCATTCGCAGCATTCAGGCCGAAGGCAAACTTGTCGCCATGACCGGCGACGGCACCAACGATGCGCCGGCGCTGGCGCAGGCCGACGTCGCCGTCGTCATGAACAGCGGCACGCAGGCGGCGAAGGAAGCCGGCAACATGGTCGACCTCGACTCGAATCCGACGAAGCTGATCGAGATCGTCGAGATCGGCAAGCAGCTGTTGATGACGCGGGGCGCGCTGACGACCTTCTCCATCGCCAACGATGTCGCCAAGTATTTCGCCATCATTCCGGCCGCATTCGCCAGCACGTATCCGGTCCTTGACGCGCTTAATGTCATGCACCTGACGACGCCGAATAGCGCGATCCTGTCCGCTGTTATCTTCAACGCGTTGATCATTCCGGCGCTGATTCCGCTCGCGCTCAAAGGCGTCAAGTACCGTCCAATCGGCGCCGGCCCGATCCTGCGCCGGAACATGCTGATCTACGGCGTTGGCGGAATCCTCCTGCCATTCGCCGGCATCAAGCTGATCGACATGCTGCTCGCCGCAGTCAACCTCGTCTAAAGGAATCGTCGATGTTCGCCTTCGCCCAAGCCCTGCCCGCGCTGCGGATGCTCGTGGTCATCTCGGTGCTTACCGGCGTTGCCTACCCGCTTCTCCTAACCGCGATGGCGCAGCTGGCGTTTCCGGCCCCCGCAAATGGAAGCCTCATCGTTGCCGATGGCAAGACCGTGGGCTCGACGCTGGTCGGCCAACCCTTCGACGATCCGAAGTACTTCTGGAGCCGGCCGTCGGCAACCTCGCCGCAGCCGTACAACGCGATGGCTTCGAGTGGGTCGAACCAGGGTACGCGCAACCCGGCGCTCGCCGACGCCGTGACCGCCCGCGTCAAGGCGCTGCGCGACGCCGATCCCGGCAACGCCGCGTCGGTACCGGTGGATCTCGTCACCGCTTCGGGCAGCGGCCTCGATCCGCATATCAGCATCGCTGCGGCGGCGTACCAGGCACCGCGCGTGGCCCGCCTACGCGGCCTGTCCATCGACAAGGTAATGGCGCTGGTGGCCGCGCATACGGAAGGCCGAACCCTCGGGGTCATCGGCGAGCCGCGGGTCAACGTCCTCGAACTGAACCTCGCGCTCGACAGCGCACGCTGACGCCCGGCCGCGGCGACACGCGGTACACTACGCGCCGTTGCCATGCTGACGGCGCGCGATGGAAAGCGAACGTCCTGACCCAGACCAACTGCTTGCCGAGGTGAAGGCAGCTGCCGCGCGCGAGCAGCGCGGGCGGTTGAAGATTTTCTTTGGTGCTTCCGCTGGCGTTGGCAAGACCTTCTCGATGCTTGCCGCCGCGCAGGCGTTGCGCCGCGCCGGCACTGACGTCGTCGTCGGACTGCTCGAAACCCATGGCCGTGCGGAAACCGCAGCGCTGCTCGAGGGCCTCGAGCTCCTGCCGCCACTGATGCTCGACGTGCGCGGGACCCCGGTCAAGGAGTTCGATCTCGACGCCGCGTTGCGGCGCCGGCCGGCCCTGCTCCTTGTCGACGAGTTGGCGCATACCAATGCGCCCGGTGCGCGCCATCCTAAGCGTTGGCAGGATGTCGACGAACTGCTCGCCGCAGGGATCGACGTGTACACGACGCTCAACGTGCAGCACATCGAGAGCCTGAACGATGTCATCGGCCAGATCACCGGTGTGCGCGTCAATGAAACGCTCCCCGACACGTTCTTCGAGACGGCCGATGAAGTCGAGCTCATCGACCTGTCCCCCGACGAGCTGCTCAAGCGCCTGCGCGAGGGAAAGGTGTATGTCCCGCACCAGGCCGAGCGCGCGCTGGCCAACTTCTTCAAGAAGGGCAACCTGATCGCGCTGCGCGAGATGGCGCTGCGGCAGACGGCCGACCGCGTCGACGCGCAGATGCGCGAGTATCGCGACGAGAAGGACATCGCACCGGTGTGGGCGGCGGGCGAGCGAATCGTCGTGGCGATCGGGCCTGACCTGCGGGGCGAGCAGCTGGTGCGCGCCGCGAAGCGGCTGGCCGACTCGATCGATGCCGAATGGCACGCCGTTTACGTCGAGACGCCACGCCTGCTGCGGCTGCCGCAGACGGATCGCAACCGGATCTTGGGCTACCTCCGGCTTGCCGAGCAGCTTGGCGCGAAGACCTCGGTGCTCTCGGCGGCCACCGTTGCCGAGGAGCTGCTGGCGTTCACGCACGACCAGAACGCGACCCGGCTGATGATGGGAAGGCCGACCCGAACGGGCTGGCAGCGCTGGCTGCTCGGTTCGGTGATCGATGCGGTGACGGCGCGACTGCGAGGTCTGGACCTGCAGCTCGTCGGCGATCCCGATCCCGGCCGGCTCCGCGGTGCCGGATTTGCCGACCAGCTGGCGCGGACCAAGGCCTATCTCGGCATCGACGAAACCAAGCCCCAATCGCGCAAGCTGCGCTGGCCCGGGTACGCGGCTGCGGCCGGCATCTGCGCTGTGGCGACTGCCCTGGCGTGGCTGCTCTTCGGGCGCTTCGAGGCGACGAACCTGGTCATGGTGTACCTCGTCGGCGTGTTATTCGTGGCGTATCGCTTCGGTCGCGGCCCGGCGATCGCGGCGTCCGTGCTATCGGTTCTGCTGTTTGATTTTCTTTTCGTCGCCCCCTACTACAGCTTCGTCGTCCGTGATACGCAGTATCTGCTGACCTTTGCCGTGATGCTGCTCGTCGGCCTGACGATCAGCAATCTGACCGCGGGCATCCGGCTGCAGGCACGCGTGGCGCAACACCGGCAGGCACGGACCGAGGCCCTGTACACCATGACCCGCGAGCTTTCGCGCGCGAGCGGTCTCGACGACGTGGTCATGATCGCCGTACAGCACGTCGCGCGCGTGTTCGAGGCGCAGGCAGTCGTCCTGATCGCGAATGTCGCCGGGACGATCACCTACCCGCAGGCGCCCGGGATCTACGGCTCGTACCACGGCGCGGATCTGGGAATCGCACGCTGGGTGTACGCCAACCGCGTTGCCGCCGGCCTGAACACGAACACGCTTCCCGGCGCCGATGCGCTGTATCTGCCACTGGCCGCGGCACACAAGCTGGCCGGTGTCCTGGCGGTTCTGCCCCTGCGGCGCGAGCGGCTGCTCATCCCGGAGCAGCGCCATTTGCTGGAAACGTTCGCCGCGCAGATCGCCGCCGCTGCCGAGCGCGTGCTGCTCGCCGCCGACGCGGCAAAGCTTGCCCGCCAGGCGGAGACCGAAAGCCTGCGCAATTCGCTCCTGAATGCGATATCGCACGACCTGCGCACGCCACTGGCAGTCCTCGTCGGAGCATCGTCGAGTCTCATTAGCGACGCCGACAGGTTGTCCGATGCGGCGCGCAAGGAACTGGCGGCGACGGTGCACGACGAAGCGACCCGCATGACGGCGCTGGTCAACAACCTGCTCGACATGGCGCGTCTCGAATCGGGAGCAATTGCCCTGGCGCGCGAATGGACGCCGCTGGAGGAGATCGTCGGCAGCGTTCTCGGGCGACTGCGCGACGTGCTGGTTGCGCATCCGGTCACGGTTGCCTTGCCCGCGGACTTGCCGCTGCTGGACGTCGACCCCGTGCTGCTCGAGCAACTGTTCGCGAACCTGCTCGAGAATGCCTGCAAATACACTCCCGGCGGGAACGCCGATCGAAATCTCGGCGCAGGCGCTGCCGGGGCGCATCCGGGTCGAAGTGGCCGATCGCGGGCCCGGCATCCCGCCCGGCGAGGAGACGAAGCTGTTCGACAAGTTCTATCGCCTGCAGCGCGAGGCGGCGCAGAGCGGCGTCGGTCTCGGCCTCGCGATCTGCAAGGCGATCGTCGCCGCCCACGGCGGAACGATCAGCGCCGCCAACCGGCCCGGCGGCGGCGCCGTGTTCCGATTCGAATTGCCGGCCGGTGAGCCGCCGCGCATGGAGCCGGAGGTGGAGGCCCGCGTTGCCCCTGGAACCGCGCCGTGAGCGCCGGATCCGCGACGCTGGTTGTCATCGAGGACGATCCGCAGATTCGCCGCTTCCTGCGCACCGGCCTGTCTGCGGAGCCGTTTCGCATCTTCGAGGCAGAGACCGGCCGAGCCGGTCTGGTCGAGGCCGCAACGCGCAAGCCCGATCTGGTGATTCTCGACCTCGGCCTGCCGGATCTCGACGGCGTCGACGTCGTGGCCGAGCTGCGCGAATGGTATTCGCGCCCGATCATCATCCTGTCCGCGCGCAGCAACGAGCAGGAAAAGATCAAGGCGCTCGACGCCGGTGCCGACGATTACCTGACCAAGCCATTTGGCATCGGCGAGCTGCTGGCGCGGATTCGCGCCGCACTGCGTCGTGCCGCGCGCGCCGATGGCGTCGCCGCCGAGAGCACCTTCGAATTCGACGCCATTCGGGTCGATCTGGCAGCGCGCCGGGTGCAGCGCGAAGGCAAGGATGTGCATCTCACCCCCAACGAATACCGGCTGCTCGCGGTACTGATCCGCTATGCCGGCAAGGTCTGCACGCACCGGCAGCTGCTCGCGGAAGTCTGGGGCCCGTCACACGTCGAGCACGGACACTACCTGCGCATCTACATGGCACAGCTGCGGCACAAGCTGGAGTCCGATCCGACCAATCCCCGTTTTCTGCGCACGGAAGCCGGCGTCGGCTATCGCTTGCAAGTGGACTAGCGCGGTGCGGTTCGCGCGAACCGCTTCGCGCCCACGCGCGCGAGGGACCGCTTCAGCGCCGGGCTAGCAATCGACGACGTTGACCGCGAGGCCGCCGAGCGAGGTCTCCTTGTACTTCGCCATCATGTCGCGGCCGGTGTCGAACATGGTCTTGATGACCGTATCCAGCGCGACCCGGTGCGTGCCGTCGCCGCGCAGCGCCAGCGATGCCGCATTGATCGCCTTCACCGCGCCCATCGCGTTGCGCTCGATGCAGGGAATCTGCACCAGCCCCGCGACCGGATCGCAGCTCATGCCCAGGTGGTGCTCGATGCCGATCTCGGCGGCGTTCTCGATCTGCGCATTGCTGCCACCGAGGGCGGCAGCAAGTCCGCCGGCAGCCATCGAGCAGGCGACGCCGACTTCCCCTTGGCAGCCGACCTCCGCGCCGGAGAGCGACGCGTTGCGCTTGCACAGGCCGCCGATCGCGGCCGCGGTCAGCAGGAACGCGATGATGCCGTCTTCGTTGCTTTCCGGATAAAATTCGCGGTAGTAGCGGATGACCGCGGGGATGATGCCTGCCGCGCCGTTGGTCGGCGCGGTGACCACGCGCCCGCCCGCGGCATTCTCCTCGTTGACCGCGATCGCATACACGCTGGCCCAGTCGGTCGCCTCGCTCGGGCTTTGCTCCTTTCGGTCCCGGCGCGCAAGCAGCGAATC
Organism: uncultured beta proteobacterium; assembly: GCA_963778275.1. Lineage (GTDB taxonomy): Bacteria > Pseudomonadota > Gammaproteobacteria > Burkholderiales > Casimicrobiaceae > PALSA-1003. The sequence continues at coordinate 17,726 of CAVZTS010000004.1, read as the reverse complement.
GCGCAGTCCCTTCGCCCGGCGTCGAACATTCAATCCGCCAGGCAGCATGCCGTCGTGCTTCATGCCGCGCTCGATGCTGTCATTCATCACGGCCCAGCGCTGGAGTAGTCCGGCACGCAGCTCCGCTGGACTGCGCATCGTCAGCTCGTTGACGCGCATCATTTCCGAAATGCGCTTCCCGGATACGTTCCCGTAGGAGAGCAGTTCGGCGGCCGTGGCGAACGGGTACGGGACCCGCGGGCCGGCGGGCGGCTCAGCGAGCTTTTGCGCCTCGGCTTCCGTGACCACAAAGCCGCCGCCGACCGAAAAAAAGATCTTGCGGGCAATGATCGCGTCCGAAGCGGAGTAGGCCGTGAAGCGCATGCCGTTGCTGTGGAACGCAAGCGCCTTGTCGATGCGGAAGCGCAGATGATCCTGTTCCACGAAGCGAATCGGGTGCCGGCCATCGAGCGCAAGCGTGTTTTGCTCGAGGATGCGGCGCACCTTCGGCCCCACCTGATCGGGATCGATGCCGTCGGGCGTCTCGCCGGAGAGCCCGAGCAGGATGGCCCGGTCGGTGCCATGGCCGCGCCCGGTCAGCGCCAGCGAGCCGTAGAGATCGACGACCACCTGCGTCGTGAGGTCGAGCCTGCCGTCGGCGGCGAGTTCGTGGACGAAGCGCTGCGCCGCGCGCATCGGCCCGACCGTGTGCGAACTCGACGGTCCGAGCCCGATCTTGAACAAATCAAATGCGCTGATGAACATTGCCTTGACGCGCCGCGGGTCCGCCTCAGGCTGGACGATCACGAGCACGATGGTAGACTGAACCGGTGATGATACTCTGGTGAAGCCGATGAAGGCATGGCGGCGATGGGTGGTCGGCGCGGCGTTGGCCGGGTCCCTTGCGCTGGCGGCGAGCGGCGCCCCGATCGTTGGCCAGGCGGCGGACGCCGGGTGGCAGGCCTATCAGCGTGGCGACTACGCGGCGGCGCTCGCCCGGTACGAGGCCGGTGCCCGCAAAGGCGACCGACTTGCGCAATACAATGTGGCGATGATGCTGCTGCGTGGCGAGGGCGGCCCGGTCGATCTCGCCGCCGGCGTGGGCTGGCTGACCAAGGCCGCCGACGCGGGTATGTCGCAGGCGCAGTACAACCTCGGCCTGCTCGCGGAAAGCGGCATCGGCATGGAGCGGTCGCTCACCGCGGCGACGGAGTGGTGGCAGAAGGCCGCCGAGCAGGGACACACCGAGGCACAGGTGCAGCTCGCGACCCAGTATTTTCTGGGCCGCGGCGCGCCCAAGGACTGGAAGCTCGCTGCGAAGTGGTATGAGGCCGCGGCCGAGAAAGGCGATGTCGGCGCGCAGTACATCATCGCGAGCTTTTACGAACACGGGGACGGCGTGACGCAGGATCTGCGGCGCGCGCTCGAGTGGTACGTGCAGGCTGCCAAGCAGGGCGATATCGGCGCGGCGGTGCAGGCAAAGGACGTTGCGCGCCGCCTGGACGAAGCCGGGAATCGCGCCGCGCTAAGGCGTCGCACCCCGTCGTCTTAACGCACCGCGGCCGGAACGGGAAAGCGGATGCGGTCCGGATAAGACAGCACTTCGGGCAGCGCGCCGCCGGACAGTCGCCGCTGCGTCGCTTGCCACCAGGCGGCGTCGAGCAAATCCGCGTGGTGTGCCAGAAAGTCGGCGCGCAGCCCCGGGTCGGTCAGTAGGAACGTCGCGAATTCCTCGGGAAAGATGTCATTGGCCGCGACCGGATACCACACCTCGTTGTCCATCTCGTCGTAGCCTGCGGGTACCGGCGGAATGCGCCGGAAGCTGCAATCGGTGATGTATTCGATCTCGTCGTAGTCGTAGAAGACGATCCGGCCGAACCGTGTCACGCCGAAGTTCTTGAACAGCAGATCGCCGGCGAAGATGTTGACCGCGGCGAGCTGCTTGAGAGCGTCGCCGTAGTCGCGGATTGCGCGCTCGCGCTGCGCCGGCGTTGCGGTCTCGAGGAACAGGTTGAGCGGGGTCATCCGGCGCTCGATGTAGAGGTGCTTGACGATGATCATCTCGCCGTCGTCCTCGATGGCGGAGGGCGCAACACTGGTGAGCTCGGCGATCAGCTCCGGCGTGAAGCGCGCGCGCGGAAACGCGACGTCGGAATATTCGAGCGTGTCGGCCATGCGTCCGACGCGGTCATGATGCTTGACCAGCAGATACTTCTCCTTGACCTTTTCGCGGGTCGTCTCCTTCGACGGTGCGATTCGGTCGCGGATCACCTTGAACACGTACGGATACGACGGCAGCGTGAAGACGGTCATCACCAGCCCCTTGATGCCCGGCGCGACGATGAACTCATCGGTCGAGTGCTTGAGGTGGTGCAGGAAATCGCGAAAGAAGAGTGTCTTCCCCTGCTTCTGCAGGCCGACCATCGTGTAGAGCTCCGCTTCGGTGCGTGCCGGCACCATGCTGTGCAGGAAGCTGACATAGGCCGACGGCACTTCCATGTCCACCAGGAAGTACGCCCGATTGGCCGAGAACAGGAGCGCGATCTGCTCGGGGTCCATGAGCAGCGCATCGACGTAGAGCCGGCCTTCCGCGTCGTGCTTGATCGGCACCACGAAGGGGTAGACGTGAAACCCGTTGACGATGCGACCGACGATGTATGCGGTACGGTTGCGGAAGAACAGCGACGAGAGCACCTGCAGCTGGTGGTTGGCCTCGAGGATGAACGGGCGCGGGAAGCGCGACCGGAACGTCCGGAGCAGATTGCGCAGGTCGCCGCGGAAATCCGCGAATCGGCGCTCGAGCCGGAAATCGAGCACGACGTCGATCAGCGCCTGGCGCAAGCCGTGCTGACGCGGGTAGTACGACCGGTACGATGGCGGATCGGCATCGATGTGTTCGGTCGACACGGCGGGGCGCACGAACAGGCAGCGGTTGTGGAAATACGTCCGGTGCAGGATCTTGCAGGAGACGGAATTGAAGAACGTCTCCGCACACTCCGGCTGCTTGTGATCGATCAGCAGCCCGATGTAATGACGCTTGACCGACTCCCAGCGGGCCTCGTCGATGCGGTCGCACCCGAACTCGCGCTCCAGTCGCGCGACGGTCTCCAGGACGCGGCGATCGTAGAAGTCGATGCGATCCTGCGAGGTGTGCGCGATGGCGAGCCAGTTGCCGGCCTCGAAATGGCTCTGGGCGACGCGGGCGCAGTCGCGAAACAGCGCGTAGTGGCGATTGAATCCCTCGAGCGTTGCCTGGGCGATGGCGGCGGGCTCCGGGGCGGCGGACACGTCAACCGGCCGGGGCCGTGGGGAAGGGTGCAGCGGGCTCGCCATCGGCAGCATCGAGGTTCGTTCGCGAGGGGAGAGTTTACTCGAGCTCCGCCTGCCGCGCGACGCCGCGTGACGCTGCCGCCGCGCCGGCGTAAAGTGATAGTTGCATGGTCGCCACTTCGCCTTCCTCGTTAGGGACCGGCCGAACATGCCTTCTGCGGCTGGCGCTTCGCCTTGTTCCGCTCCTGGCGTTGGCGGCAATTCCGGCCGGGGCCCAGATCTTCAAGTGCACTGCCGGCTCGGGCAACGTTACCTATCAGAACGAGCCGTGCCCGAAGAACCTCAAGGCGGAGCGCGTCGACATCTTCGATAACAGCTGGACAGCCGATCGCGCGGAGAAGGACGCGCAGTGGCAGCGCACCGCTGCCGAGCACCACGTCGCCACCGGCATGCCGCTGCGCTGGGTGCGTGAAGCGCTCGGCGAGCCCACAGAGGTCCGCGACACCGCGACCGCCGGGGCGAAGGAAGTATGGCTGTACAATTTCCCCGACCGCAGCGTGCAGGTCGGTGTCCTCGCCGATCAGGTTCTCTGGTTCCGGGAAACGCCGGTCATCGCTTCGTTCGACGCGCGCCGCGCCCGAATCCGAGCCCGCCGTAGCCGTTGCGCCGCGCGCCACGCCCGATGCATCGGCGGCCGCGCCGGTTGCCCCGCGTGCCGTCCCGGAGGCGCCGCGCGCCGCGCCCGATGCCTCGCCGAGCGCGCCGGTTGCCCCGCGCGTCGTCCCGGACGCGCCGCGCACCCCGCCCGATGCTTCGCCGGGCGCGCCTGCCGACTCGCGCGTCGTGGCCGATGCGCCGCGCGCCCTGCCGGAAGTGTCACCGACCGCTCCGACTGCTCCGCGTCCGCTCCCGGATGCCCCGCGCACCATCGCGGATGCGCCACGCCCGGCAAGCGCGATCGCGCCCTCGGCGCAGGCGGTCCCCAGGATCAGTGAGTCAACGCATGGTGTCGCGCGCGGCCAGGATTGCAAGCAGGCGCTCGCCGAGCTCGGCACACCCAGTCGCCAGCGCGAGGTGCCGGCATTGGACAGCGCGAGCGAACCGACGACCGAATACTTCTACGAACCTGCCGGCAGCGAAAGCCCCACGCGCACGCGCATCGTCTGCGCCAACGGAAAAGTGGAAGGCGTCGATCGCACCGTAGTTCGCTGAGGGCTTCGCGCCAGGCGGAGTCGCGCCCGCTGGCGGAGCTACTCCTTCTTCGCCGCCTCGATTTGCTGCTTCAGATTCTCGTTGTACTTGTTGTATTCGTCGATCGCCTTGTTGTCGTTTTCGACCACGGCGTTGATCCAGGCTCGGTTGTCATCGACGTACTTCTTGATGCAGTCGCCGTACGCCTTGTAATCGGTGTTGAAAGCGACGATCTTCGCGTTCGCAGCGTCCTTGGGCGGGAACGTCGGGGCGACGCAAGTGTGCGCTGGGACCACGGGCAGCGGCGTGGCTCGTTGCCGCGGCTGCGGCCGGGACTGGGGCGGGGGCGGTTGCCGCCGCAGGAGCGGGCGGTGTCTGTGGCACCGGGATGCTAGTGGGTCGAGGGGGATTATATTGTTGTGCCAACGCCGGCATTGCGGCGAGCGCCAGCGCGGCGAGCGTAGGGATCAGACACGAGCGGGAATTCATCGGAGAGCCTCGCACGGCGACAAAAACGCGCATTCTATGCCTGGCCGCGGCGCGGGGAAAGCGCCGGCGGGCGAGCATGCATCGCGACACCCGCGCGGCGATGTTCATGGATTGACGCCTCAGTCCTGAGCGCCGAACAGGGTCTGCTTCACGCGGACCCTAACCGTCCGCGTCGGGTAGTCTGCCGGCCTCGGGTCGCCCGCGAATGCAACCACTTCGGACTGCGGGCTGGACCCTTGCGATCCACCGCGGCAAATCGGCTTCTGCAGCCAACAAATCAAGGGCTTGCATGCATCAAGTGTGCCGCAGCGATGCCCGGCATTCGATATCGGCTCCGGTACAGGGAATGGATCGGATGCGCTTTCCCTGATTAGCAACCTGCTGCCGTCGCGATGGCGCGTTGGGATCCGGGCATCGCGGGGAGAACGGCCCTTGCCTCGTAAATGAAGAGCGCTTTGACTTTGTCCCAGAATTCCCCGCCCAGCACGAAAAAGCTCGTCAGGAATAGCGTGTCGTCGACTGCGCCGTATACCCAGTGCGGCACGGGTTCCCGGACAACCAGCAGCGTGATGTAGGGCTCGAGCAGCGCTGTGGCGAGCGGAAGAAACAGCATGACCAGTCCGATACGATAACGGAGCCTGCTCACGTGTATCGCCGGCCCGAGCTTCCTGGCCGCGCCGAACAGCCGATCCTTGAGGTAATGAAAACCCGACTTCCCGACGATCGCGATCGCGATGACGGTCAGGAGTTGTGGCAGGCCCAGAATCAGCAGTCCGGATAACGCCGTCTTGGTCGCCACCGGCAGCGGCAGCGTGGTCACGAGCGGAATCGCGAGCGGCAGGAAGAATCCGCCGACCCACAGCACAAGCGCAAACTCATCCGCCAGCGCGCTGCGTGTTCGGGGATCAACAAGGCATTGGCGCTCATAGGGATCTCCGATTCGGGTAGAGAACGGCCGCGTTGTGGCGGCACGCTTGGCTGCTTCGCGTCAAGTGCCGCCGTCGGGCCGGGCGTACATAAAAAGCGGACCCTATGCGGCGTTCGCGCGAGCACCGGTGATATTTTACAGGCACTTTTGCAGCAACAAGCCGACACCAAAGCGCGTTTTGGAAGTTCCAGCCATCCTAAACCGCACGCCAGATAGAAGCGCTCTGCGTGAGGGTTTCCTATGACATGCAGCGCGGTTGATCCGCCTGACCGCGCCACTTCGGCGCAGTGTTCAACCAACAACCGCCCGATTCCACGGCGCCAGATGCTCGGCTCAACAAACAAGCCATCCAGTTCGGTGTCGCCGCCATCCCGCGGCAATATGGTAGCGAGGGCTACGATTGCACCGCCTTGTCCAACACAAATACTTGGCTTGCCGCAATCTGCTCGGGCGGTAATTCGATCATGTCCGGGTTGGCCAGTACGCTTCGCGGTCGCCGGAGTTGCCCAGAGAGGAACGCATCTGCAGCGCCTTGAGGGCTTCGCGTTCGGAGACGATCGCGGGACGAATGAGCACATCGCTGAGCATACGCTTTGTCCAACACCTAAGACCCGCGCCGGGTGCCGGCTCCGACCGTGGACGACGAATCCATCTCGCCGCTCCCCGACCATTCATTCGAATCGGGTGGGGTCGATACTCGTGGTGTGCGTGGCGAGATAAACCTCGCGCAGGAAGCAAGTGAGGCCGCAGATCACTGCCAGCATCGCGCCCACGAACAGCGCGCCGGCGAGCGACCTCAGGTTGGTGGCGAAGAACTCTTCTATGAACAGGGTGACGATGACCAGACAGACGAGCAGCGCCGCTACCGTGCAGTAGTTGATGGACCAGCTGCACACGCGCCGGCGTCGCTCGAGGTTGCGGATCTCCAAGCGCGCCGCGGCCTTGGTGTCGGCATCCATCCGAGGCCAGGTGGCCTCGAAGCTACGGGCGCGGTCGATCACGCGGGCAAGTCGCGTGGCCATCACGCCGAGGAGACCAGCAATGCCGGTAAGAAGGAACACCGGTGCGATGGCAAGCTGAATGGCGTGTGCAATGACTCCGGTGCTGGGGTCGATCGGCATGGCGTAGCCTCATTACCTGAAATAACCGGGCGCCCATGTGTCGGAGATATACGGCGCCAACATGGAACCCAAAGATAAATTCGTGCGGCCGCAGCCGCGACGTTTCCGGGTTTACCGCCCTGCATCCGGCATTCCCCGCCGCGTCGCCGAGGTGGCTCTCCGACACGAAGTGCTCCTAGCGCAAGAAGCCCGTCATGCCGTCATACACCAACTTCATTCCGATGCCGAGCAGCGCCCAATAGCTGATCTGGTAGAAGACCTTTTCATCCAACTTGCCCTGGATGATGACACCGAGCCTAACCCCGATCGGCACCAGCGGCAGTAGCACGAGCGCTGTCAGCAGGTTGGTAAGGTCGAGTTGCCCCAAAAAAGCATAAGGGATGATCTTCGCATAGTTCGAGGCGAAGAAGAACCAGACCGTCGTGCCGACGTATAGCTTTCTATCGAGTTTCTGTGGCAGCAGATAAGCCATGATCGGCGCGGAGCCCGCATGCGCCACGAAGCTGGTAAGTCCGGACAGGCCCGACCAGAAGATGCCGCGCGGCCACGAAGCTGTTGCGCGCGGGCGATTGCGCGCCCAGCCGAGAATGTTGTTCAGCGCAAATGTAACGGCAATCGCACCAACCGCAATGCGCATGACATCGCGCGGCACCAGAGTAAAAACGAGGATGCCTGCCACGACTCCAATGGCCAGGCCCGTGAGGATGATTGGCATGTTGCGCCGGTCGTAGACACCTCGGAACGCACGCAACCCGAACAGATCGATGAAGCATAGGATCGGCAGCATTAGCGCGGCGGCCTGAAGCGGCGGGATAACCAGTGAGAGGAGCGGAACTGCCATTCCGCCAAAAAGTCCGGGAATTCCGGTCTTGGAGACTCCGCTCAGCAAGACGACGGGAATGGCGAGGGCGTAGAAAAAGGGATCAGTAATGAGCATATCGAGGCGCTCGACGGCAATTGCGCCAAGCCTGGAGATGTTAGTCGTCGTCGCGTGCTTCGATGGCGACGATCGGAAGGTAGCCATCGAGCGCCTGCGTGGCGCGGGGAGTTGAGCGTGACGCCGCGCGCCTGATCGTCATTCGCCGGACCTGACTCGGCTTGGCCGACCGCATTCGATCCGTTGCTGCCTGTGGCGTTCTCCAGAAGCGGGCCTTCGCGGACTTTCGCCGAACGGCCAAGAGCCGCCGTTGCCGCGGTCGCAGTAACGGCGGCAGGCCGCGATTACTTTGCACCGATTGGCGGCACGATCGCTATGACCTGCTGCTTGCCACCAACGACTTTGACGATGAAGCTTTCGCGATCGAGGTCGCCCTTTTGATTGAAGCTGACGTCGAGCAGCACGCCGGGATAGTCCTTGGCGGATATTTTCGCGCCGTGCAGTGCTGCAGCCAGTGCCTTGGAATCGAATTTGCCGATGCGCTCCGTCATCGCCTTGATGATGTAAACGGCGCTGTACCCTTTCATCCCGTTGTGATCGGTCCGCTGCTTGTATTCCTTCAGATACTTCTCGTCAAATGCCTTGATAGCTGCTTGTGGCGCATCGGGCGTCAGCCCGACGTGGCCCAGGATTCCTTCAGCGGCAGGGCCTGCCAATTCGATGACCTTCTGTCCAATAATGGTGGTTTCGCCGATGATGGGCTTGTCGAATCCCTGTTTTTTCAGTTCTCGAAGCAAACGAGCGCCTTCCTCTTCCGTCAGGTAGGCAAACAGCGCGTCCGCGCCGCTTTGTTTGATCTTCAGGGTGGGGCCGGAGAAATCGAGCTGACCGGGAATCGGTCGAGATATCGGCGACAACCTTGATGTCCTGAGCCGCCAAAGCCTTCACCATCTCGTCGCGGCCGCCCTTGCCGAAATCATTGTTGGTAAATGCGATCGCGATCGATTTGGCGTGCATTTGGTCCTTGATGTAGCGCGCCAGTTTAGGCATCGATGTCGACTGGGTGAAGGACGTGCGGAATACGTAGGGATTGCCCTGCTCCGTAATGACCGCCGCTTCTCCACCCGTGAAATTGGTGATCTCCGCGTGGTGTGTCTCGCCGATGCTCACGATCATCGAGCCTGAGTGGACCGGTCCGAGCACCACGTACGCCCCGTCATCGATAGCTTTTTGAGCCACCGCCTTGGCAACCGTTGGATTGGTTTGCGTATCCGTGGAAACATAGTTGATCTTGCGGCCGAGGATGCCACCGCCAGCATTGATTTCCTTAACCGCAAGCTTGACGCCGTTGTCAAAGTTGGTGCCCGGCGTTGCCCCCGTTCCGGACAGTTCCATGATTCCGAAGAACAGCACGGGGTCCTGCTGCGCCATCGCGCCGAATGAAATGTTGGCAAGGACGGCTAGAGCCAGAAGCTGAAGTTTCCGCATGATTCCTCCTCCCGTTGTATTCATGTTTTGCGTTCGTTGTCATGTTCCCGACATGACACGAATCCTTCCGGATTCCCAGAACTCCAGGCAGCGACCCGGCCGCAGCTCAACGCCGCAGCAAGACGACAATTGAATGAGCACGCGCGAAGATTCTAAACTTCGAACGGCCGTCTGATCCTCAACACTGCCAATGAACGTCCGTCGATCGATCACGACTCGCCGGTCGACAAATGCAAGTCCAGCGATCGGACGCCTACAGTGGGAATTCGGGGGCCCGCGAGCTGCTGTTCCCCGCGAGCAGCCTTCGCAGACCGTCCCAGATCGACAACGGTGGACATGGCGGTCACGAAAACGGACGTTTGACTGCTATGCCAACCGGCGGTCGTTGTCCGAGCGACGCGCCATGCGCAACGTGCCAGCCGATCGTTGCGGGTTGTGCGAGGACAGCTTGTGTCCCTATGCATTCACCTGGTCACCTCCAGGATACTGTTGTCGGCTCGGGTTGGCACCGCCCGCGCGAGGCGCAAGCCCGCGCCGGCAAAAAGCTCCCGGAACTCTTGCTCGGTGCGCTCCCTGCCGCCATCGGTCAGGACCAGCATGACCAGATCCATTGTCTTGGCAATGCTTGGCAAGTTACCGGGCGGCACCAGCTTTTCGCAGACCACAGCTTGGCCTGTCGGACATCGCTGCCCTGCAATTGCGCAGAATGCGCAGGCAGTCTTCGTCACCCCAATCATGCAGGATGTGCTTCATGAAATAGGCATCGGCCCCAGTCGGAACCGCATCGAAAAAGCTGCCGGTCTCGATCCGGCACCGCGCTGTGACGCCTTGCGTGGCCAAGTAATCCCGACCGCGCTCGATGACATGTGGCAGATCGAAGAGCACCCCTTGATGACGGGCTTTGCGCGCAGAATCGCGCCAGCGTGCTTCCCAACGCCGCCCGCCACGTCGACCAGCGTGCCGAACTGGCCCCATTCATAAGCCTCGACAAGGGCTTCGTTCATCAATCGCGACGAGGTGGCCATCCCCCGGTCGAAGCGGCGCGCCGATTCGGGATGTGCCGCGAGGTAATCAAACACCGGTGATCCGTGAACGTGGTTAAAGCTTGGCTTGCCGGAACGGACGCTGTGCTCCATCCCTGCCCAGGCTTGCCACAGCGGGGAGCCGCCATGCATGCGTGCAAACCGCGTAACGACCCGGGCATCACTGCGAAGGTATTCGGAGCGCGGCGATTGGCGAAGTGTCCATCGGGGAGTAGATCGAACACGCCAACGCTTGCCAAGGCACGCATCAAGCGATGCAGCGTGTCGGCGTGGGCGCCAACCTCTCGGGCCAAGGTATCGCGATCCTTGGGGCCCCCTGCCAGCGCGTCCGCCACACCCAGTTCCGCCGCGACCTGCAAAGCGCGTGAAACGACGAAACCCATCAGCAGACTGCGCACTCCTGGACCTGATTGGCATCGCTCATTGCTCACCAGCCCCCTCCAAGCCGAATTGCTCGCTATTATGCGTCGAATCGAAGCTCCTGCCGCAGGACGCGGAACGCGCGCAGGTTGCATTTGGGCGATGTCTGCAGTGCGGCAACAAACTGCCGCCCTTGTCGTGCGATCGAACGAGTTCTGTGGCCGGGCAGGTTTCCTGCGCCAGCTAGCATAACGCGGGGTACGCAGTGACCCGGCGGTTTCGACGAAGACGCATGGATGCGCCCACGCCCCAGTCCAGGAGCGGCGCGTCAGCGCGCGGCGAGCAGTGCCGTGAGAGCGGCAAGGCCTGCCATCACGAGATCGCCGACGATGTGGGGCGCTGCGAGGTCCGGCGAGGACTCCGCCGTAAGCGCCGCGGCGAGTCGATCGACATCGACCGGTTGCAGCGGCTGCTGCTGGGCGGTCGCGAGCTGCTGCATCGTGTGGCTCACCGCGTCGGGATCAAGGATCGAGATCGGCGAGCCGCAGTATTGGCACGCCGAGTCGTGCTCGAGATCGACCGGCGCGCCGCAGTTGGAGCACTGCACGATTTTCACTTTTGCCCTGAGAGCGGCGAGTTCGGCGCCCGTCACGGGGCGGACGAAATTTTTCTCGAGCAGGAACTGGAAGAACGGTGTCAGGCGCCCGTGACAGAACTGGCAGCGGAAATACGTGAATTGGGTCGTGTGCTGCAGGTCGTGCGTCAGCGACAGGCGCGTGTGACAGCGGGGACAGGAAAGAAGCGCCGGCAGCATATTGCGCGTCGCTGCACGCTGTTCATGCAGCGCCTTGAATACCGCGAGCACGCCGCCCGGGCTGAGCTGCTCGCTTTGGAGGGGTTCGAACCAGATGACCTGGCACGGGAAGCAGAATGCGACGGCAACAGAACCACCCCACAGTCGCTCGAGCTCGAGCAGCTGCATGGTTGCCTCGCAGCCGGGGCAATTCACCCGGCGTCCACCCGCAGCAAATCAGCACCCAGTGCTGCGCTGCAGCGCGTGGCAGATTTCAGGACTAAGACTTCGCGCTCTCGTGGAGCTGCGGGCAATTCACCCAGGTTCGACTGACCACAATCGGCTGGCGCGCGTTCTCTATGCGCTCCATCAGCGCGTAGTCGCAACTACTCTGGATCTTGGCCACCGGCTGTGTCGTTTGCGTTGGCACCGACGAGCAGCCAGCCACAAGTACGAGACCACACAATGCAACGATTCGCTGCATGGTTTTCTCCTTTCGCGATTTCACTATAGCGGCAAAGACCGGCGGCCACAAGGCCGTTTGCCCGGGGCCGGCGGCCGGCTGGGGCCGCCGGCCGACCGTCGGCGCCACCCTAATCCTGACCGGCGCCGTTCTGGCCTTGCCGGAGCCGCCCCGCGGGGTGCCTGAACCCTTCGCTTAAGGGATGCATGCGGGCGACGGCTAACCGGGCTCTCAAGCGACCGCGGCCAGCTCGCTTTCAGCAGCCGGGACAGCGCGCGGTCGGCGAGAATCACGCCCCCCGTCTGGCAGCGCGCGCAGTAGTTCGTCTCGTTCTCGGCGTAGACGATGCGCTGTACCGGTGCGCCGCAGACTGGACAGGGCTGGCCGAATCGACCATGCACCGCCATCCCCGGACGAAACGCCGTTACCCTCCGGAAACCCTCGATCCGGCCTCGGCACGCAGCCGCGTCGTCCACTCCGTCACACGTCGCGCGCCGCGTCGTGGAGGCGGGCAATCTTCGTCAGCCGGCTTCCGCGTCAGCGCGATAGGCGAGAGCCGGGCCCGGTGCAGGATTTCGTCGGAGTAGGCGTTGCCGATGCCGCTGAACAGGCGCGGGTCGGTGAGTGCGCGCTTCAGCGTGTGGTTCTCGCGGAGCAGCACGCGAGCGGAAAGCGGCCAGGTCGGCGTCGAGGACCTCTACGCCTCCCATGTCGACGCGGCGAGGGCGCTCTCGCCCTGGACCACGTGCAGCGACGCGCGCTTCTTCGTGCCAGCTTCGGTCAATCCAGCGTGCCGTCTGGAAAATTGAACAGCGGCCAATGCAATGCGTGCCGGCGGCTTGTCGCCGCGCTTCACCAGCGCAGCCGGCCCGCGATCATCAGATGCAACACCAGAAACAGCTCCTCCTCCAGCGCGAGCACGATCCGTTTGCCGAGCGCCGTACGCCGGCGACGCGGCGCCCGCCACGGTACTGAGCGGCGGTTCCACGCTGCGCAGCACGAAGGGGCTAAGCAGGCGCACTGCTCGAGCCGCTGCTGCACGATGTGCCGCTCGAGACTTTCAACGTAGACAGTGATGTCCGGCAGTTCCGGCATGCGCTGCGGACCGCCGCCGCCCTACACGATTCCCAGCGCGCCCAATCCCGCGGCAACGCCGAGCATCCACAGCGGGTGCAGCCGCGTGGTCAGCGTGGCAACAAGCGTGACGCCGGTAATCGCGTAGGCAGCCCACGTGTGATCGGCCGCACGCGTCAGTATGTAGCCCGACGCGAGGATAAGCCCGACTGTCACCGGCGCAAGTCCAACCTGGACAGCAATCCGCCACGGTGCATCGCGCCAGCGCTCCCAGGCATGCGCTACGGCGTAGGTCAACACCGATGAAGGACCGGACATGGCGAGCATCGCCACCACGCCGCCGAGCACGCCGGCGATCTTCCAGCCGACGAGGCTTACGATCAGCACGTTGGGTCCCGGCGCAGCCTGGGACAGCGCGAAGCTCCGCGAAGTCCGTATTGCTCATCCAATGCTCCGTTTCGACCACGCGCCGCTGGATCTCCGGGATCACCGCGTTGGCTCCGCCGATCGAAAGCAGCGACAGGACGAAGAACTGCAGGGCGATCTCGAGCAGTAACGGCGGCATCATGTCCGTTTCCACCACGCGAGGAGGATCGATACCGGACACAGGGCGGCGAGCATCCACAGCAGCGGCACGCGCAACAAGGCGATGCCGACGAATGCGGCGCTGCCGATGACGATCCGCCACGCCGAAGCCTTCAACGGCCGCGCCAGCTTGAGCGCTGTGCCCGCGATCAGCCCGGATGCGGCCGCCGAAACACCGCTGCTGCATGCGCCGCGCACTGCTTCGACCTGCGCGAATTGTGCGTAGAGAGTCGCCAGCGCGAGCACGATGACGAGCGGCATCAGCAACAGCCCCACGAACGCTGCGGCCGCACCCGTGATGCCGTTGAAGCCAAACGCCCGACGATGATGGAGACGTTGACGACGTTGGGCCCGGGCAGAAACTGTGACAACGACAGCACGTCGAGGAATTCCACTTCGGTGAGCCAGCGTTGTTCCTCGACGAGCATGCGCCGCGCGAAAGGCATCACTCCGCCGAATCCGGAGAGCCCGATTTTGAGGAACCCCAGGAAAAGCTGCAGGGTGCTGATGCGGGCGGGAGCCCTAGCAAGAGCGGGGCTATCCATCGCCACTATGATAGGTGATGGGCATGCGTGCCGGTAGCCGCCTCGGCGAATCAGGTCACCGCGCGGGCTCCGGCGCCGGTCGAGGGCTCCCGGCAAAGCAGAAAATTGATCGCCCGCAGGCTCATGACCAGCCGCTGCGCTGATTACTAACCTCGATGAGCGAGCGAATGATCCCGCGGTCGGGTTTGCTGCGGGAGCGCTTCGCGTCGAGGACGGTGACGCGCACGCGCAGCGCATCCCCCGGTCGAACCGGCTGGATCCAGCGTAGTTCATCGAGGCCCGGCGAGCCAAGGCTGGCAACGCTCGACAGGTATTCCTCCACCAGTCGGCGCATGGTCATTGCCGCCGTGTGCCACCCGCTCGCGATCAATCCACCATAGACACCGCGGACCGCGGCTTCGGGATCGGTGTGAAAGGGCTGCGGATCATAGCGCTTGGCAAAGGCGATGATCTCGGGTTCTTCGACGACGATAGCTCCGCAGTCGAAGATGGCGCCCTGGATGTAGTCCTCGAAATAGCGCCGCCCGACCGGGACCCGCTGCGGAAGATCGCTCATCTCGCGCCGCAACCGTCAGCAACCAAGGTGCCGCGACAATGCAGCGACCGGCCCATGCACAAAATGCGTCCGAGTTTAGCGTGGCCAGAGCCAGCCGAACGTGCCGCCGATAAGCAGCGCGTAGATCAGCCCGTCCACGGTGTACCGGAGCGTCGTGCCCCAGGAGCGGCGATACCAGATCGACATCTGCCAGAGCGCGGCCGAGTAGGCGATGAAGGCCGTGGCGCCGGCCAGCTGGAACACGCGCAGGTAAGCGGTGCCCGCCGGCAGCGCGCGACCCGCGATGTAGGCGCAGAGGACACCCATGATAACCGAGTAAAGGAACCACAGCACGAGGCTCCTGCCCATCTGCACCGGGCCGTTCGGCATCACGGTGACGACCAACACCGGGCCCTTTTGCATTTTTTCGCAAAACTCCGCTGTCCGCATTTCCTGCGCGTTCGACGGCCGGGGAATGAAGTAGTCGCCAGCGGGAAGCGCGAGCGGGCGCAGCGCGTCCATTACCTTGTCTTCGTTTGCCAGCTTCAGATAGTCACTTTGATGCCACGCCGACAGCACCATGTGGATAACGGAACTCGCGATGAACACGAGAACTGCCGACAACAGTATCGGCAGCCATAGTGCATCCAGTCCAACCATGACACTCTCCCCCAAATGAGTCCCCCGGCGATTCTGCGAGGAACGTGGCGTTTCGTCAACGTGCGTGGCGCGGCAGCGCGATTGCCGATGCCCGCATCCGGACGCAGGACTGCAAGTGGCATGCGGGGAATACTTCACGCAGCCAATGTGCAGTCGGACGTTGGCGACGTCTTCAGACTCAACTGCGCTGCTACCGATCGGGGCGTCAGCGCGCGGCGCCCAGTACGCGGTCCTCCACGGCGTGGGTCGCCGGAGAATCGGTGCGTTAAAACGCTGCGTGGCCGCGTTAGGGCGCCAGTTGCCTAAGGAGGTAGGCTGCAACCGGCTGTGCGTACCCCTTGAGCGAAGCGGGCCGACTCTTCGACATCGGCATGCTCGCCGAGCGCCGCGCGGAGCCGCCGTCGATCAGGATCTGCCCGCCCTGCGCCTCGCCGCACAGGCGATTCGCGAGGTTGACCACGCTGCCGATCGCCGAATAGTCGCGCCGCCCTTCGAAGCCGAAAGCGCCCAGCGTGGCAAAGCCCTGCGCGATGCCGATTCCGAGGTCGAGGTCGTGGCCGAGGCCGATCCACGTTGCCCGGATCGGCGCGAAGCGCGCCTGCATTGCGAGCGCCATCGCCGCGGCACGCATGCCGGGCTCGGAATCGGTAAAGGGTCGTTGAAGAAGATCAGGATTCCGTCGCCCGCAAAGCGATCGAGCGTGCCGTCGTGCTCGGTGACCACCGCGCCCATCGCCGCCGTGGTAGTCGCGCAGCACCGCCTGCACCTCTTCGGGCTCCGCGGCTCGGTGAACGCGGTGAAGCCGCGCAGATCGGTGAACACCTAGCGAGATCTCGCGCCGGTGCGGCGCGAGGATCGACGCTCGCCCGCCGATTCGATCGTGTCGGCGACCTTCGGCGAGAAGAAGCGCTTGAGCTGGGTGAGGCGCTCGCGCTGGCGACCTGTTCGGCGACTCGCTGCTCGAGCTTCGCGTTCCATCCTTCAACGCGCGGCCTGGCGCGCACCTCGTCCTGCAGCGCCTTGATGCGCAGCAGCGAGCGCACGCGCGCGAACAGTTCCGGCTGGTTGATCGGCTTGGACAGAAATCGTCGGCGCCGGCTTCGATGCCCTTGAGCGCTCCGCTGCGGGTCGAGCGACGTCACGAGCACGACCGGCAGCAGCGCCGTTTCGGGATCCGCGCGAATGCGCCGGCATACGTCGTAACCCGACAGGCCCGGCATCATCACGTCGAGCAGCACGAGGTCCGGCTTTTCGGACGCCACCTTGGCGAGCGCTTCCTCGCCGTTGGCGGCGGTCGCCACCGCGTAGCCCTTCACCGCGAGCAGGTCGGCCAGCAGCTTGACGTTCTCCGGCGTGTCGTCGACGACCAGCACCTTCGCCGGTTGCTCATCGGCTCGGGCTCGACAGCACCTGTTTCCACCGTCGAGGAATTCCTTGAGGTCGATCGGCTTGCCAAGGTAGGCGTCGAAGCCGGCCTCGGTGATGTGCTTGCGATCCTGCTGCATGACGGACGCCGTGACCGCGATCACCGGTATCGGCGCCGTCGCCGGATCGGCCCGCAGAACCTTCAGCGCCTCGATGCCGCTCATCCCGGGAAGCTGGATGTCCATCAGGATCAGGTCGGGCCGGCGCTTGTGCGGCCAGCCCAGATCCATCCTCCGCCGTGCCGGCCTCCAGCGTGGCGTAGCCCTTGACCTGGAGCACGTCGCGGACGAGCTTCATGTTCTTCTCGTTGTCTTCGACGATCAGTATCAGGCTCATCGGCGTCATGGGAATCGTGAACGTGAATGTCGAGCCCTTGCCCAGCTCGCTTTCGACCCCGATCCGGCCGCCGTGCAGCTCGACGAACTTGCGGGTCAGCGTCAGGCCGAGGCCGGTGCCTTCCTGCTTTCTCGTGTAATCGCGGCCCACCTGACGGAATTCCTCGAACACCGCCTCCTGGTCCTGCTGCCGCAATGCCGATGCCGGTATCGCGGACCGCGACGCTGAACGCATCCGGATGACGCCGGCCGTGACGTCGATCCGGCCGCCGTCGGGAGTGAACTTGACGGCGTTGGTCAGCAGGTTGACGACGATCTGTTTCAGCTTGCGCTCGTCGGCGGTCATCGCGCTCAGTGATGGATCCACCTCGAGATTGAGCGCGATGTCGTGCCGCTGCGCGCGCTCGCGCACCAGCGTCATCGCATTCGAGAGCGCCGACGGCGAGGTCGAACTGCGAGAGCTCGAGGTCCATCCGGCCGGCCTCGACCTTCGACAGGTCGAGGATGTCGTTGATGAGGCCGAGCAGGTGCTTGCCGGACGTGAGATGTCCTTGAGGTAATCGTC
>CAVZTS010000003.1:0-130132 GCA_963778275.1 uncultured beta proteobacterium | reverse complement strand
AGTGCCGGCGCGGAGGTCGACGCTTCGAGCGTGCATTCCCACTCGCTCAGCGCCGCGTCGGCCGGCAGAATGGATCCGCCATGTCGGCGCAGGTCCTGTGTCAATTGCGATGGCGAATAGAAACCCATCGGCTGCGAATTCAAGAGCGCGCAGGTGAACGCCGCCGGCTCGTAGCGCTTCAGCCACGCCGAGACATAAACCAAGAGCGCGAAGCTCGCCGCGTGCGAATTGTGCACGACCAGATTGTTGGCCAGAAAATTATGATCGCCTCCGATTTGAAGATTTCAGGTTGGCTGATACCCCATGGCTTCAATTGTTACGATCCGGTCCCAATACACATCCGAATTCGCCAGGCGCTGCAATGGGGTGGAGCGCAGTACCTTTGCCAGACGTTCGATCACAAACCGACGAAATCCGATCTTGGTGTTGCTGCTGCGAGCCTCAATCTGTCGCATCCCGAGGCCGGTTTTCTCCCAATTTCTGCCCAACTGAGCTTCGCGATGTCGCGTTCCCTGCGGTCGATCTCCCTAACGTCGGCGGGGATGATGTCGCGGGACATGCGCCCGTTTCTGCGAGCAGTGAGCTCGGCGGAGCGGCGACGTTTCTCGGGGTCCCGAAAGCGGCGGCCGATGCGCTGCCAGAAAAGAAGCAGCGATTCCTTCCCAGTCACGGTAACGACATGGTGTTCTAACTTTCGTCCTTTATATGAACGCACCCGCCGATAAAGGCGAGCCGAGCGATACCCAAACGCAGCAGCAAGTGCTGAACCTCCGCGGCCAGTCGGGGGGAAGCGGTATCGTATGTGGCATGTCCTGTGAGCGACAGCCCGCCGTCCCCCTCCCACAAACGGGAGAGCAGTAGTGCAATATTGCTGTCCGAGAGCTCGAAAACCTGCGCGGGCAGAAACTTCTGACGCGCGGTGCATCCCCAAATGCCCAATCTCCGGATCCAAACAACCGCGCCAATGGGCCGGCGTCGATCGACCCGCCGCACCCGCACGGAATAGCAACTCCGGTGACGTTCGACCACAGCGCGCGTGTTGGGGAAACGCTCGACCGCCTTCACGAACTCGTCGCAATGCCATGCTGCCGTCGTGTAGAAATAAAAGGTACCGGGATGACATACGTTTCCCTCGGCGATGAGATCGGCAAGTACCAGAATCTTGGCAGCGGGCCAACGACGCCGGCCTTTTAGGGGCAAGGAGCGGGCCGCGGCCACGTGTTCACCCGGCCGCAGCTCGCCGAGCTTACGCCACCCCTGTAAGGTCCTGAATGGATGTTCGGCCGTCGCGGTTATCGTATGACCCAGGGCCGTATGCAGACGCCATACGGGCTTTGTCCCGCTCGCTCTGACCGCGATCACTTTCTGCTTTTGCAACCGCAGATCGCCATCACAGACAAGCGTGTTTTTGAAGGCGGCACGGCCAAAAAGGATCTCATCGATAGTCACCCACCGGCCGGTATCGGCATCCACGACACGTGTCTCGCCGAATCGACCATTCGGGAAACCCGTACTCGCCGAAGCCCAGGATCTGCTGATAGATCTGCCGCGCGAATTGCTCGTCGTAGCCGTTCCTGCGCATGCCATCGATCAGCCGCCGCTCGAAGGGCTCCAGCCCGCCCTTGCGCTTCCACGCCGCCATCGAGCGGCGCAGCTGGTCGGATTCGCCCGGCGTGAAGCCGGCGGCGACGACCGCGAGCTGCATCACCTGTTCCTGGAAGATCGGCACGCCCAGCGTGCGTTCCAGCACACCTTTCACCGCCGCGCTGGGATAGGTCACCGGCTCGAGTTGCTGTCGCCGGCGCAAATACGGGTGCACCATGCCGCCCTGGATCGGCCCCGGGCGCACGATCGCCACTTCGATCACCAGGTCGTAGTAGTTCGCAGGTTTCAACCGCGGCAGCATCGCCATCTGCGCGCGCGACTCGATCTGGAACACGCCGACGGTGTCGCCGTGGCCGATCATGTCGTACACGCCGCGGTCCTCTGCCGGCACATCGGTCAGCCCGAAGGGGCGGCCATGGCGGTCGGAAAGCAGGGCGAGCGCGCGGCGGATGGCGGAGAGCATGCCCAGCGCCAGCACGTCGACCTTGAGCAGTCCCAGCGCGTCGAGGTCGTCCTTGTCCCATTCGATGACCGTGCGCTCGGGCATCGCCGCGTTCTCGACCGGGACGAGCTGCGCCAGCGGCCCGCGCGAAATCACGAAGCCGCCGGTGTGCTGCGACAGATGGCGGGGGAAACCGAGCAACACGGTGACCAGCGAAAAAAGCCGCTGCAGCACCGGGTTTTCGGTGTCGAACCCCGCCTCCTTGACCCGTTGCGAGAGCGCGCGGCTGCCATCCCACCACGCCATCGACTTCGCCAGCCGATCGACCTGCGCCAGATCGAGCCCGAGGGCCTTGCCCACATCGCGCAGGGCCGAGCGTGGCCGATAGCAGATCACGGTGGCGGTCAGCGCGGCGCGCTCGCGGGTGTACTTGCGGTACAGATACTGGATCACCTCCTCGCGGCGCTGGTGCTCGAAGTCGACGTCGATATCGGGCGGCTCGTTGCGCTCGCGCGAGATGAAGCGCTCGAACAGCATCTCCATGCGCGACGGATCGACCGCGGTGATGCCCAGGCAATAGCACACCGCCGAGTTCGCCGCCGAGCCGCGGCCCTGGCAGAGGATGCCCTGGCTGCGGGCGAACGCGACGATGTCATAGACGGTGAGGAAGAACGCTTCGTAGCGCGCCTCGGCGATCAATGCCAGTTCGTGCTCGATCAACTTGCGTACTTTCGCCCGCGCCGCGGCAGCTGTCGTCGCCGCGGGAAAGCACCGGGCGAACCCGGCTTCGGTGAGCAGCTCGCAGGTAGGAGGTCGGCGTCTCGCCCGCCGGCACGATTTCCTCGGGATATTCGTAGCGCAGTTCATCGAGCGAGAACCGGCACCGCGCGGCGATGACGAGCGTCTCAGCCAGCCATGCCGCCGGATAGAGGCGCTGCAGGCTCTCGAGCGGCCGCAGGTGGCGCTCGCCGTTCGGGTGCAGGGCGTAACCGGCCTGCGCGACCGACGTTTTCAGGCGGATCGCCGTGAGCGTGTCCTGCAGCGTGCGCCGTTCGCGCCGATGCATGTGGACATCGCCCGCCGCCACCAGCGGCAGGCCGGTTGCCGCGGCGATAGCGCCGAGCTTTGCGCAGCGCACGGCGTCGTCGGCTTCGAGCAGGCGTTCGGCGGCGATCCAGAGCGTGCCGGGGAAACGCGTGGCGAGCCAGCGTGCCTCATCGATCTCGGGCGCCCGCCCGGGCAACCACAGCGCAAGGCAGCCGGCGACACCGTCGCCCGAGTCGGCACGGGTCAGGCGATAGCTGCCCTTGACCGCGCTGCGACGACCGCGCGTGATCAACGCGGCAAGGTTGCCGTAACCCGCCCGGTCGGTCGCGAGCAGAAGGAAGCGCAGACCATCATCGAGTCGAAATTCGCTGCCGATGAGCAGCGGCAGCCGCTGCTTCTTGGCCTCGACATGGGCGCGCACCACGCCGGCAAGCGAACATTCGTCGGTGATCGCCAGCGCGGCGTAGCCCAGTTCCTGCGCCCGCGCGACAAGCTCTTCGGGATGCGACGCGCCGCGCAGAAAGGTGAAATTGGAAATGCAGTGCAGCTCGGCGTAGGGCATGGCATCACGCGAACACCCCGTGCACGAACCAGGCGCCGCCGCGCTCGCGATAGAGCCACAGCGCCTCGCCACGCGTGCTGCGGCCGACAAAATAGTCGCGGCCGACCTCCACGCCGTCCCACCAGCCGGTTTCGATGCGCTCGGGGCCGGAGACGAGCTTGAGCTCCGCCGCCGTCGGATCGGCGCCGAGCGGACGCGGCGCGGCAAGCAGCCAGAGAGGCCGCAGCGGGAACGGGCCGGGTCCGGTTTTTGCCGGTGCGGTCTTGGCGGCTATCAGCGCGGTCAATCCCCCTGCCCGCTCGGGACGGTGTTCGGCGCGAAGCTCGAGCGCCCGCACCGCATCCTCGCCCAGCCGCGCGCGCAGACGCTCGAGCAGTTGCGCCGCGGCTTCGCCATCGCTGCCGGCGGTGGGGAAGAACTCGCCTGCTTTCGCTCCCAGCGGCGCACTTTCTTCGGCCACGATCCGGATCGCCTCGACCCGGTCGGGCAGTTCCTCGCGCGAGAGCCGCTCGCGCAGCACATTCATGATGTGCTCGACCTGCCGCGTGCAGTGTAACCCGAGCACGATCGAGGTCGGTGCCGCGTCTTCGTGCACGAGGTCGCAGCGCAGCCGCGTGACTCCTGTGCCGCGGCCGTGCAGAAAGCCGGCGAGCTCGGCAACCAGGCGCTTGATGCCGAACAGCAGCGCCTCGACCTCGACGACCGGCGCAGGCAGTTCGAGCTGGCCGTGATAGCGCTCCGGTGGCACGAACGGAGGACGCGGGTCGGGCAACAGCCCGCGCGCCCGATCGATCTCATCGAGCAATGCCTGGCCGAAGCGGCGGGCGGCACCGTCGCGTGGCAGCGCGATGAATTCGCCAATCGTCCGCACGCCGATGCCGGAGAGCGTGTCCAGCGCCGCCGGCGCGCTTTCGAGCAGTGCCAGCGGCAATGCGGCGAGCCGACGCGTCCACTGCGTGCCCTCGGCGGCGACGAGTGCCTGACCGGCGCGGGCAAACAGGCTCGCCGCGCCGGCGGTTGGCGCGGTCGCAATGACCCCGGAAAAACCGATCCCGGCAAGGCCGGTATCGATCAGGGTCAGGAGTTTGTTCAGGCCGCCGAAATAGTTGCAACAGGCGGAGATTTCCAGCAACACGCAGTCGGGCGGCTCGAGGCTGAGCGTCGAAGTCCATTGCCCGGCCCAGAGCGCGATGCTTTTCAGCGCATGGCTTTCGGCACGCTCGTCGCGCAGGTGGATCGTGAGGCCGGGATCGAGCGCGAGCGCGGCGGCGATGGAAAGGCCCGCAGCGATGCCGCGTTCGCCCGCTGCGGCGTTGGCGGCGACGACGTCAGGACGGTGACTCGCGCTCGCCACCACGGCCGGCTTCTCGTTCGGCGCCCCGCGCGCGAAGACAGCCAGCGGCAGATCGGGAAAGCTAAGGCAGGTCCAGAGCATGCTCGCCCCGGGGATCCGGCCCCGGCACGCGCCGGACCTCGTCGGCGCGTGCGAGCGCCCGATTCCAGATTCGCGCCTGGGGAGGGCTAACCGGATAGTGGCGATGAAAGCTTGCCGAGCGGCCTGCCGGCAGCCGGTCGAGCTTCGCCAGCGGCCGGACCGGGCTGGGCACGCCGCCGGCGTGCGCCGCCGGCTCGGCTGCGACATCGAGCAGCAACGGCGCCGTCACCACGCCGCCGCGGCGCTTGAAAATGTCGATGCTCAGGCGGTTTCCCGCGGGCGAAAGCCTCAGGCGCAGCGGCGACGGCGACGGCTGCACCGCGCCGGCGGTCGGTGCGAAGAGAAACGCCAAGGCCTTGCCCTCCTGCGCCGCGAGCTGCAGCCGCCGCGCCCGCTGCGCGCCCGGGGTTTTGGGCCAGAACAACATTGCCCCAGCGCTGTTCGAACGCAGCACCTGCTCCGCCGCCCACCAGCGTTGCCGGTCTTCTGCCGCCTTGACCACGATCACCCGGGCCGGATCGATGCCTCGGGCGGCGAAGGCCGGGGCGTAGGGAATATGCGGCGGCGCGACCAGTGCGATCCACTCCCCGGCTTGCGCGAGGCGCTTGAGCGCAGGCAAGAGCAGGCGCAATTCGCCGATGCCCGCCACGTCGGCCAGGAGCTCGATCAGCGCAGCCCTGGGCCAGCCCCCGCCCGGAAGCTCGCGGTCGAGACCGGCAAACCCGCTCCCAACCACGTCCTCGGCCGGCGCCAGCTGATCTCCGCGCCAGAGCAACGGGTGGTGCAGCAGTGCCACGAGCGCGGGTTTCATGGTGAGCCGGGTAACCGGAGCCCGCTCCCGGAAGTGAGCCGGGGCGGGCTCCGGTCAGACAGGAAACGATACTTTATCGAACGATCGTTCGACAGTCAACCGGGGTTGACTTTAGTCGGGTGCCCGCTCGAAACTCCCGTCCGGCCAAAGGTTGGTCCGACATTTGCGGGGGAAGGGGAGAGGGGGGGGGGGAATAGTGGGGAGGAGGCGGGGGCAGGGTAAAGGGAAGACGCGCTCTAGGATCACGGGCGAGGCAGGGAAGGAAGTGTCGGTCGTGATGATCGACATCGATCAATTCAAGCACTTCAACGACAAGCACGGCCACGACGCGGGCGACTTCGTGCTCAGCGCGGTCGCTCGCGCGATCACCAAGGGGATCCGACCATCCGATATCGCCTGCCGCTACGGCGGCGAAGAGCTGGCCGTCGTGCTCTCCGAGGCCGATCTGGAGTGCGCCCGCGAGCGCGCCGAACAGCTGCGGCTTGCCATCCGCGACACCAATCTCACGCACCTGGGGCAAAGACTCCCCGCCCCCACCGCCTCGTTCGGCATCGCCGTCTATCCGGCAGACGGTACCAAGCCCGCCGACCTGCTCAAGGCAGCTGACCAGGCGCTCTATCGCGCCAAGCGCGAAGGTCGCGACCGGGTTTGCGCGGCTGGGGACGCGGCTGCGGCCAGCTGAAGCGACTTATTCTTGCGCCCGTCGGGTTAGCTTTCCGCGGCAAATTCGCCAGCGAGCAACTGAGCCCCGCAGCAGCGCGCGGGCCTCGCGGTCGTTCGCCGATTGCGGCATCGATGTGCCCTTCTGTTTGGCCCCGGGCGTATCTCTGCCGAACCGGGCGATGACCCTCAAACCCCAGAAACCGGACGAGTGGCTTGCGCAGGCGTGCGCGCCGCTACGCTTCCAGCTTGAACTGTTTGGCTGCCAGCGCGTACCCGCCCGCGGAGCCGTCGATGAAGTGGACGTGGTTACTCTCGGAAATGGATGGCACGATGCACGTCATGATCGCGGCTTCTTGGCGATGCAGCCCGAACTTGGCAATATTCGACGCCCGGGCCTCAACCAGACGTTTTTCGATCCGGTCCGCCATCGCAGGCGTACAGTCCAGCGTCATGCGAAGATTGTCGTCGAACTTGCGATAGTCGGAATTTTCGACGACCTCGCGTCGATACCGAGTCGGATCGAAATTGCCCAGCCGAATGCCGAACTTCATGACGCCATACGCTACCAGTGTGCCGACGAGCACCTTTAGCCGCCGTAGAAACAAGGCCTCACCCACCTGGCGCGACGCGCGTGCCTCCAGACCCGCACCCGGCGGCGGCCAACCCACGCCGGGACCTGCGTCGGGCACCGGCCTCGCCACCTCGGAACTGCCTTCGAGGTCGGCTAACAAGTCTTGGACAAGCGCGCGAAAGGCTGGATCTCCATGCGTCACCGGCGTGACGATGAGCGAGAGGATCAGGCCGTGCGTGGCGGGAATGTCGTTCCAGCGGCAGGACAAGCCACGCAGGTCGGGCCGCGTCCCCGGTGCCGCGGGCGCGACTGCGAAGTGCCCCTGCTTCATGGCAGCTTCGGCCCACGCCATTCCACCACCGGAGAACATGGCAAACGAAACATTTTTCGATGGCCCGAACCGCGCCACCCGCACGTCGACCCTGTGTTCCCGCACGGCGGAAACTGGAACGAGAGTGGCGCGAAGCTCCAGACCGAGATCGTCTCGAGTCCATGCGGCAGTGGCCGAGAGCGCGGAGCGCGCCACGTCTTTATCACGGCCCGAGACGGCAAAGTTCGCTCCATCGCCGCCGAATGTGAAAGGAAACTTGCGGCCCGCGAGCGCATTCGAGACCGCGGCAATGACCGATGCCCCGGCGGTGTTCACCGCCTTGTAGCGGCCGGCGCCAATAGCCTGGGTCGAGCTGACTACGTCGGTGAGGCCAACCAACCAATCCTCGGGCAGCGGCCGATATTGCGCCGGATCCATGATGTTCGCGAATCCCTCGAAAATGGGCAAGCGGTCGTAGAAGTCGGCGTTTTCCATTGTTGAGGAAAGAGAACCCATTTTTGCACCTCGACGAATGGCACTTTACGACATGTGCAGACCGCTGGACTTATCTGCATTGTCGAACCGTGGGTTCATGTTGATCCGGGATGGGCGCTTCTCGACCCGAAGCGGAAGTTCGCAGCGACGCGAAGCTGCAGGTACCACCATAGCCACCAGATGCTTTGCAGTGCGTAGTACCAAAAGTCGTCGCCGTAGCGCATTGCAAGCCACCCGCACAAAAGTGGCGCACCAGTATAGTAGAAGAACGGGCCACGCAACCCGTGCCAGCTAAGAATGAACGCGACAAAAAGGCCGAATGCCGCACCAACCACGAAACGAATAGCATTCTCGTCGCGGTCGTTCAAGGGCGCGTGTCTTGGCACGGGCGCGGACGTTTCTGCACGGCGGTGCGTCGCCGCTTCAATTTTTGGCTCCGCCCTCAACTGATACCTCAGCGGGGCATGGCGAATGAGGCGATAGGCGCGATTGATCTGCGACATCTGCTCCGCCGCATCCCGCTGCTCTGCAGACTCAGCTGGCCACTTGTCCGGGTGCCATCGCTGTGCCTTGCGACGGTATGCATGCTTAATCGCGAGAGCCGAGGCTTCAAAACCGACTTGAAGCACGCGGTACGCGTCTCTCAGCTGGCAAAGTTGCGCCTCAGTGTAAGGGGGCACAGCGCGGTTATAGATCTGTACCCTGGCGAGCACGCACAAAGAGCGGGACCAGTAAGGCGAGGAAGAGCACCGCATCTCCAACGGTCGAAAGTACGAGAAACCACATTGACTCACTCGCGTCCCGCCAAGCGATGAGGAGCACCGGGATCCCGACTGGTATCCAGATTAAGACGGAAATTAGGAGAAGTGGTAGAAGATGTAGCCGCAACTTGTTCCGGCAATGGGGACACCGGAACCTATTCCTAAGGGTAAGCGGAACGTCCAGCACGCCAAGCTGAGAAGTACACCATGGGCATCTGCCGGCCCACCATGAACGTCCTGCAGCCATAGGAGAGATTCCGCTTATCTGCTAGTCGGGGCGTGCGATGGATCGCGACCGCCAGGTTCCTGTAACCAACATGCTACGCCGCTCGTCGAAGGTCTGCTCTTGGCCGAGTGCCGTGTAAGAACCGCGGGGAGTTCGCAGCGCTAAGAGGAGAGGCGCAATTAGGCCGCAGGAGCGTTGGCGAAGCTGCAGGAGTGCGGCGATGAGCATTGCGCCGCGTTGACAGACTGGACGGCGGAAACGGGCTGGAACTGGGCGCAAGAAGGGCTCACGCCCCATGCACGGATCGCAGCAAGCATCTCGCTAATGCCCAAGATGCGTTACGCGCTTGAAGTTGTAGGCCAGGACGTGCAGGCTCATTTCGGTGCCGACGTGCTCCAGCCCCGGGTCAGGAAATGGGTCGACCCCATCCACTGCTTCAGCGTCCCGAACACATGCTCGATCGTTCGTCGCCGTAGCTGCATCATCCCGGGTTTGCGATCGAGTCGCCGCTGCATCGCCTCCAGCACGGCCTCGTGCTCCCAGCGGGTGATGCGCCGATAGTCGCCGGTCGTGCATTGCCCCTTGAGCGGGCACGCGGGCAGGCGGAGGTCCAGTACTTGTGGAGGGTCATGCCGTGCTCGACCGTTGTGAAACGCTTGATTGCACGCTCCCCGGCCGGGCACCGGTACTGGTCGTCCTTGGCGATGTAGATGAAGTCGGCCTTGCTGAAGCGACCCTCGGCCTTGGCATTGGAGGTCATCGGCTTGGGTACCAGCGGCGTGATGCCGGCCTGGTGCAGGCCTTGATCTCGCCCGCTGAAGTAACCGCGGTCGGCCACGACTGTTAGCCGTCGCTTGCCCATCGCGGCTTTCGCCGGTCCCCATCCTCGTGAGCTGCGCCCGGTCGCTGCCTGTCGGTGTCGACCTCATGAGTCACGATCAGGTGATGCTTCGCATCGACCACGGCCTGCACGTTGTAACCGACCATGCCGGTGCCCTGGCCTGACATCGAGCGGGCTCCGGGTCGGTCAGCGATAGCTGTCGTCGGGCTGGCTGCTTCAGCTCTTCGCAGTCGCCTTGATCGCCGCATCTGCTCGCGCAAGGTCGCGATCTTCTCGCGCAGCCGATCGGTCTTGGCTTCGACCTCGGCCGGCTGGGTCCGGTCGGCGGTCTCCAACGCCGTCAGGTAACGCTGGATGCTTTGTTCGATCTGCTCCTCGGCGCTTGTCGACCTTGCCGGGGTGAAGTTGCGATCGCGGCTATTGACCGCCTTGAACTTGCTGCTGTCGATGGCCACGATCGCCTGGGTGAACAGCTTCAGCTCCCGGCACAGCACCACGAACCGGCGGCACACGTTGCGGATGCCGACCCGTTGTCATGACGGAAGTCGGCAATGGTCTTGAAGTCCGGCGCGAGCCGCCCGGTGAGCCACATCAGCTCGACGTTGCGCTGCGCCTCCCGCTCCAGCCGCCGGCTCGACGGGATGCGGTTCAGATAGCCGTAGATGTAGAGCTTGAGCAGCACCGCCGGGTGGTACGCCGGCCGCCCCGTCGCGGCCGGATCGGCGCCGTCAAAGCCCATCGTCCAGATCAAGCTCGTCGACAAAGGCGTCGACGGCGCGCACCGGATTCTTCGGCGTCATGTAGTCGTCCAGATACTCCGGCAGCAATGTCGCCTGGGTTCGGTCTTCACCCTCAATGAATCGGCTCATGCCGTCGCCTCGAAGAACCTGATACTTCAGTGTAGTAAACTTTTTCGTCTAAGGCAACCCAAGCGTTTTTACACGCCCTCGGCCGTCAGCAGCCGTCGTTCGATGGCTGTTTAGGGCGTGAAGCAGCCATGCGACGCTGTGCCAAAGCGGCCGTTCGACTTCGCGCTAACGACTAACGCGTAACGCAGCTGGCACCACGGCAGGGTTGCGAGAGGTTATCAAATAGCGACCCGCAGTTATGGCCTTTGTTGGTCTCCAAACCCTTCGACAACAGGTCGAAATTTGATGAAGGCCGAAAACTGGCCCCATAAATAGAAATGTCTGACCCACCTAAACTGCAAGCCAGCATAGAACTAAGCTGCGGTCTTCCAGAGCAACGCGTCGAGGTCTTTTGTAAATTCACGGTACGTGATGGCTAAGAACTATTGCATATAGAACGCTTCGAAGTCGTCGCCCACCACGCGCAAGCCTAGCGCCCAGCGCGAATCAGAAGTAAGGCTCCAATCATTGGCATTTTGTGAGGCACGGTAAAAACGACCACGGCCTCTCAGACCTTTAGCTCGTTTGTGTAGAAAACGCGTCCACAAGGCATCGAAAGTGACGTCGATGCTCCATCCTGGTTCATTCTTGAACTTCACCAGCTTCTTTGTCTTGACACTGCAAGCAACATGCTCGGCTGTGTTGATTGTGCAATTGGCAACCAAATCCAATTTGGGGCCTATCCAGGTACTGCGTACCACCAACATTGGCGTTCAGCGAGATTTGGCCGTCCGCGCTCATGACCTTAAAGAGTAGCGCGCACAGCTCTCATAGGATGCGGCCAGAGCTCTTGGCGATGCGCGCCCGATTCAACGGCTTGGCCGTAAGCATCACCAAAGTGCCGATGGCGGGCATACGAAACGCGGCAACCTCGACCGTCTTCAATGGTGCTTTACCTTCTAAAGTAAATTCGCCTTTACCGCAAACGTCGACTAAAACGATAGCAAAAACCACCCACGGCAACACGAGAGACGTGACAGACATGACTCGCCTCATCCGTGGCAATGGCACTATACTACGCTTGAGTGCCGTTGATCCCGCACTGTATGCGTTGCGCGAATAGTTAACTATCTGCGCTTGGGTATTGTCGACTGATACCGCGGGCCGTTATTTGGGAAGAAAACGCAACCGTCCGGTTTTGCCGGAATCATCGACCTGAACCATAGATTCTAGGCGCGAGTGACCGCTTTGGGTCGCCGATTCAACCGATCGATGCAACAGTTTGGTGGAATCGTTCAGCTGGTGTTTCGAAGTTTAATGTCTTTCTTGGCCGCTCATGGCCGAACTGCGACCTACCGCCCAAGGCTTCCAACATCGCCTCAACGCACTATTGAAGTAGACTGCTCGCTTGGCGGAATGCGGGAGGGGACCCATGACGGCAACAATCACTGACGCAACGCTAAACGATGGAGCAGCGCATCGGCCGCGTTTCTACCTTTGGATGGCTCTACCGATGACGGGACCTCGTTCCTTGGCTTTGTCCCGACCTTCTGGGTCCCGTTGGTCAGGGTATACCAGAACGGATCGGGGTGCTCGCGATCCACGCCCTGTTCTTCTTCCGCGGGACACTCTCCGATGTCAATCCTGGCTGACCGCCGAACGTCGCCGCCATCGCGATGTCGGCTTGATAGGCCTGTCGCGGAACCGCCATGACGATCTTCGGCATGTTAGCAGCGATCAATGCAGCCCAACGGGCGATCGCGGCAATTTTGCCGACGCCGGCGAGGCCGTCATGATAGTGCCGATGACGGACATGCTCTCGTTCGCGGTCCTCGTGATTGCGGCGATCGTCAATATGCGTCGCTCCGATTGGCACAAGCGCCTTATGATCTCGGCGACGGCCGTCCTCCTTGGCGCGCCCATCGCACGTCCTTTCATCGCCTACATCCTGATGGGCGGCCATCTGCCGCCATTCGAGGGTACCGTGGGATTCGCCGGACTGCCAGGTCCGCCGCCGCCCATGGTCGGGGTTCTCGCCGCCGACACTCATCGGTGACCTCTTCATTGTTGCCGGTATGATCTTTGACCCGCGGACCCGCCGCAAAGTGCATCCTGCATATTTCTGGGCGGGGGGCTTTGCGCTAGCAGTGCAGCTGTTGAAAATTCCGTTCAGCGTAAGCGCGCTTTGGCACGGCATGGCCCGATGGTTGATCTCGCTCGCTGGCTAGGTGCAAAGCTTCGTCGCTGATAGGGACGGCAGGGGACAGATACGCACCGTAGCGTAATCGCTAAATTGAAATGTAACCGGCTAGGTGGGCTTTTGGCCGTGAGTGAAGTTACCCAGTTTCGGCCACTTAGGACAAGCTTGATATGCTGGTACCGCGCCCGCGCAAAGGCCGGATACACCTGTCAGCCGTGCCGACCGCGAGTTCGATTATCGCCGTGGCATTCCAGAGTCGCACATCGCTGAATAGGGTCAGTTTAAACGCCCCGTTTCGAGCCACGCGAGCGCACGTTCCTTCTCGTCAAGGCCGAAATGCTTCACTTCCGCGTGGACGAAGTGAGCGACTATGCTTGGCATGATCGTCAGAAACTCACTATCGGTCACTGCGGCAACGCGCTCTATCTTGCGTTGGTGCTCTCCGACGAACTTCAAGTGCGAAAGAAGCCCTTCGAAGTTCTTCCAGCCGGGGAACGACTTCGCATAGATCATCAAGCCAGTAAGCTTCCCCTTTGCCGCAATGAATGGATCAACTTCTTGCCCGACGAGCTCGAAGTCCGATTTCTCGAGCGGGCCTTGGGGCGTGACGATAAGGATGCCCCGGTCACGGAGCAGTTCGAAATGAATCATTGTTCCTTTCCTTTCGGGTGACGGACCACAACCCCGGGCCATTTCCTCCGAAGAGCACCAATCGGTCGGATGGGCCAAAACGTGCGCGATTATACGCGACGCGAGCAAGCGCTGCAGCGGCAGTGTCCGATTAGCGGAAGACAAGCCAACTTCTGCTTTTGGCCGCGAGCCGCCCGTCATTCGATGACGGTTCACGCTAAGCGGACGTTGCTGAAGATCTGCCGGAAGCCTCGACGATAGGCGCGCCGATCGCGCAATCTCAACCGGTTCAGTCATTAGATATGGACCAACAGATGCGGGCAACATGAACGGGTTTGGCGACAGCAATCGTGCGAGCGTGACAGTTGGTAGGTAGAATTCCAGCGATCGTCTAATGGTAAAGCGCCTTGCAGGTGTGCCTTTGCCCTGAGATCGCGCTAGGGCATCCGCACTGACTCCAGTGCTATTGCGCGCCGTGGTGGCATGCTGGCGACTCGCACATACCAGTAATGCAGGCAAATCCAGACACTAGTGTTGTCCCGAGCTGTCCAAACTGCGGCTCGTGACGGTATGCGCGTCCGCTCGATTAGTCCATGGCTTCAACGGAATATTCACTGCCATGCTGACGCTGTCGATTGCCGCCTTTGCTGTGATGGCGCGCCTTACCGATTGGCGGTGTCGAGAGGCCTGGAATTTGCATCTTGTCTTCGCGCTGCACTTCGTTGCGTGGAGTTTCGTCGCGAACCTCGTGTACTTTTTCGCAATGCGTTTATTTGGCCTTTCGCTGACCTACCAGGCACAGCGCGGAACAACAGGCGCCACGCTGATCGCCCTCATCCTGCTTTGGCAGTTCGGTTACCTGTCGTTGGCTTTGCGTCGAGTGTATGCCGACGGCTGGATCGGTGCCGGCGCAAGGGCCGCGGGGATGCTGCTCGGTGGCTTAGTCGTTGGCAACGGGCTAGCCATCCTGTCCTTTTATCTCGCGCTATGGGCATCGTATGCTTTCGGCTGATCCCAGGGGCGGAAGCGCGACCGCCCGCCAGACAGCAATTTGGCATTCAGCCTAAACGTCAAATCGGTGACATTGTTGCATGACTGGAGCTGGCCGGAAGCAGTTCGTTGCGAGCATCCGTTTTCGCTGCAGTAGAGGCACAATGCCGCTGGCAGTCGTAGACTTGCACGGGCGTCGACCCCATGGCTACCCACCCCACTGACACGCGCGGCGATCCGGCCGTGCTGCGCTTGATCGGCAATACGCCGCTGGTCGAAATCACCCGCATCGACACGGGCCGTGCCGCCTGTTCGTCAAGCTCGAAAGCCAGAACCCGGGCGGCTCGATCAAGGACCGCATCGCGCTGTCGATGATCGAGGCCGCCGAAGCAGACGGGCGGCTCAAGCCCGGCGGCACCATCGTCGAAGCCACCGCCGGCAACACCGGCCTGGGCCTGGCGCTGGTCGCGCCGCGCCAAGGGTTACCGCGTGCTGCTGGTCATTCCCGACAAGATGTCGCCGGAGAAGGTCTGCATCTGAGGGCGCTCGGGTGCCGAGCTCCTCATGACGCGCTCGGACGTGGGCAGGGGTCATCCCGGAGTATTACCAGGACATGGCCGCGCGGCTCGCCGCAGAGATCCCGGCGCCTGCTACGTCAACCAATTCGGCAATCCCGCCAATCCGCTGGCGCACGAGCGCAGCACCGGGCCCGAGATCTGGGCGCAGATGGAGCACGCGTCGATGCCGTCGTCTGCGGCGTCGGCATCGGGCGGCACGCTGACCGGGCTCACGCTATTTCGCGCGCGTGAGCCCGCATACCGAGATGGTGCTCGCCGATCCGGCAGGCTCGGTGCTCGCCGAGTCCGTCGCAACCGGCAATCTCGGCGAGGCCGGCTCGTGGGTCGTCGAAGGCATCGGCGAAGATTTCGTGCCGCCGATCGCCGATCTGTCGCGCGGTCAGCAAGGCGTACACGATCACCGACGCCGAGAGCTTCGCTACGGCGCGCGAACTGTTGCGCGTCGAGCGCATCCTCGCGGGCTCCTCTTCCGGCACGCTGGTGGCCGCGGCGCTGCGCTATTGCCGCGAGCAGTCCTCGCCCGAAGCGCGTCGTCACCTTCGTTCTGCGACAGCGGCAACAAGTATCTCTCCAAGATGTTCAACGACTACTGGATGGTCGGACCAGGGCTTTATCGGCGGCCGCAGCCCGGCGACCTTGCGCGACCTGATCACGCCGCCGCTATGAGGAAGGCGCCGTCATTACCGTCTCGCCGACCGACACCCTGCTCACGGCCTTTCAGCGCATGCGCATGGCCGACGTGTCGCAGCTGCCGGTGATCGAGAACGGCGACCGCGTCGTGGGCATTCTCGACGAGTCCGACGTGCTGCTGGCGCGTCCACGCGCAACCCCGACCAGTTTCCGCGAATCGGTGGTTACCGCGATGACTCGCGCCTGCGAGACGCTCGCTCCAGGTGCGTCGACTCGAGACTTGCTCAAAGTCCTGGACTCGCGACAGTCGCCATCATCGTCGAGGAGCGACGCTTCTACGGCCTGATCACGCGCTACTGACTTGTTGAACTATCTTGCGGCGGCGGCTCCGTGAAGACCCTTGAAACCTACTGATGGCGACCTCGTTTTGCCACGCGCGCCATCCATGCCGGGCAGGCAGCCGGACCCGGCCACCGGCGCCGATCATGACCCCGATCTACGCCACCTCGACCTACGTGCAGCAGAGCCCCGGCGTGCATAAGGGCTTCGACTACGCCCGCACCGCACAATCCCACGCGCTTCGCCTACGAGACGCTGCGTGGCCGATCTGGAAGGCGGCACGCGCGGGCTTCGCATTTGCCTCCGGGCTGGCCGCGCACGGCCACCGTCCTCGATCTGCTGGATGCCGGCGCGCACGTGGTGGCGTGCGACGATCTGTACGGCGGCACCTATCGTTTGTTCGAGCGCGTGCGCCGCCGCTCGGCGGGCCTGAGCGTTCAGCTTCGTCGACATGAGCGACCCGGCGAGATGTCGGGCCGCGATCCGACCCCGAGACGCGCATGATCTGGGTCGAAACGCCGACCAATCCGCTGCTGAAGCTGGCCGACCTGGAACGCGTCGCGGAGATCGCGCCGCGCGCACGGCGTCATCGCGGCCGCCGACAACACCTTCGCCAGCCCGTGCATCCAGCGGCCGCTGGAGCTGGGCTTCGACCTCGTGCTGCACTCGGCGACCAAGTATCTCAACGGCCATTCCGACGTGATCGGCGGCGTGTCGTGGTCGGCGGCGAGGCGACACGCGGCGCTCGCCGAGCGGCTGCGCTTCCTGCAAAACGCCGTGGGCGCCGTGCCCAGCCCGTTCGATTGCTTCCTGGCGCTGCGCGGCCTGAAGACGCTCGCACTTGCGCATGCAGCGGCACTGCGAGAACGCCCTGGAGATCGCGCACTGGCTTGAGCGGCATCCCGACGTCGGCGCGGTGCTGTACCCGGGCCTGGCATCGCATCCGCAGCACGCTCTGGCGAAGCGACAGATGCACGGCTTCGGCGGCATGATCACGGTCGGTTCTCAAAGGCGATCTGGCGAGCACGCGCCGCTTTCTGGAGCGCTGCCGAGCTCTTCGCTCTGGCCGAAAGTCTGGGCGGCGTCGAAAGCCTGATCGAGCATCCGGCGATCATGACCCACGCCTCGATCCCGCGCGAGCAGCGCGCCGCGCTGGGCATCGACGACGGCCTGGTCCGCCTCTCGGTCGGCATCGAAGACGTGGCCGACCTGCGCCGCGACCTGCGCGACGCGCTCGACGCGATCTGAGTTTGCGCCGCCCTGGTAATGTGCCCGCGGACCAGGTCGACGTGCGCGCAGCAGGCGTCCGTGCGATGCACGCTCACCCGTGCTGGTACAGCCTCGTATCGTAGTTAAGCCACGTCGCAAGAAGACCTTGGCCCTCAAACGTCTGTCGATAGAAAAAAAAGGTGTTGCGGCGACCGGTTGAGCCTGCCGCCGGTCGGCGACCTTCGCCCGACCGTCGCAGACCGACCTATTCTGTTGAAGAACTCGATATTTAAGAGGGTCAAGGTCCGGCCTTGAGCGGTCGTTTGGCAGTGCTCGATCCAGTCAGTCGCTCAGACACGCCTCAGGCAGGCGCTAGTTCTCCTTTTTCTGCTATTGGCGCTAACCATTTCGCCATTCGTCGCAGATTTTGCGCAGCGGCAGCCAGCAGGAACTCATCATTTGCGCCACTGAGCCCCCGCAATCGTAATCGATCCAATTTCAGGATCCGTTTGAGGTGAGCGAACAGCATCTCGACCTTCTTGCGGTCCTTGCGCGATTGCTTGTAACCATCGGTCTTGGCAACGTCACGAGCCACATCGCGGGCGGATTCATGAACGCTGCGAACGATCTTCCGAACCCGGTCATTCGGACAGCGGCACGCCTTCATCGGACATGTCGTGCAATCAAATTGGCTGGCTCGATAGATGATGGTGTCGGCCTTGGTGACGTGGGTACGCAGGTTCTTGAATGCGCGCCATTGGCGGCGCAGCACATGGCCCTGCGGGCAGCGGTACTCGTCGGCCTTCTCATCCCACTTGAAGTCGCTGCTGGATAGCCTCTTGTCGTTGCGGTCTGTCTTCTCCCACACCGGCACGTGCGGCTCGATCTGCTTCTCCTCGACCATCCATC
Source organism: uncultured beta proteobacterium (assembly GCA_963778275.1). Classification (GTDB taxonomy): domain Bacteria; phylum Pseudomonadota; class Gammaproteobacteria; order Burkholderiales; family Casimicrobiaceae; genus PALSA-1003. The sequence goes on along the minus strand of CAVZTS010000003.1, from coordinate 112,030 downwards.
CCAGAATTTCTGCCGTGCCGTAATTGGTGTCGCCGATCAGCCGCTGCGGCTTGAGAGCAAACCGCGCCTCAACCCGGTCGATCATCGTCCTGGTAGCCTTGATTTCGTCGATCTTGTAGGCGGGCGTCGCCTCAACGTCGACCACAATGCCTGCGGCGGTGTCGACCAGATAGTTCGCCGAATAGGCGTAGAACGCCGGACCACCCGCAGCACTCCACCGTGCCGCCGGATCGGTCAGCGAGATATTCTTAGGCGTGCTCGTCTCGACCTCTGCCTGATCCAGGCCGCCAGTATTCGCGTACCGGCCGACTGATCGATTGCCTGTCGGACCAGTCCGCCTCAGCCCCGGGCACGCCGCGTTGACGGTTGGCATCCGCCTTCACCAAGCTGGCATCGATGGCGAACCCTTCACCACCCACCAGCCCCTCCCGCACACAGCGCTCCAGGACCTGCTCGAACACGAAACGCAGCGTGTCGCTGTCACGGAAACGGCCATGCCGGTTCTTCGAGAACGTCGAGTGGTCCGGCATCTGGTCTTCCAATCCCAGCCGGCAGAACCAGCGATACGCCAGGTTGAGGTGGACTTCCTCGCACAGCCGCCGCTCGGAGCGAATGCCGAAGCAGTAACCCACGATCAGCATGCGAATCAGCAACTGGGGATCAATCGAGGGGCGACCAGTGTGGCTGTAGAACGGGGCCAGGTGCTGATGCAATTCACCCAGATCAAGAAACTGGTCGATTCCGCGTAGCAAATGATCGGAGGGAATGTGATCGTCGAGATTGAAGGAGTAGAACAGCTGCTTCTGTCCGCCAGGCCGTTGTCCCATCATCCTTGCTTCTCCCTCCGATCACCTTGGCTTCAGCATAGCCACAAGGCGCTCATTTTCAAGGGAGTTTTTCAACAGAATAGACCCGTTGCAGACAATCGCGGCTTAGAGAAACGGACTGGGATCGGGGAACGGAAATGGCCGAACACAAGCGCTTCGCTTTGGCGACCGACATCCAAGTTTACTTCTGCGATCCACAGAACCCCTGGCAGCGTGGGAGCAATGAGAACACGAACGGATTATTGCGACAGTATTTCCCAAAGGGGACCGACCTGTCGGGCTACTCGCAGGCCCAGCTCAACGCAGTGGCAAGGAGATTGAACGAGCGCCCAAGAAAGACTTTAAACTTCGAAACACCGGCTGAACGATTCCACCAAACTGTTGCATCGATCGGTTGAAACCGCAACCCGAAGCTGTCATCCAGTTTCGCGAAAATCGGACATTGAAGAAACAAACTAACTGACACTACCAGGGCATCGCCCCGAACTGGGCAGCCAACCCCGAACAAACGGGCCGCTATCGCGCGCCGTCAACGAATTCGGGACAACTTGGCGCCGTGGAAGCGGTCGCCCTCAGATACATGGCGGATTTCGAGATACACTGCGCGCAAACAATACCCGGGACGCTACATGTTGCGCGCGTTGGTGCCTGACTTTCGTTGGTTCGCAATCGTGCCTTTGCGGCGTTGCGCCGTAATGATGTTCATCCTTCTCGCCGCCACGGCAGCGGATGCCGCGGAAAATTCGGCATCGGGCCAGTTCTCCAGTTTCAAGCTCAAGCTCAACGTCGCCGATGCCTACAGCTTCTGGGCCAAGGGCGGTGTCGGCGGAGACGATTCGGTCATCCGGGTCGCCGTATCGAATTCGAGGTTGGACGCAGAATTCTTCGATTGGTGGTACGACCGGCAATATGCGATCGGGCAGTTCATCGTCGACGAAGAAAACAAGGTCGTTTATTTCGATTTCGACGCCGACGGCAGATATCGCGGGCTATCCTACTATTTCGGATCCGGTGACGGCTGTGGCTATTGCTACGACTCGAAGGTGCGCTCGACGGTGCGCGTCGACGGTGGCCGGCTCAGGGGCAAGCTCGCGTTCAAGGCAAGCGACGACCGGGTTGCGTTCGACATCGATTTCGACGTCGCGGTCCCGAGCAAGGTATGGGGCGACGCCCTCCCCGGAGATGGCGGTGATCCGGGCCGCGCCTACCTCGCGTATCACAAGGCCATCGCAGCCGAGGACCCCAAGTCGGTTGCCGCGGCGATGGACGCGCACGCCAAGGAAGTGATTGCCAAGTTTCAGAAGCAGGGCAGGCTCAATGAGTATCTTGAATATCGGTGGAACGACGTCCACTTCGGGATGAAGAATGTCTCCATCGTCGGCGGATTCGTTCGCGGCGATCGGGCGATCGTGCTTGTCGACGGCAGCAGCACGACGATCGAAAGGGTGCACGGCGAAGCAAGAATGCTGCGGGAGGGTGGTGTGTGGCTCGTCGACAGCGAGCTGCTGCAGGTGGGGTCGCGCTGATGGCGCACGGCATTCGATTGCGATGACTTCCGTGCAACGCGTCGGCCATGAACTTACAACCTGCAAGGAGAAGGTGTGCGCAGCTGCAGCGGAGTCGACCGACTGCTCTAAGGGGTCATTGGGTGGACGGAGACGACCGACTGCTTGTCGGACGATCTCGGACCGTCGAGGGCAACATGCCCCGACTTGGTTCTGGATTGGGGCGTTCTCGGTTGATGGACTCGTTTGCATGACCAAGGCGTCGATCAGCCGCTATCCCGTTCCATAACTCGAAGACTTGCCCGAAGACATCCGGGCGAGGCTCGAAGTGCAGGAGAAGGCAGGGTTCATCCCCAATGTTTTCCTGGCACTCGCGCATCGCCCAGAGGAATTTTGGGCTTTCTTGCAGTAATGAAATTCGCTACGGCGGGTCGCGCGCTTGCATCGCTCCCGATTTCAGGACTTGAACGCCAGGCTTCGGGGCGAGGATGGCCGCCAGCAGCGCGGACGCCACGGCGCTGGCTGGGATCGGCCGCACGTTCCTGGGCATGATCCAACCGAGCGGCGCGAGCAGCCTTGCGGCCCATACTTCGCCGCTGCGCGGCGGTTGTCCCAAGGCGGCCCGGTCACCGCTCAGCATGGACGGCTGCGCGATGACCACCGAGTCGTAGCCGAGCTGCAGGATGGCGATCTCCATCTCGCCTTTCACGCGGCTGTAGAAGATGCGCGACGTCGGGTCGGCGCCCAACGCCGACACGACGGCCAACCGCCTCGCCCCCGCGGCCCTGGCGGCCCGCGCGGTATTCACCACAAAGTCAAAATCCACTCTGCGAAAGGCCGCTTCCGACCCTGCGCTCTTGATCGTCGTGCCAAGCGCGATGAACACGTCGTCCACCGCTGGAAACGCGGCCGGCAGGCGTGCGAAGTCGACTTCATGAATCTTAAGCTTGGCGCTGCCCTTGATCTCCGGCGGGGTGCGCCGCAGCAGGACATGCACGCTCCCGTAGTCCTTGCTGGCAAGCAGCGCGGACAAGAGCGCGCGACCGACGAGGCCGGTCGCGCCCGCGAGGAGCGCGGTGCGCGGTGTTGCAACCAAGTTGTCCATGGGATCGCTTTGGCGGCCCGATGAGAAACGCCCGCCAGCAGACCGGGCGAGGATGACAATGCGGTTCCGGCGGTCAGGAAATGGATCGACGGAAACGCGTTTGACCGGCACCCCGCTTTCCCAGTGCCCGGAATGGTGCTGCCGAGGTCACGCTCACGCCGCGACCGGGTTGCAGTCGCGGCGCCACATCGGCAACGCCTTAACTCACTGCGCCGCGGCAACCGCCCGCGCTGCCAGCACCGAAACCAGGTGCGCGCGGTACTCCGCGGAGCCATGCAGATCGTTGTTCAGGCGCTCGGCGGGAATCTTCACCGCCTTCGCCGCGGCCGCGGTGAAGCTCTTCGCGAGCGCGTCCTCGATGGCCTTCGCCCGGTGCACGTGCGACGCCGCGCCCGTCACCGCGACGCGCACCCCGCCCGCCGTCTGCGCGACGAAAACGCCGACCAGCGCGAAGCGCGACGCCGGCTGCGGGAATTTCGCGTACGCGGCCTTCTTCGGCATCGGGAAGCTCACGGCGGTGATGATTTCGTCGTCGCCGAGCGCGGTCTCGTACATGCCCTTGAAGAAATCGTCGGCGGCGATCTTGCGCCGGTTGGTGTGGATGGTTGCGCCGAGCGCCAGCACCGCGGCCGGATAATCGGCCGCCGGATCGTTGTTGGCGAGCGACCCGCCGAGCGTGCCCGCGATTGCGCACCTGCCGGTCGCCGATGCCCTCGGCCAGCGCCGCCAGCGCGGGAATCGCCTGCTTCACCACCGCCGAGGCCGCCACCTCGGCATGCGTGGTCATCGCGCCGATGACGATCGCGTCGCCGCTCCTTGCTTGATGCCCTTGAGCTCGGCGATGCCGGACAGGTCGACGAGCGTGCCCGGGTTGGCGAGGCGCAGCTTCATCGCGCCGACCAGGCTCTGCCCGCCGGCCAGCGGCCTTGCCGCCCGACTTGGCGAGCGCCGCCGCGGCCTCGGCGACGGTCTTCGCGCGCTGATATTCGAATGCGTACATGTGCGCCTCCTCGCTAGCGTGTGGCGGCTTGCATCGCGGCCCACACGCGATGGGGCGTCGCCGGCATGTCGAGATACTTGACGCCGGCGCCGGCAAGCGCGTCGTGGACCGCATTCATCAGCGCGGCCGGCGCGCCGATCGCGCCCGCCTCGCCGCAGCCCTTGGCGCCGAGCGGATTGTGCGTGCACGGCGTCACCTTGGTCGCCACCTTGAACGACGGCAGGTCGTCGGCGCGCGGCATGGCGTAATCCATGTAGCTGCCCGGTCAGCAGCTGGCCGCTGTCCTTGTCGTAGACGCAGCTCTCGAGCAGCGCCTGGCCGATGCCCTGCGCCAGGCCGCCGTGCACCTGCCCTTCGACGATCATCGGATTGATGATGTTGCCGAAATCGTCGCACGCCGCGAAGTTGACGACGGTCGACCGCGCCGGTTTCCGGATCGATCTCGACCTCGCAGATGTGCGTGCCGGCCGGAAAGGTGAAGTTGGTCGGGTCGTAGAACGCGGTCTCGTCGAGCCCGGGCTCGAGCTTGTCGAGCGGATAGTTGTGCGGGACGTACGCGGCCAGCGCGACCTCGCCGAAGGCCTTGCTGCGGTCGGTGCCGGCGACCGTGAACTTGCCGTCCTTGAACTCGATGTCGGCTTCCGCCGCCTCGAGCAGGTGCGCGGCGATCTTCTTGCCCTTGGCGACGACCTTGTCGAGCGCCTTGACGATCGCCGTGCCGCCGACGGCGAGCGAGCGCGAGCCGTAGGTGCCCATGCCGAACGGAATGCGGCCGGTGTCGCCGTGCACGACCTCGACGTTCTCGATCGGCATGCCGAGCCGGCTCGCGACGACCTGCGCGAACGTCGTCTCGTGGCCCTGGCCGTGGCTGTGCGAGCCGGTGAAGACGGTGACCCCGCCGGTCGGGTTGACGCGCACCTGCGCCCGCTTCGTACAGGCCGGCGCGCGCGCCGAGCGCGCCGGCGATGTTCGACGGCGCGATGCCGCAGGCCTCGATGTAGGACGCGTAGCCCAGGCCGCGCAGCTTGCCGCGCTTGGCGGCTTCCGCCTTGCGCGCGGCGAATCCCTGCGACGTCGGCGATCTTCATCGCCTCGTCCAGGCGTCGCGTCGTAGTCGCCGGTGTCGTAGAGCAGCGCCACCGGCGTCTGGTACGGAAACGTGCGGATGAAGTTGCGGCGCCGGATCTCGTCCTGGGCGATGCCCATTTCGACGCCCGCCGGCGTGCACCAGCCGCTCGACGACGTACGTCGCCTCCGGCCGCCCCGCGCCGCGATAGGCATCGACCGGCGCGGTGTTGGTGAACGCCGCGGTCACTTCGCAATGGATCGCCGGCGTCGTGTACTGGCCGGCGAGCAGCGTCGCGTACAGGATCGTCGGAATGCACGACGCGAACGTCGACAGGTACGCGCCCATCGCCGCCGTCGTCTGCACGCGCATCGCGAGGAACTTGCCGTCCTTGTCGAGCGCGAGCTCGGCGTGGGTCACGTGATCGCGGCCGTGCGCGTCGGACAGGAACGATTCGCTGCGCTCGGCCGTCCACTTGATCGGCCGGTTGACGCGCTTCGACGCCCAGACCATCGCGGTCTCTTCCGGGTAGAGATAGATCTTCGAGCCGAAGCCGCCGCCGACGTCGGGCGCGATCACGCGCACCTTGGTCTCGGGCAGCCCGAGCACGAACGCGGTCATCAGCAGGCGCTCGACGTGCGGATTCTGGCTGGCGACGTAGAGCGTGTAGCTGTCGTCGGCGCGGCTGAAGCTCGCCACCGCGGCGCGCGGCTCGATCGCGTTGGGAATCAGGCGGTTGTTGACGATGTCGAGCTTGGTCACGTGCGCGGCCTTGGCGAACGCGGCGTCGACGGCCGCCTTGTCGCCCAGCGCCCAGGTGTAGCACTTGTTGCCCGGCGCCGCGTCGTGGATCTGCGGCGCGCCGGCCTTGAGCGCGGTCGACCGGATCGACGACCGCCGGCAGAACGTCGTAGTCGACTTCGATCAGTTCGGCGGCATCCTTCGCCTGGTCGGGCGTCTCGGCGATCACCATCGCCACGCGGTCGCCGACGTAGCGGACCTTGCCTTGCGCGAGCAGCGGATGCGGCGGCTCCTTCATCGGCTGCCCGTCGGTGCCGGTGATGAGCCAGCCGCAGGGCAGGCCGTTGACGCCGGCCAGGTCCGCGCCGGTGATAGATCGCGACCACGCCGGGCGCGCCCTTCGCCTTGGCGGTGTCGATCTTGCGGATCTTCGCGTGCGCATGCGGCGAGCGCAGGAAGTAGACATGCGTGTGGTGCGGCGGGTTGACGTCGTCGGTGTACTGGCCGGCGCCGGTCAGGAAACGATAGTCCTCCTTGCGCCGGACCGATTGGCCGATGCTATTGAGATCGTTCGCGCCCATGGCTCTCATCTCCGCATGGCGGCGGCGCCCTGCGCCACTGCCTTGACGATGTTCTGGTAGCCGGTGCAGCGGCAGAGGTTGCCCTCGAGCTCGGCTCGCGGATCGTCTGCTCGTCGGCGTTCGGATGCCGCTGCACGAGGTCGATGCGCGCTCATGCACCATGCCCGGCGTGCAGAAGCCGCATTGCAGGCCGTGGCATTCCTTGAACGCCGCCTGCATCGGATGCAGCGTGCCGTCGGGCGGCCAGGCCTTCGATGGTCATGACCTTCGCGCCCTCCGCCTGCGCGGCGAGGATGGTGCACGCCTTGACCGCGTGGCCGTCGACGAGCACGGTGCACGCGCCGCACTGCCCGGTGTCGCAGCCGACGTGCGTGCCGGTCAGCGCCGAGATCGTTGCGCATGAATTCGACGAGCAGCGTGCGCGGATCGACCTCCGCGCGCACCGGCCTTGCCGTTGACGGTGAGTGACAGCGAGACGGACACGGGACGTCCTCCTTCAGTGGGATGCCGCCGGACGCAACGGTCGCTGCACGTTCGAGGCGAGCTTGAGAACGCGCAGTAGCATACTCCGCGCGTCCGCGTGACGGCAATGCGCCGCGCGCGATGCGCGGTCACCGCGCACGCGGCCAGGCCCGCACGGCGCGGTCAGTTCAGATTGGCGATGTACTGGGCGAGGTTCTCGATGTCCGTCGTCCGACAGCGTTGCCGGCGACGCTCGTCATGTTGCCGGCATCGTTGGTGCGGCGCTTGGCCTTGAAGTCCTGCAGCTGCTTCTTGATGTACTGCGGATACTGCCCGGCGACGCGCGGAATCTCGTTCTGGCCGACGAAGCCGCCCAGATGGCACATCGGGCAGAGCACCGCGTCGGAGATCTTGCGGCCGGCTTCGACCTTCGCGGCGTCGGCCTTGAACGTGATCGGCAGCGGCTTCTGCGCGGCGAAGAAATTGCCCAGCGCGATCATGTCGTCGCGCGACAGGTGTCTTCGCCATCGGCGACATCACGGGATCGCTGCGCCGGCCCTCCTTGAAATCCTTGAGCTCGATGTAGATGTAGCGCCAGCTCTGCCCGGCCAGGATCGGATAGGCCGGATTCTGCGAGTTGCCGTCCGGGCCGTGGCAGGCCATGCAGACCTCGCGCCTTGCTCGCGCGCCGGCCGCCGTCCTGCGCCAGGCAGTCGCAGCTGCGCGGCCAGCACGAGCAACGCGGCAAGCCGCGGCGGTGCGCGGCGACGGCAGAATCGCAGTCGATCGAGCATGCTTGCATCGTGCCACATAAAAAGCGGCCACCCGGTTCGACCCGGAGCGGCCGCAGTCGATTCAGGGATCGCGGCGGTCAGGGCATCGCGAACACGAAGACGCTGTTGCCGCGCTTGGCGTCGATCTGATTGTTGCCGCCTGCCGCCACGGCCACGTACTGCTTGCCGCCGACCATGTACGAGACCGCCGGCGCATTGACGCCGGCGCCGCAGTTGTATTTCCAGAGTTCCTTGCCGGTCTTGGCGTCATAGCGCCTTGAACCAGCCGTTGGCCTCGCCGTTGAACACCAGGTCGCCCGCCGTGGCCAGCACGCCGCCGATCAGCGGCTGCGGCGTCTTGACGCCTCCACGCGATCTTGCCGGTGTCGAGGTTCACGGCCACCAGCCGCCCCCACTGCTCTTCGCTCGGAATGGTCTTGAACGCGCCGCCCAGCCACAGCTTGCCGCCCGGATACGGCGACGCCTCGACGTGGTAGGTCATCGGCTGATGCAGATTGGCCGCGTAGGCCATGCGCAGCCTGGGATTGACCGCCATCGGCGACCATTCGACACCGCCGTTGGCGCCCGGCAGCATGCGCGCGCCCGTCCGCGGTCGGCAGCACCCACATGTTCTCCTGCGGGATCATCGCCTCCGAGAAGCGGATGAGCTTGCCGGTGTTGCGCTCGTGAACGTAGATGTGGCCGGTCTTGCCGCCGTGGATCACGACGTCGACCATCTTGCCGTACGCGTCCTTGGCCTCGGTCAGGATCGGCGGCGCTCACCGCATCGAGGTCCCACACGTCGTGCGCGATGTACTGGAAGTGCCACTTGTAGGTGCCCTTGTCGAGGTCGACGGCGACGATCGAGTCGGTGTACAGGTTGTCGCCCGGACGGATCGCGCCGTACAGGTCGGGAGACGGATTGCCGACGACGAAGAACACCGTGCGCGTCTTCTTGTCGATTGCCGGCGTCATCCACACGCCGCCGCCGAGCCGTCTGGTAGAACGACGCTGCCCTTGGCGACAGCGCCGCCTTCTCGGCCGTCGATGTCGCGGTGCATGTCGCGCCCGGTCGCATCGTTCTTCGCCCAGACGCCTTCCTGGCCCTTGTCGGGGATCGTGTAGAACGTCCACAGCAGCTTGCCGTCGTTCGCGTCGAACGCCTTGACGAAGCCGCGGATGCCGTATTCGCCGCCGTTGGTGCCGATCAGCACCTTGCCGTCGACGACCGCGGGCGCCATCGTTTCCGAATAGCCCTTTTCCGGATCGGCGATCTGCGTGTTCCCACAGCAGCTTGCCGGTCTTGGCGTCGAGCGCCACCAGCTTGGCGTCGATGCGTGCCCATGTACAGCTTGCCTCCGTCGATCGCCACGCCGCGGTTGTTGTTGCCGCAGCAGACCGTCACGATCGGGCCGAAGCTTGTGCTTGTAGTGCCAGTATTCCTCGCCCGTCACCGCGTCGATCGCGTAGACGTGGTTGAACGACGTCGTCAGGAACATCACGCCGTCGACGACGATGCGGCGCGGTTTCCATCGATTCCAGCACCGCGGTCTGGAACACGAACGCGGGCTTGAGCTTGCCGACGTTCTTGGCGTTGATCTGGTTGCCGGGGTAGTAGCGTGTCTGCTCGTAGCTGCCGTTGGATTGCAGCCAGTTCTTGCTGTCCTTGCCCGCGCCGTCGAGCATCGCCTGCGTGACCGCGGGAGCGCTGACCATCGGGCGCGCCGTGGTCGTTGCCGCGCCGGCGCTCATTTCCTGCGCGGCGCTGAGCGCCGCAAAGCCGAAGGCGAGCACGGGCGCGACAGCGGCGACCGCCAGCCGGAAAATGCGAGATGACATGAGATCCTCCTCGAGCGCTGGTATCTTTGTTTGTCCGCCTGCGGGCGCCTCTGGCGCGCTGCGCGGCGTAGGTCGCGTGGTGGGCTGCAGCCAGCGTTGCCCACGCGCAGTCAACTTTATAGTCGAAAATACCAATGCCAATGCAAACCAGTGCCTCACCGTGCGACCTGGCCACGAGGCCGCATCCCGCCGCGCCCGCGCCGCGTCGTGCCGCGGCTCGCTCCGTGGTGCGCCGCCACGCTGCTCGCATTCGTCGCGGGTCGCCTTCGCGCCAGGAGCCGAGCGCCAACGTCCGGCTGCTCGTCCGCCGCGCGCGCCGGCGACGCGGCCGGCGATGGCGCGGGCGCTCGCCGACGGGGCGACGCCCAACGCCCGCAACCGGTGGGCGAAACCGCGCTCCTGATCGCGCTCAAGGCGCGAGCGGCCCGATCTCGCCACGCAGATGCTCGCCGCCGGCACCGATGTCAACCTCGCCGCGGCCAACGGCATCACCCCGCTGATGGCCGCCGCGCTACGCGCGGCTACAGCGCAGATCGTGCGCGATCTCCTCGCCCGGGGCGCCGACTTCCAAGGCTGTCGACCGCCCGCAGAAGAACGCGATGACCTACGCGGCCGGCCAGGGCCACACCGCCGTCGTCGTTCTGCTCCTCAACGCCGGGCGTCGATCCGAACGCGATCTACGCCCACGAGCTCACCGCGCTGATGTGGGCCGCCGGCTACGGCCACAGCGATACGGTCCAGGCGCTGCTCGACGCCGGCGCACGGGCGGATTTCAAGGACGACCGCGGCAAGAGCGCGCTCGACATCGCGCGCGAGGGCAATTTTCCGGCGACGGTGAAGCTGCTCGAGACAGCCGGGCGCGGCTAGCGGCCCCAGTCGCTGGCCGCTGCGGCCGGGGCCGCGCGCCGGCCACGGCCAGATGCGGCGGAACGATCCGTCGCGATCGATCAGGCTGTGCTTGCCGCTCGCGGCCAGATGCAGCACGAACAGCATGACCAGCAGCCAGCCGTTGCCGAGGTGGACGAAGCTCATGGCGTCCTTGATCGCGAGGTCCTTCGGCGCCCAGGCGGGCAGCGTCAGGCCGAAGAATTTGACCGCGTAGCCGCTGTAAGCCGAGCCGAGGTAACCGGAAAGCGGCTGCACCAAAAGGCATACGTAGAGCAGCAGGTGCACCGCTGCGCGCGGCGCGCCGCTGCCACAGCGGCATCGGCGGCAGCGCCGGCGGCGGATGCGTCCCGCGCCACAAAAGCCGGAAGAGCATCAGCAGCAAGACCGCCATCCCGATCGACTTGTGCAGATTGTAGGCATCGGCCCGCGGGCCGACGGGAACCTTGGCGATTCCCTGCATCCACCAGCCGAACGCGATCATGCCCAGCACCAGCAGCGCGATCAGCCAGTGCAGCAGAATCGCGGTGGTCGTGTAGCGGCCGGCAAGTGTGGGCTGCGACCGGGTCATGCCGGCGCTTTCGCGCTCAGCCGGCGCGAGTTGCGATCGTCGCGAAACACGATCGGCACCGCCTGCGTTCCCGCCGTGCGCGCCCGCAGCACGGCCTCGGTGACAAGATGGTGGTGCGGCGAGAGGTCGCACACCGGGTCGGCGGTGGCCGGATCGCCGGTCAGCAGGTACGCCTGGCAGCGGCAGCCCCCGAAATCCTTGACCTTTTCCGGGCAGGAGCGACAGGGCTCCTGCATCCACGCATCGCCGCGGTAGCGGTTGAATCCTTCGGAGTCGTACCAGATCGCCGAGACGCCGGCATCGCCGACATTCGGAAACGCGAGTCCGGGCAACATCCGCGCGGCGTGGCAGGGCAGCGCCGTACCGTCCGGCGTCACGGTGAGGAACACCGAGCCCCAGCCGTTCATGCACGCCTTCGGCCGGTTCTCGAAATAATCCGGCACCACGAAGAACACGCGCATCTTGTCACCGACCCGGTCGCGGAAGCGGTTGGTCACCGCCTCGGCCTGCACGAGCTGTTCGCGCGTGGGCAGCAGCCGGTCGCGGTTCAGATGGCCCCAGCCGTAATACTGCGTGTTGGCGAGCTCGACATACTCGGCGCCGAGCGCCTCGGCCATCTCCAGAATCGCGCCGACATGGTCCACGTTGAGGCGGTGGATGACGACGTTGAGCACCATCGGGTAGTCGTGTTCCTTGATCAGCCGCGCGACCTTCGATTTGAGCTCGAAGGTGCGGGTACTCGACAGAAAGTCGTTCAGCTCGCGGGTCGAGTCCTGGAACGAAAGCTGGATGTGGTCGAGCCCCGCGTCCTTGAACGCGCGCAACCGCGCCGCGTTAAGCCCCACGCCGGAGGTAATCAGGTTCGAGTAGTAGCCGAGCCGGTGCGCCTCGGCGATGAGCGGCTCCAGATCGTCGCGCACCAGCGGCTCGCCGCCCGAGAGCCCGAGCTGGACTGCCCCGAGCGCCCGTGCCTCGCGCAGCACGCGCAGCCACGCGTCGGTGCCAAGCTCGGGGCCGTGCGCGGTGTAGTCGAGCGGGTTGTAGCAGAACACGCAGTGCAGCGGGCAGCGGTAGGTGAGCTCGGCCAAGAGCCAGCGCGGGCCGGGCGGCCGCGCCACGTTACTGCCCGATGGAAATCCAGCCGCGCTCACGGGCCACCTGCAGGAACTGCAGAACATCGGCGCGCAATTCGGCGCCGGGAAACGCCGCTTCGAGCTCGCCCACCAGCGCCGCGACGCTCTTCTGGCCGTCGATGCGCTGCATGATCGCGCCGGCGCTCGCCGAAAGCTTCACCATGCCCTCCGGATAGAGCAGGACCCACGCCGCCTGGGCCGGTTCGTACTGCAGGCGGAACCGGCGCGCGACGCGGGGGACATCCTCGAGCCGCAGCGGGGCGTCAGTCGCCACGCTCGCCCCCGGGAAGCCCATAGGCGGCCTGGATCGCGTCGAGCATCGACCATAATACGTCGAGTTTGAACTGCAGGATCTCCAGGGCGCGCTCCTGCCGCGCGCGGGTGTCGCAATAATCGAGTGTGAGCGTAAGCCCGTGCGCGACGTCCCGCTTCGCCAGCACCACCCGCTCCCGGAAATAGGCGAGTCCCTGCGGGTCGAGCCACGGGTAGTGCTGCGGCCAGCCCGCGAGCCGGTTCTTGTGGATCTCCGGCGCGAACAACTCCGTCAGCGAGGAGCACACCGCCTCCTGCCAGGGCCGGGTGCGCGCGAAGTTGACGTAGGCGTCCACGGCGAAGCGAACGCCGGGCAGCACGTGCTGCAGCGAGGTGATCTCGTCCCGTGGCAGGCCGGCCGCAATCCCCAGCCGGATCCAGGCTTCGATGCCACCTTCGCTGCCTTCGGTCCCATCGTGATCGACGATGCGCTTGATCCACTCGCGCCGCACCTCGCGCTCGGGGCAGTTCGCAAGGATGGCCGCGTCCTTGAGCGGAATGTTGATCTGGTAGTAGAAACGGTTGCACACCCAGCCGCGAACCTGGTCGGGCGTGCACTGCCCGGCGTTCATCCGCACCTGGAACGGGTGGTGGATGTGGTAGCGATCGCCCTTGGCGAGCAGCCGCTGCTGAAACTCGTCCCTGCTCCAGGGTTGCGTCGGCCGCGGTATCCATCGGGTCTACAGCACGATGTCCATGCCGTCGTGCGCCACTTCGATCCCGGCTGCCGAGAGCTGCGCGCGCTCGCGGGAATCCTCGTCGAGGATCGGATTGGTGTTGTTGATGTGAATGAGCACCTTCCTCGGGCGCGGGTAGGCGGCGAGAACCTCGAGCATGCCCCCCGGCCCCGACAGCGCCAGATGCCCCATCTCCTGCGCCCGTTTGCCGGAGATCCGCAGGCGGATCATCTCGTCGTCGCTCCAGAAGGTCCCATCGACGAGCAGGCAGTCCGCCGCTGCGAAGATCGCATCGAGCTGCGGCTCGAACGCTCCCAGCCCCGGCGCATAGAACAGCGTCCGGCCGCTCGCTTCGTCGCGCACCAGAATGCCGACATTGTCGCCCTCGCGGGGCTTTCGCCGATGCGGCGAGTACGGCGGCGCCTTGCTCACGAGCGGGAGCGCGCGAAACTGCAGCCCGCTCACTCCGTCGATGCGGAAGCCCGCCTGCCGGCCCGGTGCCCATCCGCTGCCAGTCGATGCCGCAATAGTGCTCGAGCAGCTTGAACACCGGATTGCCCGTGGTCAGGTCCTCGTGCACGCAATCGGTGCGTAAACGCGCAGCGGCCGGCCTTCGCGCAACATGAGCAGGCCGGTCGTATGATCGATCTGGCTGTCGACGAGCACCACGCCGACGATCGCTGTGTCGCGCACCGCGCGGGCCGGTTGCAACGGCGGGAAGCTGCGGAGCTGCGCGAGCAGGTCCGGCGAGGCGTTGAACAGCACCCAGCTGCCGCCGTCGGCGCTCACCGCGATCGAGGACTGGGTCCGCGCGCGGGCGTTAATCCGCCCCCGACGCAAGCCGTCGCAGTTGCGACAGTTGCAGTTCCACTGTGGGAATCCGCCCCCCGCGGCCGAGCCGAGAACGTGGACGATCACGGGTGCGGGCAGGTCATCGGGCCTCTCCGCCGTCCCGCAACCGGCGAGAGCCGCGTGCCTTCAGTTCGCTTCAGGCACTGCCAGAGGAGTGCCACAGCCAGCAGCGCCGGCCGCGGCATCGCGTCAACGCGTTGCAACGTACATCGTGATTTCGAAGCCAAACCGGATATCTTCGAATTCAGGTTTCGTCCACAGCATGGTTAACCCCACTGGTGATCGAGTCGACGATCGGACCCGTTACCGCAGCGACCATTATATTTCACGGCGCGCCGTTCGCAAGCCCCCACGCATACGGCGCCGCGTCGCCCGCGTCCGCCGCCCGCCGCCCGCACGCGAGCCTGTCGAGGCGGCTACGGCGCCCGGACGCCCGCATGCTCGGCGGCGCGGCCGGCGCCGCGCGGAGCGGCGACCGAATGCGGTAGGATTAGCCGCTCGCGCGCGGACGCCGCAGGCCAAGCGAGCAACGCCAGGCGCCGATTGCCGAAAGGTCCGACCACCATGCTCGCTCGCCTCGCCGCCTTCGTCGCGGCTGTTGTCAGTGGCGCCGCCCTCGCCGCGCCGCTCGCCTACGTTCCCAACGAGGGATCGGCGAGCGTCTCGGTGGTCGACACCGCGAGCGACAAGGTCATCCGCACCTTCAAGGTCGGCACCAAGCCGCGCGGCGTCGCGGTCGCGCTCGACGGCAAGCGGCTCTACATCAGCGACCAGACGAGCAACTCGCTGCTGACCGTCGACACCGCGACCGGCGAAACGGTGGGCCGCACGCCGCTCGGCGACTCCCCCGAGGGCATCTATCTGTCCGCCGACGGCAAATGGCTTTCCGCAGCGATCGAGGAGAACAACCAGGTGCTGCTGGTCGACACCGCCAGCGGCCAGGTCGCGCGCCGCATCAGGCATGCGCGGCAAGAATCCCGAGCACGCGGTGTTCAGCCCCGATGGCAAATGGCTCTACGTCAGCAGCGAGGAAGCCGACAGCGTCGATATCGTCGACCTGGCGCAGGATCAGGTGGTGAAGTCGGTCACCGTGGGCAACCGGCCGCGCGGCATCGGCTTCCTGCCCGATGGCACGCGCGCGTACGTTGCCGCCGAAAACGCCGACATGGTCAATGTCTTCGACGTGAGCCGCGGCGAGCTCATCGCGCGCATCAAGGCGGGCAGCCGCTCCAACGGCGTCACCGTGCGCCCGGACGGCAAGCGCGTCTATGTCAGCTCCGGCGGCGAAGGCATCGTACAGGTCATCGACACGCGACCAATACGATCATCGCCAAGGTCCCGGTCGGCAAGCGCCCCTGGAACATGGCCATCACGCCCGACGGCAAGAAGCTCTACGTCGCGTGCGGACGCTCGAACGCGGTCGCCGTCGATCGACACCGAGACGAACACCAAGATCGCAGAGATCCCGGTTGGCGAGTTGCCCTGGGGCGTCGCGATCCGCTGACCCTTGGGTCCGCGCGCCCTCCCGCAGGGTCACCGCGGCCTGGTTCGCGCGCGCTCGCCTGCCTGCTTGCGCTCCTCGTCGCCCCGGCGGCCGGCGCCGACAACCCGGCCGAGGTCTTCGAGCTGCCCTCGGTTCAGGTCATCGGCACCACGCCGCTTCCGGGGCTCGGCACGCCGCTTGCCGACGTGCCGGCCAACGTGCAGAGCTTCAGCCGCCACGATTTCGACCGCCAGCGGCCGCTTGGGCTCACCGATTTCCTTGGCGCCAACGCCAACAGCGTTGCCGTGGGCGCGGCACAGGGCAACCCGTTTCAACAGGACATCAGCTTTCGCGGCTTCTTCGCCTCGCCGTTGCTCGGCGCCGCGCAGGGCCTGTCGGTGTTCCAGGATGGGGTGCGGATCAACGAAGCCTTCGGCGATGTGGTCAACTGGGACCTGCTGCCGCCCTCGGCGATCTCCAGTGTGCAGCTCATCCCGGGATCGAACCCGGTGTTCGGGCTCAATACGCTGGGCGGGGCGCTTGCGATCTACACCCGCAGCGGCGCGCAGAACCCCGGCGCCGCCGCCGAACTCAGCGCCGGCTCCTTCGGGCGCAGGGGTCTGGAGGTCGAGTACGGCGGCAGCTAACGGGCCTTCGACTACTTCGCGACCGCCAACCTGTCCGACGAGCACGGCTGGGCGGAACACAACCCCAGCCGTATCAGGCAGCTCTTCGGCAAGCTGGGCTACCAGGACGATCGCACCGATTTCGACTTGAGCCTTACCCTTGCCGACAACACGCTCCAGGGCACGCAGACGCTGCCGACCGCCTGGCTCGACACGCCGCGCAGGCCTACACGTTCCCGGATTCGAACGAAAACCGGCTCGCCTTCGTGACCGCGAAAGGGAGCCGCTTCCTCAGCGAGAGCTGCTCCTCGCCGGCAATGCCTACTACCGCCACTACCGCAACAACAACCTCAGCAGCAACGTCAACAACGACTACGGCAGCATCGACCCCGGCACCGGCTTGCCGCAGACCAACGAGGCGACCAACGATGCGTCCGCGATCGACCAGACGAGCTGGGGCGCCGGGCTGCAGCTGACCTTCAGCGGTGAACTGGCCGGCCGCCGCAACCAGTTCAACGTCGGCGCAAGCGGCGATTTCGGCAGCACCGGGTTCACCCAGCAGTCGCAGGCCGCCACCTTCGCCGCTGACCGCGACACCCTCGGCACGGGCCCGTTCACGGGAGAAACCGACGTCGGCAGCACGAACCGTTACCTGGGCCTGTATTTTGCCGATACGCTCGCGCTCACCGAGCCCTGGACACTGACCGCTTCGGGCCGCTACAACTACGCGCGCATCGGCATCGCCGATCAGAGCGGCAACGATCCCGGCCTCGATGGTAGCTACAGCTTCGTCCGCTTCAATCCGGCAGTGGGGCTCAACTTCAATCCGTCGCCGGCGCTGACGACGTACGCGGCGTACAACCAGGGCATGCGCGCGCCCACGCCGATCGAGCTTACCTGCGCGAATGCCGCCGCGCCGTGCAAGCTGCCCAATGTCTTCCTTGCCGATCCGCCGCTGCAGAAAGTCGTTTCGCGCACCGTCGAGGCTGGCGCGCGCGGCACGGATCGGCAGCGCGTGGCAGTGGTCCGGCGCGGTCTATCGCACCGATCTCGAGAACGACATCCAGTTCATCGCCAGCGGCAACGGGGCGGCCAATGTCGGCTACTTCCAGAATGTCGGCCCGACGCGCCGCCAGGGGCTGGAACTCACCGGCATCGGGCGCTGGGGCGCGCTCACGCTCACGCTGCACTACAACCACAGCGAGGCGACTTTCCGCTCCAGCTTCGCCGCGGCGAGCCCGAACAACTCGACCGCCGACCCCGGCGGCGCGATTGCGGTTCCCGCGGGCAGTCGCATCCCGGGCGTGCCGGCCGATTCGGCGAAGCTGCGCGCTGGAATGGGACAGCGGCGAGCGCTGGGTGCTCGGCGCGTCGGTCGTCGGCGCGTCCGACCAGTACGCGCACGGCGATGAAAACAACCGCGACCGCCATGGCCCGGTGCCCGGCTACGCGGTGGCCAACCTCGACGCCCAGTTCCAGCTCACGCCGGCGCTGCAGCTGTTCGCCAACCTCGGCAATGTCTTCAACCGCAGCTATCAGAACTTCGGGCTGCTCGGCGCGAACGCCTTCACCGGCCCGGATCGAACCTTCGGCCCGGCGCTCGGCATCGCGCCGGCGCCGGAACAGTTTCGCGGGCTTGGCGTCCCGCGCGGGTTCTGGATCGGGCTGCGCTATGGCTTTGGCAACACCGGCCACGGCGATTGAATGATAATGGGCGCAGCGGGCGCGGCATGCGCGTCCGCGCTTCGCAAGCGATGACCTTCAGCCGCCGCCATTTTCTGCAGAGCCTCGGCGGGCTCGCGCTCGGCGCGCTGCCGCCCGCCGCGCGGCCCGAGCCTCCCCGGCGCGGGAATGCCCGCGCCCGGCGCCAGGCTGCGGGACCGGCGCGTGGGGAGCAGCCGCTGCTCGTTCCCGGGGACCGCGGCTTCCTGGGGCGCCTCGCGCCGGACGAGTCGACGCTCACCTTGCAGGCGCGGCGGCTGCGCCCGGGCGAGCTCGACGCAAGCGGACTGTCGCAGGCGTATTTCGCGCGCCAACAGGGGCAGGAGTTTCTCAATCCGACGCTGGTGCTGCGGCCGGGACAGCGCGTGCGCATCGCCCTGGAAAACGGCCTCGACGAAGCGACGATCGTGCACTGGCATGGCCTCGCGGTGGACACGCGCAACGACGGCGCGGGCCTGTCGCTCGCCGCTCCCGGCGGGCGCTACGTCTACGACTTCGAAGTGCGCAACCGCGGCGCGCTGTACTGGTATCACCCGCACCCGCACGGCTTGACCGCGGGGCAAGCCTATCGCGGCCTGTTCGGAGCGCTCGAGATCAGCGACGAGGACGAGACGAAGCTGCGCGCGGCGCTCGACCTCGTGCCCGGGCGCAGCGAAATTGCGCTGCTGCTGCAGGACCGCCGCGGCGCCGATTACGCCGCCTCGGCGGCCGATCGCATGCATGGCTATCTCGGCGATGCGGTGTTCGTCAACGGCGCCGCGTGCCCGTATCTGGACGTGGCCACCCGGGTCTACCGGTTCCGGATTCTCAATGCCTCCAACGCGCGGACCTACCGCCTCGGATGGCGGACGGCATCGGGCGCGCCGGTGCCGTTCACGCTGATCGGCAACGACGGCGGCCTGCTGAGCGCCCCGCGCCGCTGCGACGAGGCATTCCTCGCCACCGCCGAGCGCCTCGACGTGCTGCTCGACCTGCGCGATCTCGAGGTCGGCGAAACGCTCGTACTGGAGACCCGCAGCTTCGAGCCGATGCACATGGAGATGGAGATGGCCGGCAGCGCGCCCGGGGCAACGGATCAGAGCACGCATGACATGGCCGCCATGGACCCGGGTGCGACCGGACATGACATGGCCGCCATGGATCATGCGGCGACCGGCCAGGGTGGAGCACCGGCCGCGTCCACCGATCACGCCGCGATGCACCACGACCACGGCGGTTCCTTCCCGGAGGGCGCGCCGCGGGCGCTGCTGCAGTTGCGCGTGCGCGAAAAGACCGCCTATACGGCCCGGATCCCGGCGCAACTCTCGACGCTGGCGCCCATCGGGACGGAGAAAGCCACGCTGCGCGCGCTGCGACTGGGCTTCGCCAAGGGCCAGTGGCGCATCAACGATCGTGTTTTTGTGATGGGCGAAACGCCCATCGAGGTCAAGCGCAACACGGTGGAGACCTGGCTTATTCGCAACTACTTCAACAGCATGCCGCACGCGATGCACCTGCACGGCTTCGCCTTCGAGGTGCTCGAGCGACAGACCAGCCCGGAGCAGCTCCTGCCGCTCAAAATTGACGACCGCGGCCGCCTGGCCACCGACCTCGGACGCAAGGACACGGTCCTGGTCTGGCCGGGGGAGAGCGTGAAGATTGCCATCGACTTCAGCTGCCCCTTTGCCGGCGCGCAGACCTACCTGTTCCATTGCCACAACCTCGAGCACGAGGACGGCGGCATGATGCTCGGGGTCAAGGTGAGCTGAAGACCCGCGGGGTGGCCAGCACCGCTATTGTGGCCTACAATGCAGCCCAATGAGCGACCCTTCCCTGGCGGTCGCAGTCCGCGCCGCACGCAATGCCGCCGCGGTGATCCAAGACGTGGCGCGCGATCTTGCGCGCCTGCCCACCTCGTCGAAGGAGCACGCCGCGATCGCGTCGAGCGCGGGCGCCGAAGCGACCAACGCCATCGCGACCACGCTTGCGGCAGCGTTTCCCGAGCACGCGATTTTCCTGGAGGACGGCGGCACGGCCACCGGCGGCGACCCGGACTCGACCTGGCGCTGGTTCGTCGACCCCCTCAACGGCGCCGCCAATTTCCTGCATGGCTACCCTTACTACGCGATCTCCATCGCGCTGGCCCACGGCTCGGAACTCACCCACGCCGTCGTGCTCGACCCGCTGCGCGACGAGCTGTTCACCGCGGTCAAGAGCCGCGGCGCGCTGCGCAACGGCATCGCCCTGCGCGTCTCCGGCTGCACCACGCTTGACAGCGCGTTGCTCGGGACGGGCACTGCCGTCGCACGAGAGTCACGAGCTCGCCGAGCGATCTGGAGCTGCTGCGCGCCGTGACCGCACGCTGCGCCGGCATCCGCCGCGGCGGCTCCTGCGCGCTCGATCTCGCGTACGTCGCCGCGGGCCGCCTCGATGGGTTCTGGCTGCTCTCCCGCAATACCCGCGACCTCGCCGCAGGGGCGCTGCTGGTGCACGAGGCCGGCGGGCGGGTGGGCAACTTTGCCGGCGGCAGCGACTGGTTGCGCGGTCGCGAAGTGATCGCCGCGGCGCCGGGCGTTTTCAATGCCCTGCGCGAGGCCATCGGTGCCGTTGCGCACTAGCCGTCCGCGTGCCCGCAGAGCAGGTCGAGCTGACGCTGCAGCGCGGCGGGAATCTCGACGCCGTCTCGCGCCGCCTTGAGCGCCAGCGCGCGGCGCCGGTCGCCGGGCAGCCGCACCGCTGGGTCGGCGGTCATCGCCGCGAAGCAGCGCCTCGACCCGCTCGTCGTAAACCGCGCGCCCGGCGAGCGCGGCCGGATCGATGACCAGAAACGCCTGGCCCAGCCGCGGCCGGTTGCCGGCGTCGACAAAAAACGACGCTGCCTCGAAGCCGATGGCGGCGCCGGTCAGCGCGGTGACCAGCAACTCGACGATGAGGGCGAGCATCGCGCCCTTCGCGCCGCCCAGTGCCAGCATGCTGCCTTCGAGCCCCGCGCGCGGATCGGTGGTCGGCGCTCCGTCCTTGTCCAGCGCCCAGCCAAGCGGAATGCTCTGGCCTTCGTTCGCCGCGAGCATCAGCTTGCCGCGCGCGACCGCGGACAGCGACAGGTCGATCGAGCAGCGGCGCGTCGCGCGGCCGCGGAAAGATCGCCGCGATCGGATTGGTGCCGAAGATGGGCCGCCTGCCGCCGGCGAACGGCCATCGCCGCCGGCGAGTTGCCGAACGCGAGCCCGACCAGGCCCGCGGCACCGACCGCCTCGAGGTGGTAGCCGGCGACGCCGAAATGGTGGCTGTTGGTGACCGCGGCCAATGCCACCCCGCACTCGCGCGGCGCGGCGGATGGCGGCGGCGACCGCGAGCGCGCAAGCGGGAAAGGCCAGACCCGAGCCGGCGTCGATGAGCGTGGCGCCGCCCTTGTCGGCGACGACCTTGGGACGGGCGCTGCCGTCGGCGCGGCCGTTCTTAAGATGCGCGGCGTACTGCGGGATGCGCGCCACGCCATGGGCGGCGAGACCGCGCGCGTCGGCATAGACCAGGGCCCTCGCCGTTGCCTGCGCCATGTCCGCCGTCGGCGCCGGCGCGCTGCAGGGCGCGGCGGGCAAGCTCGTGCAACGCCTCCAGGCTAACGTGGGCACGCGGCCCTCCTCAAGCCCGCCGCGCCGCAGCGCGTCGAGCGCGGCGGCGACTTCGTTCGGCGATGAGCGCCGACACCCGCACGTTCGACTCGCGCGTGACGCCCGGCGACATGCGGGGTCAGGATCAGGTTCGGGACAGCCCGCCGAGCGGCGTGCCCGCCGGCAGCGGCTCGGCGACGAACACGTCGAGCGCCGCGCCGCCGAGCCGGCCCGCCTTGAGCGCCGCGGCGACGGCGGCCTCGTCGACGATGCCCCCGCGCGCGGTGTTGACGAGGATCGCGTCGCGCTTCATCGTCGCGAGCTCTGTCGGCATCGATGAGGCCGCGCGTGGCGGCGGTCAGGGGCACGTGCAGCGTGACGACGTCGGCTTCGCGCAGCAGCTCGTCGAGGCGTCGCGCGTAGCGTGTGCTCCTCGGCCCAGACCGGCGCCGTGGCGGCGAGCTCGCGCATCGAAGCCGATGACCTGCATTCCGAGCGCGCGCGCAAGTCGCCCGGTCAGCCGGCCGATGCTGCCGAAGCCGATGATGCCCAGCCGTCTTGCCGGCAGAGCTCGCGGCCCTCGACGAGCGCCGCGCGCGGCCAGCGCGCCCGCCGCGACCGCAGCGCGTGCTGAAATACGCGCCGCGCAAGCAGCACGAGCGCCGCGGCGATCACGTACTCGGCGACCGCGAGCGCGTTGGCCCCGGTGGCCGGGAATGACCTCGATGCCGCGCGCGGCGCAGGCCGGCAGATCGATGTTGTCCAGGCCCACGCCCAGGCGGCCGACCACCCGCAGTCGCACCGCCGCAGCGAGCAGTTCGCCGATCGATCCGGGTCCGGTTGCGCACGATCAGCGCGTCGGCTGCGCGCGACCGCGCCGAGCAGCGTCGTCCGCGGCGGTCGACGAGCCCCGCATCGTAGGTCGTGGCGAAGCGGCGCCGCAGCATCGCGACGGCCGCTTCGTCCATGAACTCGGCGATGAGCACGCGCATGCGGCGCTTGCGCGACCTCAGCTCTGCATGCCCCAGCGGCGCACTGTCCGCGTCTCGACGCGTGCGGAAGATCACGTTCTCGACCGCAAGCCCGATGATGATCACGGTCAACAGGCCCGCGAACACGCTCGGGATCTCGAGCTGGTTCTTGTTCTCGTAGATGAACCAGCCCAGGCCGCCGGAGCCCGAGGACACGCCGAACACGAGCTCCGCCGCGATCAGCGTCCGCCACGCGAACGCCCAGCCGATCTTGAAGCCGGTGAGGATGCTCGGGAAATGCGGCCGGGATCAGGATCCTGCCGACGTACGCGAGCCCGCGCAGACCGTAATTGCGGCCGACCATGCGCAGCGTGTTGGACACCGACAGAAAGCCGGAGTGGGTGTTGAGCGCGACCGCCCACAGCACCGAATGGATGAGCACGAACACGATGCTGCCCGTGCCCGAGCCCGAACCAGATGAGCGCCAGCGGCAGGAGCGCGATCGCCGGCAGGGGATTGAACATCGAGGTCAGCGTCTCGAGGAGGTCGGTGCCGATGCGCGAGGTGATCGCGACCACGGTGAGCACGCCGGCGAGCGCGATGCCGGCGGCGTAGCCCACCAGCAGCACCTTGATCGACGTCCACGCCCGGGCGAGCAGCGCGCCGTGAACGATTCCGTCGAAGAACGCGGCGACGCGTCGCGCCGAAGGTCGGAAAGAGCAGCGGATTGTCGAGCCAGCGCGCGTAGAGCTCCCAGGCGGCGGCGAGCGCCAGCAGCAGACAGAGCTTGCGCACCGCGCCGAGGTTGTAGACCCGCTCCCAGGTCGGACAGCGGCTTGGCGACGACGCCGAACCGGGCCGCGGCGATCGGGCTGCCGGTAGACGTCGGGTCGCACGCGGCGATGGCGTCAGTCATGGGTCAGCTACCTCCGTGCCCTCGACCGCATCGGCGAAGAGCATGTCGTGGATTCTTCGCTCCAGCGCCTCGCGCCTGCGCTCGCGTCCCCGTGCCCGCGCGCGAGGCTGTTGATCTCCGCCTTGACCTGTCCCGGGTGCGGCGAGAGCAGCAGGATGCGGCTGCCGACGGTGATCGCCTCGGCGATCGAGTGCGTGACGAACAGTACGGTGAAATGCGTGTCGTCCCAGAGCGGCGAGCAGCTCGTCCTGCATCTTGCGCCGCGTCAGCGCATCCAGCGCGGCGAACGGCTCGTCCATGAGCAGGATGTCCGGCTCCATCGCCATGCCGCGGGCGATGGCCACGCGCTGCTTCATGCCGCCGGAGAGCGTGTGCGGAAGGCTGTCGGCGAACGGGGCGAGGTTGACCTTGGCGATGTACTCGCGCGCCTTCTCCTCGGCCGCCCTGCCGGCGAGCCTGCCGGAAGCGGTCAGCGCGAACATGACGTTCTCCTTGACGGTCTTCCACGGCAGCAGCTGATCGAATTCCTGGAACACCATCATCCGGTCGGGGCCGGGCCGCGTGACGACCTGGTCCTTCAGCCGGATCTCGCCCTCGACCGGGTTCAGGTAGCCGCCGACCGCCTTGAGCAGCGTCGACTTGCCGCAGCCGGAGGGGCCGAGCAGGATGAAGCGGTCGGCGCGCGAAGACCTGGAAATCGACGCGATAGGTGGCGGTGACCAGGTGGTCGCGCGTCTTGTACTGCAGCGTCACGCCGCGCACGTCGAGGATCGGTGCCGCCGCTTCCGCCATCGCTGCTTCCGCCCGGACCGGCTCGCCAGTCTAGGCTTGCCACGGCAGCCGGTCGAGGTCGACGTTGCCGCCGGAGAGGATGATGCCGACCCGGCGGTCGCGCACGTCGAGGCTGCGCTCCAGCAGGCACGCGAGCGGCACCGCCGACGAGGGCTCGACGACGATCTTCGCGCGCTCCCAGATCATGCCGCATGGCGCGGATGATGGCCGCCTCGCTGGCGGTCCCGATCGCCTCGACGCCGGCGCGGATCGCGCCCAAGCGTGCGCGGCGAAAGCGTCGTGCGCAGGCCGTCGGCGATCGTCGTCGCGGCGGCGAGCGGCTCGATCCGGCCGGAGCGGAAGCTTCGCGCCGCGTCGTCCGCGTTGGCGGGCTCCGCGCCGAAGACGCGGCGCCTGCGCATCGAGCGAGCGCACCGCGATCGCGGTGCCGGAGAGCAGGCCCCCGCCGCCGACCGGAGCGATCACGACGTCGAGGTCGGGCACCTGTCGAGGAATTCCAGCGCGGCCGTGCCCTGCCCCGCGATCACGCGCACGTCGTCGAACGGATGGACCAGCGTCGCGCCGGTCTCGCGCTGGACCTCGGCGCAGCCGGCCTCGCGCGCTGCGAGCGTCGGCGCGCACAGGCGCACCGTCGCGCCGTAGCGCCGCACGTTGTCCTGCTTGACCTTGGGCGCGTTGTCCGGCATGACGACGAAGGCGGCGATGCCGCGCCGCGCGGCGGCGTACGCCAGCGCCGCGCCGTGATTGCCCGACGAATGCGTCACCACGCCGCGGCGTCGCCGCCGCATCGGAGAGCGAGAACACGGCATTGGTCGCGCCGCGCGCCTTGAACGCCCCGGTCCGCTGCATGTTCTCCGCCTTGAAGACGAGGCGCGCCCCGACTTCCGCGTCGAGCGAGCGGCAGGCGAACACCGGCGTGCGGTGCACGTGCGGCGCGATGCGCGCCTGCGCGGCCGCGGATCGCCGCGAGGTCGGGCAGCGCCAGGCTGTCCGCCGTGGCTGCGCGCCGTCGGCCATCAGCTGCCGGGAAGCGCGTGGACGTTCGGGAAGAACAGGTCCCTCCACGAGTCGGGCTTCACCTTGATCGCGCCGGTCTGGTACATGAAATTCGCGTATTTCATGACGTTCTGCGGCGTGGTGCGTGAACACGATCTGCGGATCGTTCAGCATCCGCAGCGATGTCGTCGACCGCTGTCCTTGTCCTTGGAGATGCGCAGGTACGCCTCGGCCGCGGCGCGCTTGTCGCGGTTGATCATCGCCTGCGCCTCGTCGAGAGCCTCCACGAAGGCCGCGTAGAGCTTCGGGTTCTCGTTGCGAAACTTGGCGGTCGTCCAGACGACGTTGAAGGTCACCGCGCCGCCCATGCACGTCGTAATTGTTGAGCACCCGTGTGCATCCCCGGCTTGCGCAAGCTCCTGGTACTGGAACGGCGGCGAGCCGAAATGCGCGTTGACCTCCGACTGCGCCGGACAGCAGCGCCTGCATCGCGTCCGGATGCGCCATCGAGACCGTCAGCGCGTCGAGCCGGTTCTGCTGCCCGGGACCGAACGCCTTCTCGGCCGCCATCTGCAAGGCGAGTGCCTGGACCGAGACCTTGACCGCCGGCAGCGCGATCCGGTCCTTGTCGGATGAAGTCCTTGATCGTCTTGACCTGCGGGTCGCGCGTGACCGAGATAGAGCGGCATCGAATTGAGCGCGGCGACGCCGCGAACGTCGAGGTTGCCGCGGGTGCGCGACCAGAGCGTGATCAGCGGGCCGACGCCGCCCGGAGGCGAACTGCAGGCTGTTCGACAGCAGCGCGTCGTTCATCACGTTGCCGCCGGCGAAGGTCGCCCACGTCACCTTGACGTCGACGCCAGCGGCCTTGGCGTGCTTCTCGATCAGCTTGCCGTCCTCCATGAGCATCAGCGGCAGATAGCTGATGCCGTACTGCTTGGCGACCTTGATCTCGGCGAGCTCGGCGCGCGCGAGCGCCGGCAGCACGATGAGCGCGGCGGCGCAGAGCGCAGCGGCAGGTCGGTACGCCACGAGAGCGCCGGCATGCGATGTTCCTCCGGTGGAGTCGCGACGGCCGCGATTATCGGACCCAGCCGGCGCGTGCGCACGGCAGGCGCCGTGTCACGCGCTTTCGTAGAGCCGCGTCAGCACGAACTCGCGATGCCCCAGCGCCTCGGCGGCGGTGAGCCGGCCGTTGGCGGTGCGGAACATCATGTCGAGCAGCTTGTCGCCGGCCTGGTCCATCGTGATCTCGCGCCGCAGCAGGCCGGACGTGTCGACGTCGATGTGCTCGCTCATGGTGCGCACGGTGCGCGGATTGGCGCAGATCTTGATCACCGGCAGGATCGGGTTGCCGATGACGTTGCCCTGGCCGGTCGGGAAAGAAGTGCACCACGAAGCCCGCCGCCGCGCACAGCGTCACCATCTCGGCGGCGGCCGAGGACGAGTCCATGAACCACAGGCCCGGGCCGGTCGGCACTCTCCGCCTTGTCGAGCACGCCGTCGACGACGCACTTCTTGCCGATCTTCTGGATGTTGCCGAGCGCCTTTTCCTCGATCGTGGTGAGGCCGCCGGCGATGTTGCCCTTGGTCGGCTGCGAATCGGACAGGTCGCTCGTCTTGTGCCGGTTGATCACCTCCTGGTAGCGGTCGAACATCGCGCATGAACTCGCGCGCGCACCTTGGGCGTCGCGGCAGCGCTCGGCGACGATCTGCTCGCCGCCGGTGATCTCGGTGGTCTCGCCGAACACCAGCGTGCAGCCCGGCTGCGTAGAGCTTGTCGAACGCGTTGCCGACGGTCGGGTTGGAGCCGCAGCCCGAAGTGGTGTCCGATTCGCCGCACTTGCGTCGACACCCACAGCTCCTT
Organism: uncultured beta proteobacterium; assembly: GCA_963778275.1. GTDB lineage: Bacteria > Pseudomonadota > Gammaproteobacteria > Burkholderiales > Casimicrobiaceae > PALSA-1003. The sequence goes on along the minus strand of CAVZTS010000003.1, from coordinate 84,738 downwards.
GAGCGGCGCACTCGACGCGCTGCAGCTCGCTCGCCCACTGCACGTATTCCTTGGCCGCCTTCGACGCGCGCATGATCGTGTCGTGGTCGCCGTGCAGCTCGATGCCGAAGCCGGTCACCGGCTTGCCGGTCGCGGCGATGCCGTCGACCACGCGTCTTCGTCCAGCTGCTCCTCGATGCCGATCACCACCACCGCCGCCACGTTCGGGTTGCGCGCCGGTGCCGATCAGCGTGCGGAAATGCAGGTCGAGGTCCGCGCCGAACTGCAGCCGCCCGTAGGGATGCGGGATCGCCAGCGCGCCCTTGATGTTGTTGCGCGACGGCCTCGCACGCCGGCGTTGGACAGGTCGTCGACCGGCAGGATGATGACGTGGTTGCGCACGCCGACGCGGCCGTTCTCGCGGCGGTAGCCCCAGAAATGTTGCTCTTGCATGTTCAGGCTCACCACCGCTTGGTCTTGATGTTGTGGACGTGGGCGTGCTCGCCCTGCCCTGATCGGCGCGACGACCTTGCCGATGTCGACGCCGTACTTGATCACCGTGTCGCGCCGACGGCCATGTCCTTCAGCGCCACCTTGTGGCCGAGCGGGATGTCCTGGGTGCACGGCAGCGTGATGGTCCGGTCCTCGTCGAGGATGAGCCCGGTCAGCGTCTGGCCGGCCTTGACGCCTTCGACGACGACGACGGCGACCGAATCCTCGCGGGTCGTGAAGAACGCAGTGAATCATCTGCTCGCTCCTAGTCGCGTTCGGCGCGACAGCGCCGCACGCATGCATGGGCATCGTACGCGCAGCGCGTCGCCGCGAGCGACGACTACGCCATACGTCGTCAGCCGCGCGGCCCGTCGACGGTGTCAGAACGGCAACTCGGCACTGCAGCGACCGGCGCGAAGTAGCGCCGGTGCGACCGGGCACGGGCCCGTGCGCGCGCAGCGCCGCCAGGTGCTCCGGCGTCCGTAGCCCTTGTGCTGCGCGAAGCCGTACACCGGATAGCTGCGAGTCGAGCTCGACCAGCAGCGCGTCGCGCGCGGTCTTGGCCAGGATCGACGCCGCGGAGATGGCCGCGATCAGTCGCGATCGCCGTCGACGATCGCCCGCGTCGGGCACGTCGAGCGTCGGGCAATGCAGTTGCCGTCGATCCAGCGCCTCCGCCGGCGTCGTGCGCCAGGCGCTCGACCGCGCGCCGCATCGCGAGCAGCGTCGCCTGCAGGATGTTGAGCGCGTCGATTTCTCGCGACGTCGCGCTCGCGCGACCGCCCAGGCGACGGCTGCGCGCGGATCTCGCCGGCGAGTCGCTCGCGCGCCGGCGCCGTCGAGCAGCTTCGAATCGCGCAGGCCGCGCGATCGCGCCGCGCCGGGTCGAGGATCACGGCCGCGGCGACCACCGGCCCGGCCAGCGGCCCCCGGCCCGCTTCGTCGACGCCGGCGATCAGCATGCGACGCCCGCCAGCGCGCAGCTCCGTCGCGCACCGCTCGGCCGCCAGGCGTCGCGCGTGTCGGCGGCCAGTGTCCGCGGCGCATGCGTCGGCGAACAGCGCCTCGAGGCGGCGCCGCGTCACGCGTGTCGTCGAACAGATTGAGCGCGGCCTGCGCGAGATTCGCCGCGGTCGCGTCCGTCCTGCAGGAACTCCGGCACGACGAAGCGCCCGGCGAGCACGTTGGGCAGGCCCGACCTAGGGCAGCAGCAGCTTGCGCGCGACGATGCGCGCGGTCAGCGCATTGACGCGATAGAAGATCACGTGCGGGCAGCGCGCACAGCGCCGCCTCCAGCGTCGCCGTCCCCGAGGCGACCAGCGCCGACGTCGGCCGCCCGCAGCGCGTCTGATCGGCGTGGCCGTAGAGCATGCGTCAGCGGCAGCGTCTCGAGCGCCGGCGGTAGCAGCGCGGCTTCGAAACACTCGCGCGTCTCGCGGCGTGACCAGCGGCACGAGAAATCGCGCGTCGGGCTGCGCCTCGAGAATCTCGCGCGGCGGCGTCGAGCAGCAGCTCGCTGTGCATCTCGAGTTCGGACAGCGCGGCTGCCCGGCAGCAGCGCGAACACCGGCTGCGTCGGCGCCGAGCCGCAGCATGCTCGCGCGTCTCGCGCCGGCGTCGGCGCGCGGCGCCGCGTCGGCAGCCAGCGGATGCCCGACGAAGGTCACCGGCAGGCCCGCGCCTCGTACAGCGGCGGCTCGAACGGAAACAGCGCCAGCATGCCGGTTCGACCGAGCGGGCGATGCGTGCCGATGCGCTCGCGCGCGCCACGCCCAGACCGACGGGCTCACGTAGTGGACGGTGCGCACGCCGCGCCGCTTGAGGCTGCGCTTCGAGCGCCGAGATTGAAGTCGGGCGCGTCGACGCCGATGAACAGCGGGCACGCTGCGCCGCGAGCAGGCGCCGGCCGAGCTCGCGGCGGATGCGCAACGAGCTCCGGCAGCGCGCCCGATCACCTCGACGTAGCCGCGCACCGCCAGCGCGTCCAGCGGATACCAGGCCTCGCAGCCCGCCGCCTCCATCCGCGGGCCGCCGATGCCGACGAAACGCGCCTGCGGGCAGCCGCGCGCGCACCGCGCGCGATCAGCTGCCGCGCCGAGCGCGTCGCCGGACGCTTCGCCGGCGACGATGCCGATCGTGACGCCCTTCGCCCGCCCTGGCGCATCTGGCATCGGCACGGATTCAACGGATGATGCCGCGGCCGGGCGTCTCCAGGAACTCGACCAGACGGCGCGAGCACGGGCAGCCCGGCCGCCTCGGCGCCGATCAGCGCGCGCGCCTCGTCGAGCGCGCAGCTTCTCGCGATAGAGCGTCTTGTACGCGCGCCGGATGGCGACGATGTCGCTCGGCCGCGAACCCGCGCCGGCGCAGGCCCTCGCTGTTGGTGCCGTGCGGCTTGGCCGGATAGCCGGCAGCGGTCACGTACGGCGGCACGTCCTGCAGCACGATCGAGCCGGCGGCCATCATCGCGTGCGCGCCGATGCGGCAGAACTGGTGCACGCCGGCGAAGCCGCCGAGCACGGCGTAATCGCCGATGACGACGTGGCCGGCGAGCTGCGCGTTGTTGGAGAACGTCGTGTCGTTGCCGACGACGCAGTCGTGCGCGATGTGGGAGTAGGCGAGGAGCAGGTTGCCGTTCGCCGATCGCCGTGGTCGCCGCGATCCTGCGCCGTTCCGGCATGGATCGTCACGAACTCGCGGATGACGTTGTCGTCGCCGATGACCGTCGTCGTCGGCTCGCCGCCGTACTTGCGGTCCTGCGGAATCTCGCCGATCGAGGCGAACTGGAAAATGCGGTTGCCGCGGCCGATGCGCGTGCGCCCGGTGATCACGACGTGCGGCCCGACGATCGTCGTTCCGGCGCCGATCGCGACCTCGGCACCGATGACGGAGAACGGCGCCGATCGCGGACGTCCGGCGCCGAGCCGGGCGCCGCGCGGCCGACCAGCGGCCGGTGGGATGGACGTGCTCGGCAACTTAACCGGCCGTCAGCGTCGCGCACCGCGGCCATCAGCTCGGCCTCGGCAACGAGCTCGTCGCCGACGCTCGCCTTGGCGGCGAACTTGCCGACGCCGCGCACGACGTTGCAGCTCCACCGACTCGAGCATGCAGCTGGTCGCCCGGGACCACCGGCCGCCGGAAGCGCGCGTTGTCGATGCCGGCGAAGAAGATCAGCGACTTGCCGTCGGGCGCCCGGCGCGAGCGTCATGTAGGCGAGGATCGCCGACACCTGCGCCATCGCCTCGATGATCAGCACGCCCGGCATCACCGGGTAGCCGGGAAAGTGGCCCTGGAAGAACGGCTCGTTGATGGTCACGTTCTTGATCGCCTCGATGCGCTTGCCCGGCTCGCATTCGAGCACGCGGTCGACCAGCAGGAACGGATAGCGATGCGGCAGGTGCCGCATGATCTCGTGGATGTCCATCGCGCCGTGCACGGTCATGCTCCTCCTTGTCCGTTCGCGCCGGCGCTCGAGCGCGCGCAGTCGCGTGCGAACAGCGACGCGCAGCCGGCGCAGTGCCGCCGCCGACGTGCCGCCACTCGCGGTGCGGCAGCGCCGGCAACATCGCCGGTGTAGACGCCCGGGCTTGTCGATCGACTCGAACACGCCGGTCGCCGCCGAGATCACGGTACGCCGTCGGCGATCTCGAGGTGGCCCGCTGATCATCGCCGCGCCGCCGATCTTGCAGTTGCGGCCGATGCTGCGCGCTGCCGGCGATGCCGACGCAGCCGGCAATCGCGGTGTGCGCGCCGATGCGGCAGTTGTGGCCGATCTGGATCTGGTTGTCGAGCTTGACGTCGTCCTCGATCACCGTGTCGCCGATCGCGCCGCGGTCGATGGTCGTGTTGGCGCCGATCTCGCACGTCGGCGCCGATCACGCACCCGCCCGATCTGCGGGATCTTGATCCAGCGCCCGCCGTCCTCGGCCATGCCGAAGCCGTCGGCGCCGATCACCGCGCCGCCGTGGACGATCGTCCGCGCGCCGATCGACGCATGCGCGGATAGATCGACGACGCCGGCGTGCAGCAGGCAGTCGTCGCCGATCGCTGCTGTCGTCGCCGATCGACGCATGCCGGCGCCGATCGCGCGCGCGCTCGCCGATGCGGCGTGCGCTCGCCGACGACCGCGTGCGCGCCGACGGCGGCGCTCGGCGCCACGCTGCGCGCTCGCGCGCGACGACCGCGCGTCGGATGGATCCCCGGCAGCGGCGGCCGCGCGGCGGATGCAGCAGCGCCGCGACCCGGGCATAGGTGGCGTAGGGATTGGCGGTGACGAGCTTCGGCAGCGCGGTTGCCGGCGCATCGGCCGGCGCGACGATCACCGCGCTCGCGCGCGTCGCGGCGAGGTGGCTGCGGTACTTGGGATTGGCGAGAAACGCGATCGCGCCCGTGCCCGCGGATTCGAGGTGGCGACGCGGTCGATCACGACGCTCGCCGTCGCCCGCGAGCTCGGCGCCGACAGCGCTCGGCGAGCTCGACGCAGGGGAATCCCGGCCGCATCTGGTGAGCCCATGCGCGTTCGCGCCGGCGCTGCCGAGGCGGACGCTCGCCTACTTGTCGGCGAGCGCCTTGATCACCTTGTCGGTGATGTCGATGCGCGGGCTCGCGAACACGACCGGGTCCTGCAGGATCAGGTCGAACTTCTCCGCCTCGGCGATCTGCTGGATGACCTTGTTCGCCCGCTCCTGCACCGCCGCGAGCTCCTCGTTGCGGCGCAGGTTGAGGTCCTCGCGGAACTCGCGCTGCAGGCGCTGCAGGTCGCGGGTCATGTTGGCGAGGTCGCGCTCCTTGTTGCGCCGCTCGCTCTCGGCCATCGTGACGCCGTCCTTCTCGAGCTGCGCCTGCAGGTCGCGCACCTGCTTGGACAGCTTCTGGATCTCGGCGTCGCGGCCGGCGAACTCCTTCTCCAGCTTCTGCTGCGCGCGCTTCGCCGGGGCGGCCTCGCGGAACAGCCGCTCGGTGTTGACGAACCCGATCTTGTACTCGGCGCCCTGCGCGAGCGCGCGAGCGTGGCGAGCAAGCGCGATCGCCAGCGCGCCGACCGCCGCGATTCACCGCTTGCCTGCATGCCGTGTCTCAACATTCTCTCCTGCGCTCGAACGTGTCCTAGAACACCGTGCCGACCTGGAACTGGAAATGCTGAATCTTGTCGCCGGGCTTCTCGGTTCAGCGGGCAGCCGTAGCTGAACTTGAGCGGGCCGACCGGCGAATTCCACGCCAGCCCGACACCCGCCGAATACCGGAACGACTCGAACTGCGGCTGCGTGCCATTGTCGTAGATCTGCCCGGCATCGGCGAACACGCTGACAGCGCGGACCGACTTGTCCTGCGCCTTGGCCCCCGGCAACGGAAAGAACAACTCCGCGTTGCCGATGATCTTGCGCCTGCCGCCGATCGTGTTGCCCTAGATGTCCTGCGGGCCCGAGCGATGCCGTCTCGTAACCGCGCACCGAGCCCACGCCGCCCGCATAATACGCCTTGAAGAACGGCAGCGGCTTGCCGCCGAGCCCGCCGCCATAGCCGAAGTCGCCGCGCAGCATCAGACGATGCTCGCCGGCAGCGGCGTGAACCACTGGATCAGGTAGTTCGGTCTTGTAGTAGTCGAGGTCGCCGAACGGCAGCCCGACTCCGCGCAACGCGCTCTGCAGCAGCCCGCTGTTGGGATAGAGGACGTTGTCGCGCGTGTCGCGCGACCAGCCGACGGTGAGCGATGTAGCTGTTGGTCGATGTTGCCGAACTGCTGACGAAATCGATAGTAGATCGGCGGGCTGCCGGGGAACAGCGACAGGTCGGTGTGCTCGTAGCGGCACGCCGAAGTTGATGTTGTCGGTCTCGGTCACCGGCACGCCGAAGCCCATCGCCGCGCCCAGCGTCTGTCGACGTGTACTGCGCGATCGGCAGCGACGACGGGTCGACGTTCCGGTCGTAGACCTCGATGGTGCGCGAGATGCCGTCGGCCGTCCAGTACGGCTCGATGTACGCCACCGAGATCGTGCGGTTGACCTTGCTGGTGTTGACCGATGCGCGACAGCGCGTTGCCCGTGCCGAAGATGTTCTTCTGCGACACCGATCCGGTGAGCACGAGCGCCTCCGCGCTCGAGTAGCCGACGCCGGCGAGCAGGTTGCCGGTGGCCTTCTCGGTCACCGTCACGTCGATGTCGACCTGGTCGGGGCTGCCGGCCACCGCCGGCGTCTCGACGTTGACGTCGTCGAAATAGCTGAGCCGCGTGATGCGCACCTTGGAGCGCTCGATGCGGGTCGCCGTCGTACCACGCGCCCTCGAGCTGCCGCATCTCGCGCCGGATCACCTCGTCGCGCGTCCTGGCGTTGCCGCTGATGTTGATCTTGCGGATGTAGACGCGGCGGCCCGGGTCGATGTAGAAGGTGAACGCGGCGGTCGAGCTTCTCGCTGGTCGATCTCCGGCACGGCGTTGACGTTGGCGAACGCATAGCCGTCGCTGCCGAGCCGGTCGGAGATGGCCTTCGCCGACTGCCGTGAGCTTCTCGCGCGAGTACACGTCGCCGGGCTTGACCTGGATCAGGCGCATGATCTCGGCTTCCGGCAGCAGCAGCTCGCCGGCGAGCCGCACGTCGCCGACCGTGTACTTCGGGCCCTCGGTGATGTTGACCGTGATGTAGATCTCCTCCTTGTCGGGCGTGATCGACACCTGCGTCGAGTCGACGTTGAACTCGCAGGTAGCCGCGGTTGGTGTAGTAGCTGCGCAGCGTCTCCAGGTCGGCCGGAGAGCTTCTGCTTGGAGTACTGGTCGTTCTTGGTGTACCAGGTGAACCAGCCCGGCGTCGACAGCTGCATCTCCTTGAGCAGCGTCGCTTCCGGAAATGCCTGGTCGCCGACGATGTTGATCTTCGCGATCTTGGCGACGTCGCCTTCCTCGATCGTGAAGTTGACCGCGACGCGGTTGCGCTCCTGCGGCGTCACCGTCGTGGTCACCTTCACCGCGTAGTAGCCGCGATTGATGTACTGGCGCTTGATTTCCTGCTCGGCGCGATCGAGCGCCGAGCGGTCGAAGATGCGCGACTTCGGCGATGCCGATGTCCTTCAGCGCCTTTCGCAGCGTGTCCTTGTCGAATTCCTTGGTGCCGACGATGTCGATCTGGCTGATCGTCGGCCGCTCCTGCACGATGACGACCAGCACGCCGTTCTCGTCCTCGAGGCGCACGTCGCGAAAAAATCCGGTCGCGTACAGCGCCTTGACCGCCGCCGCCGCCTTCTCGTCGTCGACCCGGTCGCCGACCTTGATCGGCAGATAGTTGAATACCGTGCCGGCGTCGGTGCGCTGCACGCCCTCGACGCGGATGTCCTTGACGACGAACGGCTCGAAGGCGAGCGCCGCGGGCGCGAGCAGTCGCCGCGAGCAGACCTGCGAGCAGCGCGAGCGTCGCCCTGAACCTGCCGGACGCGCGCGGAGCGGCTGCCCGCACCCGTCCGCGGGCATCAGAAGAAACGGGTAAGGTCATTGAAAAGCGCCAAAGCCATCAACACGGCCAGCACGGCCATGCCGATGCGCTGGCCGACCTCGAGAACGCGGTCGGAGACGGGACTGCCCTTGAAAATCTCGACGAGATAATACAACAAGTGCCCCCATCGAGTAAGGGCACCGGCAGCAGATTGAGCACGCCCAGGCTGATGCTGATGAGCGCGAGATAGCCGATGAACGTGAGCAGCGCCCGCCTGCGCGGATTGCCCGGCGTACTCCGCCATCGTCAGCGGACCGCTGATGTTCTTGAGCGATGCGTCGCCGGTGAGAATGCGACCGAGCATCTTCACCGTGAACACCGACAGCTCCCAGGTCTTGCGCGCGCCCTGCACCAGCGCCTCGACCAGGCGCGTAGCGCACCGTTACCGCGATGCCGGCGATGGCCGCCGGATCGACCCCGAGGCGCATGCCCGCGATGCCGATCGTGCGCCCGTTCTGCACGGTCGCGTCGGGCACGAGCTCGGCATCGAAGCGTTCGCCGTCGCGGCGCAGCGTGAAGCGCAGGCGATCGCCGGCGTGCGCATTGGTCGTCGTCGCCACGTCGGAGGGCGAGTGCATCGCCACGCCGTCGATGGCGAGGATGGTATCGCCATCGCGCAGATCCCGCCGCCGCGGCAGGCTTGCCCGGCAGCACTTCGGCGACCACGTGGCGCGCCCAGATCGATCTTCAGTCCCAGCAGCCCCAGGAAGTTGCCCTCCCAGTCGGCCGGGGAGAGCCCCGCGAGCGCGAGCACGCGCGTCGCGTGGGTGCCGTCCGGACGCTCGACGTCGAGGGTCGCCTGCTCGCTGCCCGAGGTGCGCAGCAGGCGCCAGCGCAGGTCCTGCCACGAGCGCACCGGCGTGCCGTCGACGGCGGTCACGAGCTCCCCTGCGCTGAACGCCGGCGACCGCCGCGGGCGTCCCCGCCGGCGGCGCGGCCAGTACCGCGCGCTGCCCGGGGATGCCCACCACGTACGCGCCGGCGAAGAGCAGCACCGCGAGCAGCAGGTTGGCGACCGGCCCGGCGGCGACGATGGCGATGCGCTTCCAGACGCTCTGCCGATTGAAGGCGCGCGGCAGGTCGGCCGGAGCCACCTCGCCCTCGCGCTCGTCGGCCATCTTGACGTAGCCGCCGAGCGGCAGCGCGGAGAGCGCCCATTCGGTGCCATCGCGGCCGACGCGGCGCGACCAGACGACACGGCCGAAGCCGATCGAGAAGCGCAGCACCTTGACGCCGGCGAGCTTGGCGACGACGTAGTGGCCGAGCTCGTGGAACGTGACCAGCACGCCGAGCGTGACGACGAAGGCGAGAACCTTTTGTGCGATATCGATCATGCGGACACGGCCTGCCTTCCGAGCAGCTCGTTTGGCCAGCGCGCGCCCGGCGCGGTCGGCCTCGAGCGCGTCGTCGAGCGACGCCACCGGGTGCGCCGGCAGGCGCGAGAGCGCCTCGCGCGCACACGCCGGCGATATCGAGGAAGCCGATGCCGCGGTCGAGAAATGCCGCGACCGCGACTTCGTTCGCGGCATTGAGCATGGCCGGGGCGCTGCCGCCGGCGAGGAGCGCCGCGCAGGCGAGCTCGAGGCAGGGAAAGCGCGCCGGGTCCGGCGCGTCGAAATGGAGCGACCCGATCTGCGGCGAGCTCGAGCGGCGCCACGCCGGCGTCGACGCGCGTCGGGCCACGCGAGCGCCTGCGCGATCGGCGTGCGCATGTCGGGGTTGCCGAGCTGCGCGAGCACCGAGCCGTCGACGTACTCGACCAGCGAATGGATGACGCTCTCCGGATGGATCACGACCTCGATCTGCTCGCGGCGCGCGCCGAACAGCCAGTGCGCCTCGATCACCTCGAGCCCCTTGTTCATCATCGTCGCCGAATCCACCGAGATCTTGCGGCCCATGCGCCAGTGCGGGTGCGCGCAGGCCTCGTCCGGCGTGACCCGGGACAGATCGCCGAGCGGCGTCACGCGAAACGGCCCGCCCGACGCGGTGAGCAGGATGCGCCGCACGCCGCGGCCTCGGGCGCGCCGGCGTAATCCGGCGGCAGGCACTGGAAGATCGCGTTGTGCTCGCTGTCGATCGGCAGCAGCGTCGCGCCGCCGTCGCGCACCGCGGCGATGAAAACCGCGCCGGCGAGCACCAGCGTCTCCTTGTTGGCGAGCAGAATGCGCTTGCCGGCGCGCGCCGCGGCCAGCGTCGGCGCGAGCCCGGCGGCGCCGACGATCGCCGCGACCACGGTGTCGACCGTCGGCGAGCGTGGCCACTTCGCACAGGCCCTCCGGGCCGGAGAGCACCCGCGTCGGCAGGCCCTCGCGCGCTACGGCCGCTGCGAGCGCGCCGCGCCGCGTCGGGGTCGAGCAGCGCCGCGTACGGCGGCCGGAAGCGCGGCGACGAGCTCGAGCAGCGGCGCCCACTGCCGGTTCGCCGCGAGCGCCGCCGACCGCGAAGCGGTCCGGATGCCGCGCGATGACGTCCAGCGTCGATGCGCCGATGGAGCCGGTCGCACCGAGGATGGTGATGCTGCGCGCTTCGTGGGTGACGGTCATCATCGCAGCGCGTACTGTACGACAAGTGCCGCCGCCGGCATCGCCGCGAGCAGCGCGTCGATGCGGTCGAGCACGCCGCCATGGCCGGGCAGCAGCGCGCCCGCTGTCCTTGACCCCGCGCTGGCGCTTGAGCAGCGACTCGAAAAGGTCGCCGACGATCGAGACCGCGGCGAGCGAGAGCACCAGCGCCACCCAGACCAGGACCGCGGCGAGCGAGCCCAAGCGCGGCGCGCCGATCGCGGCGCACCAGGCAGAGCAACGCGAGCCGCGTAGACGCCGCACGGCGGCGAGCGCGCCGTAGACGCCCTCCCAGGTCTTGCCCGGGCTGATCGCCGGCGCGAGCTTGCGCCGGCCGAAGGCGCGGCCGGCGAAGTAGGCGGCGGTGTCGGCGATCCAGACCACCGCCATCAGCGCGAGCAGCAGCGCGGGCGAGCGCGCCTGCATCTGCACCAGGGCAACCCACGCCGCGATCAGCACCACCAGTCCGGTCAGCGCAAGGGCGAGCTTCGATTCGACGCGCCAGCCGAAGGCGAGCCACGCCGGCGCGACGACAGCCAGAACAGCGTCGCCGCGCCGCAGGCGAGCAGCGGCACGGCATCCGGCCAGCCCGTCGCCGGGCCGGAAGCCGGCCCGGCGCGAACAGCAGCGCGCCGCCGATGCCGATCATCGCCGCGACGAACACGAGCGCGCCCGGCTTCGAATAGCCGGCAAGCCTCGCCCACTCGCGTCGCCGCGACCGCAACGCACGGCGAGGGTGACGCTGCCCCAGGCGTACGGGCTCAAGCCGAAAAGCGCGCGCCAGCGTCAGCGGGATCAGCACGGCCGCGGTCACAAGGCGCGGTCTTGAGCATCAGCGGCTCGGCCACGAGCTGCTCGCTGGTGCGGCCGAAGCGGCGCTCGCGCTGCTGGTAGGAGGCGATCGCCGCGTCCAGCGCCGCCGCGTCGAAGTCGGGCCACAGCAGATCGGTGAAATAGAGCTCGGTGTAGGCGAGCTGCCAGAGCAGGAAATTGGAGACCCGCTGCTCGCCGCCGGTGCGGATGAACAGGTCGGGCTCCGGCGCGTAGGCCAGCGCCAGATACGGCTCGAGCGCTTCGGGCTCGAACCCGCGCGCGGCCTCCGGCCGGGCGGCGATGAGCCTCTGCACGGCCTGCGCGATGTCCCAGCGCCCGCCGTAATTGGCGGCGATGGTGAGCGTGAGCCGGGTGTTGCGCCGCGGTCAGCGCCTCGCCGGCCGCGATCAGCTCGCGGATGCGCGGCTCGAAGGCGGCGGTGTCGCCGATCACCTTGAAGCGCATGCCGTTGTCGTTGCAGCTTCGCGACTTCCTGCTCCAGCGCGCGCAGGAACAGCTGCATCAGGATCGAGACCTCGTCGGCGGGCCGGCGCCAGTTCTCGCTGGAAAACGCGAACAGGGTCAGGTACTCGACCCCGCGCTCGACGCAGGCGCGCACGGTGGTGCGCACCGCCTCGACGCCCTTGCGATGCCCGGCGACGCGCGGCAGCAGGCGCTTGCTTCGCCCAGCGGCCGTTGCCGTCCATGATGATCGCGATGTGCCGCGGGACTGCGCGCGGCGCGGGGATTTCGCGCGTGGAGCTTTCGAACACCGGAGGCGGCTGCGGCAGGGGACGGGGTGCGGTACGCGAGCGGTTGGCGATGGCGGAGCGGTCGTGCCGGCGGCAGTTCCGCCCGGCGCTCAGACCGCCATCAGGTCCGCTTCCTTGGCCTGGAGGACCTTGTCGATCTCGGCGATGTAGCGGTCGGTGAGCTTCTGCACGTCGTCCTGCGCGTGCCGCTCGTCGTCCTCCGAGACCGCGTGGTCCTTGAGCAGCTTCTTCAGGTGCTCGTTGGCGTCGCGCCGCACGTTGCGCACGGCAATGCGCGCGTTCTCGGCCTCGTGCCGCACGACCTTGATCAGGTCCTTGCGCCGCTCCTCGGTCAGCGCCGGCATCGGCACGCGGATCACGTCGCCCGACGTCGCGGGATTGAGCCCGAGATCGGAGTCGCGGATCGCCTTCTCGACCGCCTGCACCATCTTCTTCTCCCAGGGCTGCACGGCGATCGTCCGCGCGTCGGCCAGGGTGACGTTGGCGACCTGGTTGATCGGCATCATCGAGCCGTAGTAGTCGACCTGGATGTGGTCGAGCAGGCCCGTGTGCGCGCGCCCGGTGCGCACCTTCTGATAGTCGTGCTTGAGCGCCTCGATGGTCTTCTGCATCTTCTGCTCGGCGGATTTCTTGAGCTCGGGGATCATCGGTCTCGCTCCTAGCAATGCACCAGCGTGCCCTCGTCCTCGCCCATCACCACGCGCTTGAGCGCGCCCGGCATGAAGATGGAGAAGACCTTGAGCAGCATGTTCTGGTCGCGGCACAGCGCCAGCGCGGTGGCGTCCATCACCTTGAGATTCTTCACGATCGCCTCGTCGAAGGTGAGCGAGGGATAGCGCTTGGCCGCCGGGTCCTTCTTCGGGTCGGAGGTGTACACGCCGTCGACCTTGGTCGCCTTGAGCACGATGTCCACCCCCATCTCGCGGCCGCGCAGCGCCGCCGCGGTATCGGTGGTGAAGAACGGGTTGCCGGTGCCGGCGGCGAAGATGACGACCTTGTTCTCCTCCAGATAGCGCAGCGCCTTGCCGCGAATGTAGGGCTCGGCAACCTGCTCGATCGACAGCGCCGACTGCACCCGCGAGACCAGACCGCCGCGGCGCATCGCGTCCTGCAGCGCCAGCGCGTTCATCAGGGTCGCCAGCATGCCCATGTAGTCGGCGGTGGCGCGATCCATGCCCGCGGCACCGGGCGCGACGCCGCGGAAGATGTTGCCGCCGCCGATCACGACCGCGACCTGGACGCCGAGGCGCACGATCTCGCCGATCTCGGCGACGATGCGGTCGATCACCTCGCGGTTGATGCCGTAGGGGTCCTCGCCCATCAGCGCCTCGCCCGAGAGCTTGAGCAGAATGCGCTTGTAGGCCGGCTCGGTCCGCGGCGCGGCCGCGGCGGTGGGTAACGTCGCGACGATCGGTGCTGTCATGGCGCTCTCGCTCCCCGGTTCGGTCGAAAGATTGCGGCGGTCAGACGGTCTTGGCCATCGCGGCGACCTCGGCCGCAAAATCATCTTTCTTCTTCGTCGATGCCCTCGCCGACCACGTACAGCTCGAAGCCCTTGACCGTCGCGCCGCGCGCCTTGAGGTATTTCTCCACGGTTTCGTCGGGGTTCTTGACGAAGGGCTGGCCGAGCAGCGTCACCTCGGCGAGGTACTTGTTGACGCGCCCTTCGACCATCTTGGCGACGATCTCCGGAGGCTTGCCCGACTCGGCCGCCTGCGCGGCGTAGATCGCCCGTTCGCGCTCGATCACGTCCTTGGGCACCTGTTCGCGCGCCACGCACAGCGCGCGCACGGCCTTCACCGACGCCGCGACGTGCATCGCCACGTCCTTGCCGGCCTCCTCGTCGCCGCCTTCGTAGTCGACCATGACGCCGATCTCGGCCGCCGTGCACGTACTGCGCGAGCCGGCCCTGCGGTCGCCACGCGCACGAAGCGCCGCAGCGAGATGTTCTCGCCGATCTTCTGCACCAGCGCCTGGCGCACGCTCTCCACCGTGCCGCCATCGAGCGGCAAGCGCGGCGAGCGCCGCGACGTCGGCGGGGCTCTTCTCGGCCACCAGGCGCGCCAGCGTTTGCGCAAAGCCCACAAAATCCGGCGTTGCGGGCCACGAAATCGGTCTCGCAGTTGAGCTCGACCATGGCGCCGAGCTTGGCGTCGGCGGCCATGTAGGTGCCGATCACGCCCTCGGCGGCGACGCGGTCGGCCGCCTTCGACGCCTTCGCGCCGCTCTTGATGCGCAGCAGCTGCTCGGCCTTGCCCATGTCGCCGCCGGTCTCGGCGAGCGCCTTCTTGCATTCCATCATCGGCAGCCCGGTCCGGCTGCGCAGTTCCATCACCATGCTTGCGGCTGATTTCCGCCATCCTGCTTCACTCCCGTTCTTCGAGTCGCCCCGCCGGCGTCGGTTCAACGCGGCGGGACCTGTTGATCGTACCCGGCGGCCGGTCTCGTCCGGCTGCCGGCGGGCAAAACAAAGGGGCCTTAGGGCCCCTTGTCGCCCTGCCCTATTTCGCTTCGTCTCCCGAGACCTCGACGAATTCGTCGGGCTGGACGATCTCCTGGATCACCTGGCTGCGGCCCTCGAGGACGGCGTCGGCGATGCCGCGCGCGTACAGGCGGATCGCGCGGCTGGAGTCGTCGTTGCCGGGGATCACGTAGGCGATGCCGTCCGGCGAGTGGTTGGTGTCGACCACGCCGACCATCGGGATGCCGAGCTTGGTGGCCTCGGTGACCGCGATCTTCTGGTAGCCGACGTCGATGATGAACAGCGCATCGGGCAGCGCGTTCATTTCCTTGATGCCGCCGAGGCTGCGATTGCAGCTTTTCCATCTCGCGCTGCAGCGTCAGCGCCTCGCGCTTGCTCATCTTCTCGAACGTGCCGTCCTGCGCCATCGCCTCCAGGTCCTTCAGGCGCTTGATCGACGCCTTGACCGTCTTGAAGTTGGTGAGCATGCCGCCCAGCCAGCGGTGGTCGACGTAGGGCATGCCGGCGCGCTGCGCCTCCTCGGCGATGATCTCGCGCGCCTGGCGCTTGGTGCCGACGAACAGGATGGTGCCGCGGTTCATGGCCAGTTGGCGGACGTACTTCATCGCCTCCTGGTACATCGCCATCGTCTTTTCGAGGTTGACGATGTGAATCTTGTTGCGCTGGCCGAAGATGTAATCCGCCATCTTCGGGTTCCAGTAGCGGGTCTGGTGGCCGAAGTGCACCCCGGCTTCCAGCATTTGACGCATGGTGACCGACATCACTACACTCCTTGGTCAGGGTTGGGCCTCGATCCGCCACCGGGCCCCGGTTGCCGCCTGGAAGGCGGCGCACGAAGCACCCTGAACGGGCGGATCTGCGAATTTGCCTGGTTCTGGCCGGGTCTAGCCGACAAGCGGGCCGAAAGCCCGCTCCAGTACTGCTCCGAACCCCGCCAAACCAAGCTAACATTCGATTTTAGCACAGTTTTCGTGAGCGCCGGGCAGGGGTTGACCCTGTCGGCGCCGCTCCCTCCCCCTTGAGTGCCTGGACCGACTTCCTGCTCACGCGCGGCGCCGCTTTCGACGGCCCCGAGGTCGCGAGCTTTGGCGACGCGGAAGGCGAGCTCGTCGCCACGCGGGATGCGGCCGTTGCCTGCGACCTCGGCCGCGTCGCGGCGCTGGCTGTCACCGGCGCCGACGCCGCGAGCTTCCTCCAGGGCCAGTTCACGAGCGACGTCGCCGCGCTCGCCGACGGAGGCTTGCAGTTGTCGGCGTGGTGCACGCCCAAAGGGCGGGTGCTTGCCAATTTCACCCTGCGGCGCATCGCCGCCGACCATTTCGAGCTGCTGCTGCCCCGCGTGCTGCTCGCGCCGATCCAAAAGCGCCTGACCCTGTTCGTATTGCGCTCGAAAGTCGCCCTTCGCGATGCGAGCGAGGAGAGCGTGCGCATCGGCCTTGGCGGGCCGGGGGCCGCCCAATGCCTTGCGGCCCGGCTCGGTGCCATGCCCGTGCTGCACCGCTCTGCGCCCATCGAAGGTGGCGCGATCGCGGCGCTGCCGGGCTCGCGCTTCATCGCTTTTCTCGAACCGGACGACGCGCCGCGACTTTGGGATCGGCTACCGCCACTGCGCGCGGCGGGATTTCCCTGCTGGCGCTGGCTCACCGTCCGCGCCGGCATCCCCGTGATCCTCCCGCCAACCCAGGATCAGTTCATCCCGCAGATGCTCAATCTCGATGCGCTCGGCGGCGTGAGCTTCCAGAAGGGCTGCTACAGCGGGCAGGAGATCGTCGCGCGCACGCAGTACCTGGGACGCCTCAAGGAGCGGCTGGCGCTCGGTCACGCCGCCAGCGCACCGTGCGCCGGTGCGCGCGTGTTCGCGCCGGCGTTTGCCGATCAACCCTGCGGCACTGTCGTCAATGCGGCGGCAGCTCCCGGCGGCGGCGTTGACCTGCTTGTCGTCGCGCAGATGGCCGCGATCGATGGCGGCGAGCTGCACGTCGAGGCGCCGGACGGAGCGGCGCTCACGCTGCTGCCGTTGCCCTATGACCTGCCGCTGCCGGCCGAGCCCCGGGGCCGCATCGCGTGAGCAAGCCCCTCGCGAACTGCTATATCTACTACCGCGTCGCGGCGCCGCATGCCGCGGCGGCGCGCGCGGCGATCGTTTCGCCACGCTGCACAACCTGGAGGAACGCGCCGGGATTGTCGGGCGCGCTGTTCGTCGGCGAGAGCGACCCGCAGCTGTGGATGGAGGTCTACGAAAACGTCAGCGACACCGGAGCGCTTCGAGGCGATGCTCAACGACCTGCTGGCGGCACAGCGTTTTGCGGCGTTCCTGGCACCGGGCTCCGAGCGCCGCATCGAGCGCTTCGTCGCGCAGGCGCTGTAAGCTGCCGCGACCGCTTCTAGTCGCACCCGCGCTACAAAGGTACTCTCCCTTGTGCCTCGCCCTGGTCGCGCTCGATGCGCATCCGCAACTTGCCGCTCGTGATTGCGGCCAACCGCGACGAATTTCACGCGCGTCCGGCGAAGACCGCGCACTGGTGGCCCGATGGGACGCTTGCCGGTGTCGACCTCGAGGCGGGCGGAACCTGGTTCGGGGTGACTCGCCGCGGCCGATGGGCGCTGGTCACGAACTTCCGCGAAGGCATCCCGCGCGACCCGAATGCGCCATCGCGCGGCGGTTTGGTGACGCGCGCGCTCGCCGATCACGCTGCGCCGCTCGTCGCCGCGGCCGCGATCGCTGCGGATGGCGTGCGGTACCACGGCTACAACCTGCTCGTGGGCGAGTGTAGCCAACGCGGCTTACACCTCGAATCGTGCCAGCGGCGCGCTGGCGCTAGGCAGCGGTATTCACGGGTTGTCGAATCATCTGCTCGAAACGCCGTGGCCGAAGCTCGTGCGCGCCAAGGCGCGTCTGGCTGCGTGCCTTGCGCCCGACTTGGTCGACATCGAGTCGCTGTTCGAACTACTGGCCGATCGCACCCAGGCCGAGCCCGCGACACTGCCGTCGACAGGCATCGCGCCCGAATGGGAGCGGTTGCTGTCGAGCGCGTTCATCGTCGATGCGCGGTACGGGACGCGCTGCTCGACCGTGCTGACGATCGCACACGACGGTGCCGCGCGCTTCGTCGAACGCAGTTTCGACCTGACGGGCCGCCCTCACCGGGGAGGTCGCACATTCGTTTTCGCTCACCACGGCGTAACACTACGGACGCGGGCCGCGCGCACTTCAGATCGCCATGCCGTTCGCGACCTCAATCAGATTCCGAGCGGGTGGTGGGGGGTAGGAAATTTGGTTGAGACGAGCGGCCCAACGGCACCTATGGAGTGGGTCGAGTTTCTTTGCTTCGACTTCCGGCAAGTGCTGCGCAGATTACGGCAATTAGCACATACACCAGAAGAAGAAAATACTCGTCGCCTAAAAACATTGCAAAAATGAACAACGCACCGGGCAAGATTTGCGCCGCAAGAAACGATACGACGGTTAGCGAGACCGCAACTAGAACCCCCAGCGTTCTCCCATATTTCCTACCTAAGACCACCGCAGGGAGTGCGACGCCCGAAAGTTTAGTGGCGAGCGTGATGTACGCAAGCGCTGCGCTTGATCCAAAGGTGCCCTGGCGATAAAACGTCGCCGCGATACTTGCGATCACTATAAAAAACACGAAGGCTACAAGATATGCGACTGCCCAGGTAACGATCGCGCCAATGAGCTTCTTCACATCTGCGCTCTCCCTTAAAGATCCGTAGCTCACAGGGCGAACGCGGACAGCGGCGGTTTGGGCATATTCCAAGGGATGTAATAGTGCACACACGGCCGCTTACCAGAAACTGGTGAAAAGCCGAGGTCAGTGAAGGTAACCCAAGGCGTACCCCATCTTTCTCGAGCGTCCACGACTTCGTCCTTTTCCCAATTTGTACAAGTCACGGGTGAGCAAGGGCATTCTTCGCACGCGCGTACGTAGCGCCACTTTTGGTCAAATTCGAAGTGGCGCCACATACGAACATACCATTCGTAAAATCCTTTCACATACGAGCATAGTCCGATGGGTGGACCTCGACCGAATAATCCCCCGACTTCAACTTCCCATCCGGGCATGGGGATAGAGATAGTAAAGTCGTAGACCGTCACGTCTTTGGAGAATTCGGGGTTAGTCGTCCAATCACCTATCCAACTTTGGGTGTACGTTGTGCAAAGTCCTGCAATATCTGCAAGCGTAGCTGGCTGTCCGCTGGCGTAAAGGAACGTATTCGTGCCGCCAGCGAGTCCTACTGGATCGCTTTGCTCGTATCTGCCGACGGTGGGGTCGTAGTAGCGATAGTAGTTGTAATGGGTTGTCGTTTCCGCATCGAAGTACTTGCCGGGCAGTACTCAAATAAGCCTCTCCCCATAGAGCGGGGGGCCAAGTGCGCAGCTCGATCAAGGTCGCAGTCCGAGGCAAAGATGATCGCCCGCATTCATCCCCCCACTTCTCGGCGACGTAGTGGGGCAACTGACACGAACACTATTTTGGAGCTTTAGGATCCTTGGTGCCATCGCCCTTCTCAGGCGTAGGATTCGGTGCCGGGACGATCGTAATCGCATCACTAGGAGGCTTATCTCCGATGTGCACGATCCAGGCCGTTAGGATTATCGCCGGAATGAGCGATACCGCAAGTGCGATTGCGATCCGGATGGAAAGACCTAGCTTCGCCGTCAACAAGAACCCCACAACACCTAGGACAAGGCAGACTATGTAGCCGAGGACCATTATTGACAGACCCCACAATCCTTTTTCACCTGCGGGTCGGTCTCGAGACGCGCATATTCCGTTCGGACATGCCCCGCCCACGTCTGACAGTTACTCCCGATGATGCAGTACCTCGGGAGTGGTGGGGTCAGCGCAACGGCCTTCCGCATGATGCAATCGTCGTAGTGACCCGACTTACAACGGTACCCAGTAGGGTTTGGCTCCTCTCTTAGCGTCCCGTCTTCGAAGAAACCGATGTTGCTCGGGCTCTTGCCATCCTCGAAGAACAACTGTTCGTGGCTAATGGCCGTACCGAAGTATTCATCAAGCGCGTTACACGACATCTTCCACAGCCAAGGCGCTCCTTGTAACGGTCGATGTGCGAAGTACGCCAGTCCGAGCGCGTCTTCGAAAGCGATTGGATCCGCCGAAACGTATCCATATGTATTGATCCCACCAGATAAGCCAATTGGATCGCTCTGCTCATACCGTCCGATCGTCGGATCGTAGTCGCGGTAGTAGTTATAGTTGGTCCCAGTCTCTGCATCGTAGTACTGGCCGGGCAGTACTCGAATAGACCTCTCCCAAGAAAGCACCCTTTAGATTTCAGCACCGATAAATCACTCAGCATGACACGATCATTCGAACAGGTCGGCATGCGACCCGGCACGCGTGAAGACTATTAATCCGCTCTCGCGTAGATCGTAAATCAGCAGGAAATCTCCGCCAACGTGGCATTCGCGGAAGCCTTTCCAGTCGCCGCTCAATTCGTGGTCGAGGTATTGAGGGGGCAGCGGTCCGTCGTTGGCGATGAGCAACAGCATCGCCTCCTTCAGTCGCCGCATATCGTAGCGGCCGGAATGACTCAGGCGCTCCCAGTCCTTTCCGAACTGGCGTGTCTTATCGACGTTTCTTGGTTGACTTGCGCGCTTTTGCTGCGCCGGCTTTTTCGAGGTCATCGAAGAGTTCCTGTGCGGAACCAAAGTTCGCTCGACCAATCGAACGGGCCTCCTTCATCGCAGCCGCCGTCACGGCGTTGGGCGTCCTGACCTCAAAGGGTAGGCCCTGGCGAGCGACGACTTGCCGCAGGAAGAGACGGATCGCGTCGCTTAGGTTCAGGCCGCACTCGGCCAGCACCGCGGAGGCGCGATCCTTCAGGTCCGGTTCAACCCGAGAGCGAACATCAGTGGTTTTGAGGGTGAGCATCGTCGTTTCCTAACCGCACAGCCCGCACCAGGTGGCTCATCAAGGAGACATCCGGTGCAAGTCTCATAGCGGATCCAAGAGTGTAGCTCTAATGTAGCTACAATGTTGCTCTTTGTCAAGGCCAATGCCAGGAGGCGTAGGCATGTTGCCGCGATGCGTTACCCCCTCGTGAGGATAGCCTCTTGCTCGCGCGGATGGAACTTGCGGTGCATCGCCCGCAGATCGTTGATGGTGACACGCGTGTAGAGCTGTGTCGTCTCGAGCGAAGCGTGGCCGAGCATCTCCTGGAGCTGGCGGATCGGTGCGCCGTTGCGCAACATGTGGGTGGCGCAGGCGTGGCGGAAGGTATGCGGTGATACCGGCTTGTCGATGCCCGCTGCCAGTGCACACTTGTGCACGACGTGCCAGACGGCATTGGGGTCCATCCCTTTACCCCAGCGATTGAGGAACAAGTGCTTGTCGCGGCCGGCACCCACCCACTCCGGGCGGACGCCGGTCAGGTAGCTCTGTACCAGCTCGCAGACGGACTTACCGGCCGCTGTCACCTATAACTTGTTATAGGCGCCTTCAAATCCCCCCTATCGAGGTCGCCGCAGTGCGACGAATCATGCGGATCGACTGGCTCGGGCGATTTTGCAGTCCACGGGTTGAAGCAGCAGACGCCACAACGCTCAAGATCGTCCATATTGCGAGTACCCACGATAAGGTCGTGCGGCAAGCCGGTAGCCGCAATCAAGCTGTCGATTACAGGGAGTGGCTGGTCACGCGCTTCCGCTACGCCAACGATGGCGCTCAACGAGCAGCAACGCCTGAGTCAATTGCCAACAAACGATTCCGGAACCGATCCGCGAGCTCGCGCCGTACGCTTTCAAGAGGCAAGAAATCGGTAGCTTCAATCATCCAGCAACAAATCCTGGCAATTTGCTAGCGCTCCCATCGAAGGTCGCCGTGGCCCGGCACCCCAGTCTGCGGTGGCGAGATCCAATCAGGCAGTCTGCAAAATCGGCGGTGCTCTCCTTCCACACGTAAAGCGACTCCTCGACGGTGGGCTCGTCTTCGAAGTCGAGCTCCGCAGCGTCGAGCAGCCCGGAAATTGCGTCCATAATCTGTTTTTTTGCCAGTCCATATCGGCTTCGCAGCACCGATTCGGTTTCCAGCAAAACCAGCAGGCTGATCAGCACCTTTTCCTGGGCACCGAGCTCACGCTTGATCAGCCGGCGGGCGCGCTCGAATTGGGCCTCGTGGTCACGGACGAGGAAACGTACCAGCACGTTGGTATCGAGACCGAGCATTAGCGAGACAGGCGCGCGGTCGCGACCGGCTTGCGGCCCTTCTTGCGGAGAATGCCCGCCAGATCCATGACGCTCTTCGTCTTCACCCGCATGACCACCGTGCCGTCGGGCATCAGCGTAAAGGTCATGCGATCCCCGGCTTGCAAGCCCAGGCTGTCGCGGATTTCCTTGGGGATGGTGGTCTGCCCCTTGCTGGTCAGCGTTGCATCGGTCGTCATGGCCCTCTCGTTTTCCTTACCAGTGAGAGTATAGTAAGGAATTGGTCAGAGCGCAACGGACACGTAGAGGTCTGCCGCGCCGCATGCGGTTACCCGAACCGCCCGTCGACACGACGCCATATCGGGGCGCCGCTCAGGGACTGTAGTGTGAAAGCTCGATGCGGGCTTGGCCATCGCGCACCGCGAGTGCGCAGCGCCCGCCCACGGGCAGCGTGAGCTTGTCCGGGCGGTGGCCGAACGGCAGCCCCGTGAAGATCGGCACGCCAAATCGCTCGCGGGTGTGCGCGACCATGGTCGCGAGATCGTAGCCGTTGTCATTGACGCTCGGCGTGAACTCGTTGAACGCGCCCAGCAGCACCGCGCGTTGCCGCGAGAGCACGCCGGCGTAGTGCAGCTGATAGAGCATGCGCTCGACCCGATACGGATGCTCGTAGATATCCTCGAGAAAGAGAATTCCGCCGTCGATCTGCGGCAGATAGCGCGTCCCCACGAGATGCGTGAGGAGCGTTAGGTTGCCGCCCCAGAGCGTTCCCTCGCCGGTGAAGTTTGCTGGCGGCCCTTCGAGCGGCAGCTCGATGGCGTAGCGCTCGCTTCCCAGCAGCCCCCAGCAATGCTCCAGCGTGTAGCTCGACACGGTCTCGGCACCGAAATCGTACGCGGCCAACGGGCCGGCGAAGGTCACCATGCCGGCCTGCGCCAGGGCGGCCAGCTGAAAGGCGGTGAAGTCGCTGTGGCCAAGCCAGCGCTTGCGCGCCGCGGCGAGCATCGCAAAATCGATGCGATCGAGCAGCCGCGACCAGCCGTACCCGCCGCGCACGGCGATAACCAGTTCGACGCGCGGGTCCTCGGCCATGCGCGAGATCGCCGCCAGGCGCTCGTCGTCGGTGGCCGAGAAACGCTGCCAACGCGCAGTCGCGGTCTGATCGACGACAACTCGGTGCCCCGCGGCTTCAAGTCGCGCGACCGCGCGCGCGACCGCTTCCGGCGCTACCGCAAAGCCCGCCGGCGCGTACAAGCCGATGCCGTAGGTGCGCGACGCGTTCCCGGTCGTGGTGTCCAGGGCAGGTTCTGGCGGCAAGGGTGTGTTAGCGACGCAGCGCGAAGAAGTCAGACAGAAGCTTACCGCACTCGGCGGCGAGCACCTCGCCGCGCACGGTCGTGGAATGATTGAGCCGCGGCTCGGCAAAGAGGTCGATGACGCTGCCGCAGGCGCCCGTCTTCGGATCGCGCGCCCCGAACACGACCCGGGCGATGCGCGCATGCAGGATCGCTCCGGCGCACATCACGCACGGTTCGAGCGTCACATAAAGCGCGCAGTCCGGCAGGCGGTAATTGCCGAGCGCCGCACCGGCGCTGCGCAGGGCCACGATTTCCGCGTGCGCGGTCGGATCGTTGCCCGCGATCGGGGCGTTGCCTCCCCGCGCGATGATCACCCCCGCCTGCACCACCAGCGCGCCGACGGGAACTTCGCCCCGCGCCTGCGCAAGCTCGGCGAGCCCCAGCGCCTCGCGCATCCAGGAGAGGTCCTCTGCGTCAGCACCGGGCGCGTTGGGCATTGGCGTCGGGCGGTCGGTTCAGAGGCGGGTTTTCACGGCGGGGAGCCGCCGTCGGCGAGAAAGGCGTCTGCCTCGATCTCGACGAGCATCTCCGGATCGATCAGCCGGCGCACCTCGACCATGGCCGTCGCCGGCCGGATCGCGCGAATGCTTCGCCGTGCGCGCGACCGATCGGTTCCCATTGCGCGATATCGAGCACGTAGATGCGCGTGCGCACCACATCGGAGAGCCGGGCACCGGCCTTAACGAGCGCCCGCTCGATGTTGGCGATCGCCTGCTTCGCCTGCAGGTAGGCATCGCCCCTGCCGACGATGCGGCCGCCCTCGTCGGTCGCGGTCGTTCCGGAAACCCAGATGTGAGCGGCCGACCTTGACCGCCCGCGAATAACCGACGATGGGTTCCCATTGTGTGCCGGAGGAGAAAACTTCGCGTTTCATCGCTTGGGTTACTCCCACTCAATTGTTTCCAGCGCTTGCACGCGCTTAGAACAACTACAGTTCTATTCTCTGTGCACCAAATCCATTTTACCGTCACATTGACCGTCAAAACATCTTGCTTGGCGCCGATAGATTGCGATAGATCCCGAAAGCAATACTTACTGCGCAATAATTCGCCTGAATGGTTCGTCTCTCCGAGGGCCACACACATCGCATCTATATCGCGCCATAGAATCCCGTGTCTTTCATCGTCAAACGAGCTCGGCCACGCACTGCGCCAGCGACATCGACTTCGACCTTGGAACGAAGCGTATAGCGCGTCGAGCCCGGATAAACCACCAACAACCGGTGCAATTCTAGATCCTCGAGCGCCGAACCCATCGACGGAGTCATCTTCGGTGCATCAGCCCGTTTGATGTCAATTCCAATGCGGCGCCCTTTCAGAAACAACAGCAGATCGAGTTCTGCGCCGGCTTGCGTTCGCCAGTAATAGGCGTTGGCCTTGGGCAAATGGGCAAGTAGTTGCTCGATGACAAACCCCTCCCATGATCCACCAACCACGGGATGCCCCTCGAGTTGCGAGCGCTCGCCGATTCCGAGCAACGTATGCAGCAGGCCTGAATCCCGAATGTAAACCTTCGGAGACTTCACCAATCGCTTACCAACGTTGGCGTACCAAGGCTCCAGAACCCGCACGACAAGCGCGCCGGATAGTGCGTCGAGATGGCGCTTGACAGTGGTATGAGCCTCTCCGAGGGATCGTCCAATCTCCGAGCTGTTCCAGATACCGCCTGAGTAATGTGCGGTCATCGTCCAGAATCTACGCATGGTTCCCGAGGGGACCTGCACGCCCAGCTGAGCCAAGTCGCGTTCGAGGAAAGTACGAATAAAGTCTTCGCGCCAGGCCGTGCTCGCAGCTTCGGTGCGGGCCAGAAACGAACGCGGAAAACCGCCGCGCAGCCATAAGCGATTGGGTTCCGAGTCTCCAATTTCCTCAAGCGTAAATCCACCCATTTCCACGATTGCGATCCGGCCCGCCAGCGTTTCGGAGCTCTGTCGCAGCAACTTCGGCGAGGCACTCCCAAGAATGAGAAATCGCGCTGGAACCGGCTTGCGGTCCAACAGCACCCTGAGGATCGGAAAAAGATCGGGATGACGCTGGACCTCATCGATCACGATCAGACCGCGCAATGACTCGAGCGCGGTCATAGGCTCGGATAACCGCGCCAGATCGACGGGATTTTCCAGATCGAAGTAAGTGCTCTTCGAGCTCTCTGCCAGCTGCCGTGCGAGAGTAGTCTTACCGCACTGACGGGGACCGAGCAACGCCACCGCAGGACCCATCTTTAGGCCTGAACGCAGCCTGGCCAAGAGCTGTGGTCGCTTCACCATGCCTTGAATATTGATCGATCTACGCTCAATATTCAAGGCCTAAATTACGGTCACGGCGGTTTTCAGCGAATCGCGTCGCGGGCGCCGATAGAAGGCGAACGATCCCGAAAGGCCCAATTCACTCCCACTCGATGGTCGCCGGTGGCTTGCCCGATATGTCGTACACCACGCGGTTGATGCCGCGCACTTCGTTGGTGATGCGCGTGGATACGGTGGCCAGCAGCTCGTGCGGCAGCGGCGCCCAGTGCGCGGTCATGAAGTCGGTCGTCTGCACGGCGCGCAGCGCCACCGCGTTTTCGTAGGTGCGGCCGTCGCCCATGACCCCGACCGAGCGTACCGGCAGGAACACCGCGAAGGCCTGCGCGACCTGATCGTACCAGTCGGCGCGGCGCAGCTCGTCGATGAAGATCGCGTCGGCGCGGCGCAGCAGATCGGCGCGCTCGCGGGTGATCGCGCCCAGGATGCGCACGCCCAGGCCCGGGCCGGGAAACGGATGCCGGAACACCAGCTCGCGCGGCAGCCCGAGGGCGATCCCGAGCTCGCGCACCTCGTCCTTGAACAGCTCGCGCAGCGGCTCGAGCAGCTTCAGATGCAGCGTCTCGGGCAGGCCGCCGACGTTGTGATGCGACTTGATCGTGTGCGCCTTGCGGGTCTTCGCGCCCGCCGACTCGATCACGTCGGGGTAGATCGTCCCCTGCGCCAGCCACTTCGCGCCCGCTCCGGGCGCCTTCAGCCGGGCCGCCTCGGCCTGGAACACGTGCACGAACTCGCGGCCGATGATCTTGCGCTTCTCCTCCGGATCGGCGACGCCGGCGAGCGCGCCCAGAAAATTCTCGCTCGCGTCGACGAGGTCGACCTTCACGCCCAGATGGCGCGCGAAGGTCGCCATCACCTGCTCGGCCTCGTTCAAGCGCAGCAGTCCGGTGTCGACGAAGATGCAGGTCAGCTGATCGCCGATCGCGCGGTGGATGAGCGCGGCGGCGACGGACGAATCGACGCCGCCGGACAGGCCCAGGATCACCCCGTCGCTGCCGACCTCGGCGCGGATGCGCTCGATGGCCGTCGTCGGCGTAGCCGGGCATGGTCCAGTCGCCCGGGCAGCCGCAGATGTCCGTGACGAAGCGCGCGAGGAGCGCCTTGCCCTGCCGCGTGTGCGTGACCTCGGGGTGAAACTGCACGCCGTAGAAGCGGCGCGATTCGTCCATCATGGCCGCGATCGGCGTCGCGTCGTTGCTCGCCATGATCGAGAAGCCGGGCGGCAGCGCCGTGACCTTGTCGCCGTGGCTCATCCACACGTCGAGCAGGCCGTGGCCCTCCGCGTTGCTCCGGTCCTGGATGCCGTCGAGCAGGCGGCCGTGTCCCGCGCGCGCGCACCTCGGCGTAGCCGAACTCGCGCACCAGGCCGCTTTCCACCGCGCCGCCCAGCTGCGCGGCCATCGTCTGCATGCCGTAGCAGATGCCGAGCACCGGCACGCCCGCGGTCCAACACCGCGTCCGGGCGCGCGCGGCGTGTCGCCCTCGGTCACGCTCTCCGGGCCGCCGGACAGGATGATCCCGGCGGGCGCGAAATCAGCGATGAACGCGTCGCCCACGTCGAACGGGTGAATCTCGCAGTAGACGTGGAGCTCGCGCACGCGCCGCGCGATGAGCTGCGTGTATTGCGCGCCGAAATCGAGGATCAGGATCCTGCAGGGCATGGCGGGCGCAGCGTCAGGCGGCACGGCGCCACGCGCTGGACGGCGAAATGCCGCCGCGCCAGGACGAAGGCAACCGCCTGCAGGGCGGCGCTACGTAAAAGGTGACGCCGACCCGCCAGTCGAGCGGCGGCAGGTGGCTGACCTGGCGAGCAGCGGCGTTCCGATCGCCGGCGCGACCACGAACATGATGCTCTGGATCGAGCTCAGCGCACCCATGGTGACGCCCTGCTCCTGGGGCCCGACCGCGTTGGAGACGATCCCCTGCAGCGCCGGGCCGGCGGCAAAGGACACGAAATTGCCGACGATGATCGCGTACATCATCCAGCCTTGCGGCGCGAGGCCGTAGAGCACGTAGGCGACGGTGCCGGTGGCAAGGCCGAGCAGCGCGAGCCGCACCTCGCCGAAGCGGCGCAGCATGCGGCCCAGCAGCACGCCCTGCACGACGGCGGCGACCAAGCCCACGCAGAACAGGGCAAAGCCGTTCTCGCGCGGCCCCCAGCCGAAGCGGAAGTGCGTGAACAGCACCCAGTCGTCTGCAGGATCAGCTGCGCCAGCACCACCAGCGCGAACACGAGCACCAGCCGCCCGACCTCGCGATGGCGCGACAACGCGAACAGCGCCGCGAACGGGTTGGCGCGCCGGAGCGCGAACGGCGCGCGCCGCTCGCGCGGCAGCGATTCGGGAACGACGAACGTGCCGTACAGGCCGTTGACCAGCGACAGCCCGGCGGCGACGTAGAAAGGCAGGTGCAGGTCGATGCTGCCGAGCAGCCCGCCGAGCATCGGGCCGCAGATGAACCCGGCCCGAACGCCGCGCCGATCAAGCCGAAGCTCTTGGCGCGCCCCTCGGCGGAGCTGATGTCGGAGGCATAGGCGTTTGCGACCGAGAAGCTCGCGCCGGTGATCCCGCCCAGCACCCGCGCGAGCAGCATGAACCAGAGCGACGGCGCGACCGCGAGCAGGAAGTAGTGCAGGCCGAGGCCGAAGAGCGACGCCAGGATCACCGGCCGCCGGCCGAAGCGGTCGGACAGCGCCCCCAGCAGCGGCGCGCAGAAGAACTGCATCAGCCCGTAGACGATGACCAGCGCGCCGTACCAGTACGACTGCAGTTCCCGGCTCGGCGTGTAATCGCCGACCAGCATCGGCAATACCGGCATCGCGAGCCCGATGCCGAGCACGTCGATGAAGACGACCACCAGGATGAACGGCAGCGCGGCGCGGCGGCCTGCCGCGAACGGCGCGTCAGACACGGACAGGTTCCGCAGGCTTCATTCGACCCGGTAGTTGGGCGCTTCCTTGGTGATCTGCACGTCGTGCACGTGCGATTCGCGCATGCCCGCGGAGGTGATCTCGACGAATTCGGCGCGCGTGCGCATCTCGTCGATGGTCGCGCAGCCGCAATAGCCCATCGCGGCGCGCACCCCGCCCATGAGCTGGTGGATGACCGCGGCGAGCGCGCCCTTGTACGGGACGCGGCCCTCGATGCCTTCGGGCACGAGCTTTTCGGCGGCGTCGTCGCCTTCGCGCGTCCTGGAAATAGCGGTCGCTCGAGCCCTGCTGCATCGCGCCCAGCGATCCCATGCCGCGGTAGCTCTTGTACGAGCGGCCCTGGTAGAGCTCGATCTCGCCCGGCGCTTCCTCGGTGCCGGCGAACAGGCTCCCCAGCATCGCGCACGACGCGCCCGCGGCGATCGCCTTGGCGATGTCGCCGGAATAGCGGATCCCGCCGTCGGCGATGAGCGGAATGTCGAGGTTGGCGACCCCTTCCAGGGTGTTCAACACCGCCGAGATCTGCGGCACGCCGACGCCGGCGACGATGCGCGTGGTGCAGATCGAGCCCGGACCGATGCCGACCTTGACCGCGTCGGCGCCGTGGTCGGCCAGCGCCCGCGCGCCCGACCGCCGTGGCGATGTTGCCGCCGATGACCTGCACCTGCGGATAGGTGCGCTTGACCCAGCGCACGCGCTCGAGCACGCCCTGCGAGTGGCCGTGCGAGGTGTCGACGACGACCACGTCCACGCCGGCCGCGACCAGCGCCTCGACCCGCTCCTCGGTGTCGCCGGCGGTGCCGACCGCCGCGCCCACGCGCAGCCGCCCGAGCTCGTCCTTGCACGCGAGCGGATGTTCGGTCGACTTCAGGATGTCCTTGACGGTGATCAGGCCCTTGAGCTCGAAGCGGTCGTTGATGACCAGCACCCGCTCGAGGCGGTGCTGGTGCATCAGCGCCTTGGCTTCCTCCAGCTCGGTGCCCTCGGGCACGGTCACCAGCCGGTCGCGCTGGGTCATGATGTTGGCCACCGGCTGGTCGAGGTTGGTCTCGAAGCGCAGGTCGCGGTTGGTCACGATGCCCACGACCTTCCGGCCGTCGACGACCGGCAGCCCGGAGATCTTGTGCTGCTGCGTGAGCGCCAGCACCTCGCGCACCGACATCGTGGGCGGAATGGTGATCGGATCCTTGACCACCCCGCTTTCGAAGCGCTTGACCTTGGCCACCTCCGCCGCCTGCGCCTTGGGCGACATGTTCTTGTGCACGATCCCGAGCCCGCCTTCCTGCGCGATCGCGATGGCGAGCCGTGCCTCGGTGACCGTGTCCATCGCCGCCGACAGCAGCGGAATGTTGAGCGTGATACGGCGGGTGAGGCGGGTTTGCAGGCTGACGTCGCGGGGGACGACAGTGGAATGGGCGGGGAGCAGCAGGACGTCGTCGAAAGTCAGCGCCTTCTGCACGACACGCATGGTGCATTTCTCCTATGCGCAAAAATCGATTATACGCGGGTCGTCGCAGTCGGTAAACGCTGCCGCGCTGTAGCGCGCGCCGGTTTGACGCCCGCGTGCGGTTTGCATTACCGTGTAGCCGTTGCGTTTGAGGAAACAGTTCATGCGCGCCCTTTCACCGCTGCGACTTGCCGTCTGCGCGCTGGTTTTTGCGGCGCTGCCCGCCACCGCGGCGCACGTACAAATGGACCGACGAGAACGGCCGCGTGGTCTACGGCGATACCCCGCCCCCCGGCGTGAAGGCGGAGCGCATCGCCAATTCGGTGCCGCCCGCCGACCCGAATGCGGTCCGCGACATGGCCGCCAAGGATGCGGAGCTCAAGAAACGGCAACAGGAACGCGACCGACGCGGACGCCAAGGCGCAGAAGGCGCAGGCCGACGCCAAGGCCAAGCTCGACCGCTGCGTGCAGATCCGCGGACAGCTGCAGGTCCTGCGCACCGACGTCGCGCTCTATCACTTCAACGATAGCGGGGAGCGGGTGTACTACACCCCGGAGGAAATCGACAAGTTGATCGCCGACAACGAAAAACAGCTGCGCGACCTCGACTGCCCTACCGCCCCCGCGGGCTGAGCGGCTGCCCCGCCGGGGCGTTCTGCTGCAGGTCCTTCTCCAGATTCGCCTGATTGATCTTCACGTCGGCCTTCGCCCGGAGGCTCGCGATGTTGGCCATCTCCAGCTCGCGCCCGATCTGATCGCCCACGCGGCTGGCCAAGGCGGTCAGGCGCGCCGCGTCCGCCGGCGGCGGCACGATGACGCGCTCGATGCGATAGAGCGAGTAACCGCCGCGCTCGTTGGTCGATCCGGCATAGACCGGCAGCTTCGCCGTATCGGCCTGAAAGATCGCGGTCAGCGCAAACTGCGAAAAGCCCGGCTGCGGCCGGTTGCGGCTCACCGTGGTCGGCTTGCCGAAGGTCGAGCCCGGCATCCTTCCCCTCCTGCAGCAGGGCGAGCTTCGCCTTGCCGGCCTGCAGCGCGAGCTCGCTGCCGCGGCCTGGTGCTCCAGCTGGCGCCGAATCTCGCGCCTTGACCTCGTCGAACGGTCGCGGAACGGCGGGCTTGTACTCGACCACGCGTGCCGCCATCAAGGTATTGGGCGCGACCTCGATCGCTTCGGTGTTGCGCTTCGCCTGCAGTGAATCCGGGCTGAACACCGCCTGCGTGAACTTGGCGTTGTTCTTTCCCAGCGCCTGCACCTGGCCGCGCGAGAGAAACGGCGTGGTCTGGACGGTGAGGTTCAAGGCCTTCGCCACCGGTTGCAGCGAGTCGGCCTGCTCATAGACCAGGTTCTGCAGCTCGTCGGCGGCCTCGGCGAACTTGCCCGTCGCCTGCTGCCGTTTCATATCCTGCTCGATCTGCGACTTTACCTGGTCGAAGGACTGCAGCTGCGCCGGGTGGATGGCGATGAGCTTGATCACGTGCCAGCCGAAGTCGCTCTGCACCGGACCGGCGATCTCGCCCGCCTTCATGGCGAACACCGCGTCCTCGAAGGGCTTCACCATCGACCCGTCGCGGGCGAAGAACCCCAGGTCGCCGCCCTGTGCCGCCGAGCCGGTGTCCTGCGAGAATTTCTTCGCCAGCTCGGCGAACTGGTTCGGGTTCTTCTTCGCCTGGGCGAGGATATCCTCCGCTTTCGCCTTCGCCGCGGCCTTGTCCGATTCGGAGGCGTCGGGTTTGACCGCAATCAGGATATGCGCCGCGTCGCGCTCCTCGGCCTTGCCGTAGAGGCGCAGGTTGCCGTCGTACTGCTTCCTGACCTCGGCGGGATCGATCACGATCTGCGCGCTCGAGCGCGTCCGGCGTCAGGGTCACGTATTCAAGCTTCACTGCCTCGGGCACCTGAAACGCCTGCTGGTTCGCATCGTAGAAAGCCTTCACCGCGGCGTCGTCGATCCTGACGTCCTTGAGATAGGACTCGGCGTCGATGCTCGCCGCCGCCACCTCGCGCTGCTGATCGAGCAGCCCGAGATAGCGCTCGACGTTGCTCTTGGCGATGATGTTGGCCTTGGTGATGGGTTCCTCCAGCGGCGCCATCGCGAGTCCCTGCCGAATGCTCTGCGCGAATTCGACCGGCGACCGCGGCGGGTTCTGCATCGAGAGCAGCTGCTCGTAGCGCGTCTGCGAAAACTTGCCATCTTCCTGGAACGCCGGAATCTCGGAGATGAACTGGCGCAACTGCTCGTCGGAGACGCTCAGCCGATCGCGTCGCGCCTGCTCCTGCAGCAGCCGCTCGCCGATCAGCTGCTCCAGCACCGAGTAGCGCATCTCGGGGTCCTGGAACATCGCCGGGTCGTAGTTCGCCCCGAGCGCCTGTTGCATGCGCTGTTCCTGGTCGCGCAGGGCGTTGGCGAAATCCACCTGCGTGATCGGGGTGCCCGCAACCGTGGCCACCTCGCCAGCGCGATCGGTGTTGCGAAAATAGTAGTCGACGCCGAAAAAGGCAAACGGCAGCGTGATCAACGCCAGGACGAACTGCACCAGGCGCTTGCGCTTGTAGATAAAGTCGTACATGGGAATCCGGTGTCTGAATCAAAAAAGGGCGAACTCGCGTTCGCCCTTCGTATGTCGGCGGGAGTGGACGAAACTCGAAGGCCGGAGGGACCCTCGGCACCCCGGCGAACCCTCCCCTGCCATTGCCTTCATTTTAGCCGTATCGCCGGATCCAGGTCAACGCGAACCGGAACTGCCACAGCACGCACTGCGCGAGGATCGATGCGAAGCGCTACTCCGGCATGCAAAAGACCTTCATTGCCTCGGGTATGTTGCCGTATCCTTCCAGGATCCACCCCGACGCCAACACCGGATCACGGGGTGCCAGTTTTCGCTGTCAACGTCAGGAGTACGCATGAAAGTGCTCGCCCCGGTTGCAAATTTGTGCCTCGTGGTGCTTCTGGGTGGCTGCGCAATCGGCGCATGGTCACGGCCAAATACGACGCGCACTGAACTGGAGGAAGATCGCAACCGGTGCGCATTGGAGGCCGCACGCAAGTATCCGGTCGTCACGGTGTCGACCAACTTCGACGCCAACGCGATCCCGCGCTCCGACGCGATCGATGCGTGCCTGCGCAACAAAGGCTATGTATTCAAGATCGGCGGTTGAGCCGGCCTGATGAACTGTCGGGCTGGAAGGCTCAGCTAGCCTTCGACGCTGCCGGGCCCACGCTGCGCCTGCCCGCCGCGGCCGCGGTCGAGCTCGCTCGCACCACGCGATCGCGCCCAAGCTCCTTGGCCTGGTAGAGCGCCCGGTCGGCGACGCGCAGCAGGCTGTCGGGATCGTCGGCGCGTGCATGCATAGGATTCTCTTACCAGCACCGACAATCGGCTCTGGGAACCCACTTGCGTCACGGCTGCTCGCCGCAGGCTGGGGATCAGTGGCTGCCGGCGGTGAACAGTTGCGCAGCGTACTGCAGCACTGGTTGCATAGCGGCCGGTTCTACGTCCGCTGCGTAGATCTCCAGATAGTTCACGTGCCGGCCGCCGCTGTTGCGTGCCATCCCCTTATCGATGGATCTTCGCAAGGCCAGCGGAGGATCGCCCTCCGCACCCATTACCTTGCTCGCAATTGCGTCTTGCGAACCGCTGCGCATTTCAAAGCCGGTGATGATCCGCCCGCTGTAGCTGTTGATGAACTCGGTATTATCAGGCGCTTCGACCGCAGCGTGGCCCGCATGAAGATCACTCGATTGAATCGCCAGTCGATTGCCGACAGCGCGTGCGGCGCGCTCGATAACTTCCTGCTTAGCGCGCAAGTGCGCCGCTCGATCCTTCGGGCCGGCTCCGAGAATCGGCAGACCCGGAGCGGACAGGGAAATGCACTGCTTGCGAAACGTCTCGGCGTAGAAGTGAAACGTGTCGTCCCAGGCGCTAAGGTACCGGGCGGGCGAATAGCCGTTGGCCATCCATTGCCTGTGCGCGGCCGGCGAGTTCGGCAGAGTCATTTCCACGGAAACAGAGGTAGGGCCCGCCGCCGCGATCATTCTAAACGCGGGCAACTCTCCGTAGCGGGCGCTCAACAGCTTCATGAACGCGAACCATCTACCCAGGTACACCCGATCCCACGGCATCGGAAGTTTGGCGCTTGTGCCCTTGCCCGGTCCGTATTGAATCTCAAACAGATCCGTCTGCACGCCTTCGAGCGCCCACTGTGGTGAGAAGAAACCGGGGAACATGATCAGATGTACCCATTTCTTTGCCGCGGCCGCGGCCGCGAACAGCGCATCGAGCTGCGACCAATCCGGCTTGCCCTCGCTCGCCTCGATGTCGCTCCAATTTACCTGCACCGCCACGCCGCTCATATAGGGATTGCTCAACAGCTGCAGTTTCATCGACCGATAGTTCTTTGCTCCCGAAGGGAGGAGCACGACCGGTCCGCTCGGCAACGCATTGCCGCCCAGTGCACACTGAACCGTCTCGGCCGCGGCCCGAGCAGGCAGCGCAAAGCACAGGCAAATCCCTATCAAAACGAAGGCTGCGCTGCGCAGACGGGAGATCCACATGTTGGGTGACCTGCGAGGGCCGATACTACTCCGCGCCGTATCGCGCTGGCACCGCTTGAATGGACTGCTGATGGCCGATGTCGGCCTGACAACGGGATGAAGCAGCTGTAGTCGTGGGCTCTGATGCTCGCTTACGCCTCGAGATTGCGCGATGAACCGCGCGTGACCCGAGGCTTCGACAAGAATGTCAGGGCGTATCGTGGTCCGCTTCTGGGCAGACTCATTTCGGTGCGCACGCGCGTCAGCGTCTTAGTCAGGAAGTGTGTCCAACCCATCCAGCACTTGATCGTGCCCAACGGGTGTTCGACGGTTTGTCGTCGTACTCGCATCATCTCGGGCTGACGATCCAGTCGCAGCTGCATCGCCTCGAGCACTGCCTCATGTTCCCAACGCGTGATGCGCCGATAGTCGCCCGTGGTGCATTGCGCTTTGAGCGGGCACCTGGGACACGCCGAGGTCCAGTATTTGCTCAGGGTCATGCCGTTCTCGATGGTCGTGAAGCGCTTGATGGCCCGCTGACCTGCGGGGCAACGGTACTCATCGTCGGCGGCAATGTAAATAAAGTCCTGCTTGTCGAAGCGACCGTCGGCCTTGCTGTTCGAAGTCATCGACTTGGGCACCAGCGGTGTGATCCCGGCCTGTTCGCATTCCAGGATCTGTTCGCCTTTGAAGTAACCGCGGTCAGCGACCACGGTAAGGGCGTCGTTGCCCGTGGCCGCGTGTGCTCGTTCGGCCATCGGCGTCAGCTGTTCGCGATCGATGCCCGCCGTGACGACTTCATGCGCCACGATCAGGTGGTTCTTGGCATCGACCGCGGTCTGAACGTTGTAGCCGACGATGCCGCCATCCCGGTTCTTCATCGAGCGCGCGTCGGGATCGGTCAGCGATAGCTGTTGATCTGGGCTGGCGAGCATCCGCGCCTCGAGTACTTTGAGCCGCTGCATCTGCTCCTTCAGAGCCGCAATCTTCTCTTGCAGCCGACCCTTCTTCAACTGCGCCACTTCGGGCTCCGCCCGGTCGGCGGTATCCATATCCGTCAGGTAACGCGCGATGTTCTCTTCGATCTGCGCCATCCGCCGCTGCATCTTGGCCGGAGTGAAGTTCTTATCCCGGTTGTTCACCGCCTTGAACTTGCTGCCATCGATGGCCTCGATGGCGTCGGCGAACAGATTCAGCCGGCGGCACAGCACCACGAACTGGCGGCACACTCTGCGAATCGCCGGCCCGTTATCCTTGCGGAAGTTGGCGATGGTCTTGAAGTCCGGCATCAGGCGCCCAGTCAACCACATCAGCTCGACGTTGCGCTGCGCCTCCCGCTCCAGCCGACGGCTCGATTGGATGCGATTCAGGTAGCCGTAGATGTAGAGTTTCAGCAACACGGCCGGGTGGTACGCCGGCCGGCCCGTCTCGGCCGGGTCAACCCCCTCGAAGCCGAGCTCGCCCAGATCGAGCCCATCAACGAAGACCTCGACCACGCGAACCGGATTCTCTGCCTCCACGTAGTCATCCAGACACGCCGGCAGCAACGTCACCTGGGTTCGGTCCTCTCCCTCGATGAATCGCTTCTAATTGTTTTCTACACGGCCTCCGCCGTGGGCAGCCTGATGCCGGCCGTCTCAGTGCGCCACTGCCGACAGGTCATCGGCCTTCGCGGCCCCTTTCCGGCTCGTTCGGCAAGGGCACGGACGTTTGGCGGGCCAGCCAGAAGAACAGCAGAGCAATCGCGACGCTGAGCACGGCTACAGTATAGGCCAGCGGCCTCCCGTGCCACAGGCCAGCGAACCAGCGATTGAACCGGTCCGCATACACGGCAAACTTTCCTCCCATGAGCTCGAGGTTGTGTTCGTACATTCTTCCGCTTGCGATTTCGCCGACGAGGTCCATCTCTTTGTCCTCTGCGGCAAAGAAATAGATCAGCGCGGCCGCTAACAGCCCGACAAGCAAGGTGACGACGCCCCAGTAATAGGTGACCGCGTGGAGCGGGCGCGGCTGCTCCGTTGGAGCGTACTGCGGGTGGGGATCGCTCATGACCCTTACCTGTGCCCTGCGGGGCGGTCGTGGAAAACGGGTACGTTACTCGAGCGGCAGCACCTTTGCATCTGATAATAGTGATACCGCGAGCGCGGGGCAGGTTGTCGGCACGATTCGATCGATGGCGGGGTCGAACGGCCGCTCTGGCTGCCATCGTTATGTGGCCGCTGCTGGCCGCAAAGCAGCCCGTCGTTCGATGGCGCTTCACGACCTGTCTGCGACATTCGCCGTTCGCAGAACCGCGCTCTCAGCGGAAGGGGGAAGGTCGTTCTCGGGGCGGGAACGGCGCGCCTCCTTCTAGCGCCGAACACCGGTCAACACGACCAGGCCCTCCGGAAGCTTCTCGTCGCCAAATGCAGACTGCGCGTGCGCATCGACACCGCTTCCGCGCAAGACGCGCAATGCATCGTCCGCGTCCATCGTCACGTTGCGGTGGTGCTCGTCGCTGCGTCTCCACCCACCCTCAATGAGCCGAAATAGTGTGATCGAGCGGTCGTATCGGTACCTCTCCGGACGGGAAAAACGCGTCACGATCGCCCAATCCTTCTCGACCTTGGCGTGCACTTGGGAAACGTCACGGGCTTCACAGTATCTTTCCGTCATCAAGTCCATCGCCAGCACGCCGCCGGGTGGAATGGCGTGCGCCAGCTCGACGAGCGCGCGACAAATATCGTCGCGATGTTCCAGATAGTTCAGCACGTGTCCCGTCGAAACGACGGCATCCACGCTCGGCAGGGCGTCATGAGCGCATGTTGGCAAGCCGCTTGGGAGACGTACAACACGAAACACGCCGCGTGGCGCGTAGTCACGCGCAAGCTCAATCATCGCTTCCGAGGCGTCCACTCCATGAACTTCGAAGCCGGCGGCAAGCAGCTCCCGGGCCAGCAAACCGCTGCCACAGCCGACGTCAAGTACCCGGTGCCCTGTCGACAAGCCGGCGTCGCTGAGAATGCGTTTGATGCCAAGCGCGGTTTGCTCGACGTGACACGAGTAGCCACGGTGGTGTGCCCACGCGAGATCGGGGCCGTAATAGTGGTCGCTATTCATGGCCCGTGTATACCCAGGCGCACGTATTTCTTGCAACGCTGGCCCGGCGTACGACCGCTATCGGGCATCAACCCGGAAGCCTGCTGTCGGTCGGATGCCGCCGCGCGATGACGCGGGCGTAGGCGATGAGGCAGGCTGGCCATCGGGAGTCAGGGAGTCAATCAGGAGACCGCGTGACAGCGCGCAGCGAACGGGCCGGCCGCACCTGAGGAAGCGCGGGCGCCGCCGACGCGTGCAGGACGACTTTGGAATTGGCGGAGTGGACGGGACTCGAACCCGCGACCCCCGGCGTGACAGGCCGGTATTCTAACCAACTGAACTACCACTCCCGGATACCGCTCGCGCCTGCTGGTGGGTGCTGAGAGGCTCGAACTCCCGACATTCGCCTTGTAAGGGCGACGCTCTACCAACTGAGCTAAGCACCCGCGCTGCCGTGCCGGGCCCGAGGCTGCGTGACCCGCGCCCGCCGCGACCGGCCGCTAAGCGCGTTAGTTTACCGCATCCTTGAGGGCTTTGCCAGCGCGGAACTTCGGCACCTTCGCCGCCTTGATCTTGATCGCCGCGCCGGTGCGCGGATTGCGGCCCTGGCGCGCCGCTGCGCTTGCCGACGTAGAACGAGCCGAAGCCGACCAGCGTCACGATGTCGCCTTTCTTGAGCGAGCCCTTGATCGAGTTCACCGTCGCATCCAGCGCGCGCCCGGCCGCCGCCTTGGAGATGTCGGCATGCTTTGCGATCGCGTCGATCAGTTCGGATTTGTTCACGAAGGTCCCCTTTCGATGCGCTGGTGATATGGCGGAAATGAACGTGGGCAAGGCCGGCAGAAAGCCGGCAGCAACGCGGTCGCGAATCGGCGAACGTCGCTTTATAGCAATCGCGAATTCACGCGTGTCAAGCGGCGTGCGAACAACATGCGCGCACCGATCTGCGCCGCGCCAATACAAATCGCCGCGGCCTTCAGCCGCGGCGTTCGCGTGGCCGCGCCGCGCCGATCCGGCTGCGGACTCAGTGCTTCAGGCGCCGGTCGGCTCGTCGACCGGCGCCGCGGGCACGGCGGCGCGCTCTCGGCACCGGCAACTCGGCCAGCGGCGCCGGCTGCCGCTCCAGCGCCGCTTCCAGCACCTGCTCGATCCACCGCACCGGGTGGATCTCGAGCCGGTTCTTGATCTCGTCCGGGATCTCCGGCGAGGTCCTTGACGTTCTCCTCGGGGATCAGCACCGTCTTGATGCCGCCGCGGCCGGCCGCCAGCAGCTTTTCCTTCAGCCCGCCGATCGGCAGCACTTCGCCGCGCAGCGTGATCTCGCCGGTCATCGCCACGTCGGCGCGCACCGGAATGCCGGTCAGCACCGACACCATCGCCGTGCAGATCGCGATGCCCGCGCTCGGGCCATCCTTGGGCGTCGCGCCCTCCGGCAGGTGGATGTGCAGGTCGGTCTTCTGGTAGAAGTCCGCCGCGATGCCCAGCTGCTTCGAGCGGTGGCGCACCACCGACAGCGCGGCCTGCGATCGATTCCTTCATCACCTCGCCCAGCTTGCCGGTGGTGGTCGTCTTGCCCTTGCCGGGCAGCGCCACGGCCTCGATCGTCAGCAGGTCGCCGCCGACCTCGGTCCAGGCGAGGCCGGTGACCTGGCCGACCTGGTTCTTCTTCTCGGCGATGCCGTAGGTGAAGCGGCGCACGCCGAGGTACTTGTCGAGGTTCTTCGCGTTGACTCGACCGGACTCTTCGCTGTCGCGGCTTGCCTTCGCTCTCGCAGCAGCAGCGCTCTTGACCACCTTGCGGCAGATCTTCGAGATCTCGCGCTCGAGCGCTGCGCACGCCGGCCTCGCGCGTGTAGTAGCGCACGATGTCGCGCAGCGCGCTTTCGGCGACGTGCAGCTCGTTCGTCCTTCAGGCCGTTGTTCTTCATCTGCTTGGGCAGCAGGTAGCTGCTTGCGCGATGTCGATCTTCTCGTCCTCGGTGTAGCCGGACAGACGGATCACCTCCATCCGGTCGAGCAGCGGCGGCGGGATGTTCATCGTGTTCGCCGTCGCGACGAACATCACGTCGGACAGGTCGTATTCGACCTCGACGTAGTGGTCGACGAAGGTGTTGTTCTGCTCCGGGTCGAGCACTTCCAGCAGCGCCGAGGACGGATCGCCGCGGAAATCCATGCCCATCTTGTCGACTTCGTCGAGCAGGAACAGCGGGTTGCGCACGCCGACCTTGGTCATGTTCTGCAGGATCTTGCCCGGCATCGAGCCGATGTAGGTGCGGCGGTGGCCGCGAATCTCCGCCTCGTCGCGCACGCCGCCCAGCGACATGCGCACGAACTTGCGGTTGGTCGCCCGGCGATCGACTGGCCGAGCGAGGTCTTGCCCACGCCGGGCGGGCCGACCAGGCACAGGATCGGCGCCTTCAGCTTGTCGACGCGCTGCTGCACCGCGAGATACTCGACGATGCGCTCCTTGACCTTCTCCAGGCCGTAGTGGTCGGCGTCGAGCACCTTCACCGCGTTGCGCGAGGTCCTTGCTGATCTTGCTCTTCTTGCGCCACGGCAGGCCGAGCAGCGTGTCGATGTAGTTGCGCACGACGGTGGCCTCGGCCGACATCGGCGACATCATGCTTGCAGCTTCTTCAACTCGGCCATCGCCTTGGTCTCGCGCCTCCTTCGGCATCTTGGCGGCCTTGATCTTCTTCTCCATCTCCTCGAGGTCGGCGTTCTCGTCGCCTTCGCCCAGTTCCTTCTGGATCGCCTTGACCTGCTCGTTCAGGTAGTACTCGCGCTGGCTCTTCTCCATCTGCCGCTTGACGCGGCCGCGGATGCGCTTTTCGACCTGCAGGATGTCGACTTCGCCTTCGAGCAGCCCGAGCAGGTGCTCGAGGCGCTTGCCGACGTCGCCCATCTCGAGGATTTCCTGCTTCTGCTCGAGCTTGAGCGGCAGGTGCGCGGCGATGGTGTCGGCCAGCCGGCCGCCGTCGTCGATGCCGGCCATCGAGGTCAGGATTTCCGGCGGAATCTTCTTGTTGAGCTTCACGTACTGGTCGAACTGCGCGAGCAGCGCGCGGCGCATCGCCTCGATCTCGTGCGTCGCTGCCGTCGTCGGCCAGGCAGCGGCGTCGCCTCGGCCGACATGGTAGTCGCCGATTCATCGACGCGCAGTCGATCTGCGCGCGCTGCGTGCCCTCGACCAGCACCTTCACCGTGCCGTCGGGCAGCTTGAGCATCTGCAGGATGGTCGCGACGCTGCCGATCGCGTACAGGTCCTCGGCGCCCGGCTCGTCCTTGGCGGCCGACTTCTGCGCCACCAGCAGGATGTGCTTGCCGGCCTCCATCGCGACGTCGAGCGCCTTGATCGACTTCGGCCGCCCGACGAACAGCGGGATCACCATGTGCGGGAAGACGACGACGTCGCGCAGCGGCAGCAGCGGCAAGGTCGTCAGGTCGGCGGGAAGCGTGTTGCCAGATCAGTGGCCATGGAGCCTCGCGTAGGAAATGGGTTAGCGTCAGCATGTGCAGATGGGGGCGGCGGCCGGCCATTCAAGCCGGCACCACCGTCGACGCCTACGCCAGGGTTCGACGTCTAGGAGTGCGCCGCAGCCACCTTGGGCTGGTCGGCGAACATCAGCAGCGGCTTGCCGTCGTTGGCGATCGTCGCCTCGTCGACGACGACGCGCGACAGTTCGCCATGCGACGGCAGGTCGTACATCACGTCGAGCAGCACCTGCTCGAGGATCGAGCGCAGGCCGCGGGCGCCGGTCTTGCGCGCCAGCGCCTTGCTGGCGATCGCCTGCAGCGCCGGCTCGCGGACCTCCAGCTCGACGCCTTCCATGCGGAACATCTTCTGGTACTGCTTGATCAGCGCGTTCTTCGGCTCGACCAGGATCTGGATCAGCGCCGCCTCGTCGAGCTCCTCCAGCGTCGCCACCACCGGCAGCCGGCCGACGAATTCCGGGATCAGGCCGAACTTGATCAGGTCCTCGGGCTCGGTCTCGCGCAGCAGCAGCGCTGATGTCCTTGCGGTCGTCCGGGCTCGCGACCTCGGCGCCGAAGCCGATGCCGGTCTTGGCCGTGCGCTGGCGGATGATCTTTTCCAGGCCGTCGAACGCGCCGCCGCAGATGAACAGGATGTTGGTCGTGTCGACCTGGACGAATTCCTGGTTCGGGTGCTTGCGCCCGCCCTGCGGCGGCACCGAGGCGATCGTGCCTTCGATCAGCTTGAGCAGCGCCTGCTGCACGCCCTCGCCGGACACGTCGCGCGTGATCGACGGGTTGTCGCTCTTGCGCGAGATCTTGTCGATCTCGTCGATGTAGACGATGCCGCGCTGCGCCTTCTCGATGTCGTAGTCGCACTTCTGCAGCAGCTTCTGGATGATGTTCTCGACGTCCTCGCCGACGTAGCCGGCCTCGGTCAGCGTCGTCGCGTCGGCGATCACGAACGGCACGTCGAGCAGGCGCGCCAGCGTCTGCGCGAGCAGCGTCTTGCCGGAGCCGGTCGGCCCGATCAGCAGGATGTTGCTCTTGGCGAGCTCGACGTCGTCTTCCTTGACGCTGGTGTCGCAGCCGCTTGTAGTGGTTGTAGACCGCGACCGACGAGGATCTTCTTGGCCAGCTCCTGGCCGATCACGTACTGGTCGAGGATCTGCGCGGATCTCGTGCGGCGTCGGCAGCTTGGTCTTGTCCGGCGTGCCGGCCTCGGCGGTGGCACCCTCCTCGCGGATGATGTCGTTGCAGAGCTCGATGCACTCGTCGCAGATGAACACCGACGGGCCGGCGATGAGCTTCCGCACCTCGTGCTGGCTCTTGCCGCAGAAGGAGCAGTAGAGAAGCTTGTCGCCGGACGCCTTTGTCGGCCATTCATCGGTACCTCGTCTGGTCGCCGACCACCTGCCCGGCGGCCTCAGCACACTTTACAGGCCCTGCGCCCGGCTCTGCAAGACCTTGTCGATCAATCCGTACTCCTGCGCCTCCTCGGCAGTGAGGAAATTGTCGCGGTCGGTGTCCCGCTCGATGCTGCTCGATCGGCTTGCCGGTGTGCTGCGCCAGCAGCCGGTTGAGCCGCTCGCGCAGGCGACAGGATGTACTTGGCGTGGATCTCGATGTCCGAGGCCTGGCCCTGGAAGCCGCCCAGCGGCTGGTGGATCATGCACGCGTCGAGTTGGGCAGCGCGAAGCGCTTGCCCTTGGCGCCCGCCGCCAGCAGGAACGCGCCCATGCTGGCCGCCATGCCGACGCACAGCGTCGACACGTCGGGCTTGATGAACTGCATCGTGTCGTAGATCGCCATGCCCGCCGCGATCGAGCCGCCGGGCGAGTTGATGTAGAAGTGGATGTCCTTGTCCGGATTCTCGGACTCCAGGAACAGCATCTGCGCGACGACCAGGTTGGCCGTCGCTCTCGTCGACCGGGCCGACGAGGAAGATGACGCGCTCCTTCAGCAGGCGCGAATAGATGTCGTAGGCGCGCTCGCCGCGTCCGCTCTGCTCGATCACCATCGGGATCAGGCCGAGGCCCTGCGGTTCGTTGCCGCCGCTCTTGCTCATCGTCGTCCACCCAGGTTGCGTTGACGCCTGACCCGCTACGTCGCCGTGCCGCTCGGCTGCGCCGCGCGGCTCCATCAGCTCGTCGAGAACGCCGTCGGCTTGTCCTCGACCCGGGCGTGCCGCAGCACCCAGTCGACCACGTTGCGTTCGACCGCGCGCACCTCGAATTCGTTCAGCCGCTCCGGCTGCTCGTAGTGCCAGCGGATCACCGCCTCGGGCTGCTCGAAGCTCTGCGCGGCTTCCTCGCACCAGCGCGCGCACCTGCTCGGGCCGCGCCTGCAGCTGCTGCTGTGCGCACGATCTCGTCGAGGATCAGGCCGAGCGCGACGCGCTCCTCGGCCTGCGGCCGGAACATCTCCGGCGTGAGCTCGAGCTCCTCGGTCTTCATGCCGCGGCTCTTGAGCTCGGCGGCCGTCGCGCTTGCGCCAGTCCCTGCGCCTCCAGCTCGACCAGCGACTTCGGGACCGCGAGCTCGGCCGTGCGACGCAGCGCCTTCATCACCTGCTCCTTCAGCACGCGCCTCGATCTTGCGCTTCAGCTCGACGCTCGAGGTTCGGCTGCGATCTCGCGTGCGCAGCTCGTCGACGCTGCCGCTGGCGATGCCGAAATGCCGTCGCGAACTCGCGTCGACCGGCGGGCAGCGTGCGGCTCGTCGACCGACTTCACGCGTCAGCGTCGAACTCGCGCGCTCTTGCCGGCGACTTCCTTGCCGTGGTAGTCGGCCGGAAACGTCAGCGCGAAGGTCTTGCGTCTCGCCCGGCGCCATGCCCGCGAGCGCCGCTTCGAACTCCGGCAGCATCCTGCCTTCGCCCAGCATGATGGCGAAATCGCTGCGCCTGGCCGCCGGGAAACTCGACGCCGTCGATCGTGCCGCGTGAAATCGACGATCACGCGGTCGCCCGTCTGCGCCGGGCGCGTCGCCGGCTCGTAGCGCGGCGCGCTGCTTGCGCAGCATCTCGAGCGTGTGCTCGACGTCGGCCGGCGTCGACCTCGACCACCGGCCGCTCGATCGTCACGGTCGGACAGGTCGCCAAGCTTGATCTCCGGGATAGACCTCGAACATCGCCGAGAATTCGAACTGCGTCCGTCGGCCGACGCCCTGCTTCGGCTCGATGCGCGGATAGCCCGCCACGCGCAGGTTCTGCGTCGCGCATCGCGTCGTTGAAGCTCGACTGCACGGCGTCGGAGATGACGTCGGAGCGCACCTGCGGGCCGTATTGCTGCGCGACCATCTTCATCGGCACCTTGCCCGGGCGGAAGCCGGGCATCTTCACCGTCTTGGCGAGCCGCGCCAGGCGCTTCTCGATCTCGCCCTCGATCTGCGCGCTCGGCACCGCCACGTTCAGCCGGCGTTCGAGCTGGCCGAGCGTCTCCAGAGTGGTTTGCATACGCGTAGATTCCTTGCTATCTTGCGTCGGTGCTTGCCAGAACGCGTTGGTGCGAAAGGAGAGACTCGAACCCCCACGCCTTCCGGCGCCGGCTCCTAAGGCCGGTGCGTCTACCAATTCCGCCACTTTCGCGATCGCGTTTCGCCAAACAGTAAGTATAGCGCAAGCCTCCAGCTCGCGCCATGCAAGCGCGTGCGCGCAAGAGGCGTGCGCGCGCTCGGCTATGGCGTGCGCTTTCGACGCCTGAAACCCGCGAAATCCGTGTCCGTCGCGCCATTACGAGAACTTTCCGGTCGCATCGCGTGCTGGTGCCCGCGCGCCTGCGCGGCGCGGTGGTCGCGATCTACCGCTTCGCGCGCGCCGCCGACGACATCGCCGACGAGGGCGACGCCGCCGCCGGCGCAGCGGCTCGCCGCGCTCGACGCCTTCGACCGCGATGCTCGACGCGCATCGAGCGCGGCGACGCGCCGCCGGTCGCGCCGTTCCCGGCGCTCGCCGCCGCCGATCCGACCGGCACGCGCTGCCGCTCGCGCCGTTGCGCGACCTGCTGTCGGCGTTCCGGCAGG
Organism: uncultured beta proteobacterium; assembly: GCA_963778275.1. Taxonomy (GTDB): domain Bacteria; phylum Pseudomonadota; class Gammaproteobacteria; order Burkholderiales; family Casimicrobiaceae; genus PALSA-1003. Next base: position 39,825 of record CAVZTS010000003.1, on the reverse strand, counting down.
ACGTGACTGCAGTCGCGCTACGCAGAACTTCGCCGAGGTGCTCGACTACTGCCGCGCTCGGCCAATCCCGATCGGCCGGCTGCTGCTGCACCTCTACGGGCGCGACGACGCCGGCCAACATCGCCGCCAGCGACGCGATCTGCACCGGACTGCAGCTCACCAATTTCTGGCAGGACGTCGCGCTCGACTGGCGCAAGGGGCGCGTCTATCTGCCGCAGCGACGACCTCGCGCGGTTCGGCGTCGAGCGAAGCGCAGATCGCGCAGCGGCCGCTGCGACGAGCGCTGGCGCGCGCTGATCGCGTTCGAGGTCGCGCGCACGCGCGCGCTGCTCGATGCGGGACGGCCGCTCGCGCGCGCGCTGCCGCTGGCGCCTCGGGCTGGAGCTCCAGTTCGTCATCGCCGGCGGCCTGCGCATCCTCGCTCGCATCGACGCCGTGGACGGCGACGTGTTCCGGCGCCGGCCGCGGCTGCGCGGCCGCGACTGGCTCGCCATCGTGTACCGCGCGCTGCTGCCCGCCGCGGCCGCAGCGCCGATGAGCCCGGACGAGTATTGCGAAGCAGAAGGCCGCGCAGAGCGGCTCGAGCTTCTACTACAGCTTCCTGTTCCTGCCGCCGGAGCGGCGGCGCGCGATCACCGCGCTCTACGCGTTCTGCCGCGAAGTCGACGACGTCGTCGACGAGGTCGGCGACCCGGGCGTGGCGCGGCTCAAGCTCGCCTGGTGGCGCAACGAGGTCGCGCGCCGTTTCGGCGGCCGGCCGCAGCATCCGGTGGCGCTGGCGCTCGCGCCCGGTCGTGCGCAGCTTCAACCTGCGCGAGGAGCACTTCCAGGCGGTGATCGACGGCATGGCGATGGACCTCGACGCAGAACCGCTATCTCGATTTCGCGACGCTCGAGCGCTACTGCCATCGCGTCGCCGGCGTCGTCGGCCTCATGTCGGCGGAGATCTTCGGCTACGCGGATCCGGCCACGCGCGGCTACGCGCGCGACCTCGGCATCGCGTTCCAGCTCACCAACATCATCCGCGACGTCGGCGAGGACGCGCGCGCGCGGCCGCATCTACCTGCCGCAGGACGAGCTCGCAGCGCTTCGGCGTGACGGCGGCCGATCGTCGCTCGCACGCGCCGCGTCAGCGCCGGCGTTCGCGCGCGCTGATGGCCGTCGCAGGTCGCGCGCGCGCGAGCGCTGGTACGCCCGCGCGCTCGGACGCGCTGCCGGCGCGCGACCGCCGCGCGCAGCGGCCCGGGCTCATCATGGCGGCGATCTACCGCGCGCTGCTGCACGAGATCGAGCGCGACGGCTTCCGCGTGCTCGACCGCCGCATCGCGCTTGACGCCCGCTCGCAAGCTCTGGATCGCCTGGAAGACCGCACGGTCGTACTGAGGCGCTGGCGATGGCTGAGCACCCGGCCGCGTCGCCGTCGTCGGCGGCGGCTGGGCGGGCATGGCCGCCGCGGTCACGCTCGCCGCGGCCGGGCGCGCCGGTCACGCTGTTCGAGCCGGCGCAAGCGTCTCGGCGGCCGCGCGCGCCGCGTCGACGTCGAGCGGCGCGCGCGCTCGACAACGGCCAGCACCTCCTGCTCGGCGCCTACCGGCAGACGCTCGCCTTGCTGCGCACCGTGCACGGCGAGCACGCCGAGCGCGCGCTCTGCGACCGGCGCCGGCTGCACCTCGAGCAGCCCGGCGTATTCCGCCTCAAGACCCGGCCACTGCCCGCGCCCTGGCACCTCGCGCTCGCCCTGCTTGGCATGCGCGGGGTCCCGCGGCGCGACCGCCTGGCCACGCTTGCTTTTCGTGCGCCGCCTGCGCCGCGGTCAGTTTCGCTGCGCGCCGCAACTGACCGCCAGCGCCCTGCTCGCCGATCAACCCGCCCGGGTGGTCAGCCTGTTGTGGGAGCCGCTGTGCATCGCCGCGCTCAACACGCCGCTCGACATCGGCCTCCGCGCAGATTTTTATGCAACGTCCTGCGCGTGGCCTTTGCCGCCCACGCGCGCGACTCCGACGTGCTCCTGCCGCGGGTCGATCTGACCGCGCTTTTTCCAGCCGCCGCCGCGACCTACGTCGATCGCCCGTGGCGGACAGGCGCGCCTCGGCTGCACCGTCACCGCGGTGCGCGCCCTCGACTCCGGGGTCGCAGTCGGCGACCGAAGCCGGCGAGGAGGCGTTCGTCGCGGCGATGCTCGCCGTCGCGCCGCACCAGCTCGCGCACCTGCGCGGACTCGCCGACACTCACGCCGACCGCGGCGGCTCTGCGCCCAGGTTGCCAAGTTCGCCTACGAGCCGATACGAACGATCTATCTGCAATACGCGCGCGCGCTCGGCCTGCCGCAACCGATGCTCAAGCTCGACGGCCAGCCCGGGCAATGGGTGTTCGACCGCGGCCAGCTCGGCGGCGCGCCCGGGCTCGCCGCAGTGGTCATCAGCACCGAGGCGGGCACGGCGGCACGCCAGGAACACGCCGCGCTGGAGCGCGCGATCGACGCGCAGCTGCGACGACTGCTGCCGGAGCTTCCGCCGCCGGCATGGTCGCAGACCATCGCCGAGCGCCGGGCCACCTACGCCTGCGCGCCGGCGCTGGCGCGTCCCGGCGCCCGGGGCGCTCTACAAGCGCCTGTATCTGGCCGGCGACTACACCGACCCGGAGTTTCCGGCAACGCTGGAGGCGGCCACGCGCAGCGGCGTCGTCGCGGCGCGACAGCTGCTCGCGGCCTGCCGCTAGCGCCGCGGTCCTTCCGGCTCGCCCGCGGCGAGCGCCCGGGCCCGCTCGCGCAGCACGAACTTCTGGATCTTGCCGGTCGAGGTCTTCGGCAGCGGCCCGAAATGACGCTGCCGCGGCGCCTTGAAGTGCGCCATGTGCTCGCGGCACCAGGCGATGATGCTCGGCGGCGCCGACGCCGCGCAGCATCCTCGGCTCAGGGTCGACGAACGCGCACGGCGTTTCGCCCCATTTCGCGTCCGGCCGCGCCACCACCGCGGCTTCCATCACCTGCGGGTGGCGGTAGAGACACTCCTCGACTTCCAGCGACTCGATGTTCTCTCCGCCGGAGATGATGATGTCCTTGGCGCGATCCTTGATCTCGATGTAATTGTCCGGGTGCATCACCGCGAGGTCGCCGGTATGGAACCAGCCGTCGCGGAAGGCCTCCGCCGTGGCAGCCGCGTTGTTCAGATATCCCTTCATGACCGTGTTGCCGCGCAGCATGACCTCGCCGACGGTCGCGCGTCGCGCGGCACGGGCGCTCGTGCCGGGTCGGCGACCGCCGCTCCGCCAGCGTCGGCATGGGCACCCCCTGCGCGCCATCTGCCGCGCCCGCTCGCTCGAGCGCGAGCGTCGCTCCAGCGCTCCTGCGCGGCGCACAGCGTCGCCGGTCCGTACTCTCGGTCAGCCCGTAGAGATGCGTCACCGCGAAGCCCATCTTTTCCATCGCCTCGATCACCGCCGAAGGCGGCGCGGCGCCGCCGGTCGCGACCTCGACGGTCTGCTCGAAGCTGAGCTGCACCGCCGCCGGCGCATGCACGAGCATGTTCAGCACGATCGGCGCGCCGCACATGTGCGTGACGCCGGTGCTCGCGGATCGCCGGCGAAGATGGCGCCGGCTCGACGCGGCGCAGACAGACATGCGTGCCGCCGGCAGCGGTCACCGCCCAGGTGTAGGTCCAGCCGTTGCAGTGGAACATCGGCAGCGTCCACAGATAGACGCTGTCGCGGCTTGAGGCCGAAGTCGAGCGCGTTGCCGAGCGCGTTGAGATACGCGCCGCGATGATGGTAGCACGACGCCCTTCGGATCGCCGGTGGTGCCCGACGTGTAGTGCAGCGCCAGCGCATCCCACTCGTCGCGCGGCCCGGGCCAGGCGAACGCCGGATCGCCTTCGGCAAGCAGCGCCGCGTAGGCGATCGATCCGAGCCGTCTCCCCGCGCGGCCGCCTCCGGGATCGTCGATGTCGACGACGAGCAAGCCGCGACCCGACCTGCGCCAGAGCCGCCTTGATCGTCGGCGCGAATTCGGCGTCGGTCAGCAGCGCTCTTCGCCTCGCCATGCGCCAGGCAGAAGGCGATGCTGCGCGCGTCGAGACGGTAATTGAGCGCGTTGAGCACCGCGCCCAGCGCCGGCACGGCGTAGTGCGCTTCGAGCATCGCCGGAATGTTGGGCGCCATGACCGCGACCGTGTCGCCCTCGCCGATGCCGGCCGTGCCAACGCCGAGGCCAGCCGGCGGCAGCGCGCTCGAACTCGGCATAGGTATACGCCGCGGCCCGTGGCGCACCGCGATCTTGTCCGGCCAGATGAGCGCGCTGCGCTCCAGGAACTGCACCGGCGAGAGCGGCACGTAGTTGGCGCGCTGCTTGGAGAGCGCCGCATGCCCGCGAACATCGGACGCCGGCATCGCTGTCTCCGCTACGCGCGCGTCGGCGGGCACGTGGCACCGAGGCCGAGCGGGCGCTGCAGCAGCATGCTCTCGACCCAGCGGTCGAACTTCCAACCGACGCCGGGCATGCGGCCGACCGCGATGAATCCCAGGCCGCGGTGCAACGCGATCGACGCGGCGTTGCCCACGTCCCCGATCACCGCGACCATCAGCCGGTCACCGCGCTGCGTGCACGCCTCGATCAGCCGTGCGAGCAGCGCGCGCCCCGTACCCCGGCCGCCGGCGGCGGGCGCGACATAGACGGAGTCCTCGACCGTGTAGCGATAGCCGGGCCGGGCCGATAGGCGCTGGCGAAGCTGTAGCCGACGATCTCGCCCTCGCCGTTGGCGGCGACAAAATACGGGTATCCCGCGGCGACGATCGCGTCGTAGCGGCGCTCCATGTCCGCGACCGACGGCGGCGCGTATTCGAAACTTGCCGTGCCGGTGGCGACCTGCTCGGCATAGATGCGGGCGATCTGCGGCACGTCGCCGCGCCGCGCCGCGCGCAGCTCCACTTCCGGCGACGCCGGCGCCCTCATCGCCCGCGCGGCGGTGCGGCTGCCGCCGGGGCGACCGCGCAACAGGCGCAGTTTTTCGCGATTCCATTCCCGTTCCTTGACCGCCGCGCGCTTGTCGTATTGCTTCTTGCCGCGCGCGAGCCCGATATCGAGCTTGATCCGGCCCTTGGTGAAGTGCAGGTTCAGCGGCGTCATCGTGTAGCCGGCGCGCTCCACCTTGCCGATCAGGCGATTGATCTCGGTGCGGTGCAGGAGCAGCTTGCGCGTGCGCGTCGGGTCGGGCCGCATGTGCGTCGACGCGGTCGGCAAGCGGCGTGACGTGCGCTCCGAGCAGCACGATCTCCCCGTTCTTGACCACGACATAGGCTTCCTTGAGCTGCGCCCGGCCGGCACGGATCGCCTTGACTTCCCAGCCTTCGAGCGCGAGCCCCGCCTCGAATTTCTCCTCGACGAAATAGTCGTGATAGGCTTTCTTGTTGTCGACGATGCTCATCGCAGGATTCTTTCCGCGCCACGTCGTTGCGCCGCGAGACGCGCGAGTCGTATTGTAGCAATGGCCCGCGTGCAGAAGTCGGTGCTCGTCCCGTACAGCGCGGCGCAGATGTTCGAGCTCGTCGAGCGGATCGAGGATTACCCGCACTTCCTGCCCTGGTGCGGCGGCGCCGCGATCCTCGAAACGCACCGCGGAGCAAACCGTGGCGCGAATCGACATCAACTATCACGGCGTGCGCGCGCACTTCACGACGGCCAATCGCGACGCGGCCGCCGGAACGGATCGTGATCGCCCTGCGCGACGGCCCGTTTCGGCAACTCGACGGCACGTGGCAGTTCCGCGCGCTGGAGGCCACCGCGAGCAAGGTCGAGCTCGAGCTCGAGTACGCCTTCGCCGCCGCCGCCCTGGAGCGGGTGGTCGGCCCGGTTTTCAGCCACATCGCGCACACCCTGGTCGACGCCTTCGTGCGCCGCGCCGAAACGGTCTACGGCACGTGAGCGCGATCGACGTTACCGTCGTCTACGCGCTGCCCGAGCGGCCATCGAGATCGCCGTGCGGCTGCCCGAAGGCGCGACCGTCGAAGAAGCGATTCGATGCTCGGGCATTCGCGACCGGCCCGGCGGCGCCGGCCTGCTGCACGCTCCGGTCGGCATCTTCGGCAAGCGCACGCGCCGCGATGCCGTGCTTGCCGACGGCGACCGGGTCGAGCTCTACCGCCCGCTCGAGGCGGACCCGAAGCAGGCACGACGGCGGCGCACAGCTGATAAACGACGCTAGGTCATTGTTGCAAGATATTGAAAGATTGAATATTATTGATCCATGATTCGCTCGTCACCCGGCCGATCTGCGTGCCGCAACGCGTGCGCGACCGCGGTCGCGCTTGCCCTCAGCGTGGGCGCGTCCGCCGCCGTCGCGGCAACGGCCCGCTCCGACGCCGCCGCGGCCGCGTCGCCCCCGACCGCGACGACGCACAGCGCGGCGCGGCGGCGCGGATCTCGCAATGCTCGCGCTCGGGATGGTGGGCGTCCGCTACGTGCCGGGCGGGGTGACGCCCGTGGGCGGCCTCGATTGCAGCGGCCTGGTCCGCTATGTGTTCGAGCAGGTCACCGGCATGACCCTGCCGCGCACCGCGCGGGAGATGGCGCGGCTGGGACAGCGCGTTGCCGCCGCCGAGCTGCAGGCGGGCGACCTCGTGTTCTTCAACACGGGCACGGCTTTTTCGCACGTGGGCATCTATCTGGGCGAGGAGCGCTTCGTGCATGCGCCAAGCCCGGGACGCGCCGTCGAGATCGTCACCCTGTCCGAGCGCTACTGGCGCGAACGCTACAGCGGCGCACGCCGCCTTGTCGCGCCGCCGCCCGGCGGCAAGTCCGACGCCGCGGCGCGCGACTGAGCGCGCGGGTACGCGCTAGTTGCTGGCACCGTGGGCGCGCAGCGAGCGCTCGATGGTGGTCATCGCCCCGCGCGTCGCCCAGCTGAGCGCGGTCGCGCCGTTCTCGTTGCGGTGGTTGACGTCAGCCCCTCGCGAAAGCAGCAGCTCGACGCTCGTGTCGTAGCCGCCGCGCACCGCCATCATCAGGGCCGTCGTGCCGTTGGCGGAGGTCGCGTTGACGTTGGCCCCGACGTCGAGCAGGTAGCGCAGCACTTCGACGCTGGCCGGTGGCCGCCGCATAGATGAGCGGGGTCCAGCCGGGCGTGTCGAGCGCCGCACCGCGGGCGAAGAGCGTGCGCACGATCGCGAGGTGACCGCCGAGCGCGGCGACCATGATCGGGCGTATCCCCGACCCGATTCGGCGCGTCGACCTTCGCCCCGGCGGCAAGCAGCACATCGAGCGGTCGGCTGCCAACCCGCCCGCGCCGCGATGAGCAGCACGGAGTCGCCGTTCGCATCGACCGTGTTCGGGTCGCTGCCGCGGGCGAGCATCGCGCGCACCTCGTCGCTGCGATCGAGCTCGACCGCCTGCACGAAGGCGTCGTTCAGCCTGACCGCGCGCCGTCGGCACGGCAACGAGCAGGCACAGTGCGCAAAGCACGGCGCCCAGCCCGCGGGCGACGGCGTCAGTGCACATCGCGTGGCGACGCCGAACAGGCGGAAGAAATTCGCCGACGTCGCCGCCGCGACCTCGTCGACGGCAAGCTCGCGCAGGCGGGCGATTTCCTCGGCCACATAGCGCACATACGCCGGCTGATTGGTCTTGCCGCGGAACGGCACCGGCGCGAGATAGGGCGCGTCGGTTTCGATCAGCATCCGCTCGAGCGGGAACGCGGCGCGCGACCTCCTTGAGCGCCTGCGCGTTCTTGAAGGTGACGATGCCCGAGAACGAAATATGGAAGCCGAGCTCGAGCGCCGCCGCGCGGCGACCTCCCAGCGTTTCGGTGAAGCAATGCATGACGCCGCCCGCCTCGCCGGCACCCTCCTCGCGCATGATCGCGAGCGTGTCCTCCGCTGCGGCGCGGGTGTGGATCACCAGCGGCTTGCGACAAGCGCGCGCGGCGCGGATGTGGCGTGCGGAAACGCTCGCGCTGCCAGGCCAGATCACCGGTGAGCCGGTAGTAGTCGAGCCCGGTCTCGCCGATCGCGACGACCTTCGGTTGCGCGGCCAGGCGCGACGAGCTCGTCCGCCGATGGCTCCGGCGTGTTCTCGACGTCGGGATGCACGCCGACCGTGGCGTACAGATTGCGCATGGTCGGCGGCAAGCGCGCAGCACCGCCGGCAGCGCCGGCAGGTTGACGCTGATGCACAGCGCGTGCGTCACCCGGTTCGCGGCCATCGCCTCGAGCACCGCGGCAGGTCGCCGCAACTCGGGAAATCGAGATGGCAGTGCGAGTCGACGAACATAGGGATCGGGAATCAGGACGTGCGGGACGATCGGCGGACCGGACGGTGCCGACGCGAATCGCCGGCCGAACAATTGCCGACTACATCGTGTGCGTCGGCCGGTTCGACGCCAGCGTCTCGCCGAGGATCTTCTCGATTTGTCGCGCGCGCGGAGGCCCCGATCTCGTCCTGCGTGAACTGGACGCCGATGCCCTGCGTGCGGTTGCCCTGGACGCCTTCGGGCGTGATCCAGACCACCTTGCCCTGGACCGCGATGCGGTTGCGGATCGTCCATCAGCGACAGCAGCATGAACACTTCCTCGCCGAGCTGGTATTGGCGGACGGTCGGGATGAAGATGCCGCCGCCCTTGAGGAACGGCATGTAGGCGGCGTAGAGCGCCGCCTTCTCGCGAATGTTGAGCGACAGCACGCCCGGCCGCGCGCAGGGTCGCGGGGGCGCTGCCGTTGAACCGATCGCTGTTGCTACTCGCCATCTGCCGCTTCCGAAAAGGGTCCGTACTCGAGCAGCAGCGCCTCGGCGACGAGGCGCGGCTGCAAGCGGATGCGCGAGCAGCGCACGCTGCCCCAGCAACGTTCGATGATAGCGAAACAGCTCGATCGGCGCCACCCGCCGCGCCGAGCCGCGAGCGATCTCGCGCCGCAGTCGGGATTGCAGCGCGCCGCCCCGCCGGCCGCGATCGCGCGCCAGGTCGGCCGTCCAGGCGATCAGCCAGTCCACGCCAGCCGCGAGCCGCGCCTTGCGCTCGTCGCGGCCGCGCCGGCCTCGATGCGCGCGCCGAGCGCGACCGGCGAGAAGCGCTGCCGGCCGCGCCAGCGCGTCGAGCCAGCACGCTGCGCTCGCGCCTGCACGCCGGCGTCGGCGATGCGCCAGCGCGGACAGCGGCGCCCCGCCGGCCTGCGCAAGCACGCAGCCGCGCATCCGCGACGCCCTGCGCGGCAAGCCACGCCATCGCGGCCTCCGGTGCCGGCTCGGCGCGGGCAGCCGGCGGCAGCGGCTGAGCGATCGTCGCCGGCAGGCGCCCGGGCTGGTCGGCTGACGAGCATCAGATAGGTTGCCGGCCGGCGGCTCCTCGAGCGTCTTCAGCAGCGCGTTCGCCGCCGACGGATTCATGCGCTCGGCCGGCACGATCACGGCGACCTTGGCGCGTTGCCGATGCTCGAGAGCTGCACGAATTCGATCAGCGCGCGGATGCCGTCGACGCGGATGGCGTCGACGCGCTTCGGGTCCTCGCCCTCTTCGTCGACGTCGATCGGCTCGATCCGTGTGCAGATCGGGATGCTGACCCGGCGGCCACGTAGCGACAGCCGGGGCAGTTGCCGCAGGCGCGGCCATCGGCGTTGCGGCCGTCTCGCACAGCAGCGCCTGCGCGAAATGCAGCGCCAGGATGCGCTTGCCGATGCCGCGCGGTCCGCTGACCAGCAGCGCGTGCGGCCAGCGTCGCGCGCGTCTGCAGCGCCGCGGCCACGCGCATGTCTCCTGCCACGGCAGCAGCGGCTGCCATGCCCACGCGAGCGCGTCCGCGTCGATCATCGCGCGGCACCGTGGACCGCGTCGCCGGCGCTGCGCTCACAGCGCCTCGACGATCGAGGCAGTTCGGCGCGCACCGCGTCGGGCGAGCGCGTGCCGTCGATCACGCGCGAATGCGCTGGGGCTCGGCGCGCGCGCGCTGCAGATACGTCGTCGCGCACGCGCGTCGAAGAATTCGTCTTGCCTCGCGCTCGAACCTGTCGAGCTCGCGGCCGGCCTGGCGAGTCGAGCTGGCGCGCGACATCGACCGCGGACGTCGAAGAGCAGCGTGAGATCGGGCCGGAAGTCGCCGAGGATCAGCCGCTCGAGCGCGCGATTGCGCTCCCGCGCCACGCCGTGGCCGCCGCCCTGGTAGGCGTAGGTCGCGTCGGTGAAGCGATCGCAGACGACCCACACGCCGCGGCGAGCGCGCGGCCAGATCACGCGTTCGCACATGCTCGCGCCGCGCCGCGAACATCAGCAGCGCTTCGGCTGTCGGCGACATCGGCTCGTGCAGCAGCATTTCGCGCAGCGCTTCGCCGACGGGAGTGCCGCCGGGCTCGCGGTCTGATCCACACGCGCCGGCCGGCACGCTCGATGCGCGTCCTTGAGCCAAGGCAGCGTGCGTGCTCTTGCCGGCGCCGTCGATGCCTTCGAGCGTGATGAAGCGGCCGCGGCGGCAGCGATGGTGTCGAGACGATCGAGCGGATGGAGCGATCGGGAGCCGTCAGCGAGCGCCCTTCTGGAATTTTGCCACGGCGCGCATTGTGGTCGGCGAGATTGACCGAGAACTCGCTCGAGCCGTCGCCGCGCGCGACGAAATACAGGTACGGCGTGGCCGGCGGATGCAGGCACGGCATCGAGCGCCGCCTGGCCCGGCAGCGCGATCGGCGTCGGCGGCAGTCCGTCGCGCGTATAGGTGTTGTACGCGCGTATCCGTGTCGAGGTCGAGCTTGGCAAGGTTGCCGTCGAAGCGCTCGCCCAGGCCGTAGATCACGGTCGGATCGGTCTGCAGCCGCATGCCCTGCTGCAGGCGATTGACGAACACCGAGGCGATCAGCGGGCGGTCCGCGGCGCGGCCGGTTTCCTTCTCCACGATCGAGGCCAGGATCAGCGCCTCGTAGGGCGACCCGAACGGCAGATCCGGGAGCGCGCGCAGCCCAGGCCGCATCCAGACGCTGTCGCATCGTGCGATAGGCGCGCGCGAGGATCGACACGTCGCTCGCCCCGGCCGCAAAGAAATACGTGTCCGGAAAGAACCAGCCTTCCGGCTGCGGCACGGTCGCGTCGATCCTGCGCATCAGCTCGGAGTCGGGAACATCGGCGATGGTCGGGACGATCTCGTCGTTGCCGCGCAAGGCGGCGCGCAGATCGCGCACGGTCCAGCCTTCGACGATGGTAAGGCTCGTCTGCGTGACATCGCCTTGCGTCAACTTGGCGAGCAGACCCGAAAGCGTCGGTGCCGGCCGGAATCTCGTAGTTGCCCGCCTTGATCGAGCGGTCGGCGCCGGCGAGGCGGCCCAGGGCAACGAGCGTCCAGTCGCGCCGGCAGCACGCCCGCCGCGGTCAGCTCGTGCGCCACCGCGCGCAGTGTCGCGCCGGTGCGAACCGAAAACGTATACGGTCGCTGGGCAGCGGCAGCGGCGCGCGCGTGACCCACCACCAGGCGCCCGCGCCCGCGGCTAGAGACGATGACCAGCAACACGACGCGACGACGCAGCACGACGGGGACGCCGGCGGAAAAGTGGAATCGCGCGATTATAATGGCCGGATGGCCCGCGTCCTCCGTCACCCGCACTCCGCTGCTCGGCTTCACGCTGGTCGAAATCCTCGTTGTCATCGTGATCCTCGGCATCCTCGCCGCGCTGGTGGTGCCGCGCATCATCGAACGGCCCGACAGGCGCGCGTCACAGCGGCCAAGGCGACATCGCAACCATCATGCAGGCGCTCAAGCTGTATCGCCTCGACAACCAGCGCTACCCGACGACCGAGCAGGGCCTCGCCGCACTGGTGGCGCGGCCGACCCTCGCGCCAGCGCCGCCGAACTGGAAACCCAACGGCTACCTCGAACGGCTGCCGCTCGATCCGTGGGGAAATCCGTATCAATATCTCAATCCGGGTTTGCACGGCGAGATCGACGTCTTCAGCTTCGGCGCCGACGGCCAGCCCGGCGGCACCGGCTACGACGCCGACATCGGCTCGTGGGATCTGCTGACGCGGGGGCGCGACTGCGGCTTCACCCTCGCCGAGATTCTCGTGGTGCTGATCGTGATCAGCCTGGCCGCCGGGTTCGCCTACGCGCAGCTGCAGAGCGATCCGCGGCAGACGCTGGAACGGGAGGGACGCCGCTTCGCCGGCGCCCTGGAGCACGCGGCCCTGCTCGCGCAGTGGAAGAACGAAACGCTTGGCGTGTCCGCGAGCGGCGGCGGGTATCGCTTCTGGCGCCGGAGCAGCGACAGCGACGGCGAACGCTGGGTCGCGTTATCCGACGACGAATTGCTCGCGCCGCGCGCGCTTCCGGAACCGTTGCGTGCCGCGCCGCGCGCCTACGCCGGTCAACCGGTGCCGAACGACGCGGTGCTGCCGCTGCTTCCGAGCGGCCGCAACGAGCCCTACAGCATCGCGCTGGCCTCGCCGCAATGGCAGCTGCTGCTCGCCGCGGACCCGCTGAACCGCGTTGCGCTCGTCGGCCCGACGCCGCGCTGAACGGCGGCGGTGCGGGACGCCGGCGCGGGTTCACGCTGGTGGAGGTGCTGGTGGCATTGGCGATCGTCGCGATCGCGCTCGCCGCGGGCTTTCGCAGCGTCGCGCAAAGCGCGGAAGGCGCAACGGCATTGAAGGCGCGCACGCTGGCGCTGTGGGTGGCGCAAAACCGGCTCGCGGCCGCGCAACTGGAGACGCCGGGCCCGGCGATCGGCGAGCGCAGCGGCAACGACCTGCAGGCCGGCGCGAGCTTCATCTGGCACGCGAGCGTCCTCGGCACGCCGAACCCGGCGTTTCGGCGGGTGGAGATCACCGTCGCCGAGGCCGCGCGCCCGGACTACGTCCTGGCACGCCTGGTCGGTTACGTGGGCCTGGGCGCGCAGCCATGAACAGACGCTTCCCCGCCACCGGCCGCGGCTTCACGCTGCTCGAAGTCCTGCTCGCCGTCGCGATCGTCGCGCTCATCGCCGTGCTCGGTTACCGCGCCCTGTCCGCGTTGAGCGACAGCGAAACGCGGCTTTCCGCCGAAGCGACGCGCTGGCGCACGCTGGATCTTTTCTTTGCGCGGCTCGAAGGCGATCTGCGCCAGGCGATGCCGCGCGGCGCGCGTATTTCCGACCTGCGCGAGCCGGCGTGGCTGGCGACTGCGGACGCTGCCGGCAACAGCGTCCTGGAATTCTCGCGCGCCGGGCCGGAATTCGCGCTCGAGCCGCACAGCGCCGGGCAGCGCTTGGCGTATCGCGTGCGCAACGGCTCGGTGGAAGTGCTCTATTGGCCGAGCTACGACCGGCCGCGCGGTCTCGAGGCGACGCCCTATACGCTGCTCGAGGGCGTGACGCGCTTCCAGCTCGCCTATCTGACCCACAGCGGCGCGTGGGCCGATACCTGGCCGCAAGCCGGCGAAAGCGAACTGCCGCGCGCGGTGAAGGTCGACGTCACGCTGGCCACAGGCGAGGTCATCGAGCGATGGCTCGCGCTGCGCTAACCAGCCGCGGTGCGGCGATCGTCATGGCGATGCTGCTCGCCGCGCTGGCCGCGACCATCGCCGCCACACTCCTGTGGCAGCAGCAGCTCTGGGCCGGCGAGTACGAGCGCCGCCGCGACCAGGTGCAGGCCCAGGCGCTGGCGATGGCCGGCGTGCAGTGGGCACGCCAGATCCTGTTCGAGAATGCGCCGCCATCGCCGGTCACCCTGAGCCAGCCCTGGGCCTACCGGCTGCCGGCCACACCGATCGAGAACGGGTCGATCCGCGGCGACATCACCGATGCGCAGGGGCGTTTCAACGTCAACAATCTCGCCGCCGGAGGCACCGCCGCCCCGTTGGCGCGGGCCGCGCTGCAACGTCTGTTCGGAGAGATCGGCGTTCCCAATACCCTGCTGCCCGCGATCGCCGACTGGGTCGGCGTGGGCGGCGCGGCGACCGAGGCCGGCAGCACGGCGGACGCCTACTACCTGGCGCAGAGTCCCCCTGGCCTGGCCGCGAATGCGCCAGTCCGCCGGGTTGCGGAATTGATCGCCGTGCGCGGTGCCGACCCGACACTCATTGCCCGCCTGCGGCCATTTGTCGACGCCATCGATCCGCCCGCTCCCATCAACGTGAATACCGCTCCGGCGGAAGTGCTGGTCGCGGTGATCGGTGGCCTCGATGCCAGCGCCGCGACCACGCTCATCGCGAGCCGGACGACCTCCCCCTTCCGCAGCGTGAGCGATTTCCGCGCCCGGTTGCAGCGCTCCGATCTCGCCATCGATGAGACGCAGCTCAGCGTCAGCAGCGACTGGTTCGTGGTGTCCATCGAAGCGCGGCAGGGTGATACCGGGGCCCGGGCGCGCGCCCTGCTTCATCGCTCCACGGTCGCAGGGGCCTGGCCGAACGTCGTCTGGCAAACCGTCGAGTAGGCTCCATTCGGCCGGCGGCGGCGCGCCGCATCGGGGCGAGTACAATCGGCGCCGATCGAAAGCAAGCCCGTCATGACCGCGGCGGATGCTTGCGCAGGCTCCGATGGCACAGACGCCAACTTCACTGACCACGCTGCGCATCTACATCGAAGATCCTCCTGAGCCAGGGCGGGACGCGGCGTGGGCGCTTTTCGACGCCGCCGGCCGAACGAGCAGCGCCGGCCGCGGACCGCCGTCGGCATGGCCTGCGGCAGCGCGCAAGCAAGCCGTGATCGCGGCGCGCCACGGCCGCATCGTCACGCTGCAGCTCCCTCCCCTGCCGCCCGGTCGCGCCGAAGCGGCCGCGCGCTTCGCCCTCGAGGACCAGCTCGCCGATGCGCCCGATGAGAGCCACGTCGCGCTGGGTCAGGAGCGCGGCAGCGGCGGCCTGCGCGTCGCGGTCATCGCCAAGTCCTGGATGGCGGCCTTCGTGGCCGCGTCGCAACGCTGCGGGTTGGACTGGGACCGCGCCGTCCTCGAGAGCGATCTCGCGCTGGCACCGGCGCGCACCTGGCGCTGGTGCGCGGCCACGGTCGCGCAGCCCGGATTCGTCCGGACGCAGCGCGGGGCCACGCTGGCCGTGGGTCCGGCGCAAGGCGAAATGCCGCCGCCGGAGCTCGCCCTGGCGCTCGCCCGCGGGGGCGCGGATCGCGCGCAGACGGTGCGCGTCGACGCCGCGGGCGCGACGGCGCCGCTGCTCGAGCGGGCGCGAACGGTGACCGGGGTGGAGTTTGTCGCCGGGACGCCATGGCGCTGGACGGATGCCACGCCGGCGGCGTTCGCCGGCGCGATCGATCTCTTGACCGGCCGCTTCGGCGCAGATGCGGCACGACCGGCGCTCGATCGCCGCCGGCTGTTGCGGCCGGCGCTTCTGATCGCGGCAGCCGCGATCGGCATTCACGTCGCGGCAACGCTCGGCCAGTGGCTCTGGCTGCATTGGGAGACCGCCGCCATCGACCGCGAGCTCACCGCGCTCGCGCGCGCGTCCGTTCCCGAGTTCGCCGAAGGCGCCGCCGCCGGTACCACGCCCGCGGCGGCGCTCGCGCGCCGCGAACGCGATCTCAGGCACCGCGCCGGTCTCGTCGCTGGCGACGATTTTCTGTCGCTGCTCGCGCGCGCGGCTCCCGCGCTGAGCGGCCTGCCGGCGCAGGCGATCCGGTCGCTGAGCTACGCGGACGGTCACCTGCTGCTCGACCTGCAGAAGATCGATGCCGCGCAGCCGTCGACGTTGCAAGGCGAGCTGCAGCGGGCCGGCCTGGTGGCGATCTCCGCGCCGACCGCGACCGGTGCGCGGCTCAGGGTCGGCTTGAATTGATGGCCACGACGACCTCGAGCCGACGCGAAGCGGCGGGGCAGTGGTGGCAACTGCGCTCGCGCAACGAACGCATCGTGCTCAGTGCCGGGGCCGGGCTGCTCGCCCTGGCATTGGCGTGGCTGTTCGTCTGGCAGCCGCTCATGGCCGACACGGAACGCCTGACCCGGCAGCTCGGCAACGCCCGCGTGACGCTTGCCGAGTCGCGACGACAGGCCGACGAGATTGCCGGGCTCGCGCGCAACCCTCCGCAGGTCGCTGCCGGCGAGCCGCGCGCGGCGCTCGATGCCATGCTCGCCGAACAGGGCCTCAAGGGCTCGGGGACGACGATCGAACGCATCGACGACGGGCGCATCCGGATTACTTTCGACGCCATTGCCTTCGACGCGCTCACCGCTTTCCTGGAGGCACTGCAGCGCACGGCGCAACTGCGCGCGGTCGACCTCGTCGCCACCGCGCGGGTCGAGCCTGGCCAGGTGCGGGCCGAGGTCACGCTGGCACGCTGATGCGAAGCACACGGGCCGTCGCCCTCGGCGCGGCATTGCTGCTGGGCGCACTGGTGATCCTGGCGCCGGCAACACTGCTCGACGCGCGCATCGCCGCGCTGTCCGGCGGGCGCGTGCGCATCGCCAACGCCGCCGGCACGATCTGGAACGGGTCCGGCGAGCTGTCGTTGCTGCCGGCCGGACCGCGCGAGCCGCTCGCGTGGCGATTGGACGCGTGGCCGCTGATCCGGGGGGAAGTTCGACTCGCAATCGATCGTGGCATCGCAGGCGCGACGCCCGCGACGCTCTCGTACAGCCGCGATCACTTCGAGCTGCGCGGTTTTGACCTCGCGCTGCCGGTCGAAAGCCTGCTGCAGCTCGCGAGCCTCGCCAGGATGGCCGGGGTCGGCGGCACGGTTCGCCTGCACGTGGACCATCTGGCGCAGCTTGCCGATGCGCTCGACGCGCAGCTGACGCTGCAATGGGCCGACGCCAGCGTGCCCGGACTGCGCCCCGACACGCGCATTGCGCTTGGCACCGTCAGCGTCGCGCTCAACGGTCGCGGCGCCGAGCTTGCCGGCCCGCTGCGCAACAGCGGCGGCGACGTGGATATCAGCGGCCAGCTCTCCGTCGCGGCCACCGGCGCGACCAGGCTCGACGCCACACTCCGGCCGCGCGCGACCACCCGGGAGCGCGCGGACATGATCACGGCCGCGTTATCGACCCTCGGCGCCGCCGACGGCGAGGGCGGCTACCGGGTGAACTGGAGCGGAGCCTGGCGATGAGCCGCCGCCCTCACCGCCGGCGCGAAGGGGCGGCGCACGGCCGCGGCCGCGCCCGTGCCGCGGCCCCGCAGCGGCTCGCCTTGGTCGACGGGCTGCGCGGCTTTGCGCTGTGCCTGATGCTCGTCTATCACTTCGCCTTCGACCTGGTGTGGTTCCACGTCATCCGCGCGGACTTCAACGACGATCCGTTCTGGCTGACCTTTCGCGGCATCATTGTCACCCTGTTCCTCGCGCTGGTCGGCGTGAGCCTCGTGCTTGCGCGCCGCGCGCACCAGGCCCCGCGCGCGTTCTGGGGGCGCGTCGCGCTCATCGCCGCATGCGCGGTGCTCGTCAGCGGCGCGAGCTATCTGACCTTTCCGCAGACGTTCATAACCTTCGGCATCCTGCACTGCATTGCGCTGAGCTCGGTGCTGGCGCGACCGCTCGTCGACACTCCCCGGCTCGCCCTTTTCGCGGGCATCGCGCTCATCGCCGGCGGCAACTTCGTGCATCTGCCGCTGTTCGATAAGCCGTGGCTCAACTGGGTCGGCATGATGACCCACAAGCCGTTGACCGAAGACTACGTGCCGCTCCTGCCATGGCTGGGCGTCGTGCTCGTCGGTGTCGCCGTCGGTCATTGGCTGCTCGCCCGCGAGCGCAATGCCATCACGGCCGCAAACCGCGCGACGCCGGCGTGGCTCACCTGGCTGGGACGCCACAGCCTGCTCGTCTACCTCGTGCACCAACCGTTGCTCGTCGGCATCCTGCGCGTGGTTGTCTAGGCGCCGATTGGCGGCCGCAGGCACGTCCCGTATAATTGCGGGGCTAGAGGCGCGTAGCTCAGCTGGTTAGAGCACCACCTTGACATGGTGGGGGTCGTTGGTTCGAGTCCAATCGCGCCTACCAGTGCACCGACGAGGGACGGAAAGGCAGCGTTATGACACCGCGAACGCGGCAGGAGCCCGGTTGATCGAAGCGCGAGTTCGCACGCGGCTGTCTGGCAAAGAAGTGCGGCTCGTCCGCACTTTTTTTTTGAGGAGCCAGCATGCCTGATGTCCGACTGCCCGACGGTGCCGTCAAGCACTTCGACGGGCCGGTCTCCGTGGCCGATGTCGCGCGGTCCATCGGCCCCGGCCTCGCCAAGGCCGCGCTTGCCGGCAAGGTCGACGGCAAGCTCGTCGATACCTCGTTCGTCATCGATCGCGACGCCGATCTCGCGATCGTCACCGACAAGGACCCCGAGGGCCTCGAGGTGCTGCGCCATTCGACGGCGCATCTGCTCGCCTACGCGGTCAAGGAGCTGTTTCCCGACGCGCAGGTCACCATCGGCCCGGTCATCGAGGACGGCTTCTACTACGACTTCTCCTACAAGCGGCCGTTCACGCCGGAGGATCTGGCGGCGATCGAAGCGAAGATGGCCGAACTCGCCAAGCTGGATGAGCCGGTCGAGCGCAAGCTGCTGGCCGCGCGACGACGCGGTGCGCTACTTCGAGTCGATCGGCGAGCATTACAAGGCCGAGATCATCGCCTCCATCCCCGCCGACGAGCCGATCTCGCTCTACCGCGAGGGCAAGTTCACCGACCTGTGCCGCGGCCCGCACGTGCCGTCGACCGGCAAGCTCAAGGTGTTCAAGCTGATGAAGCTCGCCGGCGCCTACTGGCGCGGCGATTCGCGCAACGAGATGCTGCAGCGGATCTACGGCACCGCGTGGGCGAAGAAGGAAGACCTCGACGCCTATCTGCACCGGCTCGAGGAAGCCGAAAAGCGCGACCACCGCAGGCTCGGGCGCGCAGCTCGACCTGTTCCACCTGCAGGACGAGGCGCCGGGAATGGTGTTCTGGCACCCGAAGGGCTGGACGGTCTGGCAGCAGGTCGAGCAGTACATGCGCCGCGTCTACCAGGACAACGGCTACCAGGAAGTGCGCGCGCCGATGATCCTCGATCGCAGCCTGTGGGAGAAGCTCCGGCCACTGGGAGAACTACAAGGAGAACATGTTCTCCACCGAATCGGAGAAGCGCGAGTACGCGGTCAAGCCGATGAACTGCCCCGGCCACGTGCTGATCTTCAATTCCGACCTGCGCAGCTACCGCGATCTGCCGCTGCGCTACGGCGAATTCGGCTGCTGCCACCGCAACGAGCCGTCCGGCGCGCTGCACGGCCTCATGCGCGTGCGCGCGTTCACGCAGGACGACGGCCACATCTTCTGCACCGAGGACGCAGATCCAGCCGGAGTGCACCGCGTTCAACCGCGCTCGCGCTCGCGGTATACAAGCGATTTCGGCTTCGAGGACATCGCCATCAAGCTCGCGCTGCGGCCGGACAAGCGCATGGGCGGCGACGCCGTCTGGGACCGCGCGGAAGCCGCGCTGCGCGCGGCGTTGCAGGCATGCGGGGTGACCTGGACCGAGCTGCCCGGCGAAGGCGCCTTCTACGGGCCGAAGATCGAGTACCACCTCAAGGACTCGATCGGCCGCTCCTGGCAGTGCGGCACGATGCAGGTCGACTTCTCGATGCCCGAGCGCCTGGGCGCCGAGTACGTCGCCGAGGACAACACGCGCAAGATGCCGGTCATGCTGCACCGGGCGATCGTCGGCTCGATGGAGCGTTTCATCGGCATCCTGATCGAGAACTATGCCGGCGCGCTGCCGTTGTGGCTGGCGCCGGTGCAGGTGGTGGTGCTGAATATCACCGACCGCCAGGCAGACTACGCCCGGGAGGTCGCGGCGGCCGCTGCAGGCGGCGGGCTACCGCGCCGTGGCCGATTTGCGCAACGAGAAAATAACCTATAAAATTCGGGAACATAGCCTGCAAAAGTTGCCGTACCAGTTGATCGTGGGCGACAAGGAATTGCAGGCGCAACAGGTGGCCGTGCGTACCCGCAGCGGCGAAGATCTTGGGGGCGATGTCCCTCGAAGCCTTCTTGTCTCGATTGGATCGCGAGGCAAAAGCTCGACGTTGACGAATCGGCAACGCGCGGGCACGGACGGGCGCCACGGCCGGATTTTTCAATTTTCGGGAGAACGCAATCGCCCAGGAAAGAGCGCAGCGAATCAACGGGGAGATCACCGTCCCCGAGGTTCGCCTGGTTGGCGAAGACGGTGAACAAATCGGCATCGTGCCGATCGCGGATGCGCTCGCACGGGCCGAAACGGCAGAACTCGATCTGGTCGAGATCGCGCCGACGGCCAAGCCCCCGGTGTGCCGGATCATGGATTTCGGCAAGTTCAAGTACCGCGAGGCAAAGCGGGCGCACGAAGCGAAGCTCAAGCTGAAGCAGATCCAGGTCAAGGAAGTGAAATTCCGCCCCGGCACGGACGAAGGCGATTACAAGATCAAGCTCCGGAACCTGATCCGGTTCCTGGGCGAAGGCGACAAGGCCAAGGTGACGCTGCGCTTCCGCGGCCGGGAGATGGCGCACCAGGAATTCGGGGTGCGGCTGCTGGAGCGAATCCGCGGCGACCTCGAGCCGTACAGCGTCGTCGAGCAGTTTCCGAGGCTGGAAGGCCGGCAAATGGTGATGTTGCTGGCACCGAAGAAGGTAATACCGAAGCATCACCCGAACAAGCCCGAGGCCGGTCAGGCGCCTGCACCCAAGGCGCAAAAAGCCTCTCCGCCGGAGAGCACCGCCGTGGGCAGCAAATAAGGAATCGAGCACCATGCCCAAGATGAAAACGAAGAGCGGCGCGAAAAAGCGCTTCCGCGTGCGCGGCAGCGGCAGCGTCAAGCGCTCGCAGGCGTTCAAGCGCCACATCCTCACCAAGAAGACCACCAAGAACAAACGGCACCTGCGCGGCACCACCGGAGTTGACCGCACCAACTGCGGCTTCGGTCAGGGCCATGCTGCCGTACGCCTGAAGGAGACGCTCATGCCAAGAGTCAAACGTGGCGTCACCGCGCAGCGCGCGGCACAAGAAGATCCTGGTCCAGGCGAAGGGCTACCGCGGCCGCCGCAACAACGTCTACCGCATCGCCAAGGAAGCGGTGATGAAGGCCGGTCAATACCAGTACCGCGACCGCCGCAACAAGAAGCGCGAGTTCCGCGCGCTGTGGATCGCCCGCATCAACGCCGCCGTGCGCGAGCTGGGCATGAGCTACAGCGTGTTCATGAACGGCCTGAAGAAGGCATCGATCGACATCGACCGCAAGGTGCTGGCCGATCTGGCCGTGCACGACAAGTCGGCTTTTAACAAGATCGCGGAGCAGGCCAAAGCCTCTCTGGCCTGAGCCCGGCAAACCAACGAGGGAGGCGCAAACGCCTCCCTTTTTTTGATTTCCGGCGATGGCCCATGGACAATCTCGAATCGAATCGTCGCTGCGGCGCTCGCCGAATTCGCCGCCTGTGCCGACCCGGCCGCGCTGGAGAACAGCAAGGCGAAGTACCTCGGCAAGACGGGCGCGCTCACCGAACTGCTGAAGGCGCTCGGCAAGCCTGCCGGCGGCAGAGCGACCGGCAGCCGGGGCGCGCGATCAACGCGGCCAAGCACGGCTCGAGGCCGCGCTCGAGCGCGCGGCGCGAAGCGCTCGCCGCGGCCAAGCTCGCGCGAGCAGCTTGCCGCGGACGCGCTCGACGTGTCGCTGCCCGGCCGCGGCCAGGGCGTCGGCGGCCTGCATCCGATCACGCGCACGCTGCAGCGCATCGAGGCGCTGTTTCGCTCGCTCGGCTTCGCCGTCGCCGACGGCCCGGAGATCGAGGACGACTTCCACAACTTCACGGCGCTCAACACGCCGGAGAACCATCCGGCGCGCTCGATGCAGGACACCTTCTACGTCGAGGGCGGACATGGTGCTGCGCACGCACACCTCGCCCGATCCAGGTGCGCTACATGGAAACGCACGCGCCGCCGATCAAGATCATCGCGCCGGGCCGGGTCTATCGCGTCGACAGCGACGCCACGCACTCGCCGATGTTCCACCAGGTCGAGGGGCTGTGGATCGACGAGCGACGTGACCTTCGCCGACCTGAAGGGCGTGTTCACCGACTTCCTGCGCCGCTTCTTCGAGCGCGACGATCTGCAAGGTGCGCTTCCGGCCGTCGTTCTTCCCGTTCACCGAGCCCTCGGCCGAGATCGACATGAGCTTCGGCGAGGCGGCTGGCTCGAGATCGCCGGCGCGGGCCAGGTGCATCCCGAACGTGCTGCGCGCGGTGGGCATCGACCCGGAGCGCTACCAGGGCTTCGCGTTCGGCATGGGCCCCGACCGGCTGGCGATGCTGCGCTACGGCGTCGACGACCTGCGCCTGTTCTACGAGAACGACCTGCGCTTCCTGCGCCAGTTCGCCTAGCGCTCAAGCGGCGATGAAATTCTCCGAACACTGGCTGCGCACGCTCGTCGATCCGCCGCTCGACAGCGCGGAGCTCGCGCGACCGGCTGACCATGGCCGGGCTCGAAGTCGAGGAACGCGTGCCGGCCGCGCCGGCATTCAGCGGCGTGGTCGTCGCGCGCGTGCTCGACGTCGCGCCGGCACCCGAATGCCGACCGGCTGCGCGTCTGCACGGTCGACGCCGGCGGCGGCGAGCCGCTGCAGATCGTCTGCGGCGCGCCCAATGCGGCCGCCGGGCATGACCGTGCCCTGCGCGCTCGTCGGGCGCGCGCTGCCCGGCGGACTCGTCGATCAAGAAGGCCGACGTGCGCGGCGTCGAGTCCGACGGCATGCTCTGCTCGGCGAAGGAGCTCGGCATCGCCGACGACGCGTCGGGCCTGCTTGGCTGCTCGAGCCGAGCGCTCGACGCCGGCGCCGATCTGCGCGACGCGCTCGATCTCGACGACACGCTGTTCACGCTCAAGCTCACGCCCAACCGCGCCGATTGCCTGTCGCTGCTCGGCATCGCGCGCGAGGTCGCCGCGATCACGGGCGCGCCGGCTCATCGCCGCCGTCGCCGCGACCCGTCGCCGGTCGACGGCGAGCGCGCGCCGCACCGTGCGCGTCGAAGACGCGCGTCGCCTGCCCGCGCTTCTGTCGGGCGCGTGATCGAGGGCATCGATGCCAAGGCGCCGACGCCGGAGTGGATGCGGCAGCGGCTCGAGCGCTCGCGGCATTCGCTCGATCTCGGCGGTGGTCGACGTCACCAACTACGTGATGCTCGAGCTCGGCCAGCCGCTGCACGCCTACGACGATCGCGCTGCTCGAAGGCGACATCGTCGTGCGCTTCGCGCGAACGCGGGGAGAAGCTGACGCTGCTCAACGGCCAGACGCTCAGCCTCGAGCCCGACCTGCTGCTCGTCGCCGACGAGAAGAAGCCGCTCGGGCTCGCCGGCATCATGGGCGGCGAGCACTGCGGCATCGCCGACGCCACGCGCAACGTGTTTCTCGAAGGCGCGTTCTGGAACACCGCCGGTGATCCAGGGCAAGGGGCGGCGGCTGGGGTTCGCCACCGACGCCGGATATCGCTTCGAGCGCGGCGTCGATTTCGCCAACGCGCGCGCGGCGGTCGAGCGCGCGACGCAGCTGATCATCGAGATCTGCGGCGGCGCGCGCCGGGCCGCTGGTCGACGTGCGCGGCGCAGCTGCCGCGGCGCGACCCGGTGCGCGTGCGCAGCGCGCGCGTCGCGCGGCTGCTCGGCGTCACCATCCCTGCCGACGACGATCGCCGACATCTTCGCGCCGGCTGCAGCTGCACCGCAGCGCGACGGCGCGGATTTCGTCGTGCACGCCGCCGTCGTTTCGCTTCGACCTCGCGATCGAGGAGGACTTCGTCGAGGAGGTCGCGCGCCTCTACGGCTACGACAACATCCCGGCCGCGCCGCCGGTGCAGCCGCAGGCGATGCTGCCCGAGCCCGAGGATGTCCGTCCCGCGCGCCGCGCTCAGCGCGCGGCTCGCCGCCCGCGACTACCAGGAGGTCATCACCTTCAGCTTCGTCGAGCGCGGACTGGGAGCGCGCGCTCGCCGGATGCGAGGCCGACCCGATCCGGGTGCTGAACCCGATCGCGAGCCACCTCGACGTCATGCGCACCAGCCTGCTCGGCGGCCTGCTCGACACGCTGCGCACCAACCGCAACCGCAAGCAGGAGCGGGTCCGCATCTTCGAGATCGGGCGCTGCTTCCTGCGCGCGCCGGACGGCTACGCCCAGCCGCTGCGGGTCGGCGGTCTCGCCTTCGGCCCGCCGCGCCGGAGCAATGGGGCGAAGCCGAAGCGGCGGCGTCGACTTCTTCGACGTCAAGGGCGACCTCGAGGCGCTGGTCGCGCCGCGGGCCGGTCCGGACCGAGGCCGCGGCGCACCCGGCCCTGCACCCGGGACGCTCGCGCCCGGGTCCTGCTCGACGGCGAGGCGGCCGGCTGGCTGGGCGAGTTGCATCCGCGGCTCGTGCGCGCATTTCGACCTGCCGCAGGCGCCGGTCGTTTTCGAGCTCGACCTGGAGCCGCTGCGCGCGGCGGCCGATGCCCGTCGCCGGCGCCCGTGTCCAAGCTGCCCGTCGTGCGCCGCGATCTGGCGGTGGTCGTCGACGAAGACGTGCCCGCGCAGGACGTTCTCGATGCGCTGGCCGCCGCCAAGCCGCCGCGTGGTCGAGACGGCTGCGCTGTTCGACGTCTACCGCGGCCCCGGAATTGGCGGTGGGCAAGAAAAGCCTTGCGATTCTGGTGCTTATGCAAGATACTGCACGTACTTTGACGGACGCCGAAATCGACGCGGCAGTGGCTTCGCTGCTGCGGGTGATCCAAGATCGGTTCGGCGCGCGCTTCGCCAGTAGGGACTCCGGGGACACCATGACGCTCACCAAAGCCGAACTCGCCGACCTGCTGTTCGAGCAGCTCGGGCTCAACAAGCGCGAAGCCAAGGACATGGTCGAGCGCTTCTTCGAGGAAATTCGCATCGCGCTGGAGGCCGGCGACAGCGTCAAGCTTTCCGGGTTCGGCAATTTCCAGCTGCGCGAAAAGCCGCAGCGGCCGGGGCGCAATCCCAAGACCGGCGAGGAAATTCCGATCACCGCCCGCCGCGTCGTCACCTTCCACGCCAGCCAGAAGCTGAAGGCCATGGTCGAAGCCGCGAACCATGCCGGAACCCAGCCAGATTAAGGCGGACCTGCCGCCGATCCCCGCCAAGCGCTACTTCACCATCGGCGAGGTCAGCGACCTCTGCGCGGTCAAGCCGCACGTGCTCCGCTATTGGGAGCAGGAATTCACGCAGCTCAAGCCGGTCAAGCGGCGCGGCAACCGCCGCTACTACCAGCACCACGAAGTGCTGCTCATCCGGCGCATCCGCGACCTCCTCTACGAGCAGGGCTTCACCATCAACGGCGCCCGGCACCGGCTGGAAACCGAGGCCGTGCCGCGGATGGCGACCTGGCGCCGCCGTCGCCGGATGTCGCGGCCGGCCGCCGCAGCCCAATGGCGGCACTCTCGCCTGCCGAAATTCGGCAGGTCATCGAGGAAATCCGGCAACTCCTGGGACCGGACCGCTGATGACGGTATAATCTCAGCGTGCGTGTCGGGGCGTAGCGCAGCCTGGTAGCGCACCTGCATGGGGTGCAGGGGGTCGGGTGTTCGAATCATATCGCCCCGACCACATTCCCCTGCCACGGGAGGAGGTCCGAGCCGGCCGCCCGCTCGTCGCACCGTCCACGCCGGGGTCGCGCCCGGCCCTCGGCCTGCCCGGGTTTGCCCCGCTGGGACGTTCCCACCGGTGGGCTACCGTTCGGCGAAACACCTTGTACACGGCATACTAGTTGCTTGCCCGCGTATTGCCGAGGGAATCAACCTGGAAAGATTACTGCCATGAGCGTGGCCCAATCGCGTATCCCGGGAAATCGGGCGTCATATCGGAACTGGCGCTGGCGCGAGCGCAGCGCAATACCGTCCTCATCATCGACGACCTGTTCAGCAGCCGGCTGCTGCTCGCCGAAATCGTGCGGCAGATCGACGGCAAGCTCAATCTCGAGCTGTTCGACACGCCCAGCCGCGCGCTGGAGTTCTGCGCGCAACAACCGCGTCGACATGGTCCTGACCGACTACAAGCTGCCGGAATTCGACGGCATCGAGCTCGTCAAGCAGCTGCGCGCCCTGCCCCATTGCGTCGATGTGCCGATCGTCGTGATCACGGTCGTCGACGACCGCCGGGTCCGCTATGACGCCCTCGAAGCCGGCGCCACCGATTTCCTGATCAAGCCGCTCGACGAGCACGAGACGCGGGCGCGCTGCGCCAACCTGCTCGAACTGCGCCGGCACAAGATCGTGTTGTCCGACCAGGCTCGCGTGCTGCAGTACCAGGTCGACAAATCGGTCGCCGAGATCCACGAGCGCGAGCTGGAAACGTTGGCGAAACTCGCCAAGGCCGGCGAGTTCCGCGACCGCACCACCGGCAACCACCTGACCCGCATGGCCAAATACTCGGCGCTGATCGGCACCCACCTCGGGCTGGCGCCGGAGACCGTGCACGTGCTCGAGTTCGCGGCGCCGATGCACGACATCGGCAAGATCGGCATTCCCGACTCGGTCCTGCTCAAGGAAGGCCCGCTCACGCCGGCCGAAGACGACCGTGATGAAGACCCATCCGCGGATCGGCTACGACATCCTGAAGGGCAGCCCGTCAAAGTACCTCGCCATGGGCGCAATCATCGCGCTCGGGCCACCATGAGAAATTCGACGGCTCCGGCTATCCGAACGGCCTGCATGGCGAGGACATTCCGATCGTCGCCCGGATCGTCGCCGTCGCCGACGTCTTCGACGCGCTCGTCAGCGAGCGTCCGTACAAGCACGCCTGGAGCGTCGATGAGGGCCTCGCGTCCTTGTGGCCCAGAAGGGCAAGCACTTCGATGCGACTTGCATCGATGCGTTCCTGGCTAACACGGACAGGGTGCGGGAAATTCAAGGGCAGTACGCCGACTACTAGGCTTCTTGCAGCCTCGAGGATTTCTGGGACGGCGGGGTTTTCGTAGCACAACCGTCGATTTTTCGTGGCCTCGCGTTGCTCCCATTGCGGTCTGTAACAGACGCTAATTTCTGGCTTTTCCTGTCTAATTAACGAAATTCGACTACCCGTTATTACTTTGGGTTCGTTGAAGCAGTATTTCCCGATTTCGGTTATTTGTATCCTACAATAGTAGGATCCCGTCACGGTATGCCGCACCCGCTATATCGCCGCGCCATTGAATCAGTGTTTAACCCTAATCAAAAGACCCCGAAAAAGCGGCCTACCCTACTAGCCAAGGTTCCCTGCTGTGCGCCACAATAAGTGCGAGGGCATTTACGCCCCACTTTGACATCAGCCAATAGGGAGCTTCCATGAACGCAGTCGTTGACTTCCCGACGCCGACTACGCTTAAGAGTTATACGCAGCTAGAGCTCGAATTTGACACAGAGCTCCAAACTCTTTTCTCTTGGATGCGGCCTGCGCCAAGACCTTGTTTTAACCCGGTCCTGCTTGAGGAGATCCGACGCTGCGAACAAGCGCTGGAGCTACACCAAGGCCACTTCCACGACTCCGGTCGTTTGGCGCATGTTAGTTACATTGTTTTCGGAAGCAGAACCCGGGGCGTCTTCAATCTTGGTGGTGACCTGAGCATGTTCGTCGAGGCAATCATGCGGCAGGATCGCGAATCGCTCTGCTTACTACGCGCATCTCTGTATCGATAACCAGTATCGCCGCGCGACAGGATTAGGCGCAGACATCACGACCATTTCGCTCTTGCAGGGTAAGGCGCTTGGCGGCGGCTTCGAGGCCGCGCTGGCAACTGATTTGATCGTCGCCGAACGCAGTGTGACCGTGTCGTTTCCAGAAATCCTTTTCAACCTGTTTCCTGGTATGGGCGCTCTTAGTTTCCTCGGACGAAGAATCGGTCTCAAGAAAGCGGAAGAGATTATCAATAGCGGTAATGTCTTCTCAGCAAAAGAGATGTACGACCTCGGTGTGATCGATGAGGTCGTCGAAGATGGCCTCGGAGTCGAAGCAACTAGGCGTCTAATCCAAAATCGCCTACGTCGACAAAATGCCTATCGCGCGATGCAACGTGCCAAATTGTATTTTGCACCGGTCCAACTTAGCGAGCTTAAGGCAATCGTCGACGTCTGGGTTGATGCCGCAATGCGCCTCGAGTCACGTGACTTGCGCATGATGACGCGCTTGATCAGGGCACAAGACCGGATGCTTGTATCGTCACCAGACGATGCAGCCGTTGACGCAATGTGTGCGCCGATGGATCTCCCTGCGGTGAGCAACGGATAAACCCCATTCAATGCGAGGCGCCCCGCTTCATCGTGTAATCATTAAACTGAGCAGCGGTCGCATCGAAACAGCGTCGCATATCTGCCGCTAGGTTCCTCAATTGTTCGATATGACCACTTGAGGCAGCTTCCTCGATCCTAGCGCATTGCACTGCGAGTTGTTGCGCGCCAATGCCAAGGGCTGCGCCTCGAATCGCGTGAGCAATATCGGCTAACGCTGTCCGCTGTTCGGCCGCGATGGCGGTGTCTAGCCGCATTAGCAGACCCTCCACATCGCTTCGGAAGCCACGCAAGAGTTGCATCAGGAATGCCGCATCGCGGGAAATTCGTTCAACCTCTTGTACGCGAACGTGGTCAATCAGCGCAACAGTACTCGTCTGACCTACAGTTATCGGGCGGCTACGTGCCTGCAGGCCGCCACGACCAGCGCGTCGCGCGAGGCGATCAATCACTTGCAACAATGCTGCTGCTTCAAATGGCTTACCAACGAATTCGTCGGCACCTGCTTGTCTTGCGCGATCACGTGCCTCAGCCGTTACTGAAGCCGATAGGATTATCACCGGAAGTCTCGTATCGGTTGGTTCCATTGCTCGAATTGCTGCCACCACTTCTAAACCGTTCCGCTCGGGCATATTAAAGTCGAGTATCGCAAGTTCAGCATCGCCTTCCTCATATAGGTCAAGCGCCTGTTCACCATCAGACGCAAGCAAGACCGTATGACCAGCGCTTTCAAGGAGCTTACGGATAATCGTCTGATTGGTAACGTTGTCCTCAGCAACAAGAATCCGCAGTGGTTGTCGTTGCTCCTGCAACACCTGTCCGAGATCGATTATTTCCGCGCCACCTGACGTTCCGCCCGTCGTTGCAGCATGGATCGCGTTTCGCAGAACTCGTACTGAGACACCAAAATTTAGACAACTTACACCGTCGATCGACCGCAACTGCGCAAGGCTGCCATCGGCTAGAGTCTTCCGTGACAGGTAAACCATCGCCACTGGAGAATCGCCACGCTCGTTGGCGGACCTCTCAAAAACATCGTATGCCGTATCTATATCGTCAGCTACGATTATCGCGGGCACGTCGATGCCCTGTTGCCGCAATGTTCTAAGCTGCGCCACGACAGCGTCCGCAGAGGTAACGTTCTCGACCCGGCCACAGGCGGCCTTGACAAGTGCTGTTACTTCGACCTCTACCGATGGATCCGCGAGAACAATTGCCGCCGCGGCCTTGGGCTGAGCCTCGATCTCTACCGCGGCAGCTAACGAACTGGTTGAAACGGTCTTTAGCAGCGGCAATTCGAACCAGAATGTGCTGCCTTCACCAAGAGCACTCTTGAGTCCAATTGCACCGCCCATGAGCTCAACCAGTTGCTTGGCGATCGTTGTACCCAGTCCCGTCCCTCCGTATCGGCGGGTAGTTGAATCATCAGCTTGAACAAAACGCTCAAAGATGCGGTCCTGGACGGCTTCACTCATTCCAATGCCCGTGTCACGCACTTCGAACCGCAATCGAAGTCCTTCTTCCGTTTCAGCTAGCAATGTAACCTCGACGCCAATCTCACCCCGTTCGGTGAACTTGATCGCGTTCGAAAGGAGATTAAGTAACACCTGACGCAAATGATGCGAATCACCGCGTAAGTGATAATCGATTGCCGGATCCACCAACGCACGTAAGACAAGTCCTTTGGTCTGAGCGTGCGGCTTCAGAAGTCGGATAAGACCATTGAGCGTTGCATGAAGATCGAAGTCAGCGATCTCGATTGTCAACCTGCCGGCCTCAATCTTTGAAATATCCAATACATCGTCAACCAACGACCTGAGCAGCATTACTGAGTGCCGCAACAGACGCATTAACTCGGCCTGTTGAGGGTTCAGACTCGTGGTGTGCAACAAATCGGCCACGCCCACAATACCGTTCAACGGAGTCCGCATTTCATGGCTCATGTTTGCCAGGAAAGAACTCTTTGCGCGGTTCGCCTCTTCGGCTCTTGCGCGTGCTTGCTCAATTCTCTTGAGCAGCGTTGAGACGTAAAGAGGAAGCACGACAAGCGCTACCATCAGACACCACCCTGCGCCGCGATGAATTTGCCAATACGGTGCATAGAGAAGCACGGCTAAGAAACCCGCAAGACAGAGTGCCTGGCACCTGAAAAGATACGCACGCCCGTAACGAAAACCGTTGCCAAACGTGATGAATAGGTACACGCAGATCATCAAAACACCGGTCTCGCCGGTCAGAAACATTACAAACGTCGCGGCGCCTGCGTCGGCCAGCATTCCAGTTGCGCGTCGCACGATACTCGGAGCTGGCCAGGCGCAAATTCCGACAAATAAGGCAATTGCGAGTACAAGAGCAGTTCCAAGCCCAAAAACTAGCAACTGGTGCGCGAAGTCCCCATCCGCACTGGCAGATGAGTATGTAAAGCCCATATATGCCAATACGAGCCATACGATCACGATGCGAATGATCGCCTGCTCGTGTTCGGTATCCGTACGCGCCTTGAGGCGCGCCTGCAGCACCTTCAAGGGGCGAAAAATGCGTCTGACGACCAACGAAGTTCCCCTAAGTTGATCCGAGGTGTTATCCACAATATGACCAAGCAACAAGCATGCCCTACCGATAATACCGCTAACCCTTTGGCGAATCGAGTGTTCTTATCATCTACCGTAGAACGGGGCCCTTGCAACTGGCGCCCAAGGGCATCAAAAGCCCAAAATGGCAACTCGCCCCCGTCAGATTACATCATCTTTGGTACTAACTTGCTGCATGGCACCCTGTGCGGCCTCACGGGCGTTTGGGTATCCCTGCTGCGTATTCCGGCGAAGTTGACCGATGAATCCGACGATGTTGACCGCGTGGTGAGTTGCGGTGCGTGGGGTTCAGATTCTAGCGCAGTCGGTCATCATCGTTGTTCATTTTTGGGTGTCGAGAGGTGGATGCACCACAGCGGGGCAGCCAGGAAGGCCGGCAAGGGCTTGGACGGATGCGGCAGGTCATTGGGTAGCTTCCGGTGCGCCACGGTGGGGAACGCGGCTGTAGAGGCGTTGGCGTTCACGACTTTCTTGATCCTTTGTCAGTGGTCTTTTTGCGCAACGACTCGCCTTTGAGCATGAGGCGATGACTGCCGTGCACGATGCGGTCGAGGATGGCGTCGGCCAAGGTTGGATCGTTGAGATAGGCGTGCCAATGTTCAACGGGCAATTGACTGGTGATCAGGGTGGCTTTGCCGGTGGTGCGATCGTCGAGCAGTTCGAGCAAGTCGGTGCGTTCGGGTTGGCCGATCGGTGCGAGGCCCCAATCGTCGAGGATCAGGAGATCGGTGCGGGCGAGTTGCTGCAAGCGGCGGCTGAAGCTGCCATCGCCGTGGGCAATGCGCAGTTCTTCGAGCAAGCGGCTGAAGCGAGTGTAGAGGACGGCAAAGCCCTGGCGACACGCGGCCTGGCCGAGCGCACAAGCGAGCCAGGTCTTGCCGAGCCCGGTGGCGCCGGTGATGAGGACGTTGTGTCCGGCGCGAATCCAGTCGGCTCCGGCGAGGCTGGCAAGCTGACGCTGGATCGAGACCGCGCGCACTGCGGGTGTCGAGGTCCTCGATGCAGGCTTCGGGATATTTGAGCTTGGCCTGTTTGAGCAGACGTTCCAAGCGTCGGGTGTCGCGCCAGGCGAGTTCGCGATCGACCAGCAGGCCGAAGCGATCTTCGAAGGCGAGGCCGGTAGCCAGCGGCTGGGTGAGTTGCTCCTCGAAGGCGCGGGCCATGCCATCGAGGCGCAAGGTGCGCAGGTGGGTCGCGGTTTGTTGGGTCAGCATCGAACGATCTCCTTCAACGGGTCAGTGGTAGTACTCGGGACCGCGCACGTTGGCGTGCGCGGGCAGGACGGTGTCGTCGAACAGCGTGGCGGCTGGCGGCTGACGGTCGAGGCCGGCAGCGAGGATGGAGGCGACCGACTTGCGGGTCTTGGCGCCGAGCGCGAGAGCGCGCACGCAGCCAGCTTCGAGCCGGGCGTCGCCGTACTTGCGCGCCAGCGCGAGCAAACCGAGGCAGGCGCGGTAGCCTTGCTCGGGATGCGGCTTGGATTCGAGCAGATGCGCGACCAAATGTCCGGTCGCGATGCCAATCGTTCCCGCCCAGTGCAGCAGCCGCGCCGGCGTCCACTCCCGATGCGCGCGATGCGCCGCCGGCATGTGCTCGGCGATCGTGCTGTACCCGCCGCGACGATGCGAACGGGCGTGGCTCGCCACCCGTTGATGGCGGAACAACACCTCGACCGTGGTGCGGGTGATCCGCAGTTCGACCTCCTGGCCGACCAGGGCATGCGGCACCGAGTAGTAATGGTGGGCGAACTCGACGTGGTAATCGAGGCGCGAGACGCGCGCCCGCTTGAAGTCGGCATACTCGAAGGCGGTGCTCGGCAGCGGCCGCAACGCCGGCCGATCGAGCAGTTCGAACCAGCTGCGGCGCGAGCCGTCGAGCTTCTGGAACGGCCGGTCGTTGAGTTCGCCGAGCAATTGCCGGATCGCGGTGTTCAGTTCGGCCAGGCTGTGGAAGCGCCAATGCCGCAGCCGGGCGAGAATCCAGCGCTCGACCAGCAGCACCGCCGGCTTCCACCTTGGCCTTGTCCTGCGGTTTGCGCGGCCGCGCCGGCAAGATGGCGCAGCCGTAATGCTCGGCCAGCGCTTCGTAGGTGCGATTGGCGACCGGTTCGTAGCGGTCCGGATCGCGGATCAAGGCGCGGGGATTGTCCGGCACCAGGAGCGCCGGCGCGCCGCCAAAGAACGTCAGCGCATTGCCGTGGGCCGCAATCAGTCGGCCTTCGACTCAGTGGCCGTGGCCTCGGCATAGGTGTAATTCGATGCGCCCCATACCGCGACGAAGATGTGCGCGCGGGTGATCTCGCCACTGGCTGGGTCGATGAGCGGTACGGTCGGCCCGGCGTAGTCGACGAACAGTTTCTCCCCGGCGACGTGGATCTGCCGCATCGAGCGGCGCAGCCGTTGCCGAAACTCGATGTAGCGCTCACAGAAGCGCGAGCGGCTGTAGGGAACGCCCTGCGCCTGCGCCCGATACTCCTCCCACAGCAACTGCAGCGTGACGCCCTTGCGCCGCAGCTCGCGATGGGTCGCGGCGAAATCGGGAACGGCAAACTGCGTGTAGACGTAACGTTGCGGATGCAAGCGCGCGCTAAGCGCAGCGTCATCGAGCGCGAGAGCCCCGGTGTGCGTCAACCCGGCGGCGGTGGCGGCGGCCAGGTAGTTCGCCACCGAGCCCTTGGCGATGCCCAACGCCGTGGCGATCTGGGCGTTGGGCAACCCGCATTCGTGCTTGAGGCGGAGAACTTCTCGAATTCGTCGCATGGTAATCCGGTTGGCTGGCACCGCAGGCTCCCTGAACAAAAGGGAGCGAGCGTACCCGGCCGTAGGTTCGAATTACCACGCACCGCCACCTCGCCACCGCGATCCCGAGCCCGAAATCCGGGCATCGTGACCGCCAATCCGACCCACTTGACCGCGATTCCGACATGCCCGCAAAAGCGGTCATCATCCGTCGGATTCACCGGTCAACATCGTCGGATCCGGCGGTCATCATCCGTCGGAAACCTCGGTCACCTTCCGTCGGAATACACATCCCTGCGGGGTATACGTAACCAACGAGCCGCTGCCCACGTTGGCTTGCCGGATCGCGAGAAGTCGATCCGCACTTAGCGTTGATACCCCTAGCACTCGACAACACGCAAAGAAAACTCGCTGCCGTTGTGGCAGAACAATGCCTTCGGTCGTCCGTGCTCCCGCCACCACTGATCGAGAGTGAATAAGACTTCCTCCCCACGCAGGTGAAAGCCCAGTTGGATAGGCAGATGCTAGCGCGTGTGCAAGTCGAGTAAGTTGGATTAGATTTCGAGGGGCCGACCAGAGGGGGCTGTCAGAACGCCTTGCGAACGACGCTGCACCACGACCCAACGCTGACAAAGGAACTCTTAGCGCCGCTGAAAGAGCGAGACGCGCAGCTATGGGTTGATCTTGATTAGACCCTGATGCACGGCACGAGCAATCGCCTCATGCCGCGTAGCGACTGCAAGTTTCGTTCGGATTGCGTCGAAGTGAAACTGTGCAGTTACAGGTTTGATGCCCAACCGTTCAGCAATGTCTTCCGTCGTTAGCCCGGCCGCTGCAAGTGTTAAGCACTCTTGCTGACGCGTTGTGAGGGGAGCTCCTTCTAGGCGCGAAGGCACCCCAGCTTCAACAACCTTCCGCATGAAAAGTTCGTGAAAGTAGTAGCCAAACGTGAGCATCGTGCCGAAATTGGCAAGCTGCTTTGCCCGTCGCTGTTCATCTACCACTGGCAGAGTGGAGTTCAAGCTTAGAATGACTGATGCACGATTGGCATCCGGCAGAAGAAAGGAAACTCCGCTGGAAATGCCATGCTTGGCCGCATCATCAAGGAACCGATCGACCCGGCCTGACTTACCACGCTCAGTCGACTGATCCCATATATATGGCAGTGAGGACGCAATCGCCGCTTCGATGCGTGGGTCAACCTCAATGTATGCCGCCTGATCGTAACGTTTCACCCATTGATCGGGAGCTGTTGTGAAAACGTATGCGAAACTGTCATGTCCAGGACGATAGACAGTAGTCAGCCCATACATAAAGGTGTCAAATCCCAGTGCTCGAACAATCTTGGTAACTGCGTCTACGAGATCGGTACCATGAGCTGCCGCCTCGACAAGCGGTGCGATGACTGCGGGCGCTAAGGGATTCTCCCCAATCTGGGCGGCCTTAATGTCTAATTTATGAAGGGCCATTAGTCCCCCGAAAAGTAGCTGTCTGACAAAAGTTTACTCTTTTCGAATTAGGGACACCGAGACATGTTTTCATATCCATGTTAACCCCTTCTCCCATCGCGCCACGCTGATCCAGCGCAGTCTGGCGGGGTTGGTCCACTACCGACTTCCGCCATTTCGCCCGTTGTAGTCAAGCCTTAGTTTGCCCGGTTGCGTACGCTAAGAGAGGCTTGAACCACTCCAGTTCTGATCGCGTCGGTTCAGCGACCTTGCTCGTGACGGACCTTCTTGCTTCATCGTTAACCCACGGCTTAATCCCGATGCCTGAACAACCTTTTCAGGTTTTCAGTTGTGTATCTCCTCGCTATCCTAAAGATCAGTTACTGCAACGTGGCGTGTCAACCCGAGTAGCGGCGCTCCAAAATCTGCAGATGCGATTAGACACTTTGCCATTTCGGCAGCTGTTCCTGCAATTAGTTCAGCGCTTGCAATCATCGCCCTCGCTCAATAGAAGATGGCCTTCACTCGCGGCTTGCGCACTTGGATTGACTTGGTCGGGCCTCGTTTTGCCATGCTGGGATGCAGCGGCGACTCGATACCAGGTAAGCGCTGATTTGCTATATGCGATCGCAAAATGCGAATCAGGCATGCGGCCGACTGCCGTTAATTTCGAGCACGGTGCAGGAACGGGCACGTATGACATCGGGCTCATGCAGATCAATTCATCGCACTTGGAACGCCTCCGTGTATTCGGCATCACTGAAAGCCAACTCTACGATAGTTGTACAAACATTTATGTGGGGGCGTGGATTCTTTCGGAGAAACTCCGCAGATATGGTCTCAGCTGGCAAGCTGTCGGAGCCTACAACGCCGCGTGCACCAAACTGAGTGGTAACGAATGCAACGATGCGCGCAGCAAGTACGCCTGGTGCGTTTATAGGAATCTTCCGTGCAATCTGCAGCGGGATCTTTTCAGCGCATACGGCAAGGCGTGAAACGATCCAAGGTGCCACCAATCGTTCCTGTGAGGAAGACCAGCAGCGAAAACCCTTAACAGTTGGGACGGCCTCATTGTGCGGGCACCTGCGTCTCCCGAATTCGATCTCAATTTGATCACTAAAGAGAGAGATCCATGTACACACAATTAATCGGCGTCGCACGGGTCAAACGGACGCTGGCCACCGTCACGATTGTAATAGCCACGATCGGCACGATGATCGCGACTGCAAACGCGCTGGACCTGGTCGCGTTTACCGGAATCACCGGCCCACTCACTGCGGCCCTTACTCAACTCGGGACGCTTACGCCGGGCGTTAAAGCAATCGTTGGGGTGGTCGCGTTTGCGATTGCGCTTTTCGGGCTCTCGATCCTACGCAACTTTGGTCCCGCGGTGTACTTCGTCGGCGTGTGCATTTTTGCCGCAGTGGGACTCGTAGTTGGCGGCTCGATCATGGGCGCCACCGTGCCCATGCTCTGAAGCAATGGCGGCCAAGCGCGAACGCGAGCCTACTCGAGGAAGAGGCGATGCAAGCGAATCCGTTTATACCGCGCCGGCTGGACGATCAATGGAAGGTCGGTCTGTGGGACATCGATGTGGCGGCGCCTTTTGCGATCTGCCTCTTCCTTGGCTTCCTCGCCAATGCCGGCACGAAAGGCATGTTGGCGGGCGCGTTACTGGGCATCGTGATCAGCCGCTGGTTTTCTAAGAAAAAGGCGGACAAGCATCCGGCATTCGCCTGGCACTGGGCGTACTGGCACCTGCCGGACCTGCTTTCACGGATGAGGGCCACGCCGCCTTCGCACATCCGCCGCATGGTGGGCTGACGGCTGCGAATCGGTGAGCCAAGACACTCTATGAATCCGAACCAAGCGAACAAGGACCTCAAGGACCTGTTGGCCACGGTGCGGCAACAACGGCTCGCCATTCTCGGGCTCGTCGTCTGTGTCGGTCTCTCGCTCCTGATCATGTTCAACATGGTGGGGCGCGAGCGCATCGTGCTGACACCACCGACGATCGACAAGACCTTCTGGGTCGCAAAGGACAAGGTGAGCGCATCGTATCTCGAGCAGATGGGAGCCTTCATGGCCTATCTCACGCTCGATGTCGTCCCCCAGTTCGATCGACTGGAAGAAGGCAATGCTGCTGCAGTACGTGGCACCCGACGTGTACGGCGCGCTGCAGACGCGCCAGGACCTTGAAGCCGATCGGCTGAAGCGCTTGAACGCGACGACCCAGTTCTCGGTCGTCCAGCTCGTCCCCAACGAGGACACCCTGTCGGTTCACCTAAAGGGCCGGCTCGCGACCTTTATCAACGGCAGCCGCACCTCCGACATCGAGAAGGAGTACGTCGTCGGCTTCGACTACACCGGAAACCGGATCCAACTTAAACGCTTCGAGGAGTTTAACGATGGCACCCGCAAGACTGCTGCCGACAGCCTACCTGCTGGCGGCACTAACCGCGATTAGCCCGCCTGCCGCTCTCGCCCTGCAGCGTGTCGAAGCACGCGACGGCGTTTCCGTCGAGGCCGCGATTGCGTTGAATGAGCCCACGCGGATCAAGATCGACGGCGGCGCGATCAGCGACGTGTTCGGCAACATCTATTCCACCAACTGTGGTGCGACAGGCGCAGCGGCGACGCTGCCCAACGGCCAAGCGGCCCCCGCCGATCAACCCAGCCGGCGAAGTCGTGCTCGAATGCGACAAGGAGCGGGGTGAAATCTACGTCAAGCCCGTGGGGCCTGGGGCCAAGCCGATAAATCTCTTTGTCTCCTCCGCCAAGGCGACATACACCCTGATCCTCAAGCGGGTCGACATGCCTGCCGACACGATCGTCATCGTCGACCGGACGCTCGCCCGACCGTTGGCCGCAAACTCGGCTCAAGTCGCCAGACATGCACCGAGTCATGAGCGGGCAGTGAAGGCCATGCTCTTCGCCATGGCGGGAGACGACGTGCCGAGCGAACTCCGGGTCGAAGAGGTTAACCAACCGGTCCAGCTGTGGGCGGAGGCACGCTTCATCCTGCTGCGCGCCTACGAAGGGCGCGATCTCGCAGGCGAGCGGTATCTCCTCACCAATGTCAGCAAGGAGCCGATGGTGCTCGCCGAAGAGGAATTCGATCGCGAGGGTAGTGATGTTGTCGCGGTGTCGATCGAGTACCACAACCTGGCGCCGGGCGAGAGCACCAGCGTGTTCGTCATTCGCGACGGGAGCAAGCCATGGCGTCGCTGAAGCTCAAGGTCTGGGACACGCTTGAACCCAAGCACAAGCAGTGGGTGCTGCTCATGCTGTTGCTGGGCGCGGCCTTCACCATCCTGTGGGCGATCTTTGCCCTCACGGAAAAGCCGAAGCCCTCGCTCGCGCAGGGCGCGGGAGCATCGGGGCAGCAACGCGTGACCAACGTAGGCGTGATGGCGCCGGGGCAGCAGGTCAACCCGCTGGATAGCTGGCTCGGTGGCGCGGGCAAGGACGTCGCCCAGCTCAAGCAGGATCGCGATGCGATGCTCAAAGAGAAGGACGATCAGAAGGCCTTCAATCGCGACATCCTTACAAAATTCGAGCAGCTGCAACAGAGGATCATGCAGCCCGCGCCCGCGCCGCCAACCGCGCCAGCCCCGGCGACAGCGCCCCAGGCGGTGCTGCAATCGACCTCACCGGCGAATCTGCCGCCGGCGCGCTCCGCCGCACAGGGCACCAGCTTCCCGCCGGGACTACCGCCGGGGCTTACCGATACGCCGAGCCTTGGGCTCATGCGCGTGTCGCTGCGCGACGCAGCAGCAAAGACCGCGCAGGCCAATGCACCGGCGCGAGCGACCGCAACAGGTTCCGGAGCCGACGCAGGCGAAGCCAACGAAGCGCAAGGCAAGACGCTGGACAATTACATTCCGATCTCCTTTACCCGGGCCGTGCTGCTCGGGGGTCTCGACGCGCCCACCGGCGGGCAGGCTCAATCCAATCCGCACCCCGTGCTGCTGCGGCTCGACGACAACGCGATCCTGCCCAATCGCTTTCGCGCCGAGGTGCGCGAGTGCTTCGTGATCGGCGCGGGCTATGGCGACATCAGCAGCGAGCGCGCCTATATCCGCACCGAGCGGCTCTCCTGCGTGCGCCACGATCGGTCCGCACTCGAGGTCAAGATTAAGGGCTCGATTTTCGACGAAACCGGCAAGGTGGGCGTCAAGGGGCGGCTCGTCACGAAGCAAGGCCAGGTGCTCGCCAATGCGCTGCTTGCGGGCGTGATCAGCGGCATCGGCTATGGCTTCCAGAACCAGTACACCACCTTTTCCACTTCGCCCTTCGGGCAGGTCGCTACAACGGACCCCACCCACGCCTTCGAGGCTGGCATGAGCGCCGGCGTGGGCCGCGCCATGGATCGTCTGGCCCAGTACTACATCTCGCTCGCCGAGAAGACCTTCCCGGTGATCGAGGTCGACGCCGGACGCAGCGTCGATGTGGTGCTGACCGAAGGTGTGGCATCGACGCGCCACTCACCAGTGCCGGTGGCGCAGCGCGGCCGGCGGGCGATACGCGCAGCCGAATCCCGCGCTACCAGCAGGTGACGAACGATGCCGATGACTAAGCCGCTGGTGGCCGCATTGCTGCTCGGGTGGGCCGCGCTCGCTCTTGCTGCCGATCCGGACGAGATCGCGCTCCTCGAGAGGCTGAAGAGCATGTATCCGGCAACCCAGTGGACCAGCGTGACGCGCACGCCGATGCCAGGGGTGTACGAAGCGAGGATGGGATCGAACCTCGCCTACGTCGGGGAGCGACGGGCGGCACTTTCTGTTCGGACACCTGTTCGACATGCGCACCCAGACTGACCTGACCGCGCCCAAACTTGCTGCCGAGCGCACCTCGGCCGCCGCGCCGGCCCCACCGCCGAAAGTGAGTTTTGACGCGCTTCCCCTCACCGACGCGATCAAGACC
>CAVZTS010000002.1:0-24421 GCA_963778275.1 uncultured beta proteobacterium | reverse complement strand
CCGGGAGCCTCGTTGGCGCCAATAGTCACAGATCCTCGTCGCCGACAGTTCCTGCGCTGGATGGTTTATGTCTCCTCTGCCATCTACTCGCTGCACTGGATCAAACCCGACGTTACCCGCATTGGAACGCCACTCGAACTCCGACAGGCCGTGGTCGACGCAGTACACGAGCGCATCGCATTCTGCTGGCAGCAGATGGATGCCCAACTAACGCCAGGCCGCTATCTTCTCGGCGAGGAACTCACGGTGTTGGACCTCTACGTCACGGTAGTTTCACGGTTCGGCCCTTGGCGCACAAAGATTCTACGAAGCGGCGCCAAAGATGACTCCCGTCGTAAGGCGCGTTGACGCTGAGCCAAGACTCAGTGACTTCTGGGCTGAGCGCTTTCCGTTCGAGGAGGGCTGGGAGTGACATGCACAACAATCAGTCTGTATTCGGGAATCACACCCAACCTTTCCATTGAACGTACTACCACGAGCGAGCCGGTCTCTGGCGCTCACGTCAAACACTGAACGGCGCTTCCCTCACGCGATGGACCCAGTGCACAGATTTGTTCTGGTCGGGGAGCCAATAAACTCTTGCTTCGCCTTGGTAGTGGTCACTTCCCCGGGTCTATTTCAGCACTTTCGCGATGATCGGCCGCTCGTTCGGACGAACGATCTCGGCCAACAATCCCTTCAAGTAAACCTCTCTCGTCTGCCCGCTCTTATGCCCAAGTAGCAGTTGAATCTTACGGATGTTGTTCGGATCCAATTACCCGAGAGCGGGTCGCGAAAAAACAGAAGGATAGAGCTCGACTCCGTGGATTTACGCCGCGCATCTTAGCCGATCCGCCCGTTCATATGACTCGGTTATCCAACCACGCTAGAGTCTCAGCCAGTGCATCGTCGTACGAAAGTGCGCGACCCGCCGCATAAGCAGCTGCGAATTCTGCTTCGCCGAGCGCCTCCCGCGTGCGCGCTGCGTACGGTGCGACGCTTGCCGCGTCCGCAGCTTCCCTCTGGTGTCGCATCTCCGCTTGTTGGGCCTCAGACGCTCCCAGTAAGCGGGCCCCCACGGTCCATTCACCGCGTGCGACCGCCAGCGCAAACGCGACATCCAGCGCGATGCTGACTACATGCTTGAAAGCCGTTTTCTCGACCAAACTCAACGCCTCCCGCAGCAGCGTGTGTGCGCGTGCGGGATCACCGCGGAGGACCGAAACCAGTGCCAAGTTAAGCTGGCAAATGGCCAGCGTCGGTGGATCGCACTTCCTCAGTGCGAGTGTGAGTGCTTCTTCGTAGAGCGGTGCCGCCAGTTCGAGGTTATTGTCCAGCCGATGAAGGTCGGCCATTGTATTCAACGTGCTGGCAATGCGTCTCTCGTCACCGATCGCGCGCACCAGGGCAAGCCGCTCCTCGAGGTGTCGCTGTGCTGTACCGATATCCCCGAGCGCAATGAGAGCGTGCGCCAATCGGATGAGCGCGTCGGCAAGCAGCGGACGCGGACCTTGACTGCGCAGGATCGCCACGCCTTCCGTCGCATGGTCCCGCGCCTGATCGTAGTGGCCCATCCGATAAGCGAGGTGACTCGCGGCGAGCAGTGCCTGTCCGCGCTCGAGGGTCGGAGCGCCTGCGCCGGCGTGATTCAGAGCGATGGTCGCTAGTCGGAGCCCAGCGCCGTACTGCGCGCGTTGGTCCCAATACCCTTGCAAATCGAAGACAAGCCGCAGTCCCCGACTCGCCCGCTGCTCGTCGAAAGTGCACCAAGCCTGTGCCGCCAGCAAGTTCTCCCGCTCCCTCTCGATCTCTTCGATCCCTTCCATGAACGTGCCGCGAATGAGTTTCTTGTTCGCCTTGTCCGCGAATTCAAGATAAAAATCCAAATGCCGATCGCGGATTGCGTCACGATCCGCGGTCTCGACCAGTTTTTCCGTTGCGTATTCACGTATTGTTTCCAGCAGCGAAAAACGCGGTTCGCCATGGCCATCAGTCTGCTTCAGCAGATTCTTGCCGACGAGCGATTCCACGGTCTCGAGAACAGCCAAATCATTTTCGACATTGCAGACTGCTTCGATCGCTTTCAGCTCACACCCTGCGACAAACACTGCCAATCGCCGGAACAGTGTCTGTTCGTCATCCGTCAGCAAGTCATGGCTCCAATCAATCGCGCCGCGCAGCGTCTTCTGTCGGGCCGGCAGTCCCCGCGCACCGCCCATCAGAAAACTCAGGCGATGGGTCAGCTCCGCCAGAATTCTCTGCGGCGGCAGCACGCGCGCCCGCGCCGCGGCCAGTTCTATCGCCAGCGGCAAGCCGTCGAGCCGACAGCAGATCTCTGCGACGGCAGGGGCGTTTTCGTTCGTGACCGCGAAGGTAGGTTTCACCGCCAGAGCGCGCTCGATGAACAACGCTACCGCCTCGTACTGCGTAAGTCGCTCCAACGGCGGCAACCGTTCCGGGTCAGGGAGTGACAAGGGAGCGACGGGGAAATCGGTCTCTCCATACAGGCGCAACGTTTCCCGGCTGGTGACTAATACCTTCAACCGTGGCGCGGTGGTCAAGAGATCGGTGACCAGTGGCGCGGCATCGATCACTTGCTCGAAGTTATCCAGCACGATGAGCAATTGCTTTTCGCGCAAGTAGTCCCTTAGTTGTTCTTGCAGTGGCTGGCCCGCGGTTTCGCGCACGGCGAAGGCCTGGGCGATCGTTTGCAACACCAGCATGGGATCGCTGAGCGCAGCGAGCGGGACAAAAAAGACGCCATGCTCAAATTCATCCACCATATCCGCGGCCACTTGCAGCGCGAGGCGCGTTTTGCCGGTACCACCGACCCCGGAAAGCGTTAGCAGGCGCACATTGACATCGGACAATTGTTTTTTGATGGCGTGAATCGCGTCCTCTCGACCGATGAACGGAGTCGTCTGCGCCGGCAGATTGTTGGCGCGCGCATCGAGGGTCTTGAGCGGAGGGAAGTCGGCGGGGAGACCGGGCGCGATCACTTGATAAACGCGCTCCGGGCGGATGAGGTCTTTCAATTGCCGTTCGCCCATGTCGCGCAGCGCGATATCCGGAGGGAGATGGTCGCGCACCAATTCCGCGGTGGCCAGCGACAGGAGGATTTGGCCGCCGTGCGCTGCAGCCATCAACCGCGCTGCGCGGTTCAGTGTGGGGCCATAGTAATCACCGTCGCGCTGTTCAGCCGCCCCGCTGTGCAGGGCCATCCGGGACTTGATGCGCAGCTCGCCCCTGGTGGTTTCCTTCAACGCGCGCTGCGCGGCGAGACACGCCGCGATCGCATTCGCCGCGATTGCAAACGCCGCATGCACGCCATCGCCGGTGGTCTTGACGAGATAACCATCGTTCACCTCGATGGCGTCGCGCATGATTGCATCGTGCTGCGCGAGTGCCTGCTGCATCGCCAGGTGCTGAGTCTCCCACAGCCGAGTGCTGTCCTCGATGTCAGTTAATAGGAACGTGACCGTGCCGGTCGGCAGTAAGGGGTCAGCTCGAGGGGTTGCAAGCATGGGGGGACAGGCGTCGAATGACCCTGGAACCGCATTCTGCGAGCCGCTCGCGGCTTGCGCAACCGGGGCAACAGCTCAGGGCAAAGGGCGAGTCGGCCGACTCCTTCGCTACTCACCGTCCGTGGCGCGCCGAACGGGTTTGTACGGACCGGACACATGGGTGACTGTTAGAACACGCGTGTGCGTTGAAATCTTCTAAGATCATCTTAGATCATTCGGGTGTTTTCAAAGGGTTGCGCAAGACGCAGGCAATGAAGTAGGGACACTGCTGCTTTGGCCCAGCCATCGCTCGTTGAGAACTGGGTTCCGCACTGCGGGCAAGTTTGCTCGCCATGTCTCCCTCCAAGCTGAAGCGACGGGTAATGCATCCTCGCACGCGACTGACAGGCGTTGGCCCGCCTCGTCGCCGACGGTCCCAGTCCGGATCCCGAGCTGCCATTCCAAAGCGGCAAAAGTAACCGTACGGCGAACGCACATTGCTTGACGGCTGACAGTTCGCGAGACTCGGCAATATCGCGCGACTGCGCGGCCCTGCGGCGTGTGCGCGACGTCATGGCTTTTCCATAATTCATGGCGGCATGGTCAGAACTGCGCCATAAGTCACCACCGGATTCGAGGATAATCAATCCTTGCATGAACTCGGCCTGAGCCACGTCAATTCGGCGTTCACCGTGGACCTTCTCGTTGCAGGCTCTTAGCGGAAAAACCCCTCGATCATCCCGACGCTGGTCGGGCGCAGCCTGGATCGCGGCCTTGCTGTTTGCGACCCAAGTCGGCGCCACGGATCAGCGGCATGAGTTTGGGCTTTCCCCGGACATCGTGCGCGA
This sequence comes from uncultured beta proteobacterium, assembly GCA_963778275.1. Classification (GTDB taxonomy): domain Bacteria; phylum Pseudomonadota; class Gammaproteobacteria; order Burkholderiales; family Casimicrobiaceae; genus PALSA-1003. Next base: position 20,091 of record CAVZTS010000002.1, on the reverse strand, counting down.
AGCACTGCAGTTCGCTCGCCGCCTCCGCCCTATGTTCGCAGAGTTCTACGTTACCTACATGCGATTCCCGGCCTCGATGCACGACATCGGCAACCCGGCGCCTCCGTCGTCCATCGAACCGCAGATAAGCGAAACGGGAATCATCACGCTGCGGCTCTCCGGCGGCGGTGGCGACTGGCGCCGTATCTATCTCGTCCCACAGCTTCCGAACGGCCGCGTTCGATGGCAGTGCGTCAGCCCCGACATCGCGACCATTTCCTCATTCGACACGGAGTGCAAGTATTCAGCAGGATTCACACCTCCTGCCAGACCACCGGCAGCCGTCTACACGCCTGATTTCGCGTTGCCGACTTCCGGCGGATCCACTGCGCGGACCATCGACCTCCAGACGCGTGACGGCAAGCTGCATTCCGTTGACCCTGTTCGCTACTATCATTCGCTGCCCTGGGATGCGACCGGCGATTTTCCTCGCCTGTTTGCCCAGTTGACCGATGACAGCAGGAGTCGCGTCATCTCGGTCGCCCTGAAGGGCAACGCCGGACAATTCGAGCACTTCGGCGACCTGCTCCTGTTCAGTCGCTGGCTGTCCACGGCAGGTCCGGCTGCGGTTCCCTACCTCGAGGCGCACCTGGATGAGGGGTACCCCGATTCGTCAGCCGCCGCGCTGGTGGCGATCTGCCAGATCAAGCGCGAGACCGGCGAGCCCGGCGGTTACTCGGCGTGTTATCAGGAGCACCTTGGAGCGGCGAACGGGGCAGTCGCGTATCTGGTCGGGGCCGCTACTCGCTCGATCGAAGATCCGCCGCCCAGATATTGGCTGTGCGATCCGACCGTCGTCGAGTTGCTCGGAGCTATGGGACCGGCGTCACGGCCCGCAATCCCGACACTGTTGCCGCGATTGAACCAACCTGACCAACCATCGAGCAACAGGTACCGCTGCTCACATCAACAGGTCGCCGACGCGCTCCTCAGCATTTTGGGCCCAAAGCCGACCCGAGCGGCGGATCAGGCGGTCGTTCGTGCAGCGATCGGCACGCTCATGGAGGAAGCGGTGTTCGGGCGTGAACCCGCCAGGGGCGTCCTGAAGAATCCTTCGCCATTTCCGCCGCGGAGGACGGTGCTCGATGCAGTCCCGTGGTCGGACGCGTTGCAAGAGCGACTCGATGCGATAGTGACAAAGCAAATGCGCGATTGTAGCGGCCTAGGCTGGGGCGCCGACGCGCCTATCGTGGAGCTTGGCAGAATCGGTTTTCGGGTCGTCAATCAGTTTCTCAACCAACCTCGCCCAGATGAGTCATCCAGTTGCGTCAATCAGGGCACGCTATCCGGGGCGCTGACCGCTCTGCTCAAACAATATCCCGAGGAGGCCCACGGACAATTTGCACGCGCGCGAACGCCTCTTGCGCGTGACGTGTATATCGCTTCCGCACTTCAAGCCATCGCACGCGAAACTGACGACGCCTCCGTGATTGAGCCATCTGTTTATGGAAGCCTCGACGCCTTTCTGCACGATACGGGCTATGTCACACCGATCGTGCATGACGGCGTACCGCAGTTCCCCGCCAGCTCAGGTTTGAAGTGGTTGCCCCTTGCAGAAGAGACGATCGCGTCAGCCGAGCAGGAAAACGTTGAACGTGTTGCAGCGTTGCAGCAATCGATGCGGCAGTTGGCGGCGGACCGCCCGGGTTGCGCCTTTCCCGTCGACGATTCTTCGTTGCTGCGCAGGGCAAGCACCGGCAGGACGTTATCCATCATCGAGTGCAGTGACGACTATTCGGGCCCTGTCGTCGTGATCGGTTCGCCCGGAGGATTCAAGGTCATGGAGTTTCCCAGCCGGCTTTCGTACATGCAGCAGGCGCCGCGGGATTCACTAATTGCGGCAGGTTCGGCAAACCCGGACGGCGCCATGGTTCTAGTGGTTCAGGAGCCCTGCGGCGGTCATTGGCGCGACTGTGCGGCGGAGGAGGATGCGCCCTACGAAATCGTGGAGGAGGACGGCGACTGGTTTACCTATTTGCGAACCAAGCCGCAGGGCGACAAATCCGTACCTCGTCCAGGCGCGCTGAACGCGGGCGGGAATGCTGCGAGGTGACGTGGACCGAGCGACCGCTTGCGTTCGACTCAAATATACAGCGTGACGCTCCCGTGACCGCGCGGGCAGCGCTTGGCCGGTCAGCGACTGCGCCCGATCGCCGCAGACCGACCCGTTCCGCCCCTTCGCATCCAAAGAAGCGTCATTCCGGGCGGCTCGACGGTGGAGACCTCTCGTTCGCACATCCGCTGCTCGTTGCTGTGCGCCACGCCGCTGGTCGTGCCTTAATTGGTGTTGGAAGTTCCCTAGAAGATGACCCCGACAGGCTGCCGCCCGCAAAGGAGATGCCCGGACGGAGGGGCGATTTCGAGCTCATGCGCCGGCGCGGAAGTTCCATTCCCGGACGAGGGCAAACGACCGCTGAGATGCCCCACAGTGTCCGACGAGGCTACGAACGTTCGATCGGTTCTGTTTTCGCACCTCCCCGTCCTGCCGGCGTCGCAACCCATCGCAGCCGAGTGTCGGAGCACGCCCGGGGGCGGCATATAATCTGGTGATATGGGCTTAGCAATATGCCTATGCAATTGCGGAATAATCTTTTATCTTCTCTCTGCGGTGATTAGAGGTCGCAGGGCGTCGGGCCACGCGTGGCTGGACGCCAGCGGCTCGAGCCGCTGAAGTTTCGGTGTGCAACTTCCGAGGAGGCCATCATGAGCAGTGAGCACAAAGGTGCATCCGGGCAGCGAGCCCGGGTGATCGCGTCGCGTCGGAAATTTGTTCGAGCAGGCGCCGCATTCGGTGGCTTGGCGCTGTTCGGGGGCCATGCGATCCGGGCCGCAGCGCAGAAGATGACCGACCTGCCAATGGTCAACGGGATGCGGGAGCTCGCAACGTACCCGCAAAAGCGCGAGCTTATTCTGATGACGGCACGCCCCGTACAGCTCGAGACGCCGTTTTCCTACTTCGACGAGATCGGCGCGGCGACCGGTGACAACGTGTTCACGCCGAACGACGCCTTTTTCGTGCGCTGGCACCTCGCCGGCGTGCCGACGACGGTGGACGGCGCGGCATTCCGCATCAAGGTCCACGGGCTCGTCAAGGAACCGCTCAGCCTCAGCGTAGCCGATCTGCAGAAGAACTTCGAACCGGTCGAAATCGCAGCCGTGTGCCAGTGCTCGGGCAACAGCCGCGGCCTGTTTAACCCGCGCGTGGCCGGGGGCGAATGGGGCAACGGCGCGATGGGCAATGCGCTGTGGAAGGGCGTGCGGCTACGCGACATACTCAACAAGGCCGGCATCGCCGCCGGGGCGGTGCAAGTCCGGCTCAACGGCGCGGAGGTTCCCGTGCTTCCGGCCACGCCGGACTTCATCAAGGCGCTCGACATGGACGTCGCCCTTGGCGAGGACGTGATCGTCGCCTACCAGATGAACGGCGCGGAACTCCCGATCCTCAATGGCTATCCAGTGCGCCTGATCGTGCCGGGATGGTATGCGACGTACTGGACGAAGATGCTCGACGACGTCGAGGTGATCGGCAAGGTCGACGAGAACTTCTGGATGAAGCCCGCATACCGGATTCCCGACAACCCGTGCGCATGCATGACGCCGGGCCAGAAAGGTGTCAACACCGTGCCGATCAATCGAATGAACGTCCGATCGTTCATCACCAGTCTCGCCGACGGCGCGAAGGTCAATGCGGGACGCACGTACGAGGTCAGGGGCATCGCCTTCGACGGCGGGTTCGGCATCGCGCGCGTGCTGTTCTCGATCGACGGCGGCCGGACCTGGGGCGAGACGACGCTCGGTCGGGACCACGGAAAGTACAGCTTCCGCCAGTGGCGTGCCGCGTTCGCGCCGAGGGCCGGCCAGAGCTACGACCTCGCCTGTCTCGCCGTCAACACGATCGGCGAGTCGCAGCGCTTCACGCCGCGCTGGAACCCGGCGGGATACATGCGCAACATCGTCGAAACCGTGCGCGTGAGCGCCGTGTAAGGGGGCCTACTATGAATACACGAAACCGCTGCGCGGCGCTCATGACGGCAATCCTCGGTCTTGCGGCGTGCGCGATGCCGCAGGCTGCGAACATGTCGGGCCCGGTCAAGATCGACCTGCCGCCCGAGACGGCTCGCCTCAAGCCCGGACCCGGGGTGGACGTCGTCGCGAAGTCGTGCATGATGTGCCACTCGGTCGACTACATCTACATGCAGCCGCCGCTCACGAAGGACGAATGGCACGGCGAAGTCGTCAAGATGATCAAGGTCTTCGGTGCGCCCATTCCGGAGAGCGACGTCGAGGCGATCGTCAATTACCTGATGTCGCAGAACGGCAAGCATTAGGCCCTCTCCGGCACGGATAGGAAGTTCACTGCCACCCGGCAATCGCTCGTGGACAGGGCTTGCCTGACGGGAGTGGGCGGACGATTTCGTGCCGGGAGTAGCTAAACGTCGCCGGAATCGCGTCGCACGCACTGCCTTGGGCCGTCTGGCGCGGCCGACCAAGAGTAAACCCTCATCGCTTGCCCGGCCGCCGCAACCCCTCGGGCGAGCCGCGTGACCGCGAGGCCGCGCGGACTACATCGCGCCGATGTAGTGCGCGATCGCGTCGCCTTCGGCGGTGAAGTTGCCGCCGGCGGCGCGATGCTCGTCTTCGGTGTCCCCGCGGCGATTCAGCAGCAGCGCTATTCGCCGATTCGACGCAACCCGCCGGCTGGAGTCGTTGTCGACTGGGTGCGCGTCTTCATCGTCGTGGTGATTCTCGTCGCCGCGATCGTCGTCAATGTTGTGATCAATGTCCGCTTCAACGAGATCTCTGGCAGCTTTCCTTTTATCGGCGCCACGGTGTGGGCTCGAGCTCCTGCGCTATCTCTCCTGGTACAACCTCGAGCGCCCACACTTCAGCCTCACCACCCCATCCCAGGACAAAAACCAAGCGCCTGCTCTCCCCAGTACATTTCCTCCACCAGTCCAACCAGTGCAATATGTACTGGCCCGATACAGTGCATTGCCCCACTCGAATTCTTACACTATAGTGACGCGTCTGCGGCTGCGTCGCGGTTCGGCGGAGGCAAGGGCACCGCGGCAGGTGGCGTCCCTCAGGTGAAAAAACGGGCGGGCGTCGGCAATATCTCCCGGCGCCCTGTTGATGTGTCGCGCCCCTTCTCGGGGCGTTGGCTAAGAGGCTGAGGCGGAACGCAGCGCAAGGCTGGAAAAACAACAGCAGGCATTTCGACAAGGCACGCCCGGATGCGTCGATCGCATGACGACCTCGCCGGGACCGGAATCGAACCTAAAAGGAGGTGTACGATGGCGAATCAGAATGTCCCCCGGAAGGTGAGTCGGCGTACGGTCATCAAGACCGTGGCGGCGGCCAGCGCACTGCAATTCACCGGGCCCTTCATCATCAAGGCCCGCGCCGAAGAGCCGGTCAAGATCGGCCTCGATAACCCGCTAACCGGAACCTATGCGGCGGTGGGCAAGAACGAGCTGATCGGCTGCCAGCTCGCCCTCGAACAGATCAACTCCAAGGGCGGGATCCTCGGACGCCAGGTGGAACTGCTGGTCGAGGACTCGACCAGCGGCGACGCCGGGACGGCGGTGCAGAAGGCGCGCAAGCTGATCGAGCGTGACAACGTGAATTTCCTACTCGGCAACGTCAACTCCGCTCTGGCGCTGGCGATGGCGGACGTCAGCAGCGAGAAGGGGATATTGCATATCGTCCCGGGCGGCCACACGGACGCGGTCACCGGCGCCACATGTCACTGGAACGTGTTCCGCGTCTGCAATACGACACAGATGGAAGCCAACGCCGTCACGCCGTCGCTGATCAAGAATGCGGGCAAGAAGTGGTACTTCATCACGCCCGATTATGCGTTTGGCCACACCCTGCAGTCAGGTCTCGAGAAGGCGGGCAGCAGGTATGGCTACACGAAGGTCGGTGGCGACCTGACACCGCTCGGTACTACCGACTTCTCGTCGTACCTCATCAAGGCCCAGGCGGCGAGCCCCGACGTCATCATATTCCTGACGCAGGGCGACGACATGATCAACGCGCTGAAGCAGGCCGTTCAATTCGGACTGGACAAGCGCTTTCACTTGGCCGGCGGCCAGCAGGAGCTCGAGGCGCTGGAAGGCTTGCCGCCCGACGCCCGGATCGGAACCTGGGTGTTCGAGTGGTACTGGAATCAGCCGAACGTGCCGCACGTCAAGGAGTTCGTCAACGCGATTATGAAGAAGACCGGCAGGGTTCCGACCGCGCGCACCTGGTTCGGATTTGCTTCGACCTGGAGCTGCGCGCTGGCCGCGAACTCTGCGAAGTCGCTTGAAGCGGTGAAAATGGCCAAGGCGCTGTCCGGGATGAAGCTGCCACCGGAGGTCTCGCTCATGCCGGACCAGGCGTTCTATCGCGTCGGGCAGAATCAGCTCATTCCAAACCTGTTCGTCGGCCACGCGCAGGCGCAGGGTAGCGCGCCCGACGATCTGTTCAAGGTCACTGAGGTGGTCAAGGGCATTGACGCGGCCGGAACGCTCGAGGAGACCGGCTGCAAGATGACCTGGCCGGCGTGACGCGCTAGTCTCGCGGACGTGGCGCTCGCGCCGCGTCCGCGTTTCACCCTTACCTCACCCCGCACCCAACCCGTGCAGAATCGCGTGTCCGCCGCATTCCGCCAACGCGGGGATGGCATTTGTGCGAATGCGGTGGCGCCTGCATTGGTGACGTCTTATTTGCCGGAAGCGAAGTCCTGATGACGCAACTCCTCCTATTCAATATCTTCAACGGGCTCATTGTCGGCGCGTTCTACGCCTTGATGGCGCTTGGGCTGTCGCTGATTCTCAACCTGAGCGGTGTCATCAATTTCGCCCACGGCGGCTTCCTGGCACTCGGTGCGTATCTCGCCTATACCCTGATTCCCTACGTCGGGTTCTGGGGCGGGCTGGCCATCGCACCGTTCGCCACGGCGGCGGTGGGGATCGTCGTCGAGCGGGTGCTGATTCGCCGCGTATACGGGCGCGATCCGCTCTATAGCCTCTTGCTGACGTTCGGGCTGGCCTATATCTTTGAGGACGTCCTGCGTGCCATCTGGGGCGCGCAGAGCGTGCCGTACCCGATTCCTTCCGAGCTCGCGACGCCGCTTTCGTCGGAGTTCTTCTTCCTCACCGGCTACCGCCTGTTCATGGTCGGTTTGGCCGCCGTCGTCGTCCTCGTCCTGTTTCTCATTCTCAACCGTACCCGACTCGGAATGCGCATTCGCGCCGGAACCGCGGACCTCGAGACCGTGTCGGTGCTCGGCGTCAACGTCGGGATCCTGCGCACCCTGAACTTCGGGATGGGCATCTACCTTGCGGGCCTCGCGGGCGTGCTCGCCGCCGGAATGCTCGGGCTGCAGCCGACGATCGGCACCTCGCTGATCATGCCGAGCTTCGTCGCGATCATCGTCGGGGGCCTGGGCAGCCTGCCCGGAACGCTGCTCGGCGGTCTGCTGATCGGCATCGCGTCCGGCATCACGACGGTGTATTTCCCGTCGGCAACCGAAGCGGTGATTTACGTGATGATGGGCCTCGTGCTCATGATTCGGCCGCGCGGCCTTCTGGGTGAGGAAGGGAGGGTGCAGTGAAGCGCGTTCCGGCGGTAGCGTGGACTGTGGTGATCTGGCTATTGCTGGCCTCGATGCCCTATTGGATGGACGCTGTCGGCGGCTATACCGACCTCGCCAGCAGGGTGCTGGTGCTCGGCCTGGCTGCGATGTCGCTCAATTTCCTGCTCGGCTTCACCGGTGTGCTGTCGTTCGGCCATGCGGCCTATTTCGGCCTCGGCGCCTACGGCGCGGCGATGACCATCAAGTACATCACGCCCAGCACGCCCCTGGGCATGCTGGTCGGCGTGGTGACCGGCACGTTGGCGGCGATGGTGATCGGGGCGTTGATCGCCCGGTTGCGAGGCGTCTATTTTGCTATGGTCACCATCGCCTTCGGCCAGGTGTTCTACTTCATCGCCTTTCGCTGGAACACATTTACTGGTGGAGACGACGGCGTGACCGGCTGGAAGCGCCAGGGGCTCGATCTCGGCTTCAGTCAAATCAACCTTCTCGGCAACGACAAGGCGTTCTACTACTTCGTGCTGGTGTGCTTCGCGATTGCGGTGACGCTGATGTGGCTGCTGCTGCGCTCGCCGTTCGGGCGCACCCTGCTCGCGATTCGCGAGAACGAGCGTCGCGCCCGCTTTCTCGGGATTCCAGTGGAGAAGCACATCTGGCTTTCATTCGTCATCTCCTGCTGCTTCGTCAGCCTTGCCGGCACGTTGTATGCGCTGCTCAGCAACTTCACCGATCCGCGCGCCTTGCGCTGGGATCAGTCGGGCACCTTTGTGATCATGGCCGTGCTCGGCGGCATGCGCTCGTTCTGGGGGCCGCTGATCGGGGCAGCGATTTTCGTGGTACTGCAGGACTACGTGTCGAGCCACACGGAAAACTGGATGTCGTTCATCGGCCTGTTCTTCGTTCTGGTCGTGCTGTTCTTCCCGCGCGGCGTGCTCGGCATGCTGCGGCGAAAGGGAGCAGCATGAGCCTGCTCGTGGTGGAGAACGCCAGCCGCCATTTCGGCAGCCTGGTCGCCGTCAACTCCGTTTCGCTCACCGTGCCGCCCGGCGAACTGCGCGCCATAATCGGTCCCAACGGCGCCGGGAAGACGACTTTTTTCAACCTGATCAGCGGCTTCTTCCCGCCGACCTCGGGGCGCATCCTGTTCCAGGGTCAGGATGTGACCCAGATATCTCCGGAGCAACGTGTCGCGATGGGCATGGCGCGCACGTTCCAGATCACCGAGGTATTCCCCGAGCTATCCGTGCGCGAGAACCTGCGGATCGCGGTGGAGGTCGCGGCCGGGTTGCGCCTCAGCCCCTGGCTGCGGCACGCGGTCAACGCGCAGATTCGGCAACGCATCGAGCAACTGCTCCTGATGGGGGGGCTCCACGCAAAGGCCAGTCGCATGGTCGGCGAGTTGCCGCACGGCGACCAGCGAACCGCCGAGATCATGATGGCGCTGGCATTGAAGCCGCGGCTCCTGCTTCTGGACGAACCCACGGCCGGCATGGGCGATCAGGAGACCTATGACATCACGCAGTTGATTCGCCGCCTGCACAAGGACGAGCAGCTCACCATCGTGCTCATCGAGCACGACATGCGCGTGGTGTTCCACCTCGCCGACCGGATCACGGTGCTTGCGGAGGGTGCGGTGCTGGGCGAGGGGACGCCGGAAGAGATCGCGCGCGACGAACGCGTGCAAGCCGCGTACCTTGGGAAGGCCGCATGAGCGTCCTGGAGGCAGCAGGGCTGCACACGTATTACGGCAAGAGCCATATCCTGCACGGGGTATCGCTCACCGTTAACGAAGGCGAGATCGTCGCGCTGCTCGGGCGCAACGGCGCCGGCAAGACGACAACGCTGCGCACGCTGGTTGGGCTCACCCCGGCGCGCGATGGCTCGGTCAAGATCTTCGGCAACAACGTCACGGCCTGGCCGTCGTACCGCATCGCCGCCTTGGGCGTCGGCTACGTGCCCGAGGGGCGGCGCATTTTCGCCCAGCTGACCGTCGACGAAAACCTGCGCGTGCCGCTCGAGCGGCCGGGACCGTGGACCATTGCGCGCGTTTATGAATTGTTTCCGCGGCTCGCCCAGCGCAAGGCGAACAAGGGACGCCAGCTTTCGGGCGGTGAGCAGGAAATGCTTGCGATCGCACGCGCACTGCTGCTCAATCCCAAGCTGCTGTTGCTCGACGAACCGTCCCAGGGACTAGCGCCCCTGGTGGTGCAGGAGGTCTTCCGCGTCATCTTGGCGATGCGCGGCGAAGGTATTTCAGTGCTGCTGGTCGAACAGAATGTCCGCGCCGCGGTGGAGGTGGCCGATCGCGCCTATGTCCTTGACGATGGTCGCGTGGTCTATGACGGGCCCGCAGCAGAATTCGCCAAGGACGAAGAGCAGGTGCGCGCGCTCGCTGGCGCAAGCGCGGAAAAGTGGGAAGTCGCCGACTGAGCTAATCGGTGTCGGCAATGCGGCCGCGGCACCGGTCGCTTTGCGCTCCTCTGCTGCTCGACCCCCCGCTGACCGGCTACTCGGAAGCGCCCCCATGGTCGGGTCACGCGCTCGCGCCGCGGTCACCGGAGCCAGCCGAGAGCCGGCGTTCGAGCCAATGGTCGAGCGCGATCTTTCCCGGGCCGCAGACCGTGAGCACCAGCAGCATCGTACCCCACAGGATGTGATCCTTGACCGCGATGTCCGGCAGGGCGGAGTAGGAAATCACGGCGACGATGTTGAAGATGAACAGCACGCCGGCAGCAAAACGCGAGCCCAGCCCGAGCGCCAACAGCACTGGCATCGACAGCTCTGTGGCCGTCCCCAGCGCCGCGGCGACCGCGGGCGGCAACAGCGGGACGTGATATTCGTCGGTGAACAGCGCCAGCGTCACGCTCCAGTCGTGAATCTTGGTCAATCCCGACATGCAAGAAGACGCGCGCGACGTACAGGCGGATGCCGAGCAGCAGCAGCGGCTGCAGCTCGTCGAGCAGCCGCGCGCCGGCGCAATAGAGCGCGGCGAGTCGCCGCAGCAGCGATGTGCGGTGCGATGGCGTTCAAGGTGGAAGCCCGCAGGGAAGCAGTTCGACGGCACGCGAAACGCGACGATGGTTTGTGCCGCGACATGGCGCTTGAGCACGTCGGCAAGGTCGAACGCGGCATCGGCAGCCGCGCCGCGTCCCTCGGCGTCGTCGAGGCGCTTGTTGCGGGCCAGAGCCGCCAAGGAAAGCATGCTCGCCTGGCGCCAGGCGTTCGATCGAGAACCCCGTCGGGGGCGCGCGCGCACCAACAGTGCGTCGCCGCCCTCGCCCGGATCGACGCAGTCGTCGCCCGGCGTAACCGGACTGATTGACCTGCCAGATGCGGAATATCGGATACCGCGATTTGATGATCTGCGCCGAGGGTGCAGCGCGAAGCGCAGTTCACCGAACGCGATCGAGCGGAACGGCAGCCAACGCCGCCAGATCGAGCGACGCCGCGTCTGCAGCGATGTTGGCCTGGTCGATCGCCCATTCCAGGCGCGCGATGTCGGGCAGATACGGCGAGCTCGCGCGCCGGTGGATAGGTTTCCAGGAACCGCGCCAACTCGCCGCCATAGCGATTCACGTCACCGTGCCGGGAAGGATGCGCGCGCACGAAAGCCACGATCGCCGCGTCGAAAAACGCGCCCCCGACCAGTCGCCGCACGCACCGGATAAGTCGCCGCCAGAGCTCGCCGGTAGTTGCCGAGGACGTTGTTGCGATACACGGCAATGCGCGCGGCCGGCTCGAGTTTGCCAGCAACGACGCCGACCTCCGCAAGAGCACCCATATCGCCGAAGAGCGCAGCGGCGGTAAATCCACGCTGCAGTTCACGCAGCGACGGCATGGGCTTCCTCCAGGATCGCCTGCGCGGTCCCTGCCTCGTCGAGCAGAATTTCGAGCGCGGGCAGATCCGTGTCCCACTCGATCAGCGTCGGCTTCGGGCCGAAGCGCTGAATCGTCGCGCGATAGAGCGACCAAACCGGTGGCGCGACGCGCGCGCCGTGCGTGTCGATCAGGCACGGCCCCGTCGCATCGAAGCCGGCGAGATGAATTTCCGCGACCGCGTCGCCGGGAATCGCGGCGAGATAGAGCAGCGGATCGAAGCCATGATTGATCGCGTTGACATAGATGTTGTTGACGTCGAACAGCAGCTTGCAGCCTGTTCGCCGCGCGACGGCGGCGACGAAATCCCACTCGGTAAGCGAATCCGCAGCGAAGCGCAGGTATGCGGAGACGTTTTCCACGAGCAACGGCCTGCCGAGGGCCTCCTGCACGGCGTCGATGCGGTCGCAGCAAACGGTAAGCGCCTCATCGGTAAACGGCAGGGGCAGGAGATCATTCAGATGGCGGCCGTCGATTCGCCCCCAGCACAGATGCTCGGATATCACTGCCGGTTCGATCCGGTCAGCGAGCTGCTTCAGGCGCGCAACGTGCCCGCGGTCGAGCCCATCGGCAGAACCGAGCGACATGCCGACACCATGCAGCGACACCGGGTAATCGGCGCGAATCGCCTCGAGCGCCGGTAGCGCCGGGCCGCCGGCGACGAAGTAATTTTCGCTGTGTACCTCGAGCCACGCAATTGCGGGGCGATCGCGCCGCAGCTCCGCGATGTGCGGCGAACGCAACCCGATGCCGGCGCGGGCGGGCAACGGCGGGGTATGGGGCATCGCGCTGTGCAAGAGGCGGAGAAGCGATGGCGGTTCGCACCGCCACCGCCGGCAACTTACATCTTTGGCGACGTCGTGCCGCCCATCTTCTCGCAGGTGCCCTTCTCGACGTACTTCCACGAAATCGGGTCATTGTCGACGGTGCTCTGGCCGGCGCAGGCGTGTTTGCCGGAGGCGCAGTCGTTCTGGCCGGCCTTGGCCACGCCGTAGCACTTGTCCTTGGATGGCTGCGGCGCCGCGGGCGCGGCGGTGGCGGTGCTCGCGGCGAAGCCGAGTGCCAGGAGGCCCAGGACGGCCGCTTGGAGGGTAGTCTGCTGCTTCATCGATGTCTCCTTCGAGGAATTGAGTGTGATGCACTGAAGACGGGCCCGCAGTCTGGCGGCGCCCATCTAGCCCCTTGGTCGCGCCGGGCACTGCCACCTTACAGGGTCGGAGCGGGGTCGGCAACCCCTGCGGCGCGTCAGCACGGCGCGACCAGACACGGGATTCGGCAAATGCCGCTAACATTAGGCCGAGCATCCGATTCCGCCGCCTCGCCATGCGCTTCACGGTCGCCACCTACAACATCCACAAGGGGTTTTCGCACCTGACTCGGCGGATGGTCATCCACGAGCTGCGCGAAAGGCTGCACGGGCTTTCCGCCGACATCCTGTTCCTGCAGGAAGTGCAGGGCGTGCATCGGCGGCACGCCCGGCGCTACCGCAACTGGCCCGTCAAGCCGCAGCACGAGTTCATCGCCGACACGGTATGGCAGGAAGTCGCCTACGGCCGGAACGCGGTCTACCAGCACGGCCACCATGGCAATGCGGTGCTGTCGCGCTTTCCCATCGTCGCCCAGTCCAACCAGGACATCTCCGCGCACGTCTTCGAAAGCCGCGGCTTGCTGCATTGCGTGATGCAGCTCAAGCGCGGCCTGCCGCCGCTGCACTGCATCAATGTGCACCTGGGCCTGTTCGAGCGCGGCCGGCGCTGGCAGATCCACGCACTGTGCGAGCGGATCCGCGAGGCCGTGCCGATGGGCGCGCCGCTGATCATCGCCGGCGACTTCAATGACTGGCGGCGCAAGGCCGACCGGACGCTGCAACAGGAGCTCGGCGTCGTCGAAGTGTTCGAGGAGGCGCGCGGCCGGCCGGCGCGAACGTTTCCCGCGGTGATGCCGGTGTTTCGGCTCGACCGCATCTACGCGCGTGCGCTGACCGTTGTCAGCACCGACGTGCATTACGCGTATCCCTTGGCGCGGCTGTCCGATCACGCCGCGCTGGCGGCGACTTTCGACTCGAACGTCCGCCGCGCGAGACCGCGCGCTGAATCCGTGGATCGCTTCCTGCCGGGCAACCGCATCAAGCTGCTGCAGAGCGGCGCCGAGTATTTCCCGGCGCTGGAACAGGCGATCGATTCGGCGCAGCACGAGGTCTGGCTGGAGAGCTACATCTTCGCCGACGACGCCTCCGGCCGGCGTGTCGCCGGCGCCCTGGTGCGCGCCGCCAGCCGCGGCGTCAAGGTGCGCGTGCTGGTCGACGGCTGGGGCGCCAAGTTTTTCCTGACCGCGTCGCTCGAGCGCTTCCTGCGCGACGGCGGGAGTCGAGCTGCTCAAGTACCGGCCGGAGGTCGCGCCGTGGCAATTCCGGTCGCACCGCCTGCGCCGCCTGCACCGCAAGCTCGCCCACGTCGACGGCCGCATCGCGTTCGTCGGCGGCATCAACGTCATCGACGACATGAACACGCCCGGCCACAAGCCGCCGCGGGTCGATTTCGCGGTCAGCGTCGAGGGCCTGCTGCTGCCCGCGATCGCGCAGACGATGCAGCGGGTCTGGGCGCTGGTGCAGCTCGTGCAGCTCGGCGCCAGCCAGGTGCCGCTGTTTCCCGAGCATGGCCGCGGCGAGCGCGCCGGCACGCAGACGGCGAGTTCGTCATCCGCGACAACCTGCGCCACCGGCGCGACATCGAGCAGGCTTACCTCGCGGCGATCCGCCGCGCCAAGCGCGAGATCATGATCGCCAATTCGTATTTCTTTCCCGGCATCACGTTTCGCCGCGCGCTGGCGGACGCGGCGGCGCGCGGCGTCACCGTGACGCTGATGCTGCAGGCGAACGTCGAGTACCTGCTGCTGCATTTCGCCAGCGGGCGCTGTACGGTCAGCTGCTCGCCGCCGGCGTGGTGATCCAGGAGTATCACCAGAGCATGCTGCACGCGAAGGTCGCGGTGATCGACGGCCGTTGGGCGACGGTCGGCTCGTCGAACATCGATCCGTACAGCCTGCTGATGGCGCGCGAGGCCAACGTGTTCGTGCGCGACCGCGAATTCGCCGGCGAACTCAAGCGCGCACTGATCGAGATGATCGAGACCGGCGCGCGCCCGGTCGCGCCGCAGCACTGGCGAACCCGCCCGCGGCTGTACAAGGCCGCGATCTGGATCGCGTACGGCATCGTGCGCGTCGCGATGGGCCTTCTGGGCTACGGCGGCAACGATGGTTTCGCACGTCGGCGCTGACCTGCCGCGCGCCGCCGCGCTGCTGCGCGCGCGTCTGTTACACTGACCGAAGTATCCGTCGCGCCCAGGCGCGGCTTTTCGTCGATGCGTCGCGCCCCGTCCGTTTCGCCGCCTGCACCGCCCGTCGCGCGCCAGCCGCGGCGACTGGCGCACGGTCCGCACGCTGCTGCCGTACCTGCGGGCGTACAAGGGGCGGGTGTTCCTGGCGCTGGCCTGCCTTGTCGCCGCCAAGCTCGCCAACGTCGGCGTGCCGCTGGTGATGAAGCAGATCGTCGACCGCCTGACGGCGCCGGCCGCGCTCATCCTTGCCGCTGGGGCTGCTGGCGGCCTACGGCGCGATGCGGCTGTCGACGACGGTGTTCACCGAGCTGCGCGAATTCCTGTTCGCCAAGGTGACGCAGCGCGCGGTGCGCACGATCGCGCTCCAGGTGTTCCGCCACCTGCACGCGCTGTCGCTGCGCTTCCATCTGGCGCGGCAGACCGGCGGGCTCACGCGCGACGTCGAGCGCGGCACGCGCGGCATCTCGACGCTGATCAGCTTCACGCTGTTCTCGATCCTGCCCACGCTGGTCGAGATCGGGCTCGTCTCGGCGATCCTGATCGCCCGCTACGATTCTGGTTCATCGGCATCACGCTCGGCGCGCTGGTGCTCTACATCGTCTTCACGGTGTCGATCACCGAATGGCGGACCGGCTTCCGCCGCACGATGAACGAGCTCGACTCCAAGGCCAACACGCGGGCGATCGACAGCCTGCTCAATTACGAGACCGTCAAGTACTTCGGCAACGAGGAGTACGAGGCGCGCCGCTACGACGACAGCATGCAGCGCTGGGAATCCGCGGCGGTCAAGAGCCAGACGTCGCTGTCGCTGCTCAACATCGGGCAGAGCACGATCATCGCGGTCGCCGTGACGCTGATCATGTGGCGGGCGACGTTCTCGGCGTCGTCGATCACACGATGACGATCGGCGACCTCGTGCTGGTCAACGCCTTCATGATCCAGCTCTACATTCCGCTCAACTTCCTCGGCGTCATCTACCGCGAGATCAAGCAGGCGCTCGCCGACATGGAGCGGCTGTTCGGGCTGATCGAGGAGAACGCCGAGGTCAAGGATGCGCCCGGCGCCGCGCCGCTGCGCGTTCCGGATGGCGAGGTGCGCTTCGAGCACGTCGATTTCGGCTACGAGCCGAACCGGCAAATCCTGTTCGACGTCTCGTTCACGATTCCCGCCGGGACGCACCGTCGCCGTCGTGGGCCCCAGCGGCTCGGGCAAGTCCACGCTCGCGCGGCTGCTGTATCGCTTCTACGACGTCACCGGCGGCCGCATCACGATCGACGGGCAGGACTTGCGCGCGGTGCAGCAGGCGAGCGTGCGCGCGGCGATCGGCATCGTGCCGCAGGACACGGTGCTCTTCAACGACTCGATCGAGTACAACATCGCCTACGGCCGCCCGGGCGCGACCCACGAGGAGATCGTCGCCGCGGCGCGGCTGGCGCAGATCCACGATTTCGTCGTCGAGCCTCCCCGAAGGCTACCGCACGCCTGTGGGCGAGCGCGGATTGAAGCTCTCCGGCGGCGAAAAACAGCGCGTGGCGATCGCGCGCGCGATCCTCAAGAATCCGCGCATCCTGATCTTCGACGAGGCGACTTCGGCGCTCGATTCCAAGTCGGAAAAGCTGATCCAGGCGGAACTCGAGCAGATCGCCGCAGAACGCACGACGCTGACCATCGCGCACCGGCTGTCGACCATCGTCGGCGCCGACCAGATTCTCGTCCTCGAACGCGGCCGCATCGTCGAGCGCGGCACGCATGCCGAGCTGCTCGCCCGCGCGGGCTCCTACGCGCGGATGTGGGCGCTGCAGCAGGAGGAGCGTGCCGAGTCGGCGACGGCGGAATCGGACGCCTGAAGCGGCCGTGCGTGGCAAGCCGTAAGTTATTGATATATCGAGGTATTTGGCATAACCCTTGCTGCCGTGGTATAAAGCCCGCTGCGTTTCGAGACTCCGCCTGATGAGCCTTCGGTTAACCTTTGTTTTTCTGGGCCTAATGTGCCTTGGCGTCGTTGCCTGGGCGGCGGACGCGCCGTCGCCGCAAGCGCCGAACCCGACCCTGGACGTCAGCAAGCTCAAGCTCGGCTCGGCCAACGCGCTGGTGCTCGACGCGAATGCGGGGCAGCCCATCTACGCGAAAGGTGCGGACATGGTCACGCCGATCGCGTCGGTGACCAAGCTGATGACGGCGATGGTCGTGCTCGATGCCGCGCAGCCGCTGGACGAACCGATCAGCGTCGACATCGCCGACGTCGATTTTCTCAAGGGCAGCCATTCGCGCCTGCGCCTCGGCGCCGAGTTGCCGCGCGGGGAGATGCTGCGCCTGGCGCTGATGGCGTCGGAAAATCGCGCCGCGTCGAGCCTCGCCAGACACTATCCCGGCGGCACCGAGGCCTGCGTCGAGGCGATGAATCGCAAGGCGCAGAGCCTTGGCATGACGCGCACGCACTTCGTCGATCCCACCGGCCTGTCGAGCGACAACGTGTCGACCGCGAGCGACCTGGCGCTGATGGTGAAAGCCGCGGCGGGATACGAGCTCATCCGCGCGTCCACCACGACGGCGAGCCACTACGTCGAAGTGCAGCCGCAGGGCACGGTGCTCGGCTTCAACAATACCAATTCGCTGGTGCGCGGCGGGCAGTGGGACATCCAGGTCAGCAAGACCGGCTTCATCCGCGAGGCGGGCAAGTGCCTCGTCATGCTGGCTACCATCGCCAGCCGGCCGTTGGTCATCGTGCTGCTCGACTCGCTACGGCCGCCTGACACGCGCATCGGCGACGCCATGCGCGTCAAGCACTGGCTCGAAACCGGCGAAGCGCTGCCGGCAGCCAAGGCCGTCAAGACCAAGCGCTACCAGGGAACCCTGCCGCGGGCCTCCGGCCAGCACGCGACGGCGAAGGTCAAGGCGCGCGCGTAGGCAGCCTTGGCCGGCACCTGACGCCGCGTCGCCAGCGCGTCCGCGCCGGCATTTCCCATCTGCGCGAGCGCGACGGCGGCGCGCCGCTGCTGCGCGAGCAGCTCCTTGGCGTGCGCGCGCGTCTTGGCGGTGATTTCGTGGCCGCCGAGCATCCGCGCCAGCTCCTCGACCCTAGCGCCGCATCGAGCCGGGTCAGCTCCGTGGCGACGCCTTCGGCATCGCCGCGCTTGGTCACCCGGTAGTGGGCATCGGCGCAGCGCCGCAACCTGCGGCAGGTGGGTCACGCACAGCACCTGTCGCCGCGCGCCGAGCCCCTTGCAGCAGGCGGCCGACGGTCGCGGCCACCGCGCCGCCGATCCCGACGTCGACCTCGTCGAAGATCAATGTCGGCACCTGGCCGACTTCGCGCGAGCACGACCTGGATCGCGAGCGCGAGACGCGACAGCTCGCCTCCGGACGCGACGCGCGCGACCGGGCCCAGCGGCTGCTGCGGATGGCGTCGCCACCCGGAATTCGAGGTTCTCCAGGCCGAAGCTCGCGGGCTCCGCAGCGGGCACGAGCGCGACTTCGAACCGCCCGCTGCCCATCGCGAGCTCCTGCATCGTCGCGCTGACGCGATGGGCGAGCTCGGCGGCGGCGAATCTGCGCTTGGCGGTCAGCTCGGCGGCGAGCGCCGGATAGCTGCCGCGTGCCTCGCCGCTCCGCGCGGGCGAGCGATTCGGTGTCGGCGCTTCGGCGAGCGCCGCCAGCTGCGCTTCGGTCTCGAGCGCCAGCGCCGGCAGTGCCTCGGGGCGCACGCGATGCTTGCGCGCGAGCGTCGTGGATTGCCGCGATGCCGCTCCTCGATGCGCGCGAGCTCGGCCGGATCCAGGTCGAGCCGTTCGCGGTAGCCGCGCAGCGCGCGGCCCGCCTCGTCGAGCTGACCCGGCGTCTTCGCAGAGCGCGACGATCTGCCGAGCGCGGGGTCGTGCGTCGCGGCGCGCCGCAGCGCTGCGCCAGCGCGGCCAGTTGCGACGCTCAGCGCGCCGTCGCCCTCGATCAGCTCGGCGACCGCCGCGCGGTCGCGGCTTCGAGCAGGGCCGCCGCATTCGCGAGGCGGGACTGCGCGGCGTCAAGCTGCTGCCATTCGGTCGCGCCGACGCCAAGCGCGGCGAGTTCGCCGCCCGCGCGGCGAGCAACTCGCGCTCGGCGGCGTCGGTCGCCGCATCGCGCGCGCCGCGTTCGCGCCGCTCGCTCGCTTCGCGCCAGCGCGCGCCACGCGGCGGCGACTTCGCGGGCCAGCGCGGCGAAACCGCCGAAGGCGTCGACGCAGCTCGCGCTGCGCTTCCGGCCTGCCCAGCGATTCATGGGCATGCTGGCCGTGCAGGTCGACGAGCATTCGTCGCCGGCATTCTCGAGTTGCGCGAGCGTCGCCGGGCGGCCGTTGATCCACGCGCGGCTGCGTCCCTGCGCATCGAGCGTCCGACGCAGCAGCAGCTCTCCCGCGTCGTCGAATTCCTGCTCGACGAGCCAGGCGCGCAGCGGCCGGGTCGCGGCGACGTCGAATTCGGCGGCGATCTCCGCGCGCTCGCTGCCGGGGCGCAGCTGCCGTGCCTCGAGCGGCCGCCCAGCAGCAGCGACAGCGCATCGAGCAGGATCGACTTGCCGGCACCGGTTTCACCGGTCAGCACCGTAAAGCCGCGCTCGAATTCGACCTCGAAGCGCTTCGACGACAACGAAATTGCGGATCGACAGCAGACGCAGCATCGTGATCAGAGCCGTTGCAGGCGCGCGCGCGTCATTATCGCCGACCCGGCGCGCCGACGAAGAGATGAACGGCGCAGGGAGCCGCTATTGCGGTCGCAGCCTTTCCGGCGTCTCGCTCCAGTGCAGCTTGCGCCGCAGCATCGCGAAATGGTCGTGGCCCTCGGGGTGCAGCAGCCGCACCCGATGCTCGGCGCGGCGGACGAGACGCGATCGCCTTCGGGCAGCGGAAAGTTTGCCTGGCCGTCGCTGTGCATGCTGCGTCCTTGCCGCGCAGCACGCGATCGCGATCGCGACCGAATCGCGGACCGCGATCGGGACGATGCGTGAGCGCGTGCGGCGCGACCGGAACGAGCAGGAATGCCGGGAGCTCGGATCGAGATGGGGCCCGCGCCGACAGCGCGTACGCGGTCGAGCCTGTCGGTGTCGCGACGATGATGCCGTCGGCGCGCATCGCGTAGACGAAGCGGCCGTCGATTTCGACCGCGCAGTCGATCATGCTGCCGATGCGCCCGATTGACGACCACTCGTTGAGAGCCAGCGCTCTCGTCGCCGCGCTCATTGCTCGCGCCGATGCGCCTGAGCGTTGCGGCCAGCAAGGTGCGC
>CAVZTS010000001.1:0-107467 GCA_963778275.1 uncultured beta proteobacterium | reverse complement strand
TCTATACAGGTTTCGCACTTACATAACCCTTTTGATACGCGTTACCTACGCTAGACCGCCCACGCCGTGCGCGCCATTTTGTTGGCTAGCGCCACGACGGCGACATTTGTGGTCGCCGAGCCTGGATGCTTGTTTTCCAGGCCGTTGCCCTTGGCACCAAATGTCACCGACCTTGCACCATGGATCAACATCGTGCGCAGGTAGGTGTTCCGTGCTTGAGATCATCCCGAATCAACCTTGCCTCCGTTCGTGTTGCCGGGAAACCCGACCCAAGAATGCAGCAAATTCCCGCCCTGACTTGAATGTCCTTGCGTCACCTATCGTGGCCACCAGCGCCGTCGCCGTCAGCCTCCCGACTCCCGGGATCTCAGAGACGGCGCGGCACGCCGCTTCCTGCTTCTGCCAGTTGCCCATCTGCTCTCAATTCGAGCAATGTCTTGTTCCAGCTCGTCGATACGCTTTAACTGATCCTGCAGACCAATCCAAAGCATGCCTGGGAGCTCGCTTTCAAGCTGCGCCATTCGTCTGCGAATCTCACTCGATCCGCCGCCGCCCGGCCCGAACATCACCCCGAATTCGTACAGCAACCCGCGCAGCTGATTCACCTGCATGGTACGAAACTTGACCAATAGCGCGCGCATCCGGTGCAGGCTGAGCATCGACTGCTGGTCTTGCGTCTTGACAGCCACCGTTCGCATCTCGGGTTGATTCACCGCCGTCCAGATCGCTTTGGCATCGGCCGCATCCGTTTTGTTGGTCTGGACAAACGGCCGAATGAACGACGCGTGCAACAATACTGCCTCGTGTCCGAGCGCTTTGATCTGGCGTGCCCACCAATGCCCGCTACCGCAGGCTTCCAATGCCACCCGGCCGGCCGGTCGCCGTGCCAAGAACTCAATCAACTCGTCACGGCGAAAGCGTCGATTCACAATCTCGGCGGTCTCGCCGTCGACCCAGTACATTTGGAAGACGACCTTTGCAACATCCAATCCATATGTCGTAGCATTCATTTCGGGCCCTCCGCTCCTCAAGTGGTAGTGTCGAAACTCCACTTTGGCACATCGATCCCGTTCGGTCCTGGAGGGCCCTCTTGATACTTTCCTGGCCCGCCACCCGCGAAGGGGCGGTGTCCATGTCATCTGCTTTGCAGCGGCGGCTGGGCTGCTTCGGGTCGTGAGCCGCCATCGAACGACGACTGCTTCCGGCCAAGAGCAGTCCCAAGCCGGTTTGCCAGAAAGCAGCCCTTCAATACGCGAATTGAACCGCTGCGTTTGCCGGCGCTTCGTAGCAGATGTGTCGCGGTTTGGATCCGCGCTTGTCCAAGCGAGGGCAGCGCGTGCTCTGCTATTGACCCCCGTCAATACACCGCCCGCCCGGAGCGAGCAGAATAAAAAATGTTGACGCCCGAGGCGCAAGTGGACCTTGAGGTCGCTCAGAAGCAGAGTCCATGAGTTGCGTTTCCCGATTCTTGGCTGGCGTTCTACTGTCCCCGCGTGAAGTTTGACGCGGACTCGACATTGTCCGTCAGATAATAGAAGGAGGCTCGGATGACACGCATCACAAGCATGCCGGTCGCGTTGGTCATTTCCGCATTCTTGGTGGCGGTCCCAGCGGGTTCATCCAGGGCCGTTGAGGTCGCCGACCTGCCCTCTGCCAGCGGCGGCACACAGCACGTCTGGTACGACGCGCCTGCGAAACCCACGGCCGTCGCGATTATGTTCATTGGGGGCGATGGCGTCGTACCGTTCGAGGCCGACGGCAGCCTTAAGGGCGGTCGTAGCACGCTCGTCCGCACGCGCCAGCTCTGGCTCGATCACGGGGTCGCCGTGCTGATCCCGGGCAAGCCCAGTTCGTTGGCGGGCGTCTTTTCCTACCGGCTCTCCGATACCTACGCGCAGGACATACGCGCGCTTGTCGACTTCGCCCGCGCTCACGCCTCGGTGCCGGTCTGGCTCTTCGGCCACAGCTTGGGGACGGTCGCTGTCGCTTCTGGCGCCTCGCATCTTACTCACGGGGAAATTGCCGGCGCGGTCTTCGCGTCTCTCACCGTAAATCGTTTTCCGCCCAGAATCACCGAAACGGTGTTCGATGCGCCGCTTGACGTCATCAACGTACCGGCCCTGGTCGCGGCGCATGCACAGGACAGTTGTAGCACTACCGCACCCGATGGTCCTGCCCGCCTACGTGCGGCTATGACTGGGTCGCCGAAGAGCGACATATTTCTCTTTAACGGTGGTGAGCCGACTGGGGGGCCGTGCGACCCGACCGCGCTGCACAGCTTCGTCGGACTTGATGCCGAGTTCGTCGAACGTGTCGCAGCCTGGATGGCTGGCTCCGCGTTCGCCGCTGACCTGCCCAAGGAAGGCAGATACGACGTCACCGCATGCTTTAAGAAGAACGTGACTCGCGTTGACTACTCGGACACCCACTACGCATGGAGCTACGAAGAGATAGGTACGTCCCACAGCAATCCACCGGGCGGACTGTTCGACGACGAAGTCGTTAAGTGCGTGGGGTCGACCGGTTCATTCGACGGGAAGCGCACGGGGGGCGCGGTGTGCATCGGTGTCGCCAAGAACGGGGACAAACGCCTCACGCGCTTCTACTACGGACGAGGATGGCAAGTTCAACAGGGTCGCGGTGAGCGGAACCGGGAAGTACGACGGTATGGTGACGAAGGGCACCGTTGAGGATGTCGGGCCGCAGCCGGAGATCAAGACGGGACCGGCTGAGCACTGCAACCATCAGACCGGAACGTACAAACTGAAGTAGGCCGTCGCCAGTGGCTCGCGCTTGCGTGCGCGTAACGGTTTGAACATCCTTGGCCCCAGAGGGCAAGAGCGAGAGAAAAGTTGCTCATTCGTCCGGCTAAGTAGCGGGCCGGGCTTGGTAAAGCTGAAGGCTGAGCGTCCGGTTCTCGTGCGGCTCAACGGCTGGAGTGGGTCGAGGCCGTGTGGAAACGTCAAATCTGCGTGATCACGCCCTTAGCGCGCTCGGAACCGCTTGGGATAGCCGAGGCCGCGCTATGCGCGAATGCGGGAGTTGATGGAATTGATCGAGGTTATTTTCGAGAGTTGTTTTGCAGATGCGCTTGGCAGTGTGTCCTGCGGCGTTTATTTCGCAGGGAGAAAGGGCCTTATGCCCTCATCGCTTGCATCAGCGGTTCGATGCCCAAGATCTGCATCACGCGTTTGAGGTTGTAGGCCAGCACATGGAGACTCATCTCGGTGCTGACGCGAGGCAGGCTCTTGGTCAGGAAATGGGTCGCGCCCATCCAGGCTTTGAGGGTGCCGAAAGGATGTTCGACGGTTTGCCGGCGTAACTTCGTCGCGTCGGGCTGCTGGTCCAGACGCTCCTGCATCGCCTCGAGCACGGCCTCGTGCTCCCAGCGCGCGATGCGCCGATAGTCGCCCGTCGTGCATTGCGCTTTGAGCGGACACCTGGGGCAAGCCGAGGACCAGTACTTATGCAATGTCAAGCCGTGCTCGACGGTGGTAAAGCGCTTGATGGCCCGTTGCCCGGCCGGACAGCGGTACTCATCGTCCTCGGCGATGTAAACAAAGTCGCGTTTGTCGAAGCGACCGTCGGCCTTGGCGTTGGAGGTCAGCGGCTTGGGCACCAGCGGAGTCATGCCGGCCTGGTCACAATCCAGAATCTCCGGGGCGTTGAAGTAGCCGCGATCGGCAACGACGGTCAGCTCTTCGGTTCCGATCGCACGGCGTGCCTGCTTGGCCATCGCGAACAGGTGGGTGCGGTCATGGCCAACGTTGGTGACCTCGTGGGCAACGATCAGATGGTGCTTGGTATCGACCGCGGTCTGGACGTTGTAGCCAACGATGCCCGTGCCCCTGCCACTGGTGGCCATCGAGCGCGCATCCGGATCGGTCAGCGAGACCTGTCCGTCGGGGGCTGCCCGTAGTTGCTGTCCAATCTGCTTCAGGTGCTCCATGTGCGCCTTGACCGTGGCGACCTTCTCCTTGAGCCGCGAAACCCTGCCTTCCGTGACCAAGGTCGGCTCCCGATCCGCACGGTCGAGCTCGGCCAGATAGCGGCCGATGCTTTCCTCCAGCTGCGCCATGCGCTTCTTGAGTTTGTTAGCGGTAAAGTTCTTGTCGCGGTTGTTCACCGCCTTGAACTTGCTGCCGTCGATCGCCACGATCGCTTCAGAGAACAGATTGAGCCGGCGGCACAGCACGATGAACTCGCGACAGA
The DNA here is from genome assembly GCA_963778275.1 of uncultured beta proteobacterium. Lineage (GTDB taxonomy): Bacteria > Pseudomonadota > Gammaproteobacteria > Burkholderiales > Casimicrobiaceae > PALSA-1003. Next base: position 103,255 of record CAVZTS010000001.1, on the reverse strand, counting down.
CGTTGCGGATCGCCTTGCCGTTGTCCTTGCGGAAGTCGGCGATGGTCTTGAAGTCCGGCGTCAAGCGCCCGGTCAGCCACATCAACTCAACATTGCGCTGGGTCTCGCGCTCCAGGCGCCGGCTGGACTGGAGGCGGTTGAGATACCCGTAGACGTAAATCTTCAACAGCACCGCCGGGCGGTACGCCGGACGCCCAGTGTCCGCCGGCGCTACCCCCTCGAAACCAAGACCCGTCAGATCCAGTTCATTGATGAACACATCGATCACCCGAACCGGGTTGTCCTCGGCCACATAGTCGTCGAGACTCTCGGGAAACAACGTAACCTGGGTTCGGTCCTCGCCTTCGATGAATCGCTTCATGCCGCCGCCACGAAGTAACCCGATGCTTCAGTCTAGGATATTATTTCGCTTAGGCAACCTTCGCGTTTTCACACGCCCTCGGTCGTGAACGGCCATCGAGCGACGGCTGCTTGCGGCCTATTCTGTTGAAAAACTGCTCAAGGCTTAATCAACCCGGTTTTGCGGGGGTCATAAACCATCACCCGGGCGCGTAGCGTTCAACAGCGGGCATTCTATGAGGTCGAATTTTGCCGCTGTGCCTGCTCCGCTCGGTGAAACGAGTTTTTCAACAGAATAGGCCAGGAGCAGCCATCCAGGGTCGCCGCCCAATTTGCCCGTAAGCGGCCACTCAGACGGCCATTCCGGCGCAGGAGTTCGCGTTCCTGCGCCTCGCATCAATCCGCCTCATGCTGTGAAAACTTTGCAATCCTGTATGATTTTTTCCGGACAGACTCTTTGAACACAAAGGTATGGAATCCGGTCTACTTAAACCCTAAGCCAGACGGGTTCAATGAATTCGCACACCAAGAAAGCTCAATGAGATGAGATACCCTTCCGTAGTCGGTGCGGCATTGTTCTGCGCATCCGTTGCGCTTGCGGCAGATTACCCAGCGATGGCACCTCAAGATCAATACATGATGGATCCTGCTGCCGAAATCTCCTTAGCGAAGAGCGCCGCGCCCCGCTCCATCGCAGATAAGGCGACAGTGCTGGTGCTGAAGCGCCACGGCTACGAAACCGCGGTCAGTGGTAGCAACGGATTCGTTTGTGCGGTCGAGCGCGGATGGATATCGGAATACGACTTCCCGCGATTCTGGAATCCGCATATGCGCGGGCCGCTGTGCTATAACCCCCCGCGGTGCGCTCGATCCTGCCGTAGACGATAAAACGCACGGAGTTGGTTCTGGCAGGGCGTTCGAAGCCGGAGATGATCGCCGCGATAAAGGATGCCATCACAAGTCATGCGTTGCCGCCTCTGGAATCAGGCGCGATGACCTATATGATGTCCAAGCAGGGAGATCTGAACGACGAGGCGCACAACTGGGTGCCGCATCTCATGTTCTATTTTCCGCGCGCGCAAGGCTCGACATGGGGCGCCGATCTGCCCGGCGCGCCGCCGATGCTGAACCCACAATTCCAAGATTCGCCGGAAGCTTTGAGCGTGATCATGGTGCCAGTGACACACTGGTCCGACGGGACATCCGCACCCAAAATGCAGTGAGCTAAGCGTTCGTCCCGCGACTTTGCAGGTCGGGAGAATCGGTTAGCGAGCCCTCCTCCTCGATAAGCCGAGTGTCCTGCGACCGTCGCTACGATGCACGAGAACCGGTCCCGGTGTGCGCCGGCGAGGGCAACGCATACAGTGCGGGATCAACGGTCTAAAGCGTAGTATAGTGCTCTGCCATAGCGGAGGAGGACGCAATGAACGCCATCGTATTTCGCCGTTTGCTATTTGTCGTTTTGGCGCTGTTTGCTACGTCAGCGTTCGCTGATTCGGTCAAAGGCGAATTTACTTTGGAAGGTAAAGCACCATTGAAGCCCGTCGAGATTGCCGCGTTTCGTATGCCCGCCATCGGCACTTTGGTCATGCTTACGGCCAAGCCGTTGAATCGGGCGCGCATCGCCAAGAGCTCCGAGCCGGACTCCGCTGCAGTGAACGATGAGGCAGTGCGCGGTACGGACTATTTGCAATTGGTCGTGAGCGCGGACGGCCAAATCTCGCTAAACGCCAATGTTGGTGGTACGCAGTACTTGGATAGCACCAAATTGGATTTGGTTGCCAATTGCACAATCAACACATCCGAGCATGTTGCTTGCAGTGTCAAGACAAAGAAGCTGGTGAAGTTCAAGAATGAACCAGGATGGAGCATCGACGTCACTTTCGATGCCGCGGTACTCGCTCATTCGGCAAGCTAGCCGCAACTGAATATCGAAGAGGCGCGCGTGCGGTCGATCCATAGCGTGCCTCTCAAAAGCCAATGATTGGACGCCTAACCTTTCTTTTGCGCTAGGCGCTGGGCATGCGCGCGGAGCACGACTTCGAAGCGTCCATCCGGCCGTACATCGACCACGAGCGACCCAGCGCCGGACCCCGCCAGGCTAGCGCGCGATGAAGCGCATCGCCACGGCGATCGCGATCGCGCAGATGCTCGCGCGCAACATCGTACCGCTGGTCGGCATTCTCGTGTTTCACTGGTCCGCCGGGAACGTCCTGCTGCTGTACCTCCTCGACACGCTGCTGTCGATGGCGGTGCTCCTTGGCGGGGGCGCGTCGGCCTTGACTCCTCCGCCAAAGGGCCAAGACGCCGCAAGCTGGATCAACGCCGCAGTTTCTATCGCCAGGGGGCTAGTCGCCGCTGTGCTAATGTGCATTCCGCTTGGAATACCCGTGAGCATCTTGCCGGAGGCCGGTTTCTCGTTCCGCGACGCTCTGCACGATTCGTCGCTGTGGAAGGGCGCGATCATCCAGACGGTGCTGGCGCTTTGGTCCTATGTCGGGCTGTATCGCGCGTTGCGAACACACTCGCTGAATGAGCTCCGGTTGGGCAGACGCTTCATGCTGGTGCTGATGCGCTGGATACTGGTGGTCATGGCGTCGTATGCCGTTCTCGCAATTCTGCCGCCCGGCAAAGTTGTATTGTTGCTGCTTGTCGTTGCGTACATCGTCGGTTCGATTGCAGCGGAAACCTGGCCGGACCTGTTCCTCCGTGCCATGCCGGGCGGCGAGGAAAACCTGAAAGAGGCGCTGAAGTCCACGCAGCCGTCGGCAGACACCCCGGCGGAGTCGCTGTCGGCCGATCTCGAAGCGGTGCGCGAGAGGGCCACGCAACGTCACCAGCGTTAAGCAGCGAACCAACCTGACGTCGTGCGCAGCGCACCTTATGCAGAGCCAAACCAGCCCCACGGTGTACCGTTAGAGTATTGTTGGGCTGACGTACCATGTATACAAAAAACCTCGACGCGGTTCTCGGGAAGACGACAGGCTTAGTTCTCATGCTAGCTTGCAGCCTAGGATTGATCGCGTGTAGCACAACGTCACAAGAGCTTCGCACGTCTTCTAGAGAAAATGGCAGTTTCCATCTGGATTTGCCCTATGACGATGTCCGATCCAATTTCATAACGCAGACAGGCAAGTGTTTCCATGGCGGAACCCCCGTATCACATTTTTATCCACAGGTTCAGGAAATAACCCCGGGGAAATCCACTACCATCGACATTATTCAAGACGGCTTGGCCAAGAGGGTCTTGATCTCTATCGACGTGAATAAGAACGTTGCAGGTGGGACAGACATTTCATATTTTATCGGGCCAATTTCGGTGTTCGTCAAATTTCGAACTGTTGTCGATGGCTGGGCGACCAACAAAGGCCATAACTGTGGGTCGCTATTTGATAACCTCTCGCAACCCTGACGTCGTGCCAGCTGCGCTTACGCGCTGTCCGCTCGCACGAGCTCGAACGGCCGGTCTGGAGCAACGCGTATGGCTGCTTCGGGTTGCGGTCGTCGAGGGGACTGCTCCTAAAGCGGACATTGGCCGTTGAGCAACGGGATCGAAGCGTCTAGAATGAGTTACCGTAGTTGTCGGCCTTGCACTTGCAGGGCCACACAATTGGAGGAGGCAGTCAATGAGAAACAACAATCTTGTCTGTAGTCTCCGTCCTAGAGCGCGCCGACAGCTTGCATCTGTAGTCCTGGCGCAAACTACGCCGTGTCCGGTAGCAGCCCATCGCCGATGACTGGCCGGGTTCTCAATAACTGGCATTCCCACGCGAGAAGGATCTTCCACCATGAAAAAATCTGCAGTCGTCATCATCGCCATCGCGGCGGCCTTCGCCGTCAATGCTCCCGCGCAAACCAGCGCGCAGACCAGCGTCGTTACGAGCAGTGAACCGGGCAAGGCAAGCGTCGAGCGCACGATCGACGTCACCGCCACAGTCATCGCCATCGACAGTACAACGCGCGACATCACGCTGAAAGGCCCTAAGGGCAACTCGGTAGTCGTCACTGCCGGCCCCCGAGGTCACGAACTTCGACCAGATAAATGTCGGTGACAAAGTCCATGCCAGATACGTCCAGGCGATAGTGCTCCAACTGAAGAAGTTCGGCGGTTTGGCGGCTGGTCGCACCGACGAGGCGAGTGCCATGGGCGCGATGCCGGGAGCGCAGCCGCACGGCGTCGCTGGCCGTCGCATGACCGCCGTTGCCGATGTCGTCGCCGTCAACCGCGCAAAGCAGACTGTCACGCTGCGGGGACCGCAGCTCACCGCAGAAGTGAGGGTTAGCGACGTCAATCAGTTCAATCATATAAAAAAGGGCGATCAGGTAACCGTCACTTACACGCAGGCGCTCGCGATGGTGGTGGAGCCGAGCCCGAAGAAATCGTCGCAAGGATTCTTGAGTGGCCGCTTGGCGGGGCGCGCACGACCGCTTCGGGTCGAGGCCGTGTGGGAACGTCAAATCTACGTGACCATGCCGTGTCAGCACGTTCGGAAGCGTTTCGGATAGTCACTGCCGCGCTATGCACGACTGCGCGGGCTGATTTATTTGATCGAGGTTGTTTCGAAAGTTGCTCTGCAGATGTCCTTAGCAGGCCGTCTTGCGGGGTTTAGCGTGCAGTGAGACAGGGCCTTATGCCCTCATCGCCTGCATCAGCGGTCCGATGCCCACGATCTGCAGCACGCGTTTGAGGTTGTAGGCCAGTACATGGAGACTCATCTCGGTACTGACCCGCGGCAGCCGCTTGGTCAGGAAATGGGTCGCGCCCATCCAGGCTTTGAGGGTGCCGAAGGGATGTTCGACGGTTTGCCGGCGTAGCTTCATCGCATCGGGCTGCTGGTCCAGGCGCTCCTGCATCGCCTCGAGGACGGCCTCGTGCTCCCAGCGCGTGATGCGCCGGTAGTCGCCGGTCGTGCACTGCGCTTTGAGCGGACACCTGGGGCAGGCCGAGGACCAGTACTTGTGCAGGGTCATGCCGCGCTCGATGGTGGTAAAGCGCTTGATGGCCCGTTGCCCGGCCGGGCAGCGGTACTCATCGTCTTCGGCGATGTAGACAAAGTCGCGTTTGTCGAAGCGACCGTCGGCCTTGCTGTTGGAGGTCAGCGGCTTGGGCACCAGCGGTGTCATGCCGGACTGGTCACACTCCAGAATCTCCGGGCCGTTGAAGTAGCCGCGATCAGCAACGACGGTCAGGTCTTCGTTTCCCGTCGCACTGCGCGCCTGCTTGGCCATCGATGCGAGCTGGGTGCGGTCATGGCCGACGTTGGTCACTTCGTGGGCGACGATCAGATGGTGCTTGCTATCGACCGCGGTCTGCACGTTGTAGCCGACGATGCCGGTGCCCCGGCCACTGGTGGCCATCGAGCGCGCATCCGGATCAGTCAGCGAGACTTGCCCGTCGGGTGCTGCCCGTAGTCGCTCTCCAATCTGCTTCAGGTGCTCCATGTGCGCCTTGACCGTGGCGACCTTCTCCTTGAGCCGCGAAACTCTGTCTTCCGTGACCAAGGTCGGTTCCCGATCCGCCCGGTCGAGCTCGGCCAGATAGCGGCCGATGCTCTCCTCCAGCTGCTCCATGCGCTTCTTGAGCTTGTGCTCGGTGAAGTTCTTGTCTCGGTTGTTCACCGCCTTGAACTTGCTGCCGTCGATAGCCACAATCGCTTCGGAGAACAGATTGAGCCGGCGGCACAGCACGATGAATTCGCGACAGACGCTGCGGATCGCCTTGCCATTGTCCTTGCGGAAGTCGGCGATGGTCTTGAAGTCCGGCGTCAAGCGCCCAGTCAGCCACATCAGCTCGACGTTGCGCTGGGTCTCGCGCTCCAGCCGCCGACTCGACTGCAGGCGGTTGAGATACCCGTAGACGTAGATCTTCAACAGCACTGCCGGGTGGTAGGCGGGACGCCCGGTGTCCGCCGGCGCCACGCCCTCGAAGCCAAGGCCCGTCAGATCCAGCTCGTCGACGAAGACATCGATCACCCGCACCGGGTTGTCCTCGACCACAAAGTCGTCAAGATACTCGGGCAGCAACGTGGCCTGGTTTCGGTCCTCGCCCTCGACGAATCGCTTCATGTTGCCACCCTGAAGAAACCCGATGCTTCAGTGTAGGATATTTCTTCGTTTAGGCAACTTCCACGTTTTCACACACTCTCGGTCGATCGCAGCCGTTTACGCGCGTCCGACAGCAGGTGGGGTTAGTCTCAGTTCCGGCAGCGGCTCACCAAGAAGCTTGACCCAGCGTCCGGGGGCCTAGGGTCCCGGAATTCTGGTGCGCGGAAGCCCTGGACGGGCCGTGGGGTGGGTCACAGCACGCACCAAGGGTAGGGCCCACCCTGCCGTGGCACTCGCGGCGCGATCCTCGCGCACGCATATCGCAGCAGTTCGCGATTCTGGGAAGGCTTTCTAGACACGACCCAGACAACGCCAGCCTTCTAGTGATCGACGTCTTATCTAAGTAATTGAAATATGTGGCGTCCCCAAGGGGATTCGAACCCCTGTTACCGCCGTGAAAGGGCGATGTCCTAGGCCTCTAGACGATGGGGACGAGGCGGAATACTGGAAAGCCGGGTGGTGGAGCTAAGCGGGATCGAACCGCTGACCTCTTGCATGCCATGCAAGCGCTCTCCCAGCTGAGCTATAGCCCCACAGCGAACCTCAAATTATAAGGTGCGACCCCTCCTGCTGGCAAACCACAGCCCGTGCGTTACTATCGGCGCGCGTTGTCCCAAGGCGCGACCGCTGTTGGGCTATCATCGTGCGCCGTCCATTCGCCGACGATGCCGCTACCCTCGCCCCATTCCCCGCTGCGCGCGCGGCTCGACGCTCGCGTCGTCGTCATCACCGGCGCAGCCGGCGGCCTGGGTCGCGTGCTCGCGCGCGCCTGCGCCGAGCAAGGCGCGACGGTCGTGCTGCACGGCCGGGTGACGCGCAAGCTCGAAGCGCTATACGACGAGATCGTCGCCCAGGGCGATCCGGAGCCATCGATTCTGCCGCTCGATTTGGCCGTCGCTAAAGCGGAGGACTTCGCTAACGTGGCCGCCGCCCTGCAGACGCAGCATGGGCGCGTCGACGCGATCATTCATACTGCAGTCATGCTCGGCTCGCTCGGCCCCATCGAGCATCAGGCCTTCGATCAGTGGCTGGCGACCCTGCGCGTCGACTTGCTCGCCCCTTTCGGTTTGACCCGCGCGCTGGCGCCGCTGCTGCGCGCCGCGCCGGATGCGAACGTTGTCTTTACGCTCGATACGCGCGGTCAGGCGCCGAAGGCGTATTGGGGGGCCTACGCAGTCGCCAAGGCAGGGTTGTCGGCCCTGCTGGCAATCCTTGCCGACGAGTGGGAACGCTTGGCGAATCTGCGCGTAAACGGCGTCGTTCCCGGTCCGATGCGCTCGCCACTTCGCGCGCAGACGCATCCGGGTGACGACGTGACCCGATTGCCACCGCCGGATGTGTTCGTTCCGCTGTATCTGTATCTGCTCAATGGGCAACCGAAGGCGGAAAGCGGCGGCGTGATCGATGGCCAGGCGTGGTTGCGCGAAAGCGGCGCGGAAGCGGCCGGCGCGCGATAGCCCGCTGCCGCGCGCACTCGGACTGGACCTGCGACCGGCGCGCCTTCCGCGTCCCGCTGCGTCGTCACGCAACGGGGCGGCGCGACAACGACGCCGGAGCCTATTGACCCTTCGCGGATTTGGCTAGCGCCAACCACGTCTCGACGACCGTATCGGGGTTGAGCGACATGCTTTCGATCTTCTGCTCGACCAGCCACTGCGCGAGATCGGGATGGTCGGATGGCCCCTGTCCGCAGATGCCCGCGTACTTGCCTGCCTTGCGGCACGCCGTGATCGCCATCGCCAGCATCGCCTTGACCGCGTCGTCGCGCTCGTCGAACGTCGTCGCGATCGCGCCGCCGGCGTCGCGGTCCACCGCCAGCGTGAGCTGCGTCATGTCGTTCGAGCCGATCGAAAAGCCGTCGAAATGCTCGAGGAAGCGGTCGGCCAGCAGCGCGTTGGAGGGGATCTCGCACATCATGATGACCTTGAGCCCGTTCTGCCCGCGCTTGAGCCCGTTCTTCGCCAGCAGCGCGACCACGCTCTGCGCCTCGCCTAGCGTGCGCACGAACGGAATCATGATCTCGACATTGGTGAACCCCATCTCGTCGCGAACGCGTTTGAGCGCGCGACACTCGAGCTCGAAGCAGTCGTAGAACTCCGGGGCGACGTACCGCGACGCGCCGCGGAAGCCGAGCATCGGATTCTCCTCGTGCGGCTCGTAGCGATCGCCACCGAGCAGATTCGAGTACTCGTTGGACTTGAAGTCCGACAGGCGCACGATCACCTTCTTCGGCCAGAACGCCGCGGCGATGGTCGCCACGCCTTCGACGATCTTCGCTGACGTAGAACTCGACCGGGCCCGGGTAGCCCGCGATGCGTGCCGCGATGGTTTCCTTGAGCGCCGCCGGCTGCGCGGCGAATTCGAGCAGCGCCTTCGGATGCACGCCGACGTTGCGGGCGATGATGAACTCCAGCCGCGCCAGGCCCACGCCCTCGTTGGGCAGCCGGCTGAACTCGAAGGCGAGCTCGGGGTTGCCGACGTTCATCATGATCTTGGTCGGCGCCGGCGGCATCGTGTCGAGCGCAACGTCGACGACCTCGACCTCGAGCAGGCCCTCGTAGACGTGACCGGTGTCGCCCTCGGCGCAGGAAACCGTGACGCTGCCGCCGTCGGTCAGCATGCGCGTCGCGTCGCCGCAGCCGACGACCGCGGGAATGCCGAGCTCGCGCGCGATGATCGCCGCGTGGCAGGTCCGGCCGCCGCGGTTGGTGACGATGGCCGCGGCGCGCTTCATGATCGGCTCCCAGTCCGGGTCGGTCATGTCGGTGACCAGCACGTCGCCGGCGCCGACGCGCTCCATCTCGGTCGCCGACTTGATCAGGCGCACGGTGCCCTGCCCGATCTTCTGCCCGATGGCGCGGCCGCTCGCCAGCACTGCCGAGCGCTTGCCGAGCCGGTAGCGGCGCAGGCGCTCGGCGCCGGATTCCTGCGACTTCACCGTCTCCGGCCGCGCCTGCAGGATGTAGAGCTTGCCGTCTCCGCCGTCGCGACCCCACTCGATGTCCATCGGCCGGCCGTAGTGGCGCTCGATGGCGATCGCGTAGCGCGCGAGCTCCTCCGCCTCCGCGTCGCTGATCGAGAAACGCTGCCGGTCCGCGGGCGGCACGTCGACGGTCGCGACCGAGCCCCCGGCCGTTGCTTCGCCGGCGTAGACCATCTTGATCGCCTTGGCGCCGAGGTTCTTGCGACAGGATCGCCGGCAGGCCGGCCGCCACGTTCGGCTTGTAGACGTAGAACTCGTCGGGATTCACCGCACCCTGGACCACCGTCTCGCCCAGGCCGTACGACGCGGTGATGAAGACGACCTGATCGAAGCCCGACTCGGTGTCGATCGTGAACATCACGCCCGACGGCGCCGGTGTCGCTGCGCACCATGCGCTGCACGCCCGCCGAGAGCGCGACTTCGGCGTGCGCGTAGCCCTGGTGGACGCGATAGGCGATCGCGCGGTCGTTGTAGAGCGAGGCAAAAACTTCCTTTACCGCGTGAAGAATGTTCTCCAAGCCATTGATATTGAGGAATGTATCCTGCTGGCCGGCAAACGAGGCGGCGGGCAGATCCTCGGCGGTCGCCGACGAGCGGACCGCGACACTGGCCGCGCCGGATTGTCCGCACAGATCGCTTGTATGCGGCACCGATCTCCACCTCGAGGGTCTTCGGGAGCGGCGCGGCGGCGATCCAGCCGCGGATCTCCGCGCCGGCGCGGGAGAGCGCCGTGACGTCGTCGACGTCGAGCGCGTCGAGCGCGCCGTCGATGCGCTGCTTGAGCCCATTCGTGCGCAGGAATTCGCGGAAGGCGAAGGCGGTGGTGGCGAAGCCGCCGGGAACGCGGATGCCGCTGTCGCGAAGTTCACTGATCATTTCGCCCAGCGAGGCGTTCTTGCCGCCGACGCGCTCGACGTCGGTCATGCGCAGGTGATCGAACCCGACCACCCGTTGCTGCTCATCCATGGCAATTCCCCGCGTGCAGTATGCGTCTCGCCGGCGGCTTTCGTGGCGCGGGGAATTCTAGCCGGTCAGGCTGGGCTCAAGGGAAAAATCATGCGGCGCGAACGAGCGCCGGAACAGGTCCTTCAGGGTGCGGAAGTTCCCATGCCGCGCGGGTGCGAAGCCGGGACGCGGTCAGTCGTGGTCGTCGATGGTTTCGGGATGCCCGTCGCCGCCGAGGTCCTCCGCTGCGCCGCCGCCATCGCCGTCGGGATGCTTGTGCTTGTTGCGCGCGGCGCGACGCAGATTGCGGTACAGATCGGGGTGCGATTCCTTGAGATAGTTGATGATCTCGAAATCGACGCGCCGCACCTGCGACAGGTCGACCTGCTCGACGTGCACCAGCCGCAGGAGCTCGCGCACTGGCTTGGGCATCTCGCGTCCGCTCTCGTAGCGCGAGCCGCCGCTCTGCGTAACCCCGATCTGGGTCCAGAACTGCTCCTGGTTGAGACCCAGGCGGCGCCGGATCTCGCGCGGATTGAGGACGCGTTCGAAAAGTTTCACGGTGCGCTCAGTTTCGCTTGGCCATGGAATTTGGCGAACACAAGGCAGGGCGCACGGCTGCGGCTCGCCCTGCCCAATACCATTGGCATAATTGTTGACCAAAGCCGCGCTCGGCGCAAGGGCAGCGCCCGTTGGGGCCGGGGCCGCCCGGCGCGGGTAGGCCCGGCGGCGCCGGGAGCGGCACCGCCAAGGGGGAAAAAGCGCGTTTGCTAGAATGACGGCCGCTAGATGGGCAATCCGGGCCTCCCGACCGCGGTGGGCCCTGCTCTCCCCGGTATCGATGCTGCGCTACGATCTTCACTCCCATTCGACCCATTCCGACGGCCTGCTGACGCCCAAGGAGCTCGTGCGGCGCGCCGCGGAGCGCGGCGTGGACGTCCTCGCCCTGACCGACCACGACGAGCTCTCCGGGCTCGCCGAGGCGCGGGCGGAAGCGACCGCGGCCGGCATCGTGCTCGTCGCCGGTGCCGAGCTCTCGGTGAGCTGGCGCGGCACCACCCTGCACGTGCTCGCCTTGCGCATCGACCCGGATTGCCCGGCCCTCTGCGACGGGCTGGCGGCGATCCGCGCCGGCCGCTCGGCGCGCGCCCGGCGCATCGGCGATGCGCTCGCCGCGGCGGGCATCCCTGGCGCCTACGAAGGGGCGCTCAAGTTCGTCACCAGCGAGCGCCTGATCACCCGCACGCACTTCGCGCGCTTCCTGGTCGAGACCGGCCACGTGCGCGAAACGAAGGATGTCTTCCAGCGCTACCTGGTGCCGGGCAAGCCTGGCTACGTCGAGCACGCCTGGGCGACGCTGCCCGAGGCGATCGCGTGGATCCACGCCGCCGGCGGCCAGGCGGTGCTCGCCCATCCGGGGCGCTACAAGGTCGACGGGCGACGCCATGCGCGAGTTGCTCGCCGAGTTCCGCGCCGCCGGCGGCGACGGGATCGAAGTTCTGTCGCCCAGCCACAGCGCGGCCCAGGTCGCCGAGTTCGCCCGCCACGCGCGGGTTTTCGGCTTCGCCGCATCCTCGGGCTCCGACTACCATGGCCCGGGCGAAAGCAGTTGCGAGCTGGGCGCCATGCCGCCGCTGCCCGTCGGTGTGGTTCCGGTGTGGCAGGACTGGTGAGCACCCCGGGCCCCGCCGGTGCGCGCTCGCCGAACCGGCGCACCGTGTTCTTCGTCTCCGACCGGACCGGCATCACCGCGGAAATGCTCGGCAACAGCCTGCTGTCGCAATTCGAGTCCTTCTCCTTCGAGCGCCACACGATCCCGTTCGTCGACACCCCGGAAAAAATTGCCGAGGCCGTGCGCCTGATCGACGCGACCGGCGCCAAGAACGCCGAGCGGCCGCTCGTGTTCAGCTCGATCGTCGACGAGGCGATGAGCGCGCAACTGTCCAAGGCCAATGCGCTGTTCCTCGACCTGTTCCAGGTCTTCATCGCGCCGCTCGAGAGCGAGCTCGTCGCCAAGTCGTCGCACACCGCCGGGCGTTCGCATGGCATCGCCAACCGCCCGAACTATTTCGCGCGCATGGAGGCGATCAATTTCGCCCAGTCGCACGACGACGGCGCGGCCACGCGCGACCTGGGCAAGGCGCAGGTGATCCTGGTCGGGGTGTCGCGCTGCGGCAAGACGCCGACCTCGCTGTATCTGGCGCTGCAGTTTGGCGTCCTGGCCGCCAATTTTCCGCTGACGCCCGACGATTTCGTCGACCACAAGCTGCCGGCGTCGATCCTGCCATTTCGCGACCGCCTGTTCGGCCTCACCATCGATCCGGAGCGGTTGCAGCAGATCCGCCAGGCGCGGCGACCCGACAGCCCGTATGCGGCGCTCGACAATTGCCGCTACGAAGTGCGCGAGGCCGAACAGCTCATGCAGCGCGAGCGCATCGCGACGATCGACACGACCAGCCGCTCGATCGAGGAGATCGCGACGACGATCCTGCACCGCGCGGGCCTGCAGCGGCAGATCTTCTAGGCGGCGTGAGCCTTCGTGCGAGGCACAGCGCATGGAGATCGTTTTCGGCGCGATCGATCCGGATCGGGTCACGCGCGTAGCGCTCCCCCGCGCCGTGGACAGGGCCGCCCGTAGCGACGGCGTGCAACGCCTTGTTACAGCGCGCCCCGCGCGGACTGCTAAACTGAAGCCTTCGCCATCGGAGTGATGACCATGTTGCAGCGACTCTTCCGCACCACCCTGCTCCTTGCCTTGCTCGCGCTGCCACTGCAAGCCGCCGCGACCATCTACACCAGCGACTACTCCGACATCTGGTACCTGCCGGCGGAATCGGGCTGGGGTGTCAACCTGATCCAGAACGAGGATGTCATCTTCGCGACTTTCTTCGTCTACGGTGCGACCGACCAGCCGACCTGGTTTGTCGCGATCATCTATCAGGACGGCAACGGCAACTTCTCCGGCAATCTGTTCACGACCGTCGGTCCCTACTACGGCGGCCCCTGGAATCCGTCCAGCTATGCGGCGACGCTGGCCGGCACCGCCTCGTTCTTTCCGTCCAGCGCTTACACTGGCACGCTCACCTATACCGTCAACGGCACGACAGTGACCAAGAGCATCCAGCGCCAGACGCTTAAGACGATCACCCTCGGCGGCACCTACACCGGCGGCCAGGCCGGGACCTACGGGGGAGGCAACTGCATATTGTCGAGCCCGTACAAGGATACTTTCGACGTGACGGTCACGCAACCCGGCGACGGCACGGTGAGCTTGCAGTTCGCCTATACGAGCGGCTTGAGCTGCACGCTCTCGGGCACGCTCGTGCAGCAGGGTCAGCTCTACCAGGTTCCCAACGCCACGTATGTCTGTTCCGACTGGACCAACACCTCGGGGAGCATGGACCAGATCAAGGCGACGCACTGGGCATCGAGGGAACCTTTGTCATTCCATCGGGCTCCGGCGGCGGCGCCTGCAGCGAAGCCGCGACATTCTCGGGGGTGCTGTACAACTAGCCGGGCGCTTCAGGCGCGCAGCCGCTGCCGGACGCACTCGAACAGGCAGACCGCGGCGGCCGCGGCGCGCGTTGAGCGAGGCGAAGCCGCCGGGCATCGGAATGGTGACCGTGACGCGCGCCGCCTGCGCGCAAGCGCCGGCGAGAGGCCCGCGCCTTCGTTGCCGATGGCGAGCGCAACGCGGCCCACGAGATCCGCCGCATAGAGCGGCTCGCCGCCCGGCGGCGACCGCCGCCACCGTGCGGCCGCGGTATTCGCCGCGCCCATGCCGCGAGGTCGACGTCCTCGTAGATCTCGAGCTGGAAATGCGCGCCCTGGCCGGCGCGCAGCACCTTGGGCGACCACGCGAACGCGCACTGCGGCGACAGAAGCACCTGCGTCGACGCCCGCGGCGGCGGCGCTGCGCAGGATCGAGCCGACGTTGCCCGGATCCTGCACGTCTTCGAGCAGCAGGCAGAAATCGCCGGCGCGCGCCAGCGCGCTGCTGCGGCGTCGGCACGACGGCGAGCACGCCGACCGCCGGCGGGCAAGCTGCGCGAACTCGGCGCACACGCCGACTCGGCGACGACGAGCGTCCGCGCCGCGGGCAGGCTCGCGCGCAGCGCCGCGATGGCGGGCTTCGCCAGCGCAGTCTCGACGATGAGCAGCGTCTCCGGCGCGCCGTGCCGGCCGGTGTACGCCGCGACCAGGTGCTCGCCTTCGAGCACGCAGCGGCCCGCCTTGCGCCGCGCGCGCGACGAGGCGATGAGCTGCGCGGCTTCCTTGAGCCGCGGGATTGTCGCGCGACGTGATGCGCGGCATAGGCGCGCGCGAACAGCGCCGGGGCTGGCGCGCTAGCGCCTTCGGCCGATGCGGCTCGGCGGCGCGGCGGCCTGGCCGGGCGCGCCGTCCGCCGGCGCAACTGGAAGAATATTTCGTCCTGGCGAATCATGCCGAGCTCCGAGCGGGCGCGCTCCTCGATCGCCTCGTAGCCCTGCTTCAGGTCGCGCACTTCGGCGTCGAGCGCCTCGTTGCGCGCCTTGAGCTCGGCGTTGGCCGCGCCGCTGCGCGTCGACCTGGCGCGTCGAGCTCGCGCACCTGCAGCCAGCCGCCCTTGCCCAGCCACATCGGGTATTGCAGCGCGAGGATCAACAGCGACGAAGATGATCGCGAGCCGAGCGCACGGTCGGCGCCTGCCCTGGCTCAGCGCAGCTGATAGAACGCGCCGCGGCCGGGATAGCTCGCGGCGTCGCCCAGGTCTTCCTCGATGCGCAGCAGCTGGTTGTACTTGGCGATGCGGTCGGAGCGCGACAGCGAGCCGGTCTTGATCTGCCCGGCGTTGGTGCCAACCGCGATGTCGGCGATGATGCTGTCCTCGGTTTCGCCGGAGCGATGCGAGATCACCGCCGTGTAGCCGGCGCGGTTGGCCATCGTGATCGCGGCGAAGGTCTCGGTCAGCGTGCCGATCTGGTTGATCTTGATCAGGATCGAGTTGGCCACGCCCTTCGGCGATGCCCTGCTTGCAGGATCTTGGTGTTGGTGACGAAGATGTCGTCGCCGACGATCTGCACCTTCTTGCCGAGGCGATCGGTCAGCAGCTTCCAGCCGTCCCAGTCGTGCTCGGACATGCCGTCCTCGATGGTGATGATCGGGTACTTGTCGCACCACGTCGGCGAGATAGTCGACCATCTGCGCGCGAGGTGAGCTTGCAGCCCTTCGCCGTCGAGCTCGTACTTGCCGTCCTTGTAGAACTCGCTCGCGGCGCAGTCGAGCGCCAGCGCGATGTCGCTGCCCGGCGTGTAGCCGGCCTTCTCGATCGCCTCGACGCAGCAGCTGCAGCGCTGCCTCGTTGGACGGCAGGTTCGGCGCGAAGCCGCCCTCGTCGCCGACCGTGGTCGGCATGCCCTTGCGCGTCGATGAGCTTCTTCAGCGCGTGGAACACCTCGGCGCCGTAGCGCAGCGCCTCGCGGAAGCGTCGGCGCGCCGACCGGCACGAGCATGAACTCCTGCATGTCGATGCTTGTTGTTGGCGTGCGCGCCGCCGTTGATGACGTTCATCTGCGGCACCGGCAGCTGCATCTCGCCCGCGCCGCCGAGGTAGCGGTAGAGCGGCAGCGATGGATTCCTCGGCCGCCGCCTTGGCGACCGCGCACGACACCGCGAGGATCGCGTTGGCGCCGAGGCGGCGACTTGTTCTCGCGTGCCGTCGAGCTCGATCATCGTCTGGTCGATGAAGGCCTGCTCCGTGGCGTCCAGGCCGATGATGGCCTCGCAGATCTCGGTGTTGACGTTCTCGACCGCCTTCATGCACGCCCTTGCCGCCGTAGCGCGCAGGGTCGCCGTCGCGCAGTTCGATGGCCTCCTTCGACCCGGTGGACGCGCCGGACGGCACCGCGGCGCGGCCGCATGATGCCCGACTCGAGCACGACGTCGGCTTCGATCGGTGGGATTGCCGCGCGAATCGAGAATCTCGCGGGCGATGACGTCGACGATGGCGCTCATGAGTCCTTCCGCTTGGTTCACCGTCGCTCGGCGACGCTCGATTGTATCGCCGGCTTGAGCTTGATTAGCACCGCTGCACGAACATCGACGCAGTCTCCTTGAGCTTCAGTGCGCGGCCAGCAGGTCGGCTTCCGGGAAGCCGGCGCGCTTGACCGTCCGCGTCGAGCGCGATCAGCGTTTCCAGCAGCTCGCGCATCCGGCCGAGCGGCCAGGCATTCGGCCCGTCGGACAGCGCCTTGGCCGGATCGGGATGCGTTTCCATGAACACGCCGGCGACGCCCGCCGCGACCGCGGCGCGCGCCAGCACCGGAACGAATTCGCGCTGGCCGCCGCTGGCCGTCCCCTGCCCGCCCGGCAGCTGCACCGAATGCGTGGCATCGAACACGACCGGGCAGCCGGTGGCGCGCATGATCGCCAGCGAGCGCATGTCGGAGACCAGGTTGTGATAGCCGAAGCGACGCGCCGCGTTCGCACACCATGATGTTGTCGCGGCCGCTCGCCGCGCGCGCCTTGGCGACGACGTTGCTTCATGTCCTCCGGCGCGAGGAACTGGCCCTTCTTGATGTTGACCGGCTTGCCGGCGCGCGGCGACGGCGCTGGATGAAATCGGTCTGGCGGCACAGAAAGGCCGGCGTCTGCAGCACGTCGACCACCGCGGCGACTTCGGCGACCTCTTCTTCGCTGTGCACGTCGGTCAACACCGGCACGCCGACCTGGCGCTTCACTTCGCCGAGGATGCGCAGGCCCTCGTCCATGCCCAGGCCGCGAAACGACGTGCCGGAGCTGCGGTTGGCCTTGTCGTAGGACGACTTGAAGATGAACGGCACCTGCGAGCGCGGCACAGATTTCCTTCAGCTGCCCGGCGACGTCGACCTGCAGCTGCTCGGACTCGACCACGCACGGCCCGGCGATCAGGAACAGCGGCCGGTCGAGGCCGACCTCGAAGCCGCACAGCTTCATGACGGAGCTATGGCGACGAGCTGCGGTCGCGAGCGCGCGCGCTCGTCGCTGCGTCTGCACGCGCACGCGCACGAGCGCGGCGCGGATGATAGGCGATGAACAGCGGATGGCCGCGCCGCGGATTCGACGTGAACTCGGGGTGGTACTGGCAGCCGAAGAACCACGGATGGTCGGCGAGCTCGATCATCTCGCACAGGTCGCCGGCGAGCGCGCTCTTCGCCCGCGCGCCGACGACGAGGCCGGCGGCCTCGAGTCGCGGCAGGTAATGGTTGTTGACCTCGTAGCGGTGGCGGTGCCGCTCGGCGACCCTGGCCGCGCCGTAGATCCGCTGCGCCAGCGTTCCCGGCACGACCTCGCAGGGCTGCGCGCCGAGGCGCATCGTGCCGCCGAGGTCGGAGCTCTGCGCTGCGCTTCTCGACCGTGCCGTCGCGGTTCTGCCATTCGGTGATCAGCGCGACCACCGGATGCGGCGTGTCCGGGTCGAACTCGGTGCTGTTGGCGTCGGCGAGCCCGGCCATGTGCCGCGCATATTCGATCACCGCGAGCTGCATGCCGAGGCAGATGCCGAGATACGGGATCCCGTTCTCGCGCGCATAGCGGATCGCGCGCGATCTTGCCCTCGACGCCGCGCTTGCCGAAGCCGCCCGGCACGAGGATCGCGTCCATGCCGCTGAGGCGCGTCGATGCCGTCGCGCTCGATCGTCTCCGAATCGACGTAGTGGATGTTGACCTTGCTCCGGGTGTGGATGCCGGCGTGGATCAGCGCCTCGGACAGCGACTTGTACGATTCGGTCAGGTCGACGTACTTGCCGACCATCGCGATGTGCACCTCGTGCTCCGGATGCACCAGCGCGTCGACCAGCTTGTTCCACACCGACAGGTCGGCCGGCTTCGGGCTGAGATTGCAGCTTGCTGGCAGACGATCTCGTCGAGGCCCTTCGGCGTGCAGCGCCGCGGGAATCTTGTAGATCGAGTCGGTGTCGAGCGCCGGGATCACCGCCTCGGGCGTGACGTTGGTGAACAGCGCGATCTTGCGCCGGTCGCCGTCGGGCAGCGGCCGGTCGGCGCGGCACATCACGATGTCGGGCTGGATACCGATCTCGCGCAGCTCCTTGACCGAGTGCTGCGTCGGCTTGGTCTTCATCTCGCCGGCGGTGGCGATGAACGGCACGAGCGTCAGGTGGATGTAGCAGACGTTGTCGCGGCCGAGCGTGATGCCCATCTGCCGGATCGCTTCGAGGAACGGCAGCGACTCGATGTCGCCGACCGTGCCGCCGACTTCGACGACCGCGACCTCGGCCTCGCTGCCGTTGAACGCCGCGCCGTTCATGATCCAGCTCTTGATCTCGTCGGTGATGTGCGGGATCACCTGCACCGTGCCGCCGAGATAGTCGCCGCGGCGCTCCTTGCGGATCACGCTTTCGTAGATCTGGCCGGTGGTGAAGTTGTTGCGCTTGCCCATCTTGCCGTCGACGAAGCGCTCGTAGTGGCCGAGATCGAGGTCGGTCTCCGCGCCGTCCTCGGTGACGAACACCTCGCCGTGCTGGAACGGGCTCATCGTTCCAGGATCGACGTTGATGTACGGGTCGAGCTTGAGATTGGTGACGCGGATGCCGCGGGAAGCGAGGATTGCGGCGAGAGACGCGGCGGCGATGCCCTTCCCCAGCGAGGAGACGACGCCGCCCGTTACAAACACGAACTTGGTCATGGGCGACAAGTTCAGGAAATTCCAATTCTACCCGAACCGGTGGCCGCGCACAAATCGACGCGCGACGGCTAGGTCGGCCAAACCTCTGCGTCAGCCGCTCGCGGGTGCGTTCCCGGCCGAGGAGCGCGAGCACCGCGTCGATCGCCGGCGTGCTGGCCGTGCCGGCGACGAGCACGCGCAGCGGCATCATCACCTGCGCCGCCTTGAGCTCGTGCCGCGCGGCAATGGCCTTGATCAGGGCGGCGATGCTCTCGCGGTTCCATTCGACTTGCCCGAGCGCGTCGCGCAGGCTCGACGAGCGCGGCGCGGCTGCGCTCGTTCAGATGCGCCGTCCTGAGCGCTTCGGGCACGCTCACGTCGCGATAGAAATAGCGCGCCATCTCGGCCATTTCCACCAGCGTCGGCGCGCGATCGCGCAACAGCTCCGCGACCGCCGCGGGCGCCGGACCGGCCGCGACATCGCTGCCGTCGCGCGCGAGAAACGGCGCGAGCGCCGCGCCGAGATCGGCCGCCGGCGCCCGCTTGATGTGCTCGTGATTGACCCAGCGCAGCTTCGTGCCGTCGAAGCGCGCCGGCGCCGGATGGATGTGCTTGAGGTCGAACCATTCCACGAGCTGCTCGCGGGTGAATACCTCGTCGTCGCCGTGCGCCCAGCCGAGGCGGGCGAGGAAGTTGAGCATCGCCTCGGGCAGAAAACCGTCTTCGGCATACTGCATGACGCTCACCGCGCCGTGGCGCTTGGACAGCTTGTGGCCGTCGTCGCCGAGCACGGTCGGCAGGTGCGCGTAGACCGGCGACGCGCGGCGCCCAGCGCGTGCAGCAGGTTGATCTGCCGCGGCGTGTTGTTGACGTGATCGTCGCCGCGGATCACGTGCGTGATGCCCATGTCGATGTCGTCGACGACGACGCCGAAGTTGTAGGTCGGCGTGCCGTCGGCGCGCGCGAGCACCAGGTCGTCGAGCTCGGCGTTGGCGATCTGCGATGCGGCCCCTTGACCTGGTCGTCCCAGGCGACGCTCCCCTCGGAGCGGATTGTTGAAGCGGAACACCGGCGCGACGCCCGGGGGCGGGCGTCTGGCCGGGGCGCAGATTTTCCGGGCGCCAGCGGCCGTCGTAGCGCGGCTTCTCCCCGCGCGCCGTCTGCGCCGCGCGCAGCGCCTCGAGCTCCTGCGGGCGTCGTGTAGCAGCGGTAGGCGAGCCCGCGCTCGAGCATGTCGTCCAGGACCGCGCGATAGCGCTCCAGGCGCTGCATCTGGTAGTACGGGCCCTCGTCGTAATCGAGCTCAAGCCACGCCATCGCGTCGAGGATGGCCTGGATCGCCACCGCGGTCGAGCGCTCGACGTCGGTGTCCTCGATGCGCAGGATGAAGCGCCCGCCGTGGTGCCGGGCGAACGCCCACGCGAACAGCGCGGTGCGGGCGCTGCCCAGGTGCAGGAACCCGGTCGGGCTCGGCGCGAAGCGGGTGCGAACGGTCGACATCGGTGGCGGATGTGCGAATGCGCCGGGCCGCTACCGGCGCGTGCGCAGCGGCTGCCAGCGCAAGTCGAGCGTCGTCGGCAGCGCCGGATTCGGCGCGCTCGCTGCGCACGAGCATGGGTCCGGGCGTGTGGCCGTGGGTCCAGAAGCGGGCGATGCGGCGGGCTTCGGCCTCGTTGGCGTTGACCGGAAAGGTGGCGTAGTTGCGGCCGCCCGGATGCGCGACGTGGTAGGTGCAGCCGCCGAGCGCGCGGCCGGCCCAGGTGTCGACCAGATCGAACGTGAGCGGCGCCTGCACTTCGATCGTCGGATGCAGCGCCGAGGGCTGGTTCCAGGCGCGGAAGCGCACGCCGGCGACGAATTCGCCCGGCACGCCGGTCGCCGCGAGCGGCAGCGCGCGCCGGTTGCAGGTCACCGCGTGGCGGCCCGGAATCATGCCGTTGACCTTGACCTGCAGCCGCTCGACCGAGGAATCGACGAAGCGCGCCGTCCCCGCGGCGCTGATCTGCTCGCCGAGCACGTGCCAGGGCTCGATCGCCTGCCGCAGCTCGATGGTCACGCCGTCGTAGCTCACCGTGCCGAAGCGCGGAAAGCGGAACTCGACGAACGGCTCGAACCACGCCGCGTCGAACGCATAGCCGAAAGCGTTGAGATCGGCGACGACGTCGCGCATGTCGGCGGCGACGAAATGCGGCAGCAGCCAGCGGTCGTGCAGCGCGGTGCCCCAGCGCACCAGCTTGCCGCGATACGGCTGCTGCCAGAAGCGCGCGACCAGCGCGCGCAACAGCAGCATCTGCACCGCGCTCATGCGCGCGTGCGGCGGCATCTCGAAGGCGCGGAATTCGAGCAGGCCCAGCCGGCCGGTCGGGCCGTCGGGCGAATAGAGCTTGTCGATCGAGAACTCGGCGCGGTGCGTGTTGCCGGTGAGATCGGACAGCAGGTGCCGCAGCAGGCGGTCGACGAGCCACGGCGAGGACTCCTCGCCGGTGCGATGCTTGCGCTCGAGCTGCTGGAAGGCGATCTCGAGCTCGTACAGGCGATCGTCGCGCGCCTCGTCGACGCGCGGCGCCTGGCTCGTCGGCCCGATGAACATCCCGGAAAACAGGTACGACAGCGCCGGATGATTCTGCCAGTACGTGATCAGGCTCTGCAGCAGGTCGGGGCGGCGCAGCAGCGGAGCTGTCGGCCGGCGTGGCGCCGCCCAGGGTGACGTGGTTGCCGCCGCCGGTGCCGGTATGCCGTCCGTCGAGCATGAATTTCTCGGTGCCCAGGCGCGCCTGCCGCGCCTCCTCGTAGAGCGTCGTCGTGGTCGCGATCAGGTCGCGCCAGGACGACGCCGGATGGATGTTGACCTCGATCACGCCCGGATCGGGCGTGACGTTGAGCACCCTCACCCGCGGGTCGCGCGGCGGCGCGTAGCCCTCGATGACGACGGCGAATCCGGCCGCGGCCGCGGTGTCCTCGACCGCGGCGAGAAGCGCGACGTAGTCCTCCAGCCGCTTGAGCGGCGGCATGAAGACGTGCACGTGCCCGTCGCGCACCTGCACGGTGAGCGCGGTCTTCACCACCTCCCGCGGCTTGGCGCCGCGCGCGCGACCGGTGCGCGCGCGGCGCAGGTCGTCGCGGCGCGGCAGCGCGTCCTTGGGCGCGAACGGATCGACGGGCGGATCGTGCTCGACCTCTTCCGGCAGCACGTCCGGCAGCGACCCGAGCGGCAGCCGCAGGCCGAGCGGCGAATCGCCCGGCACCGCGTAGAGCCGCTCGCGGCGCAGCGGCCACGGGCTCGATTCCCAGACCGTGGCCGATTCCTTGCCCTTGCGCACGGTGCCGGCCTTGAGCGGCAGGACGAAACCGCAGGGTCGCTCCAAGCCCGTCGAGCAGCAGTCGCGCGAGGCGCGCGCGCTCGCCGGCGTCGGCGAGATTGCTGCGCAGCGGATCGGCATTGACCGGCAGCGCAGCCTCGTCCTTGAGCAGCCGCGGCACGTCCTCGTAGGCGGTGATGACCAGCGACGCCGGCAGCTCGCAGCGTGAGGGCGAGTTGGGTCGCGAAGGCGTGCGCGTCGGGCAAACCGCGACTGCCCGGCTGCCGGGTGTCGGCGAGCAGCGCCTGGTCGCGCCACAGCGGCTCGCCGTCGCCGCGCCAGTAGACGCCGAGCGCCCAGCGCGGCAGCGGCTCGCCGGGATACCACTTGCCCTGCCCGTAATGCAGGAAGCCGCCGCGGCGCGAAGCGCGCCTGCAGACGCCGCAGCAGCGTCTCCGCGAGTTCGCGCTTCTTCGCTCCCAGCGCGGCGTAGTTCCATTCCGCGCCGTCCATGTCGTCGATCGACACGAAGGTCGGCTCGCCGCCCTGCGTCAGGCGCACGTCGTGGGCGGCGAGATCGGCGTCGACCGCCTCGCCCAGCGCGTCGATCGCCGCCCACTGCGCATCGCTGTACGGCTTGGTGACGCGCGGATCCTCGTGCACGCGCGTGACGTGCATCGCAACCTCGAAATCGACGTTGCACACGTCGGTGTAGCCGATGACCGGCGCGGCATTGCCCGGATCGGCGGTGCACGCGAGCGGGATGTGCCCTTCGCCGGCGAGAAGCCCCGAGGTCGGATCGAAGCCGATCCAGCCGGCGCCGGGAAGGTACACCTCGGCCCAGGCGTGCAGGTCGGTGAAATCGCGCTCGGGTCCGGCGGGGCCGTCGAGCGGCTTCTGACGTCGGCGGCGAGCTGGATCAGATAGCCCGACGCGAAGCGCGCCGCGAGGCCGAGCTGGCGCAGGATCTGCACCAGCAGCCAGCCGGTGTCGCGGCAGGAGCCGCAGGCGCTGCTCGAGGGTCTCGCTCGGGCTCCTGCACGCCGGGCTCCATGCGCACCAGGTAGCGGATCTGCTGCTGCAGCTGCTGGTTGAGCCGCACCAGCATGGTGACGGTGTTCTCGCCCGGCTGCAGCGTGGCCCGGAACGCGGCGAGCCAGGCCGCAAGGCGCGGCCCCAGGGGCGCGGTCTCGAGGAACGGAATGAGCTCCTTCGCGAGCGCAGGCGCATAGACGAACGGAAAGCTCTCCGCGTAGGGCTCGACGAAGAAATCGAACGGATTGATCACCGTCATGTCGGCGGTGAGGTCGACCTCGACCTCGAGCTCGGTCGGCGCGCTCGGTAAACACCAGCCGCGCCACCCAGTTGCCGTACGGATCCTGCTGCCAGTTCAGGAAGTGCGCCTTGGGCGCGGCGGAGAACGAATAGCCGAGGATCGGCGTGCGGCAATGCGGCGCCGGCCGCAGGCGGATCTCGTGCGGGCCCAGGTTGACCAGGCGGTCGAAGCGATAGGTCGTGCGGTGCTGCAGCGCGACGCGGATGGCCATGCGTTGGTGCCAGGTCACCAGTCGGGGTTGGGCAGCTGCGCGAACACGCGGCGCAGTCCCTCGCCCCACTGCGAGTGGATCATCTGGAAATACGGATCGGATTCCTCGATGCGCCGCTGCAGGCGGATCTTCAGGGCGTCGGTCTCGTAGACGAGGAGGTCGATCGGCAGGCCCACCGAGATGTTCGAGCGCATCGTCGAATCGAACGACACGATCGTGCACTTGGTCGCCTCGAGCAGACCGGTGGAGCGGTTGACCACGCGGTCGATCACCGGCTTGCCGTACTTGCTCTCGCCGATCTGGAAGTAGCAGGTGTCGGGCGTGGCCTCGATGAAGTTGCCCTCGCTGTAGACCTCGAACAGGCGCGGCGCCTCGCCCCGCACCTGGCCGCCGACGATGAAGTTGGCGTGCGAGTCGATGTTGTTCTGCAGCAGGTAGGGGCCGTCGCGCGTCTTCACCTCGCGCAGCGCGTCGCCGATCAGCCGCGCGATGTCGAACAGCGAGGTCGCGTTCCACAGCGTCGGCTCGCTGTCGGGGTTGCGCGCCCGCTGCTCGAGCACCGACAGCGCGTTCTGCGTGATCGACAGGTTGCCCGAGGAGAGCGTGACGATCACGCGCTCGCCGTCGCGGGCGAACACGTGCATCTTGGAGAAGCGCGCGATCTGGTCGACGCCGGCGTTGGTGCGCGAGTCCGATGCGAAGATCATTCCCGCATCGAGCGACATGGCAACACAATAGGTCATGGGTCAGGGCCGCGGCGCATTCCCGCGATTCTACTGGATGGCGGGTCAATAGGTCGGCACGAGGAAGTAGCGGTTGATCTCCCCGCCCAGCGCCGAGATGCGGTCGAGGAACTCCATCAGGTACTCGTGCAGCCCGAACTTGATGATGTCGTCGGTCTTGCCGTAGTGCAGTCGCGCGTAGAGCTCGCCGCCGGCGCGCTCGATCTCGCGGCTGTTCTCGTCGCACAGCACCTCGAGCGTGTCGTGGATGAAGCCCATGCAGGAGTGCAGCGAGCGCGGCATGTCCCGGCGCAGGATCAGCAGCTCGGCCACCCGCCGCGGCGTGATCACGTCGCTGTAGATCTTGCGGTACGACTCGAAGCCCGACACCGAGCGCAGCAGCGCGCCCCACTGGTAGTAGTCGACCGCGCCGCCGACGTCGGCCGCCGAGGGCAGCAGCGTGTGGTACTTGATGTCGAGGATCCGCGCCGTGTTGTCGGCGCGCTCGATGTGCGTGCCGAGGCGAATGAAGTGATAGGCCTCGTCGCGCAGCATCGTGCCGAAGGTCACCCCGCGGAACAGGTGCGAGCGCATCTTGACCCAGTCCAGGAATTCGGACACGCCGGTCGCCTGGATGCGGTCGTAGTCGTAGTCGCGCATCTCCAGCCAGGCCGAGTTCAGGTCCTCGTACATCTCCGAGGTGATCGCGCCGCGCACCGAGCGTGCCGATTCGCGCGCCGCGCGCAGGCAGCAGTAGATCGACGAGGGATTGCGCGCGTCGAGGATCATGTAGCGCAGCACGTTCTCGGCGGAGAGTTCCTTGAACTGCTCGTAGAACGCGGTCGCGAGCCCCGAGGTGATCAGCGGCACCGCCCACGGCTCGGCCCAGGCGAGCCCGGGCGCGATCGCCTCGTAGGGCAGCAGCGACATGCGGTAGGTCACGTCGAGCAGGCGCGCGGTGTTCTCGGCGCGCTCGATGTGGCGGGCCATCCAGTACAGCTCGTTGGCGGTGCGGCAGAGCATCAGTGCGCCATGACCCAGGTGTCCTTCGTGCCGCCGCCCTGCGACGAATTGACCACCAGCGAGCCTTCGCGCAACGCCACGCGGGTCAGGCCGCCCGGCACCAGATTGATCGACTTGCCCGACAGCACGTACGGGCGCAGATCGATATGGCGCGGCGCGAGCCCGGTCGCGGTGAACGTGGGACACGTCGACAGCGCGAGCGTCGGCTGCGCGATGTACTTGTCGGGCTGGGCCACGATGCGGCCGCGGAACGATTCGCGCTCGGCGTGGCTCGCCGCGGGCCCGACCAGCATGCCGTAACCCCCGGCGCCGTGAACCTCCTTGACGACCAGCTCGGCGAGATGCTCCAGGCAGTAGCGCAGGTCGTCTTCGCGGCGCAGCTGCCAGGTCGGCACGTTGTTCAGAATCGGTTCCTCGGTCAGGTAGAACCGGATCATCTCCGGCACGAACGGATAGATCGACTTGTCGTCGGCCACGCCGGTGCCGATCGCGTTGGCGAGCGTCACCCGGCCGGCGCGGTAGGCCGCGAACAGCCCGGGCACCCCGAGCATCGAGTCCGGCCGAAACGCGCGCGGATCGAGAAAATCGTCGTCGACGCGGCGGTAGAGCACGTGCACCCGCCGCGGGCCGCGCGTGGTGCGCATGTACAGCGTGTCGTTCTGCACGAACAGGTCCTGGCCCTCGACTAGCTCCACGCCCATCTGCTGGGCGAGAAAGGCGTGCTCGAAGTACGCCGAGTTGTAGGCGCCCGGTGTCAGCACCGCGACTTCGGGCTCCTCCTCCGCGGCCGGGGCGACGCCGCGCAGGTTCTCCAGCAGCAGGTCGGGATAGTGCTCCACCGGCTTGATCGACTGGGTCGCGAACAGCTCCGGGAACAGCCGCATCATCATGCGCCGGTTCTCGAGCATGTAGGACACCCCGGACGGCACGCGCAGGTTGTCCTCGAGCACGTAGTAGGCGCCCTCCTCCGCGCGCACGATGTCGACGCCGGCGACGTGCGCGTAGATGCCGCCGGGCACATCCATGCCCTGCATCTCGCGGCGGTACTGCTCGTTGGCGAGCACCCGCTCGGCGGGTATGACCCCCGCCTTGAGGATGTTCTGGTCGTGGTAGATGTCGTGCAGGAAGAAGTTGAGCGCCTGCACCCGCTGCTTGAGCCCGCGCTCCAGGGTGCGCCATTCGGCCGCCGGAATGATGCGCGGCACGATGTCGAAAGGGATCAGGCGCTCGGTGCCCGAGTTCTCGCCGTAGACCGCGAAGGTGATGCCGATGCGGTGGAAGGCGCGCTCCGCCTCCTCCCGCTTCTGGGTGATCTGCTCGCCGGGCGTGCGTGCCAGCCAGTCGGCAAAACCCTGGTAGTGGGGCCGCGTGGCGCCGTCGGCGCCACGCATCTCATCGTAAATGGGGCGGGACACAGTGGCTTAATTCAGGTTTCCACGTATTTTTAGCAAGACTCGAGCCAACAAGGTTTTTGCTTTTAAGGCTATAAGCTTACCGAAATCCGAGCGGCCTCAGAGCCTCCCGGGAGCCGTCCCGGGCCCGGTTTGCGCACCGTCGTGGTGCCTTTTTTGTCCAGGACACGGCTGGACAAATTTGGTGCGTGGTTTGACCCTGGTTTTGGCGCTATGGTTAAATACCTGCTCCTGTCTGGGTTCGCGCGGGGCGGTTAGCTCAGCGGTAGAGCATTGCCTTCACACGGCAGGGGCCACTGGTTCGATCCCAGTATCGCCCACCATGGAACCAAGGGGTTACACGCAAGTGTAACCCCTATTTTTTTGCCCGCGTTCGCCACAACCTGCGACATCGGCGCAATTTTTGCATACGATGATGGAAAAATTAGCTCGCGAGACGCCACGATGATTGCGAACTCCTCGGCGGTGATCACGGTCGATGCGTTGGTCTTCGACGCGTATGGTACGTTGTTTGACGTGCAGTCCGTGGCGACCCTGGCCGAGCGGCTGTTTCCCGGCCACGGCGCGGCGCTCTCGCAGCTCTGGCGCACCAAGCAGCTCGAGTACTCCTGGCTGCAAAGCCTGATGCTGAGCCCGACCGTGCGGCGCGAGGATTTCGCCGCCCTCACCGCGCACGCGCTCGACTACGCGGCCGAAGCGCTCGGCCTCGCGCCGCAGGCCGCGGTGCGGCATCGACTGCTCGACGCCTATCTCGACCTGTCGCCGTTTCCCGACGTGGCGCCGACGCTCGCCTGCGCTCTCGCCGCTGCCGCGGATCATCCTGTCGAACGGCACGCGGCAGATGCTCGAACTGCTCACCGCGTCGACCGGCATTGCGCAGCATCTCGACGGCATTCTCTCGGTCGACGCGGCCGGCATCTACAAGCCGAGCCCGCGCGTCTACCAGCTCGCCGTCGAGCACTTGAAGCTCCCGCCCTCGCGCATCGGCTTCGTCTCGTCCAACGGCTGGGATGCGGTGGGCGCGAAGGCGTTCGGCCTGACCGCCTTCTGGGTCTGCCGCGCCGGCGCGCCCTTCGAGCGCCACGGCCCGAAGCCCGACGCGATGATCGCCTCGCTCGCCGAGCTGCCCGCGCTGCTCGGGCGCTAGCCGGCGCCTTGGTCGCTACGGCATGTACTGCCCGCCGTTGACCTCGATCACCTGTCCGGTGACGTACCCGGAGAGCTCGTCGGAGGCAAGATAGAGAAACGTTCCGGCGCACTCGTCGGGCGCCCCGAGCCGGTTCATCGGAATCGTCGCCTGCATCGCCTTGAGTTGCTCGGCGGTACTGTAGCGGTCGTGAAACGGCGTCGTGATCACGCCCGGCGAGACCGCGTTGACGCGAATGCCGTCACCGACGACCTCCTTCGCCCAGCCATGGGTGACGGTGGAAATGAAGCCCTTGGCGCCGGCGTAGATGATCGCCCCGGCGCCACCGCCGTGGCGCGCGGCAATGGAGCTCACGTTGATCACGTTGCCTTTTTTCTGCCGGCGCATGATCGGAATGGCCTCGTGCATGAACAGGGCGACCTGGATCACGTTGAGGTCGAGGACCTGCTGCAGGAACGCCGCGCTGTAATCCTCGATGCGCGTGCGCGCCACCAGCCCGCCGGCGTTGTTGATCAGCACGTCGATGCGTCCGAGCGCGGCGAGCGTCTCGGCGACGATGCGCTTGACGTTGCCGCTGTCGGTCACGTCGCCGCCGACGAGCACCGCCTCGCCGCCTTGCGCGCGCACGTCGGCGGCGACGCGCTCGGCCTTGTCGCGGCTGGCGTTGTAATGGATGGCGAGCCGGGAACCGCAGCGCGCGAACGCGCGCGCCGTGGCGGCACCGATACCGGTCGATGCCCCCGTGATGAGCACTGCCTTGCCCTTGAGATCGGAAATCATGCGGCGCCTCGCTGTGGTCGACTTCTCGCGCCCCAAGCGTCGCGGCGCGACGTGCCAAGTATACTGAGTCGAAGGTCCTGGTAAGCCTCCCCGCCATGCTGCAACCCAAGCTCAGGGTCCCTGCCGGCGCGTGCGACTGCCATATGCACGTCTACGAGGATCGCTTCCCGATCGTGCCGCAGGCGACGTTCAAGCCGCCGCACGCACCGCTCGCCGAGTATCGGCAGGTCCAGCGCGCGCTCGGGCTCACCCGCGCCGTCGTCGTGCAGCCCAACGGCTACGGCTTCGACAACCGCTGCACGCTGGAGGCGCTCGCGGGCCTCGGCACCGCCGGGCGCGGCGTTGCCACCGTGCCGGTCGACGTCGCCGATGCCGAACTGGAGCGACTGACCCGCGCGGGCGTGCGCGGCGCGCGCTGCCACCTGCTGCCCGGCGGCATGCTCACCTGGGAGGCGCTGCTGCCGCTCGCGGCGCGGATCTCGGCCTTCGGCTGGCACATCCAGCTGCAACTCGACGGCCGGGAGCTGCCGCGCTACGCGGCGGCGCTCTCGCGCCTGCCCGTTCCGCTGGTGATCGATCACAACGGCAAGTACCTGGAGCCGGTGGCGACCGATCATCCGGCGTTCAAAGCGCTGCTGCGGCTGCTTGCCGGCGGCAACACCTGGGTGAAGCTCAGCGCGCCCTATGAAACATCGCGGCAGGGGCCGCCGCGCTACGCGGACGTCGGCGCGCTCGCGCGCGCGCTCGTCGCCGCGCATCCCTCCCGCTGCGTGTGGGCGAGCAACTGGCCGCACCCGGGGCGCGATCCGCGCCCCGACAGCGCGGCATTGCTCGACCTGTTGCGCGACTGGGCGCCCGACGCCGCGACCCGGCGCCGGATCCTGGTCGACAACCCGGCCCAGCTGTACGGCTTCTGAAGCCGACTACGCGCCCTTCTTCGCCCGGCACGCGCCCACCGCATCGCGGATGGCCGCGATTGCCGCCGGGCGCGGGAAGCTCCTGCGATGCGCGAGCGCGATCCGGCGCGACGGCACCGGCTTGGCGAAGGGGACCGACACGACCAGCCGGCTGTGATACTTCGGCGTCAGCGCGTCGCGTGGCAGCACCGAGACGCCCAGGCCCGAGGCGACCATGTTGCGCACCGTTTCCAGTGAATTCGTGCGCGTGGTCGGCGCGTCGCCGCGATTGAGTTCCGGGCAGGCATCGAGCACCTGGTCACGGAAGCAGTGGCCGACGTTGAGCAGAATCGTGTGCTCGCTGGCAAGCTCCGCGGGCTGGATCGATTTGCGGCGGGCCCAGCGATGCTGCCGCGGCACCACCACCTGGAAGGGCTCTTCGTACAGGAACTCGGTCACGATGCCGGGCGGCTGGAACGGCAGGGCGACGATCGCCGCGTCGATGCGCCCGGTTCGCAGCGCAACCTCGAGGTGCTCGGTCAGGTTCTCCTCGATCTCCAGCGGCATTTGCGGCGCGCGCTCGTTGAGCGCCGGGATCAGATCGGGGAGCAGATACGGCGCCACGGTGTAGATCACGCCAAGCCGGAGCAGGCCGACGAGCTGGTTGCGACCGGCCTGCGCGATCTCGCGGATCCGCCCCGCTTCCTCGAGCACCTTCTGCGCCTGCTCGACGATGCGCTCGCCCACCGGCGTCACGCTGACCTCGGGCTTGCCGCGCTCGAAGAGCTGCGTCCCCAGCTCCTCCTCGAGCTTCTGGATCGCGACCGACAGCGCGGGCTGGCTCACGAAGCAGCGCTGCGCGGCACGGCCGAAGCTCCTCTCCTGCGCAATGGCGACCAGGTAGCGCAGCTCGTTGAACGTCATCGCGCCTTGCTGGCAATGAAGCGCGCGAACCCGTCGGCGGTCTCCGGGTGCTTGAGGCCGTAGTCGACCATCGCCTCGAGGTATCCCAGCTTGTGCCCGCAGTCGTAGCGGCGGCCCTCGAACTGGTAGGCGAGCACCTTCTCGTCCTCGAGCAGGCGCGCGATGCCGTCGGTGAGCTGGATCTCGCCGCCCGCCCCGGCGGCAATCGCGCGCAGATGATCGAAGATGCGCGGGGTGAGGATGTAGCGGCCGACCACGCCCAGCGTCGACGGCGTCGTGCCGGGCTTGGGCTTCTCCACGATGCGCGCGATGCGGCCCTGCCGCCGCTCCAGCGGCTCGCGTCTCGACGATGCCGTAGCTGCCGACATCGGCCGGCCGCCACCGTCATCACGCCGATCACCGAGTAGCGCTCGCGGTGGGCGACCTCGGTCATCTGCCGCATCACCGGCACCTTGGCGTCGATGAGGTCGTCGGCGAGCAGCACCGCGAAGGGCTCCTCGCCGATGACCGGCTCGGCGCAAAGCACGGCGTGTCCCAGGCCCAGCGCCTCGGCCTGCCGGATGTAGATGCAATTGATGCCGCGCGGCAGCACGCCCCTGCACCGATTTCCAGGAGCTCGCTTCTTGTTGCGCGGCGGCAAGCTCGGTCTCCAGCTCGTAGGCCTTGTCGAAGTGATCCTCGATCGCGCGCTTGTTGCGGCCGTTGATGAAGACCATGTCGGTGATGCCCGCCGCGGCCGCCTCCTCGACCGCGAACTGGATCAGCGGCTTGTCGACGATGGGCAGCATCTCCTTCGGGCTCGCCTTGGTCACCGGCAGGAAGCGGCTGCCGAGGCCGGCCACGGGAAACACCGCCTTGGTGACCTTACCGAACTCCATGGAGCAATCCTCCGAGTTGTTTTTCGTCGATCACCGGCACGCCGAGCTCTTCCGCACGCTCGCGCTTGCTTCCGGGATCGGCGCCGGCGACGACATAGTGCGTCTTCTTCGACACGCTGCCGGCGACCTTGCCGCCGTGGCGCTCGATGAGTTCCTTCGCTTCGTCGCGCGAAAGCGTGGGCAGGGTACCGGTCAGCACGAACGTGAGGCCGGGGAGCTTGCCGGCCGGCGCGCGCCGCGGCGTGGACTCCGGCCACTCTACCCCGGCCGCGCGCAACTGGGCAATCACCTCGCGATTGTGCGGCTCGGCGAAGAATTGCCGGATGCTCTGCGCCAGCACCGGCCCGACGTCGGCCACTTCGAGCAGCGCCGCCTCGTCGGCGGCCAGGAGCGCGTCGAGCTTGCCGAAGTGCTGCGCCAGATCCTTGGCGGTCGCCTCGCCGACGTGGCGAATGCCCAGGGCGAAGATGAACCGCGACAGCGTCGTCCGCCGGCTCTTGTCGATGGCGGCGACGACGTTGGCGGCCGATTTTTCGGCCATTCGCTCCAGTTCGGAGAGCGCGGCAAGGCCGAGCTTGTACAGGTCGGCCGGCGTGTGCACGACGCCCGCGTCGACCAGCTGCTCGACGAGCTTCTCCCCCAGGCCCTCGATGTCCATGGCGCGCCGGCCGGCGAAGTGCAGCAGCGCCTGCTTGACCTGCGCGGGGCAGACGAGCCCGCCCGAGCAGCGCGCGGTCGCCTCGTCGGGCAGGCGCACCACCGCCGACCCGCACTCGGGGCACTGCCTGGGCATGACGAACTCGCGCGCGCCGCGCGGCCGCTTCTCCTTGAGCACCCGCACCACTTCGGGAATCACGTCGCCGGCGCGGCGCACGATCACGGTGTCGCCGACGCGGACGTCCTTGCGCCGCACCTCGTCCTCGTTGTGCAGCGTGGCGTTGGTGACCGTGACGCCGCCGACGAACACCGGCTTCAGGCGCGCGACCGGGGTGAGCGCGCCGGTGCGGCCGACCTGGACGTCGATGCCGAGAACCTCGGTGGCCATCTCCTCGGCCGGGAACTTGTGCGCCAGCGCGAACCGCGGCGCGCGGGAAACGTAGCCCAGCACAGCCTGCTGCTTGAGATCGTTGACCTTGTAGACGACGCCGTCGATCTGGAACGGCAGCGCGGCCCGGCGGGCGCCGATCTTCCGGTAGTACTCGAGCAGTCCGTCGAGACCGGTCACCACGCCGCGCTCGCGCGTCACCGGCAGGCGCAGCGACTCCAGAAAATCGAGCATCGCCGCTTGCGTCTGCGGCACCCGCTTGCGCGCGCCCCAGTCGACCGCGCCGACCCCGTAGGCGAAGAAGGTGAGCCGCCGTGCCGCCGTCATCTTCGGATCGAGCTGGCGCAAGCCGCCGGCCGCCGCGTTGCGCGGATTGACGAAGGTTCTTCTCGCCGCGCGCTGCCTGCGCGGCGTTGAGCCGCTCGAAGTCGCGCTTGAGCATCAGCACCTCGCCGCGCACTTCGAGATACGGCGGCAGCGCATCCTTGGCCGCAGCGAGCTTGAGCGGAATGGCTTTCACCGTGCGCACGTTGGCGGTGACGTTCTCGCCGACGTAGCCGTCGCCCCGCGTCGCCCCCAGGGTGAACAGGCCGTTCTCGTAGACCAGGTTGACCGCGAGGCCGTCGAATTTCGGCTCGACCGCGTAGGCGACTTCTGCGCCGTCCAGGGCATCGCGGACGCGCCGGTCGAAGGCTGCGACTTCCTCGGCGGCGAAGGCGTTGCCGAGCGAGAGCATCGGCACGCGGTGCGTGACCGCGCCGAAATCGGTCGCCGGCTCGGCGCCGACACGCTGCGTCGGCGAGTCGGCGCTCGCGAGCGCGGGATACTCGCGCTCGAGCGCCTGCAGCTCGCGGAACAGCGCGTCGTACTCGGCATCGTCGATCGCAGGCGCGTCGAGCACGTAATAGCGGTAGTTGTGCTCCTCGAGCGCGGCGCGCAGCTCCGCCGCGCGCGCAGACGCCTTGCGCGGAACGCTGGCGGTGGTCATGAGCCGCGGCCCGCCTTCTGCGCTACCCGAACAGCCGCAGCGCGCGCGTCCCGCCCGGCTCGATGTGCGCCGCGCGCAGCGCCGCCGCCGTCGCCTGCACCTGGTTGCGGATCGCCGCCAACGCCGCGTCGTCCAGCGGCCGGCGGTTGTCGTCGACGAGCACGCCTTCGAGCGTCACGGCCAGGCGTTTGGCGAGCAGCCGGATCTGGTCGAACACCCGCACCGGATCGGCCACGCGTGGCACGTCGATCAGGAGCACGATGCCGGGCGTCGTGAGCAGGCGCAGGCTTTCGACGGTCAACGGCTCCTGCTTGTAGTTCTGCAGGCTGCACAGGACGTTGCCGACTTCGTCGACGTATTCGAACTGGCCGCGGGCATCAAGCCGGAACCCGGCTGCTTCGGCGACGCCGCGCAGCCGCGTGCCGGCGATCTGACCGCTCTCGCCCTTGAGGATCGTGAGCCCGATCTGGACATCGAGATCGGCGCAGAACTGATCGAGTTCTTCCGCACGTGCGGCTTCCCCGGCCGCGTCGGGCAGTGTGCAGGGCGCGGACAGCGTCGTCGCCGCGGCGGAGACCGCCTGCAGAAATCCTTCGATGTCGCGGCGGTGCGCCGGCCCGGAGCGGTCGGCAAGGAGCAGGCACGCGGCGATTTCGGGCCACGGTCCGGCAGCCGTGTCGACGGGCTGCCAGGGGAGACCCGCGCCGCGTCGCCCGAGCCAGCGCACCGGATGGTGCGCCTCCGGCAGCGGCCCCAGCGCGGGGCTCGCGACCGACGCACCCGGATTGAGCAGCACGACGCACTCGATGTCCGGATCCGGTGCGCTGCCGTCGCGCGGGCCGCGCGCGGCCGCAAGCGGCTGCGGCAGCGGTTCATCCGGCAGTTCACCGTCCTGCGGAAGATCGTCCTCCGCATCGAAGAGCGGCTGCCCGACGGTGGTGTTCGGCGGCTGCGCCGTGTCGCCGCCCTCGCCAGCGCGCAGACTGGGCTCGGCGTATTCGCGGCCACCCCTACGGGTCAGCGCCCCGCCGAGGCGCCGCCGGGCGCGGCGCTCCTGCAGCCAGTTGTACACGAGCACGCCGACGACGAGGACGACGCCGGCGACGAGCAGGCCCAGGAACAGCCGGTTCATCGCCCTGCCGCGGCCTGCCGGGGCACGCTTTCCGCAAGCTCGAGCGCTTCGGCGATATCGACGGCGACGACCCGCGACACGCCTGGATCGGGCATCGTGATGCCG
Organism: uncultured beta proteobacterium; assembly: GCA_963778275.1. Taxonomy (GTDB): domain Bacteria; phylum Pseudomonadota; class Gammaproteobacteria; order Burkholderiales; family Casimicrobiaceae; genus PALSA-1003. The sequence continues at coordinate 68,344 of CAVZTS010000001.1, read as the reverse complement.
ATGAGCTGCGCCGCCATCTCCATGGTGATCTTGTTGTGGCTGATGAACAGGAACTGCGTCACGTCGGCCATCGCGCGCACCATGGCGCAAAACCGGTCGGTGTTCGGGTCGTCGAGCGGCGCATCGACTTCGTCGAGCAGGCAGAACGGCGCCGGATTGAGCTGGAACAGCGCAAAGACGAGCGCGATCGCGGTCATCGCCTTCTCGCCGCCGGACAGCAGGTGAATGGAGGTGTTGCGCTTGCCCGGCGGCTGCGCAATCACCTGCACGCCGGAGTCGAGGATCTCTTCCCCGGTCAGTATCAGCCGCGCCTGGCCGCCGCCGAACAGCACCGGAAAGAGCTTGCCGAAATTGGCGTTGACGCTGTCGAAAGTCTGCTGCAGGAGCTCGCGCGACTCGCGGTCGATCTGGCGGATCGCCGACTCCAGCGTCGCCATCGCCTCGGTCAGGTCCTGCGCCTGCGCATCGAGGTACTGCTTGCGTTCGGAGGCGATCTTGAGCTCGTCGAGTGCGGCCAGATTGACCGCGCCGAATTCGGCGATCGCCTGCGTCAAGCGTTCGATCTCGGCGGGCAGCCCGCTGGCGCGGCCCCAGGCCTTCAGCGCTGCCGGCAGTGCGGCGACATCGGCGTGGGCCTGGGCGAGCTGCTCGGCGAACTGCGCCTCCGCGAGCGCGGCTGCCTGCTCCTTCAGGCGCATGTCTTCGATTCTGGCGCGCGCGGGCTCGAGCTTCTGCTCGGCGGAGAGCCGCTGTTCCTCGCCGGCGCGGAGCTCCGCGCCGACGGCCTCCTGGTGGTCGCGCGCTGCGGCCAGCGCGGCCTCGGCGGCGGCGCGCGCGGCGAGTTGCTCCTGCAGCGCCGCCTCGACCGGGGTCCAGTCGATCTGCGCGCGCTCCGCGGCGAGCTGGCCGGAGAGGGTCTGCTGCTGCGCAACCTGCGCCTCGAGTCCCTCGCGGCGACGCGCGAACTCGGCGATCCGTTCGCGGCAGGAGCGCTCGGCAAATCCGGCCTCCTGCGTGGCGCGTTCGGCCGCGCGCATCCGTTCCCGGGCGGTTGAGAGCGCAACGTCGGCTTGGTTTCGCGCCTGCTGCGCGGCCGCGACCGCGCGCGCCGCCTCGGCCAGGCGTTCGCGCGCGCCGGCGATCCCTGCCTCGATCGCGGCCCGCGCCTCGCGCTCGGCTGCTTCCTCGGCGGCGAGCGCGGCGAGCTCCTCGGCGATGCCGGCACGACGCTTCTGGGCCGCCTCGGCGGTCTGCTGCAACTGCAGCAGCTCCAGCTCGAGATCGTGGCAGCGCCGTTGCTGCGACGACAGGGCCATGCTCTCGCCGTGGTAGGCCTGCTGCTGGGCGTTGAGCTCCGCTTCGCTGCGGTCGCGTGCGGCGGCGGCGGCGGCGGTTTGACGGCGCGCCGCCACGAGCGCGATCTCCAGCTCGGCGAGCTCGCGTTGCCGCGCCAGCACGCCATGCAGCTCGCTGTCCGGCGCGAAAAATCCGATCCCCTGCGCGCTCACGACATGCCCTTCCGGCGTGACGAACGCCTCGCCGGCGCCAAGGCTGCCGCGATCGGCCATCGCCGCGGCGACATCGGCGCGGCAGCGCACTCCGGCGAGCCAGTCGCCGAGCAGGCGCGCGAGCCCGGCGCGCCCCGGCTTGACCTTGGCGAGCAGCGCGTCGCCGCCTGCGGCGGGCACGGCGGCGGACGCGTCGGCGGCATACGCGGCGATGCGTCCGGGCAGCGGGCTGCCGTCGGCCCATGCGAGCGCCGCCTCGAGCGCGGGCAGCTCGAGCGCGTTCAGGCGCTCGCGCAGCACCGCCTCGAGGGCATCTTCCCAGCCGCGCTCGATAGCGATCTGCTGCCACAGCCGCCGCGCCTGCCCGAGGCGGCGTGCGGCGAGCCAGTCGTCGGCGTCCTTGCTGCGACCGATCTTCGCCTGCAGCGCGGCCAGCGCCGCCGAGCGCGCCTCGCTCTCCGCCAGCGCGCGGCTCGCCTGCTGCCACTCGTCGCCCGCGGCGCGATGGCGCTCCTGCAGCGCCTGGACCGCGTCGCGCAAGCTGTTGAATCCGGCCTCCCGGCCGGTCAGGTCGGCGGTCTCCTGCTCCAGCTGCTCGGCAACGAGCGCGATCTGCGCGGCCAGCGGCGCCCCGAGCGCTCCGGCCTCGGCGTCGAGACGCTCGCGCCGCTGCGCGAGCGCACCGAGCGTCTTGCCCACGTTCTCGCGCCGGGTTTCGGCGACGCGCAACGCCTGTTCGATCTCGCCACTGTGCTGCTGCGCCGCGGCCAGGGTCTGCGCCGCGGCGGCGAGGTCGGCTTCCACCTGCGGCAGAGCCGCCTGCGCCGCACCCTCCTCCGCGGCCGCCGCCTCGCGTCGTGCCACCGCGGCGCCGAGCTCGCGCTCGCCGTCGCGCGCTTCGTCCTCGAGACCGGCCATTTGCGCCTGCCAGACCGGCGAGCAGCGCAGCGAGCTGCGCGGCCTGCTGCGACAACCGGCCCTCGCTGTCGCGCGCGAATTGCAGCTGCTGCTCCAGGCGCGTCACCTCGGCATTGGCGGCGTAGAACGCGCCCTGTTTCGCGTGCAGCTCGTCGCCGGCAGCGATACTGGTCGGCGCGCAGAGTCTCCACCCGGTTCTCCGCCGCGCGCAGCGCGGCGAGCAGCTCCTCGAGCCCCGTGGCGAGGTTGGCGATTTCGGTGCTGTGCTTCTCGCGCAGCCGGGCCGCGTCCTGCTGGCTGGCGAACCAGAGCAGGTGTTGCGCCTGCTTGAGCTGCGTCTCGTGTTCGCGATACTGCGTCGCGATCGCCGCCTGCGCTTCGAGCTTGGCGAGCTGCGCGCCAAGCTCCAGCCGGATGTCCTCGACGCGCGCGAGGTTGTCGCGCGAGTCGGACAGCCGCCCCTCGGTTTCCTTGCGCCGCTCGCGGTATTTCGACACCCCGGCCGCTTCCTCGAGAAAAATGCGCAACTCCTCGGGCTTCGCCTCGATGACCCGGCCGATCATGCCCTGCTCGATGATCGCGTACGCGCGCGGGCCCAGCCCCGTGCCCAGGAACAGATCGTGGATATCGCGCCGGCGCACCGGGATGTTGTTGATGTAATAGGTCGAATCGCCGTCGCGGCTGAGCACGCGCTTGATCGACAGCTCGGTGTAGCGGCCCCACTGCCCGCCGATGCGGCCCTGGCTATTGTCGAAAAACAGCTCCACCGAGGCGCGGCCGACCGGCTCGCGCTCGCCGGCGCCGTTGAAGATGACGTCCTGCATCGACTCGCCGCGCAGCGCGGAGGCCTTCGACTCGCCAAGCACCCAGCGCACGGCGTCGATGACGTTCGACTTGCCGCAGCCGTTGGGGCCGACGATGCCGACGAGCTGCCCGGGGGTCGCGATGGTGGTCGGATCGACGAACGACTTGAAACCGGCCAGCTTGATCTGTGTGAGGCGCAATTCGGATTCTTCGGGAAACGCGCGGAGGGGCGACCCCGTTACCGCGAGGCCGCCGTTCAGGGCGTAATTATAGCCGATTCACCCGCACCGACCGAGGCGCGGCGCGGCTTGCGCGCCCGCTTACGGGCCGGACCGCGGCGGCAGGCGCCCTTCCTCGACCGCGTGGCACGCGGCGACGGCGACCGCCGGCGCCGCGCCGGGCACGTCCTTGAGCGCGGGCACCTCGCGCCGGCAGCGTTCGTTGGCGTACGGACAGCGCGGATGAAACGCGCAGCCTGGCGGCGGATCGAGCGGATTGGGCACTTCGCCGGCGACCGCCGTGCGCGCCTTGCCGGTGAGCTCCAGGTCGGGCACCGCGTCGAGCAGCATGCGCGTGTACGGATGCTGCGGCCGCGCGAAAAGCCGCGGCGTCGGCGCCAACTCGACGATGCGGCCGAGATACATCACGCCGACCCGATCGGCGATGTGATGCACGACCGCGAGATTGTGCGAGATGAACAGGAACGTAAGCCCCAGCTCGCGCTGCAGGCGGCGCATGAGGTTGAGCACCTGGGCCTGCACCGACACGTCCAGCGCCGAGGTCGGCTCGTCGCAGACCAAGAACGCCGGACTGCCCGCCAGCGCGCGCGCGATCGAGATGCGCTGCCGCTGCCCCCCGGAGAACTGGTGCGGGAACTTGCGTCCCGTCGAGGCGGGCGAGACCGACCTGCCCGAGCAGGGTCGCCACGCGCGCCTCGACCGCGGCGGGGGAGGCGGTTTCGCCGTCGTGCCGCGCCCGCAGCGGCTCGGCGACGATGTCGGCGACGCGCCAGCGCGGATTGAGGCTTGCGTACGGATCCTGAAAGATCATCTGCATGTTGCGCCGCTCGGCCGGGTCGGCGCCGTCGGCATCGATGCGGCGGCCCGCGTAGCGGATTTCGCCGCGCGTCGGCCGGTACAGCCCGACGATGAGGCGCGCGACGGTCGACTTGCCGCAGCCCGATTCGCCGACGAGCCCGAGCGTCTCGCCCTTGCCGATGGCGAAGCTCACGCCGTCGACGGCTTTCAGCAGCGCCCGCGGCTTGCGCTCGAGCACGCGGTTGAGCCACGGCGGCGAGACGTCGAAATGGCGCGCCACGTCGACCAACTCGACCAGCGGCAGCGCGGCGGCGCTCATTGCTTGACGAGCCAGCACGCGGCACGCGTGGCACCGGCCGGCATCAATTCCGGCCGCTCGCGGCGGCAGCGCTCGAACGCGTGCGGGCAGCGCGGGTGGAATGCGCAGCCAGAGGGAATCGCGGTCAGGCGCGGCATCGTGCCGTCGATCTGCGCGAGCTCATCGCGCTCCGCGACGATCGATGGAATCGAGCCCATCAGCCCGCGGGTGTAGGGGTGCGCTGCGCGATGGATGACCTCGGCGACCGGGCCGACTTCGACGATGCGCCCGGCGTACATCACCGCCACCCGCTGCGCGGTCTCCGCGATCACCCCCATGTCGTGCGTGATCAGCAGCACCGCGGTGCCGTGGTCGCGGCAAAGCCGCTTCAGCAGGGCGATGATCTGGGCCTGGATCGACACGTCGAGCGCGGTGGTCGGTTCGTCGGCGATGATCAGGCGGGGCTGCGCCGCGAGCGCCAGGGCGATCACCACACGCTGCCGCATGCCGCCGGAGAACTGGTGCGGATAGTGGCCGAAGCGCCGCTCGGGCGCCGCGATCCCGACCTCGGCGAGAAGCGAGAGCGCGCGCGCGCGCGCCGCGGCGGCGGAGAGCTCCAGGTGCGTGGTGATGGTCTCGACGAGCTGGCGTCCCACCGTGTAGAGCGGATTGAGCGAGGTCAGCGGATCCTGGAACACGGCGCCGATCTCGCGGCCGCGGATGCGGCGCAGCGCCTCGGGCGGCAGGTTGTCGATGCGGCGCCCGCCCAGGTGCACTTCGCCCGCGCCGATCCGCCCCGGCGGATCGATCAGCCCGATCACCGCCGCGCCGGTCAGCGACTTGCCGGCGCCCGATTCGCCGACCACCCCCAGCACCTCGCCGGGCGCGATGGAAAGCGATACGTCGTCGACCGCGACCAGCGTGCCATGCCGCGTGGGGAACTCGACCCGCAGTCCGGTGACGCAGAGCAGGGCGTCGGTCACGGTGCTGCCGTGGCCACCGTGACGCGCAGCGCGCGGCCCCGCGCCGGGCGTGGCATTGCGCTGCCAGGCCGGTTCCAGCCAATCGCGGCGGCCGCGTTCATTGCAACCGGGGATTGAGCGCGTCGCGCAGCCAGTCGCCCAGCAGGTTGATGGCCAGCACCAGAATCACCAATGCCGCGCCGGGAAAGATCGTGATCCACCATTCCCCGGAGAACAGAAAATCGTTGCCGACGCGGATGAGCGTGCCCAGCGAGGGCCGCGTCGGCGGGACGCCGACGCCGAGAAAGGACAGCGTCGCCTCGAGCACGATGGCCGTGGCGATGTTGATGGTGGCGAGCACGAGCACCGGGCCGAGCACGTTGGGCAGGAGGTGGCGAAAGACGATGGCGGAGGGCGTGACACCGATCACGCGTGCCGCCTGCACGTACTCCTTGTTCTTCTCCACCAGGGTCGAGCCGCGCACGGTGCGCGCGTACTGCGGCCAGTTGGAAACGCCGATGGCGACGATCAGCACCAGCAGCGCCACGTCGCCGTGCGCCTGGCGCGGCAGCACGGCGCGCGCGATGCCGTCGATCAGCAGCGCGATCAGGATCGCCGGAAAGGAAAGCTGGACGTCGGCGGCGCGCATGATGATCGCGTCGAGCCGGCCGCCGGCGTAGCCGGAAACCAGGCCCAGGCTCACGCCGATCGCGACCGCGAGCGCGACCGCGGCCACGCCGACCAGGAGCGAAATGCGCGTCCCGAACATGATCGCGGAGAGCACGTCGCGGCCCTGGTCGTCCGTGCCGAGCAGGTACTGCGGCTTGGCGCCCGGCAGGCCATGCGGCGGGGTCAGCGCGTCGCTTAAGTTGAGCGTGGCGAGATCGAACGGGTTGTGGGGCGCGATCCACGGCGCGAGCAGCGCCGCGGCGAGACAGACCAGGAGCACCAGCGCCGCCCCCACGGCCACCGGCGAGCGGCGAAAGCTGTATGCGACGTCGCCGTCCCACCAGCGCGCCAAGCGCCCGGGCAGCGCGGCCGCGGTCATCGCGTCCGCGCCGCGGGCGCGCGCGCTGCCAGCCGTCGCGCCATCACCGGACCACGACCCACTTCAGGAAGTTGAAGTTGTCGGGCAGCTGCACCAGGTCGACGTTCTTTTTCATCGCCCAGGCCAGCGCCTGCTGGTGCAGCGGGATGTGCCCGATGTCGTCGGCATGGATCTTGTAGAGCTCGTGGATCATCGCGTCGCGCTTCTTCTGATCGAGCTCGCTCGCAATCTGCACCCCGAGCTCGTCGACGCGCTTGTTGGAGTAGCTGCCGAGGTTGAACTGGCCCTGGCCGGAAGGGCCGGGCGACATGAGGATGGCGAAGATCTGGTTGTGCGCGTCGTAGGAGGCCGGCGTCCAGCCCAGCAGATAGAAGGACGTGTTGCGCGACAGGATCTTGGGAAAGTAGGTGACCTTGGTCTCCACCATCAGGTTCACCTTGACGTCGATCTTGGCCAGCATCGCCGCGACGGCCTGGCAGATCGCGGCGTCGTTGACGTAGCGATCGTTGGGGCAATTCATGCCGACTTCGAACCCGTCCGGATAGCCCGCCTCGGTCAGCAGCTGCTTGGCCGCGGCCGGGTCGAACGGCAGGCGGGTGTTGAGGTCCTTGGGAAAGCCGCGGATTCCAGGCGCGATCATGACCCCGGAGGGCGTGGCCGCGCCGCGCATGACCGTGCGCGCGATCGCGTTCTCGTCGATCGCCTGATAGAACGCCTGCCGCACGCGCTTGTCCTTGAACGGGTTCTTGCCCTTGACGTTCGAGTACAGCAGCTCGTCGCGCGCCTGGTCCATGCCCAGGAAGATCGTGCGCAGCTCCGGCCCCTGCAGGACCTTGAGCGCCGGGTTCGCGCTCAGCCGCTCCAGGTCCTGCAGCGGCGCGGGCTCCATCATGTCGATGTCCCCGGAGATCAACGCCGCAACCCGCGTCGCGGCGTTGCCGATCGGCGTGAACACCGCTTCGGTGAGGTTGCTCTCGACCTTGGTCCAGTAGTTGGGGTTCGCAACGAACACCGTGCGCACACCCGGTTCGCGGGACTTGAGCATGAACGGCCCCGTGCCGTTGGCCTGGAGGGTCGCCGCGTTCTCCTTGCCCTTGCGCACGTCGACCGGAGCGGTCGCGTTGTTCTTCTCGCACCAGGACTTGCTCATCATGTACCAGACATTGATCGTGTCGGGCAGGATCGGAAACGGCTCCGCGGTGATGATGTCGACGGTCAGATCGTCGATCTTCCTGATTTCCTTGATCGGCCCGACGTAGGTCTTCATGTCGGAGCCGTCGCTCTTGGCGCGCTCGTAGCTGAAGATCACGTCGTCGGCGGTGAATGGCGTGCCGTCGTGGAACTTGACGCCCTTGCGCAGCGTGAAGCGCCAGACGGTGGGCGAAGTCTGCTTCCACGCCGTGGCCAGTACCGGGATCGAGCTCGAGCTGCTTGCCGCGACCGACCAGCGGCTCGTAGACATTGGCCATGAGAGTCAGCTGCAGCGACTCGTTGAGCGCATACGGGTCCATCGAGATGGCGTCGCCCTGGTCGGCGAAGCGGAAGGTAGCCGCCTGCGCCGCTGCAGCGCCCAACGCGCCGGCGACGATCGCGGCGGCAAGCAAGGTCTTCAACTTGGTCATGGTCGTTCCTCTCCTAGGTTTGCGTGCTGCGGTTGTACTGCGGCGCCGGGCGGCGCGAGCGCGGCAAGCGCCTGCAGGCACGCGTCTTTCGCTTGCGCGACCACCATCGACTTCCAGTCGTCGGCGTCGACATAGAACGCGTCGCGCAGCGCGCGCTTGATCGCGGCGCGCTGCGGCGCGGGCGCCGCGGGGTGCTGCTGCAGCCAGTGCTCGGCGCGCAGCGCCTGCAGCGTGTGCTCGAGCGAGTACGTGCCGTACTCGAGGACCATGCGGCGTGAGCTCGGCGCGCGGGCATTCGGTCATGCGCGGCGCTGGCGATCACGCCCGGTGACGCGCGCGGCCGCCGCGGATGCCCTCGAAGGCCGATGTGACCTCGGCGCCCCACCAGTCCCTGGCCCGCGCGATGGCCGCCGGCATCGTCGCGGCCGGCCCAGATCTTTTCGCCGTGACCGCGCGGTCCGAGCCCGGTGTGCAAATCGATCCAGCCCAGGCGCGTGCACGCCGCCGCCCGCCCGCGCAGCACGGCGCGCAGGCACGCGTTGCTCCAGGTCGGCTCGCCTGCCGCCGTAGAACATGCCGTCGGCAAACGCGTACTGGCCGCCGGTCACGGCCGCCTGGAACGCCTGCACGCCGTCGCGGGCGATCCGCGCCGAGCTTCGCCTCGTTGTCCGGCGGCGGCGGCCACGCGGGCGGCAGCAGCAGCGGATGGATCTCGCGCGTATGCCGCGGTTGGCCGGCAGCGGCGCGGAGAAATCGACGAAGTTGCGATTGAGGTCGACGTTGTCCTCGTTGGCGCGCCGCAGGTGCGAGAAGCCGTACGGGTTGAGCGCGTGCAGCATGAGCACGCTCACCCGCGACTGCGCGACCGCAGCCAGGAACGCCTCGTCGTGCAGCAGCGCCACCTGGCAGCCCGAGCCGCAGAAGCCCTCCACGCCGTGGGTCCCGGAGGTCAGCAGCAGCAGGCCGGGCGCACGCTCGTCGCCGGTCTGCGCCAGATCGATCGACAGCTCCTCGCCCTCGGCGCCGCGCTCGCTCGGGTGCACGTGCCGGAATATCGCGCGCGCCGCACGCCCGCGCCGCCGCGAGAAACTTGTCGCGCGCCTCGGCGTAGGTCTGCGCGAAATGCGGGGCGGCGGTTCATCGCGGCCGGCCTAGCCGCCAGCGGCAATGCGTGCTCGGCCAGCGCGGCCAGGTAGCCGGCGCCCAGCGGGATGACCTCGTCGTTGAAGTCGTAGCGGCTGTTGTGCAGGAAGCAGCCGCCCTCCGCGCCGCCCTGCCCCAGGCGCGCGTACGCGCCGGGGCGCCGTTGCAGCATGAACGAGAAATCCTCCGAGCCCATGCTGGGCTCGAGGTCGCGCACGACGTTGTCGCTCGCCGACCAGGGCGGCGGCGACGTCGGCGGCGAACTCCGCCTCGCGCTCGCTGTTGATCGTCGCCGGATACAGCGCGCTCGTACTTGAGCGTGGCCGTCGCGCCGAAGGCGGCGGCGATCGAATGCACCAGCTCGTTCAGGCGCCGTTCGATCGCCTCCGCGTCTGTGCCCGGAAGGTGCGCACGGTGCCGACCAGCCGCGCCTCGCGCGGGATCACGCTCATCGCGGCCAGATTGCCGGCGTGCATCGCGCAAAGGCTCACCACCGCGGTGTCGATCGGGCTCACGTTGCGCGCGACGATCGACTGCGCGGCGGTGATGATGTGGCCGGCGACGAGCACCGGATCGACCGCCAGGTGCGGGTGCGCGCCGTGGCCGCCGCGCCCCTCGATGTGGATCTCGATGCGGTCGGCGGCCGCCATCATCGGCCCGGCGCGCACGCCGATCTTGCCCGGCGGCAGGCCGGGCCAGTTGTGCAGCGCGTAGACCGCGTCGGCCGGAAAACGCTCGAACAGGCCGTCGTCGACCATCGCCTTGCCGCCGGCGAATCCTTCCTCGCCGGGCTGGAAGATGAGGTAGCACCGTGCCGTCGAAGCGGCGCGTGCCGGCGAGGTAGCGCGCCGCGCCGAGCAGCATCGTGGTGTGCCCGTCGTGGCCGCAGCCGTGCATGCGGCCCTTGAAGCGCGACGCGTGCGGCAAATTCGTTCTCCTCGTGCATCGGCAGCGCGTCCATGTCGGCGCGCAGGCCGATCGCGCGGCCGCTGTCCTGGCGCGCGCCGCGAATCACCGCCACCACGCCGGTCTTGCCGACGCCGGTGTGATATTCGACGCCGAGCTTGTCGAGCTCGCGCGTCACCACCTGCACGGTGCGGTGCTCCTCGAAGCCGAGCTCGGGATGGGCGTGCAGATCGCGGCGCAGCGCGGTGAGTTCGGCGTGCTGACTGCGCAGAAAGTCGATCGGGCCCGACGGTTGATGCAGGCGTGCGACGGGTTCAGTGCGCCGGCGCCAGGCGTTCGATGCGCAGGCGCGGATCGACCGCGTAGTAGAGCAGGTCGACGACGAGATTGATGAGCACGAACACGAGCGCGATGAAGCACAGGTAGGCCGCCATCACCGGCACGTCGGCGAAGCTCACCGCCTGGATGAACAGCAGCCCCATGCCCGGCCACTGAAACACGGTCTCGGTGATGATGGCGAAGGCGATGATGCGCGCCGAGCTGCAGGCCGGTGATCGTGATCACCGGCACCAGCGTGTTCTTGAGCGCGTGGCCGAAATGGATCGCGCGGTCGGTGAGTCCGCGCGCGCGCGCGAACTTGATGTAGTCGGTGCGCAGCACCTCGAGCATCTCCGCGCGCACCAGACGCATGATCAGCGTCATCTGGAACAGCGACAGCGTGATCGCCGGCAGGACCAGCGCCTTGAGTCCGCTCTACGGTCAGCAGCCCGGTCGTCCACCAGCCCGAGCGCAACCGTCTCGCCGCGGCCGAACGACGGCAGCCAGCCGAGCACGCACCGCAAAGACGAGGATCAGCAGGATGCCGATCAGGAACGTCGGCAGCGACACGCCGATGAGCGACACGGCCAGCAGCACCTGCGCGAACCAGGATTGGCGCTTCAGCGCGGTGTACACGCCCGCCGGAATCCCCAGCGCCAGCGCGAGCAGCGCGGCGACCGTGCGCGAGCTCGAGCGTCGCCGGCAGGCGCTCCTTGAGCAGCGTCGACACCGGCCGGCCCTGGCGCAGCGAAAGGCCGAATTCGCCGCTGGACCGCACGCGCCGACGAAGCGCGCGAACTGCACGTAGAAAGGCTGGTCGAGGCCGAGGTCGGCGCGCAGCTGCGCGCGCTGCTCCTGGGTCGCATCCTGCCCGACCATGAACGTCACCGGGTCGCCGGTGAAGTTGAACAGGCCGAAGGCGATCAGCGCCACCACCGTCATGACGACGACGGACTGCAGGATGCGGCGAAGGATGAAGGCGAGCAAGGGGCGTGCCGGCTTCAGTCAGCGGCGATGCGCGGGGCTGACATTGCGTGATGCGCTGCGATGATGCCCAAAGCGCGCGGGAGCGTCAATGCGCCGACGCTAGGCGTTGAGCTCCGCCGCGCGCAGGCAGGCGACCTCGGTCTGCGCCCAGCGGCGCCAGCACGGGCGTCTCGACGCGGCAGCGTTCGATGGCGTGCGGGCAGCGGGTGTGGAAGGCGCAGCCCGACGGCGGGTGGAGCGGCGAGGGCAGCTCGCCCTTGAGCACGCTGCGCTCGCGCCGGGCTTTGGGGTCGAGCGTGGGCGTGCTCGCCAGCAGCGCGCGCGTGTAGGGATGCGCCGGCCGCTGCGAACACGGCCGTCTTCGGGCCGTACTCCACGCTCTTGCCGAGGTACATGACCATGACCGTGTCGGCGATGTGGCGCACGACCTGCAGATTGTGGGAGATGAACAGGTACGCGATGCCGAGCTCCTGCTGCAGGTCCATGCAGCAGGTTCAGCACCTGCGCCTGGATCGACACGTCGAGCGCCGAGACCGGCTCGTCGGCGACGACCAGCCGCGGATGCAGCATCAGCGCGCGGGCGACGGCGATGCGCTGCCGCTGCCCCCCGGAGAACATGTGCGGATAGCGGCGGTAATGCTCCGGCCTGCAGCCCGACGCGCGCGATCATGGCGAGCGCCGCATCGCGCCGCGCCGCCCGCGCCGAGCGTCGAGTTGATCGCGAGCGGCTCCTCGAGCAGCGTGCCGACCTTCTTGCGCGGATTGAGCGAAGCGTAGGGATTCTGGAACACCATCTGCACCAGCGGGCGCAGCCGCTCGCAGCGTGGCCGCGTCCGCCGTGCGCCACGTCGTGTGCCGGCAATGCGCAGTGCGCCGGCGGTCGGGCGCTCGATCATCGTCACCTGCCGCGCCAGCGTCGACTTGCCGCAGCCGGACTCGCCGACGACGGCGAGCGTCCGGCCCGCGTCGAGCGCGAAGGACACGCCGTCGAGCGCCCGCACCCGGTCGGCGGGGCGAAACAATCCGCGCGCCAGCGCGTAGTGGCGCGAGAGCGCGCGCGCTTCGAGCAGCGGGGCGGTCGCGGTCATCGCGCTCGCGTCGGCCGGGGTGGCCTTCGCCTCCGGTTGCCAGCCGCGCGTGGGGCGGCCGGCCGCGTCGAGCGGAAAGTGGCAGCGGGCTTGCGCGTCCGCGCGCGCCTTCGAGCGCCGGCCGCTCGCCGCGGCAGCGCTCGACCGCGTAGTCGCAGCGCGGATGCAGCAGGCACGCCGCGGGCCGATCGTGCTGCCCGGGCACGACGCCCGGAATGGCCTTCAGCCGTGCCCGATCGCGATTGTGCTCCGGCAGCGCCGCGAGCAGCGCCTGCGTGTACGGATGCATGGGCGTGGCGAAGATGTCCGCGACCGGGCCGGTCTCCACGACCTGGCCGGCGTACATGACGCACACGCGCTGCGCGGTCTCGGCGACAACGGCGAGATCGTGGGTGATCAGCAGCAGCGTCATGCCGCGCTCGCGCTGCAGCCGCAGCAGCAAGTCGAGCACCTGCGCCTGCACGGTGACGTCGAGCGCGGTGGTCGGCTCGTCGGCGATCAGCAGCTTCGGGTTGCAGGCGATCGCCATCGCGATCATCACCCGCTGCGCCATGCCGCCGGAAAGCTGGTGCGGGAAGGCGGCCAGCCTCGCCTCGGCGTCGGGAATCTCGACCTGAGCGCAGCAGCTCGAGCGCGCGCGCGCGCCGGAGCCTGGCGCTGGCGCGCTCGGCGTCGCTGCCGTGGATGCGCAGCGTCTCGGTCAGCTGGAAGGCGACGGTGAAGCACGGATTGAGGCTCGCGAGCGGATCCTGAAAGATCATTGCCATGTCCTTGCCCACCAGGCTGCGGTGCTGCGCCTCCGAAAGCGGTGAGCAGATCGCGGCCGGCGAAGGCCAGGCGTCGGGCACGGATGCGCCCGGGAAAATCGACCAGGCCCATCACCGCCAGCGCGGTCACGCTCTTGCCCGAGCCCGACTCGCCAACGCAGCCGACGACCTCGCCCGCCTCGAGCGCGAGATCGACGCCTTCGACGGCCACGAGCGGATCGGCCTCGCTGCCGAAGGTCACGTTCAGGTCTTCGACTTCAAGCAGTGGCATCGCCGTAGGCGTCCCTGGTCAGCGCTTGAGCTTCGGGTCGAGCGCGTCGCGCAGGCCATCGCCCATCAGGTTGAAGGCCAGCACCGTCACGAGAATCGCGAGCCCGGGGAAGGTCACGACCCAGGGCGCGCGCTGGATGAACTCGAGCGCGTCGGCCAGCATCGAGCCCCACTCCGGCGTCGGCGGCTGCGCCCCCAGGCCCAGGAAGCCGAGCGCGGCGGCGTCGAGAATCGCCGACGAGAAGCCGAGCGTCGCCTGCACGATCAGCGGCGCGAGGCAGTTGGGCAGGATCGTGCTGAACATGATGCGCAGCGCGCCGGCGCCGGCGATCTTCGAGGACTGGACGTATTCCTTGCCCGCCTTCGGCGATCACCGCGGCGCGCGTCAGGCGCACGTAGTGCGGCAGCAGCACGATCGCGATCGCGTACATGGCGTTGATCAGCCCCGGGCCCGAGGATCGCCACCACGGCGATGGCCAGGAGCAGGCTTGGCAGGGCGAGCATGACGTCCATCAGGCGCATGATCAGCGTCTCGATCCAGCCGCGAAGGTAGCCGGCGACCAGCCCCAGCACGACGCCGAGCGAGAGCGAGATCGCCACCGAGATGAGGCCGATCAGCAGCGACAGCCGCGTGCCGTAGATCAGCCGCGACAGCATGTCGCGGCCGACCGGATCGGTGCCGAGGATGAAGGCGAGCCGGCCGCCGGCATGCCACACCGGCGGCGTCAGCGTGAACTCGCGGTATTGCTCGTAGGGCGAATGCGGCGCGATGACGCCGGCGAACAGCGCGCACAGCAGCAACAGCGCACGGCGAGGCCCAGACCGAGCAGCGCGCCGCGGCTCTGGGCATAGGCGTGCCAGAATTCGGCGCCACGGGCTCGGCGACGGCTTCGCGCCGGCGGCTGATCGCGTGCGCGCTCATACGTGTCGGATGCGCGGGTTGACGACGCCGTAGAGCAGATCGACGATCAGGTTCACGCTGATGACGATGGCGGCGATGAGCAGGATGCCGCCCTGCACCACCGGATAGTCGCGCGACTGCACGCCGTGGACCAGCCAGTTGCCCACGCCGGGCCAGGAGAAGATCGTCTCGGTCAGGATCGCGCCGGACAGCAGCAGCCCCACCTGCAGGCCGATGACGGTGATCACCGGGATGAGCGCGTTGCGCAGGGCGTGGACCAGGATCACCTGCGAGCGCGGCAGCCCTTTCGCGCGCGCGGTGCGCACGTAGTCCTCGCGCAACACCTCGAGCATCGCCGAGCGCGTCATGCGCGCGATGACGGCCAGCGGGATCGTGCCCAGCGCGATCGCGGGCAGGATCAGGTGCGAAAGCGCCGAGCGCAAGGCCGCCCAGTCGCCCGCCTTGAGCGTATCGACGAGCATGAACCCGGTGGCCACCGGCACGTCGTATTCCACCGCGATGCGTCCGGACACCGGCGTCCAGCCGAGCTGCACGGAGAAGAAGAGGATGAGCAGCAGCGCCCACCAGAAGATGGGCATCGAGTATCCGGTCAGCGCCGCGCCCATCACCGCGTAGTCGGCAGGCGTGTTGCGCTTGAGCGCGGCGAGAATGCCGGCGGGCAGCCCGAGCCCCACGGCGAGGAGCAAGGCAAAGAACGCGAGCTCGACGGTCGCCGGAAACAGCGTGGCGAACTCGCGACAGCAC
The DNA here is from genome assembly GCA_963778275.1 of uncultured beta proteobacterium. Classification (GTDB taxonomy): domain Bacteria; phylum Pseudomonadota; class Gammaproteobacteria; order Burkholderiales; family Casimicrobiaceae; genus PALSA-1003. The sequence goes on along the minus strand of CAVZTS010000001.1, from coordinate 53,002 downwards.
CGGCTCGTGCGTGGTGAGCGAGGTCCCGAGGTCGCCCTTCAGCACCTGCCCGATGTAGTCGGCGTACTGCACCGGCAGCGGCCGGTCGAGGCCGAACTCGTGCAGCAGCCGCACCCGCCGCGCCGGGTCCATGCCGCGCTCGCCGGACAGATTTTCGACCGGATCGCCGGGAATGAGGTGGATCAGCGCGAAGGCGAGCAGCGTCACGCCGAGGAAAGTCGGAACGATCAGCGCAGCGCGGCGGAGGACGAAGCGGAGCAAGCGAGCTTCTGGGCGGCCGGTCAGGACGATCCGCTCATCGCGAGCCGGTCGCGGCACGGAGCGGCCCGCGCGATCCGCTGCCCGGACCCGCGGCGAAGGGCGGGTATCGCGCCGGACGCGGTGACGAAGCCAGCGCAGGTTACTTGACGATTTCGGTCTTGTCGAAGTAGTGGTGCGCGGTCGCGTCCATCTGGTAGCCCTTGACCTCCTTGCGGATCGGGTCGAAGCGGATCGAGTGCGCGATGGTGATCCACGGCGCCTCTTCCTTGAAGATCACCTGCGCCTGCTCGTAGAGCTTGGCGCGGTCGGCCTGCTTGGGCGTTTGCGCCGCCTTGATGATCAGGTCCTCGAAGGCCTTGTTGCACCAGCGCGCGTTGTTGCCGCCGCCCTTCACCGCCTCGCAGCCCAGCAGCGGCACGAAGAAATTGTCCGGATCGCCGTTGTCGCCGGACCAGCCGAACATGACCACCTGGTGCTCGCCGCCCTTGGCGCGCTTGCGGTATTCGGCCCATTCGTAGGTCACGAGCTTTGCCTTCACGCCGACCTTCTCCCAGTCGGCCTGGATCATCTCCGCCATGCGCTTGCCGTCGGGGTTGTAGGGGCGGGTCACCGGCAGATACCAGAGCTCGAGCTCGAAGCCGTTGGGGAATCCGGCCTGCGCGAGCAGCTCCTTCGCCTTCGCCGGATCGTACGGATAATCCTTGACCGCGTCGTTGTAGCTCCACAGGATCGGCGGGATCGGGTTCTTGGCCACCTGCCCGTTGCCCTGGTACACCGCCTTCAGGATCGCGTCCTTGTTGGTCGCGAGGTTGAGCGCCTGGCGCACCCGCTTGTCGTCGAACGGCTTCTTCTCGACGTTGAAGGCGATGTAGCCGATGTTGAGGCCTTCCTTCTGCAGCACGTTGAGCTGCGGATCCTTCTTCATCTCGTCCAGGTCGGCCGGCTTGGGGAAGGCCATCACCTGGCATTCGCCGGTCTTGAGCTTCGCGTAGCGCGCGGTCGCGTCACGGGTGATCGAGTAGATCAGGTTGTCGATCTTCGGTCGGCCGCCCCAGTACTTGTCGAACGCCTTGTAGCGGATGGTCGCGTCCTTCTGGTAGCGACACGAATTCGAATGGGCCGGTGCCGATCGGATAGACGTCGGCCGCATTCGGCGTGCCCTTTTTCTGCATCGTGTCGAAATATTCCTGCGACAGGATCGACGCGAAGTCCATCGCCATGTCGGCGAGAAACGGCGCCTCGGGCCGCTTCAGGTCGAAGCGCACCGTGAGCGGATCGATCTTCTCCACCCTGTCGACGATGTTCTTCATGCCCATGTCGTCGTAGTAGGCGAAGGTCTGGCCGGCGGTCAGCTTGTGGAAGGGATTGTTCTCGTCGGCCATCCGGTTCCAGGAGAAGAGCACGTCGTCGGCATTGAACTCGCGCGTCGGCGTGAAGTTGGCGTTGCTGTGGAACTTGACGCCCTTGCGCAGCTTGAAGGTGTAGGTCTTGCCGTCGGGCGATACGGTCCACGATTCGGCCAGCGCCGGCACGATGTTGGTGGTGCCGATCTCGAACTGGACCAGGCGGTTGAACATCGGCACCGAGACGGCATCGAAGGTCGTGCCGGTGGTGAAGAACTGCGGCTGGAAGCCTTCGGGGCTGCCTTCGGAGCAGTACACCAGCGTTCCCTTCGCGAATCCAGCCGCGGGCGCGCAGACGGCCGCGACGAGCAGCGCAATGCGGAGCAGCGGGGTCGGGCCTACGCGGCGAGGCTTGAGCATGGGGTCTCCTCCGCGACTTCGTGCAAACGCGTGTCGGCGCGCGCGGGTGGAGCAATGCTAGCCGCCCGGGCTGGCAAAGGCAACCGTCGCGACGGGAGCGGCTCGATCCGCGCGGTCTGAACGCGCGCAGCACTCGGCCGCGATGCCACAAGGCCGCTACTCGCGCTTCGGGAGAAGCGCCCTGGGCTTGGTCAGCACGTCGGGCTGCAGGATCGCATCGAGCGCTTCCTTCGACAGCAGCTTCTTCTCGAGCACCAGGTCATACACTCTCCTGCCCGTCGCCAGCGCCTGTTGCGCGACCTCGGTTGCGTTCGCATAGCCGATGTAGGGATTGAGCGCGGTGACGATGCCGATGGAGTGCTCGACCGAAGCGCGCAGGTGCTCGCGGTTGGCGGTGATGCCCTTGACGCAGCGCTCGGCAAGGGTCAGGCAGCCGTTGCGCAGGTGGGTGATGCTCTTGAACAGGCTGTGGGCGATGATCGGCTCGAAGGCGTTCAGCTGCAACTGGCCCGCTTCCGCCGCGAAGCTTACCGTGACGTCGTTGCCGATCACCTCGAAGGCGATCTGATTGACGACCTCCGGAATCACCGGGTTGACCTTGCCGGGCATGATCGAGGAGCCGGCCTGCATGGGCGGCAGGTTGATCTCGCCGAAGCCCGCGCGCGGGCCGCTGGAAAGCAGCCGCAGGTCGTTGCAGGTCTTGGACAGCTTGACCGCCACGCGCTTGAGCACGCCGGAAAGCTGCACGAAACCGCCGCAATCCTGCGTTGCCTCGACCAGGTTGGGGGCGGTCACGAGCGGAATGCCGGTGATCTCGCTCAACCGCTGGCACACCATGCGCGCGTACTCCGGATGCGCGTTGATGCCGGTTCCGATCGCGGTGGCGCCGAGGTTGATCTCGCGAATCAGCAGCGCCGCCTCCTTGAGCCGCTCCTCGTCCTCGCCGAGCATCACCGCATAGGTCGAAAACTCCTGGCCCAGCGTCATGGGCACGGCGTCCTGCAGTTGCGTGCGACCCATCTTCAGCACGTCGTTGAACTCCTCCGCCTTGGCTTCGAATGCGCGGCGCAGCTCGGCCATCGCCTCGACCAGCCTGAAGATGCCGAACCAGCCCGCGACCTTGAGCGCGGTCGGATACACGTCGTTGGTGCTCTGGCTCATGTTGACGTGCTCGTTCGGATGCAGGTATTGCGTACTGGCCGCGCTGGTGGCCGAGGTGCTCGAGCGCGCGGTTGGCGATCACCTCGTTGGCGTTCATGTTGGTCGAGGTGCCGGCGCCGCCCTGGATCACGTCGACGACGAACTGCTCGTGCAGCTCGCCGGCGCGGATCTCCTCGCAGGCCTTGATGATGGCGTCGGCGAGCGCCTGGTCGAGCAGGCCCAGCTCCTGGTTGGCGAGCGCGGCCGCCTGCTTGATGCAGGCAAGCGCCCGGACCAGGTCGGGGTAGATCGAGATCGGATTGCCGGTGATGGGGAAGTTTTCGAAGGCGCGCAGCGTGTGCACCCCGAAATACGCGGCCGCCGGCACTTGCCGGTCACCGAGCAGATCGTGCTCGACGCGGTACTGGTCATGCGCCATCGCGCGCTTCCTTTGCGGCGCCGCCGCGGCGGCGACGGCGCATTGCCTACGTCGGTCGGCTGGCCCATCGCCTCGAAAATCGACGCGAGCTGCCGGCTCATCGACTATTCCCAGCCGCGTGCCGGAGGGGAGCTTGCGCAGGAACCACTGCTCCTGCTGCGCTGGGTCGGGACCTGGGCGCGAGCAATCCGCCGGCCGAGTGCTCCGGTCACGCTGGTTTTGGCGCCCTCCGTTGCCGGCGTGTGGCGAACAAGCATACGCCAGCCACGACCGATACGTTGAGCGATTCGACGCTCCCCGAGAGCGGGATGCTGATGATTCGATCGCAGTGCTCGCGCGTCAACCGGCGCAGACCGGTGCCCTCCGCGCCCAGTACCCATGCAACGGGGCCGGATAGATCGGCATCGAACAGACTCTCGTCGCCGCCCGCATCGGCGCCGAGAAGCCAGACCCCACGCTCCTTGAGTTCGCGCATGCTCCGCGCCAGGTTGGTCACGGTGAGGACCGGCACCGTATCGGCCGCGCCGGATGCCGCCTTGGCGACGGTGGCATTGACGCCGGCTGCGCGATCCTTGGGCACGATGACGGCCTGCGCCCCGAAAGCGTCCGCGCTGCGCAGGCATGCGCCGAGATTGTGCGGGTCGGTGACCCCATCGAGGATAAGGAGCAACGGCGGTTCCTGGATGCCGTCGAGAACCGCATCGAGCGTCGGGTACGGCATGTCGCTGGCGACGAGGGCGACGACGCCCTGGTGCCTGGCATTGCCGGCGAGTGCCGCGAGGCGCTGCTCGTCGATCACGTGCACCGGCACGCCGGCGGTGGTAGCGCGCTCGATGAGCTCGCGCGCACGACGGTCATGGCGTGCATCGCCGACGTAGAGGCTGCGGACGCTTTCCGGCCGGACTCGCAAGCGCGCAGTCACGGCGTGAAATCCGAAAAGATGGTGCGTATCGCCCATGGCGGTGACCGGCGTTCCAATGGCACCGTTTATCACGGTGGAAGTCTGGTGTGCGATGACGCGCTTCGGTATACTTAACCGTTTGTTCCAGCGGTCGGCGGCGTTGTCGCCAACCGCCCAGGGCTGTTGTAGCTCAGCTGGTAGAGCAACTGATTCGTAATCAGTAGGTCGGTGGTTCGAATCCACTCAACAGCACCATTCATAGCGCATTACAGCGATAGCGCCGACTCAACCTTAGCACATAGGGTTACGCTGGGGTTACCGCCTAGATTCCAACCTTGCCTTGGAGCTCTCAGCCGATCCGCACAAGCAGCCAGCCGTCGTTTCGATGGCCGTTCACGGACACTTCTCGGCCACTGCGCTACCGTGACATCGGACGCACAGCGTGCATGCAACGGACGAAGCTAACCGGCGCGACGACGGACGGGCAGCAGGCCCGCCCAGGAGCGTCCGGGTTGAGCAAGAGGTTTGGCGTTAGTTTCTTCACTACGCCAAGTGTTCCACGTTTGTGGGCACGCTGACCCAATAGTGCTTGCGCGTTTCGTAGACCGAGACGGTGGGCGCGGGAAAGCCAGGCTCTGCAAAGGCTCCCACCGGCACAGCAATGCTGTCTTCTCGGCCTACGATCTGCCAGTGAACAGTAGCCCCGCATTGCGGGCAGAAGTGAAAGACGACTCTATTGCCTTCGCCGCCGACGCGCACATACTTCTCTGACTGCCCCCTCAATTTAACGCGCAGCGTCGCCGGTGGGCGTCCGTGTTGACCGCGTGATTAGGCCTAGGTGTCATGTGGTGCCTCGACTAAGGGCAGCAGACGCGAGTCTTCCAATGCGGCGATGCGATGGCCCAGTCCGGCCGCATAGGCGGTGTTTGTGGCGAAGGCGAGAAACGACGACACACTTGCTTGTCGCACCAGCATCGCTGCGTCCCAGCGCTCCGCGCTCGGCCCGATGAGGAACTGCCCACCACGGCCGTAGAACAAGACCGCACCGCCACTTCGTTCGAGGTGAGGAAGTGTATATTCCATGTATTTTCGGTAAGCCGCCTCACCGGAAATGGCGACGGACGGTGCGAGTTCGGGATTCGCAGAATAATTCGCCCAAGCGCGAAAGCGCAGAAGATTGAGCATGACGATGGGCCCGGAAGGCGGTCTCGAGAAGAATGCGCGGGCCGCGTCGTCCGAAGGCTCGAAGTACCCTGTGATAGAAACCTCTTGCATGGCCTAACAGAGATTATGCGGGCGCTGACGCCCGTATAATGAATTGATCATGACGACAGGCGGCGGTAAGGGTTAACCGCATAATTTCCAAGCATTCTGTCATCTGCGAGTCCGTATAACAATCTCCAGTGATGAAGGCGTCAGCCCGCGCCGGCGCGCACTGGTCCATCCGGACCGACATCATGAACGTCAGCTATGGAGCAAAACGGCCACCATCCGGTTGTGGCCCGTACTGAGACATCCACGACCGGCAGAAATCGACTCGTCTGCGACTCGCGTCGCTCCATTGCCCACTTAGCTTTACTCCGCGACGCCGTTGACAAACATGTGTAACGATTCTGGCCAATCGCGGTAGGGATTCACTTTATTGGCACAGCCCCGGAAGTACAAGCAGCGTCGGCCTCGCTTGGCCACGACGACATCAAGCCGCGTGTAAAGCTCGCAAAGCAGTCTCCGGTTCGCGCTCGACAATGGTTAGCAAGACCACCGCGGGTCCGGTCGGCTGCCGGCGATGTTGTTCCCAATTCTGAATTGTCTTCAACTTCACACCGAGCAACTGAGCGAATTCCGTCTGCGACAATCCGGTCCGTTCACGAATCATCTTGACGTCAGGCGTCTTGACCTCAAAGACGCGCGAAGGCTTCTTCTTGCCACGCACAATGCTGCGGGCTTCTTTCAGGCTTTGCACCAAGTCCTTGAACAGTTCCTTGTCCATATTTAAAGTTCCTTTACCAGATCGCGCAATACAGCCGCTTCCTTGACCGTGAGATTGTCCTTCTTTGATTTTTGGTAAGCGACAAGCATCAGGATCTGATCTTGTTCCTTGCGCCAGAAATATATGGTCCGAATTCCGCCACTTTTGCCGCTTCCAGGGCGACCCCAGCGCAATTTCCGAATACCGCCGCCACCCTTGATCAAGTCCCCGGCGTCGGGATTAGCCATCAACGCACTCTGTAATTCCTTGTACGCGTCGTCCGGTAGCAGGGCTGTGATTTGCTTAGTGAATGTTGGAGTCTCGATGAAGAGCATGAATGACTATACGCCATTGGCGGATAGTTGAAAAGTGGCTTGTTCGAGGGTGACAGAACCTCTCGTGAACTGATCCGCTAGGTGTCAAAACTCGGACCGTTACTGATAGCGCTTTTTCGTCAAAACGGGATAGAATTTTGACACCGCGCATGTGCTAACTCAATGATACTGTGATGTTTTTTGAGAGTTCGAGCAACCGATTCGTAATCAGTAGGTCGGTGGTTCGAATCCACTCAACAGCACCACTAGCCTCTTTGTCTCGCGATAGCGCTGACTAACTTTGCTGAAAACTCGGCGAGTTTGCTGAAAAATCGGCATCACTTCACGGTCCGTCGCCTAGATAACGCACTGCTGCTGGCGCGTGCTTGTCGATACGTTCGCCGCCCTGGGCGCCACCGGGTGGGCCGATTCATTCCCTCGGCTGCAGCTGATCATCAGGGAATCGACTCACTATCGCGATGCCTGCCGCAAAGAACAGTACAGTGAACACGATCAGTGCAAAAATTGCCGGGGCCAGGTTCTCCAGACCCTGTATGCCCCGCTGCAGCGGCAGCGTTGCCAGCACGCCGGCGGCAAGGCCGCGTGGCATGGCGACGTTGAGCAACCAAAACTCCTTCTTGCCCGGGCCCATGCCCTGGGTAGAGAGCATCACCGCTGGTATTCGGAACAGAAGGAGGAACAGAGCGGCCACCGCCGCCAGTGCAATCTGCCGTAGGTCGGTCGGAAACATCAGGCCGATCAAGAAAAAGAAGAAAGACTTGATCAGAAACGACATCTGATCCTGCATCACCAGCGTTGTCTGCGACGGAGTAAAGACCTGCGCATGGGCTCCGGGAAACAGTCTCGGCACGATGGATCCCGCGTTACCGAGCAGCAGCGCACTCGTCAGTACCGCCATGGCGCCACTTCCCTTCAATGAATCGGTGATCGCATAGAGCGCAAGCATTGACCCGAGAAAGATTGTGTAGCCATGGGGCTTGTCCCGCAGCGGCGGAATCAATGGAACCAGCAACGCCGCCGCGATTATGCCCAGCCCGAACCCCTCGCCAAGCTCTCTAGCGAGGGTGACGAACGGACGCGAAAAGTCCACGACTCCGCTAACTAGCAAATCGATGATCACCATCGCTACCACGATGCTTAGTGCGTCGGTTGCAGCGGACTCAACCTCGACGATGCGCGCAACGCGGCCGGGAACCGCTCCTTTCGCTACAGTCGGCATGACGATGACCGAACTCGTGCCGCCGACGATAGCACCTGCCATCAACCACAATAGTGGCGGCGCAGCACGCACAAACCCTAACGCCGTTGCCAGCCAAAGAAATACGCAGATGGCCATCAAGGAAAACGCGAAGCCAAATACACCGAGCAAGATACCGCGCGGCGCAGCGGCTGCCACTTCATCAAGTCGAAGCCGAAAAGCACCATTCGACAAGATGATGGTTAGCGCGACTGCGCCGAAAAAGGGGATACCCGGTGTCAGTAATGTCGGGGAGACGAAATTGAATACCGGTCCTGCGAGAATGCCGGCGGCCACCAGCCACACTACGTCCGGCACGCCCGTGCGCGCAAACACGAACTCGCCGAGCGCTCCGAGCAATAGCAGGCCGGCGATCAGGATCACGGTAGTGGCGACCGCATCCATCCTGCTTCTCCAATTGTGGGAACGCCTCCGATCGCCACGTTAGCGCCGCGCTTACGAATGCTAACGTTTCATGGGCGCTAATGTCGATGCTTCTCGGCGAGTTCGGCTAGCACAATGCGCGCGCCACCGGCGGGAAAGATGATGATGGGAAGTAAAGGTTGACGATATGAGCCTTAATGAGCAACACGTCCGAGCCAGCTTCACGATCTGATAGCTGCCTCCGTTCCGCAACTCCTTGACGAATTCCTCATGGACGAGTTTGGCACCCTCGCCCGGTTTCAAGCGAAGAACTCGACCCGCCCGGTTTCCAGGTCATACATCGCTCCGGCAATCTTGATCGCACCGGACGTTTCGAGGTCGGTCAGCACGGCACTGCGATGACGAATGTCGACCATCGTCAACTCGACGTTCTTACGCGCCACTGCGTCTACAAAACCATAATTTGTTGCGGAACGTTCGCCCGAATACTGGGTTGCCTCCACGGCGGGGCGTATCTTGGCGAGTAGTCCGGTGAGATTTCCGAGCTGCGCGTTGTCGATCGCGCCCTTGATCGCACCGCACGCCGTGTGCCCCATCACCAGCACGACCTTCGCACCAGCTAGCTTGCACGCAAATTCCATACTCCCGAGGATGTCGTCGTTGGCGATGTTGCCGGCCACGCGCGCATTGAAGCAGTCGCCGATCCCCAGGTCCATGATCGTCTCGGCCGGCGCGCGCGAGTCAATGCAACTCAGTATGACTGCCGCGGGATACTGACCCTTGGCGCTTGCTTTCTGCTGGGCCAGGTAATTGTGCGGCGACTCTTTCCCACGGCGAAAGCGCTCATTGCCCTTCTTCATGAGCGCGATGACGTCGTCGGGCGTCAGTTTTTCGCGCTGCGCCTTGGTTAGCGCGGCCGCGTACGCGAGGCGCCAAGCGGGAGCCATGCTCAGCGCTGTCGTGGCAGTCGCAACGCCGGCGATCTTGAGGAAGCTGCGCCGGTGCAAATGGTTGTCAGGGAGTGTCGACAGCGTCTTGCCAGGCATGTTCAGACCTCCTTCGCGTGGATGCGCAACGGCTTCGGGCTTGAAAGTCTAAGTGATTAGGTTTCAGAGGTAAAGTGGCTCGCTCGGAACGGGTGACAGTCCGCTTCCTTGCCGCCGATCACGGCCCCGCCAACTGCGCCACGCGCCGCGCACTCGCGCGCCACCCCCAACCGCCGGCCCCGTCTGCTGCGGCGCGGGCGCCGACGCTGCAGCCGGATCAATCCCGGTGTTTTGCTTGGCCCAGGTTACGCATTCGCGATCGTCCTTCTGCTGCTTGGCCGGCTTTTTCTCCGAAGGGTAAGCAATCGGCTTTTGCGCGCGACTTATGTGAGGATTGCGAGCGCCGCGCCAAACGAAACGAGCGTATGTGGTTTTATGTTTTGACCGCTCTTCCCGCAATTATGCTTCTGCACCGGCCGTCTTTGTAACTTCTTGAACATCTCCGGCACCCCTGGACGCATCGTAAGCGGATCGATCTCGTCTTCAAGCACGCATTTCGGCATCAAATGATGCTATAATAGGTGCTGGACGTGAGGAGGGATCGCTATGCGTACCACAATCAACTTGGATGATGCATTGCTGGATCGCGCCCGGGAGCTTAGCGGTTTGAAGGAACGCACTACGCTTCTGCGCGAGGCCCTGGAAGCCCTGATTCAGCGAGAGAGTGCGCGTCGCCTTGCGCGACTGGGAGGCTCGCAATCCCAATTGCGTGCGCTTCCGCGCCGGCGTCCCAAGGCTTCATGATCCTGGTGGACACCTCGGTCTGGGTGGACCACCTGCGGCGCGGCGACGCTGCCCTCGCGGCGGCTCTCGACGCTAGTGTAGTGGCAATACATCCGTTCGTGATCGGCGAATTGGCCTGCGGGTTGCTGAAGTCGAGGGGACCCCTATTGGGACTCCTGAAATCGTTGTCGCGGCTGGCGGCAGCCACAGACGAAGAGGTCTTGGAATTCATCGAGCGCCATCGGTTGATGGGCCGTGGCCTCGGGTACATCGACGTGCACCTCCTCGCCGCCACGGTGCTGCAGGCCGACGTGCGGTTGTGGACGCGCGACAAGCGACTCAAGCTGGTTGCCGTCGAAATGGCTTTGGCTCACCTCGAGCCAGGCCCCTGAACCAGGGTGGCAACTCCTGCATCATTCAATTGAAGATACATGGCCTGTAAAACCGTCTACGCACGTCCGATTCCGACCCCCTCTCCAGTAAATTGATTCACCGAAGCCGCCAGCGCTGCCGAGCGCTCCAAGGTATAAGAATACAACTTGGACCACGCCCAATGTGTAAAGTTACATACGGAACACTACACTAGCTTCACTCCAACCCCGAGACTAATGCCTCCTACCGGGCCTATATACATCCATGCTCGCAGTCCTAGGCGTCAGAATTCCATTTCGAGCAGCGCAAAGCTCAGCGACTTACCGTGCGCGTCCAGCGCCAGCGAGGTGGTAACACCGCCGTTCAGTGCATGCGAACATACGAACTGCAGCGCGCCAAGGTGCGGCAGCTCGTAACGGCGGATCACGCCTTGGACGATTCCACCCAGATGTGCGCGCACCGCATCGACTGTTACGTGCTGCTCCAGCAACGCATAGTCTTCAGGTTGGTAGGCGATCAGTGAAAGGATTAACGTGTTTCCCTTGTCACCAGCCCGGCAGTGCGCCCGGTCATAAAGTTTCGGCATGCGGTGTCCACTCCTGAACCGTAACCTGCGTCTTTACGAGTTCTCGATCGATTAACGTCGACACGACCCCGATCTGCTCGTTCACGTACTTTCGGGCGCCGCCACCACCAGCAGGGCCGTTGGTGTAGAGCGCCTCGACCTCTTCTCCCACGATTGCCGCCAGTTCGGCGGTCGCAGCGCGCGCTGCCACGCGCAGGCGGACTTCGTACGGGTTCTCATCGGCGTCGTACGCGCGTCCGTGCAGCGAGGTGCTGCCAATTAGATCGATGCGCATCTCAGTGAACTCGCCCTCGAGGCGCTCTCGAATGATTGCGCCGGCCAATTGCGCGCGACCCACCGCATTGGGTCCACCATAGGCGATCTCGCCTTCGCCGACGAAGCCCGCTTGATAACCGACGCTGACCTTGAGCTGAGCCGGCCTTGCCTTGCCACGCGCGCCGCTGACCGCGATCCGGTCGGCTCCGACTTCGCGTAGCGTGACTCGCGAGAAATCTGCGATCACATCCGGTGTCACGTAGGCGAACGGATCGGTCACCTCGTAAAGGAGCTGCTCCTTGGTGTTGGCCAGGCTGATCGCGCCTCCTGTGCCATCCACTTTTCCGAGCGTCGCGTTGCCGCTGCTGTCGACGTCGGCGAACGGGAAGCCGAGCCACGCGATGTTGGGCACGTCCTTGCGTCCCGGGTCGGCGAAGTAGCCGCCCGTCAGCTGGCCTGCGCACTCGAGCAAATGGCCCACGCACATCCCACGCGCCAGACGGTCGAAGTCGTCCAGTGACCAGCCGTGGCTGAACGCGATCGGCGCGAGGAAGAGCGAAGGATCGGCGACGCGACCCGTAATCACCACGTCGGCACCCGTCTGCAAAGCGGGCAGCAACGCGGCAGTGCCGAGATAGGCATTGGCCGAAATCGGCTCGCCATATTCGGCCAGCGTGCCACCGGCTTCGATCGTCGGGGCGTCGGAGCGAATCTGCCCAAGCACGTCGTCACCGGTGACCACGGCTACCTTGACAGCGACCTTCTGTTCGCGCGCGATTTCCACAATGACATCGGCCGCGGCGAGCGGATTCGCCGCACCCATGTTGGTGATCAGCGTGATGCCGTGCTTCTTAACGAGCGGAAGGAGCCCGGTCATGCGTCGCACGAGCAGCGGATCGTATCCCCCGGAAGGGTTCTTGCGGCGGCGGAGCTGCGCAAGCGCAATGGTGCGCTCGCCCAGGCATTCCAGCCCGATATAATCCAATCTGCCTCGCTCGGCGAGAACCTGCGAGGGATCGAGTCGATCGCCCTGGAACCCTGCGCCGCTGCCAACACGTATCATGCGCTTCATGCGAGGTACCTAGTCAGCTGCGGTCCTGAAAGCCAGGAGATCCGTCCCTGCGCCAGGTTTGGTCCTCACCGTGCCGATCCGGTGAGAGAATTGCCCGGTCTTGTAGACCTTCCGTGGCGTGAGCATGTACGCATAATCTTTCGCGGCGATTATGCCGTAAATATCGTCGACGCCGTCGTTCGTGTCCCTGGCGAATCCAAAATTGCCGGCGAGCCCTAGCCTTTGAGCCCGAAGTACGCGCTTCGCAGCGCGTCGTTCTCGTGGAGCTCCGCAACAGTTCCCTCGAAGCCCGTTCGCCCGCCTTCCAGCGTGTAGACGCGATCTGCGATGTCGAGGAACTTCACGTTCTGCTCGGCGATCAGGAACGATACGCCTTCACTTCGAAAGCGCTGCAGGCCGCGCACGACTTCCTTGACGAACAAGGGCGACAGTCCGGCGGAAGGCTCGTCCATTATGACCAGGTGCGGCCGGCCGGCAAACGCTTTGGCCATTCCGAGCATCTTTCGCTGCCCGCCGGACAGGCTACTGGCCGACGTCGGCTTGCGCTCGCGCAGCGCTGGGAACATCTCGTAGAGCTCGGCCATGCGCCGCCGCAGCTCGGCTGCCGGGATGAACTGGCCGCCGAGTCGAATGTTCTCATCCACGCTGAGACCCGGAAAGCAACCCCTTTCCGACATGTAGGCGATGCCGCCCTTGACCCGCCGGTCCGTCCGCTCGTGCGTGATATCGCGGCCCTGGTACCGCACCTCGCCGCGCCACGCCGGCATGAGTCCCATCATCACCTTGAGCAGTGTCGTCTTACCCGCTCCGTTCGCCCCCAGCAGCACGACCGTCTCGCCCTCGCGCACAGCCACTCGGCTGCCCCAGAGAACCTGCAGCTTTCCGTAACCGGTCTCGAGCGCGTTCGCCGCTAGCAAATCAGCTGTCATCGTCGACCCCGAGGAAGACTTCGACGACTCGGCGGTCGCGCACGGCATCGGAGAGCGCCCCCTCAAAGATCTCCTTGCCGGAATTGAGGACGATCACGCGATCGGTGACCTGGTCAATAAAGCCCATCAGGTGCTCGACCACGAGCAGCGCCATGTCGGTCTTCGCCAACGCGCGCAGGCGCTCCGCCACACGGTCCAGCTCTGCCGGGTTGAGCCCTGCCGCGAGCTCGTCGACGCAGAGCAGGCGGGGGCCAGTGGCGAGCGCCCGCGCGAGGTCCAGCATCTTCTGCTGCGCGCTGTTCAGCTCGGCCGCCGGCTTGTTCGCCTCGGCGTACAGCCCAACCGAAGCGAGCAGGTCCTTCCCGTCGACAGCGCCCAGGCCTCGCCGGCCGTGCGCAATAGCGACTTCGACGTTCTCACGCACGGTCAGGCTGAGAAATGGCTTTGGAACCTGAAAGGTGCGGTTGACCCCGAGGTGAACGATGCGGTGCGACGGCAGGCCGCCGATCGACGCCCCGGCGAAGGAAAGCGTCCCGCCATCCGGAGCGTAGAGACCGGTAATCACGTTGATGCAGGTGGTCTTGCCGGAGCCGTTCGGGCCTACCAGTCCTAGAATTTCCCCCGGCATGACGTGAAAGCTGACGCCGTCCAAGGCGCGAAAGCCACCGAATCGCTTGACGAGGCCGTCGACCCGCAGAAGCGGCGCCGTATCAGGGAACGTCGATGCCACGGCGTTTGAGAAGCGATACCAGACCGTTGGGGAGGAACAGCACGAGCAGCATGATCAGAAGACCATAGATCAGCTGGAAGTACTGTGGCGTGGAGATGCCGATGGCGTTGTAAATACCGTACAGGATGAGCACGCCGAGGATGGGGCCGGTTACGGTGGCCACACCGCCGAACAAGGCAAAGACGATAGCGAAGATGCTGAACTCGGGACTGAACACCGTGTCGGGATAGAACACCGAGACGTACCAGGCGAAATCACCGCCGATGAGGCCGGCGACGATCGCGGCGACCAGCCACGCCAGCGTGCGAAAACGCACGACGTCGACGCCGGCCATCGCGGCGCTGACCGGGTCCTCCCGGATCGCTTGCAGCGCGAGCCCGAAGCGAGAGTTCCGAAGGTAGACGCCGACACCCAGGGTCGCGGTCATGATGGCGACCGCGATGCCGTAGCTGAGCACGGGCTGATACACGCCAGACAGGCTGATGCCGTAGGGGCCGTTGGTGATGTCGGTCAGATTCGGATTGGACACCACTTGGTACAAGGCAAGCGACGCAGCCAGATTGGCGATGGCGAAGTAGGCGCCGGACAGGCGCAGCAGCGGGCTGAGCAGCAGCGCGAGAACGGCAGCCGCCAGCATGCCGGCGGCCAGCGCCGCGACCGGCGGCAGGTGGGCAGTGCATGACGCACAGGGAGAATCCGTACGCGCCAGCGCCGAAGAAGCCGACGTAGCCGAAGGGCAAGTAGCCGGTGAAACCGTAGATGACGTTCACGCCCTGAGCGAGCGTAAGGAAGACGACGAAGTTGAACAGCAGCAACTGATTGCCGTACACCTTCGGCAGTAGCATGGCGGCGAGCGCGAGCGGCACGACGGCCACCAGCGCATGACGTGCTGCTCTAGGCACGGCGCACCTGCTTGCCGAGCAATCCGCTCGGCCGCGCCAGCAGGATCAGGATCAGCAGCATGTAAGGGAGAAGGTTCGCCCAGGTGCTGAAATACGTCTGCATGAACATGAGCGACACCCCGTAGATGACGCCGCCGAGCACCGTCCCGAGCGGATTGCCGAGAGAGCCTACGACGATTACCGCGAACGATTGGATGTTGAGCTCGACCCCCATTGCCGGCGTCGCGCTGCCGAGCATGAAGGGCGCAAACACACCGGCGATCGCGGCAAGCGCGATGCCGACACCGAAAGCGACGGCGGAGACCCGGTGCACGTCGATCCCAGTCGCCAGCGCTTCGTCGCGATCCACCATCACGGCGCGGGTCAGGCGGCCCAACCGCGTGCGGTACAGGTACACGTACACGCCAAGGACTGCGACCGCACTCACGCCGGCACTGACGATCCAGGTGACCGGCAGCCGCTGGCCCATGAGCACGACGGGACCCGCGCCGAGCACGCGGCCGGGGATCGACCGCTCGCCGGGACCGAAGGCCATGGTCGCGAGCGCCTCGATAACTTGGGACAGACCGAAGAAGAGGATCAGGGACAGCATCTCCGGGTCGCGGGCACGCAGCAGACGTGGCACGAGCAGATAGTAGAGCGGGAAGCCGACCAGACCGAAGGCGACGAGCGCGGCAAACGCCGTGCCGATCGGATTCCAGCCAAGCAGTCCAAACAGGGAGACGGCGGAAAGAGCGCCCAGCATGAGGAAGTCGCCGTGCGCGAGATTGACGATGCGCATAACGCCGAAGATCAGGTTCAGCCCCAGCCCCACGAGGCTGAAATACAAGCCAAAGACCAGTCCGGCGAGGAGCGAGTACGCCAGCATGCAGTCAGCCCCACGGGAGCCGACGCGCCCACGCGGCGCTGTGCCCGCTCTGCCGGCGCAGGCGGGCCGTGTTGCCCGCCGCGATCAAGGGGCAGGATAGACTGGCTTGCCGGTGGCGACTTCGGGCGGATAAACCACCACGAACTTCAGGCCGCCCTTCCCGTCCGGAACGATCTGTCCGAGCGGTGTGATCTCGCCGATCTGCGCACCCATGTCATCGAGCTCGAACGTCCCGTCAAGGGTCTTCAGCTTTCCCGAAAGGCCGAAAACCGCCTTGCGCAGTGACAGCTGATCCATGCTTTCGGTGGCCGCGAGCGCACTTTCGAGCACGAGCCCCGTCGTATAGCCGGCAACCGAATTGAAGCCGAACTCGACCTTTTCGTCGCTGTACTTCTTGTGCCAGGCGTCGCGGAAGGCAGGCAGTGACATGCCGACATCCGGCTTGTACTGAATGACTGCCGACGTGACATAGGTGAACACGTACTGCATGCCTTGCACACCCACCGTCTTCTCCAGGTGCTCCGTCTCCAAGCCCGGATAGATGGCGAACAGCCACTTGAATTTGACGCCCCCGTCTTGCAGATTGCGCAAGAGCGAAATGTCGTTGTTCGGGTAGCCGAGCGCGACCACAGCGTCGGGATTGGTCGCCTGGATGTTGTTGAGGATTACTGTGTAGGTGGTGGTGTTGGTCGGAACGCCGCTGTCGTAGACGATTTCCACCGGGCTCTTCGACGCTTTGATGAATCCGCGAACCGCTTCGGCCTGGGTGCCGGTGAAGTCATTGGTGGAGTACAGGATGGCTACCCGCTTGATGCCCAGGCCGGGGCCTTCGCGCGTGAGAAAGTCGGCGACGTACTTCGGCCAGATGCTCGACACGGGGTCGGCGGTCAGCACGATGTACGGATTGTCCTTGGTGAAGAAGTTGGCGCCGGTGCCAGTCTGGTTGATCAGCAGCAGTTTGTGGTCACGCGCGATCGGCACCGCCACAGACGTGAGGACGGAGCCGGAATCAGCGACGAGGATGTCGACCTTGTCCTGCGTGATCAGCTGGTTGTACAGCGTAGCCGCCGTCGCGGTGTTGCTCTGGTCGTCATAGGCGATAAGCCGGATGGGAATCTTCTTGTTGAAGGGTTTGACGAAGACGCCTCCTTCGGCGTTCTTCTGGTCGACCCAAAGCTTCAGCCCGTAGTGGACGGGCATCGAGATCGCCGCGTAATTGCCCGAGGACGCATAGAGCGTACCGATCTTGATCTCGGTCGGTGCCGCAGCCGATTGTGCAAGTACGGCAAACGCCGCGGCGGCCAAACCAACGAGCGCTTGCCCCGCGCTGCGGAATAGGCGGAACTTTCTCATTGTGTCTCCTCGATTGATGCACTCGCACCCGGTGCGGGCAGACCGTAAGCTTAGCATGGGCCAGGCGCCCGGCGCCGCTCCAGCGCCTCCCGTGGATGTCGCCCACCCAGGCACCGCTGGCCGCTTCGGTCCATTTCACATCGCCTGTACGACCCTTCGACAAACGGAGCGGCGGATTTCAGGCGCGATCTCTGCCTGTACCCGCGTATCTCCTGCAGCACCGGCTCCAAAGATCTTGACCTTAACGGGCATGCCAACCCTGCTGTTCCAGCTCGAGAAGCGGATGCCTCAGCTCAAGCGCGAGCACCAAAGCTGGGACACACGGCGATCGACCACAACGCTTCACTTCGCAGCTTGCGAATGAAACGCAATATTGTTTTCTTGTGACTTGTCTAATGCTGCCGGTCGCTTTCGGTAGCGCGTCGAGTCACTAGAGCTCGGCAACGCTGCCCGAGGACACCCAGACGTCTGCATCGCGTTTGGGTGACCTCCTTGACGCGGGCCGTCAGCTGCTCTCGAAGAAAAGCGTGCGCAGGTTCGCTGTCACGGGTGCTTTGGTAATTGCCTTCGTCTGGCCTGCCCTGACCTTCTCCTCAATGCGCCGCATCAAATCCTTGTGATACGTGTTGCGGAATTCCGACGGTTTCCAGTGCTCGGTCATGTCGTCTACCAAGCGCTTCGCGAGCTCGACTTCCTTGGCAGTAACGCCCGCGCCACTGAGCCCCTCGGGCGGCAGCGCCAGACCCCTTGTGCCGCGCAACTCGTCCGGATAGCGCAACGTGATCAGCATCAGCGCAGGTCCGTTCGCAACGACCAGGCCCAAATGCTGGGTAGTGCGGATGACAACCTGCGCAACAGCGGCGCGACCGGTCGTACGCAGCGTTTCACGCAACAGTGCATAGACCTTGTCGCCACTGCGTCCGGTCGGCAGGAGGTAGTACGGGGTTTCGTAGAATTGGGGCGGTATTTCTTCGGCGGGTACGAAGGCTTCGATGTTGATGGTCTGTGAGGCCTTGATATTGGCACATCGGAAGTCTTCGTCGCTCAGGACGACGTACTGATCCTTTTCATATTCGTAAGCCTTGACCACATCGTTCCACGGGGCCTCCCGGCCGCTCTTCTTGCTGTACCGCCGGTACCCGACGGGAGAAAAGTCGCGCTTGTCGAGCATTGAAAACCGGAACTCGTGTCGATCCTCGGCAGGATAGAGCTCGACTGGCACGTTCACGAGTCCGAAGGTGATGGCGCCTTTCCAGATCGCGCGAGCCATGGCTTATTGCGCCTTCGCCCGCGAAGGAACGGCAAGCGCGACGCACTCGGTGCACATGCCCAAGGGTGCCGGAACCATGATCAAGACACCGCATTCCGCACACGGAAAGAGCGCCGAGTCGGCAACCGTCTGGCAACCCTCGGCACGGCATGCCGACCAATCGCACCAATGGCAATCATAGGGGCATATCAGCACTCGGGTTGCCCCACGGAAACTGACACAACTCTGCTGAGTGCGGTCGCCTCGGGTTCGCAGTTCCCTGTTCGCCGCCCAACGTCTTGATCTGCAACAAACGGACGCGCCGGCTGCGGCCGGCGCGTCTGTGCATCATGATACGGGCTACTGGTGATACCTGAGCTTAGCTTCCTTGAGGCATGAATCCTTCGCGTCACCCGACAGCGCGTCGCACTTTTCCTTGGCGACGTTGTATTGGGCATCCATGGCGTCTTCACGGGCATCGGCCTTCGCTGTCTTCGATTTGAGATGCGCCTTCGCGTCGGCGGTCGCCTTCACGTGATCCGCCTTGGCCTGCTTCAGGCACACGTCGTGGTCATTGCCCTGCCTGGAATCGCATGCGCGCCACGAGCGCGACCTCCCGTATCGCAACTTCGAATTTTTTCATCGCGTGTCGTCAGACGCGGGGCTCGCCCTGCGCGTTGACCAAGATGGTTCTGCCCGGCGGGCTTGTGGTCTGCACGTGATGCTCGTACCCGCGGAAGTCGTACGTGACGTCCCAATAGTCCACCGCTGCAGCCGTGGACACGTTCGCGCACCGCTGCACATCCTGCGTATAAACTGTGCCCGCCGCGTCACGACCCACGTTCGCCCCCACCACCGCGCCGCCAACTGCGCCGATGCCCGTCGCAAGATCTCGCCCGCGGCCACTTCCGATCTGGTGGCCAAGGATGCCGCCGACGACACCTCCTACCACTGCGCCCGGGACATTGATGCCCGGTGAGCCGGTGTCCACGACCTGACGCTCTATCCAGCAGCGCTGCTGTGGTGGTCCCACGATCGCGCGCACCGAGGTCACGGGCGCCTCGTACAAGGGCTCGTTCTCTCGGCGTCGGTAGTCATAAGCAGCCGGAGCGGCAGCTGCGAGAAGCTGTGCCTGATCCGCCTGCCGCTGTGCCTCCGCCGCTTGTAACTGTGCTACTGCGGCCTGTCGCTGGCTGACGTCGGCTTGGATACGCGCGTCCGTTGCCGTGCGTTGCGCAACGAGCGCTGCCTGCTCGCTACGAAGGCGCGCCACGTCCTGCGCCGTTGCGGCACGCTGGTTCGCAAGTACGGCAAGCTGGTGCACATCCTCATACCGCCCGCCTTTAGCCGCGAGGTCTTCGGCTTGGCGGAGTGTCGCCGCCGCTTGGTCGAACTCGGCGGATGCATACATCGCAACCTGAGGATTGCGTCGCGCTGCATCCACCGATAATCGCGCGTCATCCAGTGCCGGGTCGCGACCAGGAAACGATGCGCATCCTGAAGCAGCGAGGATTGCGAGGGCGACAGCAAACGTTGCATATTTTCCGAGCATGATAGCCTCCAACCTTTCATTGGGCAACGCGGCGCGACACATCCCGGCCTCCCTATTAGGATAAGTGCTATACGTTCGCAAAGAAATCGGATACCGTCCGATTCGATTGTCGGAGCGCAAACTACATATGCAAGCCGCTGAACCTCCCTCTGCGGTAGGAGTGTTGCCAACTATTTTTCAATCGATCCGCGAACGGGTTGCCGCACTGCGGCCGAGCACAATATCCACATTGCCCTCTGTAAGAACTTGTCCAGTAGCGTTCGTTCCGGTCCAGTGCAGTGGCACCAAAGTGGCACGCTGGTTTCCGTGCCAACCCGACATAGCGACGTGGCGCGTCGATGGCCCGTCACTCGCTGCAGCGTTGTCAGCGCACCTGGAAATATCGCGCAAAACGCGGCTTATCGAGCGCGCACCGCCGCGAGGTATCGCACCGCTAGCGATACTTGTCGGCGCTTGATTTCCTCCGCATTTTGCGCAGCTAGGCTGTCGTCGGTCCCACCCGCTGAATCTTCGGCCCCGCTGCGAGTAGGTTTCTGCGGGTGATACGGCGCGCCATTGATAACGGTTTCGTCCCACGGGCTCACCGATTCGGCCTCCCCGGGCGTGAATAATCTGCTAACCCAGCCCATTGTCGTTTCCTCTCTAAATCAGTGACGGCGACCCTCGCCGCCCCCCACTTGGTTACGTTACGACGACATTCCGGCGCCGCCAATCGGCGTAAGTCTGAATGTGATGTAGGACTGGACGGTAATTTCTGACTTTCTAAGGAATCTACATTCGACGCTCTTTACAACGCACGCATACGTCCTTTCCGTGCAAGGGCTGTGTAAACGCTCGACCGAGAGACTGGTGTGCAGGAGGAAGCTCGGGATGTAGCCCCACCGCTCGTCGAGGCGGTCGCCTTGCTTCGCACGGGAAAGCTTCCTTGTCCGGGCACGAATCCAAGACCGCCGCGTCCTAAGTAACCGTCGGTTAAGGTATTGGCCAATGCGGCCGCGGGATGTGCGAGGCAGCGCACCATTTGATCTAAGAAAGCCTCGGTAGCCAAGCTTCGGGGTAATTGCCTCTGATATCGACGCCCTCGCTCAGGGGCGCCTTCTATCGGCCTTGTCCAGCGCATGTTTCATATTTCCGGCCGGCCTCACGCTGTAGGTTGTCCTTACCCCGCTTCGCTGCGCCCTTTGATCCGCTGGGTTCTGCTGCCCGGAGTCTTGACCGGCACGTCCTTTGCAGCCATTTCACTTGAGTAAGTCCGAATTGGAGGTAAAGTTATGTGTTAATTCTGCCCTGACTTATCCGATTGGCGAGAGAACAGCACCGCAGCATGCGAGCGACGGCTCACATGGAGCTTCTGAAAGGCATTGCTGAGATAGTTCTTTACGGTCTTAGCGCTCAACCCGAGTGTCGCCGCAATTTCCTTGTTAGTCTTGCCTTCGACAACGAGGTCCAGGATGCGAGCTTCTTGCGGCGACAAATCGTCTTTTGAGCGCACGTCTGTGGTGCGCAATTTTTCGGTCAGGCTCGCGACTTGACCGAGGACCGTTTGCGTTACCTTAGGATCGAGAATGGACTCCCCGCTACATACGATCTCGATTGCATGGATTAGCGCGTCTTGTCGAATTTCCTTCAGCACATAACCGGCTGCGCCTGCCAGAATGGTAGACTGGACCGCTTCTTCGTCTGAGTAGGACGTCAGGAACAGGACGCGCGCCGTCGGGTCAGCGGAGAGAATTTCGCGGCACGCGTCAACTCCCGTCCCATCCGGAAGGCGAAGATCCATCACCACAACGTCGGGATCCACACGTCCGGCCTCCGAAATCGCTTCCGCAACGGTGCCCGCCTCCCCGACGACTTCGATATGCTTTGTCTGGTCGAGAAGGGCACGCAATCCAACCCGCACGACCTCGTGGTCGTCGACAAGCATGACTCTGATGGGTGAGGGCCGTGTCTGTTTTGTCATCATCGGTGCAGTGGAATTTCGACCACAATACGAGTGCCACGCCTTGGCGCGGTGATGACGAGCGCTTGCCCACCAAGCTGACGCGCGCGGGCGTTTATGTGATGTAAGCCAAGGCCATGCTCGTGGGGCGCGGCGACGTCAAACCCTCTTCCATCATCGGTCACTTCCAAACAAACGACTCCGTCCCGTACGCGCAGCGATAACTTTCCACTCCGGGCATTCGCATGACGTGTCGCGTTGCTGATACCTTCGCGCGCGATCTGCAGTAGCTGCAACGCTTGTTCTGGTGTGAGCACGTCCTCAGCGGCAGCATCAATGTCCAGCGCGAACGCAAGCCCATTTTCCTGTGCCAGCTGGACGGTTCTTTCAATCTCCGTCCGCAGATTGCGCGTGGCGGGAAGCTGTTGCCCACCCTCGGCCATCAACGAGCGCAGATCCTGAATGACCAGATCCAGATTCGCTGAAGCCGCCGCAATGATCTGCGCGGCCTTGGTGGGATTCACGTCAATAAGCGGTCGACACGCTTCCAAGTTCAGCCCTACGGCATAAATGGATTGAATGCAACCATCGTGCATATCCTGAAATAGTCGCTCTCGCTCTTCTGCGAATGTGCGCAATTGCTCGTTCGCACGTTCTTGTTCGCTAACGTCATCAACGATCATAACGATTCCGCTACTCACGCCTGATGCATCGCGTAGCGCGCGCGCCGAAATGACCGCTTGAATGAGACTCCCGCTCTTTGTTGTCCGATGCCTCAACTGGTCCTTGAACGTGCCACCCGCGAGCACTCGACGAATCTTCTCGTGAAAGGCGTCCATCTCGGCATCTGGCACGGTTGGATTGATGCGGCCCAGTACTTCCTTTTCCTTCCAGCCGAACATTCGCTCGGCGCCTTGATTCCAGGCGCGGATTCGACCAGCCCGATCCACCGAAATGATCGCAACCGGGGAGGCATCCAATATGGCTTGCAGCCGTTCCTTTGCCTCTTGTAGCGCGAGTTCCGCCACTTTATGGGCAGTAATGTCGCTAATGGTCCCGATAAAACCGGTTACGGTTCCGTCCTCACGCCGGACCGCAAGCATCCTTCCCGCAACCCAAACAGTTTGCACATCCTGGTGGCAAAAACGGAATTCTGCGTCAATGGCTCGGTGGGTGCTTGCCGCCTTGCTCAGTTGGTTCAGAACGTCAGTTCGATCGTCGGGATGAAGAGCATTAATCCAGCCATGGCCGATTGCGTCTTTCAAAGGTAGGCCAATAATGTCGCATCCGCATTGGTTGAGGAACGTGCAGTTTCCAGCCGCATCGCCCGTGAGGATTCCGACCGGTGCGAGCGTTGCTAGGACACCAAATAGGTTTTCGCTTTCGCGCCGCGCCGCATCCGAACCTTGGATGCCGGTTGCAGCCTTCGGCAGCGATTGCAACGCGACATTGCCGGCGGGCGAACTTCCGCGTTCCTGTCGCCGTTTCCGGTTGGTAGCGGGCATCGGTGTGGTCCCAGAGAGCACTATAAGTAGAGCCGACGCGGTGCTCGAGCGCAAGGGAAACCCGGCCCTATCGGCCTAGGGCCATATAGGACTTGGCGCCGTTAGCAGTGAATTATATCGTTGTATAGAACATCATAGACGAAATAGGCGCCTTCTTGGTTGGCGTTCAATCCTCGACGAAGACAAATGTGGAGATCAACACATGTCGCCTTCTGCCGATCACGTTACTACCTTCGCCAATGCGGAAAAACACCTCTGTGAGCAAGCCGGGCCACTGGTCGCCCGAATCATTCAGGAAATAGAAAATCGCTATCACATCAAGATCGGTGAGGTTCGAATGACAATGAATCCATCCGCGATCAATCGAAGTTCTGGGGGCATCAACTGCGTCATCACTCAGGCGGATGTGGCGCCCGGCGCGAATAGGCGCGTGGGCGCCGACATTGCGGACGACGTTCGAAAGGAGACAGGATCATGCTGAGACAACTGACGATATCTGAAGTGACTCTTGCCGGAGCGCTGTGCATATTCGCGATTGGTACGGCCCATGCCGCCGATCCGGCGGCGACGGATCGCAAGAACGAATACAAGGTCGCAATTGCGCATGCGGACGCTGACTACAAGGCTGCCAAGGACGCGTGCGATTCCAGGCAGGGCAATGACCGCGACGTGTGCCTGAAGCAGGCCAAGGCGGATCACGTGAAGGCGACCGCCGAGGCGAAGGCGCGTCTCAAATCGAAGGCGGCGATGGCGGACGCCCGTGACGACACGATGGATGCCCAATACAAGGTCGCCAAGGAAAAATGCGACGCGCTGTCGGGCGATGCGAAGGATTCGTGTATCAAGGAAGCGAAGCTGAAGTATCACCAGTAAGTGTAGTCCGGCGCGGGCGCAGCTGCGGACGACGGCTCGCCCGCTCGCAGCCATGGCTGCCGCTAAGGTTACCAGCGTTACGCAACACGGCACGAGCGATAAGGCATCCGAGAATTGCACGTCTATCTTACGACGAAATCAGACTGCCTCTGATAGCGAAATGTCGACGGACGTGGGATTTTGCGGCGAGCACTCTACCCTTTTCCTTGTGTCTACGTAATTTTTTGAAAGGATAGACCATGGATCGCACCACGACGACAACGGGCAGTCTTGCCAGCGGCAGTAACGCCGCCAATGCAGTTGGCGCCAGGATGGAAGGAGTGGCGAAGTCAGCGCACCAGGCAACCGACCAGCTCGCGGACAAGGCAACCGCAGGGGTGGACCGGCTCAGTGGAACCGCCCACCACGCCATCAATAGCGCCGCCGATGCTGCGACGTCTGCGGCGGAGTGGGCGTCGACCATTTCTGAGGAAGCGAGACAAGTGCAGGCACGATTCACGGAATCGGCAAGCGCTTCGATTCGTGCACGCCCGATCACCACGGTTGCCGGGGCACTGGTCGTCGGCTATCTGCTCGGTCGTCTCGCGCGCCTATAAAGGAGAACCGCGATGTCCATCTCAGCCATTCTGTTGGTTGTTCTTATCCTTCTGCTCGTCGGCGCGCTTCCAACTTGGGGTTACAGTTCCGGATGGGGTTACTGGCCAAGCGGCGGCCTCGGTCTGGTTGTGCTCGTGATCATTATTCTGTTGCTGATGGGTCGGATCTGATGCCGCGCGACCTGCATTGCCCGCGTGGGCAGTCGTTGGCGAATGTGGCGAGCGCTCGCATCGGATCGATTCCTTGGGAGGCACTATGGACGTTATGGTAGCGAGTTCGGTGGCGGCGAAACCCTACGCCCTGAACGATGAAGCGAATGGGTCGGGCCTATCGTGGGCAGCCGTCATCGGCGGGGCCTTCGCGGCGGTGGCGCTGGCGCTCATCCTTCTCATGCTTGGCCTCGGCCTGGGACTCTCGTCGATCTCGCCCTGGTCGCCTGCGGGAACCTGGTCGACAGCGATCGGAGTAGGGACCATCGTCTGGCTGATTCTGACGCAGGCGATCGCAGCCGCGATGGGCGGCTATCTGGCCGGGAGGCTGCGTACCAAATGGGTAAGCATCCACAGTGACGAAGTCTACTTCCGAGATACTGCCCACGGGTTCTTGGCCTGGGCCGTCGCCGTCGTCATTGCCGCTGCCTTCCTGACCTCGGCGGCGACATCGATCGTCGGTGCCGGTGTGGTACTGGGCGGAACCGCGGCGGCGGGCACAGCGATTACGAAATCGGCCATGACGCCTGGGAATCCAGCAGCGGCGGACGGGACAGCACTGCGCGAGGAGACCCCCATACGCCCGGGAGAACCCGGGCCGGCGTCGGGCGCGACTGCGTATTACACCGATGCCTTGTTCCGCAGCGATCACCCCGCAACAGACAGCGGCAATGCCTCGCGTGCCGAGCTAGGGCGGATCCTATCCGAAGGCGTGCGGAAGGGCGATCTATCTGCTCAGGACAGGGCCTATGCCGCGCAGGTCGTCGCGGCGCAGACCGGCCTTAGCCCGGCCGATGCCGACAAGCGCGTAAGCGAAGTATTTGCGCAAGCAAAGGCTGCCGCAGCCGACGCGGAGGCGACTGCGCGGGACGCCGCGGACGCGGCCAGGAGAGCCGCGGCGAAGACCTCGCTATGGCTCTTTGTCGCTCTATTGACCGGCGCTTTCTGCGCCAGTCTCGCGGCAACGGCCGGCGGACGGCAACGAGACCGAGTCGCGATGGGCATCGGTCCCGAAGCCGACCCGTATCGTTGACGCTGAGCCTCGATCGGCGCCCGTCCTGTTTACTTTCGTTGTCTATTACGCAGAGGTAACTACCATGCGATCGATTCTTCTTCTTCTGCTCGGCGTTCCCATTCCGATCATCATTCTCATCGGCCTGTTTTCTCACTTCTAGCGAAAGCCGAGCTCCGTTCGAACCGAATCTGATCGCGAAGTGCACGCAGCAGAGTGCACTATCGCACGGACAGTTTGCGGTTGCGAGCCAGAGAGCGACTTAAACATCAGGAGCATTACTACTCATGGGAAACAAGCTCGGCAACGTAACCGTGCTACCCACCGCAAAGCCGGCTCTGCAAAACAGCGAATTGCAGTTCCGCCACCTGCTCGACAAGCTGCCTGCGGGTGGCTACACGTGTGACCGTCACGGGCTCATTACGCATTTCAACGACCACGCCGTCAAGCTCTGGGGACGCGCACCGAAGCTGAATGACCCCGCGGATCGCTTTTGCGGGTCATTCAAGCTGTTCGCGAGAGACGGCTCATCCATTGCTCATGACGCGTGCTGGATGGCGCGGGCGCTGCAAACAGGCAATGAATACAACGGCGAAGAAATCATCATCGAACGACCCGATGGCCGGCGACTCACGGTGCTGGCACATGCGAATCCGATCCGCGATGAGGGTGGAGAACTCGTTGGCGCAGTGAACGTGCTGGTCGATATTACCGACAGGATACAAGCGGAGACAGTGCTACGCAGCGCCCGGGATGAACTTGCCAAGATGGTGGGCGAGCGCACCGACCAACTCACGAAGCTGTCCCAGCACCTGCTTCAGGTTGCCGAAGACGAGAAGGCGAAGTTTGCGGCCGAAGTACATGACGACCTCGGCTCGATTCTTACGATATTGACGCTCAAGCTAAATGACCTGGGTAAGCGCATGGCCATTGGCGCCCCGGAGTTGGTGGCGGCGCATCGGGAGATCACCGGGTTGCTGCACGACCTGGCTGAAGGCCAGCAACGCATCGTGAGGAGCTTGAGGCCGGTATTGCTTGATAACTTCGGACTGGGTTTGGCTGCGCGCCACCACATCGAAGATTGGGTGAAGAATACGGGGCTCGATGTGCGAATCGACTTGCCGACGGTCTTGCCGAGTCTGGACCCGGATCTAGCGCTTGCGCTTTTTCGCGTCATTCAGGAGTCGTTGACCAATATCGCACGACACGCCAACGCAACGTGCGTGCGAGTGAGTTTGGCCGTAGACCATTCTGAAATTCGACTTAGCATCGAGGACAATGGAGTCGGGTTCGCAGAGAACGAATTGGAAAACCGGAATTCGCACGGCCTGATTGGCATGCGAGAGCGCATCGCACGCTTTGGTGGCCGGTTTAGCGTAGGTCCAGGCGCGGATGGACGGGGGACGCAGGTTGTCTCAATTGTGCCATTGCGCATGGCCTAGAAGTGGAGTCGCAGCATTAATCGAACGATCCTGCTGCGATGGCGCGTGATCTTCCAAAGATCGGGAGCCTACGCGGATGTCGAAACGCATCGTTTGGTATGAAAGGAGTGGCGGAATGAATCGATACGGCAAGAAAGCTCAGAGCAAGATCAAGAAGGTTATGGAGGAGCGCAAGCGAGGCACCCTGAAGAGTGGCAGGTCTGGAAAGAAGGTAACAAGCCGCAAACAAGCCATCGCGATCGGGCTTTCAGAAGCCCGGAAGGCAGGCGCCAAGGTTTCGCCGCGAGAATCTTGATCCAGGCAAGACTAGTACGGGCGGGCCTGCCCCCATTGATGCCCCCATTGGCAACGGCGGCCTCACTGTCGTCTTGGACTGACTCGAACTATGGAGCCAACCAGCCGCGAATTGCTGGAAGCGGTCGGGCCGGAGGTTCGCCCAGTTCGGACGGGCACTTCGGTTGCCAATACGACGTGAACACGGCGGGGGGGTTCGGTCTTACGGTCTGTGGTGGCTGCGAAAACGCTTTGCGGCCTCAGGCACACCGTATGAGTAAACCAGAACTTCACACCGAATAATTCAGGAGATCCATTATGGAACCAACCAGATACGACAATCCGGACCAAGCGCTGACCACGACGTTGGGAACCTCGCTCGGCGCCGACGCCATACCCATCGAAGGCAGCAGCGGAGATTTGCGGCGCGCACCGCGCGAGCCCCTGCCGGGCGAGGAGAATTACTGGGACGCCAAGGCGGGTCCGGGACCGAAAGTCATGGCTGCGGACACGCTCGAAGGTGACGATATCGTCAACACGGCGAACGAAAAACTGGGCAAGCTCGAGCACATCATGATCCATGTGCCGACCGGTCGCGTCGCATACGCGGTGCTTTCATTCGGTGGATTTCTCGGCATGGGAGATAAGCTGTTTGCGATTCCGTGGCGCGCATTACGGATCGATCCTCCCGATCACCGTTTTATCGTTGACGTCGACAAGGAAACGCTCGTAAAGAACGCGCCCGGGTTCGATAAAGACCAATGGCCATCGATGGCCGACGAGCAGTGGGCGAGGGACGTGCACGCGTATTACCATGCGCGCCCCTACTGGGATTGACGGAGTACGCAAAAGGGGGAAAGGGGCAGCCCCCGCCGCCTCTTTTCCTCCCGTCGCCTTTGCGTGCGGGCCAAAACCTAAGAGCTGGGGGTTTGGGCGGGCTCATTCACCGCGGTTTGATCTGCATCGCGGAGGCGTCGCACGTTTTAGTGGCCAGTTTATGGACTGGGCGCAGCTTGATCTTGCGCCGAGGATGCCTGAACCGTGGAATCGCAGACTTTAGTCCGATGATCCTGCCGCAATGACACGCGATCTTACAAGATTGGAAACCTACAACGATGATGGAACGCTGCGCGTCGTCGTTGAATCGCCTCGCTCGTCGTCCCTCAAGCTTGAATTCGATCCCAAGCTCCGACTTATCGACGATTTCGCGTGAGCTGCCGCTAGGGGTTGGGCCTACCCGTTCGACTGGGGCTTCATTCCCGGCACTCGGGGCGACGACGGCGACCCACTCGATGCCATGGTCCTGCACCATCGGCCGAGCCATCCTGGCGTGATTCTGCCATGCAGGGTTCTTGGAATGGTCGAGGTCGAGCAGCGCGAAGGCAAGTCAAAGCCGAAAGTCAACAATCGCATCATCGCCACGCCGAGCTGGCATGAAGCGTTAAGCACACTTGAAGAGGGTACGCGACTTGCCGAGCAGCGTTCGCAAGCAGATTCAGCGATTCTTCGTGACTTCCGTCGCTTTCACCGGCAAAGAGGTCACCATCAAGGGCTGGGCCAGCTCCTCAAGAAGACGAAGGCATTTGTGGACAAGAAGCGGTTGTGATACTTCAGCTGCGTGCCGCGGCACCCACCGGATTGTGGATTTCATTGATGTCCTCTATTGAGAGAACTAGCCAGGGCAGATCAGCCCACGAGGGATTGTTTTTCAATTCAACGCCATAGGTGGTAGGCAAAGTACCGTCAACGCCAGACGTGGCATTGGTTCGAGAGAAAAGCGATGACCCGACGTCGGCCCGATAAACAGAGTGTCCCGCACGCTTCCTTTGGTTCGTGCAGTCGGCAGCAGGCGAAGCGATGGGAGCGCGGGTACGTGGCGAGGAAACGGCGGCTGGCGCGATTCACATTGAGTCGCTGAAGGAAGAGGCCGGGGCAATTCACGAGGAAGCTCGCATGGTCCTTCCGGGAATCCAGATGTTGATGGGATTCCAATTCGTCGCCGTTTTTAATTCCCGCTTCGACACGATGGGTGCAACACTGCAGCTACTCCATCTCGTCGCACTTGTCCTCTCGACGCTGGCCATAGCGCTGGTATTGGCTCCAGCGGCATATCACCGTCTGGCCGAGCGAGGCGTCGTGTCGGCAGCTTTCACCAGAGTAGCGTCGTGGCTTATCGCCACTGCGATGCTACCACTCGCGCTCAGCATCGCGCTCGACGTCTTCATTGTCGCGCGATTGATTCTGGCCGATGCGATCTTGGCGGTGTCTCTGGGGTTTGGGCTCGCAGCGCTATTTGCGATCTTGTGGTTCCTTTGGCCGTTACTAAGCGCTCGACCCGCACCCTAATTCAACCACGCCCAAACTGCGACAAACGCCACGACTCGTGTTCGCCCGGGTGTCGACGTCGGGCGCTTCCCATCGCGCCAGTGCTAAATCGTTCTGTGTGCGTCGCAGCAGCCGGCCAGGATAATGCATCATCCGCGCACGTCGGCACCAGCGTGCCGCACTTCATGGAGGAATACTGGCCCAAGGCCAAGACCTTCGACATCGACCTTATCGAAGCCACGCGCTGAGCATCTGCAGCCAGGCGCGTACTCACCTTTCGGCCGCGGCCCGCACACCTGCCTGGGCAAGAGCCTGGCCGAAGTGCAGATGGCACTGTCGATGGCCCGTCTGTTCCACAAGCTCGATCTGGAATTGGAATCACCCGACTACGTGCTCAAGACCAAGACCGCGCCCACGCCTGGCCCGGCGATGGGCTTCAAGGTTCGTGTGAAAGGTTATCGCCACTAAGCGGCACGAAGAACGAATTATTGGCCGGACGCGATTTTTCCACTATGCGAGGAGGATCAACAGGAAACCCAGTTTTTCTAAGGCGAATGACCGCTTCCAAGCAAATTGGACAGTAACGCTGACGGACCGCTTTTGGCCGCAAGCAGTCGTCGTTCGATGGCGGCTCACGACTCGAAAGCAGCCTTACGCGTCGCTCGGAAGCAGCCGTTCGGTTCGCGGTAACGCGGCGCCGCAACATTTATCAATGGAGCGAGGATGACCCGCTGGCCCAGCGTGACCCGCCCAAAACAAATCGCCTGCCCATCGCACTCAGGAGCTTAGGCCGAGATACAATCTATCAAAGTGGCCGAGTTTAGCTTCGTCGGCACCGGTCTCCCAATTCTTTTAAGGCAACGAAAAGCACGAGCGCATCATGGAATCGACGCGCCGCGGCGACATGCGAAGCGGAGTCACGGAGGGCTTTACAGTGCTCGACACGTTGCGCCAAATCACGCAGGAGCTTAACCGCGCTCCCAGCTTGAGCGGTGCCCTCGCTATTGTCGTGCGTCGGGTCAAAGAGTCCTTGGCTGTCGACGTGTGCTCTATCTATCTCGTTGACGCGTCGGGCGCAAGTTGCATCCTGATGGCGACCGATGGACTTGACCCCAAAGCGGTCGGCCGGATCCAGTTTGGGCAGCGCGAAGGGCTCGTCGGGATGGTTCTCGAATCGGGACAGCCGCTCAGCATGACAAATGCGCAACAACATCCGAGCTTTCGCTACTTTCCCGAGTACGGAGAGGAGGCGTACCACGCCTTCCTTGGTGTACCGATCATGCAATATGGGCGCGTGCTGGGCGTACTTTCGGTGCGGCAAACAAACGACCGAATGTTCACCGGCGCCGAGGAAAGTCTGCTGCTGACCGTCGCCGCAGAGCTTGCGGGACTGATCTCCGCCGCGACAATCGGCGCGGCTGACCGTTCCGGTCGGATCACGAAGCATGCAGCGACGGTGCTCACCGGGATCAAGGCCGCGCCGGGCGCAGGCATCGGCATTGCCGTGTTGCCCTCCCCGGCGGCCGAATTGGAGGACGTTCCGGATCGCAATATCGACGATCCAGAGGCCGAAGAGGCGTTGTTCAGGCAGGCTGTAGCGGCTGTGCGGCTCGAGTTGCGGGCAAGCGGCGAACGCATGGCCGCAAAGTTGCCGACTGAGGCGCACGCCATGTTTCAGATCTATGCGGCACTACTCGACGATGAAGAAATGTTTGCGGATACCATCAAACGCATTCGCGCAAGGAACTGGGCGCCTGGCGCGCTTCGCGCGACCATCGCGGACCATGCGCAAGCTTTCGAACAGATGGACGACCCCTATCTGAGGGCGCGCGCCGAAGATATTCGTGGATTGGGTCGCCGCGTGCTGCTACGCCTTCAGTCGCGTGACACCACACCGCGCGAATACCCGGAGCAGTGCGTGCTGGTTGGCGAGGAAATCAGCGTCGCGAGGATCGCAGACGTACCGATCGAGAAGCTTGTCGGGATCGTGTGCACACGCGGCTCGCCGTTCTCGCACGCGGCGATCCTTTCACGCACGTTGCGGATCCCTGCCGTGATGGACATCGGCAACCTACCGTTCGCACAGTTGGAGGGTCGGCGGCTTCTGGTCGACGGCTATCAAGGGCGTGTCTTCATCGAGCCCTCGCCTGCGGTGCTCGAGGAATTCGAGCGGCTCATCAAGCATGAAACGGACCTTGCTAGAGAGCTCGAGGCATTGCGTGACTTGCCGGCGGAGACCGCGGACGGCGCACGCATATCGCTGCAGGCCAATGCCGGCCTGCTGTCCGATCTTGGCCCCGCGCTGAACGTAGGTGCCGAAGGGATAGGTCTGTATCGCACGGAATTTACCTTTATGATTCGCGACGCGTTTCCTGACGAGGACGGTCAAACTCAAGTCTATGGGGACGTGCTGGTGGCGTTTACACCGCGATCTGTGACCATGCGCACGTTGGACGTGGGTGGCGACAAGGCGTTGCCCTACTTTCCCGTGGCCGAGGACAACAGTCTGCTCGGCTGGCGCGGCATCCGGCTGACGCTCGACAATCCGGGGATCTTTCTCACCCAACTCCGGGCAATGCTTCGCGCCAACGCCAAGCACGGAAACCTGCAGCTGCTCTTGCCCATGATCAGCGCCTGCAAAGAGGTGGACGACACGCGCGAGCTGATGCAGCGCGCCTACAGCGAACTGGTGCAGGAGGGCCAAGCCGCGCGTCAGCCACCACTGGGTGTGATGGTCGAAGTGCCGTCGGCGATTTACCAAATGGCTGATCTGGCCAAACGCGTTGACTTCTTTTCGGTTGGGACCAACGATCTTACCCAGTACCTATTGGCTATTGACCGCACCAACGC
This sequence comes from uncultured beta proteobacterium, assembly GCA_963778275.1. Classification (GTDB taxonomy): domain Bacteria; phylum Pseudomonadota; class Gammaproteobacteria; order Burkholderiales; family Casimicrobiaceae; genus PALSA-1003. Next base: position 19,911 of record CAVZTS010000001.1, on the reverse strand, counting down.
CCGCGTTGCGAGGCATTACGACAGCCTTCATCCGGCGGTGCTCAGGGCGATCAATCACGCCGCCTGCGAAGCTCGCGAGCTCGGCAAGCCGCTGAGCGTATGCGGCGAAATGGCGGGGGATCCTGCATCTGCCATTCTGCTCGTCGGCATGGGTATCGACGCCCTGAGCATGGCGTCGCCGAGCTTGCCGCGCGTCAAGCGCGCAATCCGAGCATTCAGTCGTTGTTTTGCTCAAGAGCTGTTGGCCGCGGCACTATGTGTCGACGATGTGACCGAAGTTCATCGGCTCTTGGATGACGCATTTGTGCAAGCGGGGTTGGGTTCGCTTCTCGCCCAGGTCGATCGGAACCTAGCGCGATGGGATCTCCGCTTTGTGAAGGGAATGCTTCGCGAGGCAACGCGAACGGGCGGTGGGGGATCGGTCACGTGTCCGGCAAGCTGGTATCCAGCCCATGCGCCTACTGACCGCGTTCGACCCCCGTTGGAGTCCCTCGATTCTGCGCAAAGCCGCCGTTCGCCGACGGGTAAGCGGACCTTCAACTCCGTAGACCATAAGCCAAGAAGGGACTCTGAGCCAAGGCACGTGTTGGAATTGCGGAACGAAATCCAGTCCACCTGCGGTTCAGTTTCCGTCTTGCTGCGCTCGGCCGGCCGCGTATTCGACGGCAATCCCAGGCGTTCGCGCAACGCGCGATCTGCGCGCGCCGGATGGAATACGTCGGCGTCGACGCCCAGCGGACACACGCCGACGTCGCGCACACCCCAGTCGGCGAGCCTGCGTTTCATGTACTCGCTCGGTGTCGGCACGCGATCGGCGCGGCTTTCAAGCCGTCGCCAGGTTCACATTGCGGACATGCTCAATCGGCAGTCGGCAGGTGCGGTGGGGCTCAGGTGCCAACGGCGCTGCGGAGCTGACAAATCGCTGACCCCTTTCTCGTCGCCCGGTCGCAAATGACCCATAGCGGCCACTTGCAATTAAAGACCAATTGGTCTTTATTGCAGCAATGAGACACCAAACACCAGTGCGATTGCCCCGGCCGCCCCCGGAGTTTCGACGTGGAAGCCGCTGTGGAACGCGCGATGGGTGTGTTCTGGACGCGCGGCTATCACGCCACGGCGCTCCCGGACCTTCTCCGTGCGACGAAGCTCTCGCGTGGCAGCCTATACGCGGCTTTCGGTGACAAACACTCGCTCTTCTTGCGTGCGCTTGATCGCTACATTGCCGATGCCCTGACACGGATGGATATCGAACTCGACCCCCGCAGAGAGCCGGTCGACGGCCTGCGGGCCTGCCTTGCCGGCTACGTTGACCGCACGAGCGGTGCCAATGGTCGGCGCGGATGTCTGCTGGTGGCCACAGCGATGGAACTGGCTGGCCAGGATGCTGAAGTCGGTCACCGCATCGCGAGCTTTTTCAAAGCCATGGAGGCCAGGGTGGCAGATGCACTTTCCCGTGCGAAGATGGCGGGAAGTTGGCCGATGGTGTTAAGCCTTCAAGTGCCGCCCGAATTCTCGTCTGTTTCGTTGAGGGGCTGCGAGTGGTCGGCAAAACGGCGCCGACACGGATCACGTCCCAAACCACCGCTGACGCTCTTCTCGACCGCTTCACTAGGTAAACAACCCATGGACGCCTCCGCTATGGGCGCGCCTATATCTGGACCAAATGGTCTTGAAAGGAAGCATGCCATGTCTGCCATCCAGACCGTCTGCGCGGTGGCCGTTCCCTTGCTCTGGGGTTATCAGTTCGTGGCCATCAAAGTGGGCGTTACGGAGTTCCGCCTCTCTTCTTCCTCGCACTGCGGTTCCTGGCCATCGCGCTGCTGCTTGTTCCGTTCGTCAAAAGGCCCACGCGTCAACAGTTCGGCCCTATCGCAGCTATTTCGATCTTCCTTGGTGGACTGAACTTCGGGCTCTTCTATGTTGGCCTTCGGCTCGGCTCGGGAAGCATATCGGCCGTCGCATATCAACTCGCAACGCCCTTCACGGTCCTGTTAGCTTGGCCGCTGCTCGCAGAGAGGCCGTCTCTCACCACGTCCGCCGGAGTGGTCCTTGCATTCGTCGGCGTGGTCGTCTTGGCAGCGGGGCCCGGCCTGTCGGCAAACGCGCTTCCGCTGCTGCTTGTGATCGGGGCAGCCTTCGCATTTGCGGTGTCCAACGTCTTGACGAAACGCTACGGGCCTTTTGACCCCTTGATGTTGATGGGGTGGTCGTCGCTGCTCACGTTGCCGCAGGTCATGTTGATGTCGTTGCTCCTTGAACATGGACAACCGGCGAGCCTTATCACGGCGGATGGACGTGGTTGGCTGGCACTCGCCTACACAATTTTCATCGGAGGAATTGTTGGGTTTGGCCTTTGGTTCCGGCTGATCGCCCGTTGCTCCATGGGCCGCGTCGCACCCTTCGGCCTGCTGCTTCCGGTGTTCGCCTTGATTTCGAGCGTGTTGTTCCTTGGCGACCGCATGACCCCAAAATTGATTGTCGGTGGGCTGCTCGCGATCTTTCGCGTCGCCATTACACAAGTGAGAAGACCGGTCGACCAATTCGAACCTGCAAGTCACGTCGTGGATAGACGACACTACGCTCGCAGATTTGTCAGCAATCTGCTTGCTCGATCATTCCGCCCCCTTGGATAAGAAAGGAAATCTCTCATGTTCGGAATTTTTCCGCTCGGCTGTATCCATACACTATCTCGTCTTCATAGAGAGCAGCCTGCCGTGCTTTGGCCAGGAAGAGACGATGGAGGTGGACGCATGACCTAGCGACCTAACACGGCCTCGAGATGACTTAGTTTCCCGACATTCAATTTTTATCCCTTTAGGAGCTTTTATTATGGCAAATCCGATTTCTGCCCTCGGCGCTGTTCACACTGTACTCAGTCTCATCCCGGTGGCGGCAGGGCTGACTGCCTTCGTACGCTATGGCCGCATCGATCCAGCGAGCCGCGTCGGCAAGATATACCTCGGGGGCATGGTCGCCTCCATCTTCACTTCGTTTGGTTTGTCGAGCACCGGGCATTTCAATGCCGGACACGCACTCGGCATATTGGCGTTAGTCGTGATGTTGGTGGGTACTTTCGCGCCGCGCATCGCAATTCTCGGGCGAGCTGCCGCGTACCTGCAAACGGTGGCTATGTCTTTTAGCTTCTTTCTGTTGCTGGTGCCCGGCACTAATGAAACATTGAACCGTCTACCGGTTGGCCACCCGATCGGCGCCGGCCCCGATTCGCCTCCCGTGCAAGCGGCACTGGTAGGACTGCTCATCCTGTTCCTGATCGGTACGACATATCAGTTGTTGAAGCTTTACCGGCAAGCTGCGCAGACGACCCACCGCGCAATAACGTCGACGGCCGGCTGACGACACGGGGGAGAAGCGACATGGGTAGTCGTTCTCCCCTAATTCTTGCACCGGCACCTTTACTCTGGAACGACGCCTTAATTCCTAGACCAGCATACATGTCAAAGCATTCGGGAAGTGGTTCTGTCTCTACTCCATCGCAAGCATCGTGATCCTTTTCGCGTTCGGCGCTTTGACCTTTTTGGACGCTCCTCGCGTCGGAGCAAGTCTGCCCACCCCGTGGGTGGGGGGTCTCGGAACGCATGGCGAGGCGATCCAAGCATCACCGTCCGCTATCGGGAAACTCATCCCATTAGTGCGATCGGCCGCTTCTGGCTGCAAGCAGCCGTCGCCCACCGCCGCCCGATGAAGCGCGGCAAGCCCACGATAACGCTTAATCTGCCCGGGAAACCCGCCCAGCGGCCGTAAACTATCGGGTCGGCGGGAGGCGGGAGGGCCGATTTGCGTAACAATTCCTTTCCGCACTTGAGGGATATTTTCGGATTTCCATACACTGTCGCGGTTTGAAGGCGCGTTGCGCCTTCGGGAGGGGGCAGGCGATGCTACTGGGCCGACATGACGAGCACCCCTATGACTGCATCTTCGTTGTCAGTCATATGCGAAGCTTTTCAACCCTGCTCTGTCACATCCTGGGAAGCCACAGCGAGATTTCCGGATATGTGGAAACACATCAGTCCTACGTCGGCACGGTCGAGCTGGATCGACTTGCGACAATTGTTCGCATGGCGACTGGACATCGAGTCGTCCGCAAATATATCCTGGATAAGATACTTCACAATCAGGTGTACATCGCGCCCAGCGTCCTCAGCCGCTCGAATGTAAAGGTGCTGTTTTTGGTACGCAATGCCGAAGACACGCTGAGAAGCATCATCAATCTGTTTCATGGCAATGAGAAGGAGCCTTACGGCGACCCGGAACAGGCTCTCCACTACTACGCCACTCGGCTGCAAAGGATCGAGGAATACAGTGTGCAGCTTGGCCGCAATGCCCTTTTCCTGGAAGCGGAGAAACTGCTCGACGATACCGCAGCGGTGCTCGATCGCCTGTCACGATGGCTGCAGCTTGGCGAAGCGCTGCAGCCGAGTTACCGGACGTTTCCATATACGGGAGTGCCCTATTACGGCGATCCGTCTCCGCATATCGCGACGGGGAAAATTGTGGCGATTGCCGAGGCCCGGCATCGCACCTATGTCGCGATGAGCATTCCCGAGGAAGTCATGCGGCGGGGCAAGGAAGCCTATGTTGCGTGTCGCGAGACTTTGCTAAGCAACGCCGAACTCTAGGCCGGAGCATCTCCGTGTGCCAGGATTCGTGAGGGAGAGTCCTTTGCAGGAACTCGAAGCTCACGGGTCGTGGGTTGCATCGACGACCTGATTAAAATCGTGTCCGGCGAAGTAACCGCGCTTTATCTGCATCGCGGCGGTGCGTCGCTCGCGACGGTTGCGAACGATGTTGGCCCGTTCACGCGCTGCATGCTGCTAAGAACATTCTGAAGTTGAAGGGCCGCGCAACGCTCTGCGGCGGCCCGAACTTCCGAACGCGTAGGTCGCAGGGGTGGCAGCGGCATCGGCGCGGGCCACTCAGGCCGTAGGCGCGCGACCGTCGCTCAAACGCGGCATCCTCCGCCGCGTGCGCAGAGCTATTCAGTGTCGCGGTTTGCCGCCGGCTCCGGCGCCGCTGAGTTCGGCCACCGCGTCCTTGATCGATGCGGACGCAGTTTCGAGTGCCTCGCAGGCATCGCGCGCCTTCTTTGCAGACAGCACCAGCGTCTCCCCGGGGACATACGGGTCGCAGCTAAGGTCGGCCTTCAGCGCCACGAGCGCATCCATCGCCTTGTACAGGTCTCTGTCGATTTTGCGATCCATAGGTTGTGGCTTTCCTTTTCAGGCGTGCATTTACGACGGTTACGACGGTTCAGGTTCGCTGCGGGTTCCCCGGATTGTGGTGATTCCCGTTGCCCTCGCCCACTGCACCGCGCTGCTTTTCCGCGGCCAGCGCATTGATCAGCGCGAGGACCTGCGACATGTCCGCTGACTTATCGAAGAAGCTGTCGGCGCCAAGCCGAAAGCTGAGATCCCGGTACTCGGCGTTCGCGCGATTTGTGAGAACCACTTTGACCGCGGATTGAGCGAGGCTGCGATGCTGCATCACGCTCAACACGTCGAAACCCGTGCCGCTGTCCAAAGCGAGATCGACGACAATCAGGTCCGGCTGCAGCAGCGCCAGGTCGGCAATGGCCTTTTGGGCACCCGCGGCGTGGCCGACCAGCTCCGCGTGCGCCGCCGCGATCGTCGAGGCCAGCAGCCGCTGAATGATCGGGGAGTCCTCGACGACGTAGACCTGCAGCGGTTTGGCAATTTCGTCCATAGCCCCCCCACAACTGCAGACCCCCATGCAATATCGATGCCTGACCTCGCCCCGCCAAATACCACGGGCAACCGGCCCATGCGCCGGTCCAGGCTTGTAATTTTTGCCAAGCGCTACCGCTGTGCACAATCGACATGTCTTGTCCCAGATCAAAGGCGCGGCGCACCACGCCGATACCATTGCCACGCGACAACCCCGGGTCGGCTCGCCCGCGCGATCGGACGGGTGGGTTGCGGGCGCCGGCCCTCCCGCCGGATGCGTCAGCCCAATCCCTGGAGCAACGCCTTGAAGCAACCTTGTCTCGACCGACTGCGCGCTCTAGGCGGCCGCGCGACCCTGCGGGAGGCGGTCGCGGAGATATGCGGACCGGTAGCCGCGCTGTCGAAGATCGATCTCATCGCCGATGGCGCTGGCGGCTACTTCTGCCAGGTTGAGCTCGCCGCGCCGGACCAGCGCTTCGCGCTAATGCGGGAGGTAGGTGGTTTTGGGTTCGGGGACGGCGTCTGTTTCATTATCCCGCGCACGTGGAAGGAGCAGCCCTAGCGGGTTTCGAACGCCGCTGTCGTGGTAGACCTCGGTGCTGCTTGCGAACGTACCGGCGGGGAAGCACGAAAAGACGCCCACGCGTCCTCCTTGCACCCCGCGGCCTTGCGGCCCATGCGGCCCTTGAACAACCGCGGGAATCGCGTGTCTAATCGGCGGAGCGCGAGCGTATGCCCGAATCGACCCACATTGCCGCTGCTGCACCGACTGCTGAACCGGCTGCCGCGCCGCTGACGCGGTGGCGGCTTGCGGACGTCGATTTCGACGGCATCGATCGGTCCAAGGTCGTCGATGACGCACTGGCGTTCAGGATCGTCTTCCTGGCATCGTTCATCGAAACCGGCTCCGATCTCTATGCCGAGAACCTTATCGAGTACTTCGCTGGCGATGCCGAGTTGTCGCGGTGGCTGCGCGAGTCATGGCAGCCCGAGGAAGTCCAGCATGGCCACGCGCTGCGCGAGTACGCCGCGCGTGTCTGGCCGCAGATCGATTGGCAACGCCGGTATGACGATTTTTTTGCCGAGTACTCGCGCACCTGCACCGTCGGCGGCCTCGAACCGGCGCGGGCGCTCGAGCTCGCGGCCCGGTGCGTCGTGGAGACCGGAACGTCGACCTTCTACAGTGCGCTCGCGCATTACGCCCGCGAACCGGTGCTCAAGGACCTGGCGGCGCGGATCTTTGCCGACGAGGTTCGCCACTACAAGCATTTCTACTTTCACTTCCGCCGCTACAACCGGCGCGAGCGGCATCCGCGCCGCCGCGTAGCGCGAACGCTGCTGCGACGGCTCTCTGAAACGCGAACCGGCGATGGGTATTACGCCTATCGCCAGCTTTGGGACGGACGGTCCGCCAGCGACGCGACGAGCTTCGACGCCGATTATCGCGAGTTCACCCGCGCGTTCGCCAATTTCATGCGGCATCATGCACCGCGCGAAATGCCCATTCGCATGTTACTCAAGCCGCTGCAGCTGCCTGCAGCGCTCGTGGCGTGGGTGACGCGGCACCACGCGCCCGTCTACGCGTTGTGGATCGGTTTGGCCGGCTGAGGGCGCCTGCGAGCCGGCCGCAACCTGGCCGACGCGTCGTGACGGCTACTCAGAGCTGATGCTGCGACGCGGCGCGTCGGGGGCGCGGGCTAGAATGAGCGCAGCAGCGTCAGCACGGGGCCGCTTCGCTTTTGGTTGGCGGTAAGCCCGTACGCCGCGTTCGCCGAACTGATTCCGACCCAGCTCAACTGAATGCTGTAGGGCGCCAGGTCGATTCCGATCCCTAAACGACCATCAACCAGATGCTCGCGCTGGCCTGAGTAGGGATTGACGCGGTCGTTGCGCAGCACGCCGAGGTGGGCAAGCAGCCGCACCCGCTCGAGGAGCGGTGCCGCGGCATTGACTTCGCCGTAGAGCGCACCGGAGTCCTGTCCAAAATAGCGCTTCGAGTAATACAGCCGCGCACTGACATTTTCGAATGCGACACCCAGATACACTTCCAGGTAGTCGTGACCCGCGGTGGTGAAGGTGGAATAGTCGGCACCGATCTCCCAGCTCGGTCCATCCGCGGAACGCCACGCATAGCCGACAAAAGGTACCGCCTGTAACTGGCCTTCGGACGACTGCGGAAATTCGACCGTGGATGCGAAGCCGCCCGCGTACCAGCCCTTCGCATCGTCATACGCGAGGCCAAGCTGCGCGGCGGGCTCGTCCGCGCTCAAGGTAATGCCGCGAAAGCGGTAATTGGAGACGAGGCTGACGGTGCCGGATACCTGGGCGGCGACGTTGCCGGATAGCAGCGCGAGCCAAAGACCGACCGTACAACACTGCAGCGCAGCCTCAAAGGCGCGGCGACGCCCTCGTGTCGCGCGCCTCCGCGCACGCACAGGCACAGGCTCCAGTGATCCTCCCAACGGCGGCACAAGCATCGACTATGGCGTGGCTATCGACGGCCACCCCGGACACAACGGGCGCTGCCAGCAGCCCGCGTACCTGCGGCGCAGACAAGGCCGGTGAGAGTTCCCGCAGAAGCGCCACAAGGCCGGTCATATGGGCTGCCGCGAACGAGGTGCCGGTTACGAAGCCCCACTTCCCGCCAGGGACCGTCGTCGGAATGTCTCGCCCGGGAGCGCGCAAGATATCGGTGGCAACATCCTGCGCGTCATCTCCCGCGATGGCAAGCACGCCGCTGTGCGACGCGGGGAAGCCCCCGTCGCGGCTTTGCGGATCGACAGCGCTAACGACCGTGACACCGCGGCTCAACGCAACATCGAGCAGCCGCTCGAGAAGGCGGTCGCGCGGGCCGCCCAGGCTAAGGTTTATCACCTGGGCATTCGCCTCGAGCGCGAACTGCAGCGCCTTGGCCAGCGTGAAGCTGCTGCAGATGGCGGCGTCTGCGCGTTGCGCGGTCTCCCAGCAAGCCCGCAGTGCGAGCAGTCGCGCCTCCGGCGCAATGCCGACGATGCCCACGCCGTTGTTCCCGGTTGCGACGATGATTCCGGCGACCGCCGTCCCGTGCTCTTCGCCGACTCCAACGCGTGCGTCGACGAAATTTCGAATCATGGCGACGCGCCCTCTGAGATCCGGATGCTCCGTCTCGACGCCGGTGTCGATCTCCGCCACGCGGACATTTCTGCCGGTCGCGAACTTGTGGAGGTCGGCCAGGTGCCACCGCGTGGCACTGGGCTGTAGAGGATAGAGCGGGTCGTTGTAACCGAGCACGTGGAACCAATTCATCGCTTGCGCCGATTCAACGCGCGGGTCGAGCGACAATTTTTCGACGATTTGCTCGATCGAAGCCTCGACGGGCGTGCCCATGACGAAGCAGTCCACGCCAAGTGCCGGCATGGCCCAGTCGTCGATGATTTGGAGTTGGTACTGCGCGGCGAGCCCTTCGGCGATGCGACGTCGGGCCTCGCTTCCCAGTCGCGAGTCGTAACTGCCGGCATAGTCCACGTCGGGTCGAAAGTGCGGCGGGGCCAGGCGCAACATCACCAACACCTGTTGCTGCGCAGGGCCGGCGTCGGCCCGCGGGTCGGCCTGGCGATCCAGTGGCGCGCAGGCCGCGAGGCAAAGGCTAAGCAGTATCGCGGCCGTCGCCGGCACAGAGGTCAATGCGCACCTGGCGCAGCAAGTGGCTCAACGAGCACGGTGGCGTGCTCCGCCCGCAGGGCCTGCAGTGCCTGCTCCTTCCGTCGCGCAGGGACGTCGAGGACGTAGGCATTCGCCTGGGTGGGGCCGTCGACGATGCGCGCGCCCGCTTCGCGCAGGATGCGCCGCAGGTCGGCTTCCGGGGTTGTCGGATCGAAGACGACGACAATGCTCCCGGTCGGCACGCTCGCCGGCCCGGCTCCCAGTGTTCGATACAGTGCGGGGCTATCGGCGGCAGGCAGCATCCAGGCGCCCAGGACGACGATCATGGCCAGCTCGGCGGCGATCACCCAGCGCGACCAGGGCTGGGCGCGGGTCCAGAGCTGCCGCAGCGCGACCAGGCTCCCGCGGCCGCGCGGTGGTTCCTCGAGCCGGCGCCGCAGGTTGCGCAGGGCAGGCATCGCGCCGGCCGCCTGCTCCCCGGCAATGCACGCCGCGTGGAGCCCCCGCAGCCATTCCACCTCGCGCTGGCAGCGTCCGCAGCGACTCACGTGCTGCTGCACAAATGCAAGTTCGTCCCCTTCCAGGGTTCCATTGACGAACCAGGGCAGCAGCACGTCCGCCACTTTGTGCGCGGCCTGGTCCAGCTGCAATACACGCCCGGTCATGCCGGCACCTCCGCGCCGTCCGCAAGCCGCGGCTTGAGGCGCAGGCGTGCGTCAACCATTCGCGTCCTCACGGTATCGCCCGGGCATCCGACAAGGGTCGCGATTACCCGGCAGGTATCGCCCCTGAAGCAGGTGCGTTCGACCAGGGCCCGCAGTTCGGCCGAGCGCTCCTCCAGCGCACGGCCTGGGTCCGCAGCAGTGTCCCTGCCGGCCCGCGCGGCAGCGTCGGTGGTCTTGCAACGCAGCATTTCGGTCAGTCCTTCTTCGTTGTCGAGGCTCCTGTCGGCTGCCTCAAGGTGGCCCCGCTCAAGTAAACGATTCCCGAGGCGATTTATTCCCCCGCCGGCAGGGCTTTTCCGTGCCACGACGGGCTCCTGCCGGCGCCCGCTCGACCCACCTTCCAGTTCTGTCGACGTGGCCACGCCGCGGGTGCTGGTCCTTAGCAATCACGGCTTGAAAAAATGTCAGCCTGTTGTGCTGCATCCGGCGTGACAAGCATGCGTACGGCGAGGACCCGGAGGATGACATCAGGAAGTGGGCCACGCGTTGCTCGAGCCGTGGCGGCGGTATCCACTCTTACGAAGAGAGCCCGCCCTGAATGCTGCGCAGACGATTATGCGATCGACGAAGCAGGCTGCCTTTTTCGCCACGGCACCCGGCGCGTCCTCACGCTTGAAGCGCTATTGTTACCGTGCTCTACGGTGAGCGCGCGGTGCCGCGCGCTCTGATCCTCCCCGAACGTATGCGTCGCTCAAGTGTCTAAGCCGAACAGTCCATTACGAGGCGCACTGGACCGAAAGGAGCTTAACCGTGAGGATAATTTCGCGACCGAGCGTCATCGCACTGGCGGCCGTTGGAGCATGGGTCGGCGCGCCCGCCGTTGCGCAGGTACCGCCGGCTTGCCCGCCAGGCTACTATCTTTATACCGACGGGCAATGCTACCCCGGCCCCCAGCCCGCCTACCCCCAGCCTCCCTATGAGGTCATAGCGCCCGTCTATCAACCGCCGGTGGTCTTCGATGGATTCGCCCTCGGCATCGGCTTTGGCGGAGGAGGATACCGGGGTGGCGGTCACGGTGGGGACGGCCACGGTGGCCACGGCGGCGGCCACGGCGGTGGCGGTCACGGCGGCGGGGGGCATGGTGGCGGACATCACTGACCATGCAAGTCGACCCTACCTCACCCATTCACGGAGCTAATTCACATCATGCCCTACCTTACCTGGCGAATCGGTAGCACCTTGACCGCGGCGAGCATTCTCGGCGCGGCCCTTTGCGTTCTTCCCTCGGCCGCGATGGCCCAGGCTTCTCCGGCACCTGCGCCGGCGGAAAAAGCGATGCCGGCCAAGAAGGCGATGCCCGCCAACGATCCGGTGGAGGCGCACATCAAGTCCCTGCATGATGCGTTGAAGATTACCCCGGCCCAGGACGCGCAATGGCAGGCCGTCGCCGATGTGATGCGCGAGAACGCCAAAAGAACCGGTGCGCTGATCGACGAGCGGGCGGCCAAGGCGAAGACGCTGACGGCGATCGAGGATTTGCGCTCCTATGAGGCGATCGCCGAGGCCCACGTGACGGGCGTTAAGAATCTCATTCCGGCCGTCGAGGCGCTGTATGCCGGCATGTCCGACGCGGAAAAGAAGAATGCCGACGCGGTGTTCGGCCATCGGGTGCAGCGGGCGACGAAGAAGAAGGGCTGAACGACGACAAGTGAATCCCGCCAACGCGACGCCGCGCGCTGCAAATCGCCAGCGTCGGCGGCGCACGGTTCGTTGGGGCGAAATCGTGTCGGCGGCCACGCGCTCTTGCGGGATAACAACTGGATCGAATGACCGGACGAACAACGGTTTCGATGGCGGTCGACGACCCACTGTAAACGGCCGCGACTCACGAACGCAGGCCCACTACCGGTATGCAGGGCTCGCGTCGGTCGGAGTCCTGGCCCGAGGGGGATCGGCCTGAAAGTACCGAAACACGCCTTGGTATTCCTCCAGCAACCACGGCTCGCGGTCCAGGGACTTGAGGCCGATGTTCTCCTCCTCATCCAAAAGGACCTCGTACCGTCCATCGCGATCCGCATCGTAGACTGCGACGACCGCCGGATGGCTCCCGTGGCTGCTCGTGCTGTACCGGATGCCCTCGACAGGAACCACGCTCGTCGGATCGAATCGCAGCCCGAGCAACTGCGGTGATGGCGAGTGCGCAGTGCAAAGCTCGAACGCGATCCCACGCGAAACGTCGCTTTCCACGTACACGGATTGAAGGGAATCCGCACACTCCGCCGGCACGATTGCAGCGATGATTCGCGCCGCCGTGTCCGGCATGAGCCTGCGAAATTTTGCGAAGGTCATTCGTCGTAACGGTGCCGGCGTGCGCGGTACGTGCGCGCCGCGAAGCGGCTGTGGCGGCGGGTCGAACAAAAGACGCGGCACGGCGCGAGTCACGTCCACCCGCCACGGAACGTAACCTGCTTCGATGAGCGCGTGCAGCGTCTCGGGTGTCGGCGCCTGGCGCCAGGTCAACTCCCGCACAGCCTCGTCGTAGAGATAGCGTCCCGTCACCTTCCGAACGAGCTCCGCGCGGTACTTGTCGGGCACATATTGCAGAACGTTCAAGCTGACGTCGTCGGAAAGAATGTCGTCCCCTTTGGCTTCATAGTAGCCGCGCATGTACTCCACTTGCAGTGGCCCAAGGGCTTCCAGGGTGATCGGTTGAACCACTTGTGGCCAAACATCCGGCCACGGAGTCTCCCTTAGCGCGGCGGCTCCTCCCATCTTGCGAAGGGCTCCGATCGTGTCCGGGTAGGCAGCGAGGCGCCGACTGAACTCGGCATCCTCGCGCCGATGCGCAGGCAACAAGAGCGTGCCGAGCCTGCCTCCCTCCGCCAGGCCGAGCCGGACGAATGCAAGCCGGACGCCTTCATCGAACGGCGTTGTTGCAACGCGAGCGGGATCCGCCCATTGGGTTGCGAGCAGGGCGTATGCCAGCTCGATCCTAGGCTCCAACGGTTTCTGGCCGTCATCGAGCAGTCCTAGCAACACCTGCTCATCCCCTGGCTCGGGTCGGCCTTCGCGGATCGGGGTCAAGGTTCCAAGCACGAGGCCCGCGGCGACGAATTCATACAACGATCGGTCGTACCACTCCGCCGAGCCCCGCTTGAATTTCGCCGGAAGCTCACGGAGTCTGCTTCGCGCCGCGTCGAGCGCGAGGCGCCTTGCGCTTTCGTCCGCCCCGAGCGTTGCCATCAGGCACGCAGGCGCGTCGAGCAGGGAGGGTCCCTGGCCCCGCGGACCCGTGTGCGTGTCAGGCGGCGGAGGATATTGGGATGCACAGCGCGCGACCGCCGCGGCCACTCGCACTGGCGTCGGCCAATCCTTCCGGTCCGCAAACACAACGTCGAGCCTCGACCCCAGGGGTTGCAACTGTTGCGCAAGGGTATCTATGGCTGCAGGCGTGTCGAGAGTGATCCCGCGCGCCGATTCAAGTTCAAAGCCGGCCGCAAGGCATGGCACAAGCGACAGCGCGACCGCCAGGAGGGCATTCCTGGACGGGATGCTACGGGGCATATCGACGCTCCGGAGTGCGGGTGGCCACACCGGATTGTATGGAACGTTCTATCGCAAGAGCGGGCAAATGGCGTCGGCTTGGTGGCGATTTGTGGCGAACTTCTGCTGTCCGCTATTGGCCGGCCTGAAGGTAACCACGTTTGATGGACACCTCCATTGCAGCGATGCCCGGTTGAGATGCTGTTCGATGGCATACGCGTCGCGCCCACGCCGTGCAGTTAGGGTCACCGGCATACTGCGGTACCAATGACAAGCCGACGGAAGAACCGCGTGCCGAGCGCTTCGCGAAGGCAGGTGCGCTCGGCACCGGCTTCGGATAGGCCTGCTGCCAGTCAATAACCCTCGCCGGCGCCGGGCGGCTCGTTTCCAGTGGGCGCCGCGCGTCGCCGCAACAGCATGACCAGCAGCGCGGCAAAGCCCAGAAAAATGAGCAAAGATGCCTGCGCCAAGGTGAGTCCCAGGATCTTGAAGGACGTATCGGAGCAGTCTCCGGTGGCGTGAAACAGTCCGGCCAGTACGTCAGTGACCGCCATCGTGTCGAGCATGTAGGAGAGGCTGGCACTGCAAGACTCGACCAGCGGCGCCGGAAAAAGCTGCAGGTACGTTTGATAACCGGCGACACCCAGTCCTCCCAATGTCAGGGCCGCGGCCGAAAAGAACAGCGTCCGCTGCGCTCGGCCGTGTCGGCGTGCCGCGGCAGCGGCGAAGAAGACGGGAATCAGCGCAAGATAGGTAAACCGCTGCACGATGCACAAGGGGCACGGTTCGATGCCCAGCCCGTGCTGGACAAAGAAGCTCGCGCCGACAAGACCGATGCAGGCGAGCCCAAGCAGGACGGCAACTCGAGTCGGGGAAACGAAGCAATGCGCTATGGTTTTCATGAGCACGGAAGATCAATAACGGCTGCCCCGGCAACCGGCCTTGGCACCGTGTGTGTCGTGACCTCGCCGCTACAGTATCTACTCGGACAATGCTTGGGAACTTGACTTGCGTCAAATCAGCATAGCCCTGATTCTCTGCCCGTAGTCGGCGATTGACTCACGATCCCGGATCGCCGCCGGGGCGCTCAAATCAGCCAGCGGCTGCCGGACCGCATCGGCATTCGTGTGAACGTCGAAACCGTAACCCGATCGGTACGGGTGAAGAAAATGGACCCTTGCCACTTGGGTACAGGTGTGATGGATGGGGGCTCGGCGTGGCCGATGCCACCAATGCGATGCAGTTCGTGAGGATAGCCACGTTTGATGGCATACCTCAATTAGAGCAGACACGCTTAACGTGGACATGCAACTAACCTGTCGTCAGGCGGCCTCGGGTGGCGGCGTCAGCGAATGCGTTATCGCCCGCGCTGCATCTCCAAACGTACTGCCTGGCGCCAGGGCGAGCCCGCTGCAGGTCGCGGCCGGCAGAATGTTCACGCAGCCCAAGAGTTCGCGTACGGCCGTCCGCAACGCCGCCTGGTCGCGCTGCTCCAGTGCATTCAGGAACCGGTCGCGCAAGACGGCGGATGCGCTATAACGTGTCGCTGTGGGTATGAGGTACATCGGCTACTCCACGTGTGGCGATGGAACGCTCTGCCGGGCCGCCCCGCAGGTGGTGTTCGTACGGCATGCAAAAGAGGGCCCCCACAGTTGTCCTGTAGGGGTCCAGCGGCAATGAGCAGATCGTTCTTGGATCTTGAGTAAAAACGTCAAGGAATCGGCTGTCCTAAGCTATCTAGGCAACTTTTTCTTTCTTCGTCGGTTTGTTTCCGCTCACGCCCGCCATGGCTTTGGCGAGCACATCCTTCACGGCAGCCGCAGCCGCATCGCTGCCCTCGGTAATTGCCGTTGCAAACTGGTCGATGTATTGCTGCGTTTCCTTGGTGTAAGGAGCAAACGGCGCGCCCACGACCTTCGCCATCTCGGCTTGGGTCTGTGGAACGATCTCGAAGCAGGTGCGCGTGACCTCCAGGATCCGGCGCATGTTCGCCTGGTACCGGCCTGCCCACTCCACGACGAGGGCGCTGGAATCCTTCGCGGTCAGCAGGGACTTGAGGTGCTTCGCGTTCTCGGCGAATGCAGCGTTCGCCGCTTCGCTTTGCAGCTTGAACAGCCGCTCGTTGGCCTCGGCCATGATCGTGGCAATGCGCAGCGCCGTCTCAAAGTTGGCTTGGCGAACGTCCGCGGCGGTTTGGGCGGAGCTTGTTGCGTTATGACTGGACATGTGGTGACCTTTCGGGAAATCAAATTCAAACCGCAGGCAGAAGTGCCCTCACGGTGCTGTGCTTGGCTGCCGGGTACTGCGCGCCAGAATGACGGCATTGCGCAACAACCGGGCGTACGGCGCGGGTACTCGACCAGCTTCAGGACGGCATCGCAAGCGGGGCGGTGCCTGGGGGACGCCAAGGGTTGCGGTCCAACCTGGCGAAAGCGGAAGGGTTGAAACTGCCCTCTCCGAACGAGACCGATCATAGCACGCGCCGGCCCTTCGCGCGGCGCTTGCCGCGTTATTTCTTCGCGTCGTTGGCACGCGTGCGAATTTCCGGTAGGACTTGCGCCGAGTCGCCACCCTCGCAGCGCTAACACCCGATTCAGCGCGCGGCCGATAGTCGCGAGCGAGTGATCGGCGCAAGATTGAGTGCGGTTCGGAAAGCCTTCAAAGCGCCGGTGACCGGCGCGATATCTGACACAGGACTCGCGTCCGTCCTACAAAAAAATCGGACCCGCGCCGATTGCCGTCTCAAGGCCAGGCGACCAGAATGCCTCGCAGGTAGGGCAGATCCATGGCGCGATTCGGCATGCCGACCGCAGTCCCGATCGTCCATAGGATCTGATCCCTGCCCAAAAATTCAACGCCTCGCCTCGAGCGAGGCGTTGTGTTGATGGCTTCCGCTCCAGTGTGATCGTTGCGCGGCAACTGAGCGCAACCGCTGCGTTTGGCGGAACCGCGCGCCCGGCCGTTCCGTCGCATGCCGTCCTGAGCGGGTGCTCAGCGCACGCGATGTAGCACCCGGTTACACATCGAGTGTCATCGCTGCCATCAACCCCTCCGTTAACGGCTTGTCTGCACAATGGAGAAGAACCATGAAGCTCGCTCTTGCGCTCGTCCTCGCCAGCCTGGCGGTTTGCGGATGCGTTCTGGTTCCGGCCGGCCCGCCCGGGAGCGGCGCCTATGTGGCCGTGCCCGCCCCTGTCGTCGTGCGGCCGCCGGTCGTCGCCGTGCGCCCGTACTATCGAGTCTGGGGGTATTAGCCGCGCTGGCGGGCAGGGTGATTCACTGCGCGACTTGCGCGCGGCGGCGAATTCAGTAGCATTGCGCCGTCACCCCGATTCAGCGAGGCACGCAGCATGTCCAAAGGCAAAGGCAATACGTTTCGCGGCCGCGACCAAAAAGCGGCACCGACCAACCCGCTCCCGCAAACGGCGCGACGGCCAACCATGCCGTCGCTGCCGCGGGTTGCACCACGGACCCGCGCCAGTCCCAAGGGACGATGATTTCGGCGGCTCCGGGTCGCCGTCCTCAGGCGTAGTGGCGGCCGAAGCGGTTGGCGAGAAAACGCTCGAGGTCGGCATCTTCCTGGCGCACGAAGCCGCGCTGGGGCAGCACCCCTTCCCGCACCAGATCGACCATCGCGCACACGCCGGCTGCGGTGGTGATCTGAATTGCCGAATACAGCCGATCGCCCAGGGTCTTGCTATAGATCTTTTTGGCAAAGGATTCCTGGGTCAGGCGCCCGTCCTGCATGCCGCTGACCGTGACAAACACGAGCACGACGTCCTGGCGGGTCATCGGCACCGAGGCCTCGAGGACATCCTTCAGGATCTCGCGGCGCTGTCCCAGGCGCAGGTCGCGAATGAGCATCTTGACCAGGTCGCGATGCCCCGGATAGCGAACCGTCTTGTAGTTGAGGTTCTCGACGCGCCCGGCGAGGGTGGCGCACAGCGTTCCGAGCCCGCCTGACGTATTGAACGCCTCGTAGCCGACCCCGTCCAGCGAGAAAGCCTCGATCTCCTCCAGCGCGAGCGTCTCGCGCGGACTGCCGTCGATGATCGCCTCGCACGGATTGCAGTACTCGTTGATCAGCCCGTCGGTGCTCCAGGTGAGGTTGTACTGCAGCGCGTTGGTGGGGTACACCGGCAGCGCGCCCACGCGCATGTGCACGTCGCGCAGGGTGTCGAACTTGCGTGTCATCGCGTGCGCCAGGATCGAGATGAATCCCGGTGCGAGGCCGCACTGCGGCACGAGCGCGGTTTTCGCGTCGGCCGAGAGCGTCTGCACCCGACGCATGCTGGCAACGTCTTCGGTCAGGTCGAAGTAGTGCGCGCCCGCGGTGACGGCCGCCTGGGCGATGAGCGGCGTCAAGTAGAAAGGGCAGGCGCTGATCACCATCGCTTGGCCGCGCAGGAGCGCGGCGAGCGCGACGGCATCGTTGAAGTCGGCATGCTTCGTCGGCACGCCGAGCGCGGCGATCGGAGCCAGCCGCGCCGGGTCCTGGTCTGCGACCGTCAACGCGTAGTCCCCCGATTTCTGCAGCAGGTGCGCGATCGTCTCGCCGATTTTTCCGGCGCCGAGCAGGATCAAGGGTGTCATGGTGGGTCCGTTGCGTTGCGCGGCAAAACGTTCGCGGTCAAGGCCCGAGTCTAACGACGATGTATGTCGAAATACAGGCTGCAATCTGGCGTTTAGCAGGTATAATTTCGACGAAATGCCGGACAATCCGACGAATCGACGAATAACCGCCGAGCAGCAACGCCTGCTCGCGCTGCTCCGCCGCAACGCGCGCGAGTCGACCGCGTCGCTTGCCCGTCCGCCTGGGTGTCGCCCGCACCACGGTCCAGGAGCGCATTCACCGCCTCGAGCGCGACGGCGTGATCGCCGGCTACACGGTGCGGGTCAGCGACGATTTCGCGCGGCAGCGCATTACCGCGCAGGTGCTCATCAACGTCGATCCCAAGGCGGGCGAGCGCGTGGTGCGCGAGCTCGAGGCGCGGCCCTGGGTGCGCGCGGTGTACGCGCTTTCGGGCGTGTTCGACTATGAGGTGCGCCTCGAGGGCGGGAGCACCGAGAGCTCGACCGCGCTCTCGATGCGATCGGGCGGATCGACGGCATCCAGCGAACGCAGACCTCGATCGTTCTCTCGGTCAAGTTCGAACGCTAGCGGCGCTGCAACAGCCCTGCGCGTACCACCCGCGCCGGGCCTGCAGCCCAGCCATGCGGCGGCAATGCCGCGATGGTGAGCCGGGACCCGGCGTGGGTTCAATACGGCAGTTGGTTAGCCCTCTTTGGGCTTTTCCTTTTCCTTTTTTTTCTCCTTGGCCTTCTCTTGCTGTTTGGGCTCAGGTCGGGGCGGTGGCGCGACCTTGGGCGGCGGTGGCGCAGGTGCCGCGACCTTGGGCGGCGGTGCGGGGGCGCCGCGACCTTGGGCGGCGGTGGCGCAGGTGCCGCGACCTTGGGCGGCGGTGGCGGGGGCGCCGCGACCTTGGGCGGCGGTGGCGGGGGCGCCGCGACCTTGGGCGGTGGCGGCGGTGGCCTGGCGACCTGCGGCTGCGGGGGCGGCGGCGCCTTGTTCTCGTGCTGCACGCGCTGCTGCTCGAATTGTGGCGTCGCTGTGCCTGGCGTTGGAACCTTGGTTACCGCGCGCTCCTTGGGCGGCTGTGGCACGGGACCACTTGGTGCCGCGCTCTTGTTTTCCTTCAGCATCCGCTCCTGGGCTGATGCAGGAGGCTGCGGTACCGCGGCAGCGGGCTTGCTGCCCTCCTTCAATACGCGCTCCTGCGCGGACGCGGGTGGCGGCGGACCCTTGCCGCTTTCCTTCAGCATGCGCTCCTGGGCGGATGCCGGGGGCTGCGGTACCGCGGTACTGGGCGGCGCCCCCTTGCTGCTTTCCTTCAGCATGCGCTCCTGGGCCGCTGGCTGTGGCGGCGGCCCTTTGGCCGCGCCGGTCAGCGCCGGCGCCGCCTGCACACCTTTGCCGGCACCGGCCTTGCTGATCGGCTGCGCCGCCGCCGTCGGCGCGACAACCCTGACCGTCCTCGCCTCAACCGTTCGCGCGGGCTGGATCGCCTTGAGCTTGTCCGGCTCGATCGGCTTGCCCGGTTGTGCGGCCAGCAGCGAAGCCTTGGCCGCAAACGACGGCGGGGGTGGTGGCGGGGGCGTCCTGGCAACGACCGGGCGCGCCAGTACCGCAGACGGCGGCCGCTTGGCGACCGCGATCGCGGCGGCGGCGCCCACCGCTACCGCGCCGACGGCAAGCACGCTGGCATGCGTTGGCGTTACGGTCGCGACCGGCGACACCGTTTGCCGCGCAATCAGCTCCCGCGACACAGGGACGGCGTGCCGGGAAACCGGTTCCGCGC